>NZ_QYBB01000025.1 GCF_004137685.1 Lichenibacterium minor | reverse complement strand
CCGGGCCGGGACGTCGACAGGTTGCAGGGGCATGGCGCGTTTCGCCTATCTTGGATCGGCCGCTCGCAGACAGCCTTATGCCATCGACGTTTCCAAAAGTTAATAGTTCCGATCAAATGAGTAATTTCGGCTCACTGTGGCTCAGGCGGGACTCGCCGCAGACGGTTCCCGACGCTCGCGGATCAGGGCTGCCAAGCTCGCGAGGACGTCTGCGATCTCGGCCGGCTTCGAGTGGACCGGCGCCTCGGGATAGCTCTCGGTGACGGCCGGATCGTTGCCCGTCACGAACACGAAAGGGATGCCGCGCAGTCGGAGCTCGTCGGCGATCGGGAACGACAGCTCACCCCGGAGCTGGACATTGAGCAGGGCGCCGTCCAGGCGCGCGCTGTCGCGGATGGCTTCCATGGCGCTCGCCACGCTCGGACACGGGCCGAGCGGCACGATGCCAAAGGCCTCGAGCTCGTCGGCCATGACATCGGCCAGGAGTGCTTCGTCCTCGACGACGAGGACGTGCATCCCTGAGAGATCCTGGCACAGGTCGGGATCGTTCATCGGCGGCGGCAACCTGGAGGACGATATCCGGTCTATATCCTACTCAGCGATGATAGCGAAGCTAGAGCTGCCAATCAGTCCCCGTTGCAGTCCGGTGTGTTCGCGTCGCCCGGCTGGAACCGGCTCGGGTCGATACCGGGGTGCTCGCCCGGGACGCGTTTCACGAACTCGTCGATACGCTCACTCGGGCGTGTGACGAGGCCGTTCCTCCCCATCAGGGTCACGACCTCCTGGGGCCGATCGGTGAGCTCGCCGGCGTGCCGCGCCTCGATGTAGCCGACCGCATAGACGATGGCCTCGGCCTCGCCCTGGGCCGAGAACCCGTGCGGATCGTGCGTCCCGACCGCCAGCGTGAAATCCGACATCTGCGCCCCCCGTGCCCAGCTCGGAGCTAGAGCGGCGAGGCGATCGTGCCAGGGCAAGCCGCGTTTCGAAGGGCGACGACCATCGAGGCGGCCGCGCGCCCGATCGTGAACTCGGCCGGCGGGACGTCGACGGCGAGGACCTGCTCGTCCTCGTAGACGACGCTGATATGCTCGCCGTCGTCGTCGGCCCAGGCGTCGCCGACCCTGCCGACGTTGGTGCCCACGCGGCCCCGCAGCTCGACGAGCCGCGAGTCCCGCCGCAGCCACACCACATCCCCGATCGAGCAGCCCATGACGCCCTCCGCTTGTTCCTGTTATGTTCTAGTGCGGACGGGTTAACGGGAAAGGCGGGTCTGGCGTCGGCGCTGTGGATAAAGTCGAGCACGAAAGGCTTGTCACGACCGACGCCGCTCGATCAAACGCCCGAAAATCGAGGTTCGGACGGTGCTGCCCGCGTGCGTCCGATGCCGAAAAGCCCGGCGTCAGCCGCAACTCGTCAGGGGGAAAATCAAAATGATTTAAATGGGATAGATGGTGCTGCCAGAGAGGATTGAACTCTCGACCTCTCCATTACCAATGGAGTGCTCTACCACTGAGCTACGGCAGCGTTGGACGGTATGGGACGCTGTCCCCGTCGCGGAGGTGATGTGCCACAGCCGGCGCCGATGCGCAAGTCCCGCCGATGGCCGGGGCGCGTCACAGCGCCAGCGCGAGTTGGCGGTCCGTGGCGGCTTCGGCGGAGAAGCCCGACAGGGCGAGGCCGATCAGCCGCACGCCGGCCCGCAACGGCATCACGCCGCGCACGAGGTCACGGCCGATGGCGTCGAGCGCGTCGCGGCTCGCCACGGGTTCGGCCCCGGTGCGGCTGCGGGTGATCTGCCGGAAATCGGCGTATTTCACCTTCAGCGTCACGGTGCGGCCCAGGGTGCCCGAAGCTTCGCAGTGGCGCCACACGGCGGCCACCGCCGGGGCGAGCCCGGCGATCAGTTCGGTTTCGGTGGTCAGGTCTTCGGCGAAGGTGTGCTCCGAGCCGCTCGACCGCCGGACGCGGTCCGGCCGCACCGGGCGGTGGTCGACGCCCCGCGCCGCCCAGTAATAATAGCGGCCCGCCTTGCCGAACAGCGCGTCGAGCTCCTCGGACGATCGCGCCCGGAGGTCGGCCCCGGTGGCGATCCCGAGGTCCTTCATGCGGGCCGCCGTCACGGGACCGACGCCGTGGAACCGCGCGATGTCGAGCCCTTCCACGAAGGCTTCGCCCCGGCCCGGCGCGATCACGGTCAGGCCGTCGGGCTTGCGGTGGTCCGAGGCGAGCTTCGCCAGGAACTTGTTGTAGCTCACCCCCGCCGAAGCGGTGAGCCCCGTGTCGGCGAGGATGCGGGCCCGGATGGCCGCAGCGATGCCGGTGGCCGAGCCGGCCGCCGCCGTCACGTCGAGGTAGGCCTCGTCGAGCGACAAGGGCTCGATCAGCGCCGTGTGGTCGGCGAAGATCGAACGGATCTGCTGCGATATCGCCTTGTAGGCCTCGAAGCGGGGCCGCACGAAGACGAGCTCGGGGCAGCGCCGCAGCGCCGCCATGGACGACATGGCCGAGCGGACGCCGAAGCGCCGCGCCTCGTAGCTCGCCGCCGCCACGACGCCGCGCTGGCGCGAGCCCCCCACCGCCACGGGCCGCCCGCGCAGAGCCGGGTCGTCGCGCTGCTCGACCGACGCGTAGAAGGCGTCCATGTCGACGTGGATGATCTTGCGCGGCGCGAACGCGCCCTCGACGGCGGGGCGGTGCGGGGCGGGCGGTGAACTCGGGAGCGTCATGGCGCGGCGATGGCGGAACGAAACGGAAACATCATAGCTCACGCCGGCCCGCCCCGGAAGGGGCCGTCGCGACGGTGGGCGAAGGGGCCATTCAGGCAGCGCGTCGGAGCGTCAACGCGGGCCCGCGCGGTCCGGCGCGAGGCCGGACAGGAAGTCGTCGAGCGTGGCGATGCGCGGGCCCGACGGGAGGGCCTGGAGCAGCACGTCGCGCTTGCGCAGGATCTTGCCGTCGCGCGTCAGGAAGGCGTCGCAGCCGGCTTCGGCGGCTTCCGACAGGTGGGCCGCGTCGGCGTCGTGCTTGCCCGGCCGGCCGTCGCCGCGCATGATCGCCCGCACGCGGATGCGGTCGATGTGCTGGCGCGCCGTCAAGGGGGCGGCGCGCGGGGGCGGCGGCAGGTCCAGGGCGGCGTCCCGCACGGCCGCGGGCGCGCCGGGGTCGCGCATCTCCGCCAGCACGCCGGACGGGACGAACAGCCTCACGCGGCCCGCCGCCACCTCGGCGCGGAAGGCGTCCACCAGCGCGTCGCGGGGGGAGCCGGTCCGATCGAGCGCGTTGGCGTCCACCGCCACGAGGGGCACGCCGCGCTGCGGGGCGACGGCGCGCCGGCCGTCGAAGGCGGCCCGGGGCGCCGTCAATGGAGCGTGACGGCGGTCTGCATCGCCGTCAGCACGTCGAGCGGGCGCCACGGCTTCTCGACGAACCGGACGGAGGGCGGCAGGTCGCCGGGCGGCAGCGCGCGGCCGGAGGTGACCAGCACGGCGATGTGGGGCCAGTGGGTCGCCACGGCGCCGGCGAGGTCGAAGCCGTCCGCTTCGCCGGGGAACTGGACGTCCGTGAAGATCGCGGCGAGGTCGTGGGCGCGCTCGAACAGGTAGGCGAGGGCGTCGTCGGCGCTTTCCATCTCGACCACGTCGAGGCCCGCTTCCTCGAACAGCATCACGGCGTCGATGCGCAGGATCGGGTCGTCCTCGACCACCATCACGGATCGGCTTGTGATCATCGGGTCCGTCCCCTTCGCCTGCGCCCTCGGCGCGGTGGGATATAGGGTCCGTTCCGCCGCCGACAGGGGGCGGGTGCGTCCCGTCGCCGCCCCGGGCCCGGCGGGCGGCGCGCGAACCGCGGCGCCGGCGCGGCGTTCGCCCCACGCCCACGGCGGGCGGCGGACGGGATGGGCGCATGGAGCGACGGGTGGCGGCGACGGGGGACGGCGAGGGACTGCGCCTGCGCTCCTTCGCCATGGCGGGCTTCGAGGGCGCCACCATGGTGCTCGACACCGGCCGCCGCGTCGACGTCGTGGGGCGGAGCCGGCACGCCGCCGAGGCGGCCGCCGACTACCGCCTGCTCGCCGGCCTCGGCGTGCTGACGGCGCGCGACGCGTTCCGGTGGCACCTGATCGAGCGGCAGCCCGGCCGCTACGATTGGTCGAGCGCGCTGCCGGTGGTCCGGGCCGCCGCGGCCGCCGGCGTCGAGGTGATCTGGGATCTGTGCCACTTCGGCCTCCCCGACGGGCTCGACCCGTGGTCCCCCGCCCTGCCGGGCCGCTTCGCCGCCTTCGCGCGCGCCGCGGCCGGGCTGCTGCGCGGCGAAAGCGACGGGGTGCCCCTGTGGTGCCCCGTCAACGAGATCAGCTATTGGGCCTTCGCGGGCGGCGACCGGGGCCATTTCGTGCCCTGTGCGCGGGGGCGCGGGGGGGACTGGAAGCGGCAGCTCGTCCGCTTGAGCGTGGAAGCGTCCCGGGCGCTGCGCGAAGTCGATCCCCGCGCCCGGCTGGTCCACGCCGACCCCGCCATCCACATCGCCCCGAAGCACGACGCCGACCGGACCGTGGCCGACCGGCACCGGCTGTCGATGTTCGAAGCCTGGGACATGATCGCGGGCCGGCGCGACCCCGACCTCGGCGGATCCGCCGACCTCCTCGACGTGGTGGGGATCAACTTCTACGCCGACAACCAATGGGTCCACGAAGGGCCGGGGCTCGCGCCCGGCGCGCCGGGCTACCGGCCGCTGCGCGACATCCTCGCGGAAACCCACGCCCGCTACGGCCGGCCGATCGTCGTCACCGAAACGGGCGCCGAGGGAGCGGATGGGCCGGGCTGGCTGCGCGGCGTCGCCGGCGAGGTGGCGGCGGCGCGGGCGGCGGGCGTGCCCGTGGCGGGCTGCTGCGTGTATCCCGCCATGGACTACCCGGGCTGGACGGACGACCGCCATTGCCGCTGCGGGCCCATCGCGGCGTCGGCCGACTGGTCGACGCGCTGGATCGACCCCGCCATGGGCGACGCGATGGCCGACCTCGCCCGTGCGGGCCCTACCTCGGCGCTCAGCGCGCCACGGCCGACGAGGCCGTGATGGAGAAGTCCATCCGGTAGAGCACGAGGCCGCGCTCGTCCTTCACCTCGAGCCGCCATTCCGTGTCGGGCCGGAGGATCTGGGCGTCGAGCACGAGGGTCGCGCCGGCGCGGCGGATGCCCTCGCGGCGGGCCGCGTCGGCGTCGGGCAGCTCCTCCTCGTCGGGCCTCACGTCGCTGCGGCCGTCGTAGACGTGGAACTTGTAGCGCGGCATGGGCGACCCCTCGGGGAACGGCGGGTCGCCCGAGCGGGACGGCCATCATTAACATGCGTTAATGCCGAGCCGCAGAGCCGGTTTCATCGCCGCGCGAAGCCCGATGCCGCTGGACGGCCGCGCGCCGCCCGTGCCACCACGGCGCCATGGACGACACCCCGCCGGACGCCACGCCCCGCCGCCCGCTCCCGCCCGACGGCGGGCCCGCCGAAACCCAGCGGGCCGCGGCGGACGGGCTCGCGACGCGGCGCGCCATGGTGGACGCCTGCCGCCGCATGAACGCTTCGGGGCTGAACCAGGGCACGTCCGGCAACCTGTCGGTGCGGACCGGCGACGGCTTCCTCGTCACCCCGACGTCCCTGCCCTACGACGCCATGGAGCCCGGCGACCTCGTGCCGATGGGGTT
Source organism: Lichenibacterium minor (assembly GCF_004137685.1). Lineage (GTDB taxonomy): Bacteria > Pseudomonadota > Alphaproteobacteria > Rhizobiales > Beijerinckiaceae > Lichenihabitans > Lichenihabitans minor. Next base: position 65,543 of record NZ_QYBB01000025.1, on the reverse strand, counting down.
CGACGGGGCCTGCCCGGGTGCCGGACGCCCCTCCTCCGAATGGCGTTTCCACGCCGACATCCTCCGCCTCCGGACGGACGTCGACTGCGTGCTGCATTGCCATTCCACCTTCGCGACGACGCTGGCCTGCCACCACCGCACCATCCCGAGCTTCCACTACATGGTGGCGGTGGCGGGCGGCACGACGATCCGCTGCGCGCCCTATGCCACCTTCGGCACGCAGGAGCTGTCCGACCATGCCGTGCGGGCGCTGGAAGGCCGCCGCGCCTGCCTGCTGGGCCAGCACGGCATGATCGCGCTCGGGGCCACGCCGGCCTCCGCTTTGGCGCTGGCCGTCGAGGTCGAAGCGCTGGCGCGGCTCTACCTGCAGGCGCTGGCTCTGGGCGAGCCGCCCGTCCTCCCCGACGACGAGATGGAGCGCGTGATCGCCCGCATGCGCGGCATGGGGTACGGGGCGACGCCCGGAAGCCGGGCGGGACGCGCGGCGGCGGACGGCGTCGCCCCCCCGGCCTGACGCGCCGCGGCGATGCGGGAACAAAGCTTTCCGGGCATGGTTCAGTGACAGCACGGCCCCGGACGGGCCGCGGCACGAGGATTCGCGTGAGGACGTCATCGATGATGCAAGCGACGCCGCCGGGACAGTTCGCGTCCCCCACGCCCGTCGATGGTGACGCCGCGGCCCCCGAAGCGGGGCGGACGTCCCCGCCGCGGATCTACTACGTGCCGCTGTCCATGGTGTCGGGCCCGGCGGAATGGGCCACCGTGCTCGACGGCTGCGCCGGCATGGGCTTCGACAGCCTGATGATCTCGCCCCCCGGCGCGCCCGGCCCCACCGGCAACGCCCTGCTGCCCGCCGACTGGTCCCGCCCCCATCCGGCCCTGCCCGCCGCCGACACGGTCGCGGATGCGGTGGCGGCGCTGGCCAAGCTTTGCCGCGCCCGCGGCCTCGCCCTCGCGGTGGACCTCGTGGCCGACCGCGTCGCCGGGGGCTCCCCGCTGGACCGCGACCTCGGCCTCGCCGCACCGCTGGCCGACCCGCTCGACCCCCGCGTGGCCCCGGAGGACCGCGGCGCCGCCCCCGTGCCCTTCGGCGACGAGGCCGTGCGCGCCCGCTTCGCCGAAGCGCTCGTCGCCCATGCGGCGTCGCTGGCCGAGGCCGGCGTGTCCGGCTTCCGCTGCCTCGCGCCCGACCGCGTCCCCGCCGCCCTGTGGGCCGAGGTCGGCGACGCGGTGCGCCGCGCCCGGCCCGGCGCCCGCATGCTCGCCTGGACGCCCGGCCTGTCCGCGCCGGCCGTCGCGGCCCTCGCGCCCGGCCGCTTCGACGGCGCCTTCTCGTCCCTGCGCTGGTGGGACTGCCGCGCGTCCTGGCCGCTCGACGAGCAGGCGCGGCTGAACGCGCTGGGCACCGTCATCGCCTTCCCCGAGGCACCCTTCGGGGACCGCCTGCCCCGGGCCCTGATCACCGACGAGGTCGCGCAGCGCACCGTCGAGCGTGCGCTGTCGGTCGCGGCGACGCTGGGCGACGGCATCCTGGTGCCCATGGGCCTGGAGTTCGGCGCCCGCGAGCGCGTCGCCCCCACCGGCGGCGTGCGCGAAACCTACGCGGCCCTGCGGGCCGCCCCGCGCCTCCAGCTGTCCGAAACGGTGCGCGCCGCCAACGCCTTCGTGAAGCGCGAAGGCGGCCGCTTCGCCGGCGGCGCCCTGCGGCTCATCGGGGCCGCGGCCGGAAGCCCGACGGGCGTGCTGCGCATCGACGCCAGCGACCTGCGCCGCGCCACGTCGGCGCGGCTCGTGCTCGTCAACCCGTCGCTCGACCGCGTGTCGACGCTGGCGGGCGGCGCGCTGTCGCCCGAGGTCGGGCGCTTCCTGCCGTTCCGCGACGCCATCGGGTCGGGGCCGAACCTCAACGCCGACACGGCGGCGAGCCTCGCCCCTGCGGCCGTGCGGGTGCTCGACGGCCGGGCCGGCAGCGCCATCGTGCCGCCGCTCGACTCGCTGCGCTTCACCGTGGAAACCGCCATGGCGGCGCCGCGCCTGGCCATCGAGGCCATCGCGCCTTCGGTCGACGGCGGCCGCTACCCCGTCAAGCGCATCGTCGGCGAGGTCGTGCGCGTCGAGGCGGACGCCTTCGCGGAAGGGCACGACCGCATCGCCGTGGCGCTGCGCTGGCGCGCCGCCGACGAGGACGGCTGGCGCGAGCGCCGCATGGTGCCGCTCGGCAACGACCGCTGGGCGGCCGACCTGCCGCTGGAGCGCCTCGGGCGCCACGTCTACGCCGTCGAAACCTGGCGCGACGACTTCGCCATGTTCCACCACGAGGTGGAAGCCAAGCACGCGGCCGGCCTCGCCGTGCCGCTGGAGCTCGAGGAAGGGCGCCGCCTCGTCGAGCGCACGCTGGCCTCGGCGGAGGGCGAGGCCGCGGCGCGGCTGAAGCCGATCGCGGAGCGCCTGCTCGGAGCCGACGACGCCACCCGCCTCGCCATCCTGATGGCGCCCGACACGGAGGCCGCCATGATGGCCGCCGACCCGCGCCCCTTCAAGCTGACCTCGGCCGAGATCCCGGTCGACGCCGAGCGCACGGGCGCGGGCTTCGCGAGCTGGTATTCCATCTTCCCGCGCTCCCAGAGCGGCGATCCCCTGCGCCACGGCACCTTCGACGACGTCATCGAAACCCTGCCCCGCGTGCGCGCCATGGGGTTCGACGTGCTGTATTTCACGCCGATCCACCCCATCGGCCGCACCAACCGCAAGGGCCGCAACAACACCCTGACGGCCGGCCCGGACGATCCCGGCAGCCCCTACGCGATCGGCGCCGCGGAAGGCGGCCATTCCGCCATCCATCCCGAGCTCGGCGACTTCGAAAGCTTCCGCCGGCTGGTGAAGGCCGCCGCGGACCACGGGCTGGAGCTGGCGCTCGACATCGCCATCCAGGCTTCGCCCGACCATCCCTGGCTGAAGGACCACCCGGACTGGTTCAACTGGCGGCCGGACGGCACCATCCGCTATGCCGAGAACCCCCCGAAGAAATACGAGGACATCGTCAACGTCGACTTCTTCGCGCCCGGTGCCATGCCGTCGCTGTGGATCGAGCTGCGCGACATGATGCTGCTGTGGGTCGAGCAGGGCGTGAAGCTGTTCCGCGTCGACAACCCCCACACCAAGCCTTTCCCCTTCTGGGAATGGGCCATCGCCGACATCCGCCGCCTGCACCCCGACGTGGTGTTCCTGTCGGAAGCCTTCACCAAGCCGAAGGTGATGTACAAGCTGGCCAAGATCGGCTTCTCGCAAAGCTACACCTACTTCACGTGGCGCAACACCAAATACGAGATGACGGAGTACCTGACGGAGCTGACCACCCAGGCGCCGAAGGACTTCTTCCGCCCGCACTTCTTCGTCAACACGCACGACATCAACCCGGACTTCCTGCAGAACGCGCCGCGCTCCGCGTTCCTGATCCGCGCCGCCTTGGCGGCGACGCTGTCGGGCCTGTGGGGCGTGTACAACGGGTTCGAACTCTGCGAAGGCCGCCCGGACGCGAAGCGGAAGGAATATGCCGACAGCGAGAAGTACCAGCTCACCGCCTGGGACCACGACCGGCCCGGCAACATCGTGGGCGAGATCGCCGCGCTGAACCGCATCCGCCGCGACAACCCGGCCCTGCACAGCCACCTCGGCCTCACCTTCCGCGGGGCGTACAACGACAACGTCCTGCTGTTCCAGAAGACCACGCCGGCGCGCGACAACTGCCTGCTCGTCGCCGTCAGCCTCGACCCCTATGCGGCCCAGGAGGCCGACATCGAGGTGCCGCTGTGGGAATGGGGCCTGCCCGACGACGGCACGATCGCGGTCGAGGACCTGATGCGCGGCGTGAACTTTGCGTGGACCGGCAAGGTCCAGCGCATCCGCCTCGACCCCGCCGAACTCCCCTTCTCCATCTGGCGCCTCAGCGCGACGAGAGACCTCTGAACATGGCGCTTCAGCCCCAGTCCACGCTGTCCGCATCCACGCTGTCGGATGACCCGCTCTGGTACAAGGACGCCGTCATCTATCAGCTGCACGTGAAATCGTTCTTCGATGCCAACAACGACGGCATCGGCGATTTCGCGGGGCTGAACGCCAAGCTCGACTACGTGGCGACCCTCGGCGTCACCTGCATCTGGCTGCTGCCCTTCTACCCCAGCCCGCGGCGGGACGACGGCTACGACATCGCCGGCTACGAGGACGTCAGCCCCGATTACGGCTCGCTCGACGAGTTCCGGCAGTTCGTCGCGGAAGCGCATGCGCGCGGCATCCGCGTCATCACCGAGCTCGTCATCAACCACACCTCGGACCAGCACCCCTGGTTCCAGGCGGCCCGCAATGCGCCGAAGGGCTCGCCGGAGCGCGACCTCTACGTGTGGTCCGACACGGACGACAAGTTCACCGAAACGCGCATCATCTTCCTCGACACCGAGACGTCGAACTGGACCTGGGATCCGGTGGCGGGCCAGTACTTCTGGCACCGCTTCTATTCCCACCAGCCCGACCTCAACTTCGACAACCCGAAGGTGCTGGAGGAGGTGCTGCGCGTCATGCACTTCTGGCTCGACATGGGCGTCGACGGGCTGCGCCTCGACGCCATCCCCTACCTGATCGAGCGGGACGGCACCTCGAACGAGAACCTGCCCGAGACTCACGTCATCCTGAAGAAGATCCGCGCCGACCTCGACGCGTCCTACCCGGACCGCATGCTGCTGGCCGAGGCCAACATGTGGCCCGAAGACACGCAGATGTATTTCGGCGACGGCGACGAATGCCACATGGCGTTCCACTTCCCGCTGATGCCGCGCATGTACATGGCCATCGCCAAGGAGGACCGCTTCCCCATCACCGACATCATGCGCCAAACCCCGGAGATCCCGGACAAGGCGCAATGGGCGATCTTCCTGCGCAACCACGACGAGCTGACGCTCGAGATGGTGACCGACGAGGAACGCGACTACCTGTGGAACACCTACGCGTCCGACAAGCGGGCGCGCATCAACCTCGGCATCCGCCGGCGGCTGGCGCCGCTGCTGCAGCGCGACCGGCGCCGCATCGAGCTGATGAACGGCCTCCTCCTGTCCATGCCCGGCACGCCCGTGATCTATTACGGCGACGAGATCGGCATGGGCGACAACATCCACCTCGGCGACCGCGACGGCGTCCGCACGCCGATGCAGTGGACGGAGGACCGCAACGGGGGCTTCTCCCGCGCAGACCCGGCCAGCGTGGTGCTGCCGCCCATCATGGACCCGCTCTACGGCTTCTCGGCCGTCAACGTGGAGGCCCAGGCGCGCGACCCGCATTCGCTGCTGAACTGGATGCGGCGCATGCTGTCGCTGCGCCGCAACCACCAGGCCTTCGGCCGCGGCACCCTGCGCTTCCTGTATCCCGGCAACCGCCGCGTGATGGCCTACCTGCGCGAGTTCGACGGCGACACGATCCTGTGCGTCGCCAACCTGTCCCGCACCCCGCAGGCGGTGGAGCTCGACCTCGCCGACTACGAGGGCTGGGTCCCGGTCGAGCTCAGCGGCCCCTCGCCCTTCCCCCCGATCGGCAAGCTCAACTACCTGCTCACGCTGCCGCCCTACGGCTTCTACTGGATGGCGCTGTCGCGGGACGAGAAGCCGCCGTCCTGGCATCAGGCCGGCGGCGAGCAGCTCCCCGAGTTCGAAACGCTCGTGGTGCGAGACAGCCTGAAGGAGCTGCTGAGCGAGCGCTACACGGCGCGCATCCTCAACGACCTGCTGCCGGTGTACCTGCCGCGGCGCCGCTGGTTCGCCGCCAAGGACCAGCGCATCACCGGCGCGCGCCTCGCCTACGCGGTGGCGCTGACCACGCTGCAGGACGTGTTCCTCATCGAGGTCGAGGTCGAGACCGCGGGCCGGGTCGACCGCTACCAGATGCCGGCCGGCATCGCCTGGGAAGGGGCCGGCCTGTCCGCCTTCGCCCAGCAGACCGCCATGGCGCGCGTGCGCCGCGGCCGGCAGGTCGGCTACCTCACCGACGCCTTCGCGCTCGAAGCCCTGCCCCGCGGCATGCTGCGCGCGCTGAAGGAGCGGGGCACCCTGGCGCTGCCGGACGGGAGCGAGATCCAGGCCCGCGCCACCGGCGCCGTCGACGCCCTCGAGGGCATCGACGAGGCGAAGATCCGCTGGCTGACCTCGGAACAGTCGAACTCGTCGGTCATCCTCGGCAGCCTCGCCATCGTGAAGCTGATCCGCCGCGTCGTGCCGGGCATCCACCCCGAGGCGGAGATGACGCGCCACCTCACCGCCGTCGGCTACGCCAACACGGCGCCGTTGATCGGCGAACTGGTGCGCGTCGCCCCGGACGGCACGCCCAACACGCTCGCCATCGTCCAGGGCGTCATCGCCAACCAGGGCGACGCCTGGACCTGGGTGCTCGACAACCTGCGCCGCGCCGTCGAGGACGCCGCGCTGACCGACGGCGCCGCCAGCCCCGACTACCAGGTGCTCGACGCCTTCGTGGGGACGGTCGGCCGCCGCCTGGGCGAGCTTCACCGCGCCCTCGCGGCCCCGAGCGACGACCCGGCCTTCACCCCCGTGGCGGCGGGCGACGACGCCGTCGGGGCGTGGCGCCGCACCATCGGCGGCGAGGTCGCGCACGCGCTCGACGCCCTCGCGGCCCGCCGCCCCTTGCTCGACGACGAGGCGGGCGGCCTCGCCGACACGGTCCTGGGCCGGCGCCAGGCGATCCTGGAGGTCGTCGACCGGCTCTCGGAATCCGGCCGCGGGACGGTGATGACCCGCGTCCACGGGGACTTCCACCTCGGGCAGGTGCTGGTGAGCGGGCCCGACGCCTTCATCATCGACTTCGAAGGCGAGCCGGTGAAGTCGCTCGATGAGCGCCGCGCCAAGGCGAGCCCGCTGCGCGACGTGGCGGGCCTGCTCCGCTCGCTCGACTACGCGGCCGCCGCCGTGTCTGGCATCGAGGAGGACGCGGGGCCGCAGCCGGTGCGCGAGCGCCGCGAAGCGCTGCTCGACACCTTCCGGCGCGAGTCGGCGCAGGCGTTCCTGCGCCACTACCGCGCCGCCGCGTCGGGCACCGAGCCGGACGAGGCCGTCGACGCGGGCACGGATCCGCTGCTCGATCTGATGCTTTTGGAGAAGGCCGCCTACGAGATCGGCTACGAGGTGGCCAACCGGCCGAAGTGGCTGCCGATCCCGCTCGGCGGATTCAAGGCGATCGTGGATCGCCTGACCGGTGTGGAGGAGCGCGCGTGACGGTTCAAAGGGACGCCATGGCGGGGATCGGCCACGACGCCGTCGCGGCACTGGTCGAAGGGCGGCACGGGGACCCCTTCGCCATCCTGGGCGACCACAGGGTCGACGGCGAGCGGGTGATCCGCGCCTTCATGCCGGGCGCGCGCGGCGTCGACGTGTTGGCGCGGGAAGACAACAGCCGCATCGGCACGCTCGACCTCGTGCACGGCGCGGGGCTCTTCGCCGGCGCCGTGCCGTCGTCCGGCCCCTACCGGCTGCGGGTGCGCTGGCCCGACGCCGTGCAGGACGTCGACGACCCCTACAGCTTCGGGCTGCTGCTCGGGGACCTCGACCTGCACCTCATCGGCCAGGGCACGCACTACGAGCTGAGCCGCGCGCTCGGCGCCCAGGCGATGAGCGTCGAGGGGGTGACGGGCGTGCGCTTCGCCGTGTGGGCCCCCAACGCCCGGCGCGTGTCGGTGGTGGGCGACTTCGACAGCTGGGACGGCCGCCGCCATCCCATGCGGCTGCGCGGCGCGGCCGGGGTGTGGGAGCTGTTCGTGCCGGGCATCGGTCCGGGGGCCCGCTACAAGTACGAGATCGTGGCGCCGGACGGCGCGCTGCTGCCGCAGAAGGCCGACCCCGTGGCGCGCGCCTCCGAGGCCGCGCCCGCCACGGCGTCGATCGTGGCCCGCTCCGACCCGTTCCCCTGGACCGACGGGGACTGGAAGGCGCAGCGCGCCGAACGGCAGGCGCTCGACGCGCCCATCTCGGTCTACGAGGTCCACCCCGGCTCCTGGATCAGGAACGCCGAGGAAGGCCGCAGCCTCAACTGGCGGGAGCTGGCCGACCGGCTCGTCCCCTACGTGTCGGGCCTGGGCTTCACCCACATCGAGCTCATGCCCATCATGGAGCACCCGTTCGGCGGCTCCTGGGGCTACCAGACGCTGGGGCTCTTCGCGCCCACCGGCCGCTACGGCTCGCCCGAAGATTTCGCCCACTTCGTCGACCGCTGCCATGCGAGCGGCGTCGGCGTGATCCTCGACTGGGTGCCGGCGCATTTCCCCACCGACGTGTGGGGCCTGGCGCGCTTCGACGGCACGCCCCTCTACGAGCATGCGGACCCGCGCGAAGGCTTCCACCAGGATTGGAACACGCTGATCTTCAACCTCGGGCGCAACGAGGTGAAGGGCTTCGTCATCGCCAGCGCGATCGAGTGGCTGGAGCGCTACCACGTCGACGCGCTGCGCGTGGATGCCGTGGCGTCGATGCTGTACCGCGACTACAGCCGCAAGCACGGGGAATGGGTGCCGAACAAGTTCGGCGGGCGCGAGAACCTCGAATCGGTCGAGTTCTTCAAGCACCTGAACAGCGTCGTGCACAGCCGCGAGCCCGGCGCGCTCGTGATCGCCGAAGAATCGACGGCCTGGCCGGGCGTCACCGCGCCCGTGGAACAGGGCGGGCTCGGCTTCGACATGAAGTGGAACATGGGGTGGATGCACGACACCCTGAAGTACATGGAGAAGGAGCCGGTCTTCCGCCGCTACGACCACCACCTCATGACCTTCGGCATGGTCTACGCCTACACCGAGCATTTCATGCTGCCGCTGAGCCACGATGAAGTGGTGCACGGCAAGGGCTCCATGATCCGCAAGATGCCGGGCGACGACTGGCAGAAGTTCGCCAACCTGCGCGCCTACTACGCCTTCATGTGGACCCACCCGGGCAAGAAGCTGCTCTTCATGGGCGACGAGATCGCCCAGTGGGCCGAATGGAACCACGACACGTCGCTGCACTGGGACCTGCTCGACAACCCCTTGAACAAGGGCGTGCAGCTGCTCATCGGCGACCTGAACCGGCTCTACTGCTCCGAGCCGGCCCTGCACGCCACCGACAGCCTGCCGGAAGGCTTCGCCTGGGCGGTGGGCGACGACGCGGACCGTTCGGTCTACGGGTTCCTCCGCCAGACCGGCGACGGGAGCGAGCGCCTGCTGGTGCTGTGCAACATGACGCCGGTGCCGCGCGAGGACTACCGGGTCGGCGTGCCCGTGGCGGGCCACTGGCGCGAAGTGCTCAACACCGACGCGGCGGTCTTCGGGGGCGGCAACCTCGGCAACGGCGGCGGGACCTCGACCGAGGAGGTCGGGTCCCACGGCCAGCCGGCCTCGCTGGTGCTGACGCTGCCGCCGCTCGCCACCGTGGTGCTGAAGGCGCCGGCCTGACGGCACGCGGGATGCGGCGGGCGCGACACCCTTCGCCCGCCGTCGGGCCCGCCGGACGGCGCCGCCGCGCTTGAGCGCGGGGCGGCGACGTTCTAAGCAGGAGACATGCAGACCTATACGCGGCTCGACGCCCGTTCGAGCGACTTCGAACACGCCTTCCGCGCCCTCCTGTCCGCCAAGCGGGAGGTGTCGCAGGACGTCGACGACGCGGTCGGGGCCATCATCGCCGACGTGCGGGGGCGAGGCGACGCCGCCCTGTTCGACCTCACCCAGCGCTTCGACCGGGTCGACCTGCGCGCGTCCGGGCTGCGCGTCACGCGCGACGAGATCGCAGCCGCCCGCGGCGCGGTACCGGACCGCACCTTCGAGGCCCTGAAGCTCGCGCGCGACCGCATCCTCGCCTTCCACGAGCGCCAGAAGCCCGCGGACCAGTTCTGGACCGACGCGCTCGGCGTCGAGCTCGGCTGGCGCTGGACGGCGATCCGCGCCGTCGGCCTCTACGTGCCGGGCGGCACCGCCGCCTACCCGTCGTCCGTGCTGATGAACGCCATCCCGGCCACGGTGGCGGGCTGCGAGCGCGTCGTCATCGTCGTGCCGACGCCCGACGGCGTGCTGAACCCGCTGGTGCTGGTCGCGGCCGAACTCGCCGGCGTCGACGAGATCTACCGCGTCGGCGGTGCCCAGGCGGTGGCGGCCCTGGCCTACGGCACCGACAGCATCGCGCCGGTGTCCAAGATCGTCGGCCCCGGCAACGCCTATGTGGCGGCCGCCAAGCGGCGCGTGTTCGGCCAGGTCGGCATCGACATGATCGCCGGCCCGTCCGAGGTCGTCGTGGTGGCGGATTCGTCGGCCGACCCCGAGCACGTCGCCGCCGACCTCCTCGCCCAGGCCGAACACGACGCCGTGGCGCAGTCGATCCTCGTCACCGACAGCGGGGACCTCGCCGACGCCGTGGCGGCGGCGGTCGAGCGCCAGTTGGCCGCCCTGCCCCGCCGCGCCATCGCGGGACCCTCCTGGCGCGACTACGGCGCCATCGTGCTCGTGCCCGACCTCGACGCCGCCGTGCCTCTCGTCGACCGCCTCGCGCCCGAACACCTCGAGATCATCGCGCGGGACGGCGACGCCCTGGCGCGCCGCATCCGCGACGCCGGCGCGATCTTCCTCGGCCCCCACACGCCCGAGGCCATCGGCGACTACGTGGGCGGCTCGAACCACGTGCTGCCGACGGCGCGCTCGGCCCGCTTCGCGTCGGGGCTCGGCGTGCTCGACTTCATGAAGCGGACCTCGGTGCTGAAATGCGACGCGGCCGCGCTGGCGGCGCTGGGCCCGGCCGCGGTGGCGCTCGGCGAAGCCGAAGGGCTCGACGCCCACGCCCGCTCGGTCGCGATGCGCTTGAAGGGCTGACGCCGGTGGCCGGGGAGCGCCGACGCCTCGTCGCCGTCACCCTCGACGAGGGGTCGATCGGCCGCGGCAACCCCGACCAGGAACACGAACGCCGCATCGCCATCTACGACCTCGTGGAGGAGAACAGCTTCGGGCTTTCCGGCCGCGACGGGCCCGGGCCCGACGGGGGACCGTACCGCCTGGCCATCGGGCTGCAGGAAGGCAAGCTCGTCTTCTCCGTCGCCGACGAGGCGGGGGCGCCGCTGATGTCGCACCTGCTGTCGCTGCAGCCCTTCCGCTCCGTGCTGAAGGACTACCTCATGCTCTGCGACACCTACTATCGGGCGATCCGCACCGCTTCGCCGAGCCTGATCGAGGCGATCGACATGGGGCGGCGGGGGCTGCACGACGAGGGCGCGGCGCTGCTGGGCGAGCGGCTGCGCGGCAAGGTGGAGGCCGACCCGGGGACGCTGCGCCGCCTGTTCACCCTGATGACCGCCCTCCACTACAAGGGATGACGCCCCCGCCGGCCCCAGGCTCTCCGCCAGCCGACCCCCCCGGCGCCGCCCCCCGCGCGAAGCCCCAGTCGATCCTGTTCGCCTGTTCGGAAAACGCCGTGCGCTCCGTGATGGCGGAAACCATGGCCAAGCGCCTCGTCGGGCGCTCGGTCTACATCCAGTCCGCGGGGGTGCGGCCGGGCGCGCACGACCCCTTCGTCGACGCCGTGATGGACGAGCTCGGCCTCGACAGCGCGCGCCACCGGCCGCGCCGCTTCGAAGACCTGGAGGACGACAACTTCGACCTGATCGTCACGCTGTCGCCCGAAGCCCACCACCGCGCTCTCGAATACACCCGCGCCATGGCGGTCGACGTCAGCTATTGGCCGACCGCGGACCCCACGGTGGTGGAAGGCTCGCGCGACCAACGGCTCGGCGCCTACCGGGCGACCCGCGAAGGCCTGCAGCGCCGCTTGAAGGACCTGCTCTCGTGGCGCCCTCTGGGCTCGGTGTAGGGCGGGACGGCGGGCGTCACGCCGCGGCGCCCTGCTTCCGCGAGGTCGCATCCGTCGGACAGGCGGCCCGGGACCCGGGACGGGCCGAGGAAGCACGACGATCGGCCGGTGGACATCGCCGGCCCGCTGCAGGACCGGTGGCACTGGGCGCGGCCTCCCCCGTCCACCTGGGCGCGACCTCGACGTTCCGGCGGCCGCGTGACCGCGCCGGTGCCGGTGCCGGTGTCATGCTGAAAACCCGCTCAGCTTTCGACCCGAAGCCTCCGGCCTCGTCAGCCAAGCCGCCCGGACCTCGGCGACCCCGGATCGCCGCGCCCGCAGAAAAGGCGGGCGCAGCGACGCGATCCGTGCCATGCTGGCACCGCCAGCGCCCCTAGCTCAGCTGGATAGAGTATCGGGCTTCGAACCCGAGGGTCGCAGGTTCGAATCCTGCGGGGCGCGCCAGTCTCTCATCAGAAGACAACGTCTTTGCCACCTTTGGCTTCGGCCAAAAATGAAGACCTGGGCTGATCTTCAGCGACGGAAGTGCTGATGCCTCTCCGTCGCGTTACGCGGCATGCGTTCGCGCCTGCCGTCGGTCAAGGATCTCTGACCGTTGATATGTCCCTCGTTTCGGCGGCGAATGGCCCGGCCCTCTTCTGGTCCCGACCGACCCCGACATCGCCGGACCAGAGCCGAGAAGGGCATCTCGGCTTGGATGGATGCAGGCCTTCACCATGAGGGCTCGGTCGGCTGGATGCGTCGTGCCGGTCAGGCACGTTTCACGCGAGCGGGTCGCCCCGACGGCTCGGGATGGCCGAGGCGCCTTGCCCGTGCCCAGCGTGAGCGCCGCCGGCATCTTTCCAAGCTCCGTGCTGAAGTCGGGGTCAGGAACCAAGCGGGCCTTGGTCCATTGCTTCCCGACACGGAGGACAACAGATGCCGACACCGCCCCCCATCCCGCGCGCAGGCCGTTCGCCGTATGGCCCCCAAGGTGAGCCGAAGCTGTTTCAGGATGTGTCCCATCGGGTGCAGAACGCCGCGCGCGGGAGCAGAAAGGACGTCGAGCCGACGGCGACGACCGTCGATGGCCAGCCCAGGAGTCCGTGGCCCCTGCTCTTCGGCGTCGCACTGGCCGGCTACGTGCTCGGCGCTCTCGTTCACCGTCGGGCGTGACCCGACCATCGTGGAGGAGCCAAGAGGGCCATCGCCGTTCCTGGCCTCGACGAAGACGCGCTGCGCTTCGGAGCCTATGGGATCGTTCGGATGGGCGGTGCTGATCTCGCCGCCCGGTGTGGAACGCCTGTGCTCCCCGCCCGTTGTCGATCAACGAAACGCGAGATGACGACGATGGCGACCGGTACCGTGAAGTGGTTCAACCCGACAAAGGGCTTCGGTTTCATCCAGCCCGACGATGGCGGACAGGACGTGTTCGTGCACATCAGCGCTGTCGAGCGGGCCGGGTTGCGCGATCTGCCCGAGGGACAGAAGCTTTCCTACGAGCTCGTCTCCGACAAACGGTCGGGGAAGATGTCAGCCGACAAGCTCCAGGCAATGTGATCCAGGCATCGTCCATCCAACCCCGGCGACCACGGATGTACTGGCGCCGGCGATGAGACCGCGATGGCTGTCGGTGGGGGGTCGGGAGAACATCCCGGCCCCTTTGCTCGTCCGGCGTCGCGCCACCGCCTCGAAGCGGCCACGAGCGCTGGTTCGCGACGGTACGACGACCGGTGCAGCACACCGGCTATCCGCTTTCCATGCAGGTGCCGCACCGCGCCAACCTGGCGATCCCGGCTCCTCATGAGGAGAGAAAGCGATGCCCAGCGACGACGCCGTGCGCCACATGGGCGATCCCACACAACTCACCCCGCCCCGATGAGCTGCAGCCTTCCAAGCGCCCGGACGCTCGGCCGTCGGTCGAGCTTACCGCCTCGACGTGTGGGGCGATGCCATGGGATGTCGGCATCCTCGGCCAGTTCGAGACCGAGAGCGCTCGCGACAGGGTGAAATTGGCCCGGCTCCGTGACAGGGCCCTGAACCCGGGTCGACGGTTCTGAGGTACCATGACGGTGCCGAGCGAGGCTGAGTTACGGCTGGACGGGAGCGGGGGCGGTTCGGACAGGGTCGACGGCAGCGTGGCGCACCATGGCAATGGTTCGGGCGGCGTGGCCTACGCGCGGGGGGGACAGGTCGTCTCCGAACGCGACGTCGAGCGTGTCATGCAGACCGTTTTACATCGTCCTATGGCGACGCATGCCCTCGGCAGCGCGCCGCGCCTTGGACGCCACCGACGACACGGAAGAGCGTGAGCCGACATTCTGCAGGACCCGCCCTCGCGCGGCGGCATGTGGGGACCTTACGATGTCGATCGCATCGTGGCGGAGACGGGCAGGCGACCCCGCCCGATGCGCGATGCATTCCACGACGACATGGGCTGGATCGCCGGCCGGGAGAACGCGTGATGGACGAAATTTACATCGATTTCCTGAACCGTCCGGATGTCCAGGCCCTCGCCATGACGGACGACGAGATCCTGGCCGCCGTGGAGTCGAGCCTCGCGACCCAGGGCCGGGGCGAGGCCGTGATCGAACCCCGCGTGCACCTGGAGCCAGGCGTGTCGCGCGGCCATTTCAACGTGCTGCGCGGCGCCCTGCGCGAGCCGGTGGACGCGGCGGGCGTGAAGGTGGTGGGCGATTTCATCGACAACTACACCTTGGGCCTTCCGTCCGAACTCGCGCTCCTCATGCTCTTCGACCCCCGCACCGGCGTACCCCGGGCCATCCTCGACGCGAGCGGCATCACCGACATGCGCACCGGGGCCGTCACGGCCATCGGGGCCAAGCACCTCGCGCGGCACGGCTCGAAGGTGCTCGGCCACGTGGGCGCGCGGGGCACGGCCTACTGGAACGTCCGCCTGATGGACCGGATCTTCGACTTCGACGAGATCCGTGTCCATTCCCGCCGGCCGGAGAGCCGCGACGGCTTCGCGGCGCGCCTCGCCCGCGACCTCGGCAAGCCCGTCGTGGCGAAGGAGGACTGGCGCGCCTGCGTCGAGGGGGCCGATATCGTCGTCGAGGCATCTCGTCTCGTCGCGCCCGAGCCGCTGCTCAGGACGGAATGGATCAAGCCCGGGGCGCTGGTTGTGCCCTACGGCACCATGAGCGCCGTGGAACTGTCATTGACCGACATCATGGCCAAGGTGGTGGTCGACGATTGGGGCCAGTGCAAGGGCGGCAAGTTCGGCAGCCTGCGCGCCCACGTCGAGGCCGGGAAGCTGACCGCCGAAACGCTGCACGCCGAACTCGGGCAGATCGTCGCCGGGCTGAAGCCCGGCCGGGCGAGCGACGACGAGACCATCCTGTTCTGGCACCGCGGCCTGTCGCTGTCCGACATCGCGCTCGGCCACGCCATGCTGGAAAAGGCGCGGCGGCTGGGGATCGGCCAGCGGCTGCGTTACGCCTGAGGCGTCGTCCCTCACCGCCAACGCCCACATGTATGCGGCGACGCCCGGTGCCGCCGCGACCTGGGCGGAGCTGTTCGGCTTCGCCGCGGCGCGCAGCGGCGTGGCGCTCGCTGTGCGGCCTCACCCGGCGCCGGCCCCGATGGCCGCGCCGTGGAGGCGCGGCGCGGCCTCGGTCTTCATGAAATCGGGCAGCGGCACTGTGCGGATGCGGTAGCCCCCCGCCTCGTTCAGCCACGCCATGAACCGGGTCGTCGGCGGGCAGAGGGTCGGAGGGCGCGATCTGCAGCATCGCGTCGAAGATCTCGGCGCCGACCTCCTCGCGCTCGCTCAGGCCCAGGAGCCAATCGACCGACACCTGCGCGGCCCGGGCGATGGCCACCAGCGTTTCGGCGCGGGGCAGGCGCGTGTTTCCGCCCCCGTCGGTTGCGACAGGGTTGAGCGACCGAGGTCGGCCAAGCGCGCGAAGGCGGCGGGGCTCGCGGCGGTGCGCGCCATCACGGCGTCGAGCCGCCGCCGGAACAGCGACACGGTGTCGTCGCGAAGCGACGTGGCCGAGCACCGCGCCGCCGAGGGCGTGGGCGAACGCACCGCGATCGTGGAGAACGCCCCCATGCTGGGCTTCCTGTTCCTCCACAGCAACCTCCACGCGCCCCACCACGAGTGCCCGCTCGTGCCCTGATACGCGCTGCCGCGATTGTACCGGGCCGTGCGGGACCGGCTGGTCGCGACCAAACGCGGGCTCATCTGCGACGGCGACGGCGACGTGGCGCGACGGTTCTTGTTCGTGCCGCACGATATCGCGCTCCACCCCGCCAGCCGGGACGGCGCGGCTCAGGACGTCGAGACCACCCGCCGCGTCGCGAGGCGGCACCGCTCCCCCGCGTAGGTGAGGCGGTTCACGGTCGCGATCCGCGCTCCACTCCAGGTGCGCCGATCCAGCCTGAGGCAGGGCGCCCCCTGGGGCAGGTCGAGCGCCGCCGCGATGGCCGGGGAAGCCGCGACGGCCGAGATGACGTGCTCGAATTCCGTCAGCGGCACGGCCTCGATCAGGTAATCGAAGGGCGTTCGGGCAGAAAAGTCCTGCCGGCCGTAGTCCGGCGCGAGTTCGGGATCAACGTAGCGCTCCTCGTGCTGCACCGGGGTGCCGTCCTCGCTGTGCACCAGGACGGAATGGAAGGGCCGCCGGCACCCCGGTTCCCCGAAGGCGGACATCACCTCGCCCGGCGCCTCGACGCGGTCGAGCAGGAGCACCCGGGACCCGTGGACGGCACCGCGGCGCCGGATTTCCTGCGCGATGTCCTCGATCTCGATCAGTCCCGATCGGGCCATGGGCGCCGCCACGAAAGTGCCGACACCCTGCACGCGGTGCAGAACGCCGGCGTGGGTCAGCTCGCGCAGGGCGCGATGCACCGTCATGCGCGATGCTCCCGTCAGCGCCACGAGGTCGTGCTCGGAAGGGAGCCGCCGGTCGCGCGGCCAGGTGCCGTCGCCGATGTTGCGCAGGATCAACGCCTTCACGCGCGCGTAGAGCGGGATAGCCGCACCGGGAAGCACGTCCCTCGCTCCCGCCAGCGCGCCCTGGTGGGTGTTCACGCGCTGAGCCGCGCCATCGCGGCGGCGAAGCGGGCCCGCAGCGGTCCGCGCGATACATGCCGGCCGCCGTCCACGCGCTTCGCCCCGCGCGTCCACACGCAGTCGACGAGCCCAACGCTGGGGCCGAACACCCACGTGTCGAGCAGGGTTTCGGGCCCGTGCCCGATGACCGCCGGATGGTCGGCATCGAGCGACACGAGGTCGGCCGGCGCGCCGACCTCCACGCCGAAAACGGCCTCGCCCAGCGCGGCGCTGCCGCCCGCGAGCGCGCCGGCATGGAGCGCGGCCCCGGTCGAGCCGCCGGGCGCGGCCAGCACGTTGCGGGCGCGGAGCGCCAAGCGTTGAGAATATTCGAGCTGACGAACCTCTCCCGCGGCATCGATCGACACGTTGGAGTCCGTGCCGACGCCGAAGCGCCCTCCGGCCGCCAGGAAGCGGGGTGCGTCGAAGATGCCGTCGCCGAGGTTCGCCTCCGTGATGGGGCACAGGCCCGCCACGGCGCCGCTCCTCGCGACGGCGTCGGTCTCGGCCACCGTCATGTGGGTGGCGTGGACGAGGCACCAGCGCGCGTCGACGGCGGCGTGGCCGAGCAACCACTCGACCGGCCGCGCGCTGCGCCGGGCGACGCTCTCCTCGACCTCGCGCACCTGCTCGGCGACGTGGATGTGCACAGGTCGGCCACCCGCCATTCCGGCGACGGCGCGGAGCTCGTCGGGCGAGACCGCCCTCAGGCTGTGGGGGGCGACGCCGAAGGTCGCGCCGTCGAGCTCCTCGACGATGCGGGCGCTGCCCGCGACGAGGTCGGCATAAAGGTCGAGGGAGGATGCGAACCGTCGCTGCTCGGGCCTGGCCGGCGCACCGTCGAATCCCGAACGGGCGTAGAAGACAGGCAGCAGCGTCAGCCCGATCCCCGTCGCGGCCGCGGCCGCGGCGATGCGGGCCGCCATCTCGGCGCGGTCGGCGTAGGGCCGCCCGTCGACGCCGTGGTGCAGGTAATGGAACTCCCCGACGCGGGTGAACCCCGTCTCCAGCATTTCAACGTAGGCCTGTGCCGCGATGGCCTCGACGTCATCGGGCGTCATGGCCAGGGCGAAGCGGTACATCGTGTCCCGCCAGCTCCAGAAGCTGTCGGCGCCGGGTCCGCGGATCTCGCTGAAGCCAGACATGCCGCGCTGGAACGCATGGGAATGGAGGTTCGGCAGGCCCGGCAGGCCGATGCGGTGGGACTCCGCGCCCGATGCCCGACCGGGCAGGAGCGCGGCGATGCGTCCGCCTTCGATCGTCAAGCTGACGTCGCGCCGCCAGCCAGACGGCGTCAGGAGAAGCTCGAAGTGGAGGAGGCCCATGACACGCTGCCGGAAACGTAGCGGACCGCGCCCGCGACTGCTTGACGGTAGCTTGTCTATACAGCTTCATACAAGCGTGAACCCGTCGCCGGACCGCGGCGCGGAGGAGATCGCGCCATGGCCTCCACAACCCTTTACCGCCGCGCCCGGCTGGCGACACTGGCCGAGAACGATGGCGGACTCGGCCTCGTGGCGGATGGCGCCGTGTTGGTCCGCGACGGCCGGATCGCCTTCGCGGGACCGGCCCGCGATCTTCCGGCCGAGGCTGCGGCGGCCGCCGAGCCGGTGGACTGCGCGGGACGGCTGGTCACGCCGGGTCTGATCGATTGCCACACCCATCTGGTCCACGGCGGTGAGCGTTCGAACGAGTTCGAGATGCGCCTCGAGGGCGTCGCCTACGAGGACATCGCCCGCGCGGGCGGCGGCATCCTGTCCTCCGTGAAAGCGACGCGGGCTGCCACCGACGAAGAACTTCTGCGCAGTGCCCTGACCCGGCTCGACCGACTCATCGCCGAGGGCGTCACCACCGTCGAGGTGAAGTCAGGCTACGGGCTCGACCTTGCCACCGAGGCCCGCATGCTTCGCGCCGCACGGCATCTCGGGAAGGTCCGGAACGTCGGCATCCGCACGAGCTTTCTCGGCGCGCACGCGCTGCCGCCGGAAGCGCGCGGCGACAAGGACGCGTACAGCCGCCTCGTGGCCGACGCGATGCTGCCGGCCCTGGCGTCGGAAGGGCTCGTCGACGCCGTCGATGGCTTCTGCGAAGGCATCGCCTTCTCGCCGGGCCAGATCGCCCGCGTGTTCGACGCCGCCAGGGGGCTCGGCCTGCCGGTGAAGCTCCACGCCGACCAACTCTCGGACCTCGGCGGTGCGGCGCTGGCGGCGGGCTACGGGGCGCTGTCGGCCGACCACCTCGAACATTGCTCGGACGCGGGCGCTGCCGCCCTGGCGCGCGCCGGCACGGTCGCGGTGATGCTGCCCGGCGCCTGCTATTTCCTGCGCGAAACGCATCGCCCGCCCGTCGAAGCCTTTCGCCGTCACGGCACCCGCATGGCGGTGGCGACCGACTATAACCCCGGCACTTCGCCCATGACCTCGCTCCTGATGGCCGCCAACATGGCGGCGACCCTGTTCCGCCTGACGGTCGCCGAATGCCTCGCCGGCATCACCCGCGAGGCCGCCCGGGCGCTCGGCCTCCTGCACGAGACCGGCACTCTGGAAGCTGGCAAATGGGCCGACCTCGCGGTCTGGGACGTCGAGCGGCCGGCCGAGCTCGTGTGCCGGATGGGATCGGCCCCGCTGCACCGCCGGATCCGGCACGGGATCCCCGCATGAGCGCGCCCCTGCTCCTGGCACCCGGCGCCGTGCCGCTGTCGGCGTGGCGCGACATCTATTTCGGCCGAGCCGCCACCCTCGACCCTGCCTGCCGCCCCGCCGTCGAGCGCGCCGCCGGGGTCGTGGACGCCATCGTGGCACGGGGCGAGCCCGTCTACGGGGTCAACACCGGCTTCGGCAAGTTGAGCTCCGTGAGGATCGCGGCGGGTGACCTCGCCGCGCTCCAGCGCAACATCGTCCTGTCGCATGCGGCGGGCGTCGGGGCGCCGCTGCCGGTTCCGGTCGTGCGGCTCGTTCTGGCGCTGAAGGTGGCGAGCCTCGGCCAGGGCGCATCGGGCCTGCGCTGGGACACGCTGGCCCTGCTCGACGCCTGCCTCGGGCGCGGCCTCGTGCCGGTGATCCCGGGCAAGGGCTCGGTCGGCGCTTCAGGGGACTTGGCACCCTTGGCCCACATGACGGCGGCCCTGATGGGCGTCGGCGCCTTCACGGTGCAGGGCCGCACCGTGGAGGCCGGCGCCGCGCTGGCCGAAGCCGGGCTCGCCCCCGTCGTGCTCGGCCCCAAGGAGGGGCTGGCGCTGCTGAACGGCACGCAGGTGTCGACCGCCCTGGCGCTGGCCGGGCTGTTCGAGGCCGAGCGGGTGTTCCGGGCGGCACTGGTCACCGGCGCGCTGTCGACCGACGCCGCCCGGGGCTCGGACGGCCCCTTCGACCCCCGCATCCACGCCCTGCGTCGGCATCGCGGCCAAGACGAGGTGGCGGCAACGCTGCGCGGCCTGATGGCGGGCTCGCCGATCCGGGACTCGCACCGGATCGACGATCCCCGTGTCCAGGACCCGTATTGCCTGCGCTGCCAGCCTCAGGTGATGGGGGCCTGCCTGGACATCCTCCGCCAGGCCGCCGCGACGCTCGACGTCGAGGCCAACGGCGTGTCTGACAACCCGTTGGTGTTCGTCGACGCGGGAGAGGTGATCTCGGGCGGCAACTTCCACGCCGAGCCGGTCGCCTTCGCGGCCGACATCATCGCGCTGGCGATCTGCGAGATCGGCTCGATCGCGGAGCGCCGGGTCGCCATGCTGGTCGACCCGGCGTTGTCGGGCCTGCCGGCGTTCCTGACGCCGCGGCCGGGGCTGAACTCTGGTTTCATGATCCCGCAGGTGACGGCCGCCGCGCTGGTGGCGGAGAACAAGGGGCGGGCCCATCCGGCCAGCGTCGATTCCATCCCGACCTCGGCCAACCAGGAGGATCACGTGTCCATGGCGACGCACGGCGCACGGCGCCTGCTCGACATGGCCAGCAACGCCGCCGACGTGGTGGGCATCGAGCTGCTGGCCGCGGCCCAGGGCTGCGAGTTCCACGCGCCGCTGGCCTCGAGCGCCCCGCTCGAACGCGCCCGCGCCCTCCTGCGCGCCCGTGTCCCCGCCCTCGCCGAGGACCGCCATTTCGCCCCCGACATGGTGGAGGCGACCGCGCTGGTGACGTCGGGCGCGCTCGCGGTGGCCGTCGGCCTCGCCCTCCCCACCGTGGATCAGCCTGCATGACCTGCCCCGACTGGCTCACGGTCCGCCGCGGCGACGCGCCCCTGATCGTCAGCCTTCCCCACACCGGGACGGACCTTCCGCCCCGGCTCCTGCCCCGGCTCGTCTCGCCTTGGCGGGCGCGGAAGGATGCCGACTGGTGGGTGGACCGCCTCTACGCATTCGCCGCCGACCTCGGCGCCACGACCGTTCGCACCGCGGTGTCCCGGACCGCGATCGACGTGAACCGCGATCCCGCAGGCGTGTCGCTCTACCCCGGCCAAGCCACGACGGAGCTGTGCCCGACCACCACCTTCGACGGCGAGCCGCTGTACCGCGACGGCCAAGCCCCGGACGCCGCCGATATCGCGGAGCGCCGCGCCGTCTGGTTCGACCCCTATCACGCGGCGCTCGACGCCGAAACAGCGCGGCTGAAGGCGCGGCATGGCCGCGTCGTCGTCTACGACTGCCATTCGATCCGCTCCGTCGTGCCCCGCCTGTTCGAGGGCCGGTTGCCGGTCTTCAACATCGGCACGAACGGCGGCGCGAGTTGCGACCCCGCGCTGTCGACCGGCGTCGCGGAAGCCTGCCGCGCCACCGGGCGGAGCTTCGTGGTCGACGGCCGTTTCCGCGGCGGCTTCATCACGCGGCGCCTCGGCCGGCCGGCCGATGGCGTCCACGCGATCCAGATGGAACTCGCCTGCAGGGGCTACATGGGCGAGCCCGAGGGGCCGGTGTCCGGCGCCGATTGGCCGGTGCCATACGATCCGGAGGTCGCGGCCCCGACCCGTGACGCGCTCGTTCGCATCCTGTCCCACTGCCTCGCCTTCGCCCGCGCCGGTTAGGAACGTGCCATGTCCCGCCTCGACAACTCCCGCAGCATCCGCAGCCCCCGCGGATCGGAAATCTCGGCCCGCTCCTGGCTGACCGAGGCGCCCATGCGCATGCTGATGAACAACCTCGACGCCGAAGTGGCCGAAAGCCCGAGCGAGCTCGTGGTCTATGGCGGCATCGGCCGGGCGGCGCGCGACTGGGACAGCTTCGACCGCATGGTCCACGCGCTGAAGCGGCTCGACGGCGACGAGACGCTCTTGGTGCAGTCGGGCAAGCCTGTCGGCGTGTTCCGCACCCACGCCGATGCGCCGCGCGTGCTGATCGCCAACTCCAACCTCGTGCCGCGCTGGGCCACCTGGGAGCATTTCAACGAGCTCGACCGCCGCGGGCTGATGATGTACGGCCAGATGACGGCCGGCTCCTGGATCTACATCGGCAGCCAGGGCATCGTTCAGGGCACCTACGAGACCTTCGTCGAGATGGGCCGGCGCCACTACGGCGGCTCGCTCGCCGGCCGCTGGATCCTCACCGCGGGCCTCGGCGGCATGGGCGGTGCCCAGACGCTCGCCGCCACCATGGCGGGCGCGTCTTGCCTCGCGGTGGAATGCCGGCCGAGCAGCATCGAGGCCCGGCTGCGCACCGGATACGTGGACGTCCAGGCGGACAGCCTCGACGAGGCGCTGGCCATGCTGGATCGCGCCAAGGCGGACCGGAAACCGGTATCGATCGCGCTGCTCGGCAACGCCGCCGACGTGTTCCCGGACATTCACCGGCGCGGGGTCCGCCCCGACTGCGTCACCGACCAGACTTCAGCGCACGACCCCGTCAATGGCTACCTGCCGCAGGGCTGGACGCTGGCCGAGTGGGAGGACCGGCGCGCCCGCGATCCCGCGGGCGTCACGGCCGCCGCCAAGAGCTCCATGGCAACCCACGTCCGCGCCATGCTGGATTTCCATCGCGAAGGCGTGCCGACCGTCGATTACGGCAACAACATCCGCCAGATGGCGCTGGAGGAGGGCGTCGCCGACGCCTTCGCGTTCCCGGGCTTCGTGCCGGCTTACATCCGCCCGCTGTTCTGTCGCGGCGTCGGGCCGTTCCGCTGGTGTGCGCTGTCGGGCGACCCCGAGGACATCTTCCGCACGGACGCCAAGGTGAAGGAGCTGATGCCCGACGACGCTCACCTCCACCATTGGCTCGACATGGCCCAGACGCGAATCCGATTCCAGGGCTTGCCGGCGCGCATCTGCTGGGTGGGCCTGGGCGACCGCCACCGGCTCGGCCTCGCCTTCAACGAGATGGTGGCGCGGGGCGAGCTGAAGGCCCCGGTGGTGATCGGGCGGGACCACCTCGACTCCGGCTCGGTCGCGTCGCCCAACCGCGAAACCGAGGGCATGCGCGACGGCTCGGACGCTGTGTCGGACTGGCCGTTGCTCAACGCGCTGCTCAACTGCGCGTCCGGCGCCACCTGGGTGTCGCTGCACCACGGCGGCGGCGTCGGCATGGGGTTCTCGCAGCACGCCGGCATGGTCGTCGTCGCGGACGGCACGCCCGAGGCCGCGGCCCGCATCGGCCGCGTGCTGTGGAACGATCCCGCCACCGGCGTGATGCGTCACGCAGATGCCGGGTATCCCGACGCGCTCGCCTGCGCGCGTGCCCAGGGCCTCGACCTGCCGGGCATCCTGTGAGGATCGTCCGGGCCGCGGAAGGCCGCCGCACGCCTTGGAAGAACGGCGGTGGCGAGACGATGGAGATCGCCGTCCACCCACCCGGTGCCGGCCTTGACGCCTTCGAGTGGCGCGTCAGCATGGCGCTGGTGGCGGCGGACGGGCCTTTCTCGAATTTTCCGAAGGTCGACCGGACGCTGGCGGTGCTGACCGGCGATGGCCTCGAACTGGCGGTCGGCGGAGACGCGCCGGTGCGCCTCACGGCGGCCTCCCCACCCTTCGGCTTCGCGGCCGATGCGCCCTGCACGGGGCGCCTCCTCGGCGGCCGGGTGACGGACCTCAACGTGATGACGCGACGGGGACGGTTCATCCACTCCATGCGGCGGATGAACGTCGCCAGGCCGGCGACGCTCGACGCCGAAAGCGGCACGGCTGTGGTGGTCTGCCGGAAAGGCAGCCTTCTGGCCGGCGGCGTCGTGCTCGGACCGGGCGACGCGATCCTGTTCGAGGGCACGATGGAGATCGCCGCGCACGACGGGGCTGCGGAGGCCATCGGAGTGGTGATCCAGCCTTCGTAAGGGCCGGCCGGTCCCGATGCGCCCGTCCGCGGATCCTCACCCGGCCCGCCCTCGCGGTCGCGGCACCCCGAGGTTCTCGCGCAGCGTCATCCCCTCGTACTCGTCCCGGAACAGGCCGCGGCGGCGCAGTTCCGGCACGACGAGCTCGGTGAAGTCCTGCAGCGACGCCGGCAGCGTCGGCAGCATCAGGATGAAGCCGTCGGCGGCCCGCGTTTCGAACCACTCCTCCATGACGTCGGCCACGTCCGCCGCCGTGCCGGTGATGCCGTTGCCGGTGTGCTTCTCGGCGTAGAGGCGGATCAGCTCGCCCACGGTACGGCCGCTTCGCACGAAGGCCGTCAGCTCCTCGAACAGCGCGCGCGAGCCCTTGGGGGCTGCCGGCAGGCGATCCTCCGGCAGGGGCGCGTCGAGCGGGACGCCGCGCAGGTCAGCTTCCAGGAACTCGGACAGCATCAGCCGCCCGACGTCCGGGTGCAGCCGCTCCAGCATGAAATCCACCTTGGCGCGCGCCTCGGCCCGCGTCCGGCCGACGTTGACCACGACGCCGGGCATCACCTTCAACCCGTCGGGGTCGCGACCGAAGGCGGCCATGCGGGCTTTCAGCGTGGCATAGAAGACGCGGCTCCTGCCGATGTCGGAGGCGAGGCCGAACACGATCTCGGCGGTCTCGGCCGCGAGCGCGATGCCCGCCTCCGATCCTCCCGCCTGGGCGATCACGGGCCGTCCCTGCGGGGTGCTGGCGATGTTGAGCGGTCCGCGTACCTGGAAGTGCTCGCCCACGTGGTCGAGGGCGCGGAGCTTTCGGGGATCGTGGTAGATCCCTCGCTCCCGGTCGAGCAGCAGCGCGTCGTCGTCGAAGCTGTCCCACAGGCCGAAGCACACGTCCACGAACTCGCGCGCCCGCGCGTAGCGCACCGCATGGGGATCGAGGCCGCGGCGGTTGAAGTTGTAGCCGGTCTCGTCGTGGTCCGAGGTGACGACGTTCCAGCAGGCGCGGCCGCCGCTCAAGTGGTCGATCGAGGCGAAGATGCGGGCGAGGTTGTAGGGCTCGTAATAACTCGTCGAGGCGGTGGCCACGAGGCCGAGCCGCTCCGTCGCCACGGCCAGCGCCGAGATCAGCGTCAGCGGCTCGAACCGGTTCATCTTGTTGGGCTGACGGGCCAGCGCTTCCGGGTCGCCGACCGCGGCGGCGGGCGAATCCGCCATGAACATGAAGTCGAACTTGGCCGCCTCGGACAGGCGTGCGACGTTCAGCATGTGGGCAAAGCTGTTCGCTGCGCCGACATCGCTGCCCGGGTGCATCCAGCTCGCCGGGTGAAAGCCGTAGGTGTAGACAAAGGTACCGAGCTTCATGCGGTCGGGGCGGGGCATGGGATTCTCCGGTGGAACCGATCCCGCATGCAAGACTCGCGCGACCGCGCCTCTCCCGTCGGCATGCGTCCTGCATAGCTTAAGCCTGAATGCAGCCAACGAAGGGCGAGACCGCAATGACGAAGCGACTGTTCCTCAAGGCCGCGTTCGGCCTGACCCTCCTGGGCATCGCCTCGGGGACCGCCCGCGCTGACGACGCGCTCGCCAGGGTGCGGGCCACAGGAACGCTCAAGGTCGGCACCGAGACCGCCTTCGCGCCCTTCGACTTCATCGACGCCGGTCAGCACGTCGGGCTCAACGTCGACCTGTTCGAGGCCCTGGGGAAGGACATGGGGTTGAAGATCCAGTGGGTCGCCCTGCCCTGGGAGGGCGTGCTTCCCGGCCTCCAGGCAGGCAAGTTCGACGTGGTGGCCGGCCCCGTCACCATCACGAAGGCCCGCATGGAGCGCTACCGCTTTCTGCCGCCGATAGCCGACGCCACCGATGCGTTGCTGAAGCGGCCGAACGAAGCCGACCTGGCCAAGCCCGCCGACATCTCCGGCAAGACGGTCGGGGCCGGCAAGGCGTCGTCCCAACTCGCCCAACTGCAGGATTATGCCAAGACCCTCGGCCAGCCCGTGACGATCCGCGAGTACGTCGGGAACACCGATGCCTACGCGGACCTGGCGGCGGGCCGCATCGCCGCAGTGGCCAACTCCTATACCAATATCGCTTATGTGGCGAAGCAGCGCCCCGACACCTTCGCGGTGGTTGAGCCCCCCTTCGGCCCGAAGTCCTATTTCGGATACCTCATCCCCAAGGCGCCCGAGTCGGCGACGCTGGCCGACGCCCTGTCGGCCGGGATCGTCAAGATGAAGGCCGACGGACGCCTCGCGGCCCTGCAGAAGAAATGGTTCGGTGCCGCCTCCGACACGCCCGACGCCGTGACGGCCCCGGAGCTTTGACGTCCTTCGGCCCGGCCCGCGCGTGAACCCCGCGCTGTTCCGGCTGCTCGTCGAGGCCACCGGATACACGGTTGCGTTGAGTGCCGTGTCGATCGTGGCCGGGCTCGCCGTCGGGCTCGCCGTCGCGACCGCGATGCTGTCGCGCCGGCGGGCCCTTTCGATGCCGGCGCGCGCCTTCGTGAGCTTCTTCCGCGGCGTCCCCCTGCTGGTCCAGCTGCTGCTGATCTACAACCTCCTCCCGTCCGTCGGCATCGACCTGCCCGGCATCGTGGCGGCCGCCATCGGCCTGACGCTGTGCACCGCGGCCTACCAAGCCGAAACCCTGCGGGGCGGCTTCGCGGGCGTACCGCGCGGGCTCGTCGAGGCCGCCGACATGGTGGGTCTCACGCCCGTGCAGCTCTTCTGGCGCATCCGCGTCCCGATCGCCGTCAAGCTGACCCTGCCGTCGCTGGTCAGCGAGGCCATCATGATCCTGAAGGCTTCGTCGCTCGTGTCCGTCGTGGGGGTCGTCGAACTGACCCGGATGGCGCAGGACCTCGCGGCCTCGACCTACCGCCCGCTGCCCATCTACGCCACGGCCGGAGCCCTCTACATCGCGGTCGACTGGGGGATCGCCGGTCTCGGCCACGCGCTGGAGCGACGCTCGCGCTGGGGGCGCGCGTGATGCTCGACCCGTCTTTCATCGTCGCTCAATTGCCCGCCGTCCTGGGGGCGGCGGCCGTCACGGCGTGGATCTGGGCGGCGAGCGCGATCCTCGGCGTCGCGGGGGGGGTCGGCATCGCCCTCGCGCGTCGGTTCGGACCCCGGCCGGTCGACCTCGCGTTGAAGTTCTCGATCGAGATGGTCCGCGGATCACCCTTCCTGGTGCAACTCTTCCTCCTCTACTATGGGGGTCCCTATGTCGGCCTGTCGCTCGACCCCGTGCCGGCGGGCCTCCTCGCCCTGACTGTCTATGGCGCGGCCTATTACAGCGAGATCATCCGCGGCGGCTTCGCGGCGGTACCGCCCGGACATGTCGAGGCGGCGGCCTGCCTCGGCTTCACCCACGCCCAAACGTTGCTGCGGGTCGAGATCCCCGAAGTGGCTGCGGTGGTCCTGCCCGCGCTTGTCAACATGACGATCCTGCTGCTGAAGGAGACCGCGGTATTGTCTGTCATCACGGTCCCGGAGCTCACCATGGCGATCAGCGCCATCGGCTCGGAAAGCTACCGCTTCGTCGAGGCCCTGTTCCTGCTGGCGCTGTTCTACTGGGGCCTCGTCGAAGGCTGCGGGGTCCTCGGCCGCTTCGCGGAAGCGCGGCTGGCGCGGTTCGGGGTTGCGGCACCATGACGACGGCGGCTGCGACCGTCGGGGCCGCGCTGTCGGTGCGTGGCCTCGTCAAGCGGTTCGGCGATCACGAGGTGCTGTCCGGCATCGACCTCGACGTGCCGGCCGGCGCCGTGACCTGCCTCGTGGGACCCTCGGGGTCGGGCAAAAGCACGCTGCTGCGCTGCATGGCCTTCCTGGAGGAAGCCAGCGCCGGGACCGTGCTGGTGGGCGGCGAGCCGCTGGGCTTCGTCGACACGCCCGAGGGCCGGCGCCGTCTCCCGGCTGCCCGAATCCGCGCCGTGCGGTCCGGCATCGGCATGGTGTTCCAGCAGTTCAACCTGTGGCCCCACATGACGGCGCTCGGCAATGTCGCGGCGGCGTTGCGCGTCGTGCGGCGCCTCGAGCGGGCCGAAGCCGAGGCTCGGGCCATGGCGCAGCTCCGGACGGTGGGGCTGGAAGGGCGGGCGGGACATTATCCGTCGCAGCTGTCCGGCGGCCAGCAGCAACGCGTCGCCATCGCGCGCGCCCTGGCGCTGGAGCCGCGCCTGATGCTGTTCGACGAGCCGACCTCGTCGCTCGACCCCGAACTGACCGGCGAGGTCCTGAACGTGATGCGGCGGCTCGCGGCCGACGGCATGACCATGGTGGTGGTCAGCCACGAGATCGGCTTCGCGGCCTCGGTGGGGCAGCAGGTGGCCTTTCTCGACGGGGGCCGGATCCTCCTCCGCGGCACTCCGCAGGAGGTGTTCCGCAAGCCGCGCCATCCGCGGCTCGACCAGTTCCTCGACACCTATCTCGACCGCGGCGCCGCCATGCTGGTGTGATGCCACGACGCCTCGTCACGGTCGCCAGACATGCCGATCGGCCAGCCGGCCGAAGAGGCCGGTTCCCGTGCCACGAGCCCGCGCGGCGTCGGAGCGAGGCCGGCACCCGCATCGCGAAGCCGTCATGTGGACGTCGCAGGGCGCATCTCCGACGGATCACGCCGTGCGGGCGGCCGCACGCCTTCGCACCGGCCACCCGTCAGCCTGTTCGATCGCCGCCATCATGCCCTTTGCGACGACCCGCGCACCATGAGCCGCGCATCGGGCGCCGCCGCCGAGCCGCGCGAGCCCCCTTCGATGCGGTCCAGCAGCAGCGCGACCGCGGCGGCCGCGACGGCGTCGAGCTGGAGGTCGACGGCCGTGAGCCCGGGCGACGCGGTCCGGGCCAGGATGCCGTCGTAGCGCGTGACGACCCGCACCCGCCCGGGGACGGGGACGCCCAATTCGGCCAGGGCCGACAAGGCCCCGATCGCGAAGGCGTCGACCGGCGCGCAGATCGCATCGGTGTCCGGGTGGAGCCGCATGAGTTCCAGGGTGGCGGCCCGCCCCGCTGCGATACCGGCCGCCTCGTCGAGGCGCATCACCACGGGCGGCGCGCCGCGCGACGCCGAAAACGCGCGATGGACCGCCTCGCCCTCGACGTGCGAGGTGCGCCGCGCCGCGCCGACCATGAGGGCGATCCGGGTGGAGCCCTGCGCCGCGAGATGGTCCAGCAGCAGCCGCATCGTGTCGCCTGAGCGCAGGTCGACGGAGGCGACCCCCGCCGTGGCGCCGTCCGGGGGCCGCCCGATCGTCACGACGGGTATGCGGCGGCGCAGGAGCCGCGCCAGTTCGGGGTCCTCGGCGGCGGGCTCGACCAGGAGGGCGCCGTCGACCTGCAGGCGATCGATCAGCGGCGTCGCGGCATCGACCGGCCCGCGCTCGACCGAGGGCACCAGCACGAGCGCCAGCCCGCGCTCCAGCGCCGCCGCGGCAGCCGCGGCGGCGATCTCCATCAGGAAGCCGAGGCGCGACGCGCCGCCCGACACGCCGGCCGGCATGGAGGACAGGATCGCGATGGCGTCGGCCCGCCCGGTCCTCAAGCCGCGCGCCCGCGCGTCTGGAACGTAGCCGAGCCGCTCCGCCGCCTCCGCGATCCGTCGCCGCGTGCCCGCTTCCACGGGGCGTCGACCGCTCATCGCATGCGACACGGTCGTGGCCGACACGCCTGCGGCTTTCGCCACATCCACGATGGATACCCGGCAGGCCCGTGAAACCTGACGCTGTTCTGATCTATCTGCTTGCCGACTAGTCATCGAGGCTGCCCGCTGTACTCGCGTGAAGCTCATAATTTGCGCCCCGCGCGCGCTTGACCGGATGCACTCTGTCCGTGTCTGATCCCGATAGCAAATCGATTTGCAAGCGGGGCTGGACCGATGGGTCCGAAGGCGTCGCCGCTCACCTCGAGGTTGGAACGATGGCGTCTCATCATCACGCGGGCGGCCAAATCGATCAGGTGACCGACCGCCGCCGCGGCACCGGCCTCGTGGCGCTCGACCGCGCACGAAGCTTCGGCGGCTACACCCTCGTGGCACCGCAGACGGGCGGCGGCAGGGTCTACCTCGTCGACATCGACGGTACGGTCGCGCATGAGTGGGCCCTTCCGGTGCGCCCCGGCCGTCATGCCGTGCTGCTGCCCAACGGCAACCTCGGTTACAACGGCAGCCATCCGGATTCTCCCGAGATCTACCCCGCCTGGCCGCTGTGGCACGGGGGGCTGTTCCTCGAGGTGACGCCGAAGGGCGAGGTCGTCTGGCAGCACGAGGACCTCGGCCACCACCACGACGCCCAATGGCTCGACGACGGCAGCCTGCTCTACACCGTGGCCGAGCCCATGCCGGCCGAGGCTGCCCGCCGCGTCGCGGGCGGCTCGTCGCGCAACGACCTGCCGGACGGCACGGTCTACGGCGACGTCGTCAAGCAGGTTGACCGCGCCGGGCGGACGATCTGGGAATGGCGATCCTGGGAGCACCTCGACCCCGCCGATTATCCCATCCACCCGATCTTCGACCGCTATCACTGGCCGTTGATCAACGGCGTCGGCACGACGCGCGGCGGCCTCGTGCTGATGAGCCTGCGCACGACCTCGGGCGTGCTCGGGGTCGAGCGCGCCACCGGTGCCGTGGCGTGGGCGATCCGGCACGACACGGTGGCGCAGCAACACACGCCCGTGGAATTGCCGTCCGGCGCCATCTTGGTCTTCGACAACGGCAACCTGCGCCCGGGCGTCACCTCGCCCCATTCCCGCGTCATCGAGGTCGAGCCCGGCACCGGCGAAGTGGTCTGGCAGTATGTCGACCCGATGCGGCCCGCCTTCTTCGCCCCCTACATGGGCAGTGCCCAGCGCCTGCCGAACGGCAACACGCTGGTCTGCGAGTCGCCCTTCGGCCGCCTGTTCGAGGTGACGCCGGGGGGCGACACGGTGTGGGACTACGTGATGCCCTGGTTCGCCGAATATCCGGAGGGCGGCGCGCGACGCTATGCCGGGGGCCTGCAGAACAGCACCTTCCGGGCTTATCGCTACGCGAAGGAGCAGATCCCATGGCTGTGAGCGGGGACGCCCGGCCAGCGCCCCGCCCGCGAACGCGCGGCGCCGTCTACCCCGCCCTGTTCCGCCACGCCCGGGCGCCCGCCCTCGCGCTCGGCCGTGTGCTGCTGTCGCTCGGCATCGTCGGGGCGGTCTGGGCGGCGGTGTCGGCCTCCGGCGTTTTCCCCGACATCATCTTCCCCTCGCCTGGCAGCGTGTGGGACGCGGCGCGCGAACTCTACGACGATAGATTGCTGCTGCCCGACCTCGGCATCTCCATGGGCCGGGCCGCCACGGGCTTCGCGCTCGGGGCCGGCCTCGGCGTCGGGGTCGGGCTGCTCACGGGCCGCACACGGGTTTTCCGGGCATTGTTCAACCCGTTCCTCACCCTTCTGCGACCCATCCCGGCCATCGCGCTCGTCCCGGTCGCCATCGTGTGGTTCGGCATCGGCGAGGGATCCAAATATTTCGTCATCGCCTATACGGTGTTCCTCACCGTGTGGTTCAACACCCACAACGGGATGCAATATGTGCCCGAGGTTTATATCCGAGCGTCGCGCTCGCTCGGCGCCTCGCGGACGCGTGAATTCTGTGCCGTGGTGGTGCCGGCCGCAGCACCCCACATCGTGGCCGGCATCCGGCTCGGCGTGGCGCTGGCCTTCCTGAGCCTCGTCGCGGCCGAACTGACCGGCGCTTCGTCCGGCCTCGGCTACCGGTTGCAGGAAGCACGGCAGTACATCCGCACCGATCGCATGTTCGCCATCCTGATCGAACTCGGCCTCGTGGGGGCGCTGATCGACCTCGTGGTCGGGGCGGTCGCGCGCCGCATCGTGCACTGGGAGGGCGTATGACGGCGGCCCGCGGCCACGTCGCCATCGAGGGCGTCGAGATCCGCTTCGGCGCGGGGCGGCGCACGACGGTGGCGCTCGCCTCCACCGACATGGTGCTGCGCCCAGGCACCTTCACGGCGCTGGTGGGGCCTTCGGGCTGCGGGAAGTCGACGCTGCTCAACGCGGTCGGCGGCTTCACGGCGCCCACCGCGGGGCGGATCGTCATCGACGGTGTCGAGGTGGCGGGGCCGGACCCCGAGGTCGGCGTCGTGTTCCAGGCCTACGGCCTGTTCCCCTGGTTCACGGCGCTCGGCAACGTGAAGTTCGCGCTGAAGCGGCTGGACCTCGGCCGCGCCGAATTGGACAAGCGTGCCCTGCACTGCTTGGCCGAGGTGGGGCTCGGCGGCCACGCCCACCATTTTCCGGCGCAGCTGTCGGGGGGCATGAGGCAGCGCGTCGCCATCGCGCGGACGCTGGCGGGCGAGCCCAAGGTCCTGCTGATGGACGAGCCCTTCGGGGCGCTCGATGCGCAGACCCGCTTCAGCATGCACGAACTGCTGCTGCGCGTGTGGGGAGTCCATGGCGCCACCGTGCTGTTCGTGACCCACGACGTCGATGAAGCGCTGTTGCTGGCCGACACGGTCCACGTCATGTCGGCCGGACCGGGCCGGGTGATCCGCTCCTACACGGTCGACGTGCCGCGCCCGCGTTCGGCGGCGCGGTTCGATGCTGCACTCGTCGACATCCGGGCCGAGATCCTGGATCTGCTGCGCCCCCCGCCGATCCCCGCCGACGCCGCCTGAACCTTTCGGAGCCCGCCCATGTCGCCTTCGCACCGTCTCCTACGCACGGCCCTGCTGGCCGGCGCGCTCGTCCTCGCGGCGGCCACCGCCCAGGCCGCCACGGCGCTGACCTTCGCCTGGACGCCGAACCCACAGACGCCCCAGGTCGACGTCGCGATCGACCGAAAGCTGTTCGAGAAGGCCGGCCTCGATGTGAAGCTGGTCACCTTCCCGAGCGGGCGCGAGGCCTTCGAGGCGCTGCTCGGCGGTCAGGTGGACCTCGCCTTCGCGACCGAGTTTCCGGCCGCCACCGGCGCCATGCGAGGCCAGAGCTTCGGTGTCGTGGCCGATCTTTCGCGCTACCGCGGCAGCCGGCTCGTCGCGTCCTCGGCGGCGATGCCGCTCGCGTCCGCGGACGACCTCGCGGGCCGGCGCATCGGCGTCACGCTGGGCACCAACATGGACTACTTCACCAGCCTGTTGCTGGCCGACGCCAAGGTGAAGGCCGATGTGGTCAATGCCGGCCCTTCCGATCTGCTGCCGGCTCTGGTGCGGGGCGATATCGCCGCGGCGGCACCTTTCCCGACCTTCTACGCCGCCATCAAGGGCACGCTCGGCCCGAAGTACGAGGAGCTGCGATCGGATCGATACGTGGTCCACAATCTCGTCATGGCCTCCGGCGCGACGCTGTCCGGCAAGGGCGAGGCGCTCCGCGCCTTCCTGGGTGCACTGGTCGATGCCGACGCCGCCATCGCGGCCGATGCCCCCGCCGTCCAGGCCATGGTGGCGGGTCACATGCAGTCCGCCATGGGACAGGGCGCTGGGGCGCGGGACACCGTCGCCGACACGTTCCGCGACCTCGACGCCCACGTGGAGCTGAAGCGCAGTTTGCTCGACTTGATGGTCGACGAGGGTGGATGGCTTGTCGGGCGCAAGCTGGTGAAGGCCAAGCCGCTGACCGCCGCCACGATGCGCCCGACCCTCGCCGATGCGCCGCTGCGCGCCGTGTCGCCGGGCTCGGTGGACCTGCCCTGACGGCTCGTCACGCTTCGCATGGAGCGGGTCCGGGCGCCCCCGGATCGTCCGGCGGACAGGGCGTGATCGTTCCACGATGACCCGGCTCCACCAACGCCGCGGCGACGACCTGCTGGTGTTGATGTCCGACCAAGCCCGCACCGTCGTGTAAGCCCTCATCCACGGCCGTGGCGTGCAGACACGGGTCGAACGGCGTCGAGGCCGCCCCGATCGCACGCGGTGCCGCCACGCGGGCCCGGCATCCCGGGCTCACCGCGGCGGGATGCCGGTGCTGCTCGACGACGGGCTTCACCTCCGGCGACGCGATCCGCTCGTCCAGGCTGACCGTTCCGGCCGCAAGCCCAGGCGACGGCGTCAGACCGCGATCCCGGGCAGGCGGTCGTCGAGGACCGTGTCGGGGTCCCCGTCGACGACGCGGCGGTGGCCCTCGTGGCCGGGCTTCGCTCTCCCGGGCCGGGACGGCTCGCGGCGCTCCTCGCGGTCGGTCGAGGGAGGCTCGGGCGGCGTGCGCGACGTCTCGGCCGGGCGCCGCAGTTTCGGCACCGGCTCGACCGGCGCGTCCCCGACCAGGCACTCGAGATCACCGTCGCCCGGTCACCGTCGCCCGATCACCGTGGCCCATGCCATCGGGGAACCAGCCTGCATCAGGCCGCGCGAGCCTTCATCGCACCGCGCCCCCCCCCTTCCGACGCCGCCCACCTCACGCGACCCCGTGGGTCCTGACCGCACAGGGAACATCCGCGGGCCGGTCAGGTGATGCCGCCCCCGCCCCCCTGCGCTGCGGGCCGTTCGGCCGCGACCCGCGCGCGGTAAGCACTCGCCCTGTAGGCCGCGACCGGGTCGATGGCGCCCCCGGCGTCGGCGCGGGCGCGGGCCAAGATCGGGCCGACGTCGGCGCGGAAGCCCGCCTTCAGCGTTTCGGAGGCCATCAGGGCGTCGTTCGCGCCCTGGAAAGCTTCGAGCGCGGCGCGGTCCACCAGCAGCGCCTGGGCGTAGGCGCGGCGGATCTCGTCGGCGGAGCGGATCAGGCTCTCGATCGGGTCGGAAACGTTGTGCGATTGGTCGATCATGTAGGCCGGCGCGAAGCCGGGCCCGTCCAGGTCGACGAGCTCGTTGAACACCAGGAACAGCCGGAACGGGTCGATCGAGCCCGCGTCGAGGTCGTCGTCCCCGTAGCGGGAATCGTTGAAGTGGAAGCCGCCGAGCTTGCCCGCATGGGCCAGGCGCGACACGATCATCTCGATGTTGACATTGGGCGCGTGGTGGCCGAGGTCGACCAGGCAGGCCGCCTTCGGCCCGAGGCTCTGCGCGGCGAGCAGGCTCGTGCCCCAGTCCTGCACCACGGTGGAATAGAAGGCCGGCTCGTACATCTTGTGCTCGGAGAAGAGCCTCCAGCCCTCCGGCAGGGCGGCGTAGATCTCTTCCATCGAGGCGAGGTAGCGCTCGAAGGCCCGGCCCATGTGGCTCTGGCCCGGGAAGTTCGAGCCGTCGCCGATCCACACCGTCAGGGCCTTGGAGCCCAGCGCCTCGCCGATGCGGATGCAATGGACGTTGTGGGCCACCGCCTGCGCCCGCACGGCGGGGTCGTTGTGGCTGAGCGAGCCGAACTTGTAGGACAGCGGATGGCGCGCGTCGCCCGGGTGGTCCTGGAACGTGTTGGAGTTCATCGCGTCGAAGGCGAGGCCGAGCGCCTCGGCGTGGCCGCGCAGCTCCGCCGCGGGCGCCTCGTCCCAGGGGATGTGCAGCGACACGGCGGGCGTGGCGCGGCCGAGCTGCTGGATCACGGCGCAGTCGTCGAGCTTCTGGAACACGCCCCGCGGCTCGCCGGGACCGGGGAAGCGGGCGAAGCGGGTGCCGCCCGTGCCGACGCCCCAGGACGGGACCGCCACCGTGAAGGCCGCCACCCTGGCCGTGACGGCGTCGATGTCGACCCCGCCCCGCGCGAGGCGGGAGCCCAGCGCGTCGTAGTCCTCGGCGAGCGCCCGCGCGCGGGGTGCGTTGTGGCGCGCGACGAGGTCGGGGTCGATCGGCAGGCCGGACATGGTGCGTCTCCTCGGTCGTCTTCTCTGTCCCGCCCCCCGCGCCGGCGCCGGGGGCGGGCCGTGCTCACCGCGTGAAGGACTGGGCGTTCCCGGCGTCGACGTTGAGGATGTTGCCGGTCGACTTCGCGGACAGGTCGGAGGCCAGGAAGTAGGTCGCCTCCGCGATGTCCTCGGGCAACACCGAGCGCTTCAGCATGGAACGCTTCCTGTAATGGTCCTCGAGTTCGTCGCCGCTCATCTTGTAGGCGGCGGCGCGCTGCTCGCGCCATTCGCCGGTCCAGATCTTCGAGCCGCGCAGCACGGCGTCCGGGTTCACGACGTTGACGCGGATGCCGGCGTCCGCGCCTTCGAGCGCGAGGCAGCGCGCGAGGTGGATCTCGGCGGCCTTGGCGGTGCAGTAGGCCGACGCGTTGGGCGAGGCCGCGAGCCCGTTCTTCGAGGCCACGAACACCAGGGCGCCGCCGAGCTTCTGCACCCGCATCAGCCGGAACGCTTCGCGCGACACCAGGAAGTAGCCCTTGGCCAGGATGTCCATGTTGCGGTCCCACATGGCGACGCTGGTGGTCTCGACCGGCTCCGACGACGCGATGCCGGCATTGGACACCAGGATGTCGAGGCCGCCGAACTCCGTCACGGCCTCGGCGAAGCCGGCGATGACGGCGTCCTCCCGCGTCACGTCGAGCGTCACGGCGCGGACCTGGTCGCGGCCGTAGGCCTTGGCGAACTCGGCCTCGGTGCGGGTCAGCGCCTCGGCGTCGATGTCGGCCAGCACGACGCAGGCGCCTTCCGCCATCAACCGGCCCGCCACGGCGCGGCCGATGCCGCCGGCTCCGCCCGTGACCAGGGCGACGCGGCCGGCGAGCCCCTTCGGCTTCGGCATGCGTTGGAGCTTGGCCTCCTCGAGGAGCCAGTATTCGATGTCGAAGGCTTCCTGCTCGGGCAGCCCCACATAGGTGTCGACCGCCGAGGCGCCGCGCATCACGTTGATGGCGTTGACGTAGAACTCGCCGGCGATGCGGGCGGTGGCCTTGTCGCGCGCGAACGTGATCATGCCGACCCCCGGCACGAGATAGACCACGGCGTTGCCGTCCCGCACCGCCGGGCTGTCGGGATGCTTCGAGCGCTCGTAATAGGCCTCGTAGTCCGTCCGGTACGCCGCCACCGCGGCGTCGAGCCCGCCCAGCACCGCGTCGACCGAGCCGGTGGCGGGGTCGAACTCGAGCACCAGCGGGCGGATCTTGGTGCGCAGGAAGTGGTCGGGGCAGCTCGTGCCCAGCGCCGCCAAGCTCCGGAACTCCCGCGAGTTCACGAACTGCAGCACGGCCGCGCCGTCGTCGAAATGGCCGACCTTGCGCTCGTCCGCTCCGATGCGGGCGCGGATCTCCGGCATCAGCCGCGCCGCGAAGGCGCGGCGCGCCTCGGGAGCGAGGCTTTCGACCGCGGCGCCGCCGAAGGGCGCCCGGCCGGCCGTCTGCGCGTCGAACCAGGCGATCGCCTTGTTGATGATGCGCAGCGTGGTCTCGTAGCAGGACTTCGCGTCCTCGCCCCAGGTGAACAGCCCGTGGCTTTCCAGCACCACGCCCTTGGCGTCGGGGTTCTCGCGGGCGAAGCGCGACAGCATCAGCCCGAGCTCGAAGCCCGGACGGCGCCACGGCAGCCAGCCGATCTCGTCGCCGTAGATCGCCTTCGTGATCTCGCGGCTGTTGCGCGTCGCCGCGACGGCGATCACGGCATCGGGATGCATGTGGTCGACGTGGCGGAAGGGCAGGTAGGCGTGCAGCGGCGTGTCGATCGAGGCCGCGCGGGCATTCAGCGCGAAGGTGCAGTGGGGCAGGTAGCCCACCATCTCGTCCTCGTGATCGGGGCCGCGGTAGATGTCGTGGAGCTGGCGCAGCTTGTCCATGTAGAGCGTGGCGAAGCCGTCGAGCCGGATGGTCCCCACGTCGCCGCCGGAGCCCTTCACCCACAGCACCTCGACGTCCCGGCCCGTCAGCGGATCCCGGGCCGTCACCTTCGCCGACGTGTTGCCGCCGCCGTAGTTCGTGATGCGCTTGTCGGCGCCGAGCAGGTTCGAGCGGTAGAGCAGGAGGCCGGGCTCGTCGAGGCTGGCGGCCTTCGCGTCGTCCCAGCGATCCTCGAGGAGCCGTTGGCCAGCGTCCGACATGATATGCCTCCCGGGATGGTCCGGTCGCGCCGCGACCGCTTGGAGGTGCCGCCGCGCGGCATCCTCTTTCGCTCACTTCATGGCAGAGCCGGTCAAGTCGTGTCAATTACGCGCCCGCAGCAATCCATCTTGCGATGCAATATGATTGAACTTGCGCGAACCTGTTGACGAGGCCTGGCCGACCCGGTAGATCGTGAGGCGGAGGAACCGATGCACGAGCGCGAACGCCACCGCATCATCTTGGATCTGCTCGACGGCCGCGGCGTCGTCACCGTGGGCGACTTCGCGTCCGCCACCGGTGGATCGGAAGCGACGGTGCGGCGCGATCTCGCGGCCTTGGCCGCGCAGGGCCGGCTCCGGAAGCTCCGGGGCGGCGCCGAAGCGCTCCAGCCTCCCCCCGCCACACCGCCGAACCTCGTGGCGCTGAACACGCCGGGGGGCGGCGCGGGCCCGAACCTGCTGGAGAAGCGCGCCATCGGGCGGGCCGCGGTCGACCTTTGCGCCGACGGCGACGCCATCATCGTCAACGGCGGCACCACGACGTTCCAGATGGTGCACGCGCTCGCGAACCTGCGGCTGCAGGTGCTCACCAACTCCTTTTCGGTGGCCGAGCACCTGCTCCGCCACTCCCATTGCACGGTGATGCTCCCTTCGGGCACGGTGTACCGCGAACAGAACATCATCCTCAGCCCGTTCGAGGACGACGGCACCGTGCACTTCAGGGCGCGCCGCATGTTCATGGGGGCCATGGGCCTGTCGACGCTCGGCATCATGGAGCAGGACGGACTCATCATCGCGTCCGAGCAGCGCCTGATGCGCCAGGCCGACGAGCTCGTCCTGCTCGTCGATGCCACCAAGTTCCGGGCCCAATCCTCCATGATCCTGGCGCCGCTCGCCCGCGTCACCCGCATCATCACGGACAGCCGGATCACCGCCGACGACCGCCGCATGGTGGAGGCCGCCGGCGTCGACCTGATCGTCGCCGACCCGCATCGGCCGTCCGATCAACATCGATCAACGTCGACCGCGTAACCGCGCAGCATCGCGCGGAGTGGACGACGGCTGAAGCC
Source organism: Lichenibacterium minor (assembly GCF_004137685.1). Classification (GTDB taxonomy): domain Bacteria; phylum Pseudomonadota; class Alphaproteobacteria; order Rhizobiales; family Beijerinckiaceae; genus Lichenihabitans; species Lichenihabitans minor. Next base: position 26,434 of record NZ_QYBB01000025.1, on the reverse strand, counting down.
GCACACTGAATGGGAGGAACCACATGACGCGTCTGAGGACCTTAGCGCTGTCCGCCGCCCTCGCGGGCACCACCGCCCTCGCCGGCGCCTTCGCGGGCGCTTCCGCCGCCCGGGCCGCGGAGGTGAAGATCGCCCTCGTGGCGAAGTCGCTCGGCAACGGCTTCTTCGAAGCCGCCGACAAGGGCGCCGAGGAAGCCGCGAAGCAGATCGGCGACGTCAAGATCGTCTACACCGGCCCCACCACCACGACGGCGGAAGGGCAGATCGAGGTCGTCAACAGCCTGATCTCGCAGAAGGTGGACGCCATCGCGATCTCGGCGAACGACAAGGACGCGCTGGTGCCCGTGCTGAAGCGCGCCATGGCGCGCGGCATCAAGGTCGTGTCCTGGGACTCGGCCGTGAGCTCCGAAGGGCGCATGGCGCACCTCAACCCGTCGTCCAACGCGCTGATCGGCAACATGCTCGACAAGCTCGCCGCCGACGCGCTCCCGGACGGCAAGGGCAAGATCGCCATCCTGTCGGCCACCGCCACCTCGACGAACCAGAACACTTGGATCGCCGAGATGAAGAAGGGCTTGCCGAAGTACCCCGGCCTCGACCTCGTCGCGACGGTCTACGGCGACGACCTTTCGGACAAGAGCTACCGCGAAACGCAGGGGCTGCTGCAGACCCACCCGGACGTGAAGGTGATCGTGGCGCCGACCTCGGTCGGCATCGTCGCCGCCGCCCAGGCCGTGAAGGACGCCGGCAAGGTCGGCCAGGTCTTCGTCACCGGGCTCGGCCTGCCTTCCGAGATGGCGGGCGCGGTCCATTCGGGCGCCACGAAGAGCTTCGCGATCTGGAATCCCATCGACCTCGGCTACTCGGCCACCTACCTGGCCTACGACCTCGTCAAGGGCGAGAAGGCCGCCCCCGGCGCCGAGCTGTCCCTGGGCCGCATGGGCAAGGTGAAGCTCGACGACGGCGACGAGGGCGCGATGGCCGATCCCTTCGTCTACGACAGCTCCAACGTCGACAAGTTCGCCAAGGTGTTCTGAACCGACACGCCCCTCCCCCCGCTTCGCGGAGGGAGGAACCACACCACCATGGGAGCGCGTGCCTTGTCCTCCGTCCTCCGGTTCACCCCGCCGCGCGACGACGCTGCCGCGCTTCCAGCGCCGCTGCTCGAGCTCCGCGGCGTGTCCAAGGTTTTCCCCGGCGTGAGGGCGCTCGACGGCGTCGACCTGACCTTGCGGCCCGGCCGCGTCACCGCGCTGGTGGGCGAGAACGGCGCCGGCAAGTCGACGCTGGTGAAGATCCTCACGGGCATCCACCGACCCGACGGCGGCGAGATCCGCGTCAAGGGCGCGCCGGTCGCCTTCGCGTCGCCGCAGGACGCGGAAGCCGCCCGCATCACCGCCATCCACCAGGAAACGGTGTTGTTCGACGAGCTCACCGTGGCGGAGAACATCTACCTCGGCCATGCCCCCAAGACCCGCCTCGGCTTCGTCGACTGGCCCGCCCTGCGGGCCCGCTCCGCCGCGCTGTTGTACGGCCTCGACGCGCCGATCCGGCCGTCGACCCGGCTGAAGGACCTGTCGATCGCGCAGCGGCACCTCGTGGCCATCGCACGCGCGCTGTCGGTGGATAGCGAGGTCGTCATCATGGACGAGCCCACCGCGGCCCTGTCGCACAAGGAGGTCGACGACCTGTACCGGGTCATCGATCGCTTGAAGGGCCAGGACAAGGCCATCCTGTTCATCTCCCACAAGTTCGAGGAGCTTTACCGCATCGCGGACGATTACGCGGTGTTCCGCGACGGCCGCACCGTGGGCTCGGGCCGCATGGCCGCCATCGACCACGCCGGCCTCGTCAAACTCATGGTGGGCCGCAGCGTCGACCAGGTCTTCCCCAAGGCCCCCGCCGTCATCGGCGCGCCGGTGCTGGAGGTGGAGGGTTACTCCCATCCGACCGAGTTCGCCGCGCTGTCCTTCTCGCTGCGCCGGGGCGAGATCCTCGGCCTCTACGGCCTCGTCGGCGCGGGCCGGTCCGAGCTGTGCCAGTCGCTGTTCGGCGTCACGCCGCCCTCGGACGGCAGCGTCAGGGTCGAGGGCCGGGAGGTCCGCATCCGGTCGACGGCCGACGCCATCCGGGCCGGCATCGTCTACGTGCCGGAGGAACGCGGCCGCCATGGCGCGGTGCTGTCCATGCCCATCTTCGAGAACGCCAGCATGGGATGCCTCGGCGCCGTGTCGCGCCGCGGCTTCATCCGCTCGGCCGAGGAGTTCAAGCTCGCCCGCCACTACGCCGAGCGCTTCGACCTGCGCGCCGCCTCGCTGTCGCAACCCGTCGGCACGCTGTCGGGCGGCAACCAGCAGAAGGTCGTCATCGGGAAGTGGCTGGCCACGAAGCCCAAGGTCATCATCCTGGACGAGCCCACGAAAGGCATCGACATCGGCTCCAAATCCGCCGTGCACGCCTTCATGAGCGAGCTCGCCGGCCAGGGCCTCGCCGTCCTGATGGTGTCGTCCGAGCTGCCCGAGATCCTCGGCATGGCGGACCGGGTGATGGTGATGCGCGAAGGGCGCATGGCGGGCCTGTTCGAGCGCGCGGGCCTCACACCCGAGCTCCTGGTCGAGGCCGCCACGGGCAACGCCGGGAGCCTGCATTGAGCGCCGCTTCCCCGCCCCGCGCGCCCGACGGCGTCGACCTCCGGGCCTTCCTCGCCCGGCGCGAGATGCTGCTCGTCGTCGCCCTCGCGGCCCTCCTGGCCGTGGTGGCGACCCGCTTCCCGTCCTTCGTGACGCCCAGGAGCCTCGGCGGCGTGTTCAACGACACGTCCATCCTGATCGTCATGGCGCTCGGCCAGGCGGCGGTGATCCTGACGCGCTCGGTCGACCTGTCGGTGGCCGCCAACGTGGCGCTGACCGGCATGACGGTGGCGCTGATCGACGCGCACCACCCGGGCGTGCCGCTCGCCCTTCTGGTGGCGACGGCACTCGGCCTCGGCCTGCTGCTCGGCGCCGTCAACGGGGCTCTGGTGTGGCTGCTCGGCATCCCTCCCATCGTGGTGACGCTCGGAACGTTGACGATCTACCGCGGCCTCGCGTTCGTGCTGTCGGGTGGCGCCTGGATCAACAGCTTCCAGTTCACCCCGGCCTTCCTGTCGGTGCCGCGGGCGGAGGTGATCGGAGTGCCGGTCCTGAGCTGGACGGCGGTCGCGGCCGTCGCCTTGGCGGTCGTGGTGTTCGGCCGCACCGGCGTCGGGCGGAGCTGGTACGCGGTCGGCGGCAACCCCACCGCCGCCGTCTACGCCGGCATCGACGCCGGCCGGGCGCGCTTCCTCGCCTTCTGCTTCTCCGGCCTGCTGTCGGGCCTGTGCGGCTACCTGTGGGTCGCCCGCTACGCGGTCGCCTACGTCGATGTCGCATCGGGTTTCGAGCTCGACGTCATCGCGGCCTGCGTGATCGGCGGCGTGTCGATCGCGGGTGGCATCGGATCGGTCGGCGGCGCGGTCCTGGGAGCCCTGTTCCTGGGCACCATCAAGAACGCCCTGCCGGTCGTGAACGTGTCGCCCTTCGCCCAGATGGCGATCTCGGGCGCCATCATCATCGCCGCCGTGGCGCTGAACACCCGTGCCGAGCGCCGCCGCGGGCGGATCATCCTCCGGCCGGGGGCGTCTCGACCCGCGCCCGCCGCGGTCGCGGAGTGAAGCCATGACGCTCCAGGCCGCACCCGGGTCCGCCGTCCCGGCGCCCCGCATCCTTCCGGACCGCCTCGTGTCCCCGCTCCGCCGCTTCGCCACGAGCTGGGAAGCCCTGCTGCTCGCCGTGGCGGCGGCGGTCTTCGTCGCCAACGCCCTCGCGTCGCCCTACTTCCTCGACGTTTGGAACCTCAGCGACGCCACGTTCAACTTCACCGAGAAGTCGATCGTCGCGCTCGCCATGGCCTTCGTCATCATGGCGGGCGAGATCGACCTGTCGGTCGGCGGCATCGTGGCCCTGTGCTCCACCGCGATGGGCGAGGCGGCGGCGGCCGGGCTGGGCACGCCGGGGCTCGTCGCCGTGGGGCTGGGCGTCGGAGCGGCCTGCGGCCTGTTCAACGGGCTGCTCGTCGCGCGCCTCGGGCTGCCTTCCATCATGGCCACGATCGGCACGATGAGCCTCTACCGGGGCTTGAGCTACCTCGCGCTCGGCGACGGCGTGCTGAAGGGCTACCCGGCCGATTTCGCCTGGTTCGGCCAGGGCTACGCTTGGGGACCGCTGTCCGTCGAGTTCGCCTGCTTCCTCGCGCTGTCCGCCGTCGCCGGCGTCGCGCTGCACCGCACGGTGTTCGGCCGCGCCGTGCGCGCCATCGGCAGCAACGCCTTCGCGGCGCTGTTCTCGGGCCTGCGGGTCGGACGCATCCGCGTCGTGCTGTTCGTGCTCACCGGCCTCGCGTCCGGGCTCGCCGCCGTGATGCTGACGGGGCGGCTCGGCTCGACCCGCCCCTCGATCGCGCTCGGCTGGGAGCTCGACGTTGTCACGATCGTGGTGCTCGGCGGCGTCAGCATCCAGGGCGGCTCCGGCACGATGCCGGGCGTCGTCATCGCCGCCTTCGTGATGGGGCTCGTCACCTACGGGCTCGGGCTTCTGAACGTGCCGGGCATCGTCATGTCGATCGTGGTCGGCGCCATGCTGATCGGCACCATCGCGCTGCCGATCCTGGTCGGCCGGGCGTTGCGCCGGCGGAGGACGGCATGAGCGTCGATCCCGCCCCCCGCGACCCGAACACGCACGAGAAGCACGCCTTCGCGATGCGGCTGAAGCCCGGCTGCGCGGACGAGTACCGCCGCCGCCACGACGCGATCTGGCCCGAGCTCGCGGGGCTGCTGCGCGGGGCCGGCGTGTCGGACTATTCCATCCACCTCGAGCCCGGCACGGGCCTGCTCTTCGCCGTGCTTTGGCGGCGGCGCGACCACGCGATGGACGCCCTGCCGGATCATCCCCTGATGCGCCGCTGGTGGGTCCACATGGCCGACCTCATGGACACGGAGCCGTCGGGCGCGCCGACGGTGCTGCCCCTCGCCCCGATGTTCGACCTGCCGTGAGCGCCGCGCCTTTCCGAAGGGTCGCGGTGCTCGACGTCGGCAAGACCAACGTCAAGCTCGTCGTGGTCGACGCCGCCGAGGGCGGCGAGGTCTGGTCCCGCTCGGTGCCGAACCGCGTCCGCACCGACGACCGCTACCCGCACGCCGACATCGGCACCATCGACGCTTTCCTGGTCGACGCCCTGGCGGACGCCGCCGCCGCGGTCGGGGTCGACGCGATCTCGATCGCCACGCACGGCGCCACGGGCGCGCTGGTCGGCGCCGATGGGCTCGCCCTGCCGGTGCTCGACTACGAACACGACGGCCCCAACGCCGTCGCCGACGACTACGAGCGGTCCCGTCCCGCGTTCGACGAAACCTTCTCGCCGCGGCTGCCGGGCGGGCTGAACCTCGGCGCCCAGCTGTTCTGGCAGGCGAGGGCCTTCCCCGACGCGGTCGCCCGCGCCTCCGCCTTCCTGACCTACCCGCAATATTGGGCGTGGCGCCTGACCGGCGTCGCCGCCACCGAGGCGACCTCGCTCGGCTGCCACACCGACCTGTGGGCGCCGGGTCTGGGCACCTTTTCGTCGCTCGTCGGCCGCATGGGATGGGGCGGCCTGATGGCGCCGGTGCGCTCCGCTTTCGACGTCCTCGGGCCGCTGCGGCCCGCGGTCGCGTCCCGCGTCGGCCTCCGCTCCGCCGTGCCGGTCTGCTGCGGCGTCCACGACTCCAACGCGTCCCTGCTGCCGCACATCCAGCACCGGACCGGCCCCCAGGCGATCGTGTCGACGGGGACCTGGGTCGTCGCCTTTGCGGTCGGCGGCGCGCTTCACCGGCTCGACGCGTCGCGGGACATGCTGGCCAACGTCGACGCCCACGGCCGGCCCGTGCCCTCCGCCCGTTTCATGGGCGGGCGCGAGTTCGACAGGCTGACCGAGGGGCGGGCAGAGGTGCCCGACGCGGCCTGCGTGGCGTCGGTGCTGGAGCGGCGTGTGATGGCCTGGCCGGGCTTCGCGCCCGGCAGCGGCCCCTTCCCGGTCGCGGCGGGCCGCTGGTCGACCGATCCGGCGAGCTTGTCCGCGCCGGAGCGGACGGCGGCGGCCAGCCTCTACGCAGCGCTGATGACGGCGACCTGCCTCGACCTGCTCGGCGCGGCGGGGAGCACCACCGTCGAGGGCCCCTTCGCCCGCAACGCGCTGTTCCTCGACGCCCTGGCACGGCTCACCGATCGCCCGGTGCTGGTCTCGCCCGGCGCGACCGGCACGAGCTCCGGCGCCGCCGGCCTCTTCGCCGGCCCGGGGAAGCACGAACCCTACCCGGCGACGCTGGTCGATCGAAGGTCTTTTTCGGACGCGAGCTTCAGCGATTACGCGGCTCGATGGCGGGAGCGCGCCGGGAGCTGACCGCTCCGAAAGCGCGCCCGCTCGGATCATCCCCTGCGTGCGACCCGAGCTCTGGCGAACGAGGCTTTGTCGTCGCTCGACGGGCGCTTCGGCGGGATCTGCGTTGGAGATCGACCGAGCCTCGATCCCGCCCGAGCAGCTGTTGCGGGCCATGCTGCTGCAGGCCTTCTACTCGGTGCGCTCCGGGCGCCGGTTCATCGAGCAGCTCGACGTCGACCTCCCGTCCCGCTGGTTCGTGCGGCTCGGCGTCGACGCCCCCGTGTGGATGCCTCGACCTTTTCCAAGAACCGCGACCGCTCGCTCGGGGGGCTGCGTGGCGGCAGCCTTCCTGATCGCCTTGCTGGCCATCCCACGGAGGAAGCGGCTGCTGTCGCAGGACCATTTCAGCGTCGACGGCACGCCCATCCAGGCTTGGACGTCGATGAGGAGCTTCCCGCCCAAGGACGACGACACGAGGGCGTCACGTGGAGCCATTGGAAGCGATGGTGGCCGAGGGCTGTCGGACGCTGTCCCTTGGGGGCCCACACCGAGCCCAGCACCGGCTTCAGGCCGAGGTGGTGCTCGTCTGTGCAGAACACCTCGACCGGCGTGCCGGGATGGGCGGCCGCCTCCTCGGCGACGACGTCCGCCAGCTTTTTTGAGATACCGCGGCCTCTTCGGCCGTAGCGGATTTCGGGTTCCTGGGCCGAGGCCGCTGCAGCGGTCAGGCGAGCGCCTTCAGCGTTTCCCAGTCGCGCTGGGACAAGACGCGCTCCAGGCCGAGATGGGCCGCCATCACGTCGGCCACCTTGCGGCTCGACCACAAGCCACCGTCGGGCGGCGGCTCCGCCAGAGCGCGCGGCCGCGAGCCGCATCGCGCCCAGATATAGGCCAGCGTGCCCTTCTGGCCCACGCGTGCCTCGTCCTGAAACCAGATCTCCAAAGGTTGACCGATTGCCGTCGCGGGCAGCAGGCTGGTCACGGCGGCGGCGAAGCCATTTTAAAAAGTCCTGCGCTGCGGGATCACTCTTGGGATGTTGCGGGCGCACCGACACGTGGCGGAAGCGACGGGTACGCGCGATGCAGCCGACAGATTCCTCGCCAAGGACGACATCGTGCTTCTCCGCGGTGACCCGTTGCAGGTCCACGCAGCGCCACCGAACGACGCCGTCGGTCTCGAGATCGGGGCCTGTCGCGACGATCGCGCCCGACTCCTGCAACGGATCCTCGCCCAGCCGGGCCGGACGGCCGCTCCGGGGCTTGTCGATCAGACCGTCCGGGCCGTCTGCATTGAAGCGGTGCGCAGCGACTGTCGGTCCATGCCGCGCGATCGCGAGCCCAAACGCCATCGCCGGCCACCCTCGAAACAGGACGCAAGCGGACCCGAACACCAGCGCTGTGTCCAGGCGATTCAGGAGTTCACGTGTTTATATTTTTAAAACAAACTGCAAGACTCTGTGCGCCATTCGATGCTGTGGGCCGATTCACAGATACGTCGGAGCCGACTCCACGAATCGAAGTGTGCTCCGCCATATGCATTTGCGCCGAATATTGCGGCTCGCGAAAAGCGATCGAGCGGTGAATCGATCTACATCTTGATCTGTATTTTTACGTCTGTGGATCGCGCCTCGGAAGCACGTTCGAACGCGGCGACGCTCTGCTCGAATGGGAAAGTTTCGGATACCAGGGGCTTGAGGTCGACCTTGCCGGACGCGATCATGGCCAAGGCGCGGTCGAACACGTTCGCGTAGCGGAAGACGGTCTCTATGCGGATCTCTTTCGAGGCTATGGACGAAATATCGAGCTTCACAGGTTCGATCGGCATCCCGATCAGCACGAGGCAACCGCCTGGGCGGAGGAGATCCTGAAGCCCGTCATAGGCCTTGGGCGATCCGCTCGCTTCGAGCACCACGTCGACGCCCCATCCATCGGTGCCCTGCCTCACACGCTCTCGTAGATCGTCCCTGCGGATGTTGACGGTGTCGATCCCAGGATACCGGCCAGCTATGGCGAGCTTCTCGTCGACGAGGTCTGAGACGATGACACGCGAGCAACCTCCGGCCAAAGCCGCCAGCGCCGACATGATGCCGATCGGCCCCGCACCGACCACCACGGCGGTGTCGCCGGGCTGGATCTTGGCTTTCACGGCAGCCTGAAGTCCGACCGCGAAGGGTTCCACCATCGCGGCCTCGGCGAAGGACACGTTGTCGGGAAGTTTGTAGGTGAACGCTGCCGGGTGGACGACTTCGGGGGTCAGCACACCATGGATCGGCGGCGTCGCCCAGAAGGCAACTTTGGGATCGACATTGTAGAGGCCGAGTTTCGATGCCCGCGATGAGAGGTCCGGGATACCCGGTTCCATGCAGACGCGATCACCGATTTTGAGTGAGGTCACCGCCGCGCCGACCTCGACGACCGTGCCGGCGGCCTCATGCCCGAGCACCATCGGCGCCTCGACTACGAACGAGCCGATGCGCCCGTGCGTGTAGTAATGAACATCGCTGCCGCAGACCCCGACGGTATCGATGGCGATCCTGACGTCCCCCTGTCCGACGACAAGGGGAAGGTCTATGTCGCGCAGGCTCAGCTCCCGCGTCCGTTCCAGCACCAAGGCTTTCATCCCGCTGTTCTCCGGTTTTCCTCGCCCGATCGGACGTTCCTCATCGCTACGGCGGTTCAGGCCGCTCCAACTCTGTCGGCCAGCTGCCGCTCCAAGCCTTCGGCCAGCGCATGCAGCAACAGGCGGCAGGATGCAGCACCGGCGTCGAGGTGGCCGCGGGATCGTTCGCCGAGCCGGCTCGCGCGGCCGATTCTGGCCACCAAGTCGCGGGTCGCCTCGAAGCCCTGCTCTGCCGCCGCATCCATCGCTGCCAAACACCCCGAAAAGCTGTCATGTCGCGCGGCTGCCGCCTCGAAGGCGTCGCGTGCCGGCACCAGCACGTCGACGAGGCTTTTGTCGCCCAGCTGCCCCTCGCCGAGGTCCACGACGGCAGCTACGCCCGCCCGCAGCATGGTGGCAAAGCCCTCGCGGTCGAGCGTCGTACGCCCTCGCAGAACCGTCGACATGTCGAGAAAGAAGCTACCGTAGAGCGGCCCCATGGATCCGCCGATCTCGTCGAGAAGCGTTTCGGCGAGCATGCCGAAGCCATCGCCCAAACCTTGCGGAGCGAGCGCGAGCTTCTGCGCGGTGCGCCGAAAGCCCTTGCTCATGTTGACGCCATGGTCGCCGTCACCGGTCGCTCCGTCGAGCGAGTTGAGGCGGTCGGCGTTGTCGACAATGGTTCGCACCATGTCGTCCAGGATCGGGCCGGCGGCCAGGAGATCGATCGTGTCCGCCATCACGCATCTCCCATCACGGTGAGGCCGATCGACCGCGCCGGGAGGGCGAGCAACCGGTCGAGTTCCCCGTCGAGCCGGGTCAGGGTCACCGACGCCCCCATCATCTCGAGCGAGGTGAAGTAGTTGCCGACGAAGCGGTGGCGGACCCGGATCCCGGCACCGGCCAGGATCTCGGCCACGTGGCGGTAAAGGATGTACAGCTCCATCACCGGCGTGGCGCCGAGGCCAGACACCAGCACGGCGACGTCGTCGCCCCGCCCGAAGGGCAGGTCCGCCAGCACCGTATCCATCATCGTGGATGCCATCGCGCGCGCCGGCTCGATCGGCCGCACCGCGATGCCGGGTTCTCCGTGGTGGCCGATCCCGACCTCCATGGTCCCGTCGGCGATCGAGAAATTGGGTTTGCCGGCCGCCGGGATCGTGCAGGCCGACAGGCCGATGCCGACGCTGCGCGTGGCGTCGATCGTCTTCTGCGCCATTGCGATCACCGCGTCGAGGTCGGCGCCCTCGGCGGCCAGTGCCGCCGCGGTCTTCCACATCAGGATCTCGCCCGCCACGCCGCGGCGCCTGCCGCGGTCGTGCGATGGCGCCGAGGCGGCGTCGTCGTTGGCCACGACGGTCTTCACCGTCAGCCCGTCGCGCGCAGCGAGCTTCACCGCCATCTTCACGTTCATGTTGTCGCCGGCGTAGTTCCCGTAGAGGCAGGCGACGCCGCGGCCGCCGTCCGCGGCCTTGAAGGCGGCTTCGAAGGCCCGCGCGGTCGGGGACGCGAAGACTTCGCCGATGGCCACCGCGTCGAGGAGGCCCGGGCCGACGTAGCCGACGAAAGCCGGCTCATGCCCCGAGCCCCCGCCCGTGACGATGCCGACGCGGCCGGCGTTGCCCGGCCCCGCCGCCCGCATCACGCGTGGATGATCCGTGCCGACGAGCAGGTCGGGGTGGGCCGCCCTGATCCCGACGAGGGCGTCCTCGACGACGTCGTCGGGATCATCGATGATCCTGTTCATGGCCGGTCTCCCCTTCATTGTATCGTGTAGCCGCCATCGATGGCGAGGTCGGCGCCGTTGACCATCGCGGCCGCGGGGCTCGCCAAGTAGAGCGCCGCCATCGCCACCTCGTCGGGCTGGGCGAAGCGCCGCGATGGGATCAACTGGCGCATGGCGTCGCCGACCTCGCCGGCCCAGGCCTTGCGGCCGAGGTCGGTCTCCACCACCGTCGGGCTGATCGCGTTGACGGTGACGCCGTGGGGGCCCCATTCGAGCGCCAAAACCTTCGTCATGCCGACCAGGGCCGCCTTGCTGGTGCAGTAGGCGACGTGGGACTGCAGCGCGACGCTGGCCGCCTGCGACGCCATGTTGATGATGCGCCCCCGGCCCCGCGCTACCATGTGGGCGCCGGCCGCCTGGGCAAACAGGAAGGGTGCCGTGAGGTTTACCGCCATCGTGAGGTCCCAGTCGGCGCGGGTCGCCTCGCTGGCGGGCGCGAGCCGAGCGATCCCCGCGTTGTTGACCAGGATGTCGAGGGCACCGAACCGCGCCGCGACTTCATCGACGGCGCGGCGCGGTGCGTCGTCCTGTGCGACGTCCACGGCGAGGCCGATGTGCTGGGCCCCGAGCCGAGCCGCGACCTCGGCCGTGCCGGAGTCCCGGTCGACCAGAGCCACCCTGGCCCCCCGGGCCGCGAAAGCGCTGGCGATGGCGAAGCCGATGCCGCTCGCCCCGCCGGTGACGAGTGCGGTCAGACCGTTGAGCGAGAAGGCTCGGTCGTAGGGAGACAGTTCGAGCACGAGGACATCCTGTATTTCGAGGTGAAGGGTCAGCACTCCACCACGGTGAGCTTCGCGCCCGCATCGTGCAGCCGCTCGCGCTCCTCCGTGGGAAGGCCTGAATCGGTGATAACGGCGTCGAAGGCATCGAGGCTCGTCATGCGGTGCAGCGCCGTCACGCCGAATTTGGAGCTGTCGACCATCAACACCGCGGTCTGGGCGCCAGCCATCAGAGCGCGCTTCGTATGAAGGACGACTTCGTCCTGGTGATAGGCGCCGTCCCCGAAGACCGCCGAGGTCGACATGAACAGCATGTTGGCCCGAAGCGAAGCGACGGCGACTTCGGAGACACGCCCGAAGCAGGCGTTCAGCCGAGCGTCATAAGCGCCCCCGAGACAGATGAGTTGGACGCCATGCGCGTCCTTCATCTTGTCGATCATGGCCATGCCGTTCGTGATCACGGTGATGGGCGTCTTGCTCGCGAGGTGCGGGACGAGGCACAACGTGGTTGTCGATTCATCGAGGATGATCGACTGACCGGGTTGAACGAGCGCCGCCGCCGCGCGGGCGATGGCGAGCTTCTGTCGTTCCGCGAGGTGAGCTCGATAGGTGAAGCTGCTTTCCACCGAGCTCGACTCGTGAAGCGTGACGCCGCCGTGCAGCTTGCGCACAGTGCCCCGCTCGGCGAGGGCGTCGAGATCGCGGTGAACCGTCATCCGGCTGACCCCGAAGCGCGACGCCAGTTCCTCGACCTGTGCCGAGCCAGATCGGACGATCTGCTCCAGCATCAGCTTACGCCGGTTCTCGATCGCGCCCGCGCTGCGGACCGGGTCGACACTCTTCGATCTGGCATCGCTCATCCGCCCTCACTCGGCGGCTCGGCCGCCCTCACTCGTTGGCATATTGGCCCGATGCCATGTTCCGTTTGATCAGCTCCGGCAAGCCTTCGATGAACTTGTCCGAATGGTCGAAAAGCTGGTCGTAGAATTTGTCGACGTCGACCTTCGTGATCCCGGGCATCTGCAGCATGGCCTCCTTCGGAACAGGCTTGCCCTGCACGTGATCGACGGCCACCTGCACGGCCATGCCGAGTTCGAGCGCCCCGTTCTGGAGGTTGGTCTCGATCATGTCGCCGGACCGGATGGCTCGCAGCCCGTCCTTGATGGCGTCGACGCCCGCGACCGGCATCTTGCCGGCGAGGCCCTTCTCCTTCAGGGCTTGGATGGCGCCGATCGCCATGTCGTCGTTTTCCGAGATGAGGCCGTCGATCTGGCCGCCGTAGCGCGACAGCCAATCCTGCATCAGCTTGTAGGCCTGGGTGCGCTCCCAATTCGCGGGCTGCATCGCGATGAGCTTGATGTTGGGGTTCTTGGCGAGAATGTTCTGGATTCCCTTGGTGCGGTCGATGGCGCCGGACTGGCCGACGGGGCCCTGCATCACGACGACGTTGCCCTTGCCCTTCAGCGCGTCGACCACCGCCTGGGCTTCCTGCTCGCCGGCTCCGATGTCGTTGGGCCCCACGTAGGACACCAGCTTCGCGGCCTCCGGCCCCGAGATCGTGAGGTTCGTGGCGATCACCGGGATGCCGGCCTTGGTGGCCTGCTCGATCTGCGGACCGAGGGTGGCGGAATTGACCGCCGCAATGATGATGACGTCGACCTTCTGGTTGATGAATTGCTGGATCTGCGAGATCTGCGCGTTCACGTCGTTGTGGGCGCTCTGCCAGAGCAGGGTGCCGTTATTGGCCTTGGTGATGGCTTCGGCGCCCTGCTTGCCCCAGGCGATGAACGACGACATGTCGTAGACCGTGAAGCCGATCACCGGCTTGGCCTTGTCGGCGAAGGCCGGGGTCGCGAGGAGCATGGCCGCCGTGGCGGCAAGGACGGCCTTGAGGCCGGTACGCTTGGACGTCTTCATGGTTGTTCCCTCTGTGAGCCTCGTGTCTCGGCAGGACTGGCTCAGTCGTCCTTCCGGTTCAGCGTCGAGTCGATGAAGACTGCGCCGATAATGATCGCGCCTTTGATGATGAGCTGGTAGAAGGGCGAAACGTTGAGGATGTTCAGGCCGTTGTCCAGAACACCTATGATCATGAAGCCGAACACGGTGCCGAAGATCGAGCCGCGGCCGCCCATCAGGCTGATGCCGCCGATCACCGCGGCCGCGATGGCGTTGAGCTCGTAGCCCGTGCCGGTGGTGGCGATGCCGGCCGTGGCGCGGGATGCCAGCACCACGCCGGCGAGGCCCGCCAGGAGCCCGCCGAACGTGTAGACGGTCAGGCGGATGCCGCGCAGGTCCACGCCCGCGACACGCGCCGCCTGAGGGTTGCCGCCGGTCGCGTAGATATGCAGGCCGAGCCGGGTGCGGGACAGCAGCAGCCAAGAGGCCAGCACGACCGTGACCATCAGGAGGACGGGCACGGGAAAGCCGTAGAGCTGGTCGCTCACCGCCAGGAAAGCGTCCGACAGGCCGGAGATCGGCTGGCCGTCGCTCAGCACATAGGCCATGCCGAGCGCGATGGTCATCGTTCCGAGCGTCGCCACGAAGGCCGGCACGCGGGCCACGGCCACGAGCAGCCCGTTGAGCAGGCCGATGGCGCCACCTGCGGCGATGCCGGACGCCACGGCGGCCACCGTCCAGGGCACTCCGTCGCGCTGGGCCACCATCGCGGCGACGACGCCTGACAGGCCCACCACGCTGCCGACGGACAGGTCGATGCCGCCCGTGAGGATGACGTAGGTGGCGCCGGTGGCCAGCAACGCGTTGGTGGAAACCTGGAGCAGCACGACGTTGAAGTTAGACAGCGTGAAGAAGCTGGCGTTCGACACGCCGAGCACGCCCACGAAGACGAACAGCACCAGGACGAGCGCGTAGCGCAGCAGCAGCGCCTTCACGTCGACGCGGGACGCCGCGGGACCGAGTTCCGCCGGTGACAGTGTGGCGCGATCAGGCCGCATCTCTTGTCTTTCCCATGGCGAGGCGCAGGATGCTTTCCTGGTCGACAGCGTCGCGGGGCAGTTCGCCCGCGATAGCGCCACCGCGCATGACCAGGATGCGATGACTGAGGTTGATGAGTTCGGGCATGTCCGATGAGGCGAGCAGCACTGCGACGCCGGTTTCCGCCAAGTCGTGAATCAGCCGATAAATCTCGCTGCGCGCGCCGACATCGATGCCGCGTGTCGGCTCGTCGAGGATCAGGAGACGCGGGGTGCCGGTGACGAGCCAGCGAGCCAGCGCGATCTTCTGCTGATTTCCGCCGCTCAGATGCGCCACGACCTGTCCCAGCCGGGCATATTTGGTGCGGGTTCGCTTCAAGACGTCGAGACTGCGGGCGCGACGGGCCGCATTGTCGATGAAGCCCCCCGCGCCCGTGAAAGCGCCGAGGTGGGGGAGCGTGACGTTGTCGAGGATGGATTGAGACGTCAGGACCCCGGCGAGTTTGCGGTCTTCCGGTACGAAGGCGATGCCCCGCCGGATCGATTCCGCCGGAGACGCACGCGCCAAGGGCTTTCCGTCGAGACGAACTTGACCTTCTGCCTTTCGCAGGCCGAACAGGGCTTCCAGCAACTCGCTGCGTCCCGCCCCGACGAGACCGCCGAGGCCCAGGATCTCGCCCGCATGCACGGTGAAGGCGGTCCGCGCAGCGTAGCCCGCTACCCGGAAGTCTCGCACTTCCAGCACGGGCTCGCGACGCGCCGAGACGGTGCGGCCCGGAAAAAGGTCTTCGATATCGCGACCGACCATGTCGGCGATGATCTGCCGCTCAGTGAGTGATCTCGTGGGCGCCTGGCGGATGAAGACGCCGTCGCGCATGATGGACACCGTGTCGGAGATCTGTTCGATCTCTTCCATCCGATGGCTCGTATAAAGGATGCAGGCGCCTCGAGCTCGCAGCATGCGTATGGCGCGGAACAGTTCCTCGGTTTCACGAGAGCTCAACGACGAGCTCGGTTCGTCCATCAACACGAAATCGCTGTCGCGCGACGTAGCCTTGATGATCTCGATCATCTGTGTCGCGGCGACACCGAGGCGGCGCATCGGCATCTCGGGGTCGATATCGAGATTGAAGTCTTCGAGCGACTTTCGCGCCTGCTCTACCATCTCCCGCCGACGCAGAAAGCCGAACGACCGCGTGCGCTCACGTCCCACGAGCAGGTTCTGCCACACCTTCATGTCTGGGATCGGCAGCAGCTCTTGCGGGATGATCGAAATACCCAGCCCGAGAGCATGGCGAGGATCGTAGACGAGAACAGGCCTGCCTTTGACAGCGAGTATGCCGCTGTCCGGGGCGAGCTGACCGGAGATGATCTTGAATAAGGTGGACTTGCCCGCCCCATTCTCTCCGGCCAGGACGTTGACGGTACCGGGCATGAAGCGGGCTGTTATCTCCCGCAACACGGGAATGCCGTCGAAACCCTTGCACAGCTTATTGAAGGCGAGAGCCGGTTTTGGCTCACCCCCGCCGGTCGGATGCATATCACCCGGCGCCGACACGTGATGTCGCACACTCATTGCGCGCTCCCTCCACCCTGACGTCCTTTTTTTTTGGGACGTTCAGGCCTGAACGCACTGCTTTGTAACGCTCATTGGAGGCAATGTAACATCGAAGCGATACGCGTCAAGCGCGTGATGCGCCCTATGCCCGCCATGCCGCCGAGACAGGTTCGAAACAGTCGTTCCGCTTTCCGCCCATTCCGGTCGTTGGACCATAGCTGCCCTGAAGCGAAGGCTCCCCGGATCGCACCCGCGTCGCGCGGCCGCCGTCGAAACCCGACGGTCGAACCGGTCTGGACAGGATCAGGGCCGTGCTCAGCGAGGCTTCGCCTCGTCACGGCGCGTGAGGAGGCGCTGACGATCGTCACCATTGCTACAGCGCGACGTAGCTCGCGATCACCCAGAGCTGCATCGTCGCGGCCCGAGCGCGCCGACGATGAACGGCGTGGAGGCTGCGATCAGAACGCTGCTCACCTCACGCGTCACCGTGATTCAAAGATACTCGACGTTTCCATCGACGCTGATCGCCTGACCCGTGATGTTGGCTGCGGCCGGCGAGCAGAGGAAGAGCGCGAGGGCTGCGACATCGTCCACCGTCACCATCCTGCGGAGTGAAACCTTGGACAGGTAGGTGTCCTTCATCGCTTCGACGCTCGTTCCGCTCACCTGGGCCCGAGCCTCGATCACCCGGTCGATGCGGGGGCCGGCGACGATCCCCGGCAGGATCGCGTTGACGCGGATGTCGTCCGAACCGAGTTCGATCGCGAGCGACTTCGTCAGGCCCACGATAGCCCATTTGGTCGAGGCATAGGGCGTGCGGAACGCGTAGCCGAGGCGCCCGGCGACCGACGACAGGGCGACGATGCTCGCCGAATCCGATCGCTTGAGGTGCGGTACGGCGCTTCTGAGGAAGTAGAACTGGCTGTTCAGGTTGGTCGCGACCGTGCCGTCCCATTGCCGCGGATCGACATCCTCGATCCGGCCCGTCGGCCCGGCGATGCCGGCATTGTTGACCAGGACGTCGAGACCGCCCAGAGCGTCGACGCTCTCGGCGACGATGCGGTCCGCGTCGCCCACCCGGGCGACGTCGGCCACGGAAGCGCGGATCCCGTTCCCGCGCGCGTTGGTTTCGGCCACGGCCTCCGCGTCGACGTCGCAGACGAAGACCCGGCTGCCCGCCTCGGCGAAGGCGCTCGCGATCGCCGCGCCGATGCCAGCCGCCCCGCCGGTGATCAGGACCTTGAGCCCTGCCCTCGGCTTCAGCAATTCGCAGATGGCCATGTCAGCCGCCCTCCCCTCTCGTCGTCGGTCGCCGACCTACGGCCTCGACCGGGTCTCGCCGCCCGTGAAAGCCGCCGATGGCAGCGCCTCGACCCGGCCTGGAGCGGACACCCGCGCCAGGACCGGGATGAGGACGAGGCCGACGATCGCGGTCAGCAGGATGATGGCGTAGCCCGAGGCGCTGGTGCCGGTGCGCGCTTCGGCCAATCCGAACAGGTAGGGCCCGGCGAAGCCGCCCAGCAGCCCGACCGTGTTGATGAGGGCCAGGCCGGCCGCGGCCTCGATGCCGCGCAGGCGCTTCATGGCGACCGCCCAGTAGATCGGGAGGATACCGCCGGCGAAGAAGGCCGTCGCGGCCAACAGGGCCAGCCGCAGTCCAGGCGCCGATACGGCCATGAACAGGCCCGAGGTGACGACCAGCCCCGCGGTGGCGGCGCCGAGGAAGCGGAAATCGCTTCGGGCGCGGCGGTGCAGCCGCGGCAGGACCAGGACTCCGAGCAGGAAGCCGAACCCCACGGTGCTGGACAGGAGCCCGACCAGCACCGGGTTCGAGACCTGCATCTGCTGCACCATGGACGGGGCGAAGAAGTAGAGGCCGACGAAGCCGACCTGATTGAAGAAGTAGACGAGCCCCATGAGGACCGTGCTCGGCTCCCTGACCGCCCGGATCCAGCCGGAGGTGCCGGAATGGTGTGGTCGTGCGCCGGTGCCGAGCGCATGGCGCTCGACGGCCTCCGCTTCGTCGCGGCTCAGCCACTTGGCATCCCTCGGCCGGTCGGGGAACACGAACAACAGGATCGCGCCGAAGACCACGGTCGCGGCGCCCTCGAGGAGGAACAGCCATTGCCAGCCCCGCAGGCCGGACAGCCCGTCTAGCCGGAGGATGAGCCCGCCGAGGGGGTTGCCAAGGAGCAGGCCGAGCGCCGGAGCCGTGTAGATCCAGCCGATGGCGATGGACCGGTCCTTCTGGGCGAACCAGAGGGTGGTGACGTACATCAGCGCCGGGAACAGGCCCGCTTCCGTGATCCCGAGCACGAGACGGAGGGCGTAGAACGACCACTCGCCCTGGACGAACATCATGGCGGCCGAGACGACGCCCCAGGAGATGGCGATCCGGGCGATCCAGCGGCGCGGACCCACGCGGTAGGCGATGAGGTTGCTCGGCACCTCCAGCAGGGCGTAGCCGAGGAAGAAGATCCCGGCGCCCAGACCGTAGATCGCGGCGGTGATGCCCAATTGGGAATCCAGGGCGGACTTGGCCAGGGCGACGTTCGTCCGGTCGACGAACGACAGGAAGTAGATGCCGAACATGAGCGGCAGCAGGCGACGCATGACCGTCCGCGTCCCTGCGCGATGTTCAGGAGGGAGTTCGTCAGTGTTCGACGGTGCGCTGTCGGGCGTCATGTTCGAGTCCTGTCACCGGCTTCCGGGGCCGACCACGCTGCAGGCCGGGGCGACTGTCCCGTCGTCGCGACCGCCTCGCCGGCTCGAACGGGGCGCTGCCGGGAGGGAGAAAGGCCGCCGAGCTTCGCTCCGCCACCGAACCCGGAGACCGCCGGATCGCGCGCCCCTGGACGCCCGTCGCACGACGATCTTGCGAGGGCTCCGTGGGGTCCGCGCGGCTTGGCGATCGCCGTCCTCCCTCGTCGTGATTCATGCGCAGAAACGTCAGGTCGAGCCGACGATCGCTGCCGAGAGTGCAGGCACCTGCGAGCCGTGTCAACAACTGTGATCACAGATCACGATTACGTGGGAAGCAGCTCGATGTGCCGCGGGCGCGACGCCGCGGGCGCGCGGGCCGGCGGGGCTTCAGCGTCGGATCGTTCGGATGGGATGCAACCGCACGGCGGCGGAGGTCACGCCGCGGGGCTACCTTCCCCCGGGTCCGACTGCTCGGACCGGTAGCGTCTTCGGAACCACGCCGCCGCCGCACGGATGTCGAGCGCCAACGCGAAGCGTGCGCCGTCCGGGTCCTGCTTCCCGATCGCGTCGATGATCCTGTCGTGAAGGCGCGTGCCCGCTTCGAACATCGTGCGGGATTCCGGCGTCCGCAGCGCCATGGCGATGAAAGGGCCCGAGCGGAGCCAGAACTGCGTGATCATCTCGGTGAGTTGGGACGACTCGGCTCCTCTGTAGAGGGCGAAGTGGAACTGCCGGTTCGCGTCGAGCACGCCGTCCGTGTCGCCGGCCGCGACCGCGCCGCGCATGGTGCCGTTCGCATCCCTCAGCTCGTCCACGAGACCTGCGGGTGCGCGGATCGCGGCTCGATAGGCCGCGAATCCCTCGACGGCGCAGCGGATCCGGGTCTGCTCGGCGTGGATGTCGAGGTCGAAGGGCGCGACCCGGAACGTCCTGTTCGGGAGCTGCACGAGGGCCTTCTCGGCGACGAGGCGCTGGATGGCGCCCCGGATCGGCATCGGGCTGGTCCCGACCGCCTGGGCGAGCGACCGGATCGTCACGGCCTCGCCGGGCATGAACCGGCCCTGGTGCAACGCGGCCTGGACTTCGAGGTACACGCGCTCCTGGACGGTGCTGACATCGACCGGAAGGACCCTGTCACCCATCTCCCTGGAAAACCCTTTCGCAGAAGCGCCGAGGCGCTCGCTCCAATCCGCAGACCTGCTTCGCACGACCGCCGCGGGGCGACAACGCCGAAGCCCTGCCAGATTTGTGATCTGTGATCACGATGCTTGACAGGCCTCGGCGATGGCGCGATGAAGCCGGGCGGGAGAGCTCACCGGCCTCCGGCCAGGGCCGGCCGCAGCCGAAGTGCCTCGCTCTCGACCGCAATGGAGGGACCGACCATGACGGCGAGCGTCACCGGCAGCATTTCGCGCAAGGTCATCATCACCTGCGCGGTCACGGGCGCCATCCACACGCCCTCCATGTCGCCTCACCTGCCCGTCACGGCCGACGAGATCGTCGCCGACGCCCTCGGGGCGGCCGAAGCGGGCGCCGCCATCCTCCACCTGCACGCGCGCGACCCGCAGACGGGCCGGCCTGACCAGCGGCCGGAGGCCTTCGCGTCATTCCTGCCCCGCATCAAGCAGGCGACCGCCGCGGCGATCAACATCACCACCGGTGGCAGCCCCTTCATGAAGGTCGAGGAGCGGGTGCTCCCCGCGGCGATGTTCAAGCCCGAAGTGGCGTCCCTCAACGTGGGATCCATCAATTTCGGACTCTACCAGCTCCTCGATAAATACAAGGAGTTCAAGCACGATTGGGAGCGGGACTATCTGGAAGCCACGCGGGACTTGGTGTTCCGCAACTCCTTCAAGGACATCGAGTACATCCTGAAGACGTGTTCCGACAACGGCACCCGGTTCGAGTTCGAATGCTACGACATCGGCCACCTCTACAACCTCGCCCATGTCGCGGATCGCGGCCTGGTGGAGCCTCCGTTCTTCGTCCAATCCGTCTTCGGAATCCTGGGAGGCATCGGCACCCACCCCGAGGACGTGATGCACATGAAGCGCACCGCGGACCGGCTGTTCGGGACGGACTATCGCTGGTCGACGCTCGGCGCGGGCGCGAGCCAGCTGCGCATCGCCGCGCAATCGGCCGCGCTCGGCGGCAATGTCAGGGTCGGTCTCGAAGATTCGCTCTGGGCGGGCAAGGGCAGGCTCGCCACGTCGAGCGCCGATCAGGTCCGCATGGTGCGCAAGATCATCGAGGGCCTTGGCCTCGAGGTCGCTTCCCCGGACGAGGCCCGTTCCATCCTGTCGCTCAAGGGCGCGGGTCAGGTCGCTTTCTGAGCCGGATCACCACTGTCGACGATGGTCGCGCGCCGATCTTCGATCTGGTCCCGTGAACGAGAACGACGACGTGGGCTCGAGGTCGCGTCCGGGGCTGGATCCCCTATCGACAGTTCGGAGTCCGGCGCGGCGACGGGCCGCCCGTCGCTTCGCCCTGCGTCGATGTCCTGTTCGGGCCCCTTTCAGGGTCTGCCGTGCCGATGCCCCTCCCTATTGATGCGCCCGGGACCGAGCTGCTTCCTTTCTCGCGTTGATCGTTCTGTCTTCCCAGCTGTTTTTCACCTTTCTCGAAGGCTGCCCCGCCCGTCATGCGGATGGTCGCCCATCTCTGGGCACCGCGGCACGGGGCGACCTTCGATGAGGACCGCATAGAGAAGGCGTACTATATCCTGACGTTTTTGCACTATTGCCTTCGCTCCGGGGAGCCCCATCATGGACGTGTCGAACCATCTCGACACGAGGATGATCGTCATGGACAAGAACCGCATCGAGGGCGCGCTGGATCAGGCCAAGGGCGCCGTGAAGGAGACCATCGGCAAGGTCGTCGGCAACGACAAGCTTCAGGCCGAAGGTGCTGCCGACAAGATGGCCGGCAAGGCCAAGGAAGGCGTCGGCGAGGCCAAGGACGCGGTGCGCGACGCCGTCAAGAAATGACGAGGGGCTGATCCGGCCGCCCGGTATCAGGGTGCGAGGGTGGGTTCCGGCCCGCCCCCTTTCCCCGCCGGTCCCGCGATCCGCTCAGGATGAGAGGCGGCCCGCGGTGGAAGCCGAGGCGAAGCCGATGCCAGCGGGCCCAGCGCCCTGTCGCCACCGGCGGCGGCCCGGGACGCTCGGTCGTGGAGCACTCGGCCACCAGCTCCCGGCCGCGCTCGACCGCCGTGGTGGCCTGGCCATAGGCGTCCGACGCGGGCGCACGCAGGTCTCGGCAGGCGGCGCGGGCGTCACTCCGAGCTTAGAGCGCTCGGCCGGAAAACTGGTTCACGATGCCGTTTCCCTGTTGCGCGAGGTCGCCCGTGATGCCGCCGGCCGTCATCCGGGCGCGCCCTGCGGGGCAGCGAAGGCCGCCGGCGAGGTGATCCTTGTTCGGATTCGAAGTCTCCATGGCGCGGTCCGGACCGCGCCATGGAGGGCTCGAACGTGGCCGTGCGGTTCCAGACAAGCCTCGGCATGATCGAGGACCGCGATAGCATTCGACAGCCGATCCTGGCGCGGTTCCGGGCCCGCCGGGGCGCCGCCAGGCAGCAGTGGAGGATGGGGTGAACCAGAGCGTGCAGCAGTTCCAGCTGCAGCAGATCGTGTCGGGGCTGAGCGAGGGGGTGATCCTGATCGCGCCGGATCAGAGCATCGTCTGGGCTAACGACGCCGCCCTCGCCATGCACGGTGTGACCACCATCCGCGAGCTCGGCGCCGACGTCGATGCCTACCGCACCAACTATGCCTTGACCTACCGGAACAACCAGACCGTCGTGGACGGCCAAGCCCCGATCGACAGGGTCGTGGCGGGCGAGGCAGTCCACGACGTCGTGGTCGAGGTCACGCGCACGGGACGTGACCGGGCCGATTGGGTGCACAGCATCCGCAGCCTCGTGCTGACCGACGACGACGACAAGCCCGAGTGCCTCGTGCTCACGATCACCGACGTGACCGAGCGCTACGAGGCCGAGCAGCGCTTCCAGAGTTCGTTCCACGCCAATCCCGCGCCCGCCGTCATCTGCCGCCTGTCCGACCTGCGCTTCATAAAGGTGAACCGGGGTTTCCTGGAGATGACGGGCTACGCTCACGATGAGGTGGTGGGGCGCTCGGTCTACGAGATCGACGTCCTGAAGGATGCCGAGCGGCGAGACCTCGCCGTCGAGCGGCTTCACGAGGGCGGGACCATCCCGCAGATGGAGGCCTGCCTCAGGGTGCCGGCCGACGAGTCGAAGTGGGTGATCGTCGCCGGCCAGCCGATCGAGATGCCGGGCAAGGTGTCCTGCATGCTGTTCACCTTTGCCGACCTCGAGGCGCGGCGGAAGGCCGAGGAAGACCTGAAGCAGAGCCAGGAGCAGTTCGAGAAATCGTTCCAGCTCGCACCCATCCCGACCATCCGCGGCCGGCGCGAGGGACTGACCATCACCGACGCCAACGAGGCTTTCACAGCCGTGTTCGGCTACACGGCCGCCGAGTTGCACGATCACCGGGCCGACGAGCTCGGCTTGTGGGTGGACGGGGTCGCGCGCGAAAGGTTCGAGCGCCGGCTCAAGCGCGACGGGACGGTGCGGGGCTTCGAGGGCCGGCTGCGCGCCAGCGACGGCCATGAGATCGACGCGCTGATCTCGGCCGACACGGTGGCGATCTCGGGCGAATCGTGGGTGCTCTGCACAATCCAGGACATCACCGACCGCAAGCGCTCGGAAGCCGAGCTGAAGAAGGCCATCGAGGGCGCCATGGCAGACGCCTCATGGTTCAGCCGCAAGATCCTCGACAAGCTGGCCGCGCTGCGGGCGACGCCGGCCATTCTGCCGCCTCCGGGCGGGCTCGACGAGCTGACGGCGCGCGAGCGCGAAATCCTGGTCCGCGTCGCGCAGGGTTCCACCGACGACAACATGGCCGAAGAGTTCGGCATCTCGCGCAACACGGTGCGCAACCACTTGACGGCGCTCTACCGCAAGCTGGGCGTCAACCGGCGCAGTGCCGCAGTGGTCTTCGCGCGCGAGCACGGGCTGATCGAAGGATCCCGCACAGACAGATCCGGACGAGCGCAGACCGTGTAGCCGGGATGCGGCCGTGGCTTCTTCCGCTCATTTGAACTATGAGCCTAGCGTATTTGCACTATTGCGGTCCGTTCGCCGTCATCTCATGTTCGACCACGGCACGCCGCCCTTCCAGCTCGCCCGCATCTCGGTTCGGATCACCCGAACGCCGGAATGCATCGGCTGACGCGGTGAGGGTCGGCGACGCCGGGGCGGCATGCCTTCGGCGATGTCCCGGCTTTGGCCTGGCGTGCAGGACCCGCAGAGGAGAACGATGATGGACATGGACCGGCTCAAGGGTGGCGCGCAGGAGGTCGGCGGCAAGATCCAGGAGGTCGCCGGGCGGCTGACGGGCGACCACGGCACGCAGGCCGAGGGCGTCGTGCGCGAGGTCGCTGGCGCGGCCCAGAACCTGTACGGGCAGGCCAAGGACGGCGTGCGCGACGCGACTGGTGCGGTCAGCGACTACGCCGAGCGTGCCTATGGCCAGGGCCGCCGGGTCGTGTCACGCGGCTCGCATACCATCGCCGACGAGGTCGGGGAGCACCCGCTCACCGCCCTCTTGGTGGCCGGCACGGTCGGCTACCTGCTCGCCCTCCTGGTCAACGCGCGGCGTTGAAGACCCACGGCATGGCCCTCCTGACTTCCGCTGGCGAGGACGACGCGGCATCGCGGCGGGCGCTCTCTTGATCGGCGCCGTGGCGGCGTTCTTCGGAGGCAGCCTCGGCGCGGCCCGCGTCACGCCTTCCGCCCTGGCACTGGCAGCGCGCTAGGACGTGACGGGGAGCGAGCCCAGATCCGGGCTCGCTCCTCCCTCGGGAGGCGACGCCGGACGGGATGGGCATCACGGCGTCCGCAGCCCTCGCACCGCTTCGCCCTGGATCCGGATCATGCGCCTCCACACCGATGACCGCCGGCATGAGCCGGGCCTGCCGGGATGTTCGGAATCCGGATCGAGCCTTGGCTGGCTCGCCGCCGGGGCCGGGCTCTGCGGGGCTTCCCCCCTGGTTCTGCTGGCTGGCCTGTCCGACCTCGGCATCGTCCTGGGACTTCCACCGTGGTCAGCATACCTCCTGTCGGGGGTCGCCGGTCTCGCGGGAGCGGTGGCGGCCTGGCGCGGCGCCCTGCGCCACCTCCCGCCCGCCGGCCTGACGCCGGCGCAGGCGCTGTCGCAGTTGCGGCACGACCTGGATCTCGCGTCGGCCGCGACCGCGAACCCGCGCGAACCCGGCAGTGCGCGCAATGCGGGGGCGCTGGGGTGAGCGGCGGAGAATCCGAACGCGGTGCAGGCGTCCCTCCAGCTCTCGACCACGATCTGTCGCCGGGCGAGCCCGCCCGCAAGAGGCGGAGACGGCGCGCCCCGACGCCGGCGGAACTCGTCCTGCTCAGGTGGCTCGCCGCAAAGCCCCGGCCCGTCACGATGGGCCCGATCGGCAACTGCGTGAAGCGGGGCTGGTGCGAGCCCGTCCGTGCCGTGGTGGACGACGACGACGGGCGTCGCTTGAGCTTCATCTTTGTCGTCACGGAGGCCGGCGCCCGGCTCATCGAACGGCATGGACCGGGAGGAGCCGCCGAAGCCGGGCGTCCCGCGACCGAGGCTGTACAGGCTGCGCCATCCTCTTGGATGGCTGCCTGGAGCCTGTCAGCCACAGCGATCAGGAGGGCGTCTCCCACCGGATGGCCATGACGGTCGTTAACGGCTTTGAAGCCGTCAAGATCGAGGCTGAGGACAGCCAAGTTCGACAGGTCGCTCCGGTGCAGGGCCCGTTCCAGGATACGACTGAAGGAGCTACGGTTCGGTAGGCCCGTCAAGCTGTCGTGATGGGCGAGATGCTCGATTTTGGCATGCGCGAGTCGGGACGTGGTGATGTCGCCGGCGACGCCTCGGTACCCCTCGAAACGCCCCTCTCGATCGAACACGGGCCGACCGGAGATGGACCACCAACGCGGCTCCCCCGCTGCGGCGAGCGGGATCGTCATGTCGCGGAAGGGACGGCGAGCCAGGACATGGCCCTGAAGTTCGATCAGGGATTCCGCGTTACCGACCACGTTGGCGTCGGTCAGCAGTGCCCTGAGGGACATCCCCTCGACCGCGGATGCGCGCCCTTCGGACACCTGCACGAAGCGGGCCGAGGGCGACCGCAGGCAGAAGGCGTCATTAGTCTCCCACAACCAGTCACTGGTCTGCTCTTCAAAGTCTCTGAGGAGCAGACCGATCACATCAGCCTGCTCCCTGACCTGCTCATTATTTCTTTCGAGCCTTACCTGTTGAGAGATATTCCGTGCAAACAATTCTGAATGCTGCCGAATGACAACGAGCACCGTTCCGGTCATGCAGGCGAACTCGACGATCAGGGTAACATTGTCACGGTTGTGATCCGTCAGCGCGAAACACACTGCCGCTATGACAAACTGAGTCGTCATATAAGCGATGGCGCTTTTCAGGACAGGAGCGTGGACAAAGCAACCAAAAACAAAAACAGCTGTAATGAAAGCCATCAGGGATGGAAACGAAGTTTGTCCGCCTTTGAACATCAACCAGATCGGAACCGTCGCCATGGAGACGTAATTGCTCACCTCCCCTGGGCTGGTGTGGTGTCGCGGGCGTCGGGAAGCGGTTGGATTTTTGGGTCGACGACGGC
>NZ_QYBB01000024.1 GCF_004137685.1 Lichenibacterium minor | reverse complement strand
TGACGCAGCAGAACGCCGCCATGGTGGAGGAGTCCACGGCCGCCAGCCACGCCCTGTCGCGGGAAACGGCGGAGCTCGGCCGGCTCATCGACGGGTTCCGGCTGGGCGACGCCGCCCCGGCGGCGCGCCACGCCCCGGCACCGGCACCCGTTCCGGCCCGCCGCGCGGCCTCGACCCCGGTTCCGGCCCTCCGCACCACGGGCCGGGGCGGCGCCGCGCTCGCCCCGGCCGCCGCCGCCGCAGATTGGGAAGAGTTCTGATCCCGGCGCCGGAGCCCGCCGCCGCCCGCGCGGCGTGAACGAGCCGTCCGTCAGAACGCGGCTTCGGGCGCGTCGCCGCCCGCCGCCGCCGCCGCGCCCCGTCGCGGTCGCCCGGCGCGGGCCTTTCCGCGCGGCGCCGGCGCGGCGCGCGGCGGGGTCCCCGGAGCATGGGCGTCGAGGAAGCGACGGCAGGCCTCGAAATCCTCCGACACGTTGTCCGGGCAATCCGTGCCGAGCTGCCGGGCCAGGTTCTGGGCGTAGCGCAGCATCGCGGGACTCGGCGGCCGGGGGCCGGCACCGCCGGCGGCGCCCGCCGGCCGCTCCGGCCGCGGCTCCCCGTGCTGCCCCAGGAAGGTGCGGCAGATCCGGCTGTCGCCCTTGAGGCCGCGCGGCAGCTTCAACCCTTTCCGCTCCGCGAGCGCGACCGCGTAGGCGAGCATCGCGGGCGTGGGCGGGCGGGACGGGCCGTCCGCCGGCCGTGCGCCCGGCGCCACATCCAGCACCGCCGACCCCGCGACCGCCCCGATCAGCTCGCCGACGCGATCCCGCGTCCGCCGGCGGAAGGCTTCGGCCCGGCGGACCGCCTCCGCCCGGGTGGGGGCCCGCCCGATCTCGCCGAGTTCGGCCTCGAACATGGCCCGGCCGACGGGGTCCCCATAGGCCGGGAACACCCGGCGCACGGCGGCCAGGAAGGCCAACCCGACCTCGGTGACCTCGATGGAGGGGTCCTTGCCCTTCTGGAGGGCGACGTAGTGGCTCTTCATCAGCTTCGGCAGCATCGTGTCCCGCGTGGCGGCCGTGCCGAGGCCCTTCGGCTCGTTCGGGTTGGCGGGGTTCTCCAGCGCGCGCTTGGCCGCCGGGTCGTCCACTTGGTCGATCAGCCGACCCATCACCACCGGCAGCTCGCCCCGCGTGATGCGGCGCGGCGGCTCCGTGACGGCCGTGGCGACCTCGGCCCCGGCCGCCTTGGCGGCGTCCCCGTCGCCGACCGCGGGCAGGCGCGCCACGGTGGCGTCGTCGTCGCGCTTCGCCTTGCCCGGGACGGCGTCGGCGTCTGCGTCCGCCTCGGCGCCGTAGATCGCCCGCCATCCGGGGACGCGCACGACGCTTCCCGTCACGGCGAAGCGCCGGGGCCCGAGCGGCGTGTCGACCTCGACCGACACGGTGGTGCGGGCATCGATCCCGTCCGGCATGTGGGCGGCCAGGAAGGACCGGGCGACGAGCTCCCACAGGCGCGACAGGTCGGGCGCGAGGCCGGCGCCCGACGGCACCTTGCGCAGCGGCACGATGGCGTGGTGCTCGCCGGGGTCCCGGACGTAGTGCCCCTTCAGCCCGCTCCGGACCACGAGCGCGTCCGCGGCCGGCACGAGCGGCGCGCAATCCGCCAGCACCGACACCACGGCCGCCACCACGGCGGCGGCGTCGCCCTTCTGGCTGTCCGGCAGGTGCTCGGATTCCGTGCGGGGATAGGTGAGGTAGCCCTTGTCGTAGAGCTCCTGGGCCAGCTTGGCGGTGTGCTGCGGGTCCCAGCCGAAGCGCTTGGCGCAGCGTCGCGCCAGCGTGTCCTTCGAGAACAGCTTCGGGGGCGGGCGCCGCACGTCCTTCTGCTCGACGGCGAGGCGGCCCGACCAGCGCGCCGCGGCGGCGCGGACCGTTTCGGCGACCCCGGCATCGAAGATGCGGTCCTTGGGGGCGTGCCACAGTTCCAGCGCCGCACCGCCGCGGGTGACGATCGACAGCCCGACCTTGAAGAAGTCGCGCGGCACGAAATCGCGGATGCGGGTTTCGAGGTCGGCCAGGATGGCGAGGGTCGGCGTCTGCACGCCGCCGAAGCGCCAGGGTTCGCGGAAGGCCGGCGGCCGCAGGCGCAGCGAGATGGCGCGGGTGCCGTTGAGGCCGAGGTGGTAGTCCTCGTACTGGCGGCACAGGGCTTCGAGGTAGGCGGCGTAGTCGCGCCCGCCCGAGTCGGGCTCCTTCGCCATGGCGGCGAAGGCCCGCCGGATCGACAGGTCGTCGAGGGCGCCGAGCTTGAGCCGGTCGATCGGTCCGCGCCAGCCGAGGTGCTCCAGCACCTCCCAGGCGATCATCGACCCTTCGCGGCCGGGGTCGGTGGCGATCACGACGCGGTCGGCGCCGCGCAGCGCCTGACGGATGGCGTCGAGCTTCGGGGCGTGCGACTGGCCCGACCGGTTGCGGCCGGCGCGCACCGGGATGGCGTCGAGCACGATGGGGAGCGTTTCGAAGCGCCACGGCTTCCAGTCGGCCCGGACGGTGCCGGGCTCCTCCGCGCTGAGGAGGTGCCCCTCGGCGGCGACGCAGACCGTATTGGGCGACTTGAAGAGGCGCTGCAGCTGGCGCATCGCCGAAGGCTTCTCGAAGAAGAACAGCGTGCGCTCGCCGGCCGACGTCGACATCCTGGAGCACCTCGACATGCGCGGCGGCAGCCGCCGTTCGCGTCCTGTTCTCCTATGCGGGACGACGGGGCCGTCCCGCAAGCCCTTCCGCGACGGGCCGCCCTTTCCGACAGGGGCCGCGGGGCCGGGGCGCGGCCGGGCGGCGTCAGGCTTCCGCCCGGAGCCTTCGCCGCTCCATCACCCCGGGGCCCTCCGCCCCGAGGTCCCAGAACAGACCCGCCATCAGGGCCAGCCCTTCGCGCGCGACGGACCCCAGCATGTGCTCGTTCGGGGCGTGCTGGGCGCAGGCCGCATAGGAATGCGGCACCCACAGCGTCGGCAGGCCCAGCGTGTCGGCGAAGACGTCGTTGGGCAGGGAGCCGCCGAGGTTTGGCAGCAGCGCGACGCGCTTGCCCGTCGTCCGCTCGATCGACGCCATGGCCCACCCCACCCAGGGGTCTTCGGGGTCGAGCCGCGTCGCCCCCAGCACCTCGCCGCGCGACGCCCGCACCTGCACGCTGCCGAACCCGAGCGCGTCGAGGTGGCGGCGCAGCGCCGGCACGAGATCGCGCCATTCCGTCCCCACCACGAAGCGGAGCTGCAGCGTCGCGCGGGCTTCGCCGGGGATCGCGTTCTGCGGCCCGTCCGGCGTGCCGGCCAGCACCTCGACGGTGTTCCAGCCGAACACCCGCTCGGCGTCGGTGAGGCCCGGCTCGCCCCAACCGGCGTCGACGGCCGGGTCGTCCGGCCCGCCGCCGATCGCGAGGTCGCGCAAAGCGGCCCGCACCGCGTCCGGGATGGGCGGCGGCCGCAGCGCTTCCACGAGGATGCGCCCGCGCGCGTCGACGATCGACGCGATGGCGGCCGCCAGAACCGTCGCGGGGTTGCGCAGGAGCCCGCCCCAGTTGCCTGAATGATGGGCACGGTCGCGCAGCGGCACGCCCAGCTCGAAGTTGTAGGCGCCGCGCGCGCCGAGGAACAGGGTGGGCCGGTCGGCCGCGAGCCGGGGACCGTCGGACGCGATCAGCACGTCGGCGGCCAGCTCCCCGCGGTGAGCCGCGCAGAAGTCGTTCAAACCCGGCGAGCCCGCCTCCTCGCCGGTCTCGATCAGGACTTTCGCGTTGAAGCCGAGCCGGCCGCCCCGCGCCGCCAGCACGCGCTCCAGCGCCAGCAGGGTCACGGTGTGCTGGCCCTTGTTGTCGGCCGTGCCGCGGCCGTACAGGCGGTCTCCTTCCACCGTCACGGCGAAGGGGTCGAGGCCCGGCCGCCACGCGGCGTCCTGGCCCAGCACCGTGTCGCCGTGGCCGTAGATCAGGGCGGTCGGCAGGCCGTCGCCCTCGTGCCGCTCCGCCACGAGGAACGGCCCGAACCCGGCGCGGGCGTTGGGGTGGACCGTGGAGGCGAAGCCCAGGGCGGCGAGGCTCGGCGCGATCTCGTCCGACAGGTAGGCGCCGAGCGACGCGAGGTCGGGGTCCCCCTGGCTCACCGACCGCATCGCCACGCGGCGGCGCAGGACGGCGAGGAAGGTGCCGTCGTCGAAGGCCGCCAGCGCCGCCGCGACGGCGGCGTCGCGCGGGCTCACGCGACCGACATGGTCAGCGGCGGCTGCACGTCGGCGGGCAGCGGCGACGAATAGCCCCGCGAACCGACGCGCGACGCGAGGTCGGCCTTGGCTTCGGCGAGCAGGTCCGGGTCCCGGACCAGGGCGGCGCCGGTGGCCGCCATGGCCTTGGCGACCTGCACCATGGCCTTGTGGGCGGCGGGGGACCGGCCCTGCGCCACCACCTGCCAGGTGTGGAACGGCGTGCCGATCGCCACCGTGGGCGCGTGGGCCTGCACGGTCGGCACCACCCAGCTGACGTCGCCGACGTCGGTCGAGCCGACGGCGGGGTCCCGCTTGGCGTCGAAGGGCACGAGGAAATCGGCCAGCGGGGCGTCCGTGGGGGCCATGCCGATGGTCTTGTAGACGGCCTCGAGGGCGCCTTCGCCGAAGGTGTCGCGGATCTTCGCCGCGAAGTCCCGGTCCGCGCCGTCGAAATGCGGGGCGCCGAGTTCGGCCATCACGCCGTGCAGCGTGCGCTCCAGCGGCGCGTTGCCGACGAGGTTCGACACCGCCGACACGATGCGGACCTCGACCTCCGTCTCGGTCATCAGCGCCGCGCCTTCCGCGATCCGCTTCACCCGCTCGACGAGGTCGAGCATGCCCGGCAGGTCGCGGGCGCGGATGGAATAGCGCACCCGGGCGTGGGCCTGCACGACGTTGGGGGCGATGCCGCCGGCTTCCAGGTAGGCGTAGTGGACGCGCGCGTCGCTCGGCATGTGTTCGCGCATGTAGTTGACGCCGACGCTCATCAGCTCGACGGCGTCGAGCGCGGAGCGGCCGAGGTGGGGGGCGGCCGCGGCATGCGAGGAGCGGCCCGTGAAGACGAAGTCGGCGCGGGTGTTGGCCAGGGCCAGCGGGGGCGCCACCTCCCAGAAGCTCGACGGGTGCCAGGTGATGGCGGCGTCGGCGTCCGCGAAGGCGCCGGCCCGCACCATGAAGGCCTTGGCGGCGCCGCCCTCCTCGGCGGGGCAGCCGTAATAGCGCACGCGGCCCGGCGTGCCGGTAGCGGCGAGCCAGTCCTTCATCGCCGTGGCGGCGAGCAGGGCCGCGGAGCCGAGCAGGTTGTGGCCGCAGCCGTGGCCGTGGCCGCCCGCCTCGACCGGCCGGGGCTCGGCCACGCCGGCCTCCTGGCTCAGGCCCGGCAGGGCGTCGTATTCGCCCAGGAAGGCGATGACGGGCCCGCCTTCGCCGGCCTCGCCCATCACCGCCGTCGGGATGCCGGCGACGGCCTCGGTGACGCGGAACCCCTGGTGGTTCATCTCGGCCACGTGCTCGGCCGCGCTGCGGCGCTCCGTGTAGCAGACCTCCGGGATGGCCCACACGCGGTCGGACAGCGCGATCAAGCGCTCGCTGTGGAGGTCGACGTGGCGCCAAAGGTCGTTGCGGTTGTCCATGGGGTCGGCTGTCCTCGGGGTGGATGTGCGGCGCGCGCCGGCAGTGTACCCCCGGGACCATGCATGCAGAAGGCCAAACCGGGGCGCCGCGGCGCGGTCCTGGAGCCGCCCCTCGGGCCGACCCCTTGCGGAAATCACGCCATCCGTCATGCTGCCCAAACTCTGGGCAGCACGACGGGACGCCCGAGGGCCGTCCGGTCTGGCGCCCGACTTGCATGCGAGGGCGAGGCGGCGTGCCCGCCGAGGAGTGACAGATGAACGAGCAGGATCTGCGTGGGTTGGTGTCCGAGGTCCGCGGGGGACGCCTGTCCCGGCGGAGCTTCGTGCAGCGCATGGCCGCGCTGGGGCTGACGGCCCCGATGGCGGCCGCCATGCTGACGCACGGCGGCGCCGCCCTGGCGGCGACCTCCGCCGATGCCGCCTACAAGCCCGCCAAGGCCGGCGGCGGCGGCCCCTTGAAGCTGCTGTTCTGGCAGGGCCCGACGCTGCTCAACGGCCATTTCTCCACCGGCACCAAGGACGTCGAAGGGTCGCGCATCTTCTACGAGCCGCTCGCCGGCTGGGACAGCGACGGCAACCTCGTGCCGGTGCTCGCCACCGAGATCCCGTCGGTCGACAACGGCCAGCTCGCCGCCGACGGCCGTTCGGTCACCTGGAAGCTGAAGCCGGGCGTGAAGTGGCACGACGGGAAGCCCTTCACGGCGGACGACCTCGTCTTCACCTGGGAGTTCGCCAAGGATCCGGCGGCGGCCTGCGTGACGGTCGCGACCTACAGCGACATCAAGGTCACCAAGCTCGACGACCTTTCGGTCCGGGTCGACTTCGCGGGCCCGACGCCCTTCTGGGCCGACGCCTTCGTGGGCCGCAACGGCATGATCCTGCCGAAGCACGTCTACGGCGACTACATGGGGGCGAAGTCGCGCGA
The DNA here is from genome assembly GCF_004137685.1 of Lichenibacterium minor. Taxonomy (GTDB): domain Bacteria; phylum Pseudomonadota; class Alphaproteobacteria; order Rhizobiales; family Beijerinckiaceae; genus Lichenihabitans; species Lichenihabitans minor. The sequence continues at coordinate 74,590 of NZ_QYBB01000024.1, read as the reverse complement.
AGCGCCCGCCAACCTGATGCCGATCGGCACCGGGCCCTACCGGTGCGTCGAGTTCCGTCCCGCCGACACGGTGCGGGGCGAGCGCTTCGTCGACTATCACAAGCCCAACCGGCCGTATTTCGACTCGATCGAGCTGAAGGGCGGCGGCGACGCCGTGTCGGCGGCCCGCGCCGTGCTGCAGACGGGCGACTACGACTTCGGCTGGAACCTGCAGGTCGAGGACGAGGTGCTGAAACGGCTCGAGGACGGCGGCAAGGGCCGCATCGACACGGTGTTCGGCAACTACTGCGAGTTCCTTTATCTCAACGCCACCGACCCCAACAAGGAAGTGGACGGCGAGAAGTCCTCGCTGAAGACCCAGCACCCCGCCTTCTCCGACCCGGCGGTGCTGAAGGCGATGAACCTGCTGGTCGACCGCAAGTCGATCTCGGACTTCATCTACGGGCGCACCGGCAAACCGGCGAGCAACGTCGTCAACGGCCCGGCGCGCTACACGTCCCCCAACACCCACTACGCCTTCGACATCGCGGCCGCCAACAAGCTGCTCGACGACGCCGGCTGGGCGAAGGGCTCGGACGGCATCCGCGCCAAGAACGGCTACAGGATGCACTTCCTGTTTCAAACCTCGATCAACGGGCCGCGCCAGAAGACGCAGGCCATCATCAAGCAGGCAGCCTCGAAAGCCGGCATCGAGATCGAGCTGAAGAGCGTACCCGCCTCCGTGTTCTTCGCCGGCGACCCCGGCAACACCGACACGGATTCGCACTTCTATGCCGACATGGAGGAATATGCGAACCAGGCGACGACGCCCGACGCCGCGGATTGGATGACGCAATACGTGTCCACCCAGGCCTCGCAGAAGAGCAACAAGTGGTCCGGGCAGAACAACTCGCGCTACCACAGCGCGGAGTTCGACGACCTGTTCAACAAGGCCAAGGTGGAGCTCGACCCCGTCAAGCGTGCCGCCATGTTCATCAAGATGAACGATCTCGTGGTGTCGGCCAACGTGCTGCCGATCATCCAGCGCGGCTCCGTGGCGGGCGTCGGCAACAAGCTGCACGCGGTGCGCAGCGGCTGGGACAACGACATGTGGGCCGTGTCCGACTGGTGGAAGGACGCGTGAGCGTCCGTCCCGCCCGGAAAGCCTGACCCGTGGGCGCCTACCTCACCCGCCGCCTCCTGATCGCGATCCCGAGCCTGCTCGGGATCAGCCTGATCCTGTTCGTCGTCCTGGCGCTGGCGCCGGGCGACCCGTTCAGCGAACTCGCCACCAACCCGAGCGTCCCCCCCGAGGTCCGCATGGCGCTGCGGGCGAAGTTCGGGCTCGATGACCCGGTGATGTTCCGCTACTGGCACTGGCTCGTCGCCATGGCGGGGGGCGACTGGGGCTTCTCGTTCCAAAGCCGGACGGACGTGGCGGCCCTCATCCTCGGGCGCGTGCCGACCACCCTCTTCGTGGTCGGCTCGTCGCAGGTCCTGGCGCTCGTCGTCGCCGTGCCGGTCGGCATCGTCGCGGCCGTGCGGCCCTATTCGCTCTTCGACAAGGTGGCCAACACCTTGGCCTTCGCGGGCTTCTCGCTGCCGACCTTCTTCACCGGCATCCTGTTCATCCTGGTGTTCTCGATCCAGCTCCACTGGCTGCCCTTCGTCTACGACGCCGACATCCAGGCCACCGGGTTCCAATGGTACTGGCTGCACGTCAAGCAGGCGATCATGCCGGTCTGCGTGCTCGGTTTCTTCCAGGCCGCGTCCTACACGCGCTACGTCCGCTCGGCCGTGCTCGACGTGGCGCGGCTCGACTACGTCACGACGGCCCGCGCCAAGGGCCTCGCCGACAGCACGGTGACGCTGCGCCACATCGCCCGCAACGGCCTCATCCCCGTGGTGACGCTGGTGGCGCTGCAGATGCCGGCCGTCTTCGGCGGCGCCATCGTCACCGAGCAGATCTTCCGCGTGCCGGGCATCGGGGCGCTGCTCATCAACGCCATGCTCAGCAACGATACGCCGGTCGTGATGGCCGTCACCTTCGTGTTCGCCTGCCTGGTCGTCCTGTTCAACCTCATCGCGGACCTGCTCTATGGCTGGCTCGACCCCCGCATCTCCTTCGGTTGACCTCACGGTCGCCGGGGATCCGGCCTTCCTGGGCCTGGATCCTTCGCCGGCTTCGGCGGGATCCCACCTCGTTTCGGACGGCACCGCGGCCCTCGCCGCCGCCTATCCGGCGCTGGCCGCCGCCGTCCCCGACGCGCCCGCGGTCGACCGGCGGCGCTCGGGCGCCGGCGAAGTGTGGTTCCGCTTCAGCCGCCACCGCCTGGCGCTCGCCAGCGTGTTCGTGCTGGCGGCCCTGGTGCTCGGGGTGGTGCTCGGCCCCGTCCTGTGGCCGACCGCCATCGACGACATCGACTTCTCGGCCATGCTCCAGGGTCCCTCGGCGGCGCATCCGTTCGGCACCGACGACCTCGGGCAGGACCTCCTCGCCCGCATGATCTACGGCGGGCGCATCTCGCTCGCGGTCGGCGTCGCCGCCATGCTGGTGGCGACGGTGGTGGGGCTGACGGTGGGCAGCCTCGCCGGGATGTCGCGCGGCGCGCTCGGGCCCCTCCTGATGTGGGTGACGGACCTGTTCCTCGCCCTGCCGCAGTTGCCGCTGCTGCTGCTGCTCATCTACCTGTTCCGGGACGCGCTGAAGCGCGTCTTCGGCGTCGAGGGCGGCGTGTTCGTGATGATCGTGCTGGTCATCGGGGGCCTGGGCTGGATGCCGGTGGCGCGGCTCGTGCGCGCGCAGTTCCTGTCGCTGCGCGAAAAGGAGTTCGTGGAAGCGGCGCGCTCGCAGGGCGGCACGACGCTGCACCTCGTGCTGCGCCACATCCTGCCGAACGCGCTCGGGCCCGTGATCGTGGCGGGCACCATCGAGGTGTCCTCCGCCATCATCGCGGAATCGACGCTGTCCTTCCTCGGCCTGGGCTTCCCGCCCGACATCCCGACCTGGGGGCGCATCCTGTTCGACGCCAAGGACCACCTCGACACCGCCACCCATTGGGCACTGTTCCCGGGCCTGGCGATCTTCCTCACCGTCCTGTCGATCAACTTCATCGGCGACGGGCTGCGCGACGCGCTCGACGCGCGCCGCGTGGTCTGAAGGCGGCAACGCCCCCTCCACCGCGCTTCGCACGGTTTCCTTCCCCCCGCGGGGGAGGAAACGGACCCGAACCCCGCCTCGCCTTTCCCCTTCGAGGGGAGAGCGACCGCCCGAAGGGCGGCGGACGGGGCGACCGGGTGCCACCCTTCCGGACTGGGATCCCATGACCGCACCCCTCCTCGACGTCCAGAACCTCACCACCAGCTTCCGCCGCGACGGGGCCTGGCGCGAGGTGGTGCACGGCGTGTCCTTCACGGTGAACCCGCGCGAAACCGTGGCGCTGGTCGGCGAGTCGGGCTCGGGCAAGAGCGTCAGCGCGCTGTCGCTGATGCGCCTCACCCCGCGCGACTCCAGCCGCAGCGGCGGCCGCGCCCTGTTCGAGGGCCGCGACCTGCTGGCGCTGCCCGAGGCCGAGATGCGCAAGGTCCGCGGCGACGCCATCGCGATGGTGTTCCAGGAGCCGATGACCAGCCTGAACCCGGTCCTGACGATCGGCTTCCAGATCGCCGAAGGGCTGATGCTGCACCGGGGTCTGACGCGCGACGCCGCCGAGGCCGAAGCGGTGCGGCTGCTCGACCGCGTCCGCATCCCGGCGGCGCGCTCGCGCCTCCACGACTACCCGCACCGCTTCTCGGGCGGCATGCGCCAGCGCGTCGTCATCGCCATGGCGCTGGCCTGCCGGCCGAAGCTGCTCATCGCCGACGAGCCCACCACCGCCCTCGACGTCACCGTGCAGGCGCAGATCCTCGACCTCCTGAAATCGCTCCAGGACCAGGAAGGCATGGCGGTGCTCTTCATCACCCACGACATGGGCGTGGTGGCGGAGATCGCCGACCGAACGGTGGTGATGCGCCACGGGCGCGCCGTGGAGGCGGGCGACACGGCCGCGATCTTCCGCGGCGCCGAGCACCCCTACACGCGGGCGCTGCTGTCGTCCGTGCCGAGGCTGGGCTCCATGGCGGGCGAGCCGCGGCCCCTGCGCTTCCCGATCGTGTCGACCACCACCGGGGCCGTCGACGTGCCGCCGGCGCTGCCCGACACCTTGAAGCCGGCCGACCGGCCTCTCCTCCAGGTGAGCGGCCTGACCACGCGCTTCGACATCCGCGGCGGGCTGTTCGGCCGCACGCGGGGCCGCGTCCACGCGGTCGAGAACGTGTCCTTCGACCTCCGCGCCGGGGAAACGCTGTCGCTGGTCGGCGAGTCCGGATGCGGAAAGTCCACCACCGGGCGCTCGGTGCTGCGCCTGATCGAGCCCGCCGCCGGATCGGTCCTGCTCGACGGCGAGGACGTGCTGAAGCTCGGGCCGGCCGCGCTGCGCGAGCGCCGCAAGGGCATGCAGATGATCTTCCAGGACCCCTTCGCGTCGCTGGACCCCCGCATGACGGTGGGCAAGGCCATCGCCGAGCCGATCCTCCTGAACCGCCTCGGCAACCGGGCCGAGGCGCGCGAGCGCACGGCCGACCTCCTGGCCCGCGTGGGCCTCAGCCCCGACATGGCCGGGCGCTTCCCCCACGAGTTCTCGGGCGGCCAGCGCCAGCGCGTCTGCATCGCGCGGGCGCTGGCGGTGCGGCCGCGGCTCATCGTGGCGGACGAGAGCGTGTCGGCCCTCGACGTGTCGGTGAAGGCCCAGGTGGTGAACCTGATGCTGGAGCTGCAGGCGAGCCTGGGCCTCGCCTTCCTGTTCATCTCCCACGACATGGCGGTGGTGGAGCGCGTGAGCCACCGCGTGGCGGTGATGTACCTCGGCGAGATCGTCGAGATGGGGCCCCGGGCGGCGATCTTCGGCGCGCCCCAGCATCCCTACACGCGGCGCCTGCTGGCCGCCGTGCCGGTGCCCGACCCGGCGCGGCGCGGCGCCCGCGCGGCGCTGTCGGTCGACGAGATCCGCAACCCGATCCGCGCCCTCGACTACCTGCCGCCCGAGCGCCGCTACCGCGAAGTGTCGCCGGGCCACGTCGTCCAGGTGTGGGGCGAGGACTGGGAACCGGCGCGCCCCGCCGCCGCGTGAGGCCGGTCCCGACGGCCCGCCGGCTCCGCGACCGCGTCGGTCGCGCCCGGGTGCCGCCGGCCGGGGGGCGGCGTCGCCGGGGCCGGGGACGGTGCCCGGGCGCGCGCCCCCCGCTCAGGCGCGCCGCGGCAGCAGCTGTTCCGCCAGCGTGGCCCAATAGGCGGCGCCGGTGGTCAGCACCGCGTCGTTGAAGTCGTAGGCGGGATGGTGGACCTGCGGGTTCTCGCCGTCGCGCGCGGCGCCCAGCATGATGTAGCTGCCGGGCCGCTCGTTGAGCATGAAGGAGAAGTCCTCGGCCCCCATGGTGGGCTGGTCCATCGGCAGCACGCGGCCGGTGCCCACCACGGCTTCGGCGGCGCGGCACGCCAGGGCGGTCGATTCCTCCTCGTTGACCAGCGCCGGGTAGGTGCGGGCGAAGGTGGAGGTGGCTTCGGCCCCGTAGGCTTCCGCGGTGGCGCGGACGATGCGGCCGAAGTTCTCCTCCAGGAGGTCGCCCACCACGGGGGTGAACCAGCGCGCCGTGCCCCGCATCGTCACCTCGGACGGGATGACGTTGAAGGCGTTGCCGCCCTTGATCTCGGCGATCGTCAGCACGGCGCTCTCGGTGGGGCGGACGTTGCGCGCCACCACCGACTGCAGGGCCGACACGATGGCGCCCGACACCACGATGGGGTCCACGCCGTTGTGCGGCTGCGCCCCGTGGGCACCCTTGCCCTTGACGGCGATCGACAGGTTCGCCACCGCCGCCATGGTGGGGCCGACGCGCCAGTTGAACGTGCCGAGCGGGTCGCCGGGCGCGTTGTGTAGGCCGAAGACGCGGTCCATCGGGCAGCGCGCGAACAGCCCGTCCTTCACCATCACCTCGCCGCCGCCGCCCTGCTCCTCGGCGGGCTGGAAGATGACGTAGACGGTTCCGGCGAAGTTGCGGGTTTCCGCCAGGTAGCGGGCGGCGCCGAGCAGCATCGCGGTGTGGCCGTCGTGCCCGCAGGCATGCATCACGCCGGGCACCGACGACGCGTAGGGCAGGCCCGTCTCCTCCAGGATCGGGAGGGCGTCGATGTCGGCGCGCAGCCCGATCGCGTCCGCGCAGGCGTCGCGCCCGCGGATGACGCCCACCACGCCCGTGACGGCGAAGCCGGTCAGCACCTCGTCGACCCCGAACTCCCGCAGCTTCGCCTGGATCATCGCGCCCGTGCGGTGCTCCGCGAAGGCCAGTTCGGGGTGGAGGTGCAGGTCGCGGCGCCACGCCGTCATGTCGGCTTCGAATTCGGCGATGCGGTTCTGGATGGGCATGGAAGGATCCGGGGAACGACGGCGGCGGACGGCAGTCTCGCATGCAACGCGAGCAAGTTCGATGCCGGACCGGACGGGTTCCCCATCCCCGCCTGTCGCTTGCGGGCGATCAGGCCGCCGAGCGGCCGGACGCGGCCGGGACGCCGTCGGCGACCACGCGGTCGCGGCCGTGCTGCTTGGCGGCGTAGAGGCAAAGGTCGGCGCGGCCGATCAGCTCGACGAGGTCGCCCTGCGACGCCGCCCCCTGCCCGCCCCGGTCCCGGGCCACGCCGATGCTGACCGTAGTGCGGAGGGGGCCGGTGCCGTGGTCGAGCACGATGTGGGCGAAGAGCGCGCGGATCTCGTCCGCCACCGCCAGGGCCCGGTCGAGGTCCGCCGCCGGCACCAGCGCCGCGAACTCCTCGCCGCCGATGCGGCACACGAGGCTGTTCGGCGGCAGGTAGTCGTGCGCGAGGCGGGCGAAGGCCACGAGCAGCCGGTCGCCCGCGGGGTGGCCGTGCCGGTCGTTGACGAGCTTGAACCCGTCGAGGTCCATCAGCAGCAGGCAGGCCGGGCGACCGGCGCGGCGGCAGGCGTCGAGCAGCGGCAGGCCGGACCGGTCCAGGGCGCGGCGGTTGCCGATCCCCGTCAGGGGGTCTTCCAGCGCGTCCCGGCGGTGGTCCTTGGCGATGCGCTCGCGGCTCATGCCGATCGCCGTCACGGCGACCGTCACGGAAACCGCCACGGTTTCCAGCCCGAGGAGCGCCCCCCAGACCTGCGCCACGTCGGCCCCCCAGGCGCCGAACCCGAAGGTGGGGCCCAGGACGGCGCGGAGCGCGAAGAAGCCGCCATGCGCGGCGAAGATCCAGGACGCGTAGCGCTGCGACTGCAGGCCGTCCCGGCCGCGGCGGTGCTCCACCATGGTGGCGACGCTGTAGGCGGCCACGATGGCCGAGGTCAGGGCGATCCGCAGGCCCTGCGACGGATCGAAGAGCGAAGCCGCGAGCAGCCACGCGAGGGCCCCCGCCGACACGACCTCGAAGGGAGCCGTGCGCCGGTCGAAGCGCCGGGCCGCGCCCCACAGGAGGCCGTAGGGCAGCATGAGGGCGGCGTTGCCGAGGACCCGCACCGGCGCGTGGATGTCCGTCGGCGCGGCCAGGAGCATGATGAAGCCCGCGCCGAGGCACAGGAAGGCCGCCCCGGACCAGCACAGGAGTTTGCACGTCCCCTCGCCCCGCGCCAGCCGCAACATCGTGGCGCCGAGCGCGACCAGCACGACGACGGACATCGTGAGCAATGTGACGGGGTCGAATGCCATTGCCGACGAATCCGGGCGCGATCTCGCGATGTGGAACCAGGGTAGACCGGTGGGGATTAACAATCCCCCGGCGTGACGGCGGCGCCGGCCTACTGCGCCACGAGCTCCGCCTGGAGGGCTCCGGCCGATTTGATGGCCTGCAGGATCGCGATGATGCCGGACGGCTTCAGGCCGATCTGGTTCAGCCCGTTGACGAGCGTCTTCAGCGTCGTGCCGCGCAGGATGTTCAGCGTCCCCTTGGGCTCCGTCGACGAGATGGAGGTGGAAGGCACCACCTGGGTGCGACCGCCCGACAGCGGCGCCGGCTGCGACACCTGGGGGCTTTCCGTGATCCGCACGGTCAGGCTGCCGTGCGTCACCGCCACGGTGGAGATCTGCACGTCCTCGCCGATCACCACCGTTCCGGTGCGCTCGTCGATCACCACGCGGGCCGGCACGTCCGGCTCCACCGTGAGGTCGCCGATCTCCGCCATGAAGCGCGCCGCCCCGACGCTCGGCGGGCACAGCAGCGTGACGCGGCGGAGGTCCTCCTCGTGCGCGGCATGGACGTGGAAGCGCGTGCGGGTGAAACCGTTGATGGCGTCGGCGACCCGCACCGCGGTCTTGAAGTCCGGGTTCTTCAGCTCCAGCACCAGCGCGCCGCCCGGCCCGAAGGCGCCCGGCGCTTCGCGCTCCACGATGGCGCCGTTGGCGATGCGCCCGGCCGTGGGCACGCCCTGGCTGTAGCTTTCGGCGGCGCCCGCCGCCGATGAGCCCGACACCGACACGGCGCCCTGCGCCACAGCGTGGGTCTGGCCGTCGCCCCCCATCAGCGGGGTCATGATCAGGGTGCCGCCGAGCAGCGAGGTGGAATCGCCCAAGGACGACACCGTGACGTCGAGCGGCTGGCCGCGGCCCGCGAGGGGCGGCAGCTGCGCCGTGACGATGACGGCCGCGACGTTGCGGTTGCGCAGGGGGATGTTGCGGACGTTGACGCCCATGCGGTCGAGCATCGACTGCACGGCCTGCTCGGTGAAGGGGGCGTTGCGCATCGTGTCGCCGGTGCCGAGCAGACCCACCACGAGGCCGTAGCCGACGAGCTGGTTGTCGCGCATGCCCCCGAGCGTCGCGATGTCCTTGATGCGGACCGCGGCCGCGGCGGCTCCGGCGGCGCCCAGGAGCGCCGCCGCGGCGAGCAGCGCGATGGCGAGCCGCCGCATCAGCCCGGCCCGCCGTTCGACGCCACGTGGACGGCGCCGTCGCCGCCGATCGTGCCCGCGACCGTGAGGCCGCTTTCGAGGTTGCGCACCGGGATGACGTCGCCGACGGCACCCGCCTGCAGGGCCGAGCCGTAGGTCGAGATGGTGAGGCCCCCTTCCGCGTAGACGATCCGCACCATGGCGTTCAGCGACACGACCTTGGGTTCGCCGATGGCGTTGCGGGGGATGGGCAGGTTCGGCAGCAGCGTGCGCCGCGACGTCTTGTTGACCAGGGATCCCCGGTCGAGCACGGCGGCGGACCGGCCGGCGAAGTCGTCCGGCATCTGCATCTCGGTCAGCATGCCGTCGCGGATCACGTCGCCGGGATAGATGACGACCGACGGCACGGGGACGAACTGGGCGGCCGCGGCGGGGACGGCCAGCAGAGCCAGGAGGGCCGCGGGTGCGGCCGCCAGGGCCAGGACGGACGCCGGCAGGGCGCGGCGCCCCGCCGCGGGACGCGGCGCCGGGGCGCGGGCGGGCCGGGGGGCCACGGCGGTCACCCGCGGGTGCCGGTGGCGAGCGTCGAGCCCATCTGGTCGCAGGCCTGGATCACCTTCGAGTTCATCTCGTAGGCGCGCTGCGCCGAGATGAGGTTCGAAATCTCCTTCACGGGGTCGACGTTGGACGATTCGAGGTAGCCCTGGCTGAGGGTGCCGACGCCGGGGTCCCCGGGCACGCCCACCACCGCCGTGCCGGAGGCGGGGGTTTCGCGGAACAGGTTGCTGCCCACGGCCCCGAGGCCGACCTCGTTGGCGAAGTTGGCGAGCGTGAGCTGGCCGAGCTGGGTCGCCGTGGTGCTGCCGTTCACCGTGGCGCTGACGACGCCCGACGTGCTGATGGTCACGGCCGTGCTCCCCGCCGGGACCAGGATGGAGGGGCTGACCGCGTAGCCGTCGAGGGTGACGAGCTGGCCCGACGCGTTCACGTTGAAGGCGCCGGCCCTGCTGTACATGGTTTCGCTGTTGGGCCCCGTGACCTGGAAGAAGCCCCGGCCCTGGATGGCGAGATCGTAGGTGTTGCCGGTGCTGGTCAGGCTGCCCTGGGTTTCGAGGTTGCGCACGGCGGCCAGCTTGACGCCGAGACCGAGCTGCGCGCCTTCGGGCACCGCCGAATTGTTGCCGCGGCTGGAGATGCCCGGCACCCGGGCGGCCTCGTAGAGCAGGTCGGAAAACTCCGCCTTGCCGCCCTTGAAGCCCGTGGTGTTCACGTTCGCCAGGTTGTTGGCGATGACTTCGACGTTGGTCTGCTGGGCGGACATGCCGGTGGCGGCGATCGCAAGGGCGCGCATGTGGGGATCCCCGGAGCCGGTGCGCCCGCCTGGGGCGGCGCGCGGCTCGATTCAGATGGTTCGATTACGAAGGCCGGCCCGCGGGACTCGCGGACGGCGGCGGGGTCAGATCGACATCCGGGTGATTTCCTGGAACGCCGACACCGCCTTGTCGCGGATGGCCAGGGCGGTCTGGAGCGACTCCTGGGCCGACATCACGGACTGCACGACGTCCTGGGTGCTCGCCTTGCCCTCGACGCCCGAGATCGACGTGGCTTCGGCGGCCTTGAGCTTCTTCACGGCGTCGCTCGACACCTGGGACATGACGGACCCGAAGTCCGCGCCGCCCGAAGCCGCGGCGGAAGCGGCGGCGGAGGCCGCCGAGGAGGCCGTGGCCCCGAGGGAAGGCGCCAGCGACGACAGGGCGGAGGTGACGAGCGGCAGGGCGGCGACGATCATGATGTGCCTTTCAGGAGATCGATGGTCATGGAGATCAGGTCGCGAGACTGCTTGATGAGCTGGAGGTCCGCCTCGTAGGAGCGGTTGGCCTCGCGCATGTCGCTCATCTCCGAGATGGTGTTCACGTTGGGCATCTTGACGGCGCCCTTCTCGTCGGCGGCCGGGTTGCCGGGGTCCTGCTGGACCTGGAACGCGGACTGATCCTCGCCGACCTGCTTCACCGCCACGACGTCCTGGCCGGCGACCCGGTCGAACGTGTTCTCGAACGTGATGGTCTTGCGGCGGTAGGGGTCGGCGCCGGGCGTCGCGCCGGTCGACTGGGCGTTGGCGAGGTTTTCCGACACGACGCGCAGCCGCGCCGATTGGGCGGACAGGCCCGAGCCCGCGACGCGCAGCGCCGCCTGGAGGGAGTCGATCATCGCGCCCTCACTTCGCCGCCGACATCAGCATGGCGTGAAAGGTCTTCACGATGCCGGTGTTGAGGGAATAGGCCCGGTTCACGTCGCCGGCCTTGATCAGCTCCTGCTCGAGCGCGACCGAGTTGCCCGACTCCGTCACCTCCCATGGGTTCTCCTCCTTGATGGAGGCGGCCTGGACCTGCAGGGGATCCAGGGAAAGGTGGCTCGGCGCCGTGGAGGCGAGTTGAAGCCCGGTCTTGTCCAGCACCTCGGAGAAGGGCTGCAGGGACCGGGCGCGGTAGCCCGGCGTCGACGCGTTGGCGACGTTGGAGGCGATCACCGACTGGTCCGTCGAAAGCCAGCGCGCCTGCTTGCCGGCGAGGTCGAAGAGGTGGATGGGGTCCACGGCGAAGCTCCCCGGCTCGTGGTCGATGACGAGGCCGACCCTGCCGCCACAAGCTTGCACGGGGCTGTCGCGCAAATCCGGCTTGGGTTTGCAAGTCGATCCGCGCTCCGACCACGACATCGACAAGCTTCGGGCGTCGCGTCGGGCCGCACGTCGACCGTCGAGACCCGAGTTTACTTTCCGTTAATACGGCGATCGAAAACGAATCAGCGACCTTCACTGAAGTGTTAAGGATGCATTAAACGCACGACACGGCATCGCTGCTTGTCTCTTACCGACTTCCCCTCGTGCGTTGCAGGAGAGAAAGGGCCGCGCGAGAAACGCTTTGTTAAGCATCCCGGCCCTAAAAATTTCCTCAGTTGGTGAATGAAACGTGAGTGCGGCCCGGGCGAGCGGGTCCGCACCGCCGCCGAAGAGGGTGAATCCCGATGCTGATTCTGATCGACGACCGGGAAATCGTTGCGGTCGGCTATGCCGGCGGCTTCAAGTCCGAGGGCGTGTGCTCGACCGGCTTCTGCCCGGCGGATTTCCGGGGCTGGGTCGAGACGGTGGCGGATCACGACCTCCAGGCCGTCGAGGCCTTCCTGATCGGCACCTGCCGCGACCGGTCGAACTACCCCGGCTGGATCCGCGAGCGCTCGAACGCCCCGATCATCGCCATCAACGAGACGCAGTCGCTCGACCAGACGCTGGACCTGTTCGCGGCCGGCTTCGACGACGTCGTGAAGAAGCCGATCCACGTCCGCGAGCTCCTGGCGCGCATCGACGCCATCCGGCGCCGCGTGTCGGCCGGGGCCGCCAAGCGCGACGACGTCGCGGTGGGCGAGATCCGGGTGTTCTTCGACGGCCGCGACCCGGAGATCCGCGGGGAAGCCTTCCTTCTGCCGCGCCGCGAGCGCCGCATCCTCGAATATCTCGTGAAGAACCGCGGCCGCCGCGTGTCCAAGACGCAGATCTTCAACGCCATCTACGGCATCTTCGACGAGAACATCGAGGAGAACGTGGTGGAAAGCCACGTGTCGAAGCTGCGCAAGAAGCTGCGCGCCAAGCTCGGCTACGACCCGATCGAGTCGAAGCGCTACCTGGGCTACTGCCTCGAAGATCCCGCGGGCGCCGTGCCGGCGGGGCTGTGGGACGGCGAACAGGCCGGCGTGGGCGCCCGGACGCTGGTGGCCGACGCGGCCTGACGCACCCGGCCGCCGGCGCGGCCGAGCGGTCCCACCTCCCCCCCGCCGGCGTGGGGCTTCACCGCCCGCCGCCGCTCGCGCGGCGTGACCCGTCCGGACGGCTCGGCCCGTCCGGCGGGCGGCCGCGCGACGGGTGCTGTCCCGCGCCGTCGCCGTCGCGACAGGGTCCCGCCCGTCCGCCGGCGCGCATCGGGCCCTTGACCCGCCCGGCCCGGCCCTCCATTTGTGACGCGTTCCACGGAGATCCCCGGCAAGGGGCTGAGACACCGCTGGGCCCGGCGTTCGGGCGGCGCGGAAATCCTTAGAACCTGATCCGGTTCGCACCGGCGTAGGGATTGGAACCGGCTCCGCGTCGTCGCATCAGCCGGTCCCGCGCCCCGCCGCGTTGGGGAGTGATGCCGATGGCGGGCGCGCCCGTCCTGTTCAACGCCCTGGGTCCCCTGCCCCGGCCGCCCGCCGCGGGAGCCCCGCAGGTGCCGCCGCGCGTCGACGTCGCCGTCGTGGGCGGGGGCGTGGTGGGCCTGTCCGTCGGCTGGCACCTCGCCCGGCGCGGCCTCGCGGTGGCGGTGTTCGACGCCGCGTCGGCCGGGGGCGGCACGAGTTCGGCCGCCACCGGCATGCTGGCCGCTGAAGCCGAGCACGAACCCGGCGGCGACCCGCTGCTGGAGCTGTGCCGCGAAAGTCTGGCGCTGTGGCCGTCGTTCCGCGACGCGCTCGAAGCCGACGCGGGCGCATCCATCGATTACTGGGAAAAGGGCACGCTGATCGTGGCGGTCGGCCGCGACGAGGTCGACCGCCTTCGCGCGCGCCACGGCCTGCAGGTCCGGGCCGGGCTCGACGCGCGCTGGATGGGCGCGTCCGCGGTGCTCGACCTCGAGCCCGGGCTGCGCCCCAACGTGGGCGGCGGCATCTTCTGCCCCGGCGACCACCAGGTCGACCCGCGCCTCACCGTGGCGGCCCTGCGCGCCGCCTTCCTTGCCCGCGGCGGCCTCCTGGTGGAAGCGGCGGCTGCCGACCGGCTCGACATGTCGGGGGGGGCCGTCACGGGGGTCGTCGTGGGCGGACAGCTGTGCCGCGCCGGCACGGTGGTGATCGCCAGCGGCGCCGCGGCCGCCTCGGGAAACCTGCTGCCGGACGGTCTGCGCCTGCCGCTGCGCCCGTTGAAGGGCCAGTCGATGGCGCTGCGGGCACGCCCGCTCTTCGGGCGCGCCCAGCCGCTGCCGATCGACCACGTGGTGTGGACCGCGGAGGTCCACATCGCGCCGAAATCCGACGGCCGCATGATCGTCGGCGCCACGATGGAAGAAGCGGGGTTCGAGGCGTCCGTCACCGCGGGCGGGCTCTACGCCCTCCTGGAAGGCGTGAGGCGCGTGTTGCCCGGTGTCGAGGAGATGGCGGTCGAGGGCGTGTGGGCGGGGTTCCGCCCCACCACGGAGGACGACGCGCCGGCGCTCGGCGCCTGCGCGGTGCCGGGCCTGGCCTTCGCGGCCGGCCACCACCGGAACGGCTACCTCCTGGCGCCCGTCACCGCGCAGGCGATCGAGGCGTTGGTCGTGGACGGGCGGGTCGCGGGCGCGGCGGCGGGGTTCGGCATCGGCCGGTTCGGGAAGGGTGACGCATGAGGATGACGGTCAACGGCGAGGCCCGCGACACGGAGGTCCGCACGCTGGCGGCGCTGTGGGCGGCGGAAACCGCGCATCTGGAGCCGCCCTCGCGCCGCGGCTTCGCCATCGCGCTGAACGGCGAGGTGGTGCGGGCGGCGCACTGGGACGACACGATCATCGACGAGGGCGACCGGGTGGAGATCATCCGCGCCGTCGCGGGAGGCTGAACCGATGGACGACGACGCGCTGGTCATCGCGGGGGAACGCTTCGCGTCCCGCCTCATCCTCGGCACGGCCGGCTACCCGACGCAGCGCATCATGGCCGACGCCGTCGACGCCTCGGGCTGCGACATGGTCACGGTGTCGATGCGCCGGATCTCGCTCGCCGGCCACGGATCCGACACGGTGAGCCTGCTGAAGGGCCGCCGCTTTCTGCCCAACACGGCGGGCTGCGAGACGGCGCGCGACGCCATCCTCACCGCCGAACTGGGGCGCGAAGCGCTGGGCACCGCCTGGGTGAAGCTCGAGATCATCGGGGATCGCGAAACGCTCTACCCCGACGCGGTCGAGCTGCTGAAGGCCACGGAGCAGCTCGTCGAGCGCGGCTTCACCGTGCTCCCCTACTGCTTCTCAGACCCCGTGCTCTGCCAAAGGCTCGCCGACCGCGGCGCGAGCGCCGTGATGCCGCTGGGGTCGCTGATCGGCTCCGGCCTCGGCGTGTCGGACCCGGCGCTGCTGGAACAGCTGTGCCGCCGCTCGCCCGTGCCGGTGATCGTCGACGCGGGGCTGGGCACGGCGTCGGACGCCGCCATCGCCATGGAGCTCGGCGCCTCGGCGGTGCTGCTCAACACGGCGGTGTCCAAGGCCGACGACCCCGTGATGATGGCCCGCGCCTTCCGCCACGCCGTCGAGGCCGGCCGCCTGGCCCACCGCGCCGGGCGCATCCCCGCCCGACGCCGCGCCGAGCCGTCGAGCCCGCAGATGGGCCTCGTCGGCTCGTGACGCCGGGCGACGGCGGGCCGCTGCCGTCGCGGATCCTGGTCGTCACGGACCGGCACCAGGCGGCGAAGCCCCTGCCCGATCTCGTCGAGGACCTGCTCGGCGCCGGCGTCCGCTGGGTGTGGCTGCGCGACAGGGACCTGCCGGCGCCGGCGAGGCGCGCGCTGGCGATCGACGTCGCGCGCCGGGTGGCGCGGCACGGCGGGACGCTGACGGTCGGCGCCGACGTCGCGCTCGCCGCCGAGCTCGGCGCCGGCGTGCAGCTCGGGACCGGGGCGGACGTCGCGGCGGCGCGCCGGCGGCTCGGGCCGGGGCGGCTCCTCGGCGTGTCGGCGCACGGGCCGGACGACGTACGGGCGGCGCGCGACGCCGGGGCCGATTATGCGACGCTCAGCCCCATCTTCCCGAGCGCCAGCAAGCCGGGCTACGGGCCGGCGCTGGGCTTGGCGGGCTTGCGGGAGGCGGCCGGCCTCGGCCTTCCCATCCTGGCGCTCGGCGGCGTGACCGCGGCGGCGATCGAAGCCTGCCTCGACGCCGGGGCCGCCGGGACGGCGGTCATGGGCGACGCGATGCGGGGCGGCGGGGCCGCGCTCGTGCGGGCCGCCGCCGCTGCGGCGCGTCGTCCCGCGGCGCTGCGCTGACGCCCGTCCGTCGCGAAGCCGCGCCTGCGTTCCGCTTCCTCGCCCATACCGGGCGAGGGAGCCACCGACGCACCTCCGTCGCGCCGCACGAGCGGCGGCGCGAGTTCGCGGTCCCCGGCCGGTCGGGACGTCGCCCCGCTGGTGTCAGGCGACGCCGATGAAATCGCAGAAGGCCCGGACCAGCCCCGCGTCGAGCTTGCCCCCCATGGCGACCAGGGTGGCCAAGGCTTCGCCCGGCGGCGTCGGCGTCTTGTAGGCGCGCCGCTCGATCAGCGCCGCGTAGATGTCGCAGATCGTCACCAGCCGGGACAGCGCCGACACCTCGTCGCCGCTCAACCCGTCGGGATAGCCCGACCCGTCGAGGTACTCGTGGTGGTGCCGCACGATGTCGAGGAGCTGCGGGTCGAAGCCGCTCTGGCGCACCAGCATCTCGTGGCCGATCGTGGCGTGGCTGCGCATGACGTCCAGCTCCGCCGGGGACAGCGGGCCGGGCTTGTTGAGGATGGCGGGCGGGATCGCGGCCTTGCCGATGTCGTGGACCAGCGCCGCCTGGGCGACGAGCCTTTGGCCCCTGGTCGTCATCCCGAGGCGGGCCGCGAAGCCGGTCGACAGCCCCGCCACCAGCAGACAGTGCTGGTAGGTGGCGTCGTCGTGGCTGCGCACCACGTCGAGCCAGCTTCCGATGCGCCCACCCGCCACGGCGTCCATGACGGAGGAGCCGCCCCGCCGCAGCGCGCTCGCCGACACGGATCGGCCGCGGCGGGCCGCTTCGAACACGTCGCCGAAGGCTCCGGCGGCGTCCCGGGCGCTCGCCGCCACCGCGGGTTCGGCCGGGCACCGGTCCGCCGGCCGGCCGGAACGGATCAACCGCCGGGCGGTGAACAGGATCTGGGCATCCGAAGCGTCGCGCGGCAGGACCGCGGTGGCGCCGATCGCCCCGGCCTGCGCCATGACGTCGGGCCCCGTCCCCCGGGCGAGACACAGCACCGGCACGGCGGGATCCAACCGGTGGTGGGCCAGCACGGCCCGGAACACCGCCAGGGCTTCGGGGCCGTCGAGCGCGGCGTCGCAGATGATGAGGCGGTGGTCGGGCGAGGCCTCGGCGCTCTGCCCCGGCCCCACCAGGGTGCAGGGCTCGACCGCGTCGACGACCTCCCGAAGGCGCAGACCGTCCTTCAAGCGATCCGTCAGCAAAAGCACCCTTGGGGTCCCCCGCAGCCCGATGGGCCAGCCGCGACCGGACGGGCGACCCGTCCGACGCCGGTCGCGTTCAGCATGCACCCCGACGGTACGCGGCGGCATCCGGCCCGGCAATGCGACAGGGCGAAGCTGCGCGCCCCTGCGTCCGGACGGGACGGAGGCCCATCGCGACCTGCGGTCTGGCGCTTGCCAAAACCGTCCCGAACCGCGACAGCACGGCCCTCTCCGCCCGTGTGGACGACATCGCCCGTGAACCCCGTCTTCGCCGACCTGCCCACCACGGTCTTCGAAACCATGTCGCGCCTCGCGCGCCAGCACGGGGCCGTCAACCTCGGCCAGGGGTTCCCGGACGACCCCGGCCCGCTCGACATCCGGCGCGCCGCCGCCGATGCGGTGTTCGACGGCTGGAACCAATACCCTCCCATGATGGGGTTGCCCGAACTGCGGCAGGCCGTCGCCGACCATTATGGACGCATCCAGAACCTCGCGCTGTCGGCGGACGACGTCATGGTGACGTCGGGGGCGACGGAAGCGCTGGCGGGCGCGCTCCTGGCGCTGATCGAGCCCGGCGACGAGGTGGTGCTGTTCCAGCCGATGTACGACGCCTACCTGCCGCTCGTGCGCCGCGCCGGGGGCATCCCGCGCTTCGTCACCCTGAAGCCGCCGCACTGGGACTTCTCGGACGAGGACCTCGCGCGGGCCTTCTCGCCGCGGACCCGCGTCGTGCTGTTCAACTCGCCCTTGAACCCGACCGGCACGGTGTTCGGGCGGGCCGCGCTGGAGCGCCTGGCGCGGTTCTGCACGGCCCACGACGCCGTGGCGCTCTGCGATGAGGTGTGGGAGCACGTCACCTTCGACCGCGCCGGACACATCCCCATGATGAGCCTGCCCGGCATGCGGGAGCGGACCGTCAAGGTGGGGTCGGCGGGCAAGATCTTCGGGCTGACGGGCTGGAAGGTGGGCTTCACGGTGGCGGCGCCGGCGCTGATGCGCGTGCTGTCGAAGGCCCACCAGTTCCTGACCTTCACCACGCCCCCGAACCTGCAAAGCGCCGTCGCCTACGGCCTCGGCAAGCCGGCCGAACATTTCGACGCCATGCGGTCGGGCCTGCAGCGCTCGCGCGACCGTTTGGCGGCGGGCCTGGCCGAGCGCGGCTTCGCGGTGCTGCCGACCGCCGGCACCTACTTCCTCAACGTCGACCTCGCGCCGCTCGGCGTGACGGACGACGTGGGCTTCTGCGAGCGGCTCGTGGCGCAGGAGGGGGTCGCGGCCGTGCCGGTGTCGGCCTTCTACGCCGAGGACGCGGTGCGCAGCGTGGTGCGCTTCTGCTTCGCCAAGGCGGATGCCACGCTCGATGCCGCCCTGGAGCGGCTGGACGGGGCGGCTTCGCGCCGCTGACGTGCGGACGCCGGCCGGAAGGGGCCGGATGCCGGAAGCGCCCTGCCCCGCGCCGGCGGAAGCCCTCCGACGGCCGTTATCGGCCGGGACGGATCCCACGCGGGATTAGCAACGCCCGCGCCGCGTGCTAAGGATCGCCGCATGAGGGCGACGGCGCAGTTCGGGGACGAGGACGCGGACCACGGCAGGGGCGGACACCGCCCCGAGGCCTCGCCGCAGGCCGTCCGCTCCGCCGCCATCCTGCGCCACCTCGGCCCCCGCCCCATCGTGCTCACCGGCATGATGGGCGCCGGCAAGACCGTGATGGGCCGGCGCCTGGCCAGCCACCTCGGCCTCGACTTCGTCGACAGCGACGTCGAGATCGAGACCGCCGCCGGCATGGCCATCCCCGACATCTTCGCCCGCCACGGGGAGTCGTTCTTCCGCGACCGCGAGAACCGCGTCGTCGGCCGGCTGATCGGCGGCGGCCCGCGCGTGGTCGCCACCGGCGGGGGCGCCTTCATCCATCCCGCCACCCGCGCCGCCATCAAGTCGGGCAGCCTGTCGGTTTGGATCAAGGCCGATTTCGACGTATTGATGCGCCGCGTGCGCAAGCGGTCGAACCGGCCGCTGCTGCGCACGCCCGACCCCGAAGGGACCCTGAAGCGCCTCATGGCCGAACGCTACCCCGTCTATGCCGAGGCCGACGTCACCGTCGAGTCGCGCGATTGTTCGCACGACGTCATGGTGGACGCGCTGGCGGCCGCCATCGCGAGGCGCCTCGTACCGTGACCCTCCCCGCCCCCGAACCGACCCGCATCCCCGTCGGGCTCGGCGACCGCTCCTACGACATCCTGATCGGGCCCGGC
Organism: Lichenibacterium minor; assembly: GCF_004137685.1. GTDB lineage: Bacteria > Pseudomonadota > Alphaproteobacteria > Rhizobiales > Beijerinckiaceae > Lichenihabitans > Lichenihabitans minor. The sequence goes on along the minus strand of NZ_QYBB01000024.1, from coordinate 55,205 downwards.
CTCGTCGCCGGCGCCGGCGCCCGCATCGCCGCCCTCGCGCCCGGCGCCGCCTGCGCGGTCGTGACGGACCGCACGGTGGCGCGGCACCACCTGCCGGCGCTCCTCGCCTCGCTCGACGCCGCCGGCGTCCGCCACGCCGAGGTGGTGGTCGAGCCCGGCGAAGGCTCTAAAAGCTTCGCCACCTACGCGGACGTGTGCGGCGCCGTGCTCGACGGGCGGTTCGAACGCGGCGACCTCGTGGTGGCGCTCGGCGGCGGCGTCGTGGGCGACCTCGCGGGCTTCGTGGCCGCCACGCTGAAGCGCGGGCTTCGCTTCGTGCAGATCCCCACCACCCTGCTGGCCCAGGTGGATTCGTCGGTGGGCGGCAAGACGGGCATCAACGCCCCCCAGGGCAAGAACCTCGTCGGCGCCTTCCACCAGCCCGCGCTGGTGCTGGCCGACACCGGCTGCCTCGACACGCTGAGCCAGCGCGAGTTCCGCGCGGGCTACGCCGAGGTGGCGAAATACGGCCTCATCGACGACGCGCCCTTCTTCGACTGGCTCGACGAGAACCGGGACGCCGTCTTCGCCGGCGGGGCGAACGGCGCCGAAGCGCGCCGACACGCCATCGCGCTGTCCTGCCGCTCGAAGGCCGCCGTGGTGGCGCGGGACGAGCACGAGCGCGGGGACCGCGCGCTGCTGAACCTCGGCCACACCTTCGGCCACGCGCTGGAGCGCCTCACGGCCTACGACGGCGCGCGCCTCGTCCACGGCGAAGCCGTGGCGATCGGCATCGCGCTGGCGTTCCGCTTCTCGGCCGCGCAGGGGATCTGCCCCGGCGGGGACGCGGCGCGCGTCGCGTCCCATTTCCGCGCGGCGGGCCTGCCCACCCGGATCGGCGACGTGCCGGGCTGGACCGAGGGTTCCGGCCCGGGCGCCGAGGCCGTGCTCGACGCCATGATGCAGGACAAGAAGGTGACCCGCGGGCGCCTCAACCTCATCCTGGCCCGCGGCATCGGCCGGAGCTTCCTGGCGCCGGACGTGGCGGCGGCCGCGGTGAGGGACTTCCTCGACGGCGAGATGGCGAAGGGCTGAACCGATGCATGGCGCTCCGGCCGAGGTGGCCGCCCAGGGGGCGGACCTTTGGCTCGACATCGCGGTGGTGGTGATCTGCATCACGCTGTCGGCCTTCTTCGCCGCGGCCGAGACGGCGCTGACGGCGGCGTCGCGCGCCCGCATGCACGCCATCGAGAAGGGCGGCGACAAGCGCGCCGGCATCGTGACGCGCCTGCTCGAGGACCGCGAGCGCTTCATCGGCGCCATGCTGCTCGGCAACAACGTCGCCAACATCACCGCGTCCGCCCTCATCACCAGCGTGCTGCTGGCGCTGGTGGGCGAGCGCGGGGTGCTCTACGCCACCGTGCTGATGACGGTGATCATCCTGGTCTTCGCCGAAGTGCTGCCCAAGACCGTCGCGATCAATTTCCCCGACCGGGCGTCGCTGTTCCTGGCCCGCATGGTGGCCGCCATGGTGGCGGTGTTCGGCCCCGTGCTGGCGGCGGTCGAGATCCTGGTCCGGGGCATCCTGCGCGTGTTCGGGGTCGACCTCGACGAGAACCGCTCGATGCTCAGCGGCGTCGAGGAGCTGAAGAGCGCCGTCGACCTCCTCCACCAGGAAGGCGGCGTCGAGCGTTCCGACCGCGACATGGTGGGCGGCCTGCTCGACCTGCACGAGCTCGAAGTGCAGGACGTGATGGTCCACCGCACCAAGATGCAGAGCATCAACGCCGCCCTGCCCCCGGCCGAGGTGCTGCGCGAGGTGCTGGCCTCGCCCCACACCCGGCTGCCGCTGTGGCGCGGCGAGCCCGACGAGATCGTCGGCGTGCTCCACGCCAAGGAGGTCCTGCGCGCGCTGTCGGAGCACGGCGGCGACGGCTCGCGCCTCGATATCGGCGCCATCGCGTTCGAGCCCTGGTTCGTCCCCGCGACCACCAGCCTGCAGGACCAGCTCCAGGAGTTCCTCCGCCGCAAGCAGCACTTCGCGCTGGTCGTCGACGAATACGGCGAGGTCGAGGGCCTCGTCACGCTGGAAGACATCCTCGAGGAGATCGTCGGCGATATCCGCGACGAGCACGACCTCGCCGTCCAGGGACTGCGCGTGAATGCGGACGGCAGCGTCACGGTCGACGGTTCGGTGCCGATCCGCGACCTCAACCGCGTGATGAACTGGGAACTGCCCGACGAGGAGGCCAACACGATCGCGGGCCTGGTCATCCACGAGGCCCAGACCATCCCGGACGTGGGTCAGGTGTTCACGTTCCACGGCTTCCGCTTCGAGGTGCTGCGAAAGGTCCGCAACCTCCTCACCCTGATGCGCGTCGCGCCGGACGGCGGCGACGGCGGCCCACCGGCGGCCAAGCCCGCGGTGCCGCGTCCGCCCACCGCCACGCAGCGGCGGCGAACGGCGGCGGCGACGTCCGAGCGGAGCCGCGCGGTGCCCTTCCAGCCGAGGCCGAGCGCCGCGAAATAAAATGCGCCGTGCGGGAACTCTTTCGTCGTCCGACGAAGCCGATCTGCAACATAGGTAAATGCCGGCATTTTCGCGGCAGCCCAGTCTGTTCCCGTTCGCACGGACAGGGCCGCCCGATGGACCACCAGACTGAATTCCGCACCTGGAACGTGTTCCGACGCCGTCGCGACGACGGGCTGTGCTGCGCCGTATCGGCCGACGTCCCGGTGCCGCCGTTCCTGCTGTCGGGGGACTGGAACTTCGGCTTCGCCATCGCGGACGGCGACGCGCCGGTGACGGGCTTCTCGCTCGCGGCCGCCGAGGTCGGCGCGGGCTTCAACGGCTTCTACCTCTTCCTCACCTTCGCGCCGGCGGGCGAGGCGGACCGGGCCTCGCGCGGCGGATCGGCCCCGGGCGGCGAACGCCACTGATCATCGCTCGCCGCGCCGGGGAGCCGAAAGCGGGGTTCGCGCATTCTCAACCCGTGCGAGGCGCCGCGGGGGCGCCGCAGGCGACAGGAAGACAGATGTCCGAGCATACCTACCGGCTGATCGAGGTCGTGGGCTCCTCCCCGACGGGGATCGACGACGCCATCAAGGAGGCCATCGCCGACGCCTCCAAGACCATCCGCAACATCCGCTGGTTCCAGGTGGTCGAGACGCGCGGGCACGTCGAGGACGGAAAGGTCGCGCATTTCCAGGTCACGCTGAAGATCGGCTTCACGCTCGACGACCGCTGACCGCCGGGCGGTCCCGGGCGGCCGTCCGGCCCCCGCGCACCGCCGCCCGGAGCGGGACGTGGCGGACGACATCGGCCCGACGCCGTGACCTCGCGGCGCCGGCCATCCAGGGTTCGAGCGCCCCTGCGAGGGGCCCTCAAGGGGGGAGAAGCCGACATGGCGGACGCAACGTCCACGGCGACCAACCGGCGCCGCATCGCCGTGATACCCGGCGACGGCATCGGCAAGGAAACGGTGCCGGAAGGCCTGAAAGTGCTGGACGCGGTGGCGCGCCGGCACGGGCTCGGGCTGTCCTTCGACCAGTTCGACTTCTCCTCCTACGATTATTACGAGCGGCACGGCCGCATGCTGCCGGAAGACTGGCAGGCGCAGATCGGCGGCCACGACGCTATCTTCTTCGGGGCGGTCGGCCTTCCCGAGAAGATCCCCGACCACGTGTCGCTGTGGGGCTCGCTGCTGCAGTTCCGCCGCGTCTTCGACCAGTACGTCAACCTGCGCCCGGTGCGGCTGGTGCCGGGCGTGAAGGCGCCCCTCGCCGGGCGCGAGCCGGGCGACATCGATTTCTGGGTCGTGCGCGAGAACACCGAGGGCGAATATTCCTCCATCGGCGGCCGCATCTTCGAAGGCACGGACCGCGAAACGGTGATGCAGGAGACCGTGATGACGCGCCACGGCGTCGACCGCGTGCTGCGCTACGCCTTCGACCTCGCCGGCCGCCGCCCGAAGCGCCACCTCACCTCGGCCACCAAGTCGAACGGCATCTCGATCACCATGCCCTATTGGGACGAGCGGGTCGAAGCCATGGCGAAATCCTACCCGGAGGTGCGGTGGGACAAGTACCACATCGACATCCTCACGGCCCACTTCGTGCTGAACCCGGACCGGTTCGACGTCGTGGTGGCGTCCAACCTGTTCGGCGACATCCTGTCGGACCTCGGACCCGCCTGCACGGGCACGATCGGCATCGCGCCGTCGGGCAACATCAACCCCGAGGGCGATTTCCCGTCCCTGTTCGAGCCGGTCCACGGCTCGGCGCCCGACATCGCGGGCCAGGGCATCGCCAACCCGATCGGCCAGATCTGGTCGGCGGCCATGATGCTGGACCACCTCGGGGAAGCCGATGCCGCCGCCGACATCCTGCGCGCGATCGAGCGCAGCCTGTCCGATCCGCGCACCCGCACCCGCGACCTCGGAGGCTCCGCCGACACGCGCGCCTGCGGCGACGCCGTAGTGGCGGCGCTCGGCTGAACCCGCGCTCCGGGGAGGCCGGCGGACGCGCCGCCCCGGGCGACCGAACGCGGCACCGGATCCGAATCGGCGCGCGACAAGTTCCGAAGCCGCCGGGGCCCGCCCCCGCCTGCAGGAGCGTTCCCTCATGATCCGCAACCAGTTCCTCCGGACCCTGACCCGCGTCAGCATGGTCTGCCTGTTCCCGCCGAGCGCGGCCGACAAGGTCTACAACCGCAAGCAGGCCCTGCAGCAGGCCGGGTCCGGCCCCCTGCCCGACCCGGGCCTGCTGCTCGACCTCGGCATCGCCGTGGAAACCATCGCCCCGATCCTGATCGTGGCGGAAAAGCGCGACCGCGAGGCCGCGCTGGTGCTGGCGGGCTTCTGCGCCGTGACGGCGGCGCTGTACCACCAGTTCTGGACCTACGACGACCTGCTGAAGCAGGACGTGAAGAGCGAGGGCCGCGAGCACCTGTGGGAGTTCCTGAAGAACTTCGCGCTCGCCGGCGGGCTGATGACCATCACCCTGGAGCACCGCCCGCCGGCGCCGAAGCCGGTCCCGCCGGTGCTGCGCCGGCCGGCCCGCAACCCGGCCCGCGCCGCGCAGGTGCCGCCGAGGACGCGCTACACCGCCTTCCGCTGAACCACCCCTCCCGGGCCGCCGACGGGGGCGATTTCACCGTCGGCGGGTGACGCATGCCGCGTCCCCGCCCTATAAGCGGGCCGGGGGCCACCCCACATCACTCGTCTGAGGCCGGCTTTGAACCGGCCGGAGGATCATCCATGTTCATCGAGACCGAGCAGACCCCGAACCCCGCCACCCTGAAGTTCATCCCCGGCCGCCCGGTGATGACGGAAGGCACGCTGGACATCCGCGACGCCGCCGGAGCCGAGCGCTCCCCGCTCGCCCAGGCCCTGTTCTCCATCGAGGGCGTGTCGGGCGTGTTCTTCGGCGCCGACTTCGTGTCCGTCACCAAGGACGGCAGCGACTGGGCCTGGCTGAAGCCCGCCATCCTGGGCGCCATCATGGAGCACTTCACCTCCGGGGCGCCGCTGCTCGAGGCGGGCCATGCCGCGCCGGCCGCCTATGGCGCCGACGGCGACGAGTTCTTCGACGACGCCGACGTCGACACGGTCGACACCATCAAGGACCTGATCGAGACGCGCGTGCGCCCCGCCGTGGCCGGCGACGGCGGCGACATCACCTTCAAGGGCTTCAAGGACGGCATCGTCTACCTGAAGATGAAGGGCGCCTGCGCAGGCTGCCCGTCCTCGACGGCCACGCTGAAGAGCGGCATCCAGAATCTGTTGAAGCACTTCGTGCCGGAAGTTCACGCCGTCGAGCAGATCTGATACGGCGGGGGTGACGGCGGCCCTGCGTCCGCCGTCGCCCGGCCGCATCGCCGTCACATCCCGTGGCCGCCCGCGCGCCCGGCGGAAGGTGGGACGGCGGTGATCCTGGCGATCGACACGGCATTGGCGGCGACATCGGCCTGCCTGCTCGCCCCGGGCGACACGAAGCCCTTCGCCGCCGATACGCTCTTCATGGAGGCGGGCCACGCCGAAGCCCTGCTGCCGCTCGTCGACCGCGTCGTGGCGCGGTTGCCCGGCGGCTTTTCCGCCATCACCCGCGTGGCGGTGACGATCGGGCCGGGCTCCTTCACGGGGATCCGCATCGGCGTGTCGGCGGCACGCGCCTTCGGCCTCGCCTGCGGGGTGCCGGTCGTGGGCGTGTCGACCCTGGCGGCCCTGGCGGCGCCCGCCATCGCGGTGGGGGCGCGGCCCCCCATCGTGGCCGCCATCGACGCGCGTCACGGGAACGTCTTCGTGCAAAGCTTCGGCGCCCGCGGCGAAACCCTGCTGGCGCCCGCGCTGATGTCGGCCGCCGCGGCGGCGCGGGCGCTGGGCCAGGGGCCCCTGCGGCTCATCGGCTCGGGCGGGCCGGCGGTCGCCCGCGCCGCCTTCGCGCTCGGCGTAACGGCCGACACGGAAGGGTTCCACGCGCTGCCCGACATCGATTTCGTGGCCCGGCTCGGCCTGCTCGCCGACCCCGACACCGCCCTGCCGCGCCCGCTCTACCTCAAGGCGCCCGACGCCACGCCGCCGCGCCCGAGCGGGCTGCTGGCGCCCGCGTCCGCGACCTGAGGACGGCACCGTGTTCGGACGGACCCGCCCCGGCCACGCGATCGTCCTCGACGGCGACCGCGCCGAGGATTGCGCCCGGCTCCACGCGACGGGCTTCCCCCATCCCTGGGACGCGCTCGACTTCGAGCGGCTGATCGGCGCCGAAAGCTGCTTCGGCCACGCCCTGGTGGAGACGCGCGACCCACGGCGGATGCAGGGCTTCATCCTGTCGCGCCGCGCCGCCGACGAGGCCGAGGTGCTGACGATCGTGGTCGACCCGTCGAACCGGCGCCAGGGCGTCGCGGGCCGGCTGATGCGCGCCAACATGGAGGCGCTCCTGCGCCACGGCGTGAAATCCTGGTTCTTGGAGGTGGGCGACACCAACGCGGCGGCCCGCAGGCTCTACGCGGGCCTGGGCTTCACCGAGGTCGGGCGACGGCAGGGCTATTACCGCGTCGCCGGCGGCACGCCCGCCACGGCGCTGATCCTGCGGCGGACCATCGGCTAGGGTCGGCCGGCCCCTCCAGGACCGCGGATCCGATCCCGGCTGGTCTGCGTCCCGGACCTGGCACGGCCCGGTGTTCGACATCGTCGATGTTGATCGCGGCGAAGTCCGGATCGAGGTGGGAACCCGGCGCGCGCACGGGCGGACAGTGTCGCCCGAAGTCCCCATCGCGTCCGCCGGGCGATCCCCCTTTCGGAACTCCATCTCCGTGCACATCTCCGGGCCTGCGGCGCCGTGCGCGGCGAATTTCCGGCCCCCGGCCGGGATTTCGATCGTATCGGCGCCGGAAATCCCTAAGATGAGGGACGGCACGCCCGCCCCGGCGCAATCGCGAGACCATGACGGACCCGACCCTTCAGCCGCCCCGCCCCCCCGTCGACGCCCCCGCTCCCGCGGGCGAGACCCGGCCGCTGAAGCTCTTCATCAAGTCCTTCGGCTGCCAGATGAACAGCTACGACGCGTCGCGCATGGCCGACGCGCTCGCCCCCGAAGGCTACAGCGAGACGGGCACCATCGAGGAAGCCGACCTCGTGGTGCTGAACACCTGCCACATCCGCGAGCGCGCCGCCGAGAAGATCTATTCCGAGCTCGGCAAGATCCGCGAAATGAAGGAAGCTTCCGGGCACAAGGTGACCCTCGCGGTCGCGGGCTGCGTGGCCCAGGCCGAGGGCGCCGAGATCATCCGCCGCCAGCGCGCCGTCGACCTCGTGGTCGGCCCGCAAAGCTATCACCGCCTGCCCGACCTCGTGCGCCGCGCCCGCGAAACCTCCGGCGTCGTCGACACGGACTTCCCGGTCGAAAGCAAGTTCGACCACCTGGCCGCACCCTCGGCGGCGAAGACCCGCGCGCGCGGTGTGTCGGCCTTCGTCACCGTGCAGGAGGGCTGCGACAAGTTCTGCTCCTTCTGCGTCGTGCCCTACACGCGGGGCGCCGAGATGTCCCGCCCGCCCGAGGCGATCGTGGCCGAGGTGCGGGCGCTGCTCGACGCCGGCGTGCGCGAGGTGACCCTGCTCGGCCAGAACGTCAACGCCTACCACGGGGTCGACGCCGCCGACCGCGGCTGGACGCTGGCCGGGCTCGCCCGGACCCTGGCCGGCCTGCCGGGCCTCGCCCGCATCCGCTACACCACGAGCCACCCGCGCGACATGGATGCGGAGCTCGTGGCCGCCCACCGCGACCTGCCGGCGCTGATGCCTTTCCTGCACCTCCCCGTGCAGTCCGGCTCGGACCGGATCCTCCACGCCATGAACCGCCGGCACGACGCCGCCTCCTACGTGGCGCTGGTGGCCGAGATCCGCGCCGCCCGCCCCGACATCGCGCTGTCGTCGGATTTCATCGTCGGCTTCCCCGGCGAAACCGAGGCCGACTTCGCCGATACGCTGGCGCTGGTGCGCCAGGTCGGCTTCGCGTCCAGCTTCGCCTTCAAATATTCGCCCCGCCCCGGCACGCCGGGCGCCGACCTTCCGGGCCACGTCCCTGACGAGGTGATGCTGGACCGCCTGCACCGCCTCCAGGCCCTCCTCGAGGAGCAGCGGCAGGCGTTCAACCGCGCCGCCGTGGGCCGCCGCCTCGACGTGCTGATCGAGAAGCCGGGCCGCCACCCCGGGCAGCTCGGCGGGCGCTCGCCCTATCTCCAGGCCGTCCACGTCGACGGGCCGCCCGACCTCATCGGCACCGTCCAGCCGGTCGACATCCTGTCGGCCGGACCCAACTCGCTCGCCGGCCGGCTGGCCGTCGCGGTCCCCACCCCCGTCGCGGAGCGGCTGGCATCATGAAGTCGCCCGATCGCACACCCGTCCGCCGCTCCGTCCGGGACGGCGGCGTCCCCCCGCTCGACGGCGGGAACCGCTATCCGGGTCCCACCCTCGGCGCGGACGGGCTGCCGGCAGACGGGCTCGGCGGCGCCACCGAGCGCGCCGAGATCACGCTCACCTTCGGCGACAACCGCCTGATCGCCATGGTGCTGGGCCAATACGACCAGAACGTCGCCAAGCTGGAGCGCCGCCTCAACGTCGTCGCCAACGCCAACGGCAACCGCATCGTCGTGAAGGGCGCGCCGGAAGCCTGCGAGCACGCCCGCCGGGTGCTCGAAGCCCTTTACGAACGCGTCCAGCGGGGCGAAGCGATCGCGCCCGGAGACGTCGACGGCGCCATCGAGGAGGGCGCATCGCAGGCGTCGCTGTTCCCCAAGGAGGCCGTCAACGAACGCCCCGTCTTCGACGAGATCCGCACCCGCAAGCGCGGCGGCGTCAAGGCCCGCACCGTGGCGCAGGACCTGTACCTGCGGGCGCTGAAGAAATACGAGCTCGTCTTCGCCGAAGGGCCCGCCGGCACCGGCAAGACGTGGCTGGCGGTCGGCCATGCGGTGTCGCTGCTCGAGCGCGGCGTGGTCGAACGGCTGATCCTGTCGCGCCCCGCCGTCGAGGCGGGCGAACGGCTGGGCTTCCTGCCCGGCGACATGCGCGAAAAGATCGATCCCTACCTGCGCCCCATCTACGACGCCTTGAACGAGTTCATGGACGCCCGCACGGTCGAGCGCGGCATGCAGACCGGGATCATCGAGGTGGCGCCGCTCGCCTTCATGCGCGGCCGCACGCTGTCCAACGCCGTAGTGCTCCTCGACGAGGCGCAGAACACCACCTCCATGCAGATGAAGATGATGCTGACGCGCCTGGGCGAAGGCTCGCGCATGATCATCAACGGCGACCCGTCCCAGACCGACCTGCCGCCGGGTCAGAAGTCCGGCCTCGCCGAAGCGGTGAACCTGCTCGCCGGCGTCGAGGGCATCGGCCACGTCAAGTTCCGGGACGGCGACGTCGTTCGCCACGACCTCGTGCGCCGCATCGTGCAGGCCTACGACCGGGCCGCGCAGGACGCGCGGTCGGAGACCCGCGGGGAGGCCCGGGCGCCGAGCCGATGAGCCTCACGGTCGAACTCGCGGTCGAAGACCCGTCCTGGGCGGCGATACCCGACCTGCAGGCCCTGGTGGAGGGAGCCGCCGCGGCGGCGCTCGCCGAGGCCGGCGTGGCGCCCGACGAGCCGATGGAACTGTCCTGCCTGTTCTGCGGCGACGACGCCATCCGGGCGCTGAACGCGCAATGGCGCGGCAAGGACAAGCCCACCAACGTCCTGTCCTTCCCCACCGAGGGGCCCGGCGCCGAGGTGCTGCTCGGCGACATCGCGGTGGCCTGGGGCACGGTGGCGCGCGAAGCGGAGGCCGAAGGCCGGCGCGTCGAGGACCACGTCGCCCACCTCGTCATCCACGGCACGCTTCACCTCCTGGGCGAGGACCACGAGGTCGAGGCGGAGGCCGAGGCCATGGAGGCGCTGGAAACGCGCGCCATGGCGCGGCTCGGCCTGCCCGACCCCTACGCCGGCTCGGAGCCGATGAGGATCGTGCCGTGAACGACCGCGCCCGCGAGGCCGCCGCCAGGCGCGCCAAGGCTACCCCTCCCTCGGGCCAGGGGCTGTTCGACCGGGTGCGCGCCGTCTTCGGGCTCGGCGCTCCCTCGATCCGCGACGACATCGAGGACGCGCTGGAGGACACCGGATCGGAATCCGTGTTCTCCACGCAGGAGCGCGCCATGATGCGCAACGTGCTCGGCCTCCACGAACTGCGCGTCGTGGACATCATGGTGCCGCGCGCCGACGTGATCGCGGTGGGGCTGCACATGTCGCTGGGCGAGGTGCTCGACGTGTTCCGCGAAGCCGGGCATTCGCGCCTGCCGGTGCACGGCGACACGCTCGACGACCCGCGCGGCATGGTCCACATCCGCGATTTCGTCGAGATCCTGGTCGGCCACCACCCCAAGGGCGAAGCCCGGCCGTCGGCTGCCGTGACGCTGGCGACCCCGCTGGAAACCGGCGAGGTGATCCGCCCCGTGCTCTTCGTGCCGCCCTCCATGCAGGCGCTGGACCTGCTCCGGAAGATGCAGGCGTCGCGCACCCATATGGCGCTGGTCATCGACGAATACGGCGGCACCGACGGGCTCGTCACCATCGAGGACATCGTCGAGATGATCGTCGGCGACATCGAGGATGAGCACGACGAGGAGGAAGCGCCGCTCATCGAGGCGGAAGCGGGCGGCACCTACCTGGCCGACGGCCGGGCGGCGCTCGACGACGTTTCGGCGGCGGTGGGGGTCGACCTCACGGTCGGCGACGCCGAGGAGATCGACACGATCGGCGGCCTCGTCACGGCGCTGTGCGGGCACCTGCCGCTGCGCGGAGAGGTGGTGACGGGCCACGCCGACTTCGATTTCGAAGTGCTGGACGCCGATCCCCGCCGCGTGAAGCGGCTGCGCATCCGCGCCCGCGACGCCGCGCCGCCGGACGACGCCCCCGACGACACGACGTCGGCCGGAAGCGCCGAAGCTGAAGCGGCCCGCACGCAGACGGCCTGAGGGCCGGGCGAGATCGGGTCAGGCCCGCGTCGCCCGACGTCGGCGGCGTCGGGGGGTCGCCGATCGGGGTCACTGCCCCGGCTTGGTGATGCCGGGCGGCGTGGTGGCGTTCCGCAACGGGACCGTTCCGCCGTTTTTTCCGGCCGGGGTGGCCGAGCCACCGCCGGCCGGCGGAAGCGCGGCGCCGGGATCGGCCGGCGCCGACGAAGCCCCGCCCATGGGTGCGGCGGAGGGGGCCGTGGGAGGTGGCGTGGTCGACGACTGCGCTCGCGCGTCCCCCATCGCCGCCCAGGCGAGCGCCATGGACAGGAGCAGCACGCGGCTTCGCCGAGCGGCGGGCGACCTTTCAACCGTCATCGGCCTCATCGCATCGATCCTCCGTGCTGGCCTGTCCGATCGGAACCGGACGCCCCGCCCTCGAACGCCCGGCATCGACGATCGGTGCCGAAGCGTCCGGTTCCGGCCGGCCGCGGGCCAGGGCGGATCGCGATCAGGTCGAACCACCCGACCGCGCGAAGATGCTCGCCGCGACGGCGATCAAGCAGCGGTGACGCCGGCCGGGGCGAGCGGCGACGGCTCTAGTGGCCCATGCCGGCGTCGAAATCCTTCGCGCATTTGGGGCTGAGCTGGGCGTGGTGGGCCTTCATGCAGGACTTCACCTTTTCCTCGTCGGAGGTCACGTCCGAGCAGAGCTTCTGGACGTCGTCGTAGCAGTCGTGCTCGGCTTGGGCGCGGACCTTCTCCTTGTCGGTCATGGGTCCTGCGGCGAAGGCCGGCGCCGCGGCGGACAGCAGGAGGGCGGCGCAGAGGGCGGCTCGGGTCAGCATCATGGAGGCTCTCGTTCGGTGGTGGTGGGCGCGTGCGGCCGGCGGCAGACAGGCTCGGATCGGCCCACGGACGTCCGCCCTTCCCCGCGGGGAAGGCGGGCGGGACGGCGTGGGCGGACCCGCGCGATCCTGCTCGGCACCCTCCTCGCACGATTCCGGTGAGGGAGCCATGAACGGCCGCGCCGGGCCCGGTGGCGGCGGAGCGGGCGATCGCGGCGGGGCCTCGTTCACCATGCGGACGAACTGTCGCCGGGGGAGCGTCGGATTCATTCGAATCCAACCAAACCGTGGTCGAGTGTTCGGCGGTGGGGGCCCCTCCACCGGTCACGGCCCCGTCGGAGCATCCGCCAAGAGTACCGGCGGGGTCGTGGTTCGATCGCCACCGCTCCCCCGCGCTGACGGACCCTCGATGCACCGCGGCCCCGGCCGAGATCAACATCCGAGCGCCCGGCCGCGGACGATCCTGCTCCGGCGTGGCCGATGCGCCACCGTGGCGGGGCTTCGAGCCGTCGCCGAGGCTGCCGCCCGGCGCGGCCGGCTTCAGATCCCCGCGTCGAAGATGGCGCCGCAGGCGGCGCTGAGCCGAGGCCGTTTGGCCGCGAAGCAGGACGCCACCTTGGCCTCGTCCGGGATGGCGTCGGGACACAGCGCCTTGGCGTCGAGGTAACAGGCGCGCTCGGCCTGCGCCCGCGCCTGCTCCTTCGCGCTCACCATCTTGGCCGCGCACGGGAGCGAGGTCGACAGCAGCACGGCGGCGCACAGCGCCAGGGGGGCGATTCTCATGGTCATCCGGTCTCCGCCGGCCGGTTCAGTGCCGGCCCGGGGCGACCCTGCGCGCCGGAAATGAGGTGCGGATGAGCCTGCCCGTCAGCGATGCAGCGCTTCGGGCTTGCGGTTCTCCGGGATCATCTGGCGGAGGTGGCCGTGGACCGCGTCGGCGCTGAACGGCTTGCCGATGAAGCGCGCGCCGTCGGGCAGGTCGCCGTCGGCGGGCACGAGACGGCCCGAAGCGATGACGATCGAGATCGCCGGCCATTTCACCGCGACCTCGCGCGCCAGCGCGAAGCCGTCCCGCGAGCCCGGCATCTCGACGTCGGAGAACAGCAGCGCGACGTCGAGGTGATGCTGTTCCAGCACCGCTATGGCGGCGTCGCCGTCCTCCGCCTCGAGCGTGCGGAAGCCCGCCGCGGCGAGGATCTCGGCGACGTCCAGGCGCAGGATCGGGTCGTCGTCGACGACGAGGGCCGTGGGTCGTCGATCGTCGTGGACTGTGCTCATGGGGAGCGAATGCGCGCCGGTCGGGGAAGTTGCGACGGCGCGCCGGGGCGGATCCGGCCCCGCCGGGCGGCCGCGCCGCGATGCGGGCTGTTCACGGCGACGGAACTGTGGCCTTGATGGCGGCCAGCCGGGGCAGGCCAGCACGCGGGCGGCCGCCTCCGTGCCCGCGCGGCCGACGCCCGCGGCCGACGAGGACGACGGCCATGAGCCTGGGCAGCGGACCGATGTCGCCGAAGAGGTGGCGACCGTGGGAGCAATGCGGCTGGGCCATCGGCGTGGCCGCCGGCGCCATCGCGCCGCTCTGCCTGTGGGCCTTCTCCATCACCTGGCAGATCACCGCGGCGGTGTTCCCCGAGAGCCGGAAGCGGCGGGGACCCTGACGGCCGGTGCGGCCCGAACGGGGGGCGGCACGCCGGCCGTGACGACCCGGAGATCCCGCGCCGCACGGGCCGGCGGTGCGGGACCGCGCCGGCCAGCGGTCGAAGCCTCCGGCCGGCCGCCTCAGCTCCTCAGGCCCGGCGCCTCCTGGCCGGTGCGGGCCACGTATTCGGTGTAGCCGCCGCCGTAGGTGTGCACCCCGTCCGGCGTCAGTTCCAGCACGCGGTTCGACAGCGCCGCCAGGAAATGCCGGTCGTGGGACACGAACAGCATCGTGCCCTCGTATTGCGCCAGCGCGCCGATCAGCATCTCCTTCGTGCCCATGTCGAGGTGGTTGGTGGGCTCGTCGAGCACGAGGAAGTTCGGCGGGTCGTAGAGCATGCGCGCCATCACGAGCCGCGCCTTCTCGCCGCCAGACAGGACGCGGCAGCGTTTCTCGACGTCGTCGCCCGAGAAGCCGAAGCAGCCCGCGAGCGCGCGCAGCGAGCCCTGCCCGGCCTGCGGGAAGGCCCGCTCCAGCGAGCCGAACACCGTGTCCTCGCCGTCGATCAGGTCCATGGCGTGCTGGGCGAAATAGCCGAGCTTGACGCTGCCGCCGAGCTTCACCTCGCCGTCGTCGGGCTCGGTGGTGCCGGTGACGAGCTTCAGCAGCGTCGACTTGCCGGCCCCGTTGACGCCCATCACGCACCAGCGCTCGCGGCGGCTGACCGAGAAGTCGAGCCCCTCGTAGATGGTGCGGCCGCCGTAGCGCTTATCCACCCCCTTCAGCGCCACGACGTCGTCGCCCGAGCGCGGCGCCGGGGGGAAGTCGAACTGCACCGATTGGCGCCGCTTCGGCGGCTCCACGCGCTCGATCTTGTCGAGCTTCTTCACCCGGCTCTGCACCTGGGCGGCGTGGGACGCGCGCGCCTTGAAGCGCTCGATGAACTTGATCTCTTTGGCCAGCATGGCCTGCTGGCGCTCGAACTGCGCCTGCTGCTGCTTCTCGTTCAGCGCGCGCTGGCCCTCGTAGAATTCGAAGTCGCCCCCGTAGGAGGTGAGGGCGCCGCCGTCGATCTCGATCACCCGGCCGACGATGCGGTTCATGAACTCGCGGTCGTGCGAGGTCAGCATCAGGGCGCCCTCGTAGCCCTTCAGGAAGCTTTCGAGCCAGATCAGGCTTTCGAGGTCGAGGTGGTTGGAAGGCTCGTCGAGCAGCATGGCGTCGGGGCGCATCAGCAGGATGCGGGCCAGCGCCACGCGCATCTTCCAGCCGCCCGACAGCGCGCCGACGTCGCCGTCCATCATCTCGGGGGTGAAGCTCAGGCCGCCCAGCACTTCGCGGGCCTGGCCCTCCAGCGCGTAGCCGCCGAGTTCGTCGAAACGCGCCTGCACGTCGCCGTAGCGCGCCACGATCTCGTCCATCTCGTCGAGGCGGTCGGGGTCCGCCATCGCGGCTTCGAGGTCCTTCAGCTCGGCCGCGACCGCGCTCACCGGGCCCGAGCCGTCCATCACCTCGGCGACGGCGCTGCGGCCCGCCATCTCGCCGACGTCCTGGCTGAAGTAGCCGATGGTGACGCCGCGGTCCGACGAGACCGTGCCCTCGTCGGGCTGCTCCTGGCCGGTGATCAGCCGGAACAGGGTCGTCTTGCCGGCGCCGTTCGGCCCCACGAGGCCGACCTTCTCGCCGCGCTGCAGCGCGGCCGAGGCCTCGATGAAGACGATCTGGTTGCCGTTCTGCTTGCCGATCTTGTCGAGGCGGATCATGGGGTCCCGGGCCTTGAAACAGTTACCCGCCCTTAAGCCATGCGGCACCGCAACGGAAGGCGCCGCGGAACGGCCTCGCGCCGACACGTCCCCGAAACAGCTCCGTCAAAGCTTTCCCCCCGCCCATCGCTAGGACAGGCGGGCCGGGGCGGTGCCGCCCACCGCACCGGTGCCACAACCCCGCCGTCCCGCCCCCACGGGGCGGCGGGGCCGCGGCGGCGATGCCGCGTCACCTCGGGCGGAGCGGACGGAGAACGCGATGGCGGCGCTGCTGGGCCTGGGCCTCTCGATCCTCATCACGGCCGCCCTGCTGGGCTGGCTCGACGCCGCGGCGGAATGATGCGGGACCCGGCCGAAGGCTGACCGCGGCCGGAAGCCCCGCGCCGCCGACGAAACCTCACCGCGCCAGCGCCCCCTTCAGCTCGCGCCGCAGGATCTTGCCCGCCGGGTTGCGCGGCAGCATGCCGTCCCAGAACACGATCCTCACCGGCACCTTGTAGGCGGCGATGCGCTGGCCCACGAAGCGGCGCAGCTCCGCCTCGTCGGCCGCGGCGCCCTCGGCCAGGGTCACGACGGCGCCGGGCTCCTCCCCCAGCGTGGGGTGCGGCACGGCCAGCACGGCGGCGTCGATCACCGCAGGATGGGCGAAGAGCGCGTTCTCGACCTCGACGCAGTAGATGTTCTCGCCGCCGCGGATCAGCATGTCGGTGATGCGGTCGACGATGACGATGAAGCCTTCGGCGTCGATGCGGGCGAGGTCGCCGGTGCGCAGCCAGCCGTCGGCGAAGCGCTCCGCCGTCGCGGCGGGCTTGTTCCAGTAGCCGCGCACGAGGTTCGGTCCCCGCACCTGCAGCTCGCCGACGATCCCCGGCGCCAGCGCCGATCCGTCGACGTCGACCACACGCGCGTCGCAGACCGGCAGCGGCGGGCCGCAGGACTCCGGCCGGTGCTCGTAGTCCTCGCCGATGTGGTGGGTGAAGGTGGCGGAGGTTTCCGTCATGCCCCACCCGGTCGCCGGCTGGGCGGCCGGGAAGCTCGCCTTCAGCGCCCGGACGAGGTCCGCCGCCGCGGGCGCTCCGCCGTAGAAGACGCCTTCCAGCGTCGGCAGGACGCGGCCGGTCGCGGCCGCGCGCGACGCCAGCTCCCACGCGATGGAAGGCACGCCGCCGGCGCCGGTACAGCCCTCGGCCGCGATGAGGTCGAGTCCCGCATCGACGTCCCAACGGTGCATCATCACGAGCTTCTGCCCCCGCCACATCGCGGTGCCGAGCGTCGAATGGCAGCCCGTGACGTGGAACAGCGGGATCGCCAGCAGCGACGCCCGCTGCGGCGCGGACGGGTCCGGCACGGGCACGGGCTCGCCCCGGCGCAGGCAGGAGCGCGCCACCGAATAGCCGTGGGCCATCACGGTCGCCGCGGAAGCGCGATGCGTGCCGACCGCGCCCTTCGGCCGCCCCGTCGTGCCCGACGTGTAGAAGATCGTGGCGTCGTCCTCGGGGTCGATCGCCACGTCCGGCAGCGGGCGCTCGGGCAGCGACGACCAGGATGCCGTCGGGCCGACCAGGTCGGCGAGGGGCGCCACGCGCGGGTCGGCGACGGCGCCGGCCGGGCGGGTGACCAGCACGCGCCGCAGCTCCGGGAGCTCGGCGAGGTGAGGCGCCAGCCGGTCGAGGCGCTCGCCGTCGGCGACGAGCGCCACGGCGCCGGAGTCCTGCAGGGCGTAGACCAGTTCGGGCCCGGTCCACCAGGCGTTCAGCGGGGTCGCCACGGCGCCGGCCAGCAGGGCCGCGTGATAGCACACGGGCCATTCGGGCAGGTTGCGCGTGGCGATCGCGACGCGGTCGCCCTTGCGCACCCCGGCGTCGACCAGCGCGTGGGCGAGAACCAGCGCGGCGCGGGCGAAGCCGTCGAAGCTCGCGCGCTCGTCGCGGTAGACCAGGAACGGCAGGTCGCCGAAACTCCGCGCCTGCAGGAACAGGTCGCGCAGGGTCGGGGGCGCGTGGGTCCAGACCCGGGTCGGCCGGCCGCGGACCACGGCGTCGGCGACCGCGAAGGACGAGCCCGGGCGGGTCAGGGCTGCGGTGGCCTCCGCGAAGGAGACCGCTGGCCAGGCGGGCGGCACCGTCACGGCGCGTCCCCCATCGTCACCACCACCTTGCCCAGGGCCCGGCGGTCGGCCAGGCTCGCGATGGCGTCGCCGGCCCGCTCCAAGGGGTATCGCGCCGAGATGCGCGGCTTGAGCGCGCCCGCGGCGTAGAGGTCGAACAGCGCGCGCTCGTTGCGGGCGGAGCCCTCGGGGTCGCGGCGCACGAAGCCGCCCCAGAACACCCCGACGATCGCGCAGGACTTCAGCAGCGGCAGGTTCAGCGGGATCGACGGGATGCCGGCCGGGAAGCCCACCACGAGGTAGCGCCCGTCCCAGGCGACGGCGCGCAGCGCCGGCTCCGCATAGGCGCCCCCCACGGCGTCGTAGACCACGTCGGCGCCGTCGGCGCCGCAGGCGCCCTTGAACGCCGCCGCCAGCGCCTTGGCGCCGTCGCGGTCGAGCGGGCCGGCGGGGTAGACGATCCCGTCGTGGGCGCCGCAGCGCGTCGCGAAGGCGAGCTTCTCGTCGGAGGAGGCGGCCGCCACCACCCGGGCGCCCAGCGCCCGTCCGATCTCGACCGCCGCGACCCCGACGCCGCCCGCGGCGCCGAGCACCAGCAGGGTCTGCCCCGCCGCCAGGCCGCCGCGGTCGACGAGCGCGTGGTAGGAAGTGCCGTAGGTGAACAGGAAACAGGCCGCCTCGTCGAACGGCATGGCGTCGGGCATCGCCCGGCAGCCCGCCGCGGGCAGGACGATCCGTTCGGCGAGCCCGCCCCAGCCCGGCGTCCCGACGACGCGGTCCCCGACCCGCGGCTCCGTCACGCCCTCGCCCACGGCCGCCACCGTGCCGGCCACCTCGCCGCCGGGCGCGAAGGGGCGCGGGGGCCGGGCCTGGTAGCGGTCCGCGATGATGAGCGAATCGGGGAAGTTGATGCCGCAGGCCCGAACCGCCACGGCGACCTCGCCCGGGCCCGGCACGGGCTCCGGCAGATCGGTCAGCTTCAAGCTGTCCGGCCCGCCGGACGCGAAGCTCAGCATCGCCCTCATGGCGCCCTCCCAGGGCCGTCCTTGATGGACGGCCTCCGGCCCCGACGATACGGCGGGCGCCGCGAAACGCAAGGCGACCCTTCGAAAGGCGCCGTGCGGGGCCGGGGCTGACAAGGGGCGGACGGCGCGCCATGATCGTACCCGAACCACGAAGCGGGCGCGGCCCGCCGAGCGGGCACGGCCCGCCCAGCGGGCACGACCCGAACAGGGAGAGGAGCACCCATGCGCGACGCCGTCATCGTTTCGACCGCCCGCACGCCGATCGGCAAGGCTTACCGCGGCGCGTTCAACGACACGCAGGCGCAGGCGCTCGGCGCCCACGCCATCCGGGAAGCCCTGCGCCGCGCCGCGGTCTCGCCGGAAGACGCCGGCGCGCTGATCGGCGACGTGGTGATGGGTGCGGCCCTCCAGCAGGGCTCGACGGGCACCAACGTGGCGCGGCAGGCGGCGCTGGGCGCGGGGCTGCCCGCGGCCGTCGCGGGCATGAGCGTCGACCGGCAATGCGCGTCGGGGCTGATGGGCATCGCGGTGGCGGCGCGCGAAATCCTGTTCGACGGGATGGACGCCGCGGTGGGCGGCGGCCTCGAGTCGATCTCGCTGGTGCAGAACGAGCACGCCAATACGTGGCGCGCCCGGGATCCCGCGCTCGCGGCCGTCCAGCCGCACATCTACATGTCCATGCTGGAAACCGCCGAGATCGTGGCGGAGCGCTACGGGGTGTCCCGCGACGCCCAGGACGACTACGCGATGGAATCGCAGCGCCGGACCGCCGCCGCGCAGGACGCCGGGCGCTTCGACGACGAGATCGTTCCCCTGCCCTCCCGCATGGCCGTCGCCGACAAGGCGACCGGCGAGGTGAGCCACCGCGACACGACCCTGTCGCGCGACGAGGGCAACCGCCCCGCGACGAAGCGCGAGGACCTCGCCGCCCTGAAGCCGGTGTTCAAGGGCGGGCGCGTGGTGGCCGAAGGGCGGTGCGTCACGGCCGGCAACGCGTCGCAGCTCAGCGACGGCGCTTCGGCCTGTGTCCTGATGGAGGCCGGCGAGGCGGCACGGCGCGGGCTCGCCCCGCTCGGCGCCTTCCGCGGGGTGGCGGTGGCGGGCTGCGACCCGGACGAGATGGGCATCGGGCCGGTCTTCGCCATCCCCAAGCTGCTGGCCCATCACGGGCTCCGCATCGACGACATCGACCTGTGGGAGCTCAACGAGGCCTTCGCCGTTCAGGCGCTGTATTGCCGCGACCGGCTCGGCATCGACCCCGCCAAGTACAACGTCGACGGCGGGGCGATCTCGATCGGCCACCCCTACGGCATGTCGGGCGCCCGCATGGCGGGACACCTGTTGATCGAGGGGCGCCGGCGCGGCGCCCGCTACGGGGTCGTCAGCATGTGCGTCGGTGGCGGCATGGGCGCGGCGGCGCTGTTCGAGATCTATCGCTGACCGCCGGCACCGCCTCGCGAGCGCGTTTCAACCCCCATAGGCCGTCGCGGCCTCAGACCAGGACGATCGCATGCCTTCTCCCCTCCTCGTCAGGCCGTCCGCCCCCGACGCGCGCGGCCGCGTCCACAGCGTCACGCCCGAATCGGCCGGCTGGACCTACGTGGGTTTCGAGGTCCACGACCTCGCCCCGGGCGCGTCGGTCGCGCGCGACACCGGCGACCGCGAAGTGTGCATCGTGATGGTGTCCGGCCGCGCCCGCGTCACCGCCGGCGGGGCGGACTTCGGCATCATCGGCGAGCGTGCGTCCGTGTTCGACGGGCGGCCCTGGTCGGTCTACGTGCCGGCGCGGTCCCACTTCGCGGTGGAAGCCGAGGGCGCCTGCGAGGTGGCGCTGTGCTCGGCCCCGGGCACGGGAGCCAGGCCCGCGCTGCTCATCCCCCCGGCGGACGTCCCGGAAGAAACGCGGGGCCAGGGCTCCAACACCCGCCGCGTCCGCAACATCCTGGCCGACACCGACGACCGGGCCGAAAGCCTGCTCGTGGTCGAGGTCGTGACGCCGGCCGGCAACTGGTCGAGCTATCCGCCCCACAAGCACGACCGCGACGCCTTCCCCGACGAAACCCTGCTGGAAGAAAGCTACTACCACCGCTTCGCGCCCCGGCAGGGCTACGGCGTCCAGCGCGTCTACACGGACGACCGCTCGCTCGACGAGACGATCGCGATCCACGACCGCGACGTCGTGCTGGTGCCGCGCGGCTACCACCCCGTCGGGGCGGCGCACGGCTACACGCTGTACTACCTGAACGTGATGGCGGGGCCGCGCCGCACTTGGCGCTTCCACAACGACCCCGACCACGCCTGGCTGGTGAAGCCCTGAGGCGCCCGCCCCGGCCTTTCCCGGCCGGGGCGGGCGCCTCACTCGGCGGCGACGCTCGGCGCCGAAACGGTGGCCGACGCCCCGTAGGCGCCGAACACGACCGGGCGTGCCGTGACGCCGAGGGCGGAGCGGATCTCCGCCAGCGCCCGGTGCTCGGCCGGGTGGATGACGCCGTCGGCCGGGATCATGGCGCGGCAGATCCTCACCAGCGCCGCGCAGAGCCGCGTCCGCCCCGCGACGCGGACCAGCTTCTCGCGCGCCATGATGGCGCCCACCTCGACGTCGAAGCGGTAGTTGGCTTCGTGCACGGCGAGGTCGTCGAGGACGGACTTGCGGTCGAAGGTCCGCAGCGCCGGGTCTTCCTCCAGCAGGGACAGGAAGCGGCTGCGTTCGGCGGGGGACGGCACGCCGTCGGCGTGGGCGACCATCGCCACGCCGGCGATCAGCGCGTCCCGGAACGCCGGCTCGCGGAACTCGGCCGCGTCGGCGGCGAGATCGGACGGCGGGCGGGGCGAACGATAGACCATGATGGACCTCCAAACGATGGGAAGGACCGCGCGGACCGCGTCCCGTCGGGATGGAGGAGGACGAACCTCGGACCCCGTCGGAGCGGCGCACCGGGCATCCGGGGCTCGCGCAGACTGATCCGACATCGCGCCCCCGACCGTGTCGGAGGGCGCCAGAGGGGCCCGGCTCAGTGACCCGAACATGTCGCGGCCGGCGGCGCGGAGCAAGGGGGCGCCGCATGACATCGCGTCCATGGAACGGGACCGCGCCGTTTCCGGGCGACAGGTCCGCGACCCGGCCACGGGCCCCTTTCGCGGTCGGTGGATGTCGCGATTTCGCGCCCGAAGGCCCGCCGGAAGCGCCGGGACCGTCGTCATGGTTTCCGGACGACAGGGCCTGATACCGGGCGACGGAAGGGCTGAGGCATCTCCGTCGCATGGCTCCGCACGAGCGGCGGCGCGCGTTCGCGCTCCCCCGGCGGTCGAGAGTTCCGGCCGCCGGCACGGCGTCCCAGGCTCCCGGGCGACGGGCGGTCGTCGAGGACCGGCCCGAGGGCTCATCCCGCCTGTGGAGGCGCCAAGGCTTTCAGCTCGCCCGCCACAGCCTTCAGGTCGTCGGTCTTGCTCATCAGAACGTCGGCGCCGCCCAGCCGGGCGCGGTCCTCGCGCGACAGGTCGCGGGCGCTGAACACGATCACGGGGATGTCGGCGCAGCCGGGCGTGGCGCGGAGCGCGTCGAGGAACGAGAACCCGTCCATCTCCGGCATGGTGAGGTCGAGCAGAACCGCGCGGGGCGGCCCGTGGCGCACCTTGTCGAGGGCAACACGGCCGTTCTCGGCTTCGGTCACGGTCCATCCCTGGCGCTCGAAGGTGGCGCGCAGGCGCTCGCGCACGCCCGCGTCGTCGTCGACCACCAGCACTTCGCCGTCGGCGCCGCGCAGGTGGTCCATCACGTCCTTCAGGCGGTCCCAGGCGACGGGCTTGTCGACGTGGTCGACGGCGCCGAGCGCCGCTTCCAGGCCCGCATCGTTGACGAAGGAGATCATCACCACCGGGATGGCGGCGACAGCGGGGTCGGCCTTGAGGGCGCTCAGCACCGACCAGCCGTCCATCTGCGGCATCATCACGTCGAGCGTTATGGCGCGGGGCCTGATCTCGCGCGCCAGGGCGAGCCCGGCCGCGCCGTCGGCGGCTGTGCGCACCGAGAAGCCCTGGCGCTGGAGGAAGCGGCTCATCAGTTCGCGCTGGGCGGCATCGTCGTCGATCACCAGCACGGTGTGCCGGTCCGCCCCGGGCGACGCCGGCGCGGTCGCCGCTTCCGCGGCCGGCTGCACGTCGACGGCGGCACCCGGCATGACGGCGGGCAGCCGCAGCGTGAAGGTCGTGCCGACGCCGGGCGTGCTTTCCACCGCCACGTCGCCGCCGAGCAGGCGCGCGAAGGCCTGGGTCAGCGCGAGGCCGAGCCCCGTGCCGCCGAACTTGCGCGTGGTCGTCTCGTCCGCCTGGACGAAGCGCCCGAACAGGCGGCCCAGCTGTTCCTCCGTCATGCCGATCCCCGTGTCGGACACGCGGAACGCGAGGGCGTCGCCCGACCGCCGCACGCCCAGGGTGATGCGCCCGCCTTCCGTGAACTTGGCGGCGTTGCCGATGAGGTTGAACAGGCACTGCCGCAGCTTGACGACGTCCGTGTGCATGGCGCCGAGCGCGTCGCACCCGCCCTGCCCGAGGTCGAGCGCGAAGCTGTTGTCCTTGCGGGCCACGAGGCTGCCCACGGTGTTGCCCACCTCCGTCGCCAGGGCGGCGACGTCGACCTCCTCGGCATGGGTATCCATGCGGCCGGCCTCGATCTTCGACAGGTCGAGAACGTCGTTGATGAGGCTGAGCAGGTGGCGGGCGTTGGACTTGATCTTGCCGATGTCGGCCAGGGCGCCGCCTTGGCCGAGCTCCTCCAGCTCCTCCTCCATCATCTCGCTGTAGCCGATCACGGCAGACAGCGGCGTGCGCAGCTCGTGGCTCATGTTGGCCAGGAAGGAGCTCTTGGCGCGGTTGGCGCTTTCGGCGGCTTCCATGGCGGCCTCGGCCTCCGCCTTGGCGGCTTCCAGCGTGGCCTGGCTGTCGATCAGCGACGCGTTGGCGGCGTTCAGCGTCGCCACCAGCCCCTCGTTCTCGGTGAGGACGCGGCGCAGCGCGTCGCAGGCGAGGATCATGCCGGCGGAGATCAGCACGTATTGGACCAACGCCACGACCTGCGCCGTGCTGAGGTGGGCCTCGTCGCTGGCGCGCACGAAGAGCACGGCGGCGAACACCGTGGACGCGGCGGCGCCCGCCACCCCGGGCGCGCGCCCGAAGGCGATGGAGATGAGGAAGACGGCCGGCAGGTAGAGCAGGAAGGGGGCGGTGTCGAGCGGCACGAGGAAGCGCGTTCCCGTGGCGACGCCGATGAGCGCCACGACCGCCGCGTAGCCCACCCAGGACGGAAGCCGGCGCCGCGACAGCAGTCTCAGGAAATCGTGCACGCTCCACCTCGGCGGCCCGCCGCCGGTCCCGCGCCGGAGCGGCCAGGGTGGACGGGATGCCGCACCATAGAGGCGCAAGCCCCGGCGAAAGTCGAGGGACGCGGAGGTTCGGCTTCCCGTTCCCGGCCGCGAAACCTAAGCTGCCGCCGGGACGGGCGGAGCGGACGGCGATGGGTGGCACGGAACTGACGGTCTTCGCGCTGGCGCTCGCGGTCGGCGCCGGGTCGCCCGGCCCGAGCGTCGCCGCCCTGGTGTCGCGCGTGCTGACGCGGGGAGTGCGCGACGTGCTGCCCTTCCTCGCCGCCCTGTGGCTCGGCGAGGCCGTGTGGCTGACGCTGGTCGTGGCCGGCCTGTCCGCCGCGGCGCAGACCTTCGGGTCCGCCTTCGCGGCGATCAGATATGCCGGCGTCGCCTACCTGCTGGTCCTGGCCTGGCGGATGTGGCACGCGCCGACGGCGCCGGCGGCGGACGCCGCGTCCGGACGCGCCGAGCGGCAAGCGTGGCGGCTGTTCGGCGCCGGGCTCCTGGTGTCTCTCGGCAACCCGAAGAACATGGTGTTCTACGTGGCGCTGCTGCCCTCGCTCGTCGACATCGGGCATGTCGGGGTCTCGGGCTGGGCCGAGCTCGTCGCCACCATGGTGGCCGTGCTGGCCGCCGTGGACCTCGGATGGGCCTGTGCCGCCGCGGGCGCGCGCCGCTGGCTGGTCGACGGCCGCACGATGCGGATCGCCAACCGGATCGGCGCGTCCATGATGGCGGGGGCCGCCGCGGCCGTGGCGGTGCGGTGAGCCGACCCGCCCGCGGCCCTTCGGCATCACAGCCATGCCGGCCACCCGCCCGCATTGATTTATCGGGCCGAACGTCGGATCTACGCCCCGTCGCGTCGCGCGGGCGATGCCCTGTTGTTTCCAAGGCCGGTGGTGTCCTCCATGCGTTATGACCTCGTCGTGATCGGTACGGGCCCCGGCGGCTACGTCTGCGCCATCCGGGCGGCGCAACTCGGGCTGAAGACGGCCGTGGTGGAGAAGCGCGCCACCCAGGGCGGCACCTGCCTCAACGTCGGCTGCATCCCGTCGAAGGCGCTGCTGCACGCGTCCGAGATGTTCGCCGCCGCGTCGCACGACCTGCCGGCGCTGGGGGTGAAGGTGGGGACGCCCGAGCTCGACTGGGCCGCGATGGGCAAGCACCGCGACGACACGGTGGCGGCCAACGTCCAGGGCGTGTCCTACCTGTTCAAGAAGAACAAGGTCGACGCGTTCCACGGCCTCGGCACGATCGAGGGCGGAAAGGACGGCACGCACCGCGTCCGCGTCACCGGCGAGGACGGCGCGACCCAGACGATCGAAACGGCGAACATCGTCATCGCGACGGGGTCGGAGGTCGCCACCCTGCCCGGCATGGAGGTCGACGAGCGCTCGATCGTGTCGTCGACGGGCGCGCTGGTGCTGCCGGAGGTGCCGAAGCGCATGATCGTGATCGGCGCGGGCGTGATCGGCCTGGAGCTGGGCTCCGTCTACCGGCGCCTCGGCGCCGAGGTGGAGGTCGTTGAATACCTCGACCGCATCCTGCCTGGCCTCGACGGCGAGGTCGCCAAGACGTTCCACCGCATGTTGGAGAAGCAGGGCTTCGCCTTCCACCTCGGTCAGAAGGTCAGCAAGGTCGAGCCCACCAACGCCGGCGCTTGCGTGACCTTCGCGCCGGTGGACGGCGGCGAGGAACGGCGGCTCGACGCCGACGTGGTGCTGGTGGCGACGGGCCGCCGCCCCAACACCGAGGGGCTCGGGCTCGACGCCGCGGGCGTCGCGGTGGAACGCGGCCGCGTCGTCATCGACGACCATTTCCAAACGAACGTGCCCGGCATCTATGCCATCGGCGACGTGGTGCGCGGCCTGATGCTGGCCCACAAGGCCGAGGACGAGGGCGTGGCGGTGGCCGAGATCCTGGCCGGCCAGGCGGGCCACGTGAACTACGGCGTCATCCCCGCCGTGGTCTACACCATGCCGGAGATCGCCTCCGTGGGCGCCACCGAGGAGGAGCTGAAGACCGCCGGCGTCCCCTACCGGTCCGGCAAATTCCCCTACACGGCCAACGGCCGGGCCCGGGCGACGCGCCACACGGACGGCTTCGTGAAGGTGCTGGCGCATGCGGAGACGGACCGCGTGCTCGGCGTCCACATCATCTCGTCGGTGGCGGGCGAGCTGATCCAGGAATGCTCGGTGCTGATGGAGTTCGGCGGCTCGGCCGAGGACCTCGCCCGCACCTGCCACGCCCACCCGACCATGTCGGAGGCCGTGAAGGAGGCCGCCATGGCGGTCGACAAGCGCGCCATCCACGTCTGACCGAAACGCCGCCCGGGCGCGTGGACGGCGCGCCAGGGCCCGGCGAGCGTCAGGGCTCGTCGAAACCTGTCGGATCCGAGCCTGAACGCCCTCCGGGAACGCCCGGAGCTCCACGGCCGCCCGCGATCGGCCGGGCGTTCACCCCTCAGCGCCCCTTCTCGATCCTGGCGTAGACCTGTTCGGTGAACAGGAACATCTGCGAACCGATGAAGGACGCCGTCAGCGTCAGCACCACCAGGACGGCGACGATCTTCGGCACGAAGGTGAGCGTCGATTCCTGGATCTGGGTGAGGGCCTGGAACAACGCCACGGCGATGCCCACCACCATGGCGGCGGCGATGGCCGGCCCCGAAGCCAGCACGATCGCCCAGATCGTGCTCTGCAGGAGCCCGAGCGCGTCGGCCTCGTTCACGAGCTCGTGCTCTTGGTACCGATCGTCACCGTGTTGTCGAGGGTCAGCGTCTTCCCGGTGCTGAGCGTCGCCGTCACGGTGCCGTCGGTCGCCAGCGCCGCGGAGGTGACGGTGCCCGTGATCGTGCCGTCGGACGAGGTCGCGACCTTGCCGATGGCGCTCTCGGCCTGGGTCAGGGACGATTGCGTCAGCATCGAATCGAGCTTGGTGTTGGTCAGGATCCCCTGCTGGACGGACGACATCTGGGAGATCTGAGCCAGGTACTGGCTGGGATCGGTCGGGTTCGTCGGGTCCTGGTTCTTCATTTCTGCGATCATCAGCTGAAGGAACGAGTTGAAGTTGATCGTCGCGGCCGCGGCCGTGGAAGCCGTGGTGGTGACGCTGGTCGAGGTCGAGGTCGACGTGGCCGAGGCGGTCGACGGGGTGGTGGAGGAAACGGTTGTCATGGCGGGGCCTTCCGGTTCGCGCGAGGACCGGCGGCTCGCGATCCCCGGCAGGACTAGCGGGCCCATCCTGCCCCGGGCTTGCGCCGCCCCCCTCGGGGGACGGCCCTTCGACAGAGTGGGCGTTTCGACGCGGAGGCCTTTCCGCGTCAGCAGGCCTCGGCGAGCGCCACCACGGCGGGCTTGATCCGCACCGTCGCGTCGCGGGGCCGGCCCGTCAGGGCGGCCTCGACGGGGAGCAGCGCGCGGATCGCCTTCAGGGCCTCGAAGTGGCGCGAGCGCCCGACGAGTTGCACCACCTTGGCGATGCCATCGAGGATCGCGGCGTCCCGGTAGACGTCCGCCATGGCGGCGGACTGGCGCCCGAACATGGCCCGGTTGTCCGGCCGCTCCCGGCCTTCCATCAGCATCAGCTGCACGATGAAATAGAGCTGGCGCAGGGGCGTCGTGGCGTCCCCTTCCAGCATCACGTGGGCCTCGAGCAGGAACACGGCGTCGTTCATCAGCTCGATCGAGGTCTTGCGGTCGACCTTGAGGACCGCGCCGTTGATGAAGATCTTCTCGTTGGCTCTGAGCGTGATGTGCATGGTTCGGCCCGCCTCACTTCAGCCCGTCGCGGATGATGCCGCAGATCTCGGCGACGCCGGCGAGGTCGCGCGACGTGCCGAGCGCGATGCGGCTGCATTCCGCCATCACGCCGAGGCCGATCGACATTAGGCTGGCGCGGAGTTCGTCCGGCATGGCGTTGGCGGGATGAGCGAGATCCTTGATGAAGACGGCCCACAGCTCGGACGTGAAATCCACGGCCTTGGATTCCTCGGCCGAGCCCGGCGCGCCGTCGGCCGCGTGGAGGAGCAACGCCACCGCCTGGTCGAGCACCTGCCGCTCGCGGGCGCGGGCGTCGTCCGCATCGTCCGCGAGGATGTCGGCATAGGAGTATTGATACATACGATGATCCTTCGGCGGCGCGAATGACATGTCTCCAGGACGCGCCGACGCTCGGGCGCGCTCCTTCCCTCAAGTTCGGGACGACCGGGACAGCCCCGGCGCCCTCGGAGACGGATCACTTGAGGTAATCCACCAGGCTCAGCTGCTGGAGCTGAGACGTGACCTCGTAGGAGGCCTGGATCTGCGTCTGCAGACCTGAAATTTGGGTCGACAGCGTCGACACGTCGACGTCCACCATGGCGCTCGACTGGGTGGACAGGTAGTTGACCTGCGTGGTCATGCGGTCGTTGGCGGCCGATACCGCCGACTGCGACAGCCCGATGCCGGCCTGGGCCGAGGTCAGGCCGGTGACGGCGGAAGACACGAGCTGGCTGGCCGCGGAGATCACGGCCTGGCCGGCCGCCGATCCGAAGTTGGTGCCGCCGAACGCCGTCACCATCGTATAGGCTTCGGCGAGCTGGCGCAGGGGTTCGGAATTGGCGCTGACCGACGTGTCCACCGTTTCGGTGGTGGAGATCTGCGCCGTCGGGACGGTGTCGGAGGCCGAAGACCAGGTGCCCTGGTATTTCGACGCGCTGAACAGGTCCGCGAAGGCACCCTGCAGGTAGGCCTGCATGTCGGTGCCGCTGATCGTCGACGCCGAGGACGAATCCGGCGTCGTGCCGAAGGCGGTCGAGAAGCTGGCGTCCACGGCGGCCTTGGGGGCCGACCCGGTCGTGTAGGCCGTCATGGGCTGCACGGCGCTGTTGATGCCGGCGAAGATGGCCTGTCCCGACACGGTGGTGTTGAGCGTCGACGTCAGCGTGTCGAGGTTCGATGCCGCCGTGGTCACGAGCGTCCCCGCCGCGGTGCCGGACGACGAAGCCTGCGTCAGCGAGGTGAGGAAGCTCGACGCGGTCGTGCGCAGGGCGTCGAGCGCCGTCGTGCTCGCCGTCAGCGTCGCGGCCGTCGTGGCGTTGGAGGACTGGATGGCCTGCAGCCGGCTCTGCTGGGCATTGAGCGCCACGTAGCTGCCGGTGGTGGAGCCGAGGCCGAGGCCGATGTCGGCCAGCTTGCCGCCGCTCGAAAGCTCCACCTGGGCCTTGGACAGCGCCGCCTGGGCCTGGGCGATGATGAGCCGGGGCGAGGCGGCGAGGGCGTAGGACGAGATGCTGGTCACGGCGGGGGTCCCGTCAGTTCACCGCGGCCAGCAGGGCGTCGAGCATCGATTTCACCGTGGTGATCAGCTCGGCCGAGGCCTGGTAGGAGTGTTCGAGGTCGAGCATCTTCGAAAGCTGGTCGTCGAGGTTCACGCCCGTGGCGCTCGACAGGCTGGTGGTGGTCTGCGTCACCACGGCGGCCTTGTTGGTGGAATCCGTCGTGGCCGACTGCCGTGAGGATTCCAACCAGCTCACCGACGACGCCGCGTAGGCGGCGAGCGTCCCGGAGGAGGCCCCGCCCGACGTAGAGTCGAAGCTCCGCGTCGTGTCGAGCGCCGTCGTCAGCGCGACGAGATGCGCCGCATAGGAGGCCGCGCCCGTCGTGTTGGCCGTGTAGGCGGTGCTGGTGCCGGCGTTGATGCCGCCGTCGCGCAGCTTGGTGATGGAGCCGCCCCGGCTGGGATCGACGGCGGCCGACACCGTAAGGCTCGCGGCCAGGCCGGTCGCCGACGTGGGGATCGCGGCCGAGCCGCCGTCCGTGAACAGGCCCGCGATGGTGGGGCTCGTCCCGCCAGTCTGGTCCGATTCCGAGAAGGACGTGACCAGGCCCTGGGCGATCTGGTCGAGCTGGTCCCCGTAGTCGACCGCGACCGTGTCGCGGAGCTGCGCCAGGCCGGCGATCGTGCCCGCCTTCGACGCCATCGTGGCGCCGGCGCCCGTCACCGCCACGCCGTCCACCGTCACGGCGCCGCCCACCGTTCCGGAAGCGAAGGCCGCCGTGGGCGTGAAGGCCACGGTGCGGGCTGTGCCCTGGAACAGGGTCGCGCCGCCGTCCGTGTAGAGCGCGAGCCCGCCGTTGGCGGCATCCGCCGTGGTGATGCCGAGCTGGGTCGAGAGCGACTGCAGGATGGCGTTGCGGGAGTCGACGGCGTCGGTGCCGTCGGTGCCGGCGATGTTCGCGTTGACCACGGCGGCGTTGGCGGTGGCGAACTGCCCGAGGAGCGAGTTCACCGTCGCCACTGCGCTGGTGATGCCCTTGTCGGCCCCCTCGCGCACGGACTGGACCGTGGCGGCCGCCGTGTTGAGGTTGGTCGCCAGGGCCCTGGCCGCCGTCACGGCGGCGGTGCCGAGTGAAACGTCGGACGGCGACGCCGCATATTGGCCGACCGCGTCCGTCAAGGCGCCGATCAGCGTCGCCGGCGAGGTGTCGGTCGACGTCCCGTCGGTCGAGGTCGTGGTGGACAGGCCCAGGGTCTGTTCGAGCTGGCTCAGTCCGCTCGACAGGGCGGAGGACGAGGCCGCGCCGGACTTGGCCGACAGCAGGTTGGCGAAGAGCGCGTCGTCGGTGGCGCTGGTGACGGCCGCGATCCGGACGCCGCCGTCCTGCGTGGTCTCGACCCGGCCGGTCCTTGTGGCGTAATTGGTATCGTTCACGCCCGCGATGTTGCGGGACACGATCGTCGACAGCGCCGCGTTGGTGGTCAGCGCCTGTTGAGCGATGTTGAGTGTTGTCGTCAGGCCCATGGCTCTGTCCTAAACGCGACGCGGACGGGTGAACCGATCAGCCGCTGAGCTGGTCGACGACCTTGAGCAGGTCGGAGCTGGCCTGGATGACCTTGGAATTGGCCTCGTAGGACCGCTGCGTCGAGATCATGCTCGTTAGCTCGGCGGCGAGATCGACGTCCGACGACTCGAGGCTGCTGGAGTCGATCGCGCCGAGCGCGCCCGTCGTGGCGGTGCCGATCGTCAGGCTGCCCGAGGCCAGGCTGACCTGATACGCGTTGCCGCTGAGCGAGGTGAGGCTGTCGGGGCTCGGCACGTCGGCGAGCGGGATGCGGTAGGTCGCCTGGCTGACGCCGTTGGCGTAGACCGAAGTGACGGTACCGTCCGTGCCGATCGTCACATGGTCGAGCTTGGACGGCGCGCTGCCGTCGACGCTGGCGGTGTTGACGTTGAACGCGGAAGCGAGCTGCGTCGACTTGCTGACGTCGATGGCCAGCGTCTTGCCGTTGGGGATCGTAACCGACAGAGACAATGGAGAGGTGACGGCGGTGGTGCCGGTAGTGATTGAGGTCAGCTTGCCCGTCGTGCCGTCGTAGGACATCGTCTGCGTGCTCAGCGCAGCCTTCGTATATCCCGTGCCGTCTGTCGATTCGTCGGCGTGGTTGTAGATGGCCGCCTCCCACACCGCCGGGGTAGGCGGCGTCTTGGTCAGATCGGAATCCTTGGTCTTGGTCAGGTAGACGTCGAGCGTCACGGCGTTGCCGAGGCTGTCATAGGCGACGAGCGAGGTCTTGGAGCTGCCGTCGGCGTTGGCGTTGGTGATGGCGGCGGCGGCGGCGGAGCCGGGCGACGTCCCCGTCGTCGCTGCGGTGCCCGAGTTCACGTTGAACTGCAGGCTGCCGGTCTGCGACGGCGCGGCGTTGAGCTGCTGGTTGGACAGGTTGATCACCTGCAGGCCGCCGGTGCCGTTCGCCGTCGCGGTGCTGCCGTCGGTGAGGTTGTAGCCCAGCAGCTTATATCCGGCGGTGTTGGTGAGGTCGCCGGACGAGTCCGTCACGAAGGATCCGGCCCGGGTCAGCGCGGTGGACCCGTCGGCGCCCTGGACCACGAAGAAGCCGCTGCCCTTGACCGCGAGGTCGGTGGTCGACGTGGTCGACGACAGCGTGCCCTGGTCGCCGATATTGTAGTTGATCTTGGTCTGGACGCCGCCCGACGTGTATTGCGACACCGTTTGGTTGCCCAGCATGGTCTCGAAGGCCACGTTGGCGCTCTTATAGCCCGTGGTCGACGAGTTGGCGATGTTGTCGCCGATCGTGCTCAGCATGCTGGCCTGGGCCGCCATGCCCGACACGCCGGTGTTGAGGGTTCCGAACAGGCTCATGCGGGGGCGACCTTCTCGATGGCTTCGAGTTCTGGTTCGGGTTTGGGCGGCGCGTTGCAGGCCGGGCGACCGAGAACCTTCCGTGATGCTGGAAGAGTGCCGCGGAAAGGATGACTTAAAGTTAACGGCGAAGATTTTCCCGTTCCGCCGCGGTGCCGTCCTCGGGTCGTCGCGTCGATGCGCGAGCGTCTGGGTCGGCCCGCAGGCCGCCCGTCCCGGCGTCGCCCACGATGGGGTTGGTGACGCGTCGTCCCGCCTCCCAGCTCAAGGGGACCGGGAGCGGTCGCTTCGGGTCAGGCGGCCGGTTCGCCGCAGAAGCTGCGGGCGTTGTCGGTCCAGGAACCGAAGCCGCTGTTCACCATCTTGCGGATCACGCCGCACACGTATTGCTTCTGCGCAGCATTGTTGTTCGGCCCGGCATTGTAGCGGGCGATCGCCAGGGTCCAGGTCTTCTCGCGCGTCTTCAGGTCCCGCAGGAAGCGTGCGGCATAGTCGACGTTATGGGCGGGATCGAACATCTCCGTCACCGACGCGAAGTTCTTGCCGTGCCAGCGGTAGTTGATCTGCATGCAGCCGATGTCGATCAGCGACGCGCCGCGCCGGTGGGCGGCGTCGAACGTGGCGAGGGCGTCGGCCAGCGTGGCATTGGGAGCGGAGCGCCCCTCGATGTTCATCGTGTACGGCTGCAGGCCGTCGCGCCCGCCCGTCTCGAGCAGGCCCACGGCATAGAAAACGGCGAGCGGGATGTCGTAACGCTTCGCAGCCGCGGCCACCTGGGCCTCGCAGCTGTGGGACGACGCCGCGGCGGGTGGCGGGGAGGCCGTCCCGGCCACGGCCGGCGGGGCGCAGACCGCAGCCGCCACGCCGGCGATCGCGGCCAGGACGGCGGTGACGCGCTCAAACATAGAGGCCTCCGGCGCGGGGCCGCGCGGCCGACGAGCCGACGTCGTCGAGCGCAGCGTCGCGCGACGACGCCGGGGCTCGGCCGTCGCGCCGCCGTTCGCCGGACCGGTCGCCCGACGATGCGGCTTCGCGGTCCGAGGCTTGGCGGTCGGAGGCTTGGCGGTCGGAGCTCCGTTCACCCGAGGCTTCGCGGTTGCCCGCCCCGCCACCGTCCGGGGACGGCCGGGCCGCGGCGGACGCCGGGGTGGCATCCGACCCGCCGTGGGACAGCGCCAGGCCGCCCCCGCCGAGACCCGCCGCCGAAACGGCAGCCGTGAGGACGTGGCGATCCCGGTCGAGCACGTCGAGCGTGTGGGCATCCGACACCATGATGGAAACGTCCACGCGTCCCCCCGTCATCTTGAGGCGGATCGACACCGACCCCAGGTGCTCCGGGTCGAGCCTGATCACGGCCTCCCGTCCGCCGTCCGACGTGGTGCGGATCTCGCCGGGGACCGCGGGATCGGAGGCGGCCGCCCGCGGGGCGGCAGCGGACGACCCGGTCGCACCCGCATCGGCGAGCGAAGACAGGGCCGCGGCGACCTGTTGGCTCGGCGAGGTCAGCGCCCCGGCGGCCACGAGGTCGATCGACACGGCCGACGGGGAAACCGGCGGGGCGACCTGCGACTCCGGAACGGCGTCGTCCTC
Source organism: Lichenibacterium minor (assembly GCF_004137685.1). Classification (GTDB taxonomy): domain Bacteria; phylum Pseudomonadota; class Alphaproteobacteria; order Rhizobiales; family Beijerinckiaceae; genus Lichenihabitans; species Lichenihabitans minor. Next base: position 21,264 of record NZ_QYBB01000024.1, on the reverse strand, counting down.
GGAGGTGGCGGGATCGTCGGCGTCGGAGGGCCGAGGATCGGCTGTCCCCAGGCCCGGCACGGCGGAGGCTGCCGCTTCCGTGGGACGCGCCGGACCCGCGGGCGCGGGTGCCGGGGCCGATGAAGCGGATCGGGGCGCAGCGGGCCGGCTCCCGGGCGATGTCGGCTTGGGTGAGGACGGCACGGGAGAGGTACCGCCCTGGACGGCCGGCGTCACGGCGGTGTCGGATGCCGGCGCCGGGGCGACCGGCGCATACGCGGGCGCCCCCGGGGAGTTCACCGCGGCGGTCCGAGACGGGTCGGACGGGCCCGTCGGGCCTTCGGGCGGCCCACCGTCCTCGCCTGGGCCGCCCGGCGCCGGGGTCGCGGCCGGGACAGCGCTCCCGCCGGAAGCGGCAGGAACCGCCGTCGCGGTCGAGATGGGGACCACCGGCAGTGACGGCGCCAGCGGAGCGTCGTCGCCCGTCCGGCCTAGACCCGAAGGCGCAGCGGGAGCCGCACTGACATCGGCGGCAGCGGCCGGCACTGCGGCGGCCGACGACGGAAGCGTGGCGGTGTCCATCGGCGTCTGGCCGGGGGCGACCTCGTCACCCGATCCGCCCGAGCCGCCCGAGACGGACGGCGCCACGGGGGCACGGCTCGTGTCGAGCGTCGTCGGCACCGTCGCGACCGGCGGCTGCCGTTGGGCGACGGGCGTGGAGGCTGCGCCCTGCGCCGAGGCAGGGGCGGGCGGAGCTTTGGTGTCGAGCACGGCCGTCTTCGCCGCCATCGGCGCGGCGGAGGAGGGAGCCCCGCCCGTGGTGGGGGAATCGGCGGCCGGTACGGCGCCGCCCGAAGATCCCGTTTCGACCGTCGAGGCGGGCGACGGCGCGGGCGTCGATGGCGAGGACGTCGACGGGGGGGGTGCCGGCGGCACCACGGACGGGGGCGACGTCGCCAGAACGGCGAGCGCGAGGCTCGCCACCGTCGTTGCGCTCTGGTCCGATTGGTTTTGTGGCGCGGCGTCCTCGGGGGCGTCGTCCTCGTCATCGTCCCCGACGCCGGGAGTGTCGTCGGGCCCGGCGCCGGATCGTGCCGCGACGGCGAAGCGCGCCAGATTGCCGGCCCGCGGCGGATCGGCCGTGACGGTGGGAGGCGACACTTGCACCGTGGCCTGCGCCGACCCGCCGGAGGAAGGCACGGCGGCGCTCTTCGCCACGGCGTCGAGCAGCCCGCCGAAGCTCGACGCGGCGGGCGCGGCGGCCGATGGCGAGGCGACCGCCCCCGCCTGTGCCGCAAATCTTCCGCCGCCGAAACCGGCCGGCATCCAATTGACGTCTGCCGTCATGGCGTGGCTCCGGCGCGCGTCGGGGTGGCGTCGGCTCCGGAACGGCCGAGATCGGATGCCAGCAGCGCGTCGCTGGCGGCCAAGGCGCGATGGGCTCGGTCGAGCAGCGCCGCCGTCGGGCTGTCGGGGGCGGCGCCGGCCAGGTCCTGTCCGCGGTCGCCGAGGTCGGCGTCCACCGAAGCCGCCACCGCGGTCGCGGCGTCGCGCAGCTCGGCGTCGCGGGGGGGCAACCTGGCCGCGTCGATGGCGTCCAGCGCCGACCGGGCCGCCGGCGCCCCGGCGGACGCGGCCGTCGCCGCGGCGGCGTAGAGCTTGGCCCGCTCCGCTTCGCCGGGATCGGGAGACAGCGCCGCGGCACGGGCGGACGCGTAGCGCGCGGCCTCGGCCCGACCGCCCACCAGCGCATCGCGCGCGAGCGTGAGGTAGATGGACCGACGCTCCGTCGGCGGGAACTCCGCCAACACCGGATCGAGCTTCGCCAGCTGCGCGACGTCGCCGCCCAGGGCGAGCTTCACCGCGAAGGAGGTGAACCGGCCCTTGAAGTTCGCCGCGAAGACGGAGGACCGATAGCGCCGGATATACTGGCGCGACAGGCCCAAGAACTTGTCCAGGGTCGCCGCATCGGCGAGCAGGAAGATCTGGCGGCGTAGCGCAGCCTCCTCCACCAGCGTGCCGGGGACGAGCAGCCGCGCGGCGTCCAGCATGGCGTCGGCGCGGGCGGGCTCCTTGTCGGTCAACAGCGTCGCCATGATCAGCGCCAAGTGCCCGCCGAGGCTGGCCGGCAGGGCTTTCGGGTCCAAGGTGCCGAGGAGCTTGCGGGCGACGTCGTCCTGCCCTTCCGCGTAGGCGAGCGCACCCTTCACGAGCCGATCGCCCTCGGGCGTGAAGGCGGGATGCCGCTCCAGCACGGCGCGCAGGACGGAAGGCCGGCCGGCGCTGAACAGGTAGAGCGCCGCCGCCTGGGCATTGCGCGGCTCCTTCCAGTCAGCGGGGTCCGCCGCTGCGAAGACATCCGCGACGTGGACGAGCATCTTGGCCTGCGCGGCCTGGGCGGCGACGCTGCCGTGCGCCACGCGATCCTGCAGCAGTTGCAGGGCCCGCACGGCCACGAAGGGCGCCAGCGGCCGCCCGGTCACCTTGGCGCCATCGCCGGTGGACTGGGCCCCTTCGGCTTCGACCTCCGGCGCCTTGACGGAGGCCTCCGGCGGCTTGACGGCGGCCTCCGGCGGTTTGGCTTCGCTGGCGCGGGCCGGCGAAGCCGCGGCGGCGAACAGCGCGGCCGCGAGGACGAGGCATCGGCGGTGGCGCGGCGTCACGGCGCTTCCCTCAGCAGGATCTCGATGCGGCGGTTTTCCGGGGCGTCCGGCTCGCGGGCATTGCGCGGCTGGCGGTCTGCGTAGCCCTCGATCCGCTCGAAACGGGCGTCGTCGACGCCGCCTCGCACGAGCATGTAATGGGCCACGTCGGCCCGCGCCGACGACAGGCGCCAGTTGTCGTAGGAGCCGGAGCGGTATTTCCGGGAGTCGGTGTAGCCGCGCAGCACGATGCGGCCCTTCTGTGCCTTCAACAGCCGCCCGATCTTCTCCATCAGGGTGACGGTGCGGGGCGAAGGCTCGGCCGAAGCGCTGGAGAACATGGAGAACCGCGCGTCGTCCGTGAGGCCGATCAGCACGCCTTCGGCGGTCTGCTTCACCTCGACCTTCGGCTCGGGGCCGGCCGACGACGCCGCGACGGACTTCATCAGCGCGTCGATCCGGCTCTTCAGCTCGGCGGCCTTCGCGTTCGGCGAGGCGGGAAGCGGCATACCGGCAGCGTCGACCGTGGCCGGCGAGGGCATGGGGGCGGCCGTCGGCACCGCCGACGACGCGCCCGGGTCCGTCCGGCCGGAGTCGGCGGCACCGTCGACGGCGCCGACGGGGTGCATAGCCTGCGGGTCGAAGGGGTCGCGATAGGCATCTCCACCGCGCCCCTCCGAAGGGGCGGCCGTGCCGGCCCCTCCCTTGGCGCCGTCGTTCGGCGCCGCGACGCCGGTCTGCGACGGCTTGGAGTCCTTCGCGCCGATCTCGCTCAGCACCGCGTAAGGGTCCTTGAACAGCGCGACATCGTCCTTCTTGGCCTCCTCCTTCTTCGCTTCCTCTTTCTTGGCCTCCTCTTTCTTGGCCTCGTCCTTCGCGGGCTTCTCGTCGGACGGCTTGGCGGGCGCGGCGCCCTCCTTTGCGCTTTCCTTCTCGGCCGCGGGCTTGGCTTCCTTCTCGGAGGGCGGCTTGGCTTCCTTCTCGGGCGCGGGCTTGGTGCTCTTCTTGGGGTCCTGCACCTTCTCGGTCTGGTCGCCGAGGCCGGGCGGCTGCGGGGTCGAGTCGACGAGCTGGATCGGGTTGAAGTACTTCACGATGGCAGCCTTGGTCTTCTCGTTCGCCGACAGGAGCCACATGACCAGGAAGAAGGCCATCATGGCGGTGACGAAATCCGCGTAGGCGATCTTCCACGCGCCGCCGTGATGGCCGTCGTCGTGGCCGCCGCCGTGGCGCTTGATGATGATGATCTCGTGGGGGTGGGATTCGTCGCTCATTCCGTGTCCCCCATGCGGCGGCGCAGCGCGGAGGCCCAGGCCTCGAGGCGCGTCTCGATCGTGCTGTTGTCGGCCTTGACGGTGACCTCGGCGGCCTTGGACGGCGCGAACCGGATCCCGTCCTCGGCGATCCCGACGCGGGACAGCGAGGCCCGCAGGCTGTCCAGCAGGTCTTGAGGCCCCGCCACCGCGATGGTGCCGCCGGTGCCCGCCAGCACGAGATCGCCGATGGCGTCGCGCAGCTGGGCCACGGCGGCGATGCGCAGGGCTTCGTCGAGCAGCGGTTCCAGCGCGGCGGCGACCCCGTCCGCCAACGCGGCTTCCAGCGCGGCGCAGCCGGCGCGGAGGCCGTCGGCCAGGGCTTCGCCCTCGGCCGCCGCCCAGGCGGCGCGGGCCTCGTCGCGCTCGGCCGCGTGGCGCTCGGCGAGGGCGGCCAGCGCCGCCGCGTGGGCCGCATCGGCTTCCGCCAGGGCGGCCGCGACGGCCTCGGCCACGAGGTCGACGGCGGGTTCAGGGTCGTCGGGGACGGTTTCGGGTTCGATCTCGACGGGCAGCACCTCGCGGCCGAGCAGCGGCCAGGCGCCGCGGGGCAGCGTGGGCCGATCGAGGTCGAACTCGACCAGGAAGCGATGGAGCGCGCTCATCAGGCGGCCTCCTTCCTATGGATCCACTGCTTCAGCACCGCCGCGGCCTGCTGCTCGTCGAACTCGATCATCTGCTCCAGGCGCTTCTGCGGGGACCGCCGGGGCTGGCTGGTGATGTCGTCGATGAGGCTGACCTCCTCGTTCCAGGCCGCGACCTGGGGCGGCGAGGGGCGGTCGCCGCCGAGCGCGTCGAGACCCATCGCCATCTCGTCGGAACCGCCGACCTCGCTCGAATCCGGCAGCATGATGGGAGCGTCGCCCATGCCGTCCAGCATCGGCAGGCCGTCGTCCGCGGCGAGGGCGGACGAGGGCGCCCCCAGCACGCGGGTCAGCGGCCGCACCACGAAGATCACCACCACGCCGGTGAAGATCAGGACCAGGCCGGCGTTGATCAGCGTGCCCGACTGGCGCATCACGGCTTCCATCAGGCCGGGCGCCGGCACGGGCTCGAGGTCGCGGGCGTTGTCGACGAAATCGACCGCCATCACCTTGACGCTGTCGCCGCGCGCCTTGTCGACGCCCGCCGCCGAGCCGACGAGCTGCTCCACCTCGGCGAGCTTCTTGTCGACCTCGCCCGGCGCGGGCTTGTCGCCGAGCGCCGCCGCGAAGGCGGCGCGGTTGATCACCACCGCGATCGACAGGCGGTCGATGCTATAGCCGGTGCTCGACGTGGTGACGGTCTTGGACGAGATTTCGAAGTTGTTCAGCTCCTCGCGCTTGTCGTTCTGCTCGGAGGAGTTCTTGCCGTCGCCGGCGGGCGGCTTGGCGCCGGGCAGGTTCTGGGCGGCACCGGTGGGGGCGGAGTTCGTCGAGTTCTGCTGGTTCTGTGTTTCCTTGACGGTGCGGGTAGAGCGCTCGACGCGGCCGTCCGGGTTGTAGATGGTTTCCGCCGTCTGCTTGGTGTCGGTGTTGAGCCGGGCCGTCACCGACACCTGCAGGTTCTTGGCGCCCAGCGAGGGGGTGAGGGTGCGGCGGATGTTCTCGCCGACGTTGCGGTCGATGACCTTCTCGAGGTCGAGCATCTTGGTGGGGGCGCCGTTGGCGGCGTCGTCGCCCGACGCCAGCACGGTGCCGTCGGTGGACAGCACCGTCACCTCGTCGATCGTCATGCCGGGCACGGCCGCGGCCACGAGGTGGCGGATGGCGCCGGCGACGTGGCTGTCGTCGAGGCTCGACGCGCGGATCACCACCGAGGCCGAGGGCGGCTGGCGGGCGCGGCGGAACGAGCCCTCGTCGGGCAGGACCACGTGGACGCGGGCGGCGCGGATGCCCGAGATGGACTGGATGGTGCGGGCGAGCTCGCCTTCGAGCGCGCGGACGCGGGTGACGTCCTGCATGAAGGAGGTGAGGCCGAGCGAGCCCATCTTGTCGTAGAGCTCGTATCCGGCGTTGCCCGAATGCGGCAGGCCGCGCTCGGCCAGCAGCATGCGGGCCTGGGCGGTCTGGCCGTAGTGGACCGCAACGGCGGTGCCGTCGGGGCTGACGTCGAAGGGGATGTCGGCGTCGTGCAGCGCCGCGCCGATGGAGGCCACGTCGCCCCGGTCGAGGCCGGAATACAGGGTCTCGGTGGCGGGCCGGCTGAGGTAGTAGCCGCCGACGCCGACCAGCGCGAAGATCGCTACCCCGATCGCCGCGAGGGCGCCGAGCTTGCGTCCCCCGAGCTGGAGCAGGTTCGCCCCCAGCCGCTGCACCTGTTCCATCGCGTTCATCGAAACCCCTGACGGCACTCGGCGTCAGGGTCAGTGTCGCGGGCGGAGCTTGTGCGGGGGTGGGCGGTGGGACGGGCCGGCGCCCCTCAGCCGCCTAAAAGGTTCATGATGAAGCGGTGATGGTGGTTGGTGATCGGCAGGGGCTGGCCGGCGAGCGCGGCCTGGGCGGCGCGGGCCTGATCGAGGAGCGCGGCCAGGCCGGGGGCCGGGGTGTCGGCCACGGGCCCCGCGGGCGGCACCCCGGCGACGGAGGCGGGCGCCGGGGGAGCCGGCCCATCCGAGCCCGCGCGCGAGGCCGGTGCCGCTGCGGCGACGGCGGATCGCAGGGAGGATCCCTCGACGGAGTTCATCTGGTCTCTGCTTTCATGCCTCGCCCGCCATCTCTCCCGGCGAGGATGGCACATGGGGGATTGCCGATGGATTAAGCGGCGGTTGCCGGGGCGGAACCCGACGTGACCGCCGCATGACGGTGCAATCCGTCCATGTAATCGACCTCCAGGCGCGTACCGGAGCGCCGGTCGATCTCGTTCAGGACGCGCACCACGACGTCGAAGGCTCCGTAGACCTCGTGCATGATCCTCGCCATCGCCATGAGGCGACGGTCCGTCAGCCGGTCCAGGGCCAGCACGTCCTTGATGAACACCGCGTCCGCCCAGACGAGCTGGCTCAGCCCCGCATACGGGTCGTCGGCGACGGCCAACGGCTTGATGACCCGGCTCGTCGGCTGGACAAAGCGATGAAACATGAAGCCCTGCCGGCGGAGGAACTGATCCACGTCCGCGAACAGCGGCTGATCGACGTACAGCGGCAGAAACTCCACCTCGGTCTGCACCACCACCGCCCCGGCCAACCGATCGACGGCGTTCCGGAACACCAGGAGTTCGGCGCCCTGGATGTCTATTTTCAGGAGATCCAGGTCCGCGGTCGCGGGGACGTCGTCGAGCCGCACCGTATCGACGTCGAGCGTCTCGACGACCTTTCCCCATTCGGGAAAGCCGGCGAAGAGCGCGAGCACGGCCGGATCGGGTTCGAGCAGCGACGTCATCCCCGGCGCCTGGCAGATGCGCAGCCGGTGCCGCTCGCCGTCACCGACGACCAGGGGCATGTAGAGCTCGTGGGGCGACCGGGCGGCGTTGAGGCGGTCGAGGGCCTCGGGGTTGGGCTCGAACCCCACGACGCTGGTCGCGCCGTTGCTCATCAAGGTCGCATAGGGCGCCGGCCCGTCGATCGGGTTGGCCCCGACGTCGACGACCTTGACGTCGACGGTCGATCCCGTGAGCCCCGCGAAGGAGGGCGCCCTGCGTGAAACCGTCATGCTGATCTCCTCTCCTCTCGTGCGCGGCGTCACGCCAGCGGCGCCAGCGCGGCCTTCACCCGCCCCAGGGTCTCGGGCTCCCGCACGCAGGCATAGCGCTCCGGGTTGACGCACCAGCGCGCAAACAACGCGGGGACGTCGGTGGGGGACACGCCGTCTTCGGCGCAGAAGCGCGCGACGGCCTCGGGATCGTTCATTCGGGGGTAACAGGGATGAAACCGGCAGGATGGAGCCACCGCCACCGCCCGGCGAGCGTGGTCGCCCGGGCGGTGAGGGAGGCGGTTCGATCCCGCGACCACCGAATAGAGGCCGACTATGGCGATGTCGGAGGCGCCCGCGAGCTGGATCGGCCCGGAATCGCCGCTGATCAGGATGTCGCAGCGGCGCAGGAGCGCCAGCGTCTCGTCGAGCGTCAGCCGGTCCGTCAGGTCGAGGACCGAGGGACGATCGAGCGACGCGACGCTCCGACCGTCCTGGCTCCGCGTCTCACCGACGACGATCACGGCGTCGCCCGCCGCCACGAGGTCCTCGGCGAGCGCCTGCCAGAACTGCGGGGGCCACGTGCGGTTCGGGTCGGTGACGCCGGGATGGAGCACGACCTTCCTCCGGCCGGCGGGGATACCGGCGAGGTGTCGGTCGACGTCGACGGCCGCCGCCAGCTCGATCCGCACGCCCTTGCAGGCCTCGGGAAGCGTGAGGCCCAGCGACATCAGGAACGCGTCGACCTGATGCAGGCGGGATATGCCGAAATGGGCCGGAGACCAGTCGAGGTACCTGACGTCGGCCATGCCCGAGGCGCGGAAGTGGGCCACCATGGCGTCGGCGTCGGTGAACACGCGCTCGATGGCCGGGCAGGCCGAGGCGATCCCCTCGTAGTCCGGGGACGTCTCGATGTAGACGCACAGCCCAGTCGCAGCCCTGACGGCGGAGAGGGCCGAGAGCGCCATGAGCACATCGCCCATGCCCGCCACCCGTTTGACCACGAGGGCGTCGACCTTCTTCAGGGACTGGCCGGGGCTGAACGGCTTTCGGGCCTCGAGGACGATCTCGGACCATTGCACCACGTTGTTGCTCGAGCGGACGGCCTGAGTCAGGGCATCGTCGGTGACGGATTTGGACTGCCACGCGTTCAGCCACTGCGGGTCGAGATGCCGCGTGACGGAGACGACGGGGAGGTCGATCTTGAGATATTTGGCGAGAGGCGTGCCGGGCAGCTTCCTCGACTGCCATTCCTCGTTCAGCGCGAGATCGAGGGGCTGGAACGTCCCGGGCAGGATCGGACGCTGGTGGGTCGGGTCGGAAAAGTAATCGTCATGGCGTGGATCGGGCACGCGGATCACGATCCGGGCCGAAGGCCGGCAGATCCGATAAAGCTCCCTCATGACGTCGAGGAACACGTTCGAATGGCCCCCGAGGTGTTCCAGCACATGGCTGAGAAGCACCTCCTCGGCGCTGTCATCGGCAATCGGCCAGGGAAACGATTCGAGATCCATGACGAGATCGGGTTCGGAATCGGGATACTTGTCGCAATTGATCCAACCGAACCTGTAATCGCTGCCGCACCCCAGGTTATATTTCATCGGACTCTCTTCGGATCATGCTGGGGTCGATCGGCTGATTCCGGCGCGGGCCCGGGCGGTCGGCGGGCGCGATCCGCAGGTTCAGGACCCCACCCGGCGCCGCCGTCGGCGACCGCGAAGGGCTCCGGCGCCAGTCCCGCCGCGCCGCGTTCCACCATCCGTTCCAGCGCAGCCTCGTAGTTGCGCACGTAGCGCGGCGTGTCGAACAGCGGCGCGACGAGCCGGTTCGCGCCCAGGCGCTCCCGCAGCGCCCGGAGCCGCGCGGGATCGCCCGCCAGCGCCAGCGCCTCGCGCTCGTAGTCGGCGAGGCTCGCTGTGATCAGCTCCGGCAAGCCGACCGCTGTGAGCAGGCTCGCGGCGACGCGGCTTGTGAAATGCGTACCGGTGCAGGTCAGCACGGGAACCCCGCACCAGAGCGCCTCGCTGGCCGTCGTGTGGGCGTTGACGGGCAGCGTGTCGAGGAACAGGTTGGCCAGGCCGAGCCGGGCGAGGTGGTCGTCGTAGATGGCGCGGGGCGCGAAGACGAGCCGGGTTCCCGCGATACCCCGCTCCTCCGCGGCCTCCCGCAGGTTCAGGTCCGCAAGGTCGTTGCCCTGCAGCAGCCACAGCACGGCGCTTGGCACGGCGTGGAGCAGCCGCATCCAGATGGAGAAGACATTGGGGGTGAGCTTGTAGTTGGCGTTGAAGCAGCAGAAGACGAATCCCTCGGCCGGCAGGCCGTGGGCCTCGCGCGTCGCGCGCGGGTCGGCCGTGGGGCGGCGGCGGTCGTTCGGCTGGTAGCTGTGCGGCAGGTGGACGATGGCCTCGTCGAAGAACGGCTGCATCTCCATCGGGGCGACGATGCGGTCCGCGACGATGTAGTCGATGGATGTCGTCCCCATCGACCCCGGGTATCCGAGATAGTTCACCTGGATGGGCGCCGGCCGGTAGGCGAGGATGCCCGGGCGGCTGTCGGTGGTGAAGCCCTTCAGGTCGACGAGGATGTCGACGCCGTCGGCCGCGATGCGCTCGGCGGCCTCCCGGTCGTCGAGGGCGGCGAGTTCGACCATGCGGTCGAGCCCCGAGACCATGTCGCGGCCGAGGGGCGAGTCGTCGATCCGCCCGATGTTGTAGCCGCAGAGCTCGAACCGGCCGCGGTTCTGGAGGCGGAAGACCTCCGCGACCAGCGCCGCCGTGGCGTGGCCGCGGAAGTCGGCTGACAGGTAGCCGAGGCGGATCGGGCCGCGGCGGCCCGGCGCGGCGCCGACCGCGCGGGGAGGCAGCGGGACGGCCGGCGCCGGCATGCGGACCTCCGCCCAGGAGCGGGTCCACAGGTGCGTTTCGAGGTCGGGCAACCCCAGGGCCATGATGAGGAACGGGGAGATCGTATGGCCGGCCGCGATGGCGCGCGCGAGCAGGTCCGCGACGAGGGTCTCGTAATCGCGCCACAGGCAGGCGTGCATCCGGGCCCAGCAGCCCATCCACAGCAGTTCGAGCCGCTCGGGGGCGAGCGCGTAGGCATGGTCGAAGACCGCGATCGCGGCCGCGTTCTGCCCGAGGTTGCGATGCGCCTCGGCGAGCGGGCCGTAGATGTCGACCAGCGCGGGGTCGAGCGCCGCGGCATGGCGGAGGAACCGGACGGACTCCGCGTAGCGCTCGAGTTCGAGGAGGAGGACGCCCATGTTGAGGTATCCCCTCGCATCGTCCGGGCAGAGTTCGATGGTGGTCCTCAAGTCCCCCAGGGCTTCCTGCCGCCGGCCCCGGCGCTGGAGGAGGAGGCCGCGGAGGGTGGTGAGCTTGGCCGAATCGGGCTCCCGTCCCAGGGCGCGGTCCAGTTCCCCGATGGCGGCGTCGGGATCGTCCCGATCGAGCAGCGATCGGCTGAGGCCGACGAGGGCCACGGCCTGGGCGGAATCCCGCGCCAGCACGGCGCGGAAGCCGGCTTCGGCCTCGGACCTTCGCCCGGCCTGGGCCAGGGTCAGGGCGCGCTCGACGAGGCCCGAGGCCTCTCCCGGCTTCAGGCGGATCAGGGCATCGCAGCTCGCGAGGCTTTCCGCCGTGTTCCCCATCTGGCGCAGGATCCGGGCCCGGCGGAGGTGGGCCGGTTCATAGCCGGGATCGATGGCCAGGGCGCGGCCGCAGGCGGCGGCGGCGCCTGCGAGATCGGCGGTGAGGCTGAGGACGTGGCCCAGCACGGTGTGGGCGTTGGGATCGCGCGGCCGCAGCGCGATGGCGCGCCGCGCCGCCACGACCGCTTCGTCCCGCCGCCCCCCGTCGGCGAGGGACAGGGCCATGTTGAGCCACGCATCGGCGTGGTCGGGGCGGCGGGCCAGGACCCGTTCGAACTGCCCGACCGCCTCGGCCTGGCGCCCGCAGCGTGCTGCCACGACGGCGAGGTCGTGCAGCGACGACAGGTCGGTCGGGTCCTCCGCGACGCATCGCGCGAAGAGGGTTTCGGCCGTCGCGGTGTCCCCGGACCGCAAGGCCGAGACCGCACGGGCGCGGACCGAGGTCGAGTTGGACGGCCGGCCCGTCGCCGGGTCGCGGCCGGCCCTTCTGCGTTCCGCTCGGTTCACCGCTCAACCCCGCCCTCGATCCACTGCAGGCGGAGGATCGACGACGTCACTTGCCTCGGGCTGGCCCTTCAAACGGCGGAAGGGCCCGCACGGGCGTGCGGACCCTTCGATCTCTCGCGTCGCGCCGGGGCGGGCGTCCGCCGCCCCCGGAGGACCGGGTTTACTGGAACAGCTTGAGGATGAGCTGGCTGTTCTGGTTGGCGATGGACAGGGCCTGGATGCCGAGCTGCTGCTGCGTCTGCAGGGCCTGGAGCCGGGTCGAGGCTACGTTCATGTCGGCGTCCACCAGCGAGGTCGCTGGCATACTGGCCTACGACCGTCGTGCCGTCGTTGCCGGTGCCCGTGGAGCCCGCCGTTCCCTGGGCGCTGGTGACGCCGAGCCCGGAGCCGAGAAGTCCGCCGGTCGCGCCACTGCCGCCGAGCGCGATGCCGCTCGTGGTCACCGTCAACACGCCGGTGTTCGTGGTGCCGGCCCCGTTGCGGGAGAAGGAGTCGACGATGTTGGTCGTGACCGTGCTGCCGTCGAGCAGGTTGACACCGTTGAACGAGGCCGAGCGCATGACGCTGATCAGGCTCTGCTGCTGGGCGTTGATGTCGCTCTGCACCTGGGTGGGGTTGGTGCCCGACGTCTGGGCGGTGACCAGATCGGCTTTCATCTGCTTCAGGATGGTCTCGACGCTGCTCATCGCCGAGGTGGCGGTGTTGAGCACCGAGGCGCCGAGGTTCAGGGCGTTCGTCACGGCGCCGAGCGCGCTCGTGTCCGACTTCATGCTCGTGGCGATCGACCAATAGGCGGCGTTGTCCGACGCGTTGGCGACCGAGAGGCCGGACGAGATCTGCGCCTGCGTCTTGCTCAGATCCTTCTGCGTGTTGGACAGGTTCTGCAGCGCCGTCATGGCGGAGGTGTTGGTGAGAAGGCTGCTCATCGCGAGGATTATCCCGAAGCTCGTTCCAAGGTGACGGAGGACATCCCGGATCGCTGCCGGTCCGCAGGGTCGGCCTGATGCCTTTGATCGGTGGCCCGGATGCCCCGGTCCGATCAATCCTGCGTGTCCGGACACTAGGGGGTAGCCCCTTACTCAAGGGTTAAGCTTAGCGAATGATGGGCGAATCCCCCGGCGGCGGCCCCGCCGTTCACCATGGCGCCATCCAGCCGCGCGAGTGCCAGGAACGACCGGGTGCGAGGGTTCGGTTTCAAGGAATCTTAGCATCTCCCCCGCATCGTCCCAGGTGCGAAGCCGACACCATTCCCGGCCGAGCGATCGCCGCTGCGGGAACACATGAGGTGTCCCCGACTGGGCCCACGATCCCGCCGGGGCGGCGCCCCGCGGGATCCTGAAGCGCAGGACAGCGCGACGGTGTCTGGATCTGCCGATCCACGCGCGGTCCGGTGGATCGAGGGTAGCCTCGGGCATCGACCGACGGAGATCGGCACCTTGCCCAACCATCGTTGCGACGTCGTGGGGCGGCGAGCACCGCCACCTCCCCGACGTCAACCTCGCTGACCTCCCACCGGCCTGATCGTCAGGCGGAGCGCCTTTGATGACTTCGATCATTTCCCATCTGTCAGTGTCGCAGGTGGCCGCCCTGACGACAACGGCGATGTCCGGTCTGACGACCACCGACATTGGCGCCCTGTCGACCGCCCAGGCCGCCGTCCTGTCGGCTACGCAGGTGAACGCCCTGAATACGGCCGACCTGCAGTCGCTCGTCACGACCCAGATCACGGCGCTGTCGGCCCGGACGGTGAGCGGGCTCACGCTGAGCAAGATCGCGCTGCTCACCACGACGCAATTTGGCGGCTTCGTCCCCACGCAGGTCTCGGCCCTGACGACGCCGGAGCTAAACGCCCTCACGCCGGGCGAGGTGCAGGGCCAGATCGCCAGCCTGACGGCGAACCAGATCGCGGGCCTCGACTCCACCCACCTCAACGGCCTCGACACCACGACCATCGGGGCGCTCGCCACCACGCAGGTGAAGGCTCTCACCGCCGCCCAGATCAACAGCCTGTCAGGTGTCGGCCTTCAACGCCACCCAGGTCGGCGCCCTGTCGGCCAAGCAGCTCAATGCCCTCACGGCTTCCGAAGTGCAGGGCCAGATCGCCAACGTGACCGCCGGCCAGATCGCGGGCCTCGACTCCACGCACCTCAACGGCCTCGACACCACCACCGTGGCGGCGCTCACCACCACGCAGGTCACCGCGCTCACCGCCGCCCAGATCAACAGCCTGTCGTCGACGAACCTCGACGCCCTCGACGTCACCAAGCTGTCCGCCGGCCAGGTCGCCACCCTGTCGACCACCGCCGCGTCCGGCCTGACCACCACCCAGGTGTCCACTCTCAACACCGCCCAGGTCGCGGCCCTCACGACGGCTCATCTCAACGCCCTCACGCCGGGCGAGGTGCAGGGGCAGATCGCCAAGCTGACGGCGAACGAGGTCGCCAGCCTCAACTCCACCCACATCAACGGCCTCGACACCACCACCATCGGGGCGCTCGCCGCGACGCAGGTCAAGGCGCTGACGAGCTCCCAGCTCAACGCCATGAGCGTGACCGACCTCATGGCTCTCGTGGTGGCCAACCTCGCCAGTTCCCAGGTGGCGGCCCTGTCCACGACGGCAGCGTCCAACCTGTCCGCCACCCAGGTGTCGGGCCTGTCCACCACCCAGGTCGCGGCCCTCACGGCGGCCGACGTCAACGCCCTCGGCACGTCCAAGCTCGCGACCCTCACGGCTCCCCAGGCCGGCGCGCTGACGGCGCAGCAGATCGCCGGGCTGACGACGACCAACTTCGCGGCCCTGAGCATCACCACAGGGATCCCGGCGTTGAGCAACACCGCCATCGCGGGGATCTCGACCGCCGACATCGCCGCACTGACGACGACACAGGGCAACGCCTTCACCGACGCGCAGATCAACGTGATGTCGAACGCGCAGGCGGACGCGCTGGCGAGGCTCCTCGCTTGATCCCGGCGCCGCGGATCGAACCGGGCCCACCCCGGATGGACGGCTCGTCCGTCCGGGGTGGGTTACGGCGGGGTCGCGGTCTTGGAAACCCCGCCGTCCGGTGCCATAGGGGGCGGCGACCGCACGATGGATTGACCCATGCCGGACCAGCAGGCCCCGTCGACGACCGCCGACGGGCTCTTCGACGCCTCCATCGCCCGAGCCTCCGCCCAGGCGATGCCGGTGACCGACCTGTTCTCGGCCGCCTCCGCGCTGACCGTCGCCGGGCAGGCAGGCCGTGCCGCGCAGCTCTACAAGGTCTGGATCGCCTTCAACCCCGCGGACCCGCTCCTCTACGCGGTCTACTTCAATTACGGCACCTGCCTGCGCGACCTCGGGGACCTCCCGGGTGCCATCGCGGTGCTGCGGGACGGCATCAGGCTCCGTCCGGACTTCTATCCGCCCTACATCAATGTCGGGCGCGCGCTGGAGGACAGCGGACAGGTCGCCGCCGCCGTCACGCAGTGGATCGAGCTCACCCACCGCACGGCGGCCATCACGGGAGAGGCCCTGCACCTCAAGATCACGGCCCTCCAGCAGGTCGCCCGCGTGCTCGAAGACCAGCAGCAGGACGCCGGAGCCGAAGACGCGCTCCGGGACTGCCTCTCGCTCGACCCCGCCCAGCGGGAAGCGGTCCAGCACTGGATCGCGTTGCGCCAGCGCCAGTGCAAATGGCCGGTGCTCCAGCCCTGGGACCGGGTGAGCAGGCAGAACCTGCTGCGGGGCATCTCGCCCCTGTCGCTCGCCAACCTCGCTGACGACCCGCTCTTCCAGCTCGCCTCCGCTGACGACTATTGCCGTCATACGATCGGCCGTCCCCAGCGGCCGGACCTGCCTGCCCAGGAAGAAAGCCGTGACCCATCCCGCAAGCTGCGCATAGGCTACGTGTCGTCCGATTTGCGGGAGCACGCCGTGGGCTTCGCCATGACGGACGTGTTCGAAACGCACGATCGCAGCTCTTTCGAAATCTATGCCTACTACTGCGGGATCGGTCGCGACGACTCGACAAAGCGACGGATTCAGGCCGCGTCGGACCGCTGGATAGACATCAATAGCCTCGACGATGCGGCCGCAGCGCGCCGGATCGTCGATGACGGGATCGATATCTTGGTGGATTTAAATGGCTACACCAAGTCTGCCCGCACCAAAATTTTCGCGATGCGTCCCGCTCCCATCGCGGTGAACTGGTTTGGCTTCCCGGGCACGTTGGGCAGTCCGTACCATAACTACATCATCGCCGATTCTTACGTGGTGCCGGAGGATCACGAGCGCTTCTACTCGGAACGGGTTCTCAGGTTGCCCTGCTATCAACCCAACGACCGACATCGGGCCGTATCGTCCCAGCGCCCGACACGGCAGGACGAGAATCTGCCGGAGAAGGCCGTAGTTTTTTGCTGTCTCAACGGCATGCAGAAGCTGACGCAAGCCGTTTTTGCTCGTTGGATGACGATCCTCGTCCGGGTGCCGGACAGCGTGCTCTGGCTCCTGAGTGGTACGGCCGAGACCAACGAGCGCCTGCGCACGCGCGCCACGCTGAGCGGGGTATCTCCGGATCGGCTGATCTTCGCCGACAAAAAACCCAACCCTGACCACCTCGCCCGTTATCCGCTAGCCGACCTCTTCCTCGACACCCTGCCATACGGCGCGCATACGACTGCCGCAGATGCTCTATGGATGGGAGTCCCCATCCTCACTCAGCCCGGGCGAAGCTTCGCGTCTCGCGTCTGCGGCAGCGTGCTGACGGCCGCCGGCCTCCGTGACACGATCACGGCGACGCCAGAGGCCTACGTGGAATGCGCCGTAGAGCTCGGCCTCGATCGGGCCGCTCTGGCGGAGCTGAAGGCCCGGCTGACGGCGGGACGCGATACTTGCCTACTCTTCGACACTCCTCATCTGGTACGTCACCTGGAGGATCTCTACCGTGTCATGTGGACGGAGGCGGGCCAGGGCCGGCTCCCCACGCCGCAGCTCGGCAGCCTCGATATTTATCACACGATCGGGTTGGAGGAACTCGATCTCGAGGCGAGCGAGGATCTTAAAGACGAAGCATACTTGGCGCGCTACCGCGATGCACTCATCGCGTGGAACGACACCTACCCGATCGCGCCGGACAACCGGCTTTGGACTGGGCGAGACAGGGGCTGACCACCCTGACCGCCGAAAACGCCACGTCAACACGACCTGCCAATGTGCCCGTTCATCTCCGATTGAACACGACGAGGTACGCCTCCACGAATACGACCGGGACAAGCTCCTTACCAAGAGATTCCAGCCGTCGATCAGCACGAAGAAGAGCACCTTCAGCGGCAAGGAGACGACGCAGGGCGACAGCATCATCATGCCAGTCGACATGGTGATGGTGGACACCACCATGTCGATCATCGGCAACGGCAACGTGATCAGGAAACCGATCTCGAAGCCGCAGCGGATCTCGGACATCCTGAAGGCGGGGACGAGCACGCGCAGGTCCACCGCGCTCCGCTCGGCCGGGGTCGCCCCGGGCGCCGTGGCGCTCGCGGCCGGCTTGATGCTGGCGGGGGCGAGGTCATCGATGAGCTTGAGGCCCTTCGAGGCCATGCTGGGACTGCGCAAGGCCTCGGCTTCGCCGGATCCTGGATCGTCGTCGAGCGGAACCGCATGCTCGGACTTCGCTTGAAGCTCCCAAGAGATCATCGGTCTTGTTCAGGTGCAGTCCGCATCGTCTTCAGACTTTTTCTGGATGCTCGCGCCGCCTGGGACGGATCATTCTGTCTGCGGACATCCGCTTTTTGGCAATGCGTCGTCGATGAGCCCACGCAACCTTTCCAGTCCGCTTTTACAGCCCTCGGCCACAGGCTGGAGGACGAAAAATGCCGATGTGGGAGAAGGGTTAGCGACGACTTTCCGCAACGTTAAGAATTTTATGCCTTCATCGGGGTGTCAAAACGTCATCAGGTACCATCATGAAGCTCCTGTCGTCACCACGCATCGCGTTTCGCCTCCTCATGATGGCGGCGGCCGCTATGGTGCTGATCGTCGCCATGAGAGCCTTGAACTTCCAGCAGCTCAAGGTCGTCTATTCCGCGGCCTCGGATACGCAATCCGTCTGGATGCCGCGAACCGTGAAGCTCGACCAGATCCTCTTCACGATGCTCCGGTACCACACGACGACGATCCGCAAGGCGATCGCGGTCGACCCCACCGAGATCAAGAGCCTGGATGGCGAATTCGTCGAGATGGATGCCGCCATCCCGGCCTCGCTCGACGGCTACAAGGCGACCATCACGTCGGACGCCGAGCGTGCGCTCTGGACCGCCTACCAGAGCAAATGGAACGCCTATCTGGAAGCCCGGGCGCCCATCGTCCAGGAGGCCGCAAAGGGGAACCGCGCCGCTGCCGTGGCGGCGATCGCTCCGGCGAGGCCGTCGCTCGTCGACGCCTTCGAGGCGATCTCGGCGGTCATCAACGTCAACAATGCCGGGGCCAGCGCCTCCGCGCTCCAGGCCGGCCAGGCCTACGACACGGCGTAGCGGATCACTGTCGGGCTGTCGGCGATCGGCACGCTGATCATGGTGGGATTCGCGGTCTGGATTGTGCGCAGCATCGCCAGGCCGGTGACCTCCATGGTCAAGGCCATGCACGCCGTGGTGGCGGGCGATCTCGAAGCCCCCATCCCCTACGCCGATCGGTCGGACGAGATCGGCCAGATGGCCGGCGCCGCCGAAGCCTTCCGGCAGGCCTCCTTCGAGAACAGGCGCCTCGAGCAGGAGGCGAGCCAGGCGCGGGGCCGGGGCGAGGCGGAACGGCGGGACATCCAGGCTTCGGCCGAAGCCGCCGCGCAGCGGCGGCTGCTGGACACCACCGCCGTCCTGGCGGCGGGGCTCAATGGCCTCGCCAGCGGCGACCGGACGACCCGGCTCGATGTCCCGCTCCCACCGGAATACGAGCAGCTTCGGCTCGACCTCAACCAGGCGATCCTTCAGCTCGGCACCACCATCTCCGGCGTGGCGCAGGTGGCCGATCAGATCGACGCCGGCTCGCGGCACATCAACCGCAGCTCGGACGACCTGTCGAGCCGGACGGAGCGCCAGGCCGCCAGCCTGGAGCAAACCGCGGCCGCCCTCGACGAGATCACCGCCGCCGCCCGGAAGGCTTCCGACACCGCGCTCAGCGCCCGCGATCTGGTGGCGGCCACCCGCCAGGATGCCGAATCGTCGAGCGTCGTGGTCCGGCAGGCGGTGGAGGCCATGAACGACATCGAGCGCTCGGCGCGCGAGATCGGCCAGATCATCAGCGTCATCGACGAGATCGCCTTCCAGACCAACCTGCTCGCCCTCAACGCCGGGGTGGAAGCCGCGCGGGCCGGCGACGCGGGCCGGGGTTTCGCGGTCGTGGCGTCGGAGGTGCGGGCGCTGGCGCAGCGCTCTGCCGATGCCGCCAAGGAGATCAAGGGCCTGATCCTGGCGTCGAGCGACCAGGTGTCCCGGGGCGTCGACCTCGTCGGGCGGGTCGAGGCGGTGCTGAGCACCATCGTGGCCCAGGTGGGCCGGATCGACGGCGGCATCGCCGAGATGGCCTCCTCCGGACACGAGCAGTCGAGCGCGCTGGAGCAGGTCAATATCGCGATCAACCAGCTGGATCAGACGACGCAGCAGAACGCCGCCATGGTGGAGGAGGCCACGGCCGCCACCCACGCCCTGCATGGCGAGGCCGAAACGCTCTCGGAGCTGATCCGTCGGTTCAAGATCACCCAGGCTGGGCGGAGCGATGCCTTCGAGCCTCGTCTCGCGCCAGTTCCCGCGCGCGGCACGACGCCCCGGCTCCAGATGCGGACCATCGGCCAGTCCGCCATACCGGCAGAGCTCGCCTCTTCGGGGTCTTGGGAGGAGTTCTAGTGGTCCGACCCAAACGGATGGCTCATCCCTTTGGTCAAGTCGGCCCACTAGCTTGGACGCGGTGCACCGACTCGCACCAAACAGATGGTGCCCATCTGTTTGGTGCGGTGCGCTAGAGCTGTTTCCGATCAGGTTTGATCATAGCCCGCGACCGCGAGACACTTGCGGAACCCGTCGAGCGTGAAGCGGGTGATGGCTTGCCGGAGGGCGACGTGCAAGTCCGGATCGGTCCGGGCCGCTGCCGTCCGAAGCAGGGCGTTCAGCTCGCCGAAGGCGTGCTCGACCGGATCGACGTCGAGGCTGTAGCCCCGAAAGGCGGATCAGGCGAACGCCAGCTGCCTCGACAGCGTCTCGCACGGCCTTCACCTTGTAGGCTCTGGGGTTGTTCCACGACCGTGTCGCCGGGCGCGAGGGCCAGGGACGAGGACGTCGCTCACGACCGCCCGCTCCCCCGCGGGAAGTCCGTGCCCGTGGTGGTGGTGTCGTGCCCATGCGGCACGGCGATGTGGCAACGCTCGCCGCGCCTGGCCCGGCCATTGCGGCAGGGTATGTCGGTGGCCGCAGCAGCCTCGTCCAGGAACACGACCCGCTCGGGATCCAGGTCGAATTGACCCTCGAATCAGTCCTCGCGCGCCTTCATCACGTCGGGACGACCTCGCTCAGCGGCGTGAGGATCCCCTTGTCTACGGCTGATGCCCTGGCGCAAGAAGAAGCGGTGCAGTCCGCTGGTGCTGATCGTCGAACCCTTCTCGCCCAAGCTGGCGCGCAGGTCGACATGCAACCGTGATTTTCACACCCGCACGACACTTCGGCGCGAGCCCCGATGCTGCGGCAGCGTTGATCCCCTCCATCGGCTCGGCGGCGACGTCCTTCATCTGAAAACGGGCCTTCCATCGGATGGCCGCCGTCACACCGACGCCGAAAAGCACCCCAAAAGCCTATTGATCGACGGTGTGAGCCCCCGCCGTTTCGTACCGGACGGAAACAGCTCTATTCGAGCCGATGAGCCGAGACGCGACCCTGATGGATGTCGAAACCGGCATATCTCAGCCGCGGTCCGCTCCTGCCGCCAGGCGGCCCTCACCACAGATCAATATATTAACCATCAATCACCCATGATAGCGCATCTGAACTGAATTCGAGAATGCGATGCGACTCTCCATGCTGATCGGTGCCGGCCTGATGATCATGGGAACGGTGTGCGGTGTCACAACGATCCGGAATCTCAGTACAGATTACAAGTTGTACAGTAACGGTGTCTTGGGAGAGCGCGCCGGCAATCTGGCCGGCCGCGTCATGGCGGCGTCGACTGCCGTCTCGTTGGAGCGAGGGCCGACCAACGGGATGTTGGGCGCGAACACGCCCAGCGACACACAGAAGAATGCGCTGATCGCCGCCCGGACCACGACCGACCAGGCGTTCGAGGCCGCGGAGCGGTCAGCCTCCGCGTTGAGCCCTGATCAGTCACGACCGATCGTGGACGCGATCAGACAAGCGAAGGATCAGGTCGGTGGTAAGCATCCGGCCAGCACCGCAGGTCAGGGCTGCCGCGTGATGTCGGCCTCTGGAAGGTTGTGGGTGCCCCGTCAGGCCGCCTGAGCCAGGGCTGCGCCGGGTCGGCTGGCCTTCCAGTTCCAGGGCAGCAGCTCGTCGAGGCGCTTCGCGGGGTGGTCCGGCAGGCGGGCGAG
>NZ_QYBB01000023.1 GCF_004137685.1 Lichenibacterium minor | reverse complement strand
CCGTCCACGTTTCTCTTTCTTCCGATGAAATTGTCAAACAGCGGCGGGCACGCCCGAAGGCCACCCCAAACGTCAAGCCCAGCGCATGAACGCCGGACGAGGGAGACGACGACACGCCCGGCAAACCCTGCCGGGACATGAACTCCTGAGCTAAACTCGGAAGCGTCGAAACCCGCGGGCCGCTCATCAGCAGCGCCGCCGTCGATGAACGCTGTATAGATCACCCCACGGAGACCCGTCAACGCCGAAATTCACAAAACCGCATAAATCCGCGCCCGCACCGTCCCACGCCGCCCAGGGCCTCCGCAGCCCCCGGCAGACAGCAGGGAATCGGTCCACCTCCCCTGCCCTGCCCCGATCGCCCTGCCCCGCGACGCGACGCGGCGACGGCCGCCGGCCCGGAACGAGAAAAGGCGCCGCTCGTCGAGCGACGCCCTCATGGCCGTCCGGCCGGTCGCGACCCGACGGGGCCGCTCGCCCCCGAAGCCGGGACAGGCGACGAGCCGGGATCGGTCGATCAGCCGCCCTGCACCGCGGACGGCACGGCGCTGCGGCGCTCGGCGTGCTCGCGGGCTTCGAAGCCGGCCAGCACCTTGTCGAGCGTCAGCGGATAATCGCGGATCCGCACGCCCGTCGCGTTGTAGACCGCGTTGGCCACCGCGGCCCCTGCCCCGCAGATGCCGAGCTCACCGATGCCCTTGCTCTTCAGCGGGTTCGACTTGTCGTCGAGCTCGGGGAGGAACACGGCATCGATGGCCGTGATGTCGGCATGCACCGGGACATGGTACTCGGCGAGGTTGTGGTTCACGAACATGCCGAAGCGCGGGTCGAGTTCCATGGCCTCCATCAGCGCCGCGCCGACGCCGAACACCATGCCACCGATGGCCTGGGATCGCGCCGTCTTGGCGTTGAGGATGCGACCCGCGGTGAAGACGCCGAGCATCCGCCGCAAGCGGATCTCGCCCGTATCCGCGTCGACTCCCACTTCGGCGAAATGCGCCCCGTAGCTCTGCTGGGAGAACATCTTGTGCATGTCGCCCGGCTCGATGCCGCCCGTCGCCTCGATCCCGCCGGGTCCGGCGAGGCTCGCCAGCGTCACGGACCGGTTGCCCTGCGTCACGCGGCCGTCCTTGAACACGACGCCATCGCCCGACATGCCGGCCGACAGCATGAGCTTCTGGCGCATCGTCATGCAGGCGTCGTAGAGCGCGGAGCCGGAGCTGCCGGCACCGAAGGACCCACCCGACCCCGACGAGGGCGGGAAATCGGTGTCGCCCAGTTCCGTGCGGACCATGTCCGGAGGCAGGCCCAGCAGTTCGGCCGCGATCTGGGTCAGGATCGTGTAGGTGCCCGTGCCGATGTCCGTCATGGCGGCGCGTGTCGTCGCGACACCGTCCGGGCCGATGCGCACCCAGGCCTTGGCGGGCTGGAGCGGGTTGCCGCGGCTCGCGGCCGCGACCCCCAGGCCCACGAGCCAGTTGCCATCCCGGACCAAGCCCGGCGCGGCCTTGCGCTTGTTCCAGCCGAACATCTCGGCGCCCTTGCGCAGGCAGGGCACCATCGCGCGGGTCGAGTAAGGGACGTGCTTCGTCGGGTCCTCGGTGGCGTCGTTGACCGCGCGCAGCTCGATCGGATCCATGTCGAGCTTCTCGGCGAGCTCGTCCATGGCGCATTCGATCGCCAACATGCCGACGGCCTCGCCGGGCGCCCGCATGGCGGAAGCCACGGGGACGTCGAGCGCCGCCAAGCGATGCTCGGTCATGATGTTGGGGGTGGCGTAGAGCGAACGCGTCACCTCGGCGGCGGCCTCGAAGTTCTCTTCCCCAGGCTGGTTGCCGGACCAGGACTGATGGGCCACCGACACGAGCTTGCCGTCCGGCGTGGCGCCGAGCCGGATGCGCTGGATCGTGTCCGACCGGTGGAAGGTGGAATGGAAGACCTGCTGGCGGGTGAGGGCGAGCTTGACGGGGCGATCCACGACCTTCGACGCCAACGCCGCCAGCACGGCGTCCGGGTGCGGCGTCAGCTTGGCACCGAAGCCGCCGCCGACGTAGCGGCTGACGATGCGGATGTTGTCCTTCGGCATGTTCAGCACCGAGGCCAGGATCGCCTGGCCGCGGTTCGGCATCTGGTTGGCGGTGAACAGGATCAGCTGGCCCCGGCGCCAATAGGCCAGCGTCGCATGCGGCTCCATCATGGCGTGGGTCTGCAGCGGCGTCGTGTACCGGACCTCGACCTTCACGGGCGCCGACGCGTAAGCGGCCTCGGCGTCGCCCGACGAGGTATCGGCGGGCGTGTTGCCGCGGCTCTTCGGCTCGAACGCCTTGCCGAGGTTGGCGGCGAGTTCGGTCGCGATCGGGTCCGGCGCATATCCGATCTCGACCGCGTAGGCGGCGGCCCGGGCCTGCTCGAAGGTTTCAGCCACCACGCAGGCCACCGCCTGGCCGTAATGGTCGATGCGGTCGGACACGAGCTCGGGGCTGACCTGCTGGCTTTCCTTGCCCTGCTTGGGCGCGTTGCGATACGTCAGCACCGCGACCACGCCCGGCATCTTCTCGGCCACGGCGGTGTCGAGGGTCGCGATGCGGCCCTTGGCGATGGCGGAAGGCACGAGGTAGCCGTAGGCGATCCCGTCCGGCTCCTTGTACTCGTAGGCGTAGGTGGCGGTGCCTGTGACCTTCGGCGGCCCGTCGACGCGGTCGAGCGGCTTGCCGACGATGCCGTCCTGGATCGTGTCGAGGGGCGTGACCCCGATGGGATGCGTCATGTCGATCATGGGGAACCCCTTCAGGCCTTGGTGACGTCGGCCACGACGGACCGCAGCGTGCGGCGCGTCAGCGGGATCTTGAAGTCGTTGGAGCCGAAGCCCCGCGCGCCGCGGAGCACCTCGTCGGCCGCGGTCTCGACCGCCGCCGCGCCGCCGCCGTCGACCAGCGCCGCTTCCGCCTCGGGAACGCGCCAGGGCTTCAGCGCCAGGCCGCCGAAAGCCAGGCGCGCCTGCCTGATCCGCCCGCCCGGGTCGGCGTGGACGATGGCCGCCACGGACACGAGCGCGAAGGCGTAGGAGGCGCGGTCGCGGACCTTGCGGTAGATCTGCGTCCCGCCGACGGGCTTCGGCAGCGTCACGGCCGTGATCAGCTCGCCGGGCTTCAGCACGGTTTCGATCTCGGGCGTCGAGCCCGGGAGGCGATGGAAATCCTCCATCGGGATCGCGCGGGTGCCGCCGTCCGCCTGCAGAGTCTCGACCTTGGCGTCGAGCGCCCGCATGGCCACGCACATGTCCGACGGGTTGGTGGCGATGCAGTGGTCGGACGCGCCCACGATGGCATGGATGCGGTTGAAACCGCCGATCGCCGAGCAGCCGGAGCCGGGCTCGCGCTTGTTGCAGGGTTTGGTGACGTCGTAGAAATAATAACAGCGGGTGCGCTGCAGGAGGTTGCCCGCCGTGGTGGCCTTGTTGCGCAGTTGCCCCGTGGCGCCCGACAGCAGCGCGCGGCTCAGCACGGCGTAGTCGCGGCGCACGCGCATGTCGGCGGCGAGGTCGCTGTTGCGCACCGAAGCTCCGATGCGCAGGCCGCCATCGGCCGTGTCCTCGATCTTGTCGAGGCCGAGGCGATTGACGTCGACGACGTGGGTGGGCGTCTCGACTTCGAGCTTGGCCAGGTCGAGCAGGTTGGTGCCGCCGCCGATGAACTTGGCGCCCGGCCTGTTCGCCACCGCCGAAGCGGCCTCGCCCGGGCTCGCGGCCCGCTGGAACGTGAACTCCTTCACAGCGAGATCTCCCCGTCCGGATCGACGCCGCCGCCATCCTTGATGGCCGCGACGATGTTGGGATAGGCGGCGCAGCGGCAGATGTTGCCGCTCATCCGCTCCCGGATCTCCGCATCCGTCAGCCGGGGCGAGGCCGTGAGGTCGGCCGACACGAAGGACGGCGCGCCGCTCTTCGCTTCCGCCAGCATGCCGGCCGACGAGCAGATCTGACCCGACGTGCAGTAGCCGCACTGGTAGCCGTCGTGGTGGACGAAGGCGGCTTGGATCGGGTGGAGGTCGTGGCCGCCGGCGGCGTTGGGCACGGCGAAGCCCTCGATGGTCTTGACCTGGTCGCCCTCGTGCATGGCGGCGAGCGACAGGCACGAATTGATGCGCCGGCCGTCGACCAGCACCGTGCAGGCGCCGCATTGGCCGTGGTCGCAGCCCTTCTTCGAGCCCGTGAGCCCGATGTGCTCGCGCAGCGCGTCGAGCAGCGTCGTGCGGGGATCGAGGTTGAGCGCGTGGTCCTTGCCGTTGACCGTGAGGGTCACGGGAATGCGCACCGACAGGTTCGGGTCGCGGGCGCCGGGCAGCGGCGGCGCTTCAGCGTGGGCCAGGTCCGGGGCGATGCTGCCCA
Organism: Lichenibacterium minor; assembly: GCF_004137685.1. Classification (GTDB taxonomy): domain Bacteria; phylum Pseudomonadota; class Alphaproteobacteria; order Rhizobiales; family Beijerinckiaceae; genus Lichenihabitans; species Lichenihabitans minor. The sequence goes on along the minus strand of NZ_QYBB01000023.1, from coordinate 82,881 downwards.
GAACCGCGACCGCCGCGGTGCCTTCCAGCACGGTGCGGCGCGAAACCCGGAAGGGTCCGTGTTCTTCGTCCATGTCCATCCTTCCCGCGTGACGGCGGAAGCGCCGGATCCCGCGTGACGGCGGGCCGGATTGTGCACACAACGTCGCGACGTCGCCTTCGGGTTCGCGGGTGCGGCATATCACCTTGGAACGTGTCCAAGTTTTTAAGGCCGCCCGGCGCCTCAGACCGCCGGTTCCGAGGATCGGACGGGCGTGTTACGCGGGGCCGACACTCGAACCCGCGGGGCCGCCATGGACAACGTCACGATCGTCACCCACCCGCTGGTGCAGCACAAGCTGACGCTGATGCGCGACGCCGAGCGCTCCACGAAGGGGTTCCGGCAGCTGCTCAACGAGATCGGCATGCTGCTCTGCTACGAGGTGACGCGCGACCTGCCGGTGGAGATGGTCGAGATCCGCACGCCGCTGCAAGCCATGATGGCGCCGCGCATCTCCGGCAAGAAGCTGGTCTTCGCCCCCATCCTGCGGGCCGGCGTCGGCTTCCTCGACGGCATGCTCGACCTCGTGCCCTCGGCCCGCGTCGCCCATATCGGGCTCTACCGCGACCCGGAAACCCTGAAGGCCGTGGAATACTACTTCAAGGCGCCGGTCGACATCGACGATCGGCTGACGATCGTCATGGACCCGATGCTGGCCACGGCCAATTCCGCCATCGCGGCGATCGACCTGCTGAAGAAGCGCGGCGCCCGCGAGGTGCGCTTCGTGTGCCTCCTGGCAGCGCCCGAGGGCGTGGCGAAGCTGCGCGGCGCCCATCCGGACGTGTCGATCTGGACGGCCGCGGTCGACGAACGGCTGAACGACCACGGCTACATCGTGCCGGGCCTGGGCGACGCCGGCGACCGGATGTTCGGGACGAAGTGAGCGTGGGCTCGCTGTCGGCCGCCGAGGCTCGACGGGTCGCGCTGGCGGCGCAGGGGTTCGACCGCGCCCGGCCCGCGGGCGCCGTGACGGCGCGGGCGCTCGCCGGGACGGTGGGGCGGCTGCACCTCCACCAGGTCGACAGCGTCAACGTGCTGGTGCGGGCGCATTACCTCCCGGCCTTCTCGCGGCTGGGACCCTACGATCGCGCGCTGCTGGACGACGCGGCATGGGGGCACAGGCGCGGCCGACGGCTGTTCGAATATTGGGCGCACGAATGCTCGCTGCTGCCGCTCGCCCTCCAGCCCCTGTTGCGCTGGCGGATGGCGCGGGCCGACCGCGGGATCGGCTGCTATGGCCGGCTGAAGCCCTTCGCCGGCGAAGCGCGACCGGCCGCGATGGCGGTCCTGGAGCGCATCCGGGCCGCGGGGCCGATGTCGGCGGGCGACTTCGAGGCCGGGAAGGGCGCCGGCGGCTGGTGGGGCTGGGGCGAAACCAAAGGGGCGCTGGAATGGCTGTTCTGGGCCGGGCACCTCACCACCGCCACGCGGCGCGGCACGTTCGAGCGCGTCTACGACCTGCCCGAGCGGGTGCTGCCCCCTGCCCTTCTGGCGCTGCCGACGCCCGGCGAGGACGAGGCGCATCTCGCGCTGATCGAGCTTTCGGCGCGGGCGCTGGGCGTCGCGAGCGCGGGCGACCTGCGCGACTATTTCCGCCTCGGGCCCGAAGACGCGCGGAAAGCCATCGCGGCGCTGGTCGAGGAGGGCCGCCTCGCCGAGGTGGCCGTCGAGGGCTGGACGATGCCCGGCTATCTCCACGCCGAGGCACGCATGCCGCGGCGTGTGGCGGCGCGGGCGCTGCTGGCGCCCTTCGACCCGCTGGTGTGGGAACGGTCCCGCGCCGAGCGCCTGTTCGGGTTCCGCTATCGCCTCGAGATCTACGTTCCGGCCGAACTGCGCCGGCACGGCTATTACGTCCTGCCGTTCCTTTGCGGGGACCGGCTGGTGGCGCGGGTGGACCTCAAGGCCGACCGCGCGGCGGGGCGGCTGCTGGCGAAGGCCGTGCATTGGGAGCCGGACGCCCCGGCAGAAGCCCGGGACGCGCTGCGCGCGGAACTGGACGCGATGGCGGCTTGGCTGGGCCTGCCCGCCGGTCAGGGCGACGAGGCCGAACCCGTCTGAACCCCGCCCCGAACGGCCGCACCTGCACGGCGCGGCCGGACGTTTATCCTGGCGGGTGGCGATGCCCGCCCGCCCGGAGATCACCTCACTGGGCGACGCTGGGCGTCATCTGCTGCTGGCTGCGCTGCAGGGCGGCACGGCTCTTGTGGGTGCGGTAATAGTGGGACGCGCCGGAGCCGGCCGCGCAGCCGGCGGCGGCGCCGGCGATGCCGTGGTGGACGGCGTGGCCGGCGATCCCGCCGACGATGGCCCCGGTGATGCAGCCGCGTGCCTGGGCGGCGCCCGAAGCGGCGAAGACGGAAACGGCCAGAACGGCAGCGGTCATGATCCCACGCATGCGAACCTCCAAAGTGTCGGACGTCCGCTCAACGCCCGGGACCGCCCCGGGTTGCGACGGTCTCGCGCCCCGTCGCGGGACATGCCGCCGAACTCCGCCGTTCCGGCCCGGCGCGGCGCCGGGATGCCCGCACGGCCGGCGTCATTCCCATTCGATCGTGCCCGGCGGCTTCGAGGTCACGTCGTAGACGACGCGGTTGATGCCGCGCACCTCGTTGATGATGCGCGTCGCGGCGCGGCCGAGGAAGTTCATGTCGAAGGGGAAGAAGTCCGCCGTCATGCCGTCCGTCGACGTCACGGCGCGAAGGGCGCACACCTGGTCGTAGGTGCGCCCGTCGCCCATCACGCCGACGGTCCGCACGGGCAGCAGCACCGCGAAGGCCTGCCAGATGACGTCGTAGAGGCCGGCGCGGCGGATCTCGTCGAGGTAGATGCTGTCCGCCTGGCGCAGGATGTCGAGCTTGTCCCGCGTCACCTCGCCGGGGCAGCGGATGGCGAGGCCGGGACCCGGGAACGGGTGGCGGCCGACGAAGGCGGGCGGCAGCCCCAGCGTGCGGCCGAGCACCCGCACCTCGTCCTTGAACAGCGCGCGCAGTGGCTCGACGAGCTTCATGTTCATCCGCTCGGGCAGGCCACCGACGTTGTGGTGCGACTTGATCGTCACGGCCGGGCCGCCGGTGGCCGACACGCTCTCGATCACGTCCGGGTACAGTGTGCCCTGGGCGAGGAAGTCGGCGCCGCCGAGCTTCTTCGCTTCCGCGTCGAAGACGTCGATGAACAGCCCACCGATGATCTTGCGCTTCCGCTCGGGGTCGGTGACCCCCGCGAGGTGGCCGAGGAACATGTCCGACACGTCGGCGTGGACCAGGGGAATGTTGTAATGGTCGCGGAACAGGCCGACGACCTCCGCGGCCTCTCCCGCGCGCAGCAGGCCGTGGTCGACGAACACGCAGGTGAGCTGGTCGCCGATCGCTTCGTGGATCAGCACGGCCGCCACCGCCGAATCGACGCCGCCCGACAGGCCGCAGACCACGCGCGACGAGCCCACCTGTTCGCGGATGCGGGCGATCGCCTCCTCGCGGAAGGCCGCCATGGTCCAGTCCGCCTTCACGCCGGCGATGCGGAACAGGAAGTTCTCGATCAGCCGCGCGCCGTCCGGCGTGTGGACGACCTCGGGGTGGAACATCAGGCCGTAATAGTGCCGCGCCTCGTCGGCGATCACGGCATAGGGGGCGTTCTCGCTCGACGCCACGACGTGGAAGCCGTCGGGCAGCACCGTGATGCGGTCCCCGTGGCTCATCCACACGGGGTGGCGGGCGCCGGGCTCCCACAGGCCGTCGGTCAGGGGGCTCCGCGCCGACACTTCGACGTCGGCGCGCCCGAACTCGCGGTGGTGGCCGCCCTCCACGGTGCCGCCGAGCGCATGCGCCATGGCCTGCTGGCCGTAGCAGATGCCGAGCACGGGGAGCCGCGACGCGAAGATCGCCGGCGCCGCCCTGGGGCTGCCCTCGTCGGGGATCGAGGCCGGCCCGCCGGACAGGATGACGGCCTTCGGGGCGAGGGCGCCGAGCGCCGCCTCGGCCTTGTCGAAGGGCACGATCTCGCAATACACGCCGGCTTCGCGCACGCGCCGCGCGATGAGCTGCGTCACCTGTGAGCCGAAATCGACGATCAGCACCTTGTCGTGCGTCGACGCCTCGGGGGAAGCCGGCGCCCCCGGGGCGCCCGTCGCGGTTCGGTCGGTCATGCTCGGTCCCATCTCGGCCCCGTCCGGGGACGTCCTGCGGCGCACCTTCCGAGGGCGGGCATGCGCGCGGACGGTCGGCTGTTCGTGCCCGACGCTTACACGAGACGCGAAGCCCCCGGCAATCGAGCCCTCGCCCGCCGCCGGGCCGGAGGCGGTCAAGGTGAACGGAGATCAACACATCTTTCCTGAGCGCTTTGACCCTGCGGCAAGGCGGGGCGGCGTAGCGTCGGCGCAGAGGAGTTCGCCATGTCCGTCCTGCTTCGGCACCCCGCCACCGTGCCGGCCCTGTTTTCCCGCGCCGTCGACCCCGAGCCGCCGGCGGAGGGGCGCCGCGGCGCGGGCAACGCCCTCGCCCAGGTCACCGCTCTCCTGTGGGCCGCCGCCGTGCTGATCGAGGTCCCGCTGGTGAAGGCCGCCGCGGCGGCCGTGGGCCTGACCCTGCCGCAATGAGCCTCGTCTGACGCACGGCCTGCTCGGCGGACGGCACGTCCACGACGGTTTCGGAGGGCGCCCAGGCGCGAGCCGGAGATATCCACAGGTGCCGGGCGGGAGCGGGGCGCGGGATGCGCTTGCCCGGGGCGGCGGGGCGCGCCACCTTCGGACCATGGGACCCCAGCGACCGACCCCGACCATCACGCCGCAGATCCTGCTGCGCGCCTATTCCCTCGGGCTGTTCCCCATGGCGGAGGGGGCCGACGATCCGTCGCTGTTCTGGCTCGACCCCGAATTCCGCGGCATCTTCCCACTCGACGGCATGGTGGTGTCGAAGTCGCTCGCCAAGACGGTGCGCCGCGACCGCTTCGCCGTGGCGGTCGACCGCGACTTCGACGCCGTGATCGCCGCCTGCGCCGAGGCCACGGACGACCGGCCCGACACCTGGATCAACGGGCAGATCCGCACCCTGTACCGCCGCCTGTTCGACATGGGCCACGCCCACACGGTCGAGGCCTACGAGGGCGACGCCCTGGTGGGCGGTCTCTACGGGGTGGCGCTCGGCGGCGCCTTCTTCGGCGAATCCATGTTCCACCGCAGCACCGACGCGTCGAAGGTGTGCCTCCTCCACCTGGCGGCGCGGCTGCGCGACAGCGGCTATCACCTGCTCGACACGCAGTTCGTCACGCCGCATCTCGCCACGCTGGGCGCCGTCGAGGTGCCCCGCGCCCGCTACAAGAAGCGGCTCGCCGAAGCGGTGCGCCGCCCGGGGCGAAGCGAGGCCTGGGCCAAAACGCCCCTGCCCGGCGCCGCGGTGCTGAAGATGCTGGACGCCCGGGATTGAGATCGGGCGACGGACATGCCGACGCATGCCCGTCGCGTCGCACGAGCGGCGGCGCCTTCGCGCTTGCCGGCGGTCGGGGTCGTCCGCCGCCGATGGGCGCCGATACCGGCAGCGGCCCGACCGGATCCGCCTCCCCTTCCACTCCCGAGTCGAGCGCCGGGCGCCCGTGGCGTCCTTCGACGGGCTTGGCGAATGGGACCTTCCCCCGCGGGACGGCCGCGGCCGGTATCAGTTCCCGCCGTTGCCGCCGGCGGGATCGCGGGACGGGAGATCGGTTGGATATTGGCTGGTCGGGAAGAAGCGCTGGCGCGGCTCCTGGCGCTGCACCGCGACGGCGTCGGGATCCGGGCGCGGCGCCGGCCGGGCGACGCGCTTCGGCCTCGGCTTCGGAGCCTCGGCCACCGGCGGCGGCGTGGGCGCCGGCGTGGCGCCGGCCGGGGTCGCGCCGGGGTCGGCCGGAGCGGTCGCGGCCGCGGCTCCCTCGGCGTCGGCCGTCTGCGGCGCATCGACGACCGTGTCGCCCGGCTGCTCGCAGTTGGTCAGCCAGATGTCGTAGATGGGATGTTCGAGCCCGTGCAGCCCGGGGCTCGCGGCGAACATCCAGCCCGAAAAGATGCGCTTCAATTCGTGGGTCGTCGACACCTCGTCGATCTCGACGAAGGTGTCGGTCAGCGGCGCTTCCTTGGCGGGGCGGGTGTAGCAGGCCCGCGCCGTGACCTGCAGCGAACCGAACTGCACGGTCTCGCCCATGGTGGCCTTGAAGGAGATGATCCGGCCGGTGATCTTGTCGAGGCCGGAGAACACGGCCGTACCGTTCTTGATCTTGTCGGCCCGGGCCGGGGCGGCGGCGGCGGCGGCCAGGGATGCCAGCGCCACTGCGGCCCCGAGGGAGATGATCCGTGAAGCCGCCAAGGTGCTCGCCCGCCTTCGATGGTGCCGCGAGGACGCGACGTTTCGCCCATGTCGCCCGCCGTTGCGGCGAAACGAGGGCTCCCGTGTCGGCCCGGCCGGATGCCGGACTAGCCCGGGGTCCAGGCGTCGTAGTCGCCGCCGGTGCGGGGGCGCGTGCCGTCCTTCAGCAGCGAGCCCGGCGGCCGATAGGCGGCGGGCGTGCCGGTCATGTTGGGGAGGTAGGGCTTCTCCCACGCGCGGGGCACGTAGGTCGACGCGGTGGGGGGCTCGTCGGTCTGGTGGTGGAGCCACCCGTACCAGCCGGGCGGCGTCGCCGAGCCCTCGCTTTCGCCGCGGTAGATCACCCAGCGGCGTTCGAAGCCGAGGGCCGGATCGATCTTGCCGCCGATGGTGCGGTAATAGGTGTTGCCGAACTCGTCGTAGCCGACCACCTCGCCGAAGCGGCTCGTCCAAACGCGGGTGTTGATCGTCGCACCGGTCCACCACGTCGCGAAACGGAGGAAGCGCGTCTTCCAGGTGATGCGCTCTTCGGGCGGGGCCGGGTAGGACAAGGGGCTGCTCGCTGTCGGGTTCGCTGGGCTCCGGCATAGGATGCGAAGGCCCCGGAGGCAAGGCGCGGGGTGGCGCAGGCTGCGGCGGGCGGTCGCGCGGAGCCGGCGCCCCGGCATGGTTTACGCGATTTTAAAGGCCCCGCCCGATAGTCGCCTGAGACGGGTGGAACCACCCGCCGAAGAGTCCCGCCGACGCATGACGGCATGGCTTTCGAGTCTCGGCGCCAGTACAGCGGCGCGCGAATCGACCTGTGGATGATTCGCGATTCGCAATCGCGCCACATCGACTCGCACGAGACTCGGCCTATCCTGCAGTTTCGTCGATCGCAAGACCGCGGTCGACACCTATATTCATCGTCGACCGGTTCGCGACTCGTCGGGACGGGTCGACGGGCCGGGAGCTGCGTCGTGCGAGCGGCGGACGCCCCGATTGGTCCAGGCCTCGGCGACGGGGTAGAAGAAGCCTATGAGCCGGCACGTGCGAGCGCCGTCGGCCAGACACGGGATGCCGTCCTATGCGTATCGAGCGTCGCTACACCCAGGCCGTGGGCCTCCCCTACGCGGAGATCCCCTTCCGCTCGGCCCGCAGCGAGATCCGCAACCCGGACGGCTCGGTGGTGTTCGCGCTCGAGAACTTCGACGTGCCCGCGGCCTGGTCGCAGGTGGCGGCGGACGTGCTGGCCCAGAAGTACTTCCGCAAGGCCGGCGTGCCGGCGCGGCTGAAGCGCGTCGAGGAGAACGACGTGCCGTCGTTCCTGTGGCGCTCGGTGCCCGACGCCGCCGCGATGGCCGCTCTGCCCGAGGGCGAGCGCTTCGGCCCCGAAACCTCCGCCAAGCAGGTGTTCGACCGCCTCGTCGGGACCTGGACCTACTGGGCCTGGAAGGGCGGCTACTTCACCGCGGAGGAGGACGCGCACAGCTTCCACGACGAGCTGCGCTTCATGCTGGCGAAGCAGATGGCGGCGCCCAACTCCCCGCAATGGTTCAACACCGGCCTCCATTGGGCCTACGGCATCGACGGCCCCGGCCAGGGCCATTCCTACGTCGACTACCGCACGGGCGAGCTCGTCCGCTCCACCTCGGCCTACGAGCACCCGCAGCCGCACGCCTGCTTCATCCAATCGGTGGGCGACGACCTCGTCAACGAGGGCGGCATCATGGACCTTTGGGTGCGCGAAGCGCGCCTGTTCAAATACGGCTCCGGCACCGGCACCAACTTTTCCCGCCTGCGCGGCGAGAAGGAGCGCCTGAGCGGGGGCGGCAAATCCTCCGGCCTGATGAGCTTCCTGAAGATCGGCGACCGCGCCGCCGGCGCCATCAAGTCGGGCGGCACCACGCGCCGCGCCGCCAAGATGGTCGTGGTCGACGCCGACCATCCGGACGTGGAAACCTACATCGACTGGAAGGTGAAGGAGGAGGAGAAGGTCGCCGCCCTGGTGACCGGGTCCAAGCTGACGCGCCGCCACCTGAAGGCGGTGATGCGCGCCTGCGTGAACTGCGAAGGGTCGGGCGACGACTGCTTCACCCCGGAGAAGAACCCGGCGCTGAAGCGCGAGATCAAGGCTGCCCGGCGGGCGCTGGTTTCCGACAACATGATCAAGCGCGTCCTGCAGCTCGCCAAGCAGGGCCACACGAGCGTCGACTTCGACGAGTTCACCACCGACTGGGATTCGGACGCCTACCTGACCGTGGCGGGCCAGAACTCCAACAATTCCGTGCGCGTCACGGACGCCTTCCTGCACGCCGTCGAGGCGGACGGCTCCTGGGACCTCGTGCGCCGCACGGACGGCAAGGTGGCCAAGACCCTGCAGGCCCGCGCCCTGTGGGACAAGATCGGCTACGCCGCCTGGGCCTCGGCCGATCCCGGCCTGCAGTTCCACACCACCATCAACGATTGGCACACCTGCCCGGCGTCGGGCCCGATCCGGGCGTCGAACCCGTGCTCGGAATACATGTTCCTCGACGACACGGCCTGCAACCTCGCGTCGCTGAACCTGCTGCAGTTCAAGGGCGAGGGCGCCGGCAAGCTCGACGTCGCCTCCTACGAGCATGCCGTGCGGCTGTGGACGCTGGTGCTCGAAACCTCCGTGCTGATGGCACAGTTCCCGTCGGAGGAGATCGCGCGCCTGTCCTACCGGTACAGGACGCTGGGCCTCGGCTTCGCCAACCTCGGCGGCTTCCTGATGTCGTCGGGCCTGCCCTACGATTCCGACGAGGGCCGCGCCATCTGCGGCGCCCTGTCGGCGCTGATGACCGGCGTGTGCTACGCGACCTCGGCCGAGATCGCGTCGGAGCGCGGGCCCTTCCCGGGCCACGCGCCCAACGCCGACGCCATGCTGCGGGTGATGCGCAATCACCGTCGCGCCGCCTACGGCGAGAGCGCCGGGTACGAGGCCCTGTCGGTGGCGCCCGTGCCGCTCGACCGCTCGCATACCCCCGACCCCGCCATGGTGGACGCGGCGCGCCGCGCCTGGGACCTCGCGATCGCGCTCGGCGAGAAGCACGGCTACCGCAACGCCCAGGTGTCGGTGGTGGCCCCCACGGGCACGATCGGCCTCGTGATGGACTGCGACACCACCGGGATCGAGCCCGACTTCGCGCTGGTGAAGTTCAAGAAGCTGGCCGGCGGCGGCTACTTCAAGGTGGTGAACCGCGCCGTGCCGGAAGCGCTGCGCGCCCTCGGCTACCGCGAAGCCGACATCGCCGAGATCGAGGTCTACGCGATCGGCCACGGCAACCTGCGCCAGGCGCCGGGCGTCACCACCGCCGCCCTGCGCGCCCGCGGCTTCACCGACGAGAAGCTCGACGCCCTCGACAAGGCGCTGGCCTCGGCCTTCGACATCAAGTTCGCCTTCAACAAGTGGACGCTCGGCTCCGACTTCCTGGTCGAGGCCCTGAAGGTGCCGGCCGATCGGCTGGACGATCCGGCCTTCGAGCTGCTGCCCTTCCTCGGCTTCACCAAGGCCGACATCGAGGCCGCCAACATCCACGTCTGCGGGGCGATGACGCTGGAAGGCGCGCCGCACCTGAAGCGCGAGCATTACGCGGTCTTCGACTGCGCCAACCCGTGCGGCCGCACCGGCAAGCGCTACCTGTCGGTGGAAAGCCACATCCGCATGATGGCGGCGTCGCAGCCCTTCATCTCGGGCGCGATCTCCAAGACCATCAACATGCCCAACGACGCCACCGTCGAGGAGTGCAAGGGCGCCTACATGCAGTCCTGGCGCCTGGGCCTCAAGGCCAACGCGCTGTACCGCGACGGCTCCAAGCTGTCGCAGCCGCTGAACTCGCAGCTCATCGCCGACGAGGACGAGGAGGACGCCGTCGAGGAGCTGCTGGCGGCCTCGATGCCGGCCCGCGCCGCCGAGGTGGCGGAGCGGATCGTCGAACGCGTGGTGGAGCGCGTCGAGCGCGACCGCGAACGCGAAAAGCTGCCGTCCCGCCGCAAGGGCTACACCCAGAAGGCCACCGTCGGCGGCCACAAGGTGTACCTGCGCACCGGCGAATACCCGGACGGGCGCCTCGGCGAGATCTTCGTCGACATGCACAAGGAGGGCGCCGCCTTCCGCTCGCTGATGAACAACTTCGCCATCGCGATCTCGCTGGGGCTCCAGTACGGCGTGCCGCTCGACGAATACGTGGACGCCTTCACCTTCACCCGCTTCGAGCCGCACGGCCCGGTGCAGGGCAACGACGCCATCAAGAACGCGACCTCGATTCTCGACTACGTGTTCCGCGAACTCGCCGTGTCCTACCTCGACCGGACGGACCTCGCCCACGTGGTGCCCGCCGACATCGGCTTCGACGTGCTGGGGTCCGGCGAGTCCGAAGGGCGCTCGGGCGGCGGCGAGGGGCGCTCGGCCCCGGTGGCGAGCCCGGTGTCGAAGGGTCTGGTGCGCTCCAAGCCGACCAACTTCATGCTGGTCGGCGGCGGGCGGACCGGCCCGGCGGCGGAGCCGCGCTCCGGCGCCGTCCCGGTCAAGGGCTACGGCGTCGAGGGCGCCACGGCGCTGAAACGCGACGCCGAGCAGGGCGTGGCGGGCGAGCTGACGGCGCTGGCCTGGAGCGAGCCGCAGGGCTTCGCCGCCGCCAAGGCCGCGGTGGCGGACAAGAAGGCGGAAGCCCGCATGAAGGGCTACGTCGGCGAAGCCTGCCCGGAATGTGCCAACTTCACCATGGTGCGCAACGGCACCTGCCTGAAGTGCGAGACCTGCGGGGCGACCACCGGGTGCTCGTGATCGGCTCGCGCCGGCCAGAAACGCAGAACCCCGCGCCACGCGCGGGGTTCTCGATCGGGATCGTGCGATCCGTGGGCCCGAGGCCGCCGCGGCGCCGAGGCACGCGTCACCATCGTCCGACGTGCTGCCCGCCATCGACGTCGATGGTTTCGTCGATGACGAGGCCGGCAGGCTCGAGGTAGAGCACCTCCTCGACGCCCCCTTCCACCTCGCCCGTGCGGCCCGTCGGGTGCCTAGCCCGCCGCGACGTCGCGCACCGCGGACGCGGTCGCTCTCGACGACGCGGCGGAGGTCGTCGACCGAGTCGTCGGTCCCCGCCACGATGCAACGCGGGTTGGCTACCACGGCGTAGCCCTGGCTCCGGACCCCTTCGACGGCGCCGGCACCGATGCCCTGCGACGCGCCGATGCCGCTCCGAACGGAGGCGTGGATCGATCCCTGCCCCGGGGCGAGTCGATGCCGGCCCGCCCGTGATACTGTCCGACGGTCCGGAGCGGCGGCGGGAGGTGTGCGCGATGTCCGAAGCCGTGACCCGGGATCCGGGCGCACCCTCTCCGCTGCGCGCCCTCTTCGCCGATCGGCGCCTCGGCGCCATGCTGGGCCTGGGCTTCAGCTCGGGCCTGCCGCTGCTCCTCGTCTACGGCACGCAATCGGCGTGGCTGAGCGAGGCGGGCGTGCCGATCGAGACCATCGGCCTGCTCAGCGAGATGACCCTCGCCTATCGGCTGAAGTTCGTGTGGGCGCCCTTTCTCGACCGCTACGACGCGCCGGTGCTCGGACGCCTGATCGGGCGGCGGCGCGGCTGGATCATCCTGGCCCAGCTCGCCGTGATGCTGACGCTCGCCGGCGTCGCCTTCGGCGACCCGGCCCGCCGCATCGGCTGGACGGTCGGCTTCTCGGTGGCGCTCGGCCTCGCGGGGGCGACGCTCGACACGGTGATCGACGGTTGGCGCATCACGGCGGCGCCGGTCGAGCGGCAGGCGCTGATGTCGTCCTGGGCCGAGGTGGGATGGCGCGTCGGCAACCTCGTGGCGGGCGCCGGCGCCCTCTACCTCGCCGACGCCGTCGGTTGGCGCGCCGCCTACCTGCTCATGGCCGTCGCCATGGCGCCCGGCCTCGTGGCGGCCGCCCTGGCGCCCGAGCCCGAACGGAAGGCGGAACCGGCGCCGCTCGACCTCGCCCGCACGCTGTGGGAGCCGATCCGCGAGCTGCTGGCCCGCCTCGGGCCGCTGGCATGGCCGACGCTGCTGCTCGTCGCCGGCTTCCGCATGCCGGGCTACATCTCGAACGCCATGGCGGTGCCGCTGTTCAAGGCGCTGCACTATTCCAACTCGGACATCGCCACGGTGACCAAGCTGTTCGGGTTCCCGGTGGCGCTGGCCGGCACCTTCACGGCCACCTTCGCGGTGAAGCGCTTCGGCCTGATGGCGACGCTGCTGTTCGGCACGGTCTTCGCCTCATCGTCCCACCTCGCGCTGGCCATCCTGGCGCTCCACGGCGACCACGGCGGGGGCGAGTTCTGGCTGTTCGCGACCGCGGTCAGCCTCGACGATTTCGCCTACAGCTTCGCCGCCATCGTGCTCATCACCTACATGTCGGCGTTGAGCTCGACCGGGTTCGCGGCGAGCCAGTACGCCCTTCTGTCCTCGCTCTGCGCCGTGCCGGGCAGCCTCGTCGCCGGCACGTCGGGCTTCGCCATCGCGGGGCTCGGCTTCGGGTGGTTCTTCACCGCCACGGCGCTGATCGGCCTGCCGGTGGCGCTGTTGTGCGGGTGGGTGTGGCGGCTGCAGGGCCGGCAGGTCCCCGCCGGGGTGCCGTGACGGGCGGGCGTCCTCAGGTCAGCTCGTCGACCACGGAATAGCTCAGGTAGGCGAAGAGCGCCGCGCCGAACAGCATCAGCAGCCCCACCAGGGCGATATCCAGGCGGACGCCGGTGGCGGGGTGCCGGTCGGGGCTGTCGATGGCGGCCGCCGTATGCCGGAAGCGCACCGTCGCCAGCGCCACCATCAGGCCGGCCAGCGCGATGACCAGCAGGCCCGTGACGTCGGCGACGCGCTCCCCGAGTTCCGACGGTCCCTTGCCGCCCATCGACCGGCTCGTCGCCTTGAGGACGAGGTCGAACTTCTCGACCAGGAAGCCGAAGGCCGCCACCGCGATGGCGGTGCGGATCCAGGCCAGGAACGTCCGCTCGTTGGCGGCATGGTCGCTGTAGCGTTCGATCACCGGAGCCCTACCCGATCCGACCGGCGGCGCGGGGGTCCGCCTTCGCGAGCCGGCCCAGAAGGTATTCCACCTCCGCGACGGCGGCCTTGCTCAGCGACACCGCGGGCTTGCGCTGCGCGTCCGACGCGATGATGCCGCGTCGCGCCATGACGTATTTGCGCACCGCGAGGCCGACGCTCGGCTGCTGCTCGTAGCGCAGCAGAGGCAGGTGGGCGTCGAACAGGTCGTGGGCGGCGTCGGGCTCGCCGGCCGCCGCCATCCGCACCACGTCGACCAGCATGTCCGGAAAGGCGTAGCCCGTCATGGCGCCATCGGCGCCGCGCTCGACCTCGAAGTCGAGGAACAGGCCGCCGTTGCCGCACAGGATCGAGATCGGCCGCATCTCGCCGGCCGCCTGCCACGCGCGGAGCGCGGAAATCTTCTCCAGGCCCGGCCAGTCCTCGTGCTTCAGCATCACCACGGACGGGTTGTCGGACACGATACGGCGGATCAAGCCCGGCGCCATCACGACGCCGAAGGTCAGCGGGAAGTCCTGGACCACCACGGGCACGTCGGCGCCGACGGCCTCGATGGCCCCGGCGTAATAGGCGGCGACCTGGTCGTCGGTGCGCAGGGTGTGGGGCGGCGCGATCATCACGCCGGCGGCGCCGGCGTCCATGGAAGCGCGGGCCAGCGCCCGCATGGCGGCGAAGCCCGGGGCCGACACGCCCACCACCACCGGCAGCGACGGGGCGCGGCGGACGAACCGCACCGCGAGCTCCAGCGCTTCGGCGGCATCGAGCTTCGGCGCTTCCCCCATGACGCCCAGCACCGTCAGGCCGGTGGCGCCGGTCGCGACGTAGAAGTCCGTCATGCGGTCGACGGACCCGAGGTCGATGCGGCCGTCGGCGTGGAACGGGGTCGGCGCGATGGGGAACACGCCCCGGGCTGTATGATCGAGCGGCACGTGCAATCTCCGGGCGGCGTCGCGCGCCCGGACGTCACAGGTAGGCGCGGCCCGCTTCCTCGGCGAAGCGCGCGGGCGGACCCTCCCACACCAGGCGGGCATGTTCCAGCACGTAGACGCGGTCGGCGTGCGGCAGCGCGAAGGTGACGTTCTGTTCGCCGAGCAGCACCGTGATGGGCGTCGTGGTGCGCAGCACCTCCAGGGCGCGGCCGAGCTGTTCCAGGATCACGGGGGCGAGGCCCAGCGTCGGCTCGTCGAGGACGAGCAGCCTGGGCTTCATCATCAGGGCGCGGGCGATGGCGAGCATCTGCTGCTCGCCGCCCGACATCTTGCCCGCCGCCTGGGCCGAGCGCGAGCGCAGGATGGGAAACAGCTCCAGCAGCCAGTCGAGCTGGCGGGCCCGATCGGACTTCGGCAGGTGCGCGCCCCCGAGGTCGAGGTTCTCGCGCACGCTCATGGTGTTGAACAGTTCCCGCGTTTCGGGGCATTGCACGATGCCGCCCCGCGCGATCCGGGCGGCGCTGAGCCCCGCCAGCGGGGCGCCGCCGAAAGTGATCGACCCCGTGTGGGGCACGAGCCCCGAGATGGCGTTGAACAGCGTCGTCTTGCCGGCGCCGTTGAGACCGACGACGGACACGAACTCGCCTTCGCGCACCTGCAGGTCGACCGCGTCGAGCGCCTGCGCCTTGCCATAGAAGACCGACACGCCCTCGACGGCGAGGAGCGGAGGCCCCGCCGTCCTCGCCTTGGGCTCGCGCCGGGCCGACGCCTGGACGGCGCCGCCGAGGTAGACCGCGCGCACTGTGGGGTCGGCCATCACCTGCGCGGCCGAGCCCTCGGCCACGAAGGCGCCGAGGTACATCGCCACGGCGCGGTCCACGAGCGCCGCCACGCCCTTGACGTTGTGGTCGACCAGCAGCACCGCCTTGTTCTCCGTCCGGAACGAGGCGATGAGGGCGGAGAAGTCCTTCACCTCGCCGGCCGTGAGGCCCGCGAAGGGCTCGTCCACCAGCACCACCTTGGGGTCGCGGGCGATGGCCTTGGCGAGTTCCAGGCGGCGGAGGTCGGCGAAGGGCAGCGTGGCGGGACGGCGGTCGAACACGGCGCCGAGCCCCACCCGCTCCGCGATGGCGCGGGCGCGGCGCTCGACCTGCGGATCGGCGACCAGCCTCAGCAGCGAATCGGGCAGCAGCGCCAGCACGATGTTCTCGCCCACCGTTTGGCGGTGGAGCGGGCGCGAATGCTGGAACACCAGGCCCACGCCGTGGCGCGCCACCCGGTGGCTCGGCCATCCCGCGACGTCGACGCCGTCGACCGAGACGCGGCCGGCGTTGGGGCGCAGGATGCCCATGACGAGCTTCATCACGGTGGACTTGCCGGACCCGTTGGGACCGATCAGTCCCACGATCTCGCCCGGGCGGATCGCGAGCCGCATCTCCTTTACGGCGACCAGGCCGCCGAAGCGCTTGGTCAGCCCCTCGACCTCGAGCATGGGCGGGACGGCGACCGGGGCGGCCCGGCGCGGGTCGACGAGCTTCAGCGTCATGCCGCTCCCCGGCGGAAAAGCAGCGTGCCCAGGAACCCGGCCGGCGCCAGCAGGATGACGGCGAGGGCCACGGCCGACACGGCGAAGGTGGACATCTGCCCGAGCGGCCTCAGGACCTCGCCGGCGACGACGAGGAACACCGCGCCGAGCACGGCGCCCACGATGGTCCGCCGGCCGCCCAGCACCGCAGCGATGATGATCTGCACCCCCACGGCGATGTCGATGAAGGTCCCGGGTGACGCGGTGCCGTAGTAGAAGACCAGCAGCGCCCCGGCGAGGCCGGAGAAGAAGGCCGACACCACGAAGGCGGCGAGCTTGTGCTTGGCCACGTTGAAGCCGAGCGCCTGCGCTTCCACGGGGTCCTGCCCGCAGGCCTGAAGGATGAGCCCGGCCGGCGAGCGCGACAGGGCGAACAGCGCGGCGCCGCTCAGCGCCATGAAGCCCAGCGCGAAGTAATAGTTGGTGGCGTCGTCGATCGAGAGCACGTCGGGCAGCGACAGCCCGATCTCGCCGCCCGACACATCGGCGAAGACCGTGACCATCTGCTGGAGCAGGAGCACCGCGACCAGCGTGACGAGGCCGAAGTACGGGCCGGACAGCCGCAGCGCGGGCAACGCCAGGGCGACGCCGCCGGCCACCGCCAGGGCGGTGCCGAAGGCGACCGACAGCGGGACGCCGAGCCCGTAGCGCGCGTCCACGATGCCGGCCCCGTAGGCGCCCAGGCCGATGAGGAAGGTCGGCCCGAAGTTGACTTCGCCGGCGAAGCCGAACAGCAGGTCCCAGCTCATGGCGAAGACGGCGAAGTAGAAGGCCGGGATGAGCACGCCGATGGTGTAGGGGCCGCCGACGAGTGGAAAGGCGGCGGCGAGAGCCAAGCCGGCGAGGCTGCCCCAGAACAGGCGCGAGCGAAGCAAGGATCCCACGTCACCGCCTCCCCAGGAAGCCCTGCGGCCGCGCCCACACGACGGCCACGAGCAGGATCAGCGCCGGGATGTTGCGCAGCGACGGCGACACCAGGTAGGCCGTCAGCGTTTCGAGGTAGCCGATGCAATAGGCGGCCAGCAGCGACCCCGGCACGGACCCGAGCCCGCCCAGCACCACGATCGAGAAGGCGCTGGCAGTCAGGGTGCCGACGTTGTCCGACGACGCGCCCAGGAAGGCGCCGAGCAGCACGCCCGCGACCCCGACGAGCACGCCGTAGATGGCCCAGACCAGCAGGTGGACCCGCTCCAGCTCGAAGCCGAGCAGCGTCAGCCCGCGCGGGTTGACCGAGGCGGCGAGCAACGCCTTGCCGGCCCGGGTGCGCTCGATCAGCAGCGTCAGGGCGCCGATGGCGGCCCAGCACAGGGCGGCGGTGAGGATCTCGTTCGTCGGCGTGCGGACCCCGCCGATGACGGTCACGCCGGAGATCAGCGGGCGCACCGTGTGGGGGCTGGTCGTGGCCAGGTAGGCGATGGCGACCTGGATCATGATGCCCCACAGCAGCGTGCCGGTGAGCACGAAGATCTCGGTCTCCTCGGACGGGATCGAGCGCGAGCGCTGGATGGGCCGCACCACGGCGAAATAGGTCACGAACGACAGGAGGAACGCCGACGCCAACCCGCCCAGCGCGCCGCCGTAGGCGCCGGCCCGCTCGGCCAGGGCCCAGGCCACCGTGGCGGCCGTGACCATGATGGCGCCGTGCGACAGGTTCAGCACGCCCGACACGCCGAAGATCAGCGTGAAGCCGACGGCGCCGAGCCCGTAGAGCGCGCTGACGGCGAAGCCGTCGATGAGGATCTGCAGGCCCAGCATGGGGCGGCCGCGGCGCGCGAGCGCTCAGTTCGCCGCCTTGACGAAGGCCGGGAAGACGAGCCTGCCGTCGCCGGCCACGCCCTTCGGCCACACGGCGACCTGCTTGCCGCTCTGCCATTGGACGAACAGGCCGCTGACGGTGCCGGGTCCGTAGACCATGCCGTTGGTGTGGCTGTCGCCGGCGCCGTAGAACCTGATCTGCCCCACCGTGCCGGTCCAGTCCGTCTTCTGCAGGGCGTCGACCAGCTTCTCGGGGTCGTCGCTCCCGGCGCGGTGGATCGCGTCGGCGATGTAGTGGACGGCGTCGTAGGTCGTGTAGCCCGGGTAGGCCGGCGACACGCCGTAGCGCTTGATGTAGCTCTGCGCGAAGGGGACGGTCTTGGCCGTGGTGGGGACGGATTCCGTCGCCATGTTCTGCAGCACCACGCCTTCGGCGGCGCCGTTGGTGTCCTTCCAGAAGGTGGTCGATGTCGCCTGCGAGGCGACGCCGAACATCGGGATCGGCACCTGCTGGTTGGCCCATTGCACGGTGGGCTGCACGCCGACGTGGCTGATGCCGGTGATCAGAACGTCGGGCTTCTTGGCTTCCAGCCCGTTGAAGATGGGCGTGAAGTCCGTGGTGTCGGGCGACAGGCGGATCGTGTCGAGCAGCGTCACGCCGATCTTCGGCAGGCAGGCCGCATAGCCGGCGTCGAGCGGCCCGGTCCAGGCGGCATCCTCGGAGAAGATGGCCGCGGTCTTCACGTGCAGAGGGCCGTCGACGATTAGGTCCTTCGCCGCATCGCAGACGGACTGCGCCAGGAAGGTCGACGCGAGGTAGCCCTGGAACATGTATTTCAGGTGGGCATAATCGTCGTGGACGCGCTTGGTGATCTCGTCGGACGCCGCGCCGGGGGTGATGGTCGGCAGCTTCAGGCGGCCGGCCCAGGGCTCGAGGGCCAGGGCGACCTCGCTGGTGTAGGACGCGATGACGGCCTGCACCTTGTCCTGCGAGGACAGCCGCTGCAGCGCCCGCACGGCGTCGGCGGCCGAGTTGTGGTCGTCGTAGGCGACGATCTCGATCCGGCGGCCGTCGACCCCGCCCGCGGCGTTGATCTCGTCGGCGGCGACCTGCGCGGCATTGGGGATGGCGATGCCGCTGATCGCCGAGTTCTCCGCGATGACGCCGATCCTGATCGGCTCCGCCGCCTGGGCGACGAGCGGCAGCATGACGGCGGCACCGACCGCCCACGGAAGACGCAGCTTGGACATCGCGATTCCCCCCGGCGGACCCGTCTCGAGCGGGTTCGTCCGACGGAAAGCTGGGCCACCCGCCGGGCCGAGTCAACCGCGTTTGACCCCGATCAGCGCCGATCTCCCGGCCGCGGCGAACCGAAAAGGGTCGAAGCCGAGCCTTCCGGAGCCGTCGCCCCCCGCGTCGGCCCGCAGCGCGAAGCTGCCGCGCCGGTGAGCCTCAGCCCGGGCCGACCAGCGGCGGATGGGCGTCGCAGACGTGGCGCCGCCCCACCTCGGCGACGGCGCTCACGCCCAGCATGGCCATGTTCCGCTCGACCTCGGCGCCGAGCAGCCCCACCGCGTGGCGCACGCCCTCCTCGCCTGCGGCCGCGGCGGCGAACAGGAAGGGCCGGCCGAGGAACACGAAGTCGGCGCCGAGCGCGAGCGCCTTCAGCACGTCGCTGCCGCGCCGCACGCCCGAATCGAACAGCACCGCCATGCCGCCGGCCGCCGCCTTGACGGCCGGCAGCGCGTGGAGCGGCGCGATGGCGCCGTCGAGCTGGCGCCCGCCGTGGTTCGACACCCACACGGCGTCGACGCCCCGCGCCGCGGCTTCGCGCGCGTCGCCGGGCGCCAGCACGCCCTTCAGGACGAAGCGGCCGCGCCAGCGGCGGCGGATCAGCTCGACGTGCTCCCAGGACAGGCCGTCGCGGTTGCCGACGGCGCGGACGAGGTCGCGGGACAGGATCGGCGGGCCGCGGCGCGCGTCCATGTTTTCCATGTGGGGCATACCGCCGGCCAGCGTCCGCCCGAAGGTGCCGAGCGACCAGCGCGGGTGGGTCAGCCCGTCCCGCAGCAGCTTCAGGCTCGGCCGCAGCGGGATGGAGAAGCCCGTGCGGACGTTGTTCTCGCGGTTGCCCGGGACCGGGACGTCGACGGTGAGCACGAAGGTGTCGAAGCCGGCCCGCTCGACGCGGTCCACCATGGCCAGGATGCGGGCGGGCTCGCCCGGCAGGTAGGCCTGGAACCAGCGCGCGCCGCCGTCCGCCGCCAACCGCTCCAGCGGCATGATGGAGGTGGCGCTCATCGCCATCGGGATGGCTTCCGCCCGGGCGGCGCGCGCCAGGGCGAGGTCGCCCTCGAAACAGGCCAGGCCGGACAGCCCCATGGGGGAGATGCCGAAGGGAAAGCGGTAGCGCTCGCCGAACAGCGCGGAAGCGGTCGAGCGGCGCGACACGTCGCGCAGCGTGTCCGGCACGAAGGCGACGCGGCGGAACGCGGCGCGGTTGTCGTCGCGCGACTGGTCGGTCTCGGCGGCTCCGGCATAATAGCCGTAGATCTGCCGCGGCAGCCGCCGCCGCGCCGCGGGCTCGAAGTCGTCGAGGGCCAGGTAGCCCCGCAGGCGACGCGGGACGAGGGCATCCGGCCGGCGCCGTTCCGCGGTGGCGATCGCCGCGACGCCGGGCGCG
Organism: Lichenibacterium minor; assembly: GCF_004137685.1. Classification (GTDB taxonomy): domain Bacteria; phylum Pseudomonadota; class Alphaproteobacteria; order Rhizobiales; family Beijerinckiaceae; genus Lichenihabitans; species Lichenihabitans minor. Next base: position 62,528 of record NZ_QYBB01000023.1, on the reverse strand, counting down.
CGATCCGTCTGCGTCAGTTCGGAAGCGTCGTGGCGGGTCGCCCCGCCCTCGCCGGGCCCGGGCCCGCCTCGCCCGACATCGCCGTCCATCATCGCCCGGTCCCACGCCTCGCCATTTCGGCCCAGCCTGCGACGGCCGCGCCCCTTTGGCAACGCGGGGCCGGCCCCGCGCTTCAGAACGTCGCCGTCATGGGGTCCGGGCCGGTGCGGCCGTCGGCCGAGTCCAGCTTCGCGATGCGGGCGCGGTCGTCGCCGTCGACCGCGAAGTCCCACACGTCGATGTTTTCGCGCAGACGCTCCGGGTTCACCGTCTTGGGGATCACGATCAGCCCCTCGTCGAGATGCCATCGGATGACGACCTGCGCCGCCGTCTTCCCGTGCTTGCGGGCGATCTCGGCCAGGGCGGGATCGTCGAGCAGCGCGCCGCGCCCCAGCGGGCTCCAGGACTCGGTGGCGATGCCGAGGCGCTCGTGGACCTCCCGCAGTGCACGCTGCTGGAAGCGCGGGTGCAGCTCGATCTGGTTCACCGCCGGCGTCACGCCCGTTTCGCCGACGATGCGCGCGATGTGGTCGGCGTTGAAATTGGAAACGCCGATCGATCCGGCGCGCCCCTCTTCGCGCAGCCGCACCAGCGCTTTCCAGCTGTCGACGAACAGGTCCTTCTTCGGCGCGGGCCAATGGATGAGGTACAGGTCGACGGAGGGGCGCCCGAGCCGCGCCGCGCTGGCGTCGAAGGCGCGCAGCGTCGCGTCGTAGCCCTGGTCGGCGTTCCACAACTTGGTGGTGAGAAAGACGTCCGTCCCGGCGAGCCCTTCGCCGACGCCTTCCTCGTTGTTGTAGGCCGACGCCGTGTCGACGGCCCGGTAACCGGCGGCGACCGCTTCGCGCATGATGCGCGCGGCCTCGCCGGCGGGCGTCTGCCACACGCCGAGGCCGAGCCTCGGCATGCTGCGGCCGTCGTTCAGCGTGATGGTCCCGTGCGGCGCTTCGGCCATGGCGGCGTGCCTCCCTCAGCCGCCCGGAGGCGGGCGGCCACGGCTTCAGCAACGCCGGAGCCGGCCCGTGGGTCGCAGGCGCGGTCAGGGATAGTCGATGTGCGTCAGGTAGAGGCCGTCGGCCGGCGCCACGGGCCCGCAGCGCCGGCGGTCGCGCGCGTCGAGCGCGGCGCGCAGGTCGCCCGCCGACCAGCGCCCGAGCCCGACGGAAACGAGCGACCCCACCAGGGAGCGCACCTGGCGGTGCAGGAAGGAGCGGGCCCACACCCGGATCTCGATGGCGTCGCCGTCGCGCGCGACCGCGAAGCCGTCGAGCGTGCGGACGGGGCTCGCCGCCTGGCACTCGCTGTCGCGGAAGGTGGTGAAGTCGTGCAGGCCGAGCAGTCCCTGGGCGGCCTCGTGCATGGCTTCCGCGTCGAGCGCGGGCTTCACCAGCCAGCGCTGCCCGGCGTCGAGCGCCAAGGGCGCGCGGCGGTTGAGGATGCGGTAAAGGTAGCGCCGCCGCACGGCGGAATGGCGGGCATCGAAGTCGGCCGCCGCCGCTTCGGCGGCGCGGATCGCAACGCGATGCGGCCGAAGGGCGGCGTTGATGGCGTCCCGCACGCTGTCGGTGCGGTAGGGTTTGGCGAGGTCGAGGTGGGCCACCTGCCCGGTCGCGTGGACGCCGGAATCGGTCCGGCCGGCGCCGTGGATCCCGCCGGGCAGGCAGCCGAGCGGTGCCGCGGCGGTCTCGATCGCTTCCTGGACCGACAGGCCGTTCGCTTGGCGCTGCCAGCCGACGAAGCCCGACCCGTCGTATTCGATCGTCAGCTTGAAGCGCGGCATCAACCGAGCCGCGTGCCGGACGGCACGGGCCGGCCGCGCAGCAGTTCGGCTGCGGACAGCGGCGCCTTACCGGCGCGCTGCAGGGTGGTCAGCGCCACCGCGCCCGCCCCGCAGGCGACCGTCAGGGCGTCGTCGAGCGCCGTGCCGGGCGTTCCCGACCCGTGGGCGAGCCTCGCCCGGAGCACCTTGACGCGCTCGGGGCCGTGGCCGAGATCGGCCTCGAAGAAGGCGCCCGGGAACGGCGACAGCCCCATGAGGTGGCGCAGCACCTCGGGCGCGGGGCGGGACCAGTCGATGCGGGCTTCCGCCTTCTCGATCTTCCTGGCGTAGGTGACGCCCTCGTCGGGCTGGGCCCGGAACTGCAGCGTGCCGCGCTCCAGGGCGCCGACGGCGCGCCCCATCAGGTCGGCGCCGATCGGCGCCAAGCGGTCGTGGAGGTCGCCGGCCGTCATGTCGGGGGTGAGGCGCAGGCGCTCCTCCATGCCGACCGGGCCGGTGTCGAGCCCCGCTTCCATGCGCATCACGGCGACGCCGGTTTCCGCATCGCCCGCCATCACGGCGCGCTGGATCGGCGCCGCACCGCGCCACCGCGGCAGGATGGAGCCGTGGAGGTTGACGCATCCCAGGCGCGGGGCGTCGAGGATCGCCTGGGGCAGCCGCAGGCCGTAGGCCACCACGACGGCGAGGTCGGCCTCGTGGGACCGGAACGCCGCAGCGGCGTCCTCGCCCTTCAGGCTCGCCGGATGCAGCACGGGGAGGCCCAGGCGCGACGCCAGGGCGTGCACCGGCGAGGGCGTTTCCGCCATGCCGCGGCCGGAGCGGGTCGGCGCGCGGGTGTACACGGCCGCGACCTCGTGCCCCTGCCCCACCAGCTCGCTCAGCACCGGCACGGCGAAGACGGGAGTCCCCATGAAGACGATGCGCATGGCGGGGCTCGTCCGGGTCAGGCGGCCGGTTCGGCGGGCCGCGGCGGCCTGCGGGCCCCCATGGCGGCCCGGGGCTCGGCGCGCGGATCGAAGGGGCGGTTCTCGTCCTGCGCCAAGCGGGCCGCCTTGGCGAACTTCTTCACCACGCGCTCGCGCTTCAGGCGCGAAATGTGGTCGATGAAGAGCACGCCGTCGAGGTGGTCGATCTCGTGCTGGATCGCGGTCGCGAGCAGCCCGTCGGCCTCGATCTCGCACTCGGCCCCGTGTCGGTCCTGGAAGCGGACGCGCACCCGCTCGGGACGCTCCACGTCCTCGTAATAGTCGGGGATCGACAGGCACCCCTCCTCGTAGACCATCAGCTCGGCCGAAGCCTGGACGATCTCGGGGTTGATGAGGAACAGCGGCTGGGGCTCCTCGTCCTTGCGGGCGACGTCGATCACGACCAGGCGCTGCATGATGCCGACCTGCACGCCGGCGAGGCCGATGCCGGGCGCGTCGTACATGGTCTCGATCATGTCGTCGAGCGCCGCCCGAACCGGGCCGTCGACCTTCGCGACCCGCTCGGACTTCTGTCGCAGGAGGTTGTCGGGCAGCGTGAGGATGGGGCGGACGGCCATGGCGGACTCGGGGGGCGGGAACAGCCTTCGACATAGGGAGAGGTGCCGCGGCGGTCAATTCGGGGTCGGGGCGCGCCGGCCCCCCGCCGTGGGATGGCGATCCGCCAGACGGAGAAAGCGCGCATGAACCTCGCAACCTGCCTCGCCGTGGCGCTGGGCGGCGCCCTCGGCTCCGTGGGGCGCTATGCGCTGGCCGGGGCCTTGGCGCCGATCAGCCAGGGCGTTCCCTGGGGCACGGTGATGATCAACATCGCCGGGTCCTTCGTGATCGGCTTCTTCGGCACGCTGACGCTGTCGCACGGCCGCTTCCCGGTGCCGGAAACCCTGCGCCTGTTCGTGCTCGTCGGCTTGTGCGGCGGCTTCACCACCTTCTCGTCCTTCAGCCTGCAGACGCTCGACCTCCTGCGCGCGGGAGCGGTCAACCGCGCGCTGGTGAACGTCGGGGCGTCCGTGGTGCTGTGCCTCGTCGCCGTGGCGCTCGGCCACGCGGTCGCGGCGCAGCTCAACGGCGGCGCCGTGTCGGCCATGAGGCCGCCGATCGCGGACGACGCCTAGCCGTCCCGCCCGGCCTCCGGGGGGATCACCTCAGGCCGCGGCGGCATTGCGCTGCCGCCGCCGCCGCCGCCCGAACGGCGCCGCGACGAGGCGCGTGCCGCCGTAGCCCGCGACGAAGCCGGCGGCCGCCGACGCGAAGCCGGCCGCCGTGACGGGGACGGCCGGCTGGAAGATCGCGTAGGCGCCGCTCGCGACGGCGGGATCGAAACCCGCGGCGAAGGCCCAGCAGAGCCCCAAAGGTCCCGCGCCCTCGAAGGCCCGCTCCTGCGCGTCGAGCCGCCGCTCGCGCTCGACATCGGCCGCGAGGTCGTCGCCGCGCTCCCGCACGAGCGGGTCGGCGTTGGCGCGGAGCCGGCCGATGCCCGCATCGAGCGACAGCGAGTGTTCCCGCGCTTCGGCGTCGAAGGCCGCGATCGTCCGCTTCAGCTCGTCGACGGCTCCGCCGAGGCGTTGGCGGTACTGCTGCACGAACTCGGGCGCCTGGGAGAACAGCACCGCCGCCAGCAGGCCGATCGCCGCCGCAAACCGCCTCGCCAGCATGGACCCCTCGACGTCGATCTTCGGACCGCCGCACTCCCATGCGGCGCGGGCCCGCCCGGCGCAAGCGCGGCGCGCCGAGAATGCGCCCGGCGGGGGTTGAACTAAAACTGTGGGCAGCGGTTCTGAAATTGCATGACCGATGCCGTCGCGGCGCGTGGCCGCGCGTGGACGGACAGCCAAGCTTGAGCTAGCACGGGCTCGAGGCCGACGTGCCCGCCGAAGGGCGAGAGGGGAAGTCATGAGCGACATCGATCAACTGTGCATCAACACGATCCGCACGCTCTCGATCGACGCGATCCAGAAGGCTAATTCCGGTCACCCCGGCGCCCCGATGGGCATGGCGGCCCCCACCTACGACCTGTGGACGGAGCGGCTGCGCTACGACCCGAAGAACCCGCTCTGGCCCAACCGCGACCGTTTCGTGCTGTCGGCGGGCCACGCCTCGATGCTGCTGTATTCCATGCTGCATCTGACGAAGGTCGAGGCCGTCGACCACGACGGCCAGAAGCTGAACCGCCTCGCCGTCTCGATGGACGACGTCAAGAGCTTCCGCCAGGCCGGATCCTACACGCCCGGCCATCCCGAATACGGGATGACCACCGGCGTGGAGGCCACCACCGGGCCGCTCGGCCAAGGCATCGCCATGAGCGTCGGGATGGCGCTGTCGGAGAAGTGGCTCGCCGCGCATTTCAACAAGCCGGACTTCGCGCTGTTCGACTACAACGTCTACGCCATCACGTCGGACGGCGAGATGATGGAGGGCATCGGTTCCGAGGCGGCGTCGCTCGCGGCGCATTGGAAGCTCGACAACCTTTGCTGGATCTACGACTCCAACAACGTCACCCTCGACGGGCCCGCCGGCTGGGCCTTCTCGGAAGACGTGGGCGCGCGGTTCCTGTCCTACGGCTGGAACGTGCTCCACGTCCGCGACGCCAACGACCTGAAGCAGGTCGCCGCCGCTTATTCGGGGTTCCTCGAGGAAAAATCGCGCCCGACGATGATCATCGTCGAAAGCCACATCGGCTACGGCTCGCCCAACAAGCAGGATTCCAACAAGTCGCACGGCTCGCCGCTCGGCGCCGACGAGGTGAAGCTCACCAAGGCGTTCTACGGCTGGCCGGAAGACTCGTCCTTCCTGGTGCCGGACGGCGTCTACGAGCGTTTCGCCGACACGATGGGCAAGCGCGGCGGCGAACTGCAGTCCCAGTGGGCCGACCTGTTCGCCGCCTACAAGGCGAAGTACCCCGACGAAGGCAGGCAGGTCGACGCGATCATCGCCAAGGATGTGCCGCAGGCCGCCTTCGACGCGATCCCGACCTTCCCGGCCGACGAGAAGGGCATGGCGACGCGCGAATCGGCTTCGAAGGCCGAGAACGCGCTGGCGCCGCATTATCCCTGGCTGGTGGGCGGCTCGGCGGACCTCGACGAGTCCACCAAGACCAACCAGACCGCCAAGGAGGCCGGCACCTTCAAGCCCGAAAGCCGCGGCGGCCGCAACGTCCACTTCGGCGTCCGCGAACACGCGATGGGGGCCATCTGCAACGGCATGGCGCTGTCGGGCCTGCGTCCCTACGGGGCAACCTTCCTGATCTTCTCGGACTACCTGCGCCCGGCCATCCGCCTGTCGTCGCTGCAGGAGCTGCCGTCGATCTGGATCTTCACCCACGATTCGATCGGCGTCGGCGAGGACGGCCCGACGCACCAGCCCGTCGAGCAGGTGCCGAGCCTCCGCGCGATCCCGGGCCTCTTCGTGCTGCGCCCCGGCGACGCCAACGAGGCCGCCGAAGCCTGGAAGTTCGTCATCGGGCTGAAGAAGAACCCGGCGGCCCTGATCCTGTCCCGGCAGCCCATGCCCACGCTGGACCGCACCGTCTTCAAGCCGGCCGAAGGCGTGCACAAGGGCGCCTACGTGCTCGCCGATCCCAAGGACGGCAAGGAGGTGGAGGTCATCCTGATGGGGACGGGCTCGGAGCTCTACCTGTGCGTCGAGGCCTACGAGGCTCTGTCCAAGGAGGGGATCGGCGCCCGCGTGGTGTCGATGCCCTGCTGGGAACAGTTCGAGCTCCAGGACCAGGCCTACCAGGACGAGGTGCTGCCGCCGCACGTCGCGGCGCGCGTCGCCGTCGAGCAGGCCGCCACGATGGGCTGGGAGAAATACACGGGCCGGCTCGGCGTCGTGGTGGGGATGCACACCTTCGGCGCATCGGCGCCGTTGAAGGCGCTGCTCACCAAATTTGGCTTCACGCCCGAGAAGATCGTCGAACACGCCAAGCAGCAGATCGAGAAGCAGAACGCCGCCGGGGCGAAGCGCGCCGCCGAATGATCCCGGGGCGCCGGCCGGTCCGGCCGGCGCCCTCCCGTTTTCCGGAAGGCAGGAGATCCGCCATGAACCCGTTGCAGCAGCTCGAAGCCTGCGGCCAGTCGCCCTGGCTCGACGACCTCCACCGGACGCTGATGTCGTCCGGCGAACTGAAGAACCTCATCGACAACCACGGCCTGAAGGGCCTGACGTCGAACCCGTCCATCTTCGAGAAGGCGATCGGCTCGACCAACGACTACGACGACGTCCTCAAGGAGATGCTCGGCAAGGGCGATGCCGACGACATGACGGTCTACGAGACCATCGCGATCGCCGACATCCAGGCCGCCGCCGACGTTTTCCTCCCCGTCTACGAGGGCGCGGACGGTGGGGACGGCTTCGTCAGCCTCGAGGTGGCGCCCAACATCGCCAACGACACCGAAGCGACCAAAAAGGACGCGAAGCGCCTGTGGGCCGCGGTGGACCGGCCCAACCTGATGATCAAGATCCCGGGCACCGACGCCGGCACGCCCGCCATCCAGGCCACGATCGCCGAAGGCATCAACGTCAACGTGACTCTGCTCTTCGCCGTGAAGGCCTACGAGGACGTGGCGCAGGCCTATATCGCGGGCCTCGAGGAGCTGGCCGCCAAGGGCGGCGACGTGTCCCGCGTCGCGTCCGTGGCGAGCTTCTTCCTCAGCCGCATCGATTCCGCGGCGGATGCCAAGATCGATGCCCTCGAAGGCGCCGACCCGGCTCTGGTCGAGATGACCAGGCACAAGATCGCCATCGCCAATGCCAAGCGCGCCTACCAGCGCGGCAAGCAGATCTTTTCCGGCCCCCGCTGGGAAGCCCTGGCCGCCAAGGGCGCACACCCGCAGCGGCTGCTCTGGGCCTCGACGGGCACGAAATCGAAGTCGCTGCCCGACACCTACTACGTCGACAATATCATCGGCCTCGGCACGGTCAACACCATGCCACCCGCGACGATGAAGGCCTTCGGCGACCACGGCACCGCCATCAAGGACTCGATCGAGAGCGACGTCGCCGGCGCCGAGGCTTCCCTGGCGGCGCTGGAGAAGCTCGGCATCTCGCTCGACGAGATCACGCACGAGCTGGTGATCGACGGCATCAAGAAGTTCGAGGAAGCCTTCGACAACCTCATCGGCGGGGTGAAGAAGCGCCGCGGCGAGTTCAGCAAGGCCGCCTGATCCCGCATCGCGACGGCGTCGGCGTCCGAAGGGGCTCCGGCGCCCGCCGATCAACGCCTCATGGGTTTCGCGCCATCCCTCCACGAGGGAAAGATGCCGCCCGAAATCGGCCGGCGTGACGCGGCCGAATGGCCACCCTCCGCGTTGGCGCGGCGACTCCAGATCTTCGAAAGGCTTCAGCGATGCAAATCGGCGTGATCGGTCTCGGCCGCATGGGCGGCAACATCGTGCGGCGGCTCCAGCGCCACGGGCATCGTTGCATCGCCTTCGACCGCAATGCGCGAGCGGTCCAGGACCTGGTCGACGACGGCGCGGTCGGGGCCGACAGCCTCGAGGACCTCGTATCGAAGTTCACGGCGTCGCCGCGCGTCGTGTGGGTGATGCTGCCCGCCGGCGCCATCACCCACGACGCCGTCTACCGGCTGGGCGAGCTCCTGTCCGACGGGGACATCCTCATCGACGGCGGCAACTCCTTCTACAAGGACGACATCCACCGGGGCCAGGACCTGGGCAAGAAGGGCATCCACTACGTGGACGTCGGCACGTCCGGCGGCGTGTGGGGGCTGGAGCGCGGCTATTGCATGATGGTGGGCGGCGACAAGTCGGCCGTCGACACCATCGACCCGATCCTCGACGCCTTGGCGCCCGGCATCGGCGACATCCCCCGCACGCCCGGTCGCGAGAAGCTGACCGACACCCGCGCCGAGCGCGGCTACATCCATGCCGGCCCGACCGGCGCGGGCCATTTCGTCAAGATGGTCCACAACGGCATCGAGTACGGTCTGATGCAGGCCTATGCCGAGGGCTTCGACATCCTGAAGAAGAAGAACTCGCCTGACCTGACCGAGACCGAGCGTTTCGACCTGAACCTCACCGACATCGCCGAAGTCTGGCGCCGCGGCAGCGTCATCTCCTCGTGGCTGCTCGACCTCACCGCGTCGGCCCTGACGGCCAGCCCCAAGCTCGACCACTTCTCCGGGGTCGTGGACGATTCGGGCGAGGGACGCTGGACCATCGAGGCGGCCATCGAGGAGGCCGTCCCCGCCAACGTGCTGTCGGCGGCGCTGTATGCGCGGTTCCGGTCGCGCGAGGAGCATACGTTCGGCGAGAAGGCGCTGTCCGCCATGCGCTTCGGCTTCGGCGGCCACGTCGAGCACCGCGACGCTCCCGCCCCCGAAGGCGCGTCGACGTCGCCGACGCCGCGCTGAAGGAGGGGTAGGCCATGGGTGAGCAGACCGTTTCGGCTTCGGCCGCCCCGGAATCGTCCACGCCGAAGGCCGGGCCCTGCGCCATGGTGATCTTCGGCGGAGGCGGCGACTTGACGAAGCGGCTGGTCACCCCGGCGCTCTACAATCTGGCCACGACGGGCCTGCTGCCCGACGATTTCGCGATCCTGGGCGTCGACCATTCGGACGGCACCGACGAGGGCTGGCGGGACAGCCTGTCGGAGATGATGCAGGGTTTCGTCGGCGGATCCGGTGAGTTCGATCCCGCCAAGATCGACGTCGAAGCCTGGGACTGGCTGAAGTCCCGCATGTTCTACCTCAAGGGCGACTTCGAGGATCCCAAGACGTTCGAGGCCGTGAAGGCCCGGCTCGGCGACCTCGCGGGCAGCCACAGCACGGGCGGCAACGCGCTGTTCTACCTCGCCGTGGCGGACCGCTTCTTCGGCACGGTGGTGGACGGGCTCGGCGCCGCCGGGCTGACCGAGAGCGGGGATGGGGCGTGGCGCCGCGTCGTCATCGAGAAGCCCTTCGGCCACGACCTCGCGTCGGCGCAGGCCCTGAACGCGCGCGTGCTGAAGGTGCTGCGCGAGGATCAGGTGTATCGGATCGACCATTTCCTCGGAAAGGAAACGGTCCAGAACATCATGACCTTCCGCTTCGCCAACGGCCTGTTCGAGCCGCTGTGGAACCGCGATCACATCGACCACGTGCAGATCACCGTGGCGGAAACGGTCGGCGTCGAGGGCCGCGGCGGGTTCTACGAGGCGACGGGCGCGCTGCGCGACATGGTGCCGAATCACGTCTTCCAGCTCGTCGCCATGGTGGCCATGGAGCCGCCGGTGTCCTTCGGCGCGGACGACGTGCGCTCGCGGAAGGTCGACGTCTTCAAGTCCATGAAGACCGTGAAGCCCGAACACGCGGTGCGAGGGCAGTACGCCGCCGGGACGGTGCTGGGCAAGCCCACCGAGGCCTACCGCGCCGAACCCCACGTCGACCCGCGGTCGCACACCGAAACCTACGTCGCCCTGAAGCTCGACATCGACAACTGGCGCTGGGCCGGCGTTCCCTTCTACCTGCGCACCGGCAAGCACATGAGCGCGCGCACCAGCGAGGTCGCGATCCGCTTCAAGCCGGCGCCGACGGCTCTCTTCGCCGCGACGGAAACCTCCGACATCCAGGCGAACTGGCTGGCGATCCAGATCCAGCCGGAGGAGGGCATCTCGCTGCAGTTCGAGGTCAAGCGCCCCGGTCCGGTCGTCGACCTGAAGAGCGTGAAGATGAACTTCGCCTACAAGGACTGGTTTCCGGCGCAACAGAACGTGGGCTACGAGACCCTGCTCTACGACGCGATGACCGGGGACCAGACGCTGTTCCAGCGCGCCGACCAGGTCGAGGAGGCCTGGCGGGTCGTCGACGGGGTGCTGGCCCACTGGGGCCGGTCGGCGCCGCAGGACTTTCCGGATTACGCGGGCGGCACCGCGGGGCCGGTTTCGGCGGACCTCCTGCTGGCGCGGGACGGAGACCGTGCCTGGCGGCCGGTGAGGCTGGACCCCGGCCCGAAGCAGCCCGGGGAGCCCTCGAAGTGACGGCTTCAGCCCTGCGCCCGTCCATGCCGCCAGAGCCGATCCGCCTCGTCGTTTCGGACATCGACGGCACCCTGGTCGATCACGCCAAGGTGTTGACGCCCCGGGCCCGCGCCGCCATCGCGGCCCTGGCGCAGAAGGGTGTCGGCTTCACGGTGACGACCGCGCGGCCGCCGGTGGGCCTGCGAGGCATCTTCGCCCTCCTGGGCATGAAGGTGACGGCAGCGGCGGTGAACGGCGGGGCCGTGGTCGACGGCGACCTCAACATCGTCGAGGAGAAGCTGCTCGCCCCCGACGTCGCGCGGCGCGCCGTGTCCCTGCTGCGCGGCCAGGGCCTCGACCCCTGGCTGTTCACGGACGCGCAGTGGTACATCCGCGATCCCGGAGGCGACAACGTTCCCCTGGAAACGCGGACCATCGGGCAGGAGCCCGTCGTGGTCGAGGACTTCGGACCCGACCTTTACGGCCGCGTGCTGAAGGTCATCGGCTCCTGCAACGACCACGGCCGCCTCGCGGCCTGCGAGGCGATGCTGCAGCGCGACCTCGGCGACGGTGCCCTCGCGACCCGCTCCCAGCCCTACTACCTCGACGTGACCCACCCGCGGGCCCACAAGGGCGAAGCGGTGGCGAGCCTCGCCAAGGCCTTCGGCGTCCCGGTCTCGGCCGTGCTGACGATCGGGGACGGCGCCAACGACATCCCCATGCTGGAGGTGGCAGGGTTCAGCGTCGCCATGGGGAACGGCTCGGACGCCGTGAAGGCGGCCGCCCACGCGGTGACCGACGATTGCGACAACGACGGCTTCGCCAAGGCGATCGAACGCTACGTGCTGCAGCTGTGAAGGAGCATCCAGTGTCAGACCGCCCGAAAGGCAAGATTTCGCTGCTGCTGGCCGACGTCGACGGCACGGTGGTGACCAAGGACAAGGTGCTGACCGAGCGCGCCGTGAAGGCCGTGGCGGCCCTGGAAGCGGCCGGCATCCGCTTCGCCGTGACCAGCGGCCGGCCGCCGCGCGGCATGGCGATGCTGATCGCGCCGCTGCACATCACCACCATGATCGCCGGCTTCAACGGCGGGGCCCTGGTGAGGCCGGACCTCAGCGTCATCGAGGAGAAGACGCTGCCGCCGGACGTCACGCGCGAAGCCATCCGCATCATCGCGGACCACGGGCTCGACGCGTGGCTCTACACCGCGAAGGGCTGGTTCATCACGAAGCGGGGCGCGCCCCACGTCGAGCGGGAAGCTTGGACGGTGAAGTTCGCCGCCGAGGTGGTGGACGCCTTCGCCGACGAGGACCTCGACCGCGCCACGAAGGTGGTGGGCGTGTCGGACGACCTGAAGGCGGTCGAGACGGCCGAACGCGACATGCGGGCGGCGCTGGGCGACCGGGCCTCGGCGGCGCGCTCGCAGCCCTACTACCTCGACGTCACCCACCCTCACGCCAACAAGGGCGACGTGGTGGAAGTCCTGTCGAAGGCGATGAACATCCCCACCTCGGAGATCGCCACCATCGGCGACATGCCGAACGACGTGGACATGTTCAAGCGCTCGGGCTTCTCGATCGCCATGGGCAACGCCAGCGACGAGGTGAAGGCCCAGGCCTCCGCCGTCACGGCCGGCTACGACGACGAGGGCTTCGCCAAGGCCATCGAAACCTTTCTCCTGCCCCCAGCCGAGCCGACCTGACGCGCCATGAGTGAGTTCCTGATCGCCCCCTCGGTCCTGTCGGCCGATTTCGGCCGCCTGGCCGACGACTGCCGCGCCGTCGACGAGGCCGGCGCCGACTGGCTGCACGTCGACATCATGGACGGGCGCTTCGTGCCCAACATCACCTTCGGGCCCGCCGTGGTGGCGGCGATCCGCAAGGCGACGCGCAAGCACCTCAACCTCCACCTGATGATCGTCGAGCCCGAGCGCTTCGTCGAGGATTTCGCGAAGAGCGGCGCCGATTCGATCGTGGTCCAGGCGGAATCGACCTCGACGATCCACCTCCACCGCGTGCTCGGCCAGATCCGCGCCCTGGGCAAGCAGGCCGGCGTGGCGCTGAACCCGGCGAGCCCGCCGGCGCTGATCGAATACGTCATGCACCTCTGCGAGGTCGTCATCGTCATGACGGTCAACCCGGGCTTCGGCGGTCAAAGCTTCCTGCCCGAGATGCTTCCCAAGGTCAGGGCGATCCGCGCCATGGCGTCCGAGCGGGGCCTCGGCACGCGCGTCATGCTGGACGGCGGCATCAACGACCGCACCATCCGGCCCGGCGTGGACGCCGGCGCCGACGTCTTCGTGGCGGGATCCTACGTGTTCGACGCCCCCGACTATGCGGAGCGGATCACGGCGCTGCGCCGGGCCGCCATCGAGGAGACCGCGTGATGACGGACCGACATGTGGCCCAGGGCGAGTTCGCCGTCTTCGACGATCCCGACGCCGTGGCCGACGCGGCCGCGTCCTGGCTCGTCCGGCAGGCCGAGGGCAAGGAGCGCTTCGCCGTCAGCCTGTCGGGCGGCTCGACCCCGAAGCGGCTCTACGAGCGCCTGGCGAGCGCCGCTTTTCGCGACCGCTTCCCCTGGGACCGGACGGATTGGTTCTTCGGCGACGAGCGCTTCGTGCCGAAGGACGACCAGGACAGCAACTTCCGCATGGTGGAGCAAGCCATGCTGGCCCATGTTCCCGTACCCGAGGGGCGCGTCCACAGCTTCGACACGGCCGCGCTGACCCCCGAGGATGCCGCCGCCGCCTATGAGCGGCGCTTGAAGCGGTTCTACGGCGCCGACACGCTCGACCCCGCCCGGCCGCTCTTCGACGTGACTTTGCTGGGTCTCGGCCCCGACGGCCACACGGCCTCGCTCATCCCCGGACAACCGGTGCTCGACGAGCGGGACAGGTGGTCGGCGGCCGTCACGGAAGGGCGGCCCGAAGCGCGCTTGACGCTCACCTACCCAGCCATCGCGTCGTCCCGCGCCATCGCGTTCCTGGTGACCGGCAAGGACAAGGCCGACATGGTGGCCCATATCCGGTCGGGCGCCGCCGACGTGCCGGCCGGCCGCCTGCGCAGCTCCGGCGAGGTGCGCTGGTTCCTCGACAGGGCGGCCGCCGGCCAGGGCTGAGCCCCGCTCGCGCGTCCGCGGGATGTGTTAGGACATCGGCGCGCACCACCAGGGCGAATCACGGCGATGCCGGGCACGGGCCCGGTTCCCCCCTCTAGACACGCGAGGCCGACGGGCATGGCGAACGAATCCATGATGGCGCAGATGTCCGGCAAGGGCGGCTTCATCGCCGCCCTCGACCAGAGCGGCGGGTCCACCCCCAAGGCACTCGCCCAGTATGGCGTGCCCGAGACCGCCTACAGCGGCGACGCCCAGATGTACGGCGAGATCCACAAGATGCGGGTGCGCATCGTGACCGCCCCCGCCTTCACGGGCGAGCGGGTGATCGGGGCGATCCTGTTCGAGGGCACGATGGACGGCGAGGCGGAAGGCCAACCCGTTCCGTCCTACCTGTGGGAGAAGCGCGGCGTCGTCCCCTTCGTCAAGGTGGACAAAGGGCTCGAGGCCGAGAAGGACGGCGTCCAGCTCATGAAGCCGATGCCGGAGCTCGACGCCCTGCTGGCGCGCGCCGCGAAGCTCGGCGTCTTCGGCACCAAGATGCGATCGGTCGTCGCCCGCGCGTCGAAGGACGGCATCGCCGCCATCGTGGCGCAGCAGTTCGAGGTCGCCGAGCAGATCGCGAAGCACGGCCTGATGCCGATCATCGAGCCGGAAGTGTCCATCAAAGCCCCCGACAAGGCCGCGGCCGAGGAGATGCTCAAGGCCGAGATCGTCAGGCACCTCGACGCCCTGCCGGCGGGACGACAGGTCATGCTGAAGCTGACGATCCCCACCGAGGCGAACCTGTACCGGAGCCTGACGGAGCACCCCAAGGTGATGCGCGTGGTGGCCCTGTCGGGCGGCTACACGCGCGACGACGCATGCGAACGGCTGTCCCGCAACCACGGCATGATCGCGAGCTTCTCGCGCGCGCTGATCGACGACCTCCGCTACGACACCACCGAGGCGGACTTCGACGCCGCGCTGTCGACGGCGATCGACCAGATCTACCGGGCCTCGACCAGCAAGGTTTGAAGGCCCGCTTCGACTCGGACTTCGGCCCCGCGGGCGTCCCGACGTCCGCGGGGCTGCCCCACCGAAACGCGGCAGCGGCGGCCGGGGCGCGATGCCGCCCCCCTTCGCCTGCCGACGGAGCAACGGCCTGATCTCGATCGACGCGTCCGGGCCGACCTCCGCCGACGTGCCCCCGGATGCGCGGCTCGGGGATGCCCCGCACCTGCAGGCGCTGCACGAGCCGGCGCCCCGCCTCGACCTCGTCCCCCGCCACATCCTGCAGCGCGCCGCCCGGCGCGGGTGGCGGGAGCGGGCGGGCGGCCTGGTGGGTTTCGGCGGCGGCGCCATCCTGGTCCATGTCGCGCTGGCGGCCGCCTTCTTCTATCTCCTGTCCTTTCGCGACGCCGAAACCCAGCGCGAGGTCGAGATCCCCGTGGAGGTGGTCCACGAGGTCCCGAAGCCAGCGTCGGCGACCGCGGCGACGAAGGGTGCCGAGCGAGGGAACGGGGGCGCGGGCCCGGTGGCGGACGCCAAGGCGGGTGCGGCGAAGCCCGCGTCGTCGGAGACGCCGAGCCCCGTGCCCGCGCGGCCCCAGCAGAAGCCGCCGGCCCCGACGCAGGACGCGAAGCTCGCGGCCGCGCTGTCGCCGCCGTCCCCGGTGCCCCCGTCGCCGCCGCGCCAACCGGCGCCGAGCCCGACAGACGCCGGCAAGCCGACCGCGGCGGCCCCGCCTGGCGAGACGGCGCCCCCGAAGCTCGTCGCGCCGCCGCCCGACGCGGCCCGAGCCGCCACGCAGGATCGGGACAACAAGGCCGCCAACCTCGTGCCCGACGAGCACCAGGCGGATCAGGCGACCCGCGAAGCACGGCCCGCCGCCGTGCCCCAGGTGCTGACCACGGGCGATCCGACGGCGGCGTCGAGCGTGCCCAGCCCGGCCAAGGCTCCGGCCCCGGTCGACAGGCCCTCGCCGCCCACAGTCGCCAAGGTGCCGAGCACCGCCGACAAGCTGGCCGCGGCCCTGCCGATGGACGCGGCCGCGATGCCCATGAGCTTCCGCTCGGTGCTGGCGGGCAATGCGACGGCGCAGATCAACGCCGCCTACGCGGGCGTGGTCCAGGGCCGCATCCGCCAGGCCCAGGTCGAGCTCGCCCGCACGGCCTTCGCGCAGCGCTTGAGCGGCAATGTCGCCATCACCTTCACGGTGGACGACGCCGGAAAGCTGACCGGCCTCGGCATCGTGCAGAGCAGCGGAAACGCCCAGCTTGACGCGCTGGCCCTGCACGCGATCGAACTGGCCGCGCCGTTCCCGCCCCCGCCGCCCGAGGCCGACCACACGTTCAATAAGGCGTTCCTGGTCGGCGGGTGATCGTGGCCGGCGGTGTGAACCCTCGACCGCCGGTGTCAGCCCTCCCAGCCGATGGAGCGGCGCAGGAAGCCGTAGCCGAGCGCCACGAAGGCGGCGCGCTCCGCATTGTCCTTGCCATAGCCGTGGCCGCCCGCCGCCGGCTCGTAGAGGTGGGCCGGGTAGCCCATGGCCTGCAGCTTGGCCGCCATCTTCCGGGCATGGCCGGGGTGGACGCGGTCGTCGCGCCGCGTCGTGGCGATGAGGGTCGGCGGATAGGGCCGGCCCGGCTCGGCGGCGTGATAGGCCGACAGGGGCCCGAGAAAGGCCCAATCCTCCGGAACGTCCGGGTCGCCGTATTCCGCCACCCAGCTGGCGCCGGCGAGCAGCTTGGAATAGCGGCGCATGTCGATCAGCGGGATGGTGCAGAACAGGGCGCCGAAGCGCTCCGGGTAGCGCGTCAGCATGTTGGCGATGAGCAGTCCGCCGTTCGACCCGCCTTCGGCGGCGATGCGGCCCGGGCGCGTCACGCCGCGGCGCACGAGGTCTGCCGCCACGGCCGCGAAATCGTCGTGGGCGAGCCGCTTGCCTTCCCGCCGCCCGGCCTCGTGCCACCGCGTGCCGAACTCGCCGCCGCCGCGGATGTTGGCCGTGACGGTCGTGCCGCCCCGTTCCAGCCACAGCTTGCCGGCGGCGAGGCGGTAATGGGGCAGCGTCGACACCGCGAAGCCGCCGTAGCCGCTGAGGTGGACGGGTGCGTCCCCGGTGTCGCCGGCCGGGCCGGTCTGCGTGTAGGGGATGCGCTCCCCGTCGGTCGAGACGGCCTCGTGGCGCGTCACGACGAGGCCGGATGCGTCGAACCCCGCGGGGCTGGCCTTGACCACGGTGGGGGACGGAAAGGGGCCGTCGCCGAAAGCCTGGAACAGCATCGTCCGCGACGGGGTCACGGGATCCTGCGAAGACACCACCAGGGTCCCGTCGCTGTCCTCCGCTTCGGCGTCGAGCGTCCTGAGGTCGACCACGCCGACCGACGGGAGCATGTCGAGGTCGCGGCGCTCCCACCGGTCCCCGGCGCGGGACAGGAGCGCGAAGCGCGGCACGAGGTCGTCGAGGACCGACAGGACGAGGCGGTCGCCGGTCCAGAAGAAGGCTTCGAGCGAGCGGCGCGGCGCGGGCTCGAAGAGGACGTCGCAGGACCGTTCGCCGGCGAGGAAACCCGACAGCGGGAAGGCCAGCAGGGTATCGGGCGGGTGGGTGCGGCCAGAGACGCCGAACGGCGTCCGGGGCTTCACGAGCAGGACGTCGCCGTGGACGTCCCATTGGGCGTCGGTGGGGAGGTCGAGCCTGTGCTTCGGGCCGGACGGGTCGCCGAGCCAGCCCGCATGGTCGAAGAAAGCGATGGCTTCGGTGAACCAGATGCGCGGCTCGGCCCCGCTCCGGTCCACGAAAGCCTGCGCCGCCATCGACGCCGCGTCGACCGCGAACACCACGGGCGCGTCGGCGATCGCCGACCCGCGGCGCCACAGGCGGACCGTGCGGCTGTAGCCGGACCGCGTCGACGTTTCGACACCCGACGCGCTCGGAAGCGTGGTGAACAGCAGCAGCGTGTCGCGATCGACCCAGGCGGTCCCGCCCTTGGCTTCGGGCGCTGCGAAGCCGCCCGCGACGAAGCCGCGCGACGGGACGTCGAACTCCCGCAGCACCACGGCGTCGCTGCCGCCCCGCGACAGGCGCAGGATGGCCCGCTCGCGCCGTTCCGGCTCGACGGCGGCGCCGGCATAGACCCAATCCTCGCCTTCGGCCCTCGCCAGGGCGTCGACGTCGAGGACGATCTCCCAGTCCGGCGCGGGTCGCAGGTAGGAGGCGAGCGTGGTCCGCCGCCACAGGCCCCGCGGGTTCGCGGCATCCTGCCAGAAGTTGTAAAGGTGCTCGCCGCGCCGCGTGACGCCGGGGATCTTGTCGGGCCGGTCCATCAGCGCCGCCAGGGCGGCGGCTTCGGCGTCCCGGCGCGGGCCGCCGAAGCGCCGCACCGTGTCGGCGGTGCGCCCGTCGACCCAGGCGGTGGCGCGCTGCCCTTCGATCTCCTCGAGCCAGATCCAGGGATCGTCGTCGGGCGAGGCCAGCGTGGGAAGGTCGGTCCTGTCCGTCATCGCGCGTCTCCGCCGCAGCCTGCCGCTGCCCGACAATGCCCGCGGCCCGCGCGGGATCCCGTCATGCCAGCCGCCGCACCTCGGCGCGCAGCACGGGAAGCAGTTCGGCCTCGAACCACGGGTTTCGCTTCAGCCACGCGCTGTTGCGCCAGGACGGGTGAGGCATCGGCAGCATGCGGGGCGCGGGGCGCTCGAAGTAGCGGCGCCAGTCCGCCACCGTTTCGCCGAGCCCCTGCCCGGCCGGCCGCGGGACGCCGAGGCGCGGGGCGTGGTAGCGGATGGCGTGAAGCCCGATGGCCAGGATGGTTTCGACGGCGGGCAGCCCGGCGAAGACGGCATCGTGCCATGCCGGGCGGCATTCCGGCCGCGGCGGCAGGTCCCCCTTCTGGGCGTCGTGGCCGGGGAAGCAGAAGCCCATCGGCAGGATCGCGACGCGCCGGGGATCGTAGAACCGCGCCTCGTCCAGCGCCATCCATTGCCGGAGGCGCACGCCGGACGGGTCCTGGAACGGCACGCCGCTCACGTGGGCGCGGATGCCCGGCGCCTGACTGGCGATGACCAACCGCACGCCAGCGTCGACCTGGAAGATGGGGCGCGGCTCGTGGGGCAGCGGCGCGATGCGGGGGCGCTCGACGCAGATCCGGCACCGCCGCATCGCTTCCGTCAACGCCGGGAAGGGGAGCGCGTCGGCGTCGGGATCCATGGCGATACTTGTGGATAAGGCGGTCGGTCGGAGCCGGAGGGCCCGCCCTCGCCACGAGGGCGACACGGCGGCGGTGAGATGGTCGGATGGCCGTTCGGTGGCAATCGTGAGACCCGCGTGAGCCCTCCATTAAGCTTTCCCCCCCATCGTGTCGATGAGGCGTATCGCGTCGGTGAGTGTGTCGAACCATGGACGAGGTGACCGCGGAGATGATCGAGCGCGGCCGCGGCTCCGACGGCGACACGTCCCTGCAGCGCCGCCGCACCGCGTCGAAGATGCGGGAAGCGCGCGAAAGGCTCACCTCGTCCGGCACCGGACGGCACGCCTTCGACCTCGAGCTCCTCCGCCTCTTCGCCGCCGGCCGGCGCGGCGCCACGATCGCCGAGGCGGTGCTGGCGTGCGCGACCGCCGGCGTCCTGTCGCTGTGGGTGCCGTCCGTCGCCGCGGCGGCGTGGCTCGGCACGACGCTGCTCGCGATCCTGCTCGTCGCCGTGTCGGCCCGGCTGTTCCTGCGGCAGCCGCAGGTCCACGGCCGGGTGCTGCGCTGGACGCGCGGCTTCGCGGCCGCCGAGGCCCTGCGGGGCATCGCCTGGGCGGCGAGCGTGTTCCTGGTGATCGGGGCGCACGATTCCGCGGCGCAAACCTTCGTGCTGTTCGTGCTCCTCCTCGTCGGCGCCATGACGGCGATGATGTCGGCCCCCGTGCCGGCGGCCGTCTACGCGGGCCTGATCCCCATGACGTTGGGCGTCGCCCTCTACGCCCGTCCCGCGGTCGGCTACCAGTTCCTGCCCGTGCTGGCGGTGGCGGGCGTGGCGCAGCTGTGCTTCGCGGTGCTGGCGGCGCGCCTGCATTCCACGACGCTCGCCACGCTGTCGTTCCAGGCCGAAAAGGACGCGCTCATCGTCGAGCTCGAACAGTCCAAGCTCAATTCGGACGAAGCGCGGCGCCGCGCCGAGGAGGCGAGCCTCGCCAAGAGCCGCTTCCTCGCCACCATGAGCCACGAGCTGCGCACGCCGCTCAACGCCATCCTGGGGTTCTCCGAGGTGATGAAGGGCGAGCTCTTCGGCCAGCACAGCGTGCCGGTCTACCGCGACTATTCCGCCGACATCCATTCGAGCGGCCAGCACCTGCTGATGCTGATCAACGAGATCCTGGACCTGTCGCGCGTCGAGGCGGGCCGCTACGACCTGAAGGAGGAGCCGACCTCGCTGGCGCTGATCGCCGAGGATTGCCAGCACCTGCTCATGCTGCGCGCGTCCAAGCGCGAGATCACCGTCACCGAGATGATCGAGCCGAGCCTGCCGCCCATCTGGGCCGACGAGCGCGCCATCCGGCAGGTGGTCCTGAACCTGCTCTCCAACGCCATCAAGTTCACGCCCCAGGGCGGAACCGTGACGGTCAAGGTCGGCTGGACGGCGCAGGGCGGCCAGTATTTCGCGATCCGCGACACGGGCCCGGGCATCCCCGAGGCCGAGATCCCGATCGTCATGTCGTCCTTCGGTCGGGGCACGCTGGCGCAGAAGAACGCCGAGGAAGGGTCGGGCCTCGGCCTGCCCATCGTGAAGGGGCTGGTGGAGCTGCACGGCGGCTCGTTCACCATCAAGTCCCGCGTGCGCGAGGGCACGGAGGTCATCGTGATCCTGCCGCCCGAGCGCGTCATCGACGCCCTGCCGGCGCTCGACCCCGACGCGCCGGCCGAAAGCCCCGCGAGGTCCACGCGCCGCACCCATCGCCCGGCGGCGTGAGGCCGAGCGGGTCGCGACCCGAACGCGGCGCCCTGCCGGGGGAGCCGCCGATCCGCCCTAGACCTTGACGGCGCGCGGGTCGTAGGGGTGCTCGTCGCGCCACCGCTTGGCGAGGGCTTCGAGATCGGCGTCAGGCCGTTCCGGCAGGGCGACCCGCGGCGTGACCAGGAGGTCGCCGGCGCCGTTCGGGCCGGGCATCCCCTTGCCGCGCAGCCGCAAGGTGCGGCCCTTGTTGGCGCCGGGCGGCAAGGTGATCTCGACCGTCCCGTCGAGCGTGGCGACCGGGACCGTGCCGCCCAGCACCGCCTCGTAGAGGGTCACGGGCAGGTCGAGCCTGAGGTCGCGCCCCTCGATGTGGAACTGCCGGTGGGGTGCGTAGCGCACCGTCACCAGGGCGTCGCCGGCGGCGCCGCCGGTGGGGCTGTCGTGGCCCTGGCCCTTCAGCCGGATGGCCTTGCCCTCCTCGATCCCGGCGGGGATCCTGACGTCCAGCGTCCGGCCCGTGGGCAGCGTCACCCGCGCGGTGCCGCCCTTGACGGCATCCTCGAGCGGCACCGCGACGGACGCCGTCACGTCTTCGCCCCGGGTCGGCTGCGGCGCGGCGCGGCGGCCGCCCCGCATGCCGCCGTTGAGCATGTCGAAGATGTCCGATGGGTCGAAGCCGCCTGCGCGCCCGCCACCCCGGCCGAAGGGCGAGCCGCCGCCGAAGTCACCGGCGTCGAAGCCGCCGGCCCCCTGCCCGCCCGCGAAGCCGCCGTAGCGGGGCTTGCCTTCGGCGTCGATCTCGCCGGCATCGAACTGCCTGCGCTTGGCCTCGTCGCCCAGGATCTCGTAGGCGCTGTTCACCTCGGTGAACCGCTCCTTGGCCTTGGGCTCCTTGCTCTGGTCGGGGTGGTATTTCTTGGCGAGCTTGCGGAACGCCTTCTTGACCTCGGCGGCGTCGGCCGACTTGGAAACGCCGAGGACCGTGTAGGGATCGCGCATCTCGTGACTCGTGGCGGGCGCGCGCCGGTGCGGCGCGTCGAGAAACCTGTCGCGCTGGACATGGGGCCGAAAGCCCGCGGCAGCAAGCCGCGCGGCCGGCGCTCGGCAGGATGGCGCGGGCCGATCGACGCGCGTCCGCTCAGGCTTTGCCGCTTTCTCCCGCCCGCATCACCCAGGTTCCGTCCCCGTCGCGGCACGCCGAGCCCGACAGGCGCCGTTCCTTTCCGCCGAGCGGCGTCACCTCGCCGGAGAAGCGACGGCACACGCGGTCGTGGTCCGCGAAGGGCGGGGCCGCGGCCGTGAAGGCGCCGTGGGAGCCGGTCTGCGCGTTCCGCCACGCGGAGCGCGCGCCGTCGCCCTGGGGATCGAGCGCCACCGCCATGGCGGCGCGGGCGCGACGCAGGTCTTCCCGGTCGAGCGAGGGCGACAGCAGCGCGACGGTGCGGTCGATGCCACCCGTCGGCGTGTCGTCGGCCTCGATGCCGGAGATCGGGATCGACAGCGAGCAGGCCGAGGTCGCGACGGCCAGGAGCGCCACCGCGGCGCACCGGCAGGCCGCACCGCCGACGCGATGCCGCGCGCGGTTGTTCGGCTCCGGGGGGCGGATTAGATCGGTGTGGGGGTCCCGGGGACGGCAACGCAACCTTCGCTTCACCGCCCGCCCCCCCCCACCCGCAACGACACGGAAGGACTTAGCGTGAGCGCGTTAAATTCGGGTGACTTCACCCTTTCGGACGACCCCGACGCCCTGTTCGACGCCTGGATGGCGGAAGCGACGGCCAGCGAGCCGCGCGACCCCAACGCGATCCAGCTCGCCACGGTGGACCGCGACGGGCGGCCGGACGTCCGCACCGTGTTGCTCAAGGGCAAGGACCCGCGCGGCTTCACCTTCTACACCAACGCCGAAAGCGCCAAGGGCGAGGAGCTGGCCGCACATGCCGAAGCGGCCTTCGTCCTCTACTGGAAGAGCCTGAACCGCCAGATCCGCGTGCGCGGGTCGGTGGAATCCGTGTCCGACGCCGAATCCGACGCCTACTTCGACAGCCGGCACCCCCGCTCCCGCATCGGCGCCATCGCGAGCCAGCAGTCGCGCCCGCTCGACAGCCGCGCGACGCTGGAAGACCGCGTGGCCGCGCTCGAAGCGGACTACCGCGACCGGCCCATCCCCCGCCCCGCCTATTGGCACGGCTTCCGCGTCAAGCCGTACCAGATCGAGTTCTGGGCCGACCGCGCCAACCGCTTGCACGACCGGATCGTGTTCCGCCGCGGCGGCACGGAAGGCCCCTGGGCCAAGCAGCGCCTGTATCCCTGAGGCGCGGTGGTCAGGCGTGCGGCTTCGCCCCGATCGCGTGGAGGATGCCGCGCAGCTCCGCAAGACCCTTCAAGCGCCCGATCGCGGGGTAGCCGGGGCTGACGGGTTTGGCGAGGTCGTCGAGCATGCGGTGGCCGTGGTCGGGGCGGAACAGGATCGGGCCCCCCCGACGCCCCTCGGCCGCCACCAGCTCGCGCAGCACCGCCACCATGTCGACGTCCCCGTCGAGGTGATCGGATTCGTGGAACGAGCGCGGGTCGGCTTCGCGCTTCGTCGCCCGAAGGTGCGCGAAGCCGATCCGGTCCGCGAAGCGGCGGGCGATGGCGGGCAGGTCGTTGTCGGCCCGCACGCCGAGCGACCCGGTGCAGAAGCACATGCCGTTCGCCCGCGACGGCACGGCCTCGAACAGCGCCGCATAGTCGTCGCCCGTCGAGGCCACGCGCGGCAGGCCGAACAGCGGGCGCGGCGGGTCGTCCGGGTGCAGCGTCAGCGTCACGCCGCGCGCTTCCGCGGCGGGGGTCACGGCGGCGAGGAACTCGATCAGGTGCCGGCGCAGCCGCGCGGCGTCGACCTCGCGATATTGGTCGAGCTTGTCGCGGAACCCGTCCACCGTCATGGGCTCCGTCGTCGATCCGGGCAGCGCCGACGCGATGGTCCGGGTCAGCTCGGCGACGCCCTCGTCCGGCATGGCGTCGAAGGCGGCCCGCGCCCGCGCCCGATCGGCTTCGGAATAGTCCGCCTCGGCGCCGGGGCGGCGCAGGATGTGGAGGTCGAAGGCGGCGAAGCGGTCCTGGTCGAAGCGCATCGCGGTCGCGCCGGTCGGCAGCACGTGGTCGATGTCGGTGCGCGTCCAGTCGACCACCGGCATGAAGTTGTAGCAGATCGTGTCGATCTCGCAGTCCGCCACCGCTTCGAGCGAGGCGATCCAGCTCTCGATCTCGGCCTTGGCCGCGCCGCCGCGGCGCTTCACCGCGTCCGGGATCGGGATGCTTTCGACGCAGGACCAGCGGAGCGGCGTGCGGCCGGGGGGCGTGGCCTCGATGAGCTGCTTGCGCTCCGCCACCGCGGCGCGGGACCAGGCTTCGCCGATCGGCACGGCGTGCAGCGCCGACACGATGTCGGTCGCGCCGGCCTGGCGCACGTCGTCGAGCGAAACGAAAGCGTCCGGCCCGTACCATCTCCAACCCTGCCGCATGCCTGCTCCTTCAGATGAAAAAATCGGGGTGGAGGTCGCGCAGGCGCGCGACGTCCGGCACCACCACGCCGAGATGCGCCGTCATGGCGGACCTCGCACGGCCGGCGTCGCCCGCCGCCACGGCGTCGCGAATCGTTGCGTGCTCGGCGATCACCTGGTCCATGCGGCCCAGCGCCGGCAGGGTGAGGCGGCGCGCGCGGTCGAGCTGCACCTTCACCTGGCGCAGCAGCCGCCAGATGTTCGGGTGGCCCGCGAGCAGCGCGATGGCCTCGTGGAACGCCTCGTCGGCTTCGTGGAACCCGCGCGTGTCGCCGCGCAGCGCGAGCTGCCGCTGCGCGCCGATGGCGGCGTCGAGCCGGGCCGCCGCGGCACTCCCGCCCCGGGCCGCCGCGCCCTCCACCGTCACCCCTTCGAGGGCCTGGCGCACCAGGACGGCTTCCGGGATGGCGTCGAGCGGGATGCGCGACACGAAGGTGCCGGACTGCGGCAGGATGTCGACGAGCCCCTCCTCGCCGAGGCGAATCAGAGCTTCGCGCACCGGCGTGCGGCTCGTGCCGAACCGTTCGCAGAGCGCCGCATCGCGCAGCGGCGTGCGGGGCAGGATCGCCATGCCGACGATGTCGTCGCGCAACGCGGTCGCGATCGCGCCCGCCGCCGTCATGGGGCTCCCGGCCCGGGTCGCCGGACACCGGATCCCGGCCTGCCGCCCGCGCGCGACGGCGCCCTTGCCGGACACGCTCCCCTCCATCGTTCCACCCCCTATTGACATACTAGTATATCAGTTGTTCATGGTCGCCAAGCGGATCGACCAGGGTCCGCATCGGAAACGCGCCATGGCCCTCCACCCCGACAGGCTGCTCCCCGTCGACCCCGGGACCCGCGGCATCGCACGCCGGCTCTACGGCGCGGTGTCGGGGCTGCCGATCCTGTCGCCGCACGGCCACACCGAGCCGGCCTGGTACGCCGAGGACCGGGCGTTCCCGGACCCCGCGCAGCTCTTCGTGGTGCCGGACCACTACGTGTTCCGCATGCTGTATTCCCAGGGCGTGCCGCTCGAAGCCCTCGGCGTGCCGCGGCGCGACGGTGGGCCGACGGAAACGGACGGGCGGGCCATCTGGCGGCTCTTCGCGCGGCACTACCCCCTGTTCCGCGGCACGCCCACGCGGCTGTGGTTCGAGCACGCGCTGGAAACCGTGTTCGGCATTGACGAGCGCCTCACGCCGGGCAACGCCGACCGCCTCTACGACGCCATCGCGGACGCGATCGGCCGGCCGGAGCTTCGGCCGCGCGCCCTCTACGAGCGCTTCGGCATCGAGGCGATCGCGACCACCGACGCCGCGCTCGACGACCTCCACCACCATGCCGCCCTGCGCGATTGCGGCTGGAGCGGCCGCGTGCTGCCGACGTACCGCCCGGACGCCGTGGTCGACCCCGACCGGGCGACCTTCAGGGAGGACGTCGCCCGGCTCTGCGCGCTGGCGGGCGAGCCCGTCACCTGGTCGGGCTCCCTCGCGGCGCATCGGGCGCGGCGGGCCTTCTTCCGGTCGCTCGGCGCCACCGCGACCGACCACGGCCACCCGACCGCCCGCACCGCCGACCTTGGTGCCGCGGAAGCGTCGGCGCTGTTCGACCGCGTGATGGCCGGACCGGTTTCGGCGGAGGATGCCGAGCTGTTCCGCGCCCAGATGTTGACCGAGATGGCCGGCATGAGCGTCGAGGACGGGCTGACGATGCAGCTCCACCCGGGTTCGGTGCGCAACCACAACCCCCAGGTCTTCGCCCGCTTCGGCCTCGACAAGGGTGCCGACATCCCGCAGCCGACCGGCTACGTCCACGCCCTGAAGCCGCTGCTCGACCGCTTCGGCAACGACCCGCGCCTGACGCTGGTGCTGTTCACGCTTGACGAGGCCCAGTACGGCCGCGAGCTGGCGCCGCTGGCCGGGCACTACCCCGCGCTGCGCCTCGGGCCGCCCTGGTGGTTCTTCGACAGCCCGGACGGGATGCGGCGTTTCCGCGAGATCGCCACCGAAACGGCGGGCTTCGCCAACACGGTCGGCTTCAACGACGACACCCGCGCCTACCTGTCGATCCCGGCGCGCCACGACATGGCGCGCCGGATCGACTGCGGTCACCTGGCGCGCCTCGTCGCCGAGCACCGGCTGGACGAGGACGAGGCCCACGACCTGGCCCACGACCTCGCCTACGGGCTCGCCAAGGCGGCCTACAGGCTGTGACACGGGCGGTTGGCGCCGACCGCCGGCCGGCACGACCCGTCGCGGACGAGCGATCGCCCGGGACGGCGGAGACGACACCGAAACGACGGCACGCCTCGTGAGAAGGCGTCAGCGATGGGGGATGAGATGGTGGATCGCAGGCGGGTTCTGGGCGGCCTCGGCGCGGTTTCGGCGGCGGGGCTGCTGCCCGGCCGGGCCTGGGCGGCCCCGCCCCTGCCGAAGAGCCCCGTCACGCTCACGGTGGTGGATGTGGCGGGCAACCTGGCGCTGACGCAGAAGGCCATCGAGTCCTACCGCAAGGCGAAGCCGAACGTCGTGTCGCGCTTCGTCTTCACCAAGGCCCCGGCGCCCGAGCTGCCCGCCAAGATCAAGGCGCAGCAGGACGCGGATCACATGGACATCGACCTCGTGCTGACGGGACCGGACGCCCTGTCGGCCGGGCTCGACCAGGGCATCTGGCTCGACCTCGCGCCCTATGCCGCAGACCTGCCGAAGCCGTCCGACGTGTACCTGCCGCAGGCCCTGAAGATGCAGGCCATCGCGGCCGATCACGGCCGCGTGGTGAGCTACTACCCTTCCGGGCCGCTGCTCGAATACATGCCGGACCGGGTCAAGGCGATGCCGAAGACCGCGGCCGAGCTGCTCGACTACACCCGCCAGAACAAGAACAAGTTCATCTACGCGCGGCCATCGAACTCCGGGCCCGGCCGCACGTGGCTGATGGGCCTGCCCTACATCCTGGGCGACACCGACCCGCGCGATCCCGCCAACGGCTGGTCCAAGACCTGGGACTACCTCAAGGCCCTGGGCGATAACATCGAATACTACCCCGCCGGCACCACCCAGACCATGAAGGAGCTCGGCGAGGGCACGCGCGACATCATCGTCTCGACCACGGGATGGGACATCAACCCGCGCGTGCTCGGCATCGTGCCGAAGGAGGCCGCCGTGGGGGCGCTGCAGAACTTCCATTGGGTGACGGACGCCCATTACATGGTGGTGCCGAAGGGCGTGTCGGACGACAAGCTCGCCGTGCTGATCGACCTCATGGGCTTCATGCTGCAGCCGAAGCAGCAGGCCTATGCCTACGACCAGGGCTATTTCTACCCGGGCCCGGCCGTGAAGGGCGTGACGCTCGACATGGCGCCCGAAGACTCGCAGGAGGCCATCCGCACCTTCGGCCGGCCGGACTACGACGCGCTGATCGCCGACCACCCGCTCGAAGTGCCGCTCGACGCGAAGAGCATGGTGTCGGCCTTTACCCTGTGGGACCAGCGCATCGGCGCCGGCAAGGGCTGACCTCCATGACCATGACGATGGCCAGCACCCGCGACGCCCCGCCGCCCCGCCCGGCACCTTCCGGCGAGGCCCTGCGCCTCGCCGGGCTCCGGCGCGACTTCGGCGGATTCCAGGCTCTGAAGGGCCTCGACCTCGAGATCCGCCCCGGCGAATTCGTGGCGCTGCTCGGCCCGTCGGGCTGCGGCAAGACCACGGCGCTGAACTGCATCGCGGGGCTGCAGCCGCTGTCGGCCGGCACGATCTCGCTGGGGGACCGCCGCATCGACGAGCTGCCGCCCGAGCGCCGCGGCTTCGGCATGGTGTTCCAAAGCTACGCGCTGTTTCCGCACATGAACGCGCGGCGCAACGTGGGCTTCGGCCTCGCCATGCAGCGCGTGCCCCGCCGGGAAGCGGAGAAGCGCATCGACGAGGCCTTGGCGCTGGTGCGCCTCAGCGCCCAGGCCGACAAGCTTCCGGGCCAGATGTCCGGCGGGCAGCAGCAGCGGGTGGCCATCGCCCGCGCCATCGTGATCCGGCCGCCCGTGGTGCTGATGGACGAGCCGCTGTCCAACCTCGATGCCAAGCTGCGCCTCGAGATGCGCGCCGAGATCCGCCGCATCCACGAGGCCATCGGCTCCACCACGATCTACGTCACCCACGACCAGGACGAGGCCCTGTCGATGGCCGATCGCATCGTGGTGATGCGCGACGGCCTCATCCGCCAGACCGGGACGCCCGAGGAACTCTACGAGCGCCCGGCCCACGCCGACGTAGCCGAGTTCATGGGCTACCGCTCCAAGCTCGCGGGCCGGGTCGTGTCGGCCTCGAACGGCCGCGCGTCCGTGGAAGCCTGCGGGGCTCGCCTGGAAGTGTCGGTGCGCGCGCCCGTGTCGCCCGGCGACCCCGTGACCCTGATGGTGCGGCCCGAGGACCTCGTGGCCGGGACCTCCGGCGTGGTCGCCACGGTGCGGATCAGCGAGTATCGCGGCCGCGCCTTCTTCGGGGCCGCCCAGGCGATCGACGGCACGGAGCTGTTCTTCCGCTCGGACCGTCCCGTTTCGACGGGCGAGCGCGTGACGCTCGGTGCCCGCCCGGACCAGATCCTTGTCTTCGCCGGGAGCGGCGCGTGACCGCCGTGCCGGCGGGGCGCCCGACCGCGGTCCCGCTGCGGGTCCGGCTCGCCGCGCGGGGCATCGACGGCACCACGATGCTGGTCGTGCCGGCGCTGCTCGCGATCGTGGCGCTGTTCGTCTACCCCTTCGTCTACGGGCTCGTTCTGTCGCTGCAGCCCAAGGTGGGCCCGTTCACCGCCAGCTACCGGACGTTCTTCTCAGACCCGTTCCTGCGCGAAACGGTGTGGAACACCCTGGTCCTGGCGATCCCGACGACGCTGCTGAACATCCTGCTCGCGGTGCCCATCGCCTTTCGCGTGCGGCTGATGTCCAACCAGAGGCTGCTCACCACCATCCTGGTTCTGCCCGTCACGCTGGGCACGGTGCTGGTCGCGCAGGGCCTGCTGACCTACCTCGGGCCGCAGGGCTGGTTCAACCGCACGCTCCTGGCGCTCCACGTCATCGGCGCGCCGCTGAAGCTCACCAACAATTATTGGGGCGTGTTCGCTTCGCTGGTGATCACGGGCTTCCCGTTCACGTTCCTGCTGACGCTCAGCTACGTCAGCGGCATCGACCCCGCGCTGGAACATGCGGCCGCGACCCTCGGCGCCGGCGCGGCGCGGCGCTTCGGCCGCATCTTCCTGCCCCTGCTCGTGCCGGGGCTGGCCGTGACGTTCTGCCTGTCGTTCGTCCAGGCCTTCGCGGTCTTCCCGTCGGCGGTGCTGCTCGGCGCGCCGGCGGGGTCCACCCACGTCATCTCCATCGCGGCCTACCAGGCGGCCTTCGAGCGCTACGACGCGTCGCTGGGCTCCGCCATCGCCATGGTGATGGGCGCCGTGCAGCTCGTCGTGGTGCTGCTGGCGCTGGGCGCCCGCTCGCTGTTCTACCGCGGCCCTGTCGGAGGCACCAAGGGATGATCCGCGACACCGGCATCGGGTCGAAGCTGTGGCGCACGGCCGTGTGGGCCGTCGTGGTGGTCTTCGTGCTGAACCTCCTGGCGCTCATCGCCACCGTGGTGATCGACAGCCTGTCCACCCGCTGGCTCGGCACCTGGCTGCCCGCGGGGTTCACGGCCCACTGGTATGCCGACGCGTGGGACGAGTTCGGCCTCACCGACGTGCTCGTCGTCACCTTCCAGGTCGTGGGCGCCGTGGTGCTGATCTCGGGGGCGCTCGGCGTCACGGCCGCCTACGCCCTGGCGCGCCGAGACTTCCCGGGCAAGCGGGCCGCCACGCTGGTGTTCCTGCTGCCGCTGCTGGTGCCGCCGCTGACCTACGGCATCCCCATGGCGACGCTGCTCTACCGGGTCGGGCTCGGCGGCTCCTTCGCCGGCGTGGTGCTGGCGAACCTCGTCCCCGCGGTGCCCTTCGTCGTGCTGGTGATGATCCCCTTCATCGAGCAGATCGACCCCCGGGTCGAGGCCGCCGCGCGGGTGTTCGGCGCGTCGACGTGGCAGCTCTTCATCCGCGTGCTGCTGCCGCTGCTCCTCCCCGGCGTGCTGGCGGCGCTGCTGCTCGTGCTGGTGCGGACCGTGGCGATGTTCGAGCTGACCTTCCTCACCTCCGGCCCGACGAGCCAGACCCTCGTGGTGGCGCTCTACTACGCCGTCTTCGCGTCGGGCGTCCGCGCCGGCCAGGAGGTCGACGTGATGGCGGTGGTCTACATGGTCACCACGCTGGTGTGGCTGCTGCTGGCGCTGCGCTTCGTCAACCCGACGCAGATCGTGGCGCGGGCCAAGACGCAGGGAGCGCATTGATGGCGGATCGGACGATGGACCGCCTGTCCCAAGCCACCCTCGGCCGCCTCCCCGCGGCCGTGGGCCGCCCCGCCTACGACCGCTCGTCGCTCCGGACCGGCATCGTCCACCTCGGCATCGGCGCCTTCCACCGCGCCCACATGGCGGCCTACACCGACGCCGTGCTGGCGGCGGGCGACGCGCGCTGGGGCATCGCCGGCGCGTCGCTCCGCTCGCCCGACACGCGCGACGCGCTCGCCCCTCAGGACGGCCTCTACGCCCTCGCGATCCGCGACGCCGCGGCCGAGCGCCTGCAGGTGATCGGTGCCGTGACGCGCCTGCTCGTCGCCCCGGAGGACCCCGACGCCCTGCTGACGATCATGAGCGCCCCCGACACCCGCATCGTGTCGCTCACCGTCACCGAGAAGGGCTACTGCCATTCGCCGGCGACGGGCGACCTCGACGAGCGGCACCCGGACGTTCTCCACGACCTCGCCCATCCCGACGCGCCCCGTTCGGCGCCGGGCTTCGTCGTCGAGGCCCTGCGCCGCCGGCGCGCCGCCGGCCTGCCCTTCTTCACCGCGCTCTGCTGCGACAACCTCCCCCACAACGGGGCCACGCTGCGCCGCGTGCTCGTCCGCTTCGCCGAGCTGCGCGATCCCGCGCTCGGCCGCGCCGTGGCGGCGGAGCTGCGCTGCCCGTTCACCATGGTCGACCGCATCGTGCCGGCCACGGCCGAGGCCGATCGGGACGGCATCTCGGCGGCCCTCGGCCTGTCCGATGCCTGGCCGGTGCCGACCGAACCTTTTACCCAATGGGTCATCGAGGACGATTTCGCCCTGGGCCGCCCCGCCTGGGACAGGGCCGGCGCGACCTTCGTGTCCGACGTCGCGCCCTTCGAACTCGCCAAGCTGCGCATGCTGAACGGCAGCCATTCGACCCTGGCCTACCTCGGCTACCTCGCCGGGCACGAGACCGTCGCCGACACCCTGGCGGCGCCGGGCTTCGCCGCCCTGGTCCGCGGCCTGATGGGTGCAGAGGTCGCCCCCACCCTGCCCCCGGTGCCGGGCCTCGACCCCGCCGCCTATGGGGAGGAACTCGTCGCGCGCTTCCGCAACCCGGCGCTGCGCCACCGCACCTGGCAGATCGCCATGGACGGCACCCAGAAGCTGCCGCAGCGCCTGCTCGGCACGGTGCGCGACCGTTTGGCCGCCGGCGCCTCGATCGACCGGCTCGCCCTCGGCGTCGCCGCGTGGATGTGCTACGCCCGGGGTCGGGACGAGCGCGGGGAGCCGATCGACCTGCGCGATCCGCTGGCCGACGAGCTTCGCCGCCGCACGGCCGACGCCGCGGACGCGGGCGCGCTCGCCGGCGCGCTGTTCGGCATGACATCCGTGTTCGGTTCCGACCTGCCGGCCGAGCCCCGCTTCACCGGCGCCGTGGTGGCGGCCTTGTCGTCTCTGCTGCGCGACGGCGCCGCCGCCACGGTCGCGCGGTTTGGAGAGCACCCATGACGGCCCGAACGCTCCGCCTCCATCCGGACGACAACGTCGTGGTCGCCCTCGACGTGCTGCAGGCGGGAAACAGCACCGAGTCCGGCGTCGTCGCGGCGGCGCGCGTGCCGAAGGGGCACAAGATGGCGACGGTGCCCGTGGCCGTCGGCCAGCCGGTGCTGAAGTTCGGGCAGGTGATCGGCTTCGCGACGCGCCCCGTCGC
This sequence comes from Lichenibacterium minor, assembly GCF_004137685.1. Taxonomy (GTDB): domain Bacteria; phylum Pseudomonadota; class Alphaproteobacteria; order Rhizobiales; family Beijerinckiaceae; genus Lichenihabitans; species Lichenihabitans minor. The sequence goes on along the minus strand of NZ_QYBB01000023.1, from coordinate 30,151 downwards.
GCCCGGCGACTGGGTGCACGAGCACAACCTCGCCATGGGCGAGGACTTCGCCCGCGACTATGCGTTCGGCCGAGCGACCCGCCTCGACAGCTTCGTGCCCGACGAGGAGCGGGCGACCTTCCAGGGGTTCCGCCGCGCCGACGGCCGCGCCGGCACTCGCAACTACCTCGCCATCCTGACGTCGGTGAACTGTTCCGCCTCGGTGGCGCGCTTCATCGCCAAGGAGGTGGAGCGTTCCGGCGTGCTGGCCGACTACCCCCACGTGGACGGCGTCATCCCGCTCGTGCACGGCACCGGCTGCGGCATGGCCGACCGGGGCGAAGGGTTCGAGGCCCTGAAGCGCACGCAGTGGGGCTACGCCACCAACCCCAACATCGCGGGCGTGCTGCTGGTCGGGCTCGGCTGCGAGGTGTTCCAGATCGGCCGCATGAAGTCCGAATACGGCCTCAGCGAAAGCGACCGCTTCCGCACCATGACGATCCAGGACGAGGGCGGCACCCGCCGCACCGTCGAGAACGGCGTCAAACGCCTCCTCGAGATGCTGCCCGCCGCCGACGCGGCGCGGCGCGAAACGATGCCCGCCGCCGACCTCGTGCTGGCCCTGCAGTGCGGGGGCTCGGACGGCTATTCGGGCATCACCGCCAACCCGGCGCTCGGCGCCGCCGCCGACCTGCTCATCGACCACGGCGGAACCGCGATCCTCAGCGAAACCCCCGAAATCTACGGCGCCGAGCACCTGCTGACGCGGCGCGCCGCGACGCGGGAGGTGGGCGAAAGGCTCGTCGACACCATCCGCTGGTGGGAGGACTACACCCGGCGCAATGGCGGCGAGATGAACAACAACCCGTCGCCCGGCAACAAGGCGGGCGGGCTCACCACCATCCTGGAGAAGTCGCTCGGCGCCGCCGCCAAGGGCGGCACCCGCGACCTCAAGGCCGTGTACCGCTACGCCGAGCGGGTGACCGAGCGCGGCTTCGTGTTCATGGACACGCCCGGCTACGACCCCGTGTCCGCCACCGGCCAGGTCGCGGGCGGCGCCAACGTGCTGTGCTTCACCACGGGCCGCGGCTCGGCCTACGGCTGCAAGCCGACGCCCTCGATCAAGCTCGCGACCAACTCCGACATGGCCCGCCACATGGCGGATGACATGGACGTCGACTGCGGCGACGTGCTCGACGGCGTGTCGATCGCCGACAAGGGCCGGGACATCTTCGCGCGCATCCTCGCCGTCGCGTCGGGCGAGCTCACGAAATCCGAGGCGCTGGGCTACGGCGACGCCGAATTCGTGCCCTGGCAGATCGGCGCCACCATGTAGGCCTTCGCGGCCGCCCCTATCCCCGCAGCGCGGCGCGGCGCTAAACCCTCAAGCGTCGGAACACGTCACAGGAGAGACCGCCATGACCCCATTCGTTCGCGCGCCGCGGAGCGTCCGATGAGCCTCACCGCCTTCGTCACCGGCGCCACCTCGGGCTTCGGCCGGGCCATCGCGCAGCGCCTCGTGGCCGACGGCCATCGCGTGATCGCGGCGGGCCGCCGCGCCGACCGGCTCGACGCCCTTCGAGCCGAACTCGGCGAGCGGCTGCTGCCCGTCGTGCTCGACGTCACCGACGCCGATGCCGTGGCGGCGCTGCCGGGCAGCCTTCCGGACGGCTGGCGCGAGGTCGACGTCCTGGTCAACAATGCGGGGCTCGCCCTCGGCCTCGACCCGGCCCCGAAGGCCGACCTGGCGCAGTGGGACCGTATGGTCGCCACCAACGTCACCGGCCTGATCCACATGACGCGCGCCCTGCTGCCCGGCATGGTGGAGCGGGACCGCGGCCACATCGTCAACCTGGGCTCCGTGGCGGGCTCCTACCCTTATCCGGGCGGCCACGTCTACGGCGGCACCAAGGCCTTCGTGAAGCAGTTCAGCCTCAACCTGAAGGCGGACCTCGTGGGGTCCTTCGTGCGCGTGACGGACGTCGAGCCTGGCCTGTGCGGCGGCACGGAATTCAGCAACGTCCGCTTTTCGGGCGACGACGACAAGGCGGCGGCGGTCTACAAGGGCACCGAACCCCTGACCTCCGAGGACATCGCCGAAACGGTGGCCTGGGTGGTGACGCTGCCGCGCCACGTCAACATCAACCGCGTCGAGATGATGCCGACCTGCCAGGCGTCGGGCCCCTTCGCGATCAAGCGCCAGGGCTGACGGCGCGAAGCCCGGGGGTGGATCCACCCCCGGGCCCGGCCGCTCACGCGAGGCGGCTGTCGCGGTCGAACTGGCCGTGCTTGCGGAAGCGGTACAGGTAGGACGGCACCACGGATTCCATCGCGCGCGGCTCGTTGCCGAGCCCCTGCAGGGTGCGGCCTTCCGCGACGGCGACGGCCGACACCACGTTGTCGTGGCCGAGCATCTTCAGCTGGTCGCGGGTCATCAGGAGCGTCTTGGGGAACAGCCCCATCATCAGCCCGGACAGCCGTTCCGTGAGGGCGGCCGGCCCTTCCATGGCGCCGAACGGCACCGACACCAGGGGGCGGCTGCGCTGCACCGTGGCGAGGACGTATTCCATCAGCTCCTTGAAGGTCCGGACGCTCGGGCCGCCGAGTTCGTACACCGTTCCGGCCCTGGCCCCGCCTTCGGCGGCCAGCGCCACGGCATCGGCGACGTCGCCGACGAAGACCGGCTGGAAGCGGGTGTGGCCTCCCCCGACCAGCGGCAGCGCGGGGGCGAACCGCGCCATGGCGGCGAAGCGGTTGAAGAAGTCATCCTCGGGGCCGAAGACGATCGACGGCCGCAGGATCACCGCGTCGGGGTAGATGTCGCGCACCGCCGCCTCGGCGCGGGCCTTGGTGCGGCCGTAGACGGCGTTCGATTCGGCATCGGCGCCGATGGCGGACACCTGCACGAAACGTCGCACGCCGGCGTCGCGCGCGGCCCGCGCCATGGCCCGCGCACCCTCGACATGCACCGCCTCGAAGGTCTGGTCGCCGCTTTCGGACAGGATGCCGACGAGGTTCACCGCCACTTCGGCGTGGCGCAGGGCTGCGGCGAGCGATTCCGGGTAGCGCACGTTGGTCTGGACGGGCTGGATCTGCCCGACGCGGCCGAGCGGCTGGAGGTAGTTGGCGAGGTCCGGGCGGCGGCAGCCGGCCATGACGCGGAAGCCGGCCCGGGCGAGGGCGCGCACGACGTGGCGCCCCAAGAATCCGGAGGCGCCGAAGACGGTCACCTGCCCATTGGTCGCGAGATCGGAACCGGCCATCATGCGCTCCACGAGAATCGGTGCGATGTCTAGTGGAGGGCGGCCGCCGTGTATAGCGCGGGCGGTGCCGCGGGCGTTGAACGGGGCCCGGTGTGCCGGCCCCGCGCGTCGAGACTTCAGGCGGCCTCGACGAGCACCTGCATGGCGGCGACGACCTGCTCGGCCCGCCACGGCTTCGGGATGAAGTGGACCCGCGCCGGCAGGTCCCGCAGCGGCCGAGCCCCGCCCGACGTGACCACGACGCCGATGTGCGGCCAATGGCGGGAAATCATCTCGGCGAGGTGAACGCCGTCCGAATGGCCGGGCATGTTGATGTCCGTCAGCACGGCCGCGACGTCGGTGCCGTTTTCCAGCAGGAAGCCCAGAGCTTCGTCGGCATCCGCGCGGTCGATGACGGACAGTCCGGCATCCTCCAACGACGACACGGTGTCGGCCCGCAGCATGGCATCGTCTTCGACGATCAGGATCGTGCTGCGCTGCATGGTGTCCTCGTGGAAAACGCGACAACTCGGTCAACACAGGGTTAACGGAAACGGTTAATAATTCCTTAATCCGGGGACGCGTGCCGCGGGAAAGTAAAGATGTCGCACGCGACGGCGGCGCGATCGCGGGCACCCTTCTAGCCCCGGCGCCGGGCCGGCGTCGAGCCCCGACCGCGGGATCGGGTGGCCGCGGCGCGCGATCGGGTTTAAGGATCGCACATGCCCCCTTCCCCGCGAGAACGTGCCACCACCGTGTCTTCGAGCGACCACCAGAGCCCGGGTCCCGTCGCGGCACCCCATCCCGCGACCCAGGCCGGCCCCATCCCCTTCAACGTGCCGCTGCCGGCCGGCAACGAACTCGCCTATCTGGCGGAAGCCATCGGCAACCGGCACCTGAGCGGCGACGGGCCCTTCACCAAGCGCTGCAACGCTTGGCTGGAACGGGAAACCGGGACGCGCCAGGCCCTGCTGACGCATTCCTGCACGGCCGCGATGGAGATGGCGGCCATGCTGTTCGACCTCGCGCCGGGCGACGAGGTGATCATGCCGTCGTTCACCTTCGTGTCCACCGCCAACGCGGCCGTGCTGCGGGGTGCCGTCCCGGTCTTCGTCGACATCCGGCCCGACACGTTGAACATCGACGAACGCCTGATCGAAGCCGCCATCACGGAGCGCACGCGCGCCATCTTCGTCGTCCATTACGCCGGCGTTTCCGCCGCCATGGACGAAATCATGGCCATCGCGGACCGCCACGGCCTGTTCGTGCTCGAGGACGCCGCCCAGGGCATGGCGGCGCGCTACGACGGCCGGCCGCTCGGCTCCATCGGCCACCTCGGGGCCGTCAGCTTCCACGAGACCAAGAACGTGATCGCCGGCGAGGGCGGCGCCCTGCTGATCAACGACGAGCGCTTCGTCGACCGCGCCCACATCCTGCGCGAGAAGGGCACGAACCGGACCAAGTTCCTCCAGGGCCGCGTCGACAAGTACACCTGGGTGGACGTCGGCTCGTCCTACCTGCCGAGCGAGCTCAACGCCGCCTTCCTGCTCGCCCAGTTCGAGAAGATCGACGAGATCCAGCGCGCGCGCCATCGCGCCTGGGAGCGCTACCACCGCGTCCTGGCGCCGCTGGCGCGCGAAGGGCTGCTCGCCCAGCCGACGGTGCCGCAGATCTGCGCCCACAACGCCCACATCTACTACGTGACGATGCCGAGCGTGGACAAGCGCGTCGAGCTGCTCAGGCGCACCAAGGCGGCCGGGATCGGTGCCGTGTTCCATTACGTGCCCCTCCACAGCGCGCCCGCCGGGCTGCGCTTCGCGCGGCAGAACGGCCCCCTGCCCGTCACGGAGGATTCCAGCGCGCGGCTGGTGCGGCTGCCCCTCTGGGCCGGCCTCGCCGACGACGCCATCGACGCCGTGGCGGCACTCGTGGCCGACGTCGCCCGAGGACGCTGAACTCCCCCACCCTCGCCGGCCGAAACGGGTTGACAGCCGCGCTCCAGCTTCCTAGAAGCGCGGTCGAGGCCCTGGTGGCGGAATTGGTAGACGCGCTGGTTTCAGGTACCAGTGGGTAACACCGTGGAGGTTCGAGTCCTCTCCAGGGCACCACACGACATGACGTCGTTCGAAGTCGCGATCCCCTTCTGATCGGGTTCGGACTTCAGACTCGCAATCATCTCGCCCATCGTCCTTCGAGGCTCGACCGCTGTCGCCGCGGGACCGTGTGGGCGCGTCGCACATCTCCACCTTTCGCGCCGTCCTGGCTCGGCCTGTGCCGGCTCTCCGGGGTTCGTCCCACCGAAGCCGATCTCGCCAGCGAAGCGCAGCCCGGCGCGGGGCCGGCAGACGGACGATCCCACACGCCGGGACCCGGCCACCGGAGGCCGCTGGCTTCGGCGCGGATGTCACGCGCGAGGTGACGCGGCCTGCCGATGTGCTCGACGAGGCGGGTCGGGATGGATCCGCCCCGCGCCGGGCCGTTCCGTCGGGCCCGGCCGATCCGTGACCGTCGCCAGCGGGGCGAAAGGCCGGGACAAATCCTCTCGCTCCTTGTTATGATTCCAGATCCGTGACGGGTCGCCGGTCGAACCCGGCAGCGTACCGCGGGTCGGACGAAAGATCGGGAACTGGGACATGTCGATGAGAATTGCCGCCGCGATGTTGGCGCTGCTGTCGGTCGGGGCCGCGAGGGCGCAGGACGCACCTGCGGCCGGCGACGCCGCGCTGGGCGAAAAGGTCTTCGTGAAGTGCAAGGCCTGCCACCAGATCGGCGAGGGCGCCCACACCGCGGTCGGCCCCCAGCTCAACGGCCTGATCGGCCGGCACTCCGCTTCCATCCCCGACTATTCCTACTCGGAAGCGATGAAGAACTCCAACATCGTCTGGGATGAGGCGACCTTCAAGGAGTACATCAAGGATCCGAAGGCCAAGGTTCCAGGCACCAAGATGGCTTTCGCCGGGCTGTCGAAGCAGAGCGACATCGACAACGTGACGGCGTATCTCAAGACCTTCGGGCCGGACGGCAAGAAGATCCCCTGATCCGGGCGGGCGGCTACCCGGTCGACTCCGGCGATCCCGCGCGCCAGCGGGCCCGCCATCCCTCTGCCGCGTGGGCGGGTGATCGGCGGTCCCCTCAACCCTCGTTGCGCGGCTTGCGCCCCAGCATGCCCTTCTGGGGATCGTAGCCGCGCACGGACAGGAGGAACGCCGAAAGCCCGACCGCCGCCGTCACGGCCCAGGACGGGGCGTCGAACCGGCCGTAGGCGGCGAAGCGGATCATCTCCACCACGTATGTGAAGGGGTTCAGGCGAATCACGTCGACGATCCACGCGGTGCCGCTGTCCTGGACCTTCCAGATCGGGAACAGCGCGGTGGAAAAGAAGGCCGGAAAGATCACGAAGTTCATGGTGCCGGCGAAGTTCTCCATCCGCCGGACGTAGACGGTGAGGAGCAGCCCGACAGACCCCAGGGCGAAGCCGCCCAGCACCAGCGCCGGCAGCAGCGTGAGCGGAGCCAAGGCGGGCATGTCCACGCCGAACAGCGCCGCGACGGCCAGGAACACGTAGGCCTGCACCACGGACAGCACGGCGGCGGCGACGAGCTTGGCCAGCAGCACGAACCAGCGCGGCGCGGGCGCCGTCAGCAACAGGCGCAGCATCCCCGCTTCGCGGTCGAACACCAGGGCGAGCGACGATTGCATGCCCTGGAACAGCAGCACCATGCCGAGCAGGCCCGGCAGCATGTAGACGTCGTAGGTGATGTAGCTGCCGTAAGGCGGCGTGATCGAGATGCCGAGCACGTTCTGGAAGCCGGCCGAGAAGACCACGAGCCACAGCGTCGGGCGCACGAGCGCCGACACGAGCCGGCTGGTCTGGTGGCGGAAGCGCAGGAGTTCGCGCCACACGACGGCGAGGAGGACGGTGAGGGACATGCGATCAGGCCGCCTCCGCTGCGCCGGAGCGCGCGATGGCGAGAAAGGCGGCTTCCAGCGAGTCGACGCCTTCCGCGGCGATGAGTTCAGCCGGCGTGCCGTCGGCCGCGACGCGCCCGCGGTGCAGCACCACCACGCGGTCGGCCCCGGCCACCTCGGCGACGAGGTGGGTGGCCCACAGAACCGTCGTGCCGCGCTCCGCCGCCAACGCGAAGACGTCGGCCACGAGTTCGGAGCGGCTGCGCGTGTCGAGCCCCTGGCTGGGCTCGTCGAGCAGCAGCAACCGCGGCGAGGTCACCAGGGCGCGGGCCAGCTCGACCTTGCGGCGCGTGCCGCCCGACAGTTCCCGCACGCGCCGGGCCGCGAGGTCGCCGATGCGGAAGCGCGCGAGGCCGGCCGCGATGGCTGCCGCGGCGCGGTGCCGCTTCAAGCCGTGCAGGCCGGCGTGGAAGGCGAGGTTCTGGCGCACGGTGAGGTCGAGGTCGAGCACCGGCTGCTGGAACACGATCCCCATGTGGCCGAGCGCCCGCACGGGTGCCGCCGCGATGTCGTCGCCGAAGACCGACACCCGCCCGGCATCCGCCACGAACAGACCCGTGAGGATCTGGAACAGCGTGGTCTTGCCGGCGCCGTTGAGGCCGAGCAGCGCCGTGACGGAGCCCGTCGGCACCGCGAACGAGACGTCGTCCAGCGCCTTCACCCGGCCGTAGCCCTTCGACAGGCCCGCCACCGCCACGGCGGCCGCCGTCATTTCAGCCGGCACGGCGACTCCTCGAGGTCGACGCCCAGCGTGTCGAGCGGCGTGCGGCGGTGGAGGAACGGCTCGAAGGGCGCGTAAGCGATCACGGCGTCGGCCGAGCGCAGCATCACGGCCTGCCGGAGCTGGTGGTCCCAGGGCCGGAACGAGCTTTCGACGCCCTTGGACAGGTCGATCGGCGTCGCGTCCTCGGCGAGGCTCTTCTCCACCGCGGCCGCGTCCCGGGCGCCGTGCCGGATCGCCGCCTCGACGACGCTGCGCACCGCTGCCCAGGTGGCCCAGTCGCCGTTGTCCATGTCGCGCTTGGCGAGGCGGGCGAAGCGGTGGTTGACCTGGGGAGCGCCGAAGCGCTCGGCGAGCGGATCCCAGGCCGCGGCGCGCAGGCCCTCGGTGCCGATCACCGGCCGCGGGCGCGACAGCTGCCAGGGCACGAACCGGCCGAAATCGCCCGCCGTATCGGCCAGGAACACCACGTCGTAGTCGTCCGAGGCGGTCATCAGCGAGACGTCGATCTCGTCGCGGCGGCGGGGGTCGTTGCCGATGGCGAACTGCTTGGCGGCCACGACCTTGGCGCCGAACTTCTTCGCCGAAGCGGCGAAGTCGTCGGCGAGCGCCTTGTCGGCGGGCAGCGGGCCGTAGAGCACGAAGGCACGGCGCCAGTTCTTCCCCACGACGAACTGCGCCAGGGCGTCGGTCGCCATGGCGTCGGACGGCAACAGGTGAAACAGCGGCGCGTCGCAGAAGCCCGCGCGCAGGTCGTCGTCGTGCTGGCGCACGTCGAACACCGCCAGAGTCTTCGGCACGGCCCGGGCCAGGGCCACGAGGTCGTCCTTCGGCACGTCGGCGACCACCGCGACCGCGCCCGAGCGGGCGATCTCGGCCGCCACCTCCGCCACCGGGGCCCCCTCGGGCAGCACGCGGCGGTCGAGCTCCACGGCGAGGTCGAGGGCGCGGGCCGTGGCCCGCGTGTCGCGGATCGCGAGTTCGGCGCCGGGAAAGGGGTCGGGCAAGGTCGGCACCGTCACGCCGTTCTCGGCCCGCACCGGCTGATACGCGGGATCGTTCTCGCGCGACAGGTAGACGACGTGGAGGTCGGCCGCGCCGGCCGGCACCCTGGGGGCTTCCTGAGCGGCGGCCGGCAGCGCCGCGAGGCCGAAGAGCGCGGCGCCGAGCGCGGCGGAGGGGAGCCTATTCATCGATCAGCACCGCTTAGGGGATGACGCCGACCGGGACGGCCTTGATCACCTTCCGGGCCGCCGTGTCCACCACGGCCACGTCGTCGGACAGGCCATTGGCCACGTAAAGCCGCGTCTCGTCGCGGCTGAGCCTGAGACCCCAGGGGCGCTTGCCGGTGAGGATGAAATCGGTGGTCTTCAGCGTGGCGACGTCCACCACGGCGACGCGGTTGGCCCGGCCGAGCGTGACATAGGCGGTCCGGCCGTCGCGGCTGATGGCCATGTCGACCGGGGTGATCTCGTCGTGGCGCAGGCCCGGCACGTCGAAGGTGACCTGGCCGACGACCGCCAACGTCGACACGTCGATGATCTCGACGAGGCCCGCGATCTCGTCCGACACCCACACCCGCTTGGCGTCGGGCGTGAGGGCGAAGCGGCGCGGGCGCGTCGCCGTGACGATCTCCTTGACGACCTTCTTCGCCGCCACGTCGATCACCTGGACCAGGTTGGCGGCCTCCGACGCCACGAAGACGTATCTCCCGTCCGGCGTCGCCAGGACGCCTTCGGGCTCGTCGCCCATGGGATAGCGCTGCACGACGGCCCCGGTCCCGATGTCGATCACGGTGGCCTCGGCGTCGTCCTCGTTGGACACGTACAGGTTCCGGCCGTCGGGGCTCAGCGCGAAGGCTTCCGGATCGGGCACGTCGCGGAAGCGCTTCGCGAGCTTGTGGGTCGCGACATCGTATGCGGCGATCGTGTCGTCGCTGCCGCAGGCGACGAGCAGGCGGGCATGGTCGGGGGTGAACTGCATGCCCCGCGGGCGCCCGCAGCTTTCGAAGGAGCTCGCGACGTCCCCGTCCGGGGTCAGCACGAAGATCTGGCTCGACCGCTCGTTGGACACGAAGATCTGGCCGGTCCCCGCCGCCCGGGCGGGCGCGGGCGACAGCGCGGCGGCGAGGAGGATCGCCGCGGCGACGCGCGTCGGGCGGCTACCCGGCACAGTCCACCAGGTCCTTGTCGCGCACCGAGAAGGTCTCGTCGGTCTTCACCTCGACGTTCCGGGCATAGCAGGTGCGGCCGTGCACGTCCTTCAGGCGGAGGTCGTAGCGGCCGGGCGTCACGCCCTTGATGCGGAGGTTCTCGTCGAAGTCGACCGTGCCGTCCTTGTCGTTGACGCACTGGTTGGCGCCGAAGTCCTTCGTGCCGGCCGGCGCGAGCGATACCTCGCTCAGCGTTTCCCCCGTGAGGTTCCAGAACTGGGTGCCCTTCTTGCCGGCCGCGAGGGCGACGGCGGGGAGCAGCAGGCACAGGCAGCCTGCGGCGATCGATGGCCTCATCCGACGCGGTTCCCCTCTCTTTCGACGGGGCGGGACCTCACCATGCCGGCGCGGGCCGCACAAGGGCGTCCCCGGCGAAACGCCCTGGTTTCGATCCGCCGGGGCCTATAGGGACGGGGCGGGACGGCGGCCCGGCCGCCCCACACCGGAGGGAGACACGCCTTGCGCCACCAGCCCCTGTTCGCCGGAGCCGCCGCCTGGCTCGCCTGCCTGCAGCCCGCGGCACCGGCGCGGGCGGCCGACGCTTCCACCTGCGACGCGCTGACGGCGCGATACGAGGCGAAGCGAGCCGAGCTGGAACCGCCGCAGGTCAGCGCGGCGCTGTTCGCCGCCGCCGACGACGGCTGCGAGGCGCTCGCGACGCGCCTGCTCGACGCCGGCGCCTCGGTGGCGGCCCGCGACCGGACCGGGGGAACGGCGCTGACCCACGCGGCGCGCGGCGGGCACGAGGGCACCATCGCGGTGCTGGCGGCCCACGGCGCGGAGGTCGACGAGCGCAACGTCCAAGGCTCCACGCCGCTCTACGTGGCGGTGGAACAGAACCGGCTCAAGGCCGCGGCGGCGCTGGTGGCGCTCGGCGCCGCCGTGAATACGCCCGGGCGAGCCGGCGTCACGCCGCTCTCGGCCGCCGCCTTCAACGGCAACGCCCGCCTGGTCGACCTGCTCCTGGCGCACGGCGCCGCCACGGGCACGGCCGACGCGAGCGGCAAGACCGCGATCCTCTACGCGGCGGCGCGCGGCTTCGCGCCCGTGGTGACGCGGCTGCTCGCCGCGGGGGCGGACGTCAACGCGACCTACGGCAACGGCCTGACGGTGCTGATGTGGGCCGCCGGCTACGCCAACGACGTGCCGACCGACGACGGCGTGGCGCTGGTGAAGCTGCTGCTGGACAAGGGCGGGGCGATCGACGCGCGCGACGACCGCGGCCGCACGCCGCTGATGATCGCGGCGGGCCTCGGTCACGACGAGGTGGTCGACCTCCTGCTCGGCCGCGGCGCCGACCGGACGCTCCGGGACAAGGGGGGGCAGACGGCGGCCGACCTCGCGCCGACGGAAGCGCTCAAGGGGAAGCTGGCGGCGAAAGGCTGAAGGCGGGCCGCGCCCGGAGCGATCGCACCGGCGGGAACCGGGTCGACCCTGGCGGTCACAGCCCCGCCAGATAGGCCTCCATCGCCTTGAGGTCGGGCTCGGGCGTCGCCTGGGCGAGGCTGGTCATGCCGGGGTTGTTGGCCCGCTCGCCGCTGCGGAACTCCGCCAGCGTTTTGGTCAGGTATTCGTGGCTTTGACCGGACAAGCGCGGCACGGTGCCGGTGCCCTGGAAATGGTCGAGATGGCAGGCCGAGCAGCCGACAGCGCTGTTGGCCGTCTTGGCCGCCGCCACATCGGCGTCGCTGGCGGAGGCCTGGTCCAGGTTCGGCCAGGACTTCGCGGCGAAATAGGCCGCCAGCTCCTTCATGTCGTCCTTTTCGAGCGACTCCGCGATCCCGTTCATGATCTCGTTCTTGCGGGCGCCCTTCTTGAAGTCCCGAAGCTGGAGGTAGAGGTAGCCCTCCTGCTGGCCCCAGATGATCGGGATGTTCTTCTCGGTCGGGACGCCCTTCTCGCCGTGGCACGAGGAGCAGACCGCCGCCTTCTCGTCGATCGTGTCGGCGCGGACCGACACTGGAAGGACCGCGGACACGAGGAGCGCCGCCGAAAGGCAGGTCCCCAAACGCCGAACCGTCATGTCGATGGCCTCATCTCGGTTTCAGATATGGGAAGGGCGGGCATGAGCCCGCCCTCCTGTCGACGGTAGACCCGTTCCGGTCAATCGACCGTGAAGGCGATGATCGAGTTGCCGCGCTTGTAGTCGAGCTGCGTGTTTCCGCCGGCGCCCACCACGATATACTGCTTGCCCTCGACCGAATAGGACGACGGGGGTGCGTTGACGCCCGCGCCGGCCTGGAACGACCACAGCGGCGAACCGCTTTCCGAGTCGTAGGCCTTGAACAGGCCGTTGCCTTCGCCGGCGAAGACGAGGCCACCGGCGGTCGCCAGGATGCCGCCGATCATCGGCTGAGGCGTCTTCACCTGCCAGCGGATCTTGCCGGTGTTGTAGTCGACCGCGGTGATGTTGCCCCACTGCTCCTCGGACGGGATCACCTTGAAGGCACCGCCGAGCCAGAGCTTCCCGTCGGGGTAGGCCGAGTTCTGCACCTGGTAGGTCATGGGCTGGTGCAGGTTGATCGCATAGGCGAGCCCGCGGTTCGGATCGGTGGCGAGCGGCGACCATTCCACGCCGCCGTTGGCGCCCGGGAGCATGCGCACGCCTTCCTTGGTGGGAAGCGTCCACATGTTCTCCTGCGGCACCATCGGCTCGGAATAGCGGACCAGGCTGCAGTCCTTGGCGTCGTGCACGTAGACGTAGCCGGTCTTGCCCGCGTGCAGCACACCCTTGATCGGCTTGCCGTCCTTGTCCGCCACCTTGGTGATGACCGGCGGCGACACGGCGTCGAAGTCCCACACGTCGTGGGGAATGTACTGCAGGTGGCAGACGTATTTGCCGGTGTCGAGGTCCAGCGACACCAGCGAGTCGGTGTAAAGGTTGTCGCCGGGCCGCTGCGACCCGTCGAGATCCGGCGAAGGATTGCCGACGACGAAGTAGATGCGGCGCGACTCGAGGTCGACGGCCGGATTCTGCCAGATGCCGCCGCCAAGCGTCTTGTAGAACTGGGCGGCCTTGGGCTGCGGGGCCGCCGACGTGGACGGCGCCGGGCCGGTCTTGTCGGCAACGGGCACGACCTTGGCGGCCGGATCGACGGCGCCGCTCTTCTGCTTCTGATCGCCGGGCGCGGGCTGCATCATCGCCGCCAGCGTGGCCTTCTCGGCCGCGATGTCGCGGTGGAGGTCCTTGCCGGTCGCGTCCTTTTCGGCCCACACGCCGACGGAGTTCTCAGGGACGGTATTGAAGGTCCAGATCAGCTTGCCGGTCTTGGCGTCGAAGGCCTTCATGAAGCCGCGGATGCCGTACTCGCCGCCGTTGGTGCCGATCAGCACCTTGTTGTCGACCACGGTCGGCGCCATCGTCTCGCTGTACCCCTCCTCGGGATCGGCGATCTCGGTCTTCCACATCACCTTGCCGGAGCGGGCATCGAGCGCCACGAGCTGCGAGTCGAGCGTGCCGAGGTAGACCATGTTGTCCGAGACCGCGACGCCGCGGTTGTTCGGGCCGCAACAGAAGGTCGTGATCGGCCCCATCTTGGGAACGTAGTGCCAAAGCTCCTCGCCGGTGCGAGCGTTCAGCGCGTAGACCTGGCTGAAGGACGTGGTCACGAACATCGTGCCGTTGACCACGATGGGCGAGGTTTCGAGCGACTCCTTCACTTCGGTCTGGAAGATCCAGGCCGGGCGCAGCTTCGACACGTTGGTCGTGTTGATCTGGCGGTTGGGATAAAACCGCTGCTGGGCGTAGTCGCCGTTGGTCTGCAGGAAGTTCTGGCTGTCGGTGGCGGCGCGGTTGAGCATGTCCTGCGAGACGGTCGACATGTCGCCGAACTTCGTCGCCGACTTGATCTCCTGCGCCTGAACGGCGGGCATCCCCAAAGCTGCCGAACACAGCAGCGCGGTCACGAGCTTCTTCACGACGTCCCTCCAGACAGGGGCGTCGCCACCTCTGTCCGGGACGGTCGTCCGTCTGAACCCTGGACCGGCGGGGCACGAGGGTCAATTATTTTCGTCCGGGTCGACGCGCCCCGGCCCAGGGACGGCCCACGAAATCGTTCCAGGGCGGTCTCACTTGGCGCAGGTTTCGACCTTGCCGTTGGTCATCTCCGCGCTGGCCGACTGGCAGTTGACGCCCGAAGCCGTGTTGCCCGACTTGCCCTGGGCGTCGCCGGTCCTGGTGACGCCGGCCGGTTGCTGCACCTGGGTCGTCCCGACCGGTTGCGGCAACGCGCCCTTGTGCGCTTCCGCCGGAGCGGCGTCTTGGGCGAGAGCGCCGCCCGACAGTGTCGACAGGGTCAGGACGACCGCGATGAGATTGCGCATGATGTTTTCTCCCGGCCGCTCAACGCCGTTCTCGACGCCGAGGTCCCCCCGGGCCTTCGCGGGGCGCGCTTTTCCGCCTCGATCCATCGTCGCGGGTTGGCGTCGCACGCTGAAGCGCCGGAGGGACGGCCCCCAGGCGGCTTGGCGAAAGCACGGCCGCGGCACGGGCCAGGATGCCCGCACGAAGAAAGACCCAGGCGACTCGCCTGCAACGGGTCGGCACCGTCGCGGCCGGTGTCCAGCGTGTCGCTTTGGCGCGGAGTGCTGGTCCCGTGTGGCCCGAGGCGACATCTCACGGGCATGCGGGAGCGCTCGGGGCCGTGGCCAGCCCCTATCATGGAGGATGAACGGAATGCGGATCTTCTGTGGGAGCGGTGGCGGCGCCGGAACGTCGCCCACCCATCGCTTCGCGGCGAGCCGCGCCGGCGACAGGATGCGCGGCAGCATCCCCTGCTCAATCGCGGACGCCGCCTCCCCATGAAACATGCGATGACCCTGGCCGCCGTGGGCACCGCCGCCGTGGCGGTCGTGGCGGTGGCTGTGACGCTGGCACCCGCGCCCGAGCGTGCCCCACCCCGAAGCGCTCCCACCGAGATCGGCGGCCGGCCCGACCCGGGCCGCTCGGCCGATGCCGGACGCGGCGCGACGGTCTTCCGGGCCTGCTCGGCGTGCCACACGATCGGGCGCGGAGGCGCCGACGTGGACGGCCCGAACCTGTACGGCGTCGTCGGCGCCCGCGTGGCGGAGCGCAGGCCGCGCTACGGCTATACGCAGGCCCTCCGGGACAGCGGCGGGACCTGGACGGAAGCGCGCCTGGACGCGTGGCTGACCGACCCGGCCGCCTTCGCGCCGGGCACCGCGATGCATTTCCCCGGGCTCCCCGACGCCGGGGAGCGCGCCGACGTCATCGCCTATCTGGGGGCGCAGGGCCCCGCGCGGCGATGACGACGGCCGAGGCGGTAGAAACGCGGAGGCGGACGCGTCGACCGACGCCAGATCACGGCACGCCGGGCGGAGCCACCGGTCGCCGGGCCGCCCGACACCACGCGGGCCTCGTCAGTCCTCGGGTTTCTGAGCCTGTCCGGCGCGAGCGCTGTCAGCGACCCCCGGGGAAGCTTCGCTGGGCTGGTTGTCGGGAAGCGGCACGGGCAGAATCCGCGCTCGTCGGCCTGCCGGCGGTGCCGTGCCACACGCCAGGGCCGGCCGCCCTCTCGAGCCCTGCGGTCGGGGCACGCGTGCCGAAAGCCGCTTCCTGTCCCTTCCAACGCCGTGCTATCTGCGGCTTCGGTCGCGTCGCGCGCTTGGCGAAACTGGTAGCCGCAGGGGACTTAAAATCCCCCGCCTCACGGCTTGGGGGTTCGAGTCCCCCAGCGCGCACCGCGTCGTATGATCCGCAATCCACGTCGCGGCGCCGGACTGCACCTGCGCTTTCCGAACCACTCAGGCGGATCGACCGGAAACGAAATATGGCAGACAAACGCCTCGATGCCGGGCGTAGGCGCCCACTTGTCAGATGTCCGGAGGCTTAGGGGCAGTCCTGGCCCATGTCGATCGATGCAAAACCGGCAAGATTGGAGGGGAGCGGCAACGCTTGGTTCGTGACGCCGCTCACCCGAAGCAGCTGATTCGGCACTGGACCAACCGAGCGCGAGATGCGATGCGGCTCGCGGACGCGCCTTTATTCATACCCGTTCGCGGCCGGAAACCGGGAGTGGGCGGTTCGAATCGGGATCAGTCGGACATTGAACGACCGGGGGATGGATTGACATCGAAGGACACGCCTTGAGCGCAATCGAAGCGCCGCGGACCGTCGGCATCGTGCGGGGTTTCGCGAGTACTCCGCTGCTGGCTACCGGTATCTTCGTCTGCTGCCTCGCTTGGCGATCTCCCGGCCTGCTCACGGCCCCTCGGTTCTGGGCCGAGGAGGGCGCTCTGTACTACAGCGAGCTGCAGAATGTGGCGCCGCTCAAAGGCCTCGTCCGAGTTTTCAACGGCAATTACCAGCTCCTCACCGACGGGCTGGTTGAAGCGGCGCTTCAGTTTCCGCCACGGTATGCAGCCCATGTCACCACCTACCTGAGCCTCGCGGTGGCGATGGCGTGCTGCTGGATGATCGCGAGGCTCTTGCTTGCCCGAGGCTGCTCCACATGGGCCGCCTCCGCAGCCGCTGCTCTGTTCGCTCTTCAGCCGGGAGGCTACGAGGTTTTCCTGAGCGCCACGAACGTTCAGTGGGTGGCATCCGTCCTGACGCTGCTCTTGGCAGTCTCGGACGACGTCCCGGCATGGAGCCCGCGGGCGGCCGTGCATTACGCCGTGCTGCTGGCTTGCGGTCTCACCGGAACGCCGTCTTGCATCCTGCTTCCGCTTTTTTTGGCCGGGGCCGCGTGGCGCCGCAGCACCTTCCGCTGGGCGATGACGTCGGTGCTGGGCATCGCGACCGCCGTGCAAGCGGGGGTCGTTCTGGCGCACCGGGCGGAACTGCACAGGGCGCTATCTCTGTCTCCGCACATGCTCCTGCCCGAGGTGCTTCAGGTCTTCTACGCCCAAGTCCTGCCCGCACATGTGTTGGACGTGCTCGGGCGGACGGTGGGGGCCTACGATGGCCTGGGCCACGCGACGGGATTACAGGTGGCAGCGCTGGGCGTTGCGGGCATGGTGGCCGTCACCGTCCTGGCCTCACGCAGGTTAGGCTTGTTCACCGCGGGGCTGCTGCAAGTCGGCGCCCTCCTGATCCCGCTCGTGAACGAGTTCGGAGCCTTGGCGACAGCCGATGACATGCTCTCCGGATGGGCCGGCAGCCGCTATTTCTTCGTTGGCGCGAGCTCCATGCTGGTGCTCATGGCTGCCTGTATCGATGGCGTGACGGCCACAGCCAGGATCATGGGAACGGCGCTGGTCGGCTTCGCCCTGCTGAACGGCATCAGCACCGCTGTGCTCGCTCAATGGCCGAAGCAGAATGTGGAAGGGCCGTCCGTAGCGTCCCAGGTTGACGCCTGCGGGACCGGCTGGTGTCGGGTGACCGTCTGGCCGGCCGGCCTGCATTGGACCTTCGACATCAAGCCGAGGCGCGGCGGATGAGGTCGCCGGCGACCGGAGGCACCGGCCCGGGCTCATGAGGTTGGGGACGCCGGCACGCGCGGTCGAGGGGGGCCTCGTCCGATATCCTGACCTGTGGGCGCCGGCGAGTCGGTCGTCTGATCCGTTTCTCGTCCGGAATGAACCGTCGCGAACCGGCCGACGTCCTCCGTAGACGGTGTATATGACGAAGTTCGCGAAGCGAGCGCCCGTTGCTCCGAGGCGCGTCTTCCTTTGAGGGATCGATCAATATCGCCCGAATGCGAAGCGAGCCAGGAAGATCAGGTCGCCGATGAACGTGTCTCGTTCGGGAACCGCGTCTTCGGCGAGCGACGCCACCGAACTCGGCTGGGTCGGCACAGGAACCGGATCCGTATTGTCCTTGGAATCGTGAGGCGCCGGCCTCGGGTGGACGGCGAAGGTGACGTCAAGGCCTCTCATCTGGTTCATCGCACTCTCGCCTGATGCTCGCTCACCCGGGCCAGAGCCGTCGGGCCTAGATATTGTCTGCGGTTGACATCGCCTGGATCGGACCCTGGGTCCTCGGCGCCGTTCGTCAGATCACGAACGCACCATTACTCAATACATAGGTGCCCATCCTGGCTCCACGACGGAGTGCACCACGACGTCGGCAATGTCGTTTTCGTGACCGGGGCGGCCCGGCTGGCCCTCGAACGGGGCGCCTGCGGCAGATCGCGACCGCATTCGGCGAGCCGGTCGAGCCATGAACACGCATGAGATCCGGTCCGGAGGGCAATCCTTCGCGGGAGGTACGCTTCCATATCCCGGCCCGGCGCCCTGCGCGGACCGCCGCTGCGGCAGGACGCCGGCCTAGGACCACGCGCCCGCGAGCCACGGGCGAGGGCTATCCGGGCTGCCCCTTGGCCAGCGGCTCCTGGAAGGTCAGGCCCATGTCCCAGGGGAAGTAGATCCAGGTGTCCTGGCTGACCTCGGTCACGAAGGTATCGACCAGGGGCCGGCCGAGGGGCTTGGCGTAGATCGTGGCGAAATGGGCGTGGGGCAGCATGTCGCGCACTTCCCGGGCGGTCTGGCCGGTGTCGACGAGGTCGTCGATCACCAGCACCTTGGCGTCCCGCCCGAGCTTCAGCACGGCATCGGAGACCCCCTTCAGCACCCGAAGGCCGCCCTGGGTGTCGTAGTCGTGATAGCTCGCGATGCATACCGTCTCGATGGTGCGGATGCCGAGTTCGCGCGCCACGATGGCGGCCGGCACGAGGCCGCCGCGGGTGATGGCCACCAGCGCGTCGAAAGGGCCGGCCGCCGACAGCCGCCAGGCCAGCGCGCGGCAATCCCGGTGGAACTGGTCCCAGGAGACCGGAAAAGCCTTGTCGCCGTGGTCGCTCATCGCCCCGTCCTCCTTCAGTCCCGGCTCAGGCCGGGACGCCGTCGCCCTTCAGGCCCGCCAGAAGGGCGACCACCGCCGATCGCGCGGCCGCGACGAGCCCGGCGTCCTTGCCCCGCACCACGATCTGGTTGCGGAAGCCGTCCGGCGAGAAGGACGGGTACGAGCCGATCGACACGCCGGGATGCGCCTTGGCGAGCGCGCCGAGGCCGGCCGCATAGGCGCCCTCGGGCAACCCTTCGGCGTCGACCGCCTCAGCCACCATGCGGTCGCCGCCTTGCAGGCTCGGCGTCACGTTGTCGAGCATGTTGCGCATGATGGCGGGCACCCCCGCCATCACGATCACGTTTCCGAGCCGGAAACCCGGCGCCTTGGACACGTCGTTGCGGATCAGCTCCGCCCCGTCGGGGATCCGGGCCATGCGGCGCCGGGCCTCATTGAGGTCCTCCGGCCTGATCCGTTCCAGCAGCATGCGGATCGCCTCCGGATGCTCGCCGATCCCGACCCCGAAGGCCTTGGCGACGCAGTCGGCCGTGATGTCGTCGTGGGTCGGGCCGATGCCGCCGGTGGTGAACAGGTAGGTGTAGCGGGAGCGCAGCGCATTCACGGCCGCGACGATCTCGGCCTCGACGTCCGGCACGATGCGGACCTCGGACAGGTCGATGCCCATGGCCGACAGGTGGTCGGCGATGGTCCCGATGTTCTTGTCCTTGGTGCGACCCGACAGGATCTCGTCCCCGATGACCAGGATGGCGGCCGTCACGGCTTCAGTCATGGGTTCGGCTTTCGGCGGTGTCGCGCTCGTAGATGACGTTGGTGCGCGTCTTCAGCGCGACGGCGTAACCGTGGGCCGCGATGAGCGCCGGCAGGTCGATCGCCCAGCGGCCGGGCGCGTCCTCGACGACGAGCAGCCGCGGCCACAGCGCCGGGGGCGCGTCGCGGAAGAAGGCTTCCAGGATCAGGTCCTCGGCCCCCTCGACGTCGAGCTTCACGCAGTCGAGCCGAGGGAAGCCCTCCTCCTCGACGAGCGTGCGAAGCGCCTTGGCGGGCACCCTGACGGAGGTGCCGGGGCCGTGCGTGCCGACGAGGCGCATGGAGGTTTCACCCTTGTTCTTCGCGTCGACGAAGAGCGTGATCTCGCCGTCTCGGTCGGCGACCGCGAGTTCCAGCGCCTTCACGGTGGTGAGGCTGTTCTGCCGGATGTTGAAGGACAGCCGCTCGAAGATGTCCGCCTGGGGCTCGACGGCCAGGATCCGGGCCCGGGGGCCGCCGAGGGTGGCGGCGAAGAGCGCGTAGCCGCCGACGTTGGCGCCCACGTCGACGAAGACGAAGTCGGTCCCCAGCCGGTCGGCGAGGAAGCGGCGCTCCTCGGGATCGAAATACTGGGGGGTGAACAGCAGGTTCTTTTCGGCGACGTTGTTGCCGGGGTAGAGCCGCATGCGGAGCCCGAGCGACTCGACGTCGAGCGGACGGCCGGCGAGGGCGCGAACCCCGACCGCCCGGAGCGCGAAGGCGAGGCGCCGGCCGGACCAGTCCGTGCCGCAGCGCCGGGCCACGCCGACCAGGCCGGCGAGCCAGCCGCGGGGCGCGTGCCGGCCGTAGGCGGAAAGGTCGTTGCTGGCGCGAAACGTCATGGCCCCTCTGTCCAGCAAGCGGTCCGGCTTGGCAAGGGCGGCCCGCCGCTCGGTTCGCCGTTTGAACCGAAGCGGCCGATTGTTTATCGTCCCGGACGGCCCCACCTGGGGCGTCGGGCCAACCATCACACGCGTTCGGGCATCCATGACCTTCGTCGAAGCATCGACATCGCCGGGCCGGAAGAACGGCCAGATCAAGATCCACGACGCGGCCGCTTTCGCCGGCATGCGGCGGGCCGGGCGGCTGGCGGCGGAGTCGCTCGACATGCTGACCGAGCATGTCCGGCCTGGCGTGACCACGAACACGCTGGACCGGTTGATGTTCGACTTCGCAGTGGCGAACGGCGCTTTTCCGGCGACGCTCGACTATCGCGGCTTCACCAAGTCGATCTGCACGTCGATCAACCATGTCGTGTGCCACGGCATCCCGGACGACAAGCCCCTGCGGGAAGGCGACATCGTCAACATCGACGCGACGCTGATCCTGGACGGCTGGCACGGCGATTCGTCGCGCATGTACGCGGTCGGCGAGATCCCGCGCCGCGCCGCGCGGCTGATCGAGGTCACCTACGCGGCGCTGATGATCGGCGTCGCGGCCGTCAAGCCGGGCGCCACCACGGGCGACATCGGCGCCGCCATTCAGGACTACGCGGAGGGCGAGCGCTGCACCATCGTGCGCGAGTTCTGCGGGCACGGCATCGGCCGCCTGTTCCACGACGAGCCGAACATCCTGCATTACGGGCGCAGGGGCGAAGGCGTGGTGCTGAAGCCCGGCATGTTCTTCACCGTCGAGCCGATGGTGAACCTCGGCCGCCCCCACGTGAAGGTGCTCGGCGACGGGTGGACGGCGGTCACGCGTGACCGCTCGCTGTCGGCGCAGTTCGAGCACACGGTGGGGGTCACCGACGCGGGCTGCGAGATTTTCACCCTGTCGCCCGCCGGCCTCCACCACCCGCCCTTCGCCAAGCCGTGAGCTCCGACGCCAGGGAGGACGGTTTCGGCGAGCCTCGCCCGGCGGAACCGCTCCACGCGGGCCACCGCGACCGGCTGCGCGAGCGCTTCAACGCGGTGGGCGATGCCGGCGTCGCCGATTACGAGCTCCTCGAACTGATCCTGTTCCGCGCCATCCCGCGGCGCGACGTGAAGCCCCTCGCCAAGGCGATGATCGCGCGCTTCGGCTCCTTCGCGGAAACGCTGGCGGCCCGGCCGGAACGCTTGAGGGAGATCGCCGGCCTCGGCGAATCCGCCATCACCGACCTGAAGGTCGTGGAGGCGGCGGCACGCCGGCTGACCCGGGGCGCCGTCAAGGCGCGCCAAACCCTGGGCTCCTGGACGGAGGTGCTGGACTATTGCCGCACCGCGATGGCGTTCAACGACCGCGAAGAGTTCCGCGTCCTGTTCCTCGACAAGCGCAACGTGCTGATCGACGACGAGGTCCAGGGCCGCGGCACGGTGGACCACACGCCCGTGTATCCGCGCGAAGTCGTGCGCCGCGCGCTGGAGCTCGGCTCGACGGCGCTGGTGCTGGTCCACAACCACCCTTGCGGCGACCCGACGCCGTCGACCGCCGACATCCGCATGACCCACGAGATCATCGCGATCGCCAAGCCGATGGGCATCGCGGTCCACGACCACCTCATCGTCGGCAAGCACGGCCACAGCAGCATGAAGGCGCTGAAGTTCATCTGACCCGAGCGGACAGGTATCGCCGGGCCCCCGCGAGGGGTGCCGCGAGCAGGACGGCGAAGACGCTCCTGCTCGACCTTCGCACCCTGTTCATCGACGCCGCCCCCGGGTGACCCGCGGGGAACGGCCGCCGACGCCCCGGGTTGCCGCTCAACCGGCCGCGAGCTCGAGCACCAGGGCCCATTCGGCTTCGGTGACGGGCTGCACCGACATGCGCGAGTTCCTGACGAGCACCATCTCGGCCAGCCGCGGCTCACGCTTGATGCGCTCCAGCGTCACGGGCGGCAGGGCGCGCACGGCCTTGAGATCGACCATGCCGAACTTGCCGGTCTCGTCCGTGTGGTCGGGGTAATAGGGCTTGATGACCTCGACCACGCCCACGACCGCCTTGCCCTCGTTGGAATGGTAGAAGAAGCATTCTTCCCCCACCCGCATCGCCATCAGGTGCTGCTTGGCGACGTGGTTGCGAACGCCGTTCCAATGCGTGCCGGCGTCGCCGGCCTCGACCTGCTGGGCGAAAGACCATTTCGCGGGCTCGCTCTTCACCAGCCAACGGGCCATGGCGGTTCGACTCCGTCTCGTTCGGAAAAAGGGGACGCCTCAGTCGCCGGCTTCGGCGCGGGACGGGCGGGACATGAGGGCATCGAGCGCGTCGCGCGGCGTGGTGCGACCGGCGACCAGCGCCGCCACGGCCTCGGCGACCGGCATGTCGACGCCGCGCTCGCGCGCGAGCCGCACCAGCACCGGCGCGGTGGCGACGCCCTCGGCCAGCTTGCCGCCGGCGGCCTCCGCCAGCGAAGCGCCCGCACCCAGGGCGCGGCCGAAGGCGAAGTTGCGCGACTGCGCGGACGAGCAGGTGAGCACGAGGTCGCCGAGGCCCGACAGGCCCATCAGGGTTTCGGGCCGGGCGCCGGATGCGCGGCCGAAGCGGCCGAGCTCCGCGAAGCCGCGTGCGATCAGGGCCGCGGACGCGCTGGCGCCGAGGTCCATGCCGGCCGCGACCCCGCAGGCGATGGCGAGCACGTTCTTGGCGGCACCGCCGATCTCGACGCCGCGGAGGTCCGTGGAGTGGTAGGGGCGGAAGCCGGGCTTCGCCAGCGCCTCGGCGACCGCGCGGGCGAGTTCCCCGTCCTCGCTCGCCACCGTGACGGCGGTGGGCCTGCCCTGCCCGACGTCGGCGGCGAAGCTCGGCCCGGACAGCGCCACGGCGGGGTGGCCCGGCCGGCAGGCGCCCAGCACGTCGCTCATCAGCAGGCCCGTGCCGGCTTCGATCCCCTTGGCGCAGAGCACGGCCGGCACGCCGGCCGCGAAGCGCGGCACGGCGTCGAGGGTGGCCCGCAGGTGCTGCGCCGGAACGGCGAGCAGGACCAGCTCCGTTGTGGCGAGCTCCTCGTGCGACGCCGTCGGCACGATGCCGTTTGCGAGCCGCACGCCGGGCAGCGACCGGCGGTTCTCGCGGGCTTCCGCCATCGCGGCGGCTTCGGCGGGGTCGCGCGTCCACAGGATCACGCGCCGGCCGGGCCGCGCCGCCACGGTGGCGAGCGCCGTGCCCCAGGCGCCCGCGCCCAGCACCGCGATGCGGGCGAAGCGCATCAGGCCCGTCCGCCGGGGGCCCGCTCGGCCTCGGGGTCGAGCGGCCAGCGGGGCCTCGGCGGTGCGGTGAGGTCGTCGACGAGCCCGAGCTGCAGGCGCTCGATGCCGGCCCAGGCGATCATGGCGCCGTTGTCGGTGCACAGCACCGGCGGCGGGAGGACGAGGCGGATGCCGCTTTCGCCGGCGAAGCGCACGAAGGCGCTCCGCACCGACAGGTTCGACGCCACGCCGCCCGCCACCACGATGGCGCTGGGCCGGCCCGCCACGTCGCGGAACTGGCGCAGCGCCGCCCGGGTCCGGTCGATCAGCACGTCGACGACGGCGGCCTGGAACGAGGCGCAAAGGTCGCACACGTCCCGGGAGGTGAGGGGGGCCGCGCGCTCGGCCTCGAGCCGAACGGCGGTCTTCAGCCCCGACAGGGAGAAGTCCGGCTTGGCGCGGCCGAGCATCGGGCGAGGCAGGGTGAAGCGGACGGGGTCGCCGGCCTCGGCGGCGCGCTCGACCGAGGGCCCGCCGGGGTAAGGCAGCCCGAGCAGCTTCGCGGTCTTGTCGAAGGCTTCGCCCACCGCGTCGTCGACCGTCGTCCCGAGGCGGCGGTAGTCGCCGATGCCCCGCACCGCGATCAGCTGCGTGTGGCCGCCCGACACGAGGAGCAGCAGGTAGGGAAAGGGCACGCCGTCGGTCAGGCGCGCCGTGAGGGCGTGGCCTTCGAGGTGGTTCACGGCGACGAGGGGCTTGCGGAGCGCCAGCGCCAGGGCCTTGCCGGTGGTGAGCCCCACCATGACGCCCCCCACGAGCCCCGGCCCCGCCGCGGCCGCGATGCCGTCGAGCTGGTCGAGCCGCATCTTCGCGCGGTCGAGCGCGCGCTCGACGAGCCGGTCGATGACCTCGACGTGGGCGCGGGCGGCGATCTCGGGCACGACGCCGCCGAAGGCGGCGTGGTCGGCGATCTGGCTCATCACCTCGTTCGACAGGATGTCGCCCCCGCCTTCCTCGCGCAGGCGCACCACGCTGGCGGCGGATTCGTCACAGGTCGTCTCGATGCCCAGAACGCGCATGGGTCCCCTTCAGCGTGCGGCGGGACCGTAGCGGAGGGGGTCGGGGGCGACAAGGCGGGAGCCGGACCGCCCCGCCGCGCGGCCGGTCGCGGGACGTGGGCGTCCGCTACCCCGCTTCCGCCACCGCGAACCCCTGCGCCCGCGCGAGGGCGGCGAAGCGCCCGCCGCGGCGCAGCAGCTCGTCGAAGCCGCCCTCCTCCACCACGCGCCCGTCGTGGAACACGAGGATGCGGTCGGCGCGGCGCACCGTCGACAGGCGGTGGGCGATGATGAAGGTCGTGCGCCCGCGCGCCGCGGCGTCGACGGCGTCCTGCACCATCCGCTCCGTCACGGCGTCGAGCGCGCTCGTGGCCTCGTCGAGCAGCAGGATGGGCGGGTTCTTCAGCAGGACGCGCGCGATGGCGAGGCGCTGGCGCTCGCCGCCCGACAGCGACCGGCCGCGCTCGCCCAGCACGGTGGACAGCCCGTCCGGCTGGCGCGCGACGAAGTCGGCCGCGCGGGCGCGGGCGAGCGCCGACGCCACCTCGTCGGCCGAAGCGTCGGGAGCCCCCACGCGCAGGTTCTCCTCGATCGAGCGGGCGAACAGCATGGGCTCCTGGAACACCACGCCGATGTTGCGCCGCAGGCCCGCCAGCGACAGGTCGCGGAGGTCGACGCCGTCGACCGTGATGCGGCCGCGCGCGGGGTCGAACACGCGGTGCAGCAACCCCAGCGTGGTCGATTTGCCCGAGCCCGTCTCGCCCACCAGCGCCACGGTTTCGCCGGCCCGCACCTCGAAGGC
The DNA here is from genome assembly GCF_004137685.1 of Lichenibacterium minor. Taxonomy (GTDB): domain Bacteria; phylum Pseudomonadota; class Alphaproteobacteria; order Rhizobiales; family Beijerinckiaceae; genus Lichenihabitans; species Lichenihabitans minor. Next base: position 4,515 of record NZ_QYBB01000023.1, on the reverse strand, counting down.
GATGTCCGACACGGCGTCGCGCCGGCCGTCGTAGGAATAGGCGACGCCCTCGAAGGCGACGCGGCCCGCCACCCGGCCGGGGTCCCGCGCGCCCGGGCGGTCGGCGACGGCCGGCACGGTATCGAGCACGCCGAAGAAGTCGCGGAGCTTCGGCACCTGCAGGAACAGCGCGTTGGAGAACGACACGAGCTGGTCGAGCCGGGCGATGAGGCCCGCGGCGAGGCTCATGAAGGCGACGATCTCGCCCACCGTGGCGAGGCCGCGGAAATGCAGGGCGAGCCCCAGCACGAAGATCGACAACAGCGTCAGTGTGGACGCCGCCCGCGTCGCCACCGCGGCCAGCGCCCACCAGGACAGCACCGGCATCTGCGCCGCCAGAACGGCCTCGGTGACGCGGCGCAGGCCCCGCGTCTCGTTGGCGATGCGGGTGAAGCTCTGGATCACCGGGACGTTGGCGAAGCTGTCGGCCACCCGTTCGGCGAGCCCGCTGTTGTGGCGCTCGACGCTGGTCTGCATGGCTTCCGTGTGGCGCAGCACGAGCAGCGTCGCCGAACCCGACGCCGCGACCAGCACGACGAGCAGCAGGCCGAGGCGCCAGTTCACCAGAAGCGACAGCGGCATCATCACCGTCAGGGCCACCACGGACGCGCAATTGTCGCGGAAGAACGACAGCCACAGCCCCGCCATGCCGTTCACCCCCTCGAGCATGACCTTGAGGAGCCGGCCCGAATGGTTGGCGCCGTGGAAGCTCGTCGGCAGGTGGAGCACGTGCTCGAAGAAGCCGGCCGTCAGGTCGAGGCGGCGGCGATGCGCCAAGCGGTCGGCGTTGAAGGCCAGCCCCACGCCGCAGGCGATGTTGAACAGCCCGAGCCCCCCCCAGGCGGCGAGGGGCGGCAGCACGCCCGGCCATCCGCCCGCGCCCGTGCCCGTCACGCGGTCGATGATGCGGCCGAACAGGACGGGCTCGCCGAACTGCGCGGCCGCCAGCACGGCGTTGGCGAGCATCAGGGCCGCGGCGAGCCGTCGCTCGGCCCCGAGGGCGCCGAGGACGCGGAGGTAGATGCGGATCATGGCGGCTTCGGCGGGAGGGAGGGTCGACGGGCGTTAGCACGGATCGACGGCCGATGGGGAAGACCGGCGTCGCGGCGCTTGCGCCCTGCCCCGTCTTTGCGCAACGTGGCCTCCGGGGCGGGGCCCAGCGGGCGGCGCGCCGTGGTGGCACCGCCGACGACCGGAAAGACGCGCCCATGGCCCACGCCCGCAAGATCCTCATCGTCGACGACGACGGCGATCTGCGGGCGACCCTTTCCGAGCAGCTCGGCGGCCATGTCGACTTCGCCGCCCGCTGCGCCCGCAGCGCCGCCGAAGCCGAAGCGGCGCTGGGGTCCGACCGGCCCGACCTCGTCATCCTCGCGCTGTCGCTGCCCGACCGGGACGGGCTCGTCCTGGTCCGGTCGCTGCGGGCCGAAGGGTTCTCCGGCCCGGTGATCGTGCTCAACCGCGCGGGCGCGCCCGAGGACGAGGTCGTGGCGGCGCTGGAAGCCGGCGCCAACGACTGCGTGTCGAAACCCTTCCGCTTCGCGGTGCTGCTGGCGCGCATCCGCGCCCACCTGCGCCAGCACGACGGCAGCGAGGACGCGGCGCTGCAGGTCGGCACCTTCACCTTCAAGCCGAGCGCCAAGCTGCTCGTCACGGAGCGGGGCTCGCGGCTGAGGCTCACCGAGAAGGAGACCGCGATCCTGCGGTTCCTGTACCGCGCCGGGCCGCAGGTGGTCAGCCGCGACGTGCTGCTGCGGGAAGTGTGGGGCTACAATTCCAACATCACGACCCACACGCTCGAAACCCACATCTACCGCCTGCGGCAGAAGATCGAGGACGACCCGGCCCACGCCCGGGTGCTCGTGACCGATGCCGGCGGCTACCGACTGATCGCGTGAAGGGACCGGAATGGCACTGGGCCAGGACATCGATCGGCTGCGGCGCCTGCCGGTCTTCGCCTGCCTCGACGCGGAAGCGCTGACGCTCGTCGCCTTTTCGGCGCAGGCCCGGCGCCTGCCGGCGGGCCACGTCCTGTTCCGCCGGGGCGAGGTCGCCGACGCCGCGGTGCTGCTCGCCACCGGGATGCTGGCGCTCGACGAGGAAACCGAGGACCGCCTGTCGGTGAGCTGGGCCCTGGCGGGCACGCTGCTCAACGAGACGGCTCTCTTCGCGCCGGGGATGCAGACCGTGACGGCGACCGCGCAGGAAGCCTGCACCGTCGTGGCCGTGCCGCATACGCTGATGATGCGGGTCCTCGAGGTTCACCCCGGCAACGCGGAACCGTTGCGGCGCTACTGGGCGGACCGGCTCGGCCGCAGGCTCGCGGGCTTCAGATCCGAAGTTCGGCCATGACGGGCACATGGTCCGACGGCTTGTCCCAGCCGCGGGCTTCCTTGAACACGGTCACGGCACCGAGGTCCTGGCGCAGGTCGGGGCTCAGCCACACGTGGTCGAGGCGGCGGCCCTTGTCGGCGGCGGCCCAGTCGGGCGAGCGGTAGCTCCACCAGGTGTAGAGCTTCTCGGCCGGTGGGATGCGCTCGCGCAGGGCGTCGACCCAGCCCCCCGCCGCCTGTACGCGCCCGAAAGCCTCGACCTCCACGGGCGTGTGGCTGACGACCTTGAGCAGCGCCTTATGGCTCCAAACGTCCGTTTCGAGGGGCGCGATGTTGAGGTCGCCGACCACCACGGCGCGCTCCGGCAGCAGGTGGCGCTCCTTCGGCCCGTCCGACATGCGGCCGAGGAAGTGGAGCTTGTGGTCGAACTTCGGGTTGATCGCGGGATCGGGCTCGTCGCCGCCGGCCGGCACGTAGAAATTGTGGACCGTCACGCCCGCCCCGGCGCCGACCCGTGCCGCGATGTGGCGCGCGTGGCCTTCGCGGCAGAAGGGACCCCGCACCACGTCGGACAGCGGGAAGCGGGACAGGATCGCCACCCCGTGGTAGCCCTTCTGGCCGCTGATCTCGATGTGGTTGTAGCCGAGGTCGCGCAGGTCCGAGAAGGGAAAATCCTCGTCGCGCACCTTGGTTTCCTGCAAGCACAGCACGTCCGGGCGGGCGGCCTCGGCGAAGCGCTTGACGATGGGCATGCGCAGCCGCACCGAGTTGATGTTCCAGGACGCTATCGTGATGGGCAAGGCGAAGCTTTCGGCGGAGGAGGCGCGGACGGCGGCGGGAACCCGCGTCCCGCGGCCCCGTGCCACCGTCACCGGCGGGTGTCGAGCAGCCGTTCGGTGTTGATCTTGAACTGGCTGTCGTCCGGCTTGGTCTGCAGGTCGATGTCCGACAGCGACACCACGGTCTCGTAACCCTGGGGGTCGACCACGGTCCACTGCTTCAAGGCGAAGGGGTTCTGCTCGAAGGTGAGGCGGATCTTCGAGGTGCCGCCGAAGGTGGCGTGGTCCTCGATGTCGATGGACGCCGTGTTGCCGTCTCCCGATACACCCATGATCTTGGTGTCGGCGGCGAGGTCGACGTGGTCGTTCAACAGGAACTTCAGCGGCGTCTGCGCGATGAAGTAGAGATCCTGGGTGTGGAGCTTGCGGTCGATCACCGCCACGGACGTGCCGTCGGCCACCACTTCCAGCGTGGCGGGAGGCGCGTAGGCGAAGCGCATGCGGCCGGGCCTGTCGATGAGGAGCTGGCCGTCGGTGCGGCGGCCGTCTCCGCCGATCTGCGTGAACCGGGCGATCATCGTGGCATCGTCGTTGAAATACGCGTTCGCCTTGGCCACCACGGCGTCGGGGTCGAGGGGCACGGGCTTGCCGACCGGCTTGGCGACCTTGGCCGACTGGAGGTTCATCGGCTTCGATTCCGCCGACGCCCGACCCCCGATCAGGGCGAAGATTGCGAGGGCGATCGGGAGCGAACGATGCATGCGGGGTGTCCGGCTGGCCATGATCGGCGCGATAAAGGGGCGGTATGGCGTTTGTGAGACAGTGCGGCCCTGACCGCCCCGCCCGGAAGCGGCGCAGGAGCCCGAAGCCTCAGGCCTCCTCCGGGTCGAAGGCGCCGTGGTCGACGCCGCCGCCGACCAGGACGTTTCGCTTGCCGGAATGGTTCGGCGCCGCCACGACGCCCTCGCGCTCCATGCGTTCCACCAGGGACGCGGCCTTGTTGTAGCCGACGGACAGCCGGCGCTGGATGTAGGAGGTCGAGCACTTCTTGTCGCGCACCACGATCGCGACGGCGCGGTCGTAAAGGTCGCCGCCTTCCTCCGCGTCGAGCGAGCCCGGCGCGGGTCCGTCGCCGTCCGCCGCCGCGTCGCCGTCGACGTCCTCCGTCACGGCGCCGAGGTAGTCGGGCCGGCCCTGCGCCTTCAGGTGGGCCACGACGCCCTCGACCTCGGCGTCGGACACGAAGGGGCCGTGCACGCGGGAGATGCGCCCGCCGCCCGCCATGTAGAGCATGTCGCCCTGGCCGAGCAGCTGCTCGGCGCCCTGCTCGCCCAGGATGGTGCGCGAGTCGATCTTGCTGGTCA
>NZ_QYBB01000022.1 GCF_004137685.1 Lichenibacterium minor | reverse complement strand
TGCCATCCGCCTCACGCTGCGAGGCCAGCCAATCGCCGTGCCGGCCTGAACGGCAGCACGACCTCGTGAGCAATTACTTAAATGGAGAGCCAAAAACTCTTAACCATAATGAAAGTTCCGGCCTCCTCTGGTCCGTTCGAGCTTTGATTTAAGGGCCCATTAAGCCATTCTGCATCGACCGGTGGCGATTCTCCGGTGAAATGTGGCAAGTTCATCCGCCTCTGCCACAAAGCTGTGCTGTTGCCGCAACAGCCGATCGGAAGCGGTCCTGACCTTCGGATTCGCGATTGCGCCGCCCGGCCCGTCCGACCTAGGGTCACTCCAGAGATCGCTCTGGAGAAAAATCTCAATGTTCGCTTCCAAGAAAATCGTCACCGCTGCCGCCATGCTGGTCGCCGCCGCCGGCGCTGCCCACGCCGCCGATCTTCCGGCCCGCGTGGCCCCGGCCCCGTATGTCGCCCCGCTGCCGGTCTTCACCTGGACGGGCGCTTACTTCGGCATCAACGCCGGCGCCGCTTTCGACAACAAGCAGGAGTTCACCACCACGGCGAACCGTTCCGACGGGATCGGCAACACCCGCTTCAGCGACAGCGGCTTCTCGGCCGGTGGCCAGATCGGCTATAACTACGAGCTCCAGGGCTTCGGCGGCGGCTTCGGCGGCCCGGGCTCCGGCATCGTGATCGGCTTCGAAGCCGACGCCATGTACATGGACACCGACAAGTCCATCAACACCATCACCAACGGCGGCACCGCTTCGTTCCGTTCGGGCCTCGACTTCCTCGGCACCGCCCGCGGTCGCCTCGGTTACGCCTTCAACACCTTCCTGATCTACGGCACGGGTGGTTTCGCCTACGGCGACGTCAACAGCCGCGTCGTTTCGGTCTACAACGGTTCGACGGACATCCAGCGCCAGAGCGGCTTCACCACCGGTTACACCTACGGTGGCGGCATCGAATACGCCCTGCCCACCGGCTCGTTCCTGAACTTCTTCCACTCCAGCGCCGTGACGCTGAAGGCCGAATACCTGCGTTACGAGCTCGACAGCTCGAACCTGAACGACAGCTCGGTCAACACCGTCAACCTGCAGCCCGGCCTGAAGGTGAAGAACGAGGGCAACATCGCCCGCATCGGCCTGAACTACAAGTTCTAGTCGTTTCCGGCTTCGGCCGGTCCGGAAAGGGCGTCGCGGCGAAAGCTGCGGCGCCCTTTTCGCGTTCGGGGGTCTTGCCCGCGCCCGGGGTGCCGCCCGCGCCGCTCCTGCTCGCCGCCGACCCGCTGCGGCGCAGGGCCCATCGCTCGATCGCTCAGCGATGCGGACGGAGATCTTTCACGCCCCGCGCGGGGGCCGCTGGCGCGACACCCCGGGCCTGAGCGCGCATCCGGGCGACGGCGTCCGTCCGCGGCGCGCGCCGGGGCAGGGCGGAGGCCAATAAAAAAGCCCCCCGCCCGGAAGGGCAGGGGGCTTCAACGAACCGGACGGTCGGTCCCCGAAGGGACCGAGTGTCACTCGGCTTCGGCGACGACCTTGGGCTTCATCACCATGCGGCCGCGGTACATGCCGCTCTTCAGGTCGACGTGGTGGGGGCGGCGCAGCTCGCCCGAGTCCTTGTCTTCCACGTAGGTGGGTTGCGCCAACGCGTCGGCCGACCGGCGGAAGCCCCGCTTCATCGGCGATGTTTTCCGTTTCGGAACGGCCATATCGCTCTCCGTTAGTGTCTGGACGTCCCCGACTCAATGGGGGACGGGCCGCTCCGCGTCAGACGGGCAGCCGTTGGCGGTCTCCGTAGCGGCAAACGGCGCGGCACGCCAGCCGAAAGTGCGGGAACGGGCGCCGGAACGGGCCTCGCGGCTGCGTTGAAGGGACGCCGACGTTCATTGTTGCAGCGCCGCAACGATCGCTGTATCGGGGTCGGCCAAGGCTTCCACGACGACGAGCGCCTCGCTCCCGCGGTCCGGCTCGCTCCCCCGAGACGCCATCGGCGCGGGCGCCCGCGCCGGACCGGGCCTGCGGGCAAGACCAGGGGATGAACCGACGATGGCCGATGCGCAATCGCGTCCGGGAGTGACGCTCCACCCGAGGCCGCTGTCGCCGCACCTGTCCGTGTATCGGCCGATGCTGACGATGATGATGTCGATCGCGCATCGCATCACCGGCGTCGCCCTCTATGCCGGCACCCTGCTGCTCGCCTGGTACCTCGTCGCCGCCGCGTCCGGCCCGCACGCCTTCGCGATCGCCGCGGGCTTCATGTCGTCCTGGATCGGGCTGATCGTCCTCTTCGGCTTCACCTGGGCCATGTTCCACCACCTGCTCGGCGGCGTGCGCCACTTCATCTGGGATGCCGGCTACGGGATGGACCATCCCGAGCGCGAATACCTGGCCCAGGCCACGCTCGTCGGCGGCATCGCCCTCACCGTGCTGGTGTGGGTCCTGGCCTTCCTGGTGCGCTGAGGATCCCGCCCATGAGCATGCAACCCAATCAGATGCGGACCGACCTGCGGCGCGTCCGCTACCTCGGCTCCGCCCGGTCCGGCACCACCGGGTCGGCCCACATGCGCCTGACCTCGCTGGCCCTGGTGCCGCTCACGATCGGTTTCGTGTGGCTCGTCCTGTCGCTGGTCGGCAAGCCCTACGACGTCGCCCTGCACACCCTGTCGCAGCCGCTGCCCGCGATCTTCCTGCTCCTGTTCATCCTGGCCAGCGTCTACCATATGCAATTGGGGATGCGGACCATCATCGAGGACTACGTCCACGGTGAGCACGCCAAGGATTGGTCGCTGGCCGCTAGCCTCTTCTTCTGTTTCGTCGTCGGCATCGCGTGCGTCTACGCGGTGATGCGGCTGAGCTTTCTGTGATGATTGAGCGCCGGGCCTGCCGCTGAGCGGCGGGCCGGCTTCGGAGACGGTGTGATGGCCAAGGCAGGCGACGGGTCGAACGGCAGCGCGGCGAACGGGGCGGCCTACAAGCAGGGGGTCAACGGCAAGGCCGGGCCGGCCTATCCGATCACCGACCATTCCTTCGACGTCCTCGTGGTGGGTGCCGGCGGGGCCGGCCTGCGCGCCGCCGTGGGCTGCGCCCAGGCGGGCCTGCGCACCGCCTGCATCACCAAGGTGTTCCCGACGCGATCCCACACCGTGGCGGCCCAGGGCGGCATCTCGGCCTCGCTCGGCAACATGGGCCCGGACGATTGGCGCTGGCACATGTACGACACCGTGAAGGGGTCGGACTGGCTGGGCGACCAGGATTCCATCGAATACCTGTGCCGTAACGCCCCGGACGCCGTCTACGAGCTCGAGCATTGGGGCGTGCCCTTCTCCCGCACCGAGGAGGGCAAGATCTACCAGCGCCCCTTCGGCGGCATGACGACCGACTACGGCAAGGGCACCGCCCAGCGCACCTGCGCGGCCGCCGACCGCACCGGCCACGCCATCCTGCACACGCTCTACGGCCAGGCGCTGCGCAACAAGACCGAGTTCTTCATCGAGTATTTCGCCATCGACCTCATCATGGAGGAAGGGCGCTGCCGCGGCATCATGGCCTTGAAGCTCGACGACGGCTCGATCCACCGCTTCCGCTCTAACCTGACCATCCTGGCGACGGGCGGCTACGGCCGCGCCTACTTCTCCGCCACCTCCGCCCACACCTGCACGGGCGACGGCAACGCCATGGTGCTGCGCGCCGGCCTGCCCCTGCAGGACATGGAATTCGTGCAGTTCCACCCGACGGGCATCTATGGGGCCGGCTGCCTCATCACCGAAGGATCGCGCGGGGAAGGCGGCTACCTCACCAACTCCGAAGGCGAGCGCTTCATGGAGCGCTACGCGCCGTCCGCGAAGGACCTCGCGTCGCGCGACGTGGTCAGCCGCGCCATGACGATGGAGATCCGCGACGGCCGCGGCGTCGGCAGGGACAAGGACCACATCCACCTGCACCTCGAGCACCTCGATCCGGCGATCCTGGCGGACCGCCTGCCGGGCATCTCGGAATCGGCCAAGATCTTCGCTGGCGTGGACGTCACCAAGGAGCCGATCCCGGTGCTTCCGACCGTCCACTACAACATGGGCGGCATCCCGACGAACTACCACGGCGAGGTGCTGACCAAGGTCGGCGGCGACCCGGACAGCGTGGTCCCCGGCCTGATGGCGCTGGGCGAAGCCGCCTGCGTGTCGGTGCACGGCGCCAACCGCCTGGGTTCGAACTCGCTGATCGACCTCGTGGTCTTCGGCCGCGCCGCCGGCCTGCGCGCCGCCGAGATTGTCACGCCGGGCGAGAAGCAGCGCGAGCTGCCCAAGGACTCGGCGGACTTCGCGCTCGGCCGCCTCGACCGCTTCCGCTACGCGTCCGGCGGCACGCCGACCGCGGAGCTGCGCGGGCAGATGCAGCGCACCATGCAGAACAACTGCGCCGTGTTCCGCACCGGCGAAGTGCTGGAGGAGGGCGTGAAGCTCATCAACGACGTGTGGCGCGGGGCCAGTGACATCCGCACCACGGATCGCTCGCTGATCTGGAACTCCGACCTCGTGGAAACGATGGAGTTCGACAACCTCATCGGCCAAGCCGTGGTGACCATGGAATGCGCCGCCAACCGGGAAGAGTCGCGCGGCGCCCACGCCCGCGAGGACTTCCCCAACCGCGACGACAAGACCTGGATGAAGCACACGCTCGCCTGGCTCGACGAGGGCGCCCAGAAGGTGTCGGTCGATTATCGTCCGGTCCACACCTACACGATGAGCAACGACGTGCAGTACATCGAGCCCAAGGCCCGCGTGTACTGAGCCGGAGAAGAAGGAGGGGTGGCTCCCTCGGCCGCCGTGGGCCATGATCGTCGACATCGGGGGTCGCGCGCGCATGGCGCCACCTTCGACCCCGATGCCGGCCTGCTGGAGCGGCCTCGTCCGCACCGGTCTTGGGGGGACGCCTACAGCGATGTCGGGCGTCCCTTCGAGGAGGATCGGTTCGAGGACGAGCAGGGTTCGGTTCGTTTCGCGCGCGGCGATGTCGCCGCCGTGGAACGCGACGGGCTCCTCCGCGATCTCGCGGAATCCCACGATCGGGTCACGCCTCCCCTGAAGCACATCCGGATGCCGGGCATCGAGGACGACGACCTCCTCAGGCCCGGTCCGGATCGCAAGAAGAGCCGCAAACGTCCGTGATGATGGAAGATCTCCCCATGTCGAATGCGGCTGCCGCTCCCGCGATGCGCGCCACGAGCGTCTGCGTGCCGGTCGCCCTCGACGATTGGCACGGCACGCCCGATGCCGCGATGAAGCGCGACGCCGTCGACGGCCTCGAGCGCGGCGATGTCGTGCTGCTGCCGAACCTGCCCTTCGCGCTGTCGCCCGCCGAAGCGGCGCTGCTCGACCCGTCGAGCGTCAAGCAGGGCACCAAGACCGTCAAATACGACCCCGACACCGGGCGCGTGTGGGGCTATGCCGAAGGCGTCGACGCCGCAGCAGTGAAGTCCATGATGGCGCGCTACGCGGACTACACGCGTCGGCTGCTCGATGCGCTGATCCCGACCTACGGCGCCGCGCTGAAGATCGGCAACACGTCGTTCCGCCCCGTCGAGGCCCAGGGCCGCGACCAGTCGAAGCGGCACGACGACACGCTGCTCCACGTCGACGCCTTTCCGTCGCGGCCGAGCCACGGGCAGCGCATCATGCGCGTCTTCACCAACGTCCATCCGGGCGCGAAGCCCCGCGTGTGGCGCGTCGGCGAGCCCTTCGAGACGGTGGCGGAGCGGTTCCTGCCGAAGATCGCGGCGCCGATCCCGGGCAGCGCCAAGCTCATGAAGCTCGTCGGCATCACCAAGTCGCAGCGTTCGGCCGCCGATCACTACATGCTGCAGCTGCACGATCGCATGAAGCTCGACGACGAATACCAGCGCACGGTGCCGCACCGGACGGTCGAATTCGCCCCCGGCTCGACCTGGATGGTGTTCACCGACCAAGTGTCCCATGCCGCCATGTCGGGCCAGCACGCGCTGGAGCAGACCTTCACGCTCGAGGTCGACGGCATGGCGCACCCCGAGCACGCCCCCGTGCGCGTGCTGGAGCGCATGAAGGGCAAGAAGCTGCGCTGAGCGCGCCCGTTTCGGGCTGGGCGACGGTGCGGCCGAAGCGCTGACCCTTCGAATCGACTTGGAGGCGAGCCGCCCAGCGCCTATCTTTGGAAGAATTCCAGCTTATCGCATCACCGGCCGGATCGGACCATGGTTGAACTCACCCTCCCCCGCAATTCAAAGATCACGGCGGGCAAGACCTGGCCGAAACCCGCCAACGCCAAGGCGCTGAAGGAATTCCGCATCTACCGCTGGGATCCCGACACGGGCGACAACCCGCGCATCGACACCTATTTCATCGACCGCGAAGATTGCGGCCCGATGGTGCTCGACGGCATCATCTGGATCAAGTCGAAGGTCGACCCCACGCTGTCGTTCCGGCGGTCCTGCCGCGAAGGCATCTGCGGGTCCTGCGCGATGAACATCGACGGGGTGAACACGCTCGCCTGCACCAAGGGCATGGACGACGTCCGCGGCGCCGTGAAGCTGTATCCGCTGCCCCACATGGAGGTGGTGAAGGACCTCGTCCCCGACCTCACCCGCTTCTACGCCCAGCACGCCCTCATCGAGCCCTGGCTCAAGACCGACAGCCCCACCCCCGAGAAGGAGTGGAAGCAGTCCCCGCAGTCGCGCCACGCGCTCGACGGCCTCTACGAATGCATCCTGTGCGCCTGCTGCTCGACGTCCTGCCCGAGCTACTGGTGGAACGGTGACCGCTACCTCGGCCCCGCGGCGCTGCTCCAGGCCTATCGCTGGCTGATCGACAGCCGGGACGAGGCGACCGGCGAGCGGCTCGACAATCTGCAGGACCCGTTCCGCCTGTATCGCTGCCACTCGATCATGAACTGCGCCAAGGCGTGCCCCAAGGGCCTCAACCCCGCCAAGGCGATCTCCAACATCAAGAACATGATGATCGCCCGCCAAAACTGAGGCGGGGTTCGCCGCCGGGGCGACGGCGCCCCGGCGGCCGTGTCGAAAACGTCACATGCGCCCGACGCGCGTCAACCATTCGCCGCGATCCTGGCATCCATCCGGCGCCGCTCGCGTTGTCGACCCAACAGGGATCGGCTCAGGCGGCGCGGTTCGCGCGCGCACTGACGCGGGATGGAGTGGCCGGCATGGCTGACAACAATGGGGCGGGCGCCGTCGCGCTGATCGCGGCGGGCGCCATCGCCATGGTGGCCGGGTTCATGGTCGTCGACAAGGCTCACGCGGAAGGCGTCGTGCGGCGCCCCGTCGCCGGAGCGCAGGCCGGCCGCGGTCGCGTCGCGGCACGACCCCGCGCGGTGCGGACGGCCGCTGCCGAGCGTCCGCTGACCATCCGCCGTCGTGCGGCCCGCGGCCCCGTCGACGTGGTCGGCGATGGGTTCTACGGCGACGATTACCTCGTGCGCCAGCACAGCTGGAACGACCCGCGGTTGTATTACTTCGGCCCGTTCCGCACGGGCGGCGAGACGTTCTACGGCGACCAGGCCGGAAACCCCATCACGCGCGGCAACGCGGGGCTCGGCCAGATCGCCGGCTACGGTGCGGCCCGCGGCGGATTCGGCGGCCCGCACTTCGATGCGGTGGGGGGCTTCCACCAGGGCCCCGGCCCGGATGCCAAGATCGACGGCGACTTCGCATCCGGAAGCCTGTCGCGCCCCTATTACGGCGACATCGAGCCCCGCTATCCCAGCGTCACGGACCGTGTCGCCTCGCTCAACGGGGGCGTCGTGTCCCGCCCGAGCGGCGTCACCAACGGCGCGCTGGACCGCGCGGAATCGCGCCGCGTGATGTCCGAGGGCGGCGCCACCACGGCGTCCTTCGCGCAGGCCAAGGCGGACTTCGCCGCCCCGATGAAGCGGCAGGCGCCGATCGAGGCCGGTTTCGCCAACGGCGGCATCCGGTCCATCGGCATCGACGACGGCGCGTTCTGATGTGACGGCCCGCCCGGGGCCATCCCAGGCGGGCCCGTCCGCGGCGCGGTCTGCGCGGAGGATCCGGTCGATGAGGAGTGGGGCCGGGGCGTTCCTCGCCGTTCTGTCCTGTCCGGTGGCCGTCATGTTCTGCGTCGCCGTCGTCGATCAGCCGATGGCGCTTCTCGCCCATGCCGACCTGGCCGGACATCGCCGGCTCTTCGACGCCATGACCCATGTGGTCGATCCCATCCCGCCCCTGGCCGCCTGCGGCCTCGGGGTCGCGGGGTTCGCCGCCCTCCTCGGTTGGCGTCCGGGCGCCGCGGCGCAAACGCTGATCGCCTGCTGCGTCGCGACGCTGATCGCCATCGTCCTGAAGGACGAGCTCAAGTTCGCTTTCGGGCGCCTGTGGCCCGAAACCTGGGTGGAGGCCAACCCGTCCCTGATCGGCGACGGGGCCTATGGCTTCTTTCCGTTCCACGGTGGCCGCGGCTGGTCCTCGTTCCCGTCCGGCCATACCACGCTCGTCACCGCGCCGGTCGCGGTGCTGTGGGCCCGGCTGCCGCGGTGGCGCCCCATCCTGGCCTTGCCTGTCGTCGTGGCGGTGGCGGGGCTCTTCGGGGCCGATTATCATTTCGTCGGCGACATGGTGGCGGGGCTCTACCTCGGCGCCGCTTGCGGGGCCGGTGCGCTGGCCCTCGTGCGGGAGCCGGTTGGCACGGGGTTCGCACCGCCGCCCTGATCGACAAGCCCGCGAGGCCGCGTGTCACCTCTTCACCTCCGCCGCCCGGCCTCGTCGCACCCGTCCCGCCGGGGCACGCTCCGGGCGCCCGGCGCCGACCTCCGGAAGCTTCCCGTCGCGCTCGACCTGTCCGGCATCAGCATCGCCGAAGGTCTGCGCGCCGCGGTGGCGTCCGGCGCCGTGCTGGTGCTGAACATCTGGGTGCAGTCGCCGGCCCTGCTCTTCATCGCCTTCGCGGCCAACCTCGCCTGCTTCTGCGACGTCGGGGGCGCGCTGCGCGATCGCGTGCCGTCCCTCCTCTTCTTCACCGGGGCGGCGGCGGTGCTGTGGAGCGGGCTCGGCCTGCTGCACGGCTTCGGCCTGCCGCTGCTGCTGCCCGTCACGGGCGTGGTCGTCTTCTGCAACGCCATGGCGCGCGTGTGGGGCGTCCGGGCCATGGCGGTGGGCAACGTGCTGACCGTCGTGCTGGCGCTGGCCGTCGACCGCGCCATCCCACCCGCCGAGGCGGCGGTGCTCTTCGTCGCCTTCCTGGTCGGCGGGGCCTGGGCGGTGCTGCTCACCGTCGGGATCTGGCGCATCCACCCGGAGCGCATCGGCACCCGCATGGTGTCGGCCAACTGGCGCCTCCTCGCCCTCTTCGCGCGCGACCTCGGCGACGTGCTGCGCGCCCAGGGCGGCGGCCTGGCCGAGTTCGAGGCGCATGCCCGCGCCCATCGCCGCGCCCTGCGCGACGCCTTGGAGGAGACCCGCGCGGCGCTGCTCGCCGCCGCGCGCCCGTCGGGTCTCGCCGGCACCGTGGTGGCGCGCAACATGCTGGCCGTCGAGGACCAGGACCGCATCTTCGGCGCCCTCATCGCGCTCTCGGACATGCTCGAATACGCCGAAGGCGAAGCGCTGCCGCGGGCGGCCGGGCAGATGCTGCGGCGCCTGCGTCCCATGCTCGACCTCGCCGGGCGGCCCGGCACACCGCGCGCCCGCGGGCACGAGCCGGCCCTCGAACGGCTGAAGCGGGCCGCCGCCGGCCATCCGGCCCTCGCCGACATCGCTTCCGTCGTGGCCGATCGCCTCCGCATCGCGGCCCGGCTCAAGGCCGAGGACGCCGGCACGCTCCCGGCCGAGCCCGCCAGCGGCGGGGCGGGCCGCCTCGACGCCTGGATCGCGCCGGTCCGGGCCAACCTGTCCTGGTCCTCCGCCATCCTGCGCCACGCCGTGCGGGCGTCCGTCCTCACCATGGCGGCGGTGGCGATCTCGCTCACCTGGTGGAGCGTCTACTCGCATTGGCTCACCATCACGGTGGCGCTGACCATGCAGCCCTATTTCGCCGCGACGTGGCAGCGCGCGCTGGAACGCGTCGGCGGCACCGTGCTGGGCGCGCTCATCGGCGGGCTGCTCGCCTTCCTGCCCCAGACCGCGCTGGTCGATTCGCTGCTGATGGTGCCCCTGTCGGTGATCGGCTTCTCGGTCCGGCAGGTCAGCTACGGCGCCTATGTGGCGTGCCTGACGCCGCTCGTCGTGATCCTGTTCGACGTCGCGGAGCCCGGCCACGCGGAATGGCTGATCGCCACGATGCGGACGCTCTACACGGTCGGCGGCGGCATCGTGGCGGTGGCGGCCTGCTGCCTGCTGTGGCCGAGCTGGGAGCCCGACCGCACCGCGCAGGGGCTGCGCGACGCCCTCGCCGCCCATGCCCGCTACGCCGCCGCCGTGTTCGCCGCGCGGGCCGGGAACGCGACGCCGGCCGATGTCGAGGCGGCCCGCCGCGTCGCCGGCGTCGCCAACAACAACCTCGAAGCCTCGCTGTCGCGCGCACTGCAGGAGCCGGGCCGCGGCCACCGCCGGCGCCTGGAGGTCATCATGGCGGCCGACGCCGCGCTGCGGCGCCTCGGCGGCGCCCTCATCGCCCTGCAGCACGACACGCATGCGGCCGACGGCCTCGGGGAGGGGGGCTGGACGGCCTGGAGCCGCTGGGTCCCGGAAACGCTCGACCGCTTGGCGCTGTCCGGCGCGGCCCCCGCCGTGCCGCCGCCGCCGGCGCCCCCCGCCGGCACCCTGGCGCGCATCGGCCGCGTGGTGGAAGTGCTGGGCGACGTGGTGGGGGAGCGCACTGCCGACGCGGCGCCGACGGCGGACCGGGGTGCCGCAACCGCGACGGCCGGCGTTCGTTGAACGGGATCGGTGACGGGAGAGCTGCGATGCGGACGACCATTCTGGCCCTGGCGGCCATCTGCTGCCTGGGGTCCGTGCCGCCCGCCTGGGCCCAGGCCGTCACCCCGCCGCAGCCCGACACCGAAGGGCAGAACGACCAGGGCGGCTCGGGCTACCTCCCGGGCGCGCAGTTCCAGCGACGGCTCGACGGCGGCGCCGGCTTCGTGTGCACCGCGACCAACGCCCTGCACGACCAGCAATGCACGGCGAGCTGCCGCAAGGGCGAAACGGCCGACTGCATCGACGCCGAGGGCAGCGGTGCGCCGAGCTGCGCCTGCACCAAGGGCTGATCCCCCGGCCCGCGGGAGCGGCCGGCCGTCCACCCTGTCGGCAGCGTCGGTGTTTACCATAAAGCAACCGCGGCCGGGCTAACTCGTCCCGTCGACGGCACGTGGCCGGCGGCCTCGGGTTCCGCTGAGGCGGTTCTGCAACAGTGTGGGTTTTCTTTGTCGGCGTCCGCAGTTGAGCCGCATTGGACATCCATTCGTGGTGGCGAGGGACCCCCGACGGGCGGCCGGCTTTCCAGGTGACATGCGCGCGATGACGAAGGTGATGAGACTTCGCGGTTCCGACCCCGCCGGCGAGGCGGCCCGCCCCCGCGCGATCTCGGCGCGCCGCGCGGCCCTGCCGCTCGTGGTCCTGGTCGGCCTCGGCCTCGCCGGCTGCGAGACGGCCGGCTCGGTCGGCACCGTGGGCCTCGGCGTGGCCGAGGTGACGCCCCGCTCGAAGGACACGTCGGTCAACATCGCGTCCCTGTCCGACGTCGTGGCCCGCAACCCGCGCGACGCCGAAGCCTACAACACCCGCGGCGCCGCCTATGCGCGCCAGGGCGACTTCGACAAGGCGGTGGGCGATTTCACCAAGGCCGTGGCGATCGACCCCAACAACGCCGCCGCCTACACCAACCGCGCGCTCGCCTACCGCCAGTCCGGCCGCAACGACCTCGCCCTCGCCGACTTCAACCACGCCCTCCAGGCCAACCCGAACCACGCACCCGCCTATCTCGGGCGCGGCAACCTCCTGCGCGTGCAGGGCAACCTCGACGGAGCGCTGTCGGACCTCGACCAGGCGATCAAGCTGAACTCGGAAGGGCAGCAGGGCGCACAGGCGTTCCATGCCCGCGGCCTGATCCACCAGAAGCGCGGCGACCAGCCCGCGGCCGTCACCGATTTCGACAACGCCATCGACCGCGATCCGTTCGCGGCGGCGCCCTACCAGGCGCGCGCGCAGAGCCTCACCGCCCAGGGCAAGTACAACCAGGCGATCGAGGACTACAACGCCGCCCTCAACGTCGATTCCAAGAACGCGGAAGCGTGGGCCGGCCTCGGCGTCGACTACGAGAAGCTCGGCAACCGCGCCAAGGCGCAGGAATCCTACAACCGCGCCAAGACCATCGATCCCGACAACCGCGTCGCCGGCGACGGCCTGTCGCGGGTGGGACGGGCCTAGGCGGCCCGGGCCCGACCCGGTCCGGGCACTGCAGGGGCGGGCGGCCCCTCAGGCCTGCTCGAGTTCCGTGGTGGACGCGTTGCCGACGGGTTCCGCCATCCCGCTCCCCTCGTCGCCGTGGCTCCGCTCGGCCGGCCGCGCGTCCGGCCCGGTGATGGCCGTGGGCGCCTCGACCTCCTGCACGTCGACCGACACCGACATGCCGACATAGTCGGCGGCGTTGCCGAAATAGCTGCCCTGGAGGGGGATCGCCTGGCGCGGGTCGCGGGCGACGGCGACGCGGATCAGGTCGCGGTTGCCCACGATGCCGTTGGTGGGGTCGAACTCCACCCAGCCGGCGCCCGGCAGGTACACCTGGCACCAGGCGTGCGTGTTGCCGCCCCCCTTGTGCTCCTCGCCCTTCTCGCGCGGCACGTAAAGGTAGCCCGACACGAACCGCGACGCGAAGCCGAGCGCCCGCACGGCTTCCATCATCAGCACCGCGAAGTCGCGGCAGGTCCCCTTGCCGGACGACAGGGTCAGCAGCGGGTCCTGCGTGCCGCGCTCGAAGCGCTTCGAGTAGGTGAAGCTTTCCTTGATGGCATAGGTGAGCGTCATCAGCAGCTCGCCCGTGTCGGTGCGCTGCCCGTAGCGCACGAATCGGCGCACCCATTTGTCGAGCAGGTGCTCGGGGTCGAGGTATTGCCGCTCGATCAGCCGCGAAATGTCCGGCCGCTCCTCCGCCCCGTAGGTGAAGGGGTATGTCTTGGCATAGTCCTCGATCATGAAGTCGGGGGCGTTCGACGGCGTATGGTCGAGCACGATGCGGGTGTCGAAGACGAGCTCCTTGGCTTCGGCCCCGAAGGTCGCCACCGCCACGCAATTGCCGAACACGTCGTGGAACCAGCGCACGCGCTTGGGCTCCGGCGAGATGATCATGTCGGACGAGATCAGGCGCTGGTCGTAGCTGTCCCGCGGGCGGAACATCATGCGATGTTCGCCGAAGCGCACCGGCGCCTTGTACTCGTACTTCGTGATGTGGCGAACCGAGAGAACCGTCATCCGCTTTCCGTGCAAACGTCCGCCCCGATGCTCCGGCCCCGGGCGGACGCCGTCCGTCGGGGCCCGGGCCGGGAGATGACGCGGACGGTGGTCCGGCGCATCCCCGCCCGTGCGGAACCCCGGCCGTCCCGTCGCGACGCGCGCGACGGCCGAAGGGTGAAGGCCCTAACCCATATCGACCGCCCCGGAAAGGCGGCATCGCGCCGGCGGTGCCGCACGGCGGCACGCGTCGGCCGTCCGTCAGCCGCGCGACAGCGCCGGCATCGGCTGGCCGCCGTCCATCAGGCTGGACGAGAACTGGCCCGAATAGCTGTGGCGGTGGCTCGTTTCCTCCGGCAGCTCGTCGGTGATGACGTCGAAGCGGCCCAGGATGGCGGAGCCGAAGGCGGTCGAGATGGCGACGTCGGTGGCGTCGCGGCCCCGCGCCATGACGATGCGGCCGATGCGCGGCTTGTTGTGGCGCGCGTCGAACGTGTACCAGCGGCCGGACAGGTACACCTCGAACCAGGCGCTCCAGTCCATCGGGTCCGGCACCTTCGGTACGCCGATGTCGCCGAGGTAGCCCGTGCAGTAGCGGGCCGGGATGTTCATGCAGCGGCACAGCGACACGGCGAGGTGGGCGAAGTCGCGGCACACGCCGACCTGTTCCCGGTGCCCCTCGCTGGCCGTGCGGGTGTTGCGGGCCATCTGGTAGTCGAAACGGATGCGGTCGTGGACGTAGTCCACGATGGCCTGGACGCGCGCCCAGCCCCGCGGGGTGCCGCCGAACATCTGCCAAGCGATGTCGCTGAGCAGGTCGGTGTCGGCGTAGCGGCTCCCCATCAGAAAGATCAGCACGTCGTCGGGGAGGCGGTCGATCGGCACCTCCTGGGCATCCCAGTTCACCTCGTCGGGCAGCCCGCTGTCCTCGACGACGAAATCCGCCGACAGCCTGATCTCGCCCGGCGGCACCATCATGCGGGTGAGCCGGTTGCCGAAATGGTCCAGCACGATGCGGGTCGGCAGGTGGGGGTCGGTGCGCATCACCTGCGGGGTGACGAGGTCGCGCTCGCGCGACGGGTGAACACTGAGCAGGAACTGCATCGGCACCGCCTGCGGGCAGTAGTAGGACAGGTCGTATCCACAGCGGATCTTCATGGCGGCTTCTCCCCGTGGGGGCTTTCGTGCGGGCGTCGAGATGCAAGAAACGGGCAAACGCCCCGGGATGGGGAAAGTTCTGCGGCTTCGCCCGAGCGGTGGGCGAGGGCGGGACGTCAGGCCAGCGCGCGGCGCAGCGCCGCGACCTGGGGGCGGAGCGCGGCCTCCAGGCGCGCGGCTTCGGCGCCGCCTTCGCGCTCCAGCGCCATCGTGAGCGTGCCGACCCTGAAGGCCGGGTAGGCCAGGCGGAAGAAGGCGACGAGTTCGGGGTCGCAGCGCGCCCCGTCGCGCGCCACGGCCGCGCGCAGCGCTTCCGCTTCGGCGTGGGTCAGGTCCCATTCGACCGCCGCGCCCGCCACGTCCCAGGCCACGTCCTGGCAGCCGACGAGGTCGTGGCCGCAACAATGGTCGAGCGCATCCGTCTTGAGCAGGACGGCCGCGCCGTCGTGCAGCCATTCGTGCGGCGCGAGCCGCCCGTCCACGCCGACGCGCCGCGCGATGCGGGCCAGGGCGGGGATGCGGCCGGCCCAGTCGCCGGCGCGCGCCGCAGCGTCCTCGCCCAGCGCTTCGCCGGCGTTGACGCGCGCCATGGCGAGGAGGGCGTCGAGCGACGCGCCGTCGTCCGGTGCGGCCGGAAAGGCGCGAGCCCGGAACGCGAGGTAGCCGGCCAGGCGGGACAGCACGGCGGTGCGGCCGGCGCCGCCGGGCGACGCCGGGCGCAGGTCGTCCCGCCAGGGCTCGACGAGGAAGCCGTGCCTGAGGCCGAGGGGGGCTATGCCGTAGCCGGCTTCGGCCAGCATCGTCGCGCGCCGCAGCTTTTCCCGGCCGAAGCCGGCGAGCCCGGCAAACCGCATCACGACGGAGCCGCGGCGGCCCCGGACGAGGTATTTGCGCCGCTCGTTCTGCCGGTCGACCGCGGGCCAGGCGGCCTCGTCGGCGAAGGCGTGTCGGCGCCAGCCGCCGCCGGCGATGTCCTCGGGGGGCGCCAATGGGGCCCCGGCGAGATCCTCCACCCAGGCGCCGACGCCTCGCGCCCCGTCGTGGGCGAGGTCCTCGAAGGGCACCACGGCGGAGCGGGCCGTCGCCCAGAGCCGGCGGTGCGCGTCGCTCGCCCGGGGGCCGGGCGGGCCGGCATGGCCCGGCAGCAGCAGGATGCGGTCCGCCCGCACGCCGGCGGCGCCGAGCGCGTCCGCGGCCGCGCCCATCGACGAGCCCGACAGGCCGGGACCCTCGTCGACGATCGCCCAGACGGCGTCCCGCTCCGCAATGTCGAGCGCCAGCGCCAGCGCGACCCTGCGGTCGAAGGGATGGCCGGACGGCCTCGCCGTGCGGGGCGCGGGCGCGCTGAGCGCCGCGGCGGCGGCGGCCGACAGCGCCGTGCCGATCGAGCGCAGGCCGAGCACGCGCGTCGGCCGGGGCGCGGCGAGGGCGGCGGCGGCTTGCCAATGGGCTTCGGGGTAGACGGCGTAATGGGCGAAGCCCTCGGTGCGCCGGATCTCCACCGCCTCGGGACAGCCGGGCGCGTTTCGGAGCGCCGCCAGGGCATCGGCGACCGCGGCGGGGACGGCGTCGGGGAGGACCGCGAAGGCGGAGTCCCATGAGCGTCCCATCACGGCCGCGACGGCGGCGCAGAGCGCCATGGCGAGGGCGGACCCGGATGGCGACGCGCCTTCGGCTTCCTCCTCGGCGTCGGCCAGCCCCTGCGCCAGCCCGCCGGCCTCGACCAGGGCCGACACCCAGGCGGCGTGGCGCTCGATCGGCAGCGGGGCCGTCACGGCTTCGCCGATCCAGCCCGCGATCTCCCCGAGCGCCGCCGCGACGGACGCGCGGCGGGACGCCTTGCCGTAGAAGATCACCGGTCAGCCGGGGCGAGGTGGCGGTAGGCGATGGCGGCGAAGCGGTCGAAGTCCGGCACGTCCCAGCCGGCCCCCGTCCCGGCCCGGCGTTCCACGAGCCAGTCGCGCCAGCATCCGTATTGCGCGGGGCTCGGCGACACGCGGTCGCGCCGGTCCTTGGCGAGGTTCAGCGCGTCCAGCGGCGCCATGCCGGCGGCCACCAGGGCCGCCAGGGCCAGCGTGGCGGAGCGGCCGATGCCGTGCTCGCAGTGGATCAGCACCCGTCGCCCGGCCCCGCGCTGCGCTTCGGCGAAGGCCACGCCCTCGTCGAGCATCGCGGGCGTGATGGCGGCGTGGTCGTCGGTCGGCAGGTGGAGGAAGGCGATCCCCTGCGCGGCCAGCACGGCGCGCTCGTCGACCGCTTCGCTGCGCAGGTCGACGACGGCGCCCACGCCCTCGACCGCGGCGAGCATCGCCGTTTCGGCCTCGGACAGCCGGCCCCCGACGGCCAGCAGGGGCGTGATCCAGGTGAGGTTCAACAGGCGATCCGTGCGTGGTTCGGCGACCGCCGGGGAGTGGCGCAGAACGCGCGACCCCGCAAGGCCCCTCGCCGCGGGAACCGGCCCCGTTCCCGCCGGTTACGCCCAGCGACACCCGCCCGCACCGGGCGAGACCGAGGAGCCATCGCATGACCCGCAATCCCGCCGGCGACCTTTCCTTGAAGGAGCGTGCCATCTCCACCGGCATCGGCCTGTTCCTGGCCGCCGCGGCCGCCAAGCCGCGCCCCAACAAGGTGCTGAGCCTGCTCGCCCTCTTGGGCGGCGCGGCGCTCGCCTATCGCGGCACCACCGGCTACTGCCCCGCCAAGGCCGCCCTGGTGGACGGGCGCCGCTGAACGGCCTGGGCGGGGGACCCGCGTCCCCCGCCCCGAACCTTCACAGCGTCGAGGAGCGGCGCGCGAAGAAGCCGTAGACGAAGAGCACGATGATGGCGCCCACGATCGCGCCGACGAAGCCCGCGCCCTGGTTCGGCCCGTACCAGCCGATCGCCTGTCCGAGATAGGTCGCCACCACGGCACCGATGATCCCGAGCACCGTCGTCAGGATGAAGCCGCCGGGCTCGTTGGGCCCCGGCATCAGGAACTTGGCGATCACGCCGGCGAGGAAGCCGATGATGATGTAATAGATGATCGACATGCGGGACTGCTCCGCGCGAGGTGCTGGCCGGCTCCCCTGAGCCCCGTCCCCGGCGATGCGTCAACGCGACCCGGGCGGGAATGTTTGGCGCCACGCGCGATTATGGCGAAACCGTCACCGGTCGATCAGCCCGCGGACCCGCGCTTCGCGCAGGGCGAACACGTAGGCGCCGGCGACCGCGATGAAGGTCGCCGGGCGCCCGCCCGCCGCATCCTCCTGGAACCCCTCCGACGCGAGGTCGCGGCGGCCGTCGCGCTCGATCAGCCCGAACCGCCAGCCCGTGCCGGCTTCGGGGTCCCGCACCCGCACCGCGGCCGAGTCGGCCGACACGCATTCATAGCGCATGCTCGTCCCCTCCGGTCAGCGGTTGGCCACGAGCGGGCCGGGTGCCGAGTCCTCCACCCAGTCCGCCCCGTGCATCGCGAGGGGGAGGTAGACGGAAGCCAGCGACGACGCGGCCAGCAGCAGCACGAGGGCGAGGCCCCGGCCGAGGCTCGCGCGTTGCGATGCCGCGACCGAAGGGGCTGCAGTCGCGAAGCCGAAGCTCCCGTCGGCGGTCGGATCGAGGAAGGCGTAGTGAGCGGGCATGGGCGGGTTCCGTGTGTCGCTCCATTTTCGTGGGAATTTTTCCCACGTCAAGCCGAGTGGGAAAAAATCCCACATGTGCGCCGTCCGGCATTGAACCGGTCCGGACCGCGCTCTATGCTCTCGCCCGTGCCACAATCCCCCGTCGACGTCCCGCTGGACACCACCAAGCTGCAGGCCGCGCTCGTCCGCGTGCTCCGCCCCCTGGTGCGCCTGCTCGTGCGGCGCGGCATCACCTTCCCGGCCCTGTGCGACGTGCTGCGCGAGCTCTACGTCAACGTGGCGGAATATGACTTCGTCCTGCCCGGCAAGGAGCAGACGGACAGCCGCGTCAGCCTGTTGACCGGCATCCACCGCAAAGAGGTCCGGCGCCTGCGGGGCGCCGGTGCCCCCGTCAGCGCGGTGCCGGCGTCGCTGTCGCGCACGAGCCGCATCCTGGCGCGCTGGCTCGCCGACCGCCGCACCACCGATGCGGAGGGGCATCCCCTGCCGCTGCCGCGCGTGGCGCCGGCCGGCCAGCCCTCGTTCGAAGCGCTGGTGGAGTCCATCACGCGCGACCTTCGCCCGCGCGCCGTGCTCGACGAGTGGATCGACAAGCGCCTGGCGACGCTGGACGAGGCGGACGTCGTCACCCTGCTCGACAGGGCCTTCGTGCCCCAGGGCGGCGACGAGCAGCAGCTGTATTATTTCGGCCGGAACCTCCACGACCACGTCGCCTCGGCGGTCGCCAACATTTCCGCCGAGTCGCCCCGCTTCCTCGAACGCGCGGTCCATTACGACGGGCTGTCGGCGGAACTGGCGGCCGACCTCGAGCGGCGCTCGCGCGACCTCGCCATGGAGGCGCTGACCGCGTCGAACCGGCAGGCCCACGACGGCTGCGAGGGCGATGCCGGGGGACGGTGGCGGTGGAACTTCGGCGTCTACGTCTTCACCGAGGAGGTTTCCGCCGCCGAGCCGCCGTCCGCCGGGCGCCCGGGAGGCGACGCTTGAGCGGAGGCCGCGTCCTGGCCCTGTCCCGCCGCGGCTTCGCGGCGCTGCTGCTGCAGGGCGCGGCGCTGTGGGGCGGCCGCGCGCTCGCGCGGGACCCGAACGCAGGGGCCGACCGCGGCCTCGGCGGCACCGGCGCGACCGCGGCGGACCCCGCGGAAACGCTGGGCCAGGACCGCGGCATCGGCGGCACCGGGGTGATCGGCACGATCAGGCGCTTCGGCTCCATCGTGGTCAACGACCTCCGCGTGACCTTTCCGCCCGGCGTCCCGGTGACGATCGACGGCAGGCCGGCCACGGTGCGGGACCTGAAGCTCGGCCACGTGGTCCAGGTGCTGGCGAGGCGTCGCGGCGGCGTGCTGGCCACGCGGGCCATCGTGGCGCGGAGCGAGGTCGTCGGCCCGGTCGATGCCGTCGGCGAAGGCACCATCGTGGTGCTGGGGCAGCGCGTCGCGCTTCCCGACGGCGTGGCGGTGCCGGCCCGCCGGGCCGGCGACCACCTCGCCGTCAGCGGGCTGCGCCGGCTCGACGGGACCGTGGTGGCGAGCCTCGTCGAGCGCCGTCCCGCCGGGGCGGAACAGTTGCATGGGCCGGTGGAGGACGGTGCCGACGGCGGCCTCGCGGTCGGCGGCCTCGCGGTCGCGGACCTGTCGCCGGCGCTGCGCGGGCGCCGGGTGTCGCTCGTCGGGGCGAGGCGGGGCGGCGTGTTCCACGCGTCGGCCGTGACGGTCGAGCCGCGGGTGCCCTTCGCCACGGCCGACCGCCTGTCGGTCGAAGCCTACGTGGCGCGCGCCCCGGACGGGCTGCGGCTCGGCTCCGGCCTGGACGTGTCTGCCGGCGCCGAAGCCTTGGCCGACGTCGGCGACGGCGGCCCGGTGCGCGCCGTGCTGCTGGCCCGGCCGGACGGCGCGGGGCGCCTCGATGCCCGGTCGCTGCGGGTGGAGCGGGAAGGCCGCGGCGGCGGCGCGGGCGGCCTCGGTCCCGGCCGGGGGGAGCCGGCCAACCCTGGAGCGCCCGGAGGACCGGGCCTCAAGGGGGCGGGGCCGCCCGACGGCGGCCGTCCCGGCGGCGCGCCCGCGGGGCCGCACGGCGGGGGACCCGGCATGGGCGGTCCCGGCGGCGTCGGGGGCGGTCCTGGCGGCGGTGGCGCTGGCGGCAATGGCCCTGGTGGCGGTGGTCCTGGCGGAAGCGCCGGCGGCGGGCGGGGCGCCGGACCCGGCCGCTGATGCCGGCCGCTGCCGGACCGCGCCGCGCGGGCCCGTCCGGGTCGGGACCGGACGCCGCCGACGGGTCAGTCCTGGGCGATCTCGCGGGCGCCGGTCTCGGGCAGCGGCGTCAGCGTCTGCGCGTCGCCGGCCCGGCCGGCCGGGACGAGCCGCATGCCGGCCGCCGCGGCTTCCATCTTGAAGCAGGTCTGGGCCGCCGTCCCGGTCACCCGCGTCTGGCACAGGTTCGCCTTGGCGGTGTGCCAGTGGCCCACCGTCACCTGCACGGCCTTGCCGTCGCCGACCTGCACCTGCTGGAGCTCCAGCCGGCGGTTGTCCTTGGCGTAGTAGACGATTTGCCGGGCGCGGGTCCCGGCCCCGTCGGCCACGACGGCGACGGGGTGGCCGGCCAGCGCTTCCGCGGGATCGCCGGCCGCGGGCCGCACGCCCGCGGCCGGCTCGTCGGTCGTGGCGACGTCGACGGTGCTGTCGAGGAACGGGATGTGCTCGGGGAAGTGGATCGCGTTGCCCTTCACCAGCACGGCCGTGACGGCGGGCGCGCCGCCCGCCGCCTCCAGCGTCACCGTGCCCAGGCGCGCGCCGGGGAACTCGTATTTCCCGTCGAGCAGGATCGACACGCTCCGGCACACGGGCGCGCCGTCGCGCCCCGCTTCGCAGAGCTCCGGCCGCTCGCGGTCCCACCGCCGCGCCGTGAAGCCGCGCTCGTCGCCCTCGCCCATCAGCCCGCGCGACGCGAAGTAGGTGAAATGCAGCGGCTCGCCCGGCCCTTCGCGCCGCAGCGTGTTGCCGGCCAGGTAGTTGATGGCTTCCGCGCCCGTGACCGTCACGGGATCGCCCATCTTGGGGGCGCCCTTGTAGGCGGCGGGGTTGGGCACGTGCACGGCCGAGCCGGGCTGGATCGAGCCCGTCGTCAGGTCCGTGTCGATGTCGGCCTCGGCGACCACGGGCCGGGCCGCCGGGACGGCGGCGGCCGGTTTCGCCGCGGGCGCGCTGACCGGCGCGGCCTGGGCGACCGCCGCGGCCGGCACCGCCTCACCCCGATGCCCCAGGACCAGGCTGCCGATGCAGCCGAAGCCCAACACCGAGCAGACCACGGCCGAAACACCACGATTCGACACCATCAGCCACGCCTCACCCTGACCGATACGCGTCGGATCACGGCTTGGCATGACACCGCGGGGTTTAAGAAGGCTTGAACGACCCCGCACTGGTCCGCGTGAAGGGCCCGCCGGGCCGTGCGACGCGCCGCAGGGTTGCCGGAATGCCCGGCGGGGGCCGCGGCCCGTTCACCTTGTCCACCGTCGGGCGCGTCGGGGCCGCTTTGCAAACCCGCCCATTCCGTCCTAATCAGCCGAAGCGCCGAAGGATGGGACATTGGGACAGAAGCAGCTTCGCATCGGCATCGTCGGGGTCGGCAACTGCGCCTCGTCCCTCGTCCAGGGCCTCGAATTCTACAAGGACGCCTCGTCCAACGCGCCGGTGCCGGGGCTGATGAACGTCGAGGTCGGCGGATACCACGTCGGGGACGTGGTGCCGGTGGCGGCCTTCGACGTGTCGAACGCCAAGGTGGGCCGCGACCTCGCCGACGCGCTCCTGGCCGCCCCCAACAACACCGAGCGCTTCGCCGCCGTGAAGCCCACCGGCGTGCGCGTCGAGCGCGGGCCCACCCTCGACGGGCTCGGCCGCTACCTGCGCGACGTGATCGTCGAATCCGAGGAAGCCCCCGCCGACGTGGCGGCGGTTCTGAAGGAGAAGCGGGTCGACGTGCTCGTCTGCTACCTGCCGGTGGGCTCGCAGAAGGCCGCCGAATATTACGCCGAGCGGGCGCTCGAAGCCGGCTGCGGCTTCGTCAACTGCATGCCGGTGTTCATCGCCTCGAACCCGGAATGGGAGCGCCGCTTCGCGCAAGCGGGCCTGCCCATCGTGGGCGACGACATCAAGAGCCAGGTCGGCGCCACCATCGTGCACCGCACGCTGGTCAACCTCCTGCGCGACCGCGGCATCCGGCTCGACCGCACCTACCAGCTCAACTTCGGCGGCAACTCCGATTTCCAGAACATGCTGGAGCGCGACCGCCTCGAATCGAAGAAGATTTCCAAGACCCAGGCGGTGTCGAGCCAGTTCGACGTGCCGCTCGACGCGTCGGACATCCACGTCGGCCCCAGCGACTACGTGCCCTGGCTGACGGACCGCAAATGGGCCCACATCCGCCTCGAGGGCACCGGCTTCGGCGACGTGCCGATGAGCATCGAGCTGAAGCTCGAAGTGTGGGATTCGCCGAACTCCGCCGGCGTGGTCATCGACGCGGTGCGCTGCGTCAAGCTGGCGCTCGACCGCGGCATCGGCGGCGCGCTGATCGGGCCGTCGAGCTACTTCATGAAGTCGCCGCCGCGCCAGTTCACCGACGAGGAAGCGCGCGACCGCGCCGAGCGCTTCATGTCCGGGGCGGAATGACGCCGTGCTGACGCTGCTCCTCGTCCGCCACGCGAGCCACGGCCTGCTCGGCCGGGTGCTGGCCGGCCGCATGCCGGGCGTGTCGCTCAGCGAGCAGGGGCTGCGCGAAGCGGAGCGGCTGGCGGAGCTCGTGGCGGGGCGCGGCATCGGGCGCGTGATCTCGTCGCCGCTCGACCGCACGCGCGAAACCGCCGCCGCCATCGCGGCGCGGATCGGCCGCGACGTCGAGGTCGCCGAGGAGATCAACGAGATCGACTGCGGCAGCTGGACCGGCGCCGACTTCGCCAAGCTGCCCGACGACCCCCACTGGCACCGCTGGAACCGCGAGCGCTCGACCTGCCCGATGCCGGGCGGCGAGGGCATGGCGGCCGTGCAGGCGCGCGCGGTCGGGCTGATCGCGCGGCTCGCCGCCGAGCCCGGCGACGCGACGGTCGCGCTGGTCACCCATTCCGACGTCGTGAAGGCCGTCGTCATGGCGGCGCTGGGCCTGTCGCTCGACCGCCACGACCACCTCACCGTGGATCCGGCGTCGGTGGCGACGCTGCACGTGTTCGGCGACTACATGCGGGTGGTGCGCTTCAACGAGGTCGCGGCGCCGTGAAGATCGTCGTCTTCGGCCTGACGGTGTCGTCCTCCTGGGGCAACGGCCACGCGACGCTGTGGCGTGGCCTCCTGAAGGCGCTGATCCGGCGCGGCCACGACGTCGTCTTCTTCGAGCGGGACACGGACTACTACCGCCACAACCGCGACCTGCATGCCCTGGAGGGCGGCGACCTCGTGCTCTACCCGGATTGGGAGGGCGTGGCCGCGCGGGCGCGCCGCGACCTCGCCGAAGCCGACGTGGCGCTGGTGACGAGCTACTGTCCCGATGCCGCCGCCGCCGAGCGCGCCGTGCTCGACGCCCCGCGGGCCACCCGGGTCTTCTACGACCTCGACACGCCCGTGACGCTGGCGGCGCTCGACGAGAAGCGCCCCGCCTACGTGGGCCCGGATGGGTTCTCGGGCTACGACCTCGTGCTGAGCTACACGGGCGGGCCGGCGCTCGACGCGCTGCGGGCCCGGCTCGGCGCCCGCCGCGTGGCGCCGCTCTACGGCCACGTCGACCCCGCGGTGCACCGCCCGGTGCCGCGCGCCGCGCGTTTCGCCGCGGACCTGAGCTACCTCGGCACCTACGCGGCCGACCGGCAGGCGGCGCTCGAAACCCTGTTCATCGCCCCGGCGCGGGCGCGGCCGGGGTCGCGCTTCCTGATCGGCGGCGCGCAATATCCGGCGGACTTCCCGTGGATGGAGAACATCTTCTTCGTCCAGCACCTGCCGCCGCCGGACCACCCGGCCTTCTTCTGCTCCGGACGGCTGACCCTCAACGTCACGCGCCGCGCCATGGCGGCGATGGGCTGGTGCCCGTCGGGGCGCCTGTTCGAGGCGGCGGCCTGCGGGGCCGCCATCCTCACCGACGACTGGGATGGGCTCGCCGCCTTCTTCGAGCCCGGCGCCGAACTGATCGTGGCGCGTACCACCGCGGACGCGCTGGCGGCCGTGGACCTGTCGGATGCCGAGCTCGGGCGCATCGGCGAGGCGGCGCGCGCCCGGGTGCTCGCCGAGCACACGTCGGAGCATCGAGCCGCGGAGTTCGAGGCCGCCGTGGCGGCGGCCAGGGGCGGGGGAAACTGACATGTGGGGCATCGTGCCGGCCGCGGGCCGGGGCAGCCGCATCCAGCCGCTGGCCTTCTCGAAGGAACTGCTGCCCGTCGGCAGCCGGCTCGACGGCGGCGTCGAGCGGCCCTGCGCGGTCTCGGAATACCTGCTCGACCGCATGGTGCTGGGCGGCGCCCGCAAGATCTGCCTCGTCATCTCGCCCGGCAAGCACGACATCCTGGCCTATTACGGCGCCGGCTACGCCGGGGCCGACATCGCCTACGTGGTGCAGCCCCAGCCTTCGGGCCTGTGCGACGCCGTGTTCCGGGCGGCGCCCCTGGTGCCGCGAAACGAGCCCGTGATGGTCGGCCTGCCCGACACGGTGTGGTTCCCGGCGGCCGGCTTCGCGACGCTGCCCGACGATGCCCTCTCGTTCCTGCTGTTCCCCGTCGAGCGGCCCGAGCTGTTCGACGCCGTGGTGCTGGCGGAGGACGGAACCGTCGTCGAGATCCAGGTGAAGCGCGCGGACGCGTCCTCGCGCTGGATCTGGGGCGCCTTCAAGATGCCCGGCGCGGTGTTCCACGCGCTCCACGCGCTGTGGATCGCGCGGGAGCGCCGGGACGAGTATTTCGGCACGCTGGTCAACGCCTTCATCGCGGGCGGCGGCCGCGCCGTCGGGGTCAGGGCCGGCGAGTCCTACGTCGACACCGGCACGTTCAACGGATACCGCGCCGCCATGGGGCTGCTCGAGCAGGCCCCCGTCAGCCGAGCGCCTGCTGGAGCAGGCCCAGTCACCCGGGCGCCTGCTCGGCCAGGCGCAGGACGAGACCATACCATGACCCAAGATCCCGCAGCGGGGCACGACCCCGCGGACCTGCGCGCCCGCGCCGACGCGCTCGGCCCCTGGTTCCACAACATGGACCTCGGGGGCGGCGTATGGACGGCGCCCGGCCACTTCCTCGGCGACTATCCGGGCACCAAGTTCCGCGGCTTCGCGCCCGTCCTGCCCGAGGACCTGACGGGCAAGAGCGTGCTCGACATCGGCTGCAACGGCGGCTTCTACTCGATCGAGATGCGCCGGCGCGGCGCCGCCCGCGTGCTCGGCATCGACTTCGACGAGGATTACCTCGCCCAGGCGCGCTTCGCCTGCGACGCGCTCGGCGTCGACGGCATCGAGTTCCGGCAGATGTCCGTCTACGACGTCGGCGCCCTGGGCGAGCGCTTCGACCTCGTGGTCTTCATGGGGGTGTTCTACCACCTCCGCCACCCGCTGCTGGCGCTCGACCTGATCTGGGAGAACGTCGCCTCCGACCTCCTGCTGTTCCAGTCGATGCAGCGCGGCTCGGACGCGGTGGCCGAGGTCGCGGCCGACTACCCCTTCACGGAAGCCGGCCATTTCGACGCGCCCGGCTACCCCAAGATGCACTTCATCGAGCGCGACTATTCGGCCGATCCGACCAACTGGTGGGCGCCGAACCGCGCCGCCTCGGCGGCGATGCTGCGCTCCTCCGGTTTCTCCATCCTGGCCAATCCCGACCCCGAGGTGTTCCTGTGCCGCAGGGCCGCGCGCGGGCCCTTCGTCGAGGCCGCCTACCCTGCAAGGAGTGTCGCCCGATGATCGAAGCCGCGATGATCTGGAACGAGCCCAACAACAAGTCCCATTGGGACCCCGAGGTGGACCCGGGCTGGGTGAAGTTCTGCGAGATGGTGATCCTGGCCGCGAAGGCCATCCGGGCCGAGAACGCCACCCTGCCGCGCGTGCTCGGCGGCATGTCGCCGATCGACCCGACCTGGGTGCAGCTCCTCGCCTCGCGCGGCGTGATGGACCATCTCGACGCGGTGGCGGTGCACGGCTTCCCGCTCGACTGGAACCTGTGGTCGCTGCACGACTGGCCGGCGAAGATCGACGAGATCCGCGCCGTCACCGACAAGCCGGTCTGGGTGTCCGAGGTCGGCGTCTCGACCTTCGGCGCCGAAGAGGTGCAGGACTGGGGGCTGAAGCGCACCGCCGAGCTGCTGCGCGGCAAGGCCCCGCGCATCCATTGGTATTCGCTCTACGACCTGCCGAAGGAGTGGGAAGCCACCACCCGCCACAAGGAGGCGGAGGGCTCCTCCTACTATCGCCACTTCGCCATGGGCATCCTGCGCCAGGACGGCACGCCCAAGATCGCCGCCGAGCATTTCGGCAGCCTCACGCCCGACGTCGGCCTGTGCCAATGGTTCCACTACGAGGACCACCGGCTCGACGACGCGGTGGAGCACATGAAGCGCCTCGGCGTGACCTACCTCCGCACGGGGCTGTCCTGGGCCGACTGGCTCCGGCCGGACGCCGAGCGCTGGTTCGACCGGCTGGTGCGGGCGCTGGAGCCCTTCGACACCACCGTGACGTTCTGCTTCACGCCGGAAGAGGAGGGCATCGAGCCCCACCACACCTCGGCGCCGAAGGACCCGGCGCGTTTCGCCGACTTCTGTGCCACGATGGTGCGCCGCTACGTGGGTTCGGGGCCGGTGAAGCCCATCCCGGCGATCTGAACCCCGCCGGTCGCCCTTCCCCCGGAGGGGGGCGGCCGGCGCCACGCTGGATCGCGACCCGCCAATTTGACCCCCGACACCGCAGACCTCCTCGTCCCGCGCCCCCACCAGGTCGCGGCGCGCGACGCCATCCTGGCCGCCAGGGCCGCCGGGAAGCCCGGCTTCCTGCTCGGCGACCTGACCGGCCTCGGCAAAACGCTGTCGGTGTGGTCGGCGATCGCCGCCATGCCGGAATCAGAGGTGCTGATCGTGGCGCCGAAGGGCGCGCTGCCGCAGTGGCGGCGGACCATCGCGCGCTCCGGCCTCGCGCCGAAGACCGTGACGCTCACCAACTACGAGCGCTCGAAGGCGCTGCTCGCCCTGCCGGAGAAGACCACGCGGAAATCCGCCCGCGCGGTGAACAACGAACTGGCCCGCGAGGGCCGGCCGAAGCGCGTCTGGCCGCTCGTGGTGTTCGACGAGAGCCACCGCCTGCGCAATCCCTACAGCCAGCAGAGCATGGCCTGCCGCCAGGTGGCCGACGCCGCCGACTTCACCGTCTACCTCAGCGCCACGGCCGGCCAGTCGCCGCACGAGCTCAGCTATCTGGGGCGCCTGCTCGCCCACGGCCCCGACGCGCCGCCCCCGACGCTCGCCGGCTACCGCGAACTGATGCGGCGCCTGGGCGTCGGCGGCGCCAAGGGGCGCTGGACGAACTGGCGCTGGGCGCCCAACGACCGCGACCGCGCCGCGATGGCGGCGCTGCTCTACCGCGGCCCGGACGCGGTCGGGCTCCGACGCCGCCCCGAGGAGGTCGCGGGCTGGCCCGAAGTCCAGCGGGACCTCAGCCCCACGGCGCTGACCCCCGCCGAGCGCCGCCTCTACGACGCCACCTGGCGCGACTTCCGCCGCGAGCTCGGCCTGCTCGGCGGCTCGACGCGCCGTCCCGTGGGCTGGGCCGCCGACCTGCGCTTCCGCCAGAAGGCGAGCCTGCTGCGCATCCCCGGCACCGCCGACGCCGCCGAAGCGCTGCTCGACGGGGGGCAGGCGGTGGCGGTCTCGGTGGCCTATCTCGAGACGGCGTCGATGCTCGCCGACGCCTTGCGGGGGCGGGGCTGGCGCGTCGGCGCCATCGACGGGCGGCAGACCGCCGACGCCAACGAGGCGGCGCGCGTCGCCTTCCAGACCGGCGCGCTCGACGCGATCGTGTTCACCGTGACGGAATCGATCTCGCTGCACGCGAACGAGATGACGGGCGGGGAGCGGACGCGCGCGCTGCTGGTCCACGACATGCGCCACAGCGCCATCCAGCTCGGCCAGATCGAGGGGCGCTGCCACCGCGACGGCGAGAAGGCGGTGATCCACTATCTCTACGCCGAGGAGACCGTGGAGGAGCGCATCGCTTCAACCGTGGTGGGCCGCATGGCCGCCATGGACGGCATGGCGGGCGACGACACCGCCGCCATCGACGACATCGTGATGCGGATCTACGGGGCCACGGGGTAGGGGGTGCGGCTCCGCCCCGGGCGGAGCTTCGATGCCGAGGGCCCGCGCGTGACGGGCGACCCGTGGAAATCGCGCGCGAGTCGCGCCATAAGGCGGGCCAGCGAAACCCGATTCGGACACACCCATGAAGAGCCTGACCCTCGCCGCCGCCCTCCTCGCCCTCCCGTCGCTCGCCTTCGCGCAGGCCGCCCCTCCGGCGGCGGACGGCACCAAGGACGTCTACGACATGTCCTGCGCGGCCTTCCACCGCAACGCCGACGGCTCCTGGAACGCCGTCCGGCCCATGACGCTGCAGCCCGCCGCCGGCCCGATCGCGCTGAAGCCGAGCTTCAAGTTCAAGCCGGGCACGCTGTTCGCCGGCTTCGACCTCGCCGCCGAGCTCGACAAGGCCTGCCCGCACTGAGGAGCCGAAACGGGGCTGCGCGCCCCGGACCCGCGCGGGGGGCCGGAGGCCCTTCGATCCCGGAAGCCGTCATGGCACCGTCACGCGCCGCGCGCTAGGATCGCGGCGCTTGACCATCGGGGAGATGCCGGGATGAGATTCGTCGTGCGGTCCGTGCTCGCGGCCTCCATCGTCGGAGCCATGCCGGGCGTCGCGTCCGCCCAGACCGCTCCCGCGGCGCAGCCCGCCCCTTCGCCGTCGACGCTGGTCCACCTCCAGCCCGACCCGTCCGACGCCGTGAAGCCCTACGTGGTCGACCCCGCGAGCTCGACCATGTCGCGCGACGACCTCGTGGCGGCGCTGCGAAAGAAGGTGCGCTACGTCTTCGTGGTGTTCAACGAGAACCATTCCTTCGACAACGAATACGGCACGCTGCCGGGTGTGGACGGGCTGTACTCGGACGGCACGAAGCCCCGCTCCGCCGAAGCCACCCCCGGCTTCGTGCAGCGCTACAAGGACTGGCAGGGCCAGGACCGCACCGCCCGGCCGTTCCGCATCGGGCCCGAGCAGAACGCGACCTTCACCGACAGCGTCGACCACAGCCACAAGGGCCTCGCCAAGAAGATCGACGTCGGCCCCGACGGGGTCGCGAAGATGGACGGCTTCGCGGCGACGGAATACGGCCGCTTCGTCGCCTCCGGCGGCGCCAGGAGCGCCAGCATGGCGAAGGACTACGCCGACCTCGTGATGTCCTACATGGACTGCGACACGATCCCGTTCTTCTGGAACTACGCCAACCGCTTCACGATCTTCGACAACATCTTCGCCACCGAGGACACGCCCTCGACCCCCAACGCCATCGCGATGATCGCCGGCCAGGCGGGCGAAACGCAGTGGGTGAAGCACGGCAGCGAGGGCAAGGCTTACGCGAACGGCGAGAACAAGGGCACGACCCAGGGCGTGCCGCTGGTCAACGACCCGCAGCCCTTCTACGGCTCGCAGTTCGACACGACGGCGGCCGGGCGCCAGCCCGCCGGCCCGCGCGACGGCTACAAGAACTCCAACATCGCCGCGAACCAGACCTACGCGACCGTGCCGCTCACCATGGCGGGCCGCAACGCCGCGCGCGTGACCTCGAACGACTACAACCCCGACTTCGACCTGCCCGACATCCAGAAGGACATCCCCTTCATCGCGTCGCGCGGCGGCGCGCCCGTGTCCTGGCGCTGGTACCAGGAGGGCTACGACCACGAGCCGACCGACCCCGCGGGCGACACCACCCACGACAGCTACGTCAGCCACCACCAGGGCCCGCAATACTTCGGCTACCTCGCCAACAACCCCGACATGAACAAGAACATGAAGGGCCTGGGCGACTTCTTCTCCGACATGAAAGGCGGCAAGCTGCCGATGGACGGCGGGGTGTTCTACATCCGCGGCGGCTTCTCGGCGATCTCGGGCGAAAGCCCGCCGATCCAGAACTCGAACTACCCGAACCCCGCCGGTCTCACCCCGATGGAGCGGGCCACGATCGCGTCCAACAAGCGGGGCGACGACGACCATCCCGGCTATTCCGACCGCCAGATCTCGGAAGGCATGGCGGCGCGGGTGATCAACGCGGTCGCGGCCGACCCGGCCATCTGGAACCAGTCCGCCATCATCGTCACCTACGACGAATCGGACGGGTTCTTCGACCACGTCGCCCCCCGCATCCTCAGCTACGGGCCCGACGGGCTGCCGCTGGCGCGCGGCATCCGCGTGCCGATGATCGTGGTGTCGCCCTACGCCCGCGCCCATGCGGTGTCGCGCGCGGAGGGCGACCACAACGCCGTGATCGAAACGCTGAACGCCATCTACGACCTACCGCCGCTGGCGTCGCTGCCCGACGAGGCCGCTGCGCTGATCGCCGGCGAGGACGCCAAGTTCAACGGGCCGAACGGCTTCGTGCAGCACCACCTCGGCCCGCGCGACATCAACACGCCCGAAACCGACGACCTCCTGTCCGCCTTCGAGCCCAAGCGCCTGACGGGCGAGCTGCCGCCGCTGCCGGGCTCCTACGCCACCATCCCTGACGCCGTGGTGAACCACCTGCCGCATTACGACGGCAAGGGCTGCCAGGCGATCGGCGTCGTGCCGGAAGACAGGCGCCAGGGGATCTCGTCCTCCGTGCCGGACGGGTTCAACACGCTGCCGATCACCTTCCCGGCCTACAACAGGTGAGGCCGAGGGTGCGGCCGCTCGGGCGGGCCGGCCTCCTGGCCTCCGCCGCCGTGCTGTCGGCGGCCGTGGTGTTCCCCGCCGCGGCCGGCCCCGTGCTCGACCGGGTGAGGGCGTCGGGCGCGGTGTCCTGCGGCGCCGAGGAGCGGCCGGGCTTCGCCGAGGCCGGCGAGCCCGGAGCCGGCCCGAACAAAGCCTCCGCGCACGGCCTCGCGGTCGACCTGTGCCGCGCGGTCGCGGTCGCGGTGCTGGGGCCGGGGGGCAGGTCCACCTTCACGGTGATCGACTCGGTCGCGGACTTCGCCGCGGCCCGCGACGGCAGGCTCGACGTGCTGTTCCTGACGGGCGGCACGCTCGCGTCCGAGCGGCTCGCCGACCGCGTCGCCCTCGGGGCGCCGGCCTTCGTCGAGACCGAGTCCGTCATGGTGCCGGAAGCGTCGTCGGTGCGCTCCGTCGCCGACCTCGCGGGGGCGTCGGTCTGCTTCATGATCGGCACGGGGGCCCAGCGCGCGCTCGAAGGCGCGCTCGAGCGCGACCGCGTCGCCGTGAAGCGGCTCGGCTTCGGCGAGGACGTCGAGCTGCGCGACGCCTACAACGTCGGCCGCTGCACCGCCGTGGCGGGCGACGCCACCTTTCTCGCCGAGGTCCGGCAGGACGGCGGCGTGCACGGGCTGAAGAGCCGCCTCCTCGACGCCCCGCTGGCGCTCGACCCCGTCTACCTCGCGACCGGCATTGAGGACGGCCGCTGGACCGCCATGGCGGGTTGGGTGCTGCAGGCCCTGGTCCTGGGCTCCGCGCCGCGCTCCGGCTTCTCCGGCGCCGGGGCGGAACCGCTGGCGCGGGCCGCGGCGCCGCTCGGCTTCCCCGACGGATGGTACGGGCACGTCGTCGCGGCGACCGGCACCTACACCGAGCTTTGGGCCAGGAACCTCGGCGACGGTTCCGACCTGAAGCTGCCCCCAGGGCCGAACCAGCCCTGGCCGGCGGGCGTGATGGTGGTGCCGGCGTCGCCTTGACGGCACCGCCCCGCTTGACCGCCCCCCGGCGCCCGCCCCATCACTGAGGCGGTGCGGAGGAGCGGTGCCCGGATGGACGCGAGCCTGATCGGGATGGGCCTCTACACGCCGGGGGAGGCCGGGCTCCTCCTCGGGGTCGCGCCCGGCAAGATCGCGCGCTGGCTGCGCGGGCATGTCGCCAACGGCAAGCGTCACGAGCCGCTGTGGCGGCCGCAGATCGTTCTCGACGGCGACATCGGCCTCGGCTTCCGCGACCTGATGGAGGTCCGCGTGGCAGCGTCGTTCATCGCCCAGGGGCTCCCGCCCTTCCGCCTCCGCCAAGCCATCGTGCTCGCCCGCGACGCCGTCGGCGAGGACCATCCCCTGTCGACGCGGGCGTTCCGGACGGACGGACGCTCGATCTTCCTGCAGGTGGCGAAGCACGACGGCGAGGCCGCGCTGATCGACCTGTTCAGCCGGCAATACGCCTTCCGCGACGTGGTCGAGCGGAGCCTCCGGCACGTCGACCTCGACGACACGGGACGCCCCGCGCTCTGGTGGCCCCTCGGCCGGTCGCGGTGGGTGCTGGTGGATCCCGCACGGTCCTTCGGTCGACCGATCGAGGCCGAAACGTCCATCCCGGTCGACGCCCTGGTGCGGGCGGTCCGCGCCGAACGATCCGTCGAGGGCGCGGCCCGGGCCTGGAACGTGCCGCCGCGCGCCGTCGCACGGGCCCTGGCCTTCCAGGGCGTCATGGACGAGCGGAAGGCCGCTTGAACGTCGTCTTCGATCACGGCACGCCGCCGCGGCTCGCCGCGACCCTCGATGGGCACCTGTCGCCATCGGGCGGTCGAGCGGTCCACGTCGGGGACCTGCCGTGCGGGCGACACCCGTCCGACATCGCCTGGATCGAGCACCTGCGCGGCACGGGCCTGGCCTGGACGCTCGTCACGGGGGATCTCCGCTTGCAGCGCGTCCCCATCCGACGTTTCGCGTTCCGGCAGGCCGGCCTGGGGGGCATCCTCTTGGCGGGTGCCTTCCAGGCCCTCGAGGTCGACGCGCAGGCGTCGCTGCTGCTGCGGCGGTGGCCGGACGTCGAAGCCCTCGTCGGGCCGGCGGCTCCGCCCTTCCTGTTCGAGCTCCCGGGCGGGCGTTCGAGCCCGCTGCGCGCCCTGTCGCTCTGACGGCATGACCCGGCATCGGCGCCGGCGTCACCCCTTCTCCGCCTTGATCCAGGCTTTCTCGCAGATGCGGCCGTTGTCCATGTCGAAGCCGGAATGGGGCGTGTGGCCGCCGACCTTCCGGTTGTGGGCGTCGAGCCAGTCGCGGAAGCAGGGGATCAGCGTGCCGCTGTCCGCCGTCAGCATGGCCTGCATGTCCCAGATGTATTGGCGGCGCCTGCCGTCGTCGACCTCGGCCTGGGCGAGGGCGAGCAGCCGGTCGAAGCTCGGGCTGTTCCAGCGGGACTCGTTCCAGGGCGCGCCGCTCTGGTAGGCGACGTCCAGCGTTTGGGTGGCCGACGGGCGACCGCCCCAGTAGCTGACCACGAAGGGGCCCTTCAGCCACACGTTGGAGAAGTATCCGTCGGCGGGCTCCTGTTTCACCGCGATCGGGATGTCGCATCGCGCGGCCGAGCCCTGCATCAGCGCCGCCATCTCGGTGGAGCCGCCGAACACGCCGTCCGACGTCTGCAGCACGATCTTCGGGTCCGCGATGCCGGCCTTCCTGAAATGGAAGCGGGCCCTGTCGGGATCGTACCGGAGCTGGTCGAGCTGTCCGTTCCAATAGGGGTCGCTGCGCGGGATCGGGTTGTCGTTGCCGAGGGAACCGTAGCCCGAGAACAGCACCTTGATCATCTGCTCGCGGTCGACCGCGTATTTCATCGCCCGGCGGAGATCGAGGTCGTCGTAGGGTGGCCGGTCGCCGTTCATCGCCATCACGGGATACCAGCCGCCCGCAGCGCGGACGATCTCCAGCGTCGGGCTCTTCTCGATGCGGGTGACCGTCTTGGTGTCGGCGCGGTTGATGGCGTCGACCTGGCCCGTGATCAGCGCGTTCATGCGCGCGCTGGTGTCGTTGATGACCGTGATCTCGACGGCGTCGAGGTGGCCGCGATCCGGCTTCCAGTAGGGGCCTTCCTTCTTCAGCGCCACCCGCACGCCGGGCTCGAAGGCGTCGAGCGCGAAGGCGCCGGTGCCGTCCGGCCGCGCCCAATCGGTGAAGCCGAACGGCACCATCTTGAGGTGGTAGTCGGTGAGGACGAGGGGGAAGTCGGCGTTGCCCGACGCCAGCGTCACCCGCACCGTGGAACGGTCGATCCGCCTCACCTCGGTGACGGGCTTCATCAGCCCGGCCGCGCCCGAGTTCGACGCGCCGCGATGCAGGTTCAACGAATACACGGCGTCGTCGGCGTCGAACTCCTTGCCGGACCGGAAGTGCACGCCCTTGCGGAGCGTCAGGATCCACACCCTGGCCCCGTCGCTCGATTCCCAGCCGCTCGCCAGCTCGGGGACGGCGCGGTTGTCCGCGCTATTCTCGACGAGGTTGTTGTAGACCGCGAAGCCCGCGTCGATCATCACCGAATCGTCCCAGGCCCGGGGGTCGAAGCTGTCGGTGGTGGAGCCGCCGGCCAGCCCGAGCCTCAGCGTGCCCCCGCCCACCGGCTCGGCTTGGGCGGCCGCGGGGCAGGGGAGCAGCCCGGGCAGGGCCGCGCCGGCGCCGAGCGCCAAGCCGCGGCCCAGGACCTCGCGCCGCGACGGGCGCGCCGCGGCGGGCCGGCGGGCGGGGGAAACCGGATCGTCCATGAGCTGTCCTTTCCCGGCTGCCCGCCGCCCCCTGACGCAAGTCCCGCGCCGCCCGGCGCGGATCGGATGAACGCGGGCCGGGCTCGCCCGCAGGGCGGCGCGCCGCCCCGTCCGGAACGGAAAAGGGCGCCGCGCACGATGCGCGACGCCCCCGTTCCGCTTCGACGTCGAAGGGTCGGTCAAACGTCGAGCATGAGCCGGGTCGGGTCTTCCAGGGCGTCCTTGACGCGGACCAGGAAGGTCACGGCTTCGCGGCCGTCGACGATGCGGTGGTCGTAGGACAGGGCGAGGTACATCATCGGGCGCACCTCCACCTTGCCGCCGACCACGATCGGCCGATCCTGGATCTTGTGCATGCCGAGGATGCCCGACTGCGGGGCGTTGAGGATCGGCGTCGACATCAGCGAACCGTAGATGCCGCCGTTGGTGATGGTGAACGTGCCGCCCTGCATGTCCTCCATCTTGAGCTGGCCGTCGCGCGCCTTCTTGCCGTAGCCCGCGATGGTCTTCTCGATGTCGGACAGGCTGAGCTCGTCGGCGTTCCGCACCACCGGCACGACGAGGCCCTTCTCGGTGCCGACCGCGATGCCGATGTGGTAGAAGTTCTTGTAGACGAGGTCGGTGCCGTCGATCTCGGCGTTGATGGCCGGCAGCTCCTTCAGCGCGCCCACGACGGCCTTCACGAACAGGCCCATGAAGCCGAGCTTGGCGCCGTGCTTCTTCTCGAAGACGTCCTTGTACTTGGCCCGAAGCGCCATCACGCCCGACATGTCCACCTCGTTGAAGGTGGTCAGCATGGCGGCGGTGTTCTGCGCATCCTTCAAGCGGCGCGCGATGGTTTGGCGCAGCTTGGTCATGCGCACGCGCTCCTCGCGCGCGGCATCCGCCTGCGGCGGGGCTTGGCGAGGCGCCGCGGCCGGGGTGGGCGCGGGGGCCTGGCGGGGCGCCGCGGGGGCGGGCGCCGCGGCCGAGGCGGCGATCACGTCGCCCTTCAGCACCTGGCCACGCTTGCCCGAGCCGTCCACGGAGGCGAGGTCGACGCCGCGCTCGGCCGCCATCTTGGCCGCCGAAGGGGCGGGAGGCATGGAGGTCGGGCCCGGCTTCGCGGCGCCGTTCGAGGCGGGGGCGGGTGCCGCCGCGGCGGGCGCGGCGCCGCTCCCGCTGGCCGAGATCTGGCCCAGCACGGCGCCGGGGGTGACGGTGGCGCCGGCCTCGACGCCGATGGCGGCGAGCACGCCGGCCGTGGGGGCGTTGACTTCCAGCGTCACCTTGTCGGTTTCGAGCTCGCACAGCGGCTCGTCGGCCTTCACGGCGTCGCCCGGCTTCTTGAACCACTTGGCGACCGTGGCTTCGCTGACGGACTCGCCCAGCGTCGGGACCTTGATGTCGGTGCCGCCTCGGCCGGCCTCGGACGGGGCCCCGCCGGCGGAGGCCGGAGCCGGATCGGAGTGGTTGCCGTAGCCGGCGCCGGTCTCGATGCCCTGGACCGCCGAGGCCGCGGGACCCGGCTTGGCGGCTTCTGCCTTGGGCTGCTCTGCCTTGGCCTGCTCGGCCTTGGGGGCCGGCTTGGCGGCGGGCGCCGCGCCGGCGGCCGAGATCTGCCCCAGGATGGCGCCGGGCGTCACGGTTTCGCCGTCCTTGACGGTGATCTCGCTCAGCACGCCGCCCGCGGGGGCGTTGACTTCCAGGGTGACCTTGTCGGTCTCGAGCTCGCACACGGGCTCGTCGGCCTTGACGGTGTCGCCCGCCTTCTTGAACCAGCGGCCGATCGTGGCCTCGCTGACCGATTCGCCGAGGGTGGGAACGCGAATCTCAGTCGCCATTGAAGCATTGCCCCGATTGTGCGGCGCCGTGGCGCCTCTTGATCTCGTGGAACGGCCGCGCTCCCGGCGGGGCGCGGCCTGTGATCCTGTCTCGCCCGCGGACTATCAGCCCGCGAAGGCGTCGTCCATGAAGGCCTTGAGCTGGGCGAGGTGCTTCGACATCAGGCCGGTCGCGGTGGCGGCGGCGGCCGGGCGGCCGGCGTAGCGCGGGCGCTTCCGCTCCATCTTGGCCTGGTCCATGACCCATTCGAGGTAGGGGTCGACGAAGTTCCAGGATCCCATGTTCTTGGGCTCCTCCTGGCACCACACGACCTCGGCGTTGCGGAACCGCGACAGCTCGCCCACCAGCGTCTTCAGCGGGAAGGGATAGAGCTGCTCGACGCGCAGCAGGTACACGTCGTCGATGCCGCGCTTCTCGCGCTCCTCGAAGAGGTCGTAATACACCTTGCCGGTGCAGAGCACGACGCGCCGGACCTTGGCGTCCTCGACGAGCTTCGGGCCGCCCGCCAAGCGCTCGGCATCGTCGCGCAGCACGCGATGGAAGGTCGAGCCCGCCGCCATCTCGTCCAGCGTCGACACGGCGCGCTTGTGGCGCAGCAGCGACTTCGGCGTCATCAGGATCAGCGGCTTGCGGATGTCGCGCTTCAGCTGCCGGCGCAGGATGTGGAAGTAGTTGGCCGGCGTCGTGCAGTTCGCCACCTGCATGTTGTCCTCGGCGCACATCTGCAGGAAGCGCTCCAGGCGGGCGGAGCTGTGCTCCGGGCCCTGTCCCTCGTAGCCGTGCGGCAGCAGGCAGACGAGGCCCGACAGGCGCAGCCACTTGCGCTCGCCGGCCGACACGAACTGGTCGAACACCACCTGGGCGCCGTTGGCGAAGTCGCCGAACTGCGCTTCCCACATCGTCAGGGCGTTCGGCTCGGACAGCGAGTAGCCGTATTCGAAGCCCAGCACCGCCACTTCCGAGAGCATCGAGTTGATGACCTCGTAGTTGGCCTGGCCGTCGCGGATGTTGTTCAGCGGGACGTAGCGGGCCTCGGTTTCCTGGTCGATCAGCACGGAATGGCGCTGCGTGAAGGTGCCGCGCTCCGAGTCCTGGCCGGACAGGCGCACCGGCTTGCCCTCGTCGAGCAGCGAGCCGAAGGCCAGCGCTTCGCCGGTGGCCCAGTCGAGCCCTTCGCCGGTCTCGATCATCTTGCGGCGGTTGTCGAGGAAGCGGCCGATGGTCCTGTGGACCTGGAAGCCTTCCGGCACCGCCGTGATGCGCTCGCCGATCTCCTTCAGCTTCGCCAT
Organism: Lichenibacterium minor; assembly: GCF_004137685.1. GTDB lineage: Bacteria > Pseudomonadota > Alphaproteobacteria > Rhizobiales > Beijerinckiaceae > Lichenihabitans > Lichenihabitans minor. The sequence goes on along the minus strand of NZ_QYBB01000022.1, from coordinate 49,938 downwards.
CTCGACGCCGGTGCGGCCGCGGAGCTCGTCCTCCTGGGTGCCGGCGGGCTTCAGGTGCGACCAGCGGCCGTCGAGCCAGTCCGCCTTGTTGGGCTTGTAGGAGGCGCCGGCCTCGAACTCGGCATCGAGCTTGGCCCGGAACTCGGCCTTCTGCGCTTCGACCTCCTCGGCCGTGACGGTGCCCTCGGCGACGAGCTTCTCGGCGTAGAGTTCCAGCGTCGAGCGGTGGCCGCGGATGGTCTTGTACATCAGGGGCTGGGTGAAGCCCGGCTCGTCGCCCTCGTTGTGGCCGAAGCGGCGATAACAGAACATGTCGATGACGACGGGCTTGTGGAAGCGCTGGCGGAACTCCACCGCGACCTTGGCGGCGAAGGTCACGGCCTCGGGGTCGTCGCCGTTGACGTGGAAGATCGGCGCCTCGATCATCTTCGCCACGTCGGACGGGTAGGGCGAGGAGCGCGAATAGCGCGGGTAGGTGGTGAAGCCGATCTGGTTGTTGATGATGAAGTGGATCGAGCCGCCCGTCTTGTGGCCCTTCAGGCCCGACAGGCCGAAGCATTCCGCGATCACGCCCTGGCCCGCGAAGGCGGCGTCGCCATGCAGCAGCAGCGGCATGACCTTCTCGCGCTCGACCTGGTCGTTGAGCTGGTCCTGCTTGGCCCGCACCTTGCCGAGCACCACGGGGTCGACGATCTCGAGGTGCGACGGGTTCGCGGTCAGCGACAGGTGGACCTTGTTGCCGTCGAACTCGCGGTCCGACGAGGCGCCGAGGTGGTACTTGACGTCGCCCGAGCCCTCGACCTCCTGCGGCGAGGCCGAGCCGCCCTTGAACTCGTTGAAGATGGCGCGGTGCGGCTTGCCCATCACCTGGCTGAGCACGTTGAGGCGCCCGCGATGCGCCATGCCGAGCACGATCTCCTGCACGCCGAGGGCGCCGCCGCGCTTGATGATCTGTTCCAGCGCCGGGATCATGGCTTCGCCGCCGTCGAGGCCGAAGCGCTTGGTGCCGGTGTAGCGCACGTCGAGGAACTTCTCGAAGCCTTCCGCCTCGACGAGCTTCTGCAGGATGGCGCGCTTGCCTTCGCGCGTGAAGGAGATGGACTTGTCCGGCCCCTCGATGCGGAGCTGCATCCAGGCCTTCTCGTCCGGATCCGAGACGTGCATGAACTCGAAGCCGATGGTCGAGCAATAGGTGCGGCGCAGGATGTCGAGCATCTCGCGCACCGTCGCGGTCTCGAGGCCGAGCACGTTGTCGATGAAGATGGGCCGGTCGTAGTCGGCCGCCGTGAAGCCGTAGGCTTCGGGGGTGATCTCCTCCTTCTCGCGCTCGGGCTCGAGGCCCAGCGGGTCGAGGTTGGCGTGGAGGTGGCCGCGCATGCGGAAGGCGCGGATCATCATCAGGGCGCGCAGGCTGTCGCGCGTGGCGCGGCGCAGGTCCTCGTCCGAGATGGCGGCGGGCTGCGGCGCCGCGGCGGGCTTGGTCTCGACGGGGGCGGGCTTTGCGTCCGGCGCCTTGGCTTCCGCGCGGGCCTTGATCTTGTTGGCCAGGATGGGCTCGGCCGCGCCCCAGTTGCCGTCGAGCACGGCGGTCATCTCGCCGTTGGCGAGCGGGGGCCAGTTCGGCCGCTTCCAGGACGCGCCCTCCACGCTCTTCGCCGCATCCGCGCCGCGGTCGTCGAGCCCGTCGAAGAACCTGCGCCATTCGGGGTCGACGCTGCCGGGGTCGGTCTCGTACCGGGCCTGGAGCTGTTCGAGGTAGCTGGCATTGGCGCCAGACAGGAAGCTCGATCCGAGGAGGGCTTCGTCGTCCCGCTGTGACATGAGGTTGGCATCCTTGGGTGGCGGCCGGCGGCGGCCCCCGATGGTCGCGTCAGCTGTCGCGCTGTTGCATCTGATATGGGCGCGGGCTGGCGCTTTTGGTAGCATCCTGCCCGCGCCCGGTCCCGTTCAGCCCTTCAAGACGTCCACGAGGGTTTTTCCGAGGCGGGCCGGCGAGGGCGACACGCGGATGCCCGCGGCCTCCATGGCGGCGATCTTGCTCTCTGCGTCGCCTTTGCCGCCCGAGATGATGGCGCCGGCGTGGCCCATGCGGCGGCCGGGGGGGGCGGTGCGGCCCGCGATGAAGCCGACCATCGGCTTCTTGCGGCCGCGCTTGGCCTCGTCGGCCAGGAACTGCGCCGCTTCCTCCTCGGCCGAGCCGCCGATCTCGCCGATCATGATGATCGACTCGGTCTTGGGGTCGGCGAGGAACAGCTCCAGCACGTCGATGAACTCGGTGCCCTTGACGGGGTCGCCGCCGATGCCGACCGCGGTGGTCTGCCCCAGGCCCTCGACGGTGGTCTGGAACACCGCCTCGTAGGTGAGGGTGCCCGAGCGCGACACGACGCCCACCGAGCCCGGCTTGAAGATGGAGCCCGGCATGATGCCGATCTTGCACTCGCCCGCCGTCATCACGCCCGGGCAGTTCGGCCCGATGAGGCGGGACTTCGAGCCCGACAGCGCGCGCTTGACCTTGATCATGTCGGCCACCGGGATGCCCTCGGTGATGCAGACGATGAGCGGGATCTCGGCCGCCACGGCTTCCAGGATCGCGTCGGCGGCGCCCGGCGGCGGCACGTAGATCACGGAGGCGTCGGCGCCGGTGGCGGCCTTGCATTCCGCCACCGTGTCGAAGACCGGCAGGCCGATGTGGGTCTGGCCGCCCTTGCCGGGCGAGGTGCCGCCGACGACCTGCGTGCCGCAATAGGCCAGGGCCTGCTCGGAATGGAAGGTGCCGTTCTTGCCGGTGAAGCCCTGGCAGAGGACCTTGGTGTTCTTGTCGATCAGGACGGACATGGGGTGGACTCCGGCAGGCCGAGCCTGCCTCGATGCGGGACAGGCAGGCGGAGCCTGCCTGAAGGCGGGACGGGCAGGCGGTGCCTGCCCCGATGCGGTACGGGCAGGCCGGGCCTGCCCGATGCGGGACGGCGCCGGGCCCGTCTGGGCCGCGGCGCCGCGCGGGGGATGGTCGGGAGCGTCAGGCCTTGCCGCGCGCGTCGCGCACCGCGGTGACGATCTTCTGGGCGGCATCGTCGAGGTCGTCGGCGGCGATGACGTTGAGCCCCGACCTGGCGATGATGTCCTTGCCGAGCTGCACGTTGGTGCCTTCGAGCCGCACCACCAGCGGCACCTGCAGGCCGACGTCCTTCACGGCCGCGATCACGCCTTCCGCGATGACGTCGCAGCGCATGATGCCGCCGAAGATGTTGACCAGGATGCCCTTCACGTTCTCGTCGGCGGTGATGATCTTGAAGGCCGCCGTCACCTTCTCCTTCGTGGCGCCACCGCCGACGTCGAGGAAGTTCGCCGGCGCTTCGCCGTAGAGCTTGATGATGTCCATCGTCGCCATGGCGAGGCCGGCGCCGTTCACCATGCAGCCGATCGTGCCGTCGAGCGTGATGTAGTTGAGGTCGTGCTTCGAGGCCTCGATCTCCTTGGCGTCCTCTTCCGCCTCGTCGCGCAGCGCCGCCACGTCCGGGTGGCGGTACATGGCGTTGCCGTCGAAGCTCATCTTGGCGTCGAGGGCCTTCAGCTGACCGTCCTTGGTGACGATGAGCGGGTTGATCTCGAGCAGGTCCATGTCCTTCGCCACGAAGGCGGCGTAGAGCTGGGTCAGCAGCTTGGCCATGCCCTTGGCGAGGTCGCCCTTGAGGTTCAGCGCATCCGCGGCGGCGCGGCCGTGGTGGGGCATCACGCCCGTGGCGGGGTCGACCGAGATCGTGTGGATGCGCTCCGGCGTGTCGTGCGCCACGGTCTCGATGTCCATGCCGCCTTCCGTCGACACCACGAAGGACACGCGCGAGGTGGCGCGGTCGACCAGGGCGGACAGGTACAGCTCGCGGTCGATGGCGGCGCCGTCCTCGATGTAGAGGCGGCCCACGGTGCGGCCGGCGGCGCCGGTCTGCAGCGTCACCAGCGTGGCGCCGAGCATCTCCTTCGAAAACTGCTCGACCTCGTCGATCGACTTGGCGAGGCGGACGCCGCCCTTGTCGCCGGCCGTGGCTTCCTTGAACTTGCCCTTGCCGCGCCCGCCGGCGTGGATCTGGCTCTTCACCACCCACACGGGGCCGCCGAGCTCCTCGGCCGCCTTGCGGGCCTCGGAGGCCGCCATGATCGGCACCCCGCGCGACACCGGCACCCCGAACTCCTTCAGGATCGCCTTGGCCTGGTATTCATGCACGTTCATGGGGGATGTCCTGGCGTCGTTCGTTGTCGGTCTGAAGGGCGGCGCCGGTCGGGCCGCCCGCCGGGCTTGGCCCGGCGGGGGAATGGGCGCCGCCCTGAATCGCTTCGCCTCGGATCACTTGGCGAAGGCGGGGTTCACCGTCTTGCAGGCCTCGATGAGGGTCTTCACCGAGTCCACGGACTTGGCGAACATGGTGCGCTCGTCCTTCGACATCTCGATCTCGAGGATGCGCTCCACGCCCTTCTCGCCGATCACCACCGGCACGCCGACGTACATGTCCTTCACGTCGTATTCGCCGTCGAGGTAGGCGGCGCAGGGCAGCACGCGCTTCTTGTCGCGCAGGTAGGATTCCGCCATGGCGATGGCCGAGGACGCCGGGGCGTAGAAGGCCGAGCCGGTCTTCAGCAGGTTGACGATCTCGCCGCCGCCCTTGCGGGTGCGCTCCACGATGGCGTCGAGCTTCTCGTGGGTGGTCCAGCCCATCTTGATGAGGTCGGGCAGCGGGATGCCGGCCACGGTCGAGTAGCGGATCAGCGGCACCATGTCGTCGCCGTGGCCGCCGAGCACGAAGGCGGTGACGTCCTCGACCGACACGTCGAACTCTTCCGCGAGGAAGTAGCGGAAGCGGGCGGAATCGAGCACGCCCGCCATGCCGACGACCTTGCCGTGCGGCAGGCCGGACGCCTTCTGCAGGGCCCACACCATGGCGTCGAGCGGGTTGGTGATGCAGATGACGAAGGCGTCGGGGCAATTGTCGCGGATGCCGGCGCCGACCGTCTCCATCACCTTCAGGTTGATGCCGATGAGGTCGTCGCGGCTCATGCCGGGCTTGCGCGGCACGCCCGCGGTGACGATCACCACGTCGGCGCCGGCGATGCCGGTGAAGTCGTTGGCGCCCGCCATGCGCGCGTCGAAGCCTTCCACCGGGGAAGCCTCGGCGATGTCGAGAGACTTGCCCTGGGGGACGCCCTCGACGATGTCGAACAGCACGATGTCGCCGAGCTCCTTCAGGCCGGCCAGCAGCGCCAGGGTGCCGCCGATCTGTCCGGCCCCGACCAATGCGATCTTCTTGCGTGCCATGCGAAACGTTCCTGTCGGGCGCAGGCAACCCGGTCCCGCGCCGTCCGGATAAAGGTGAACTCAGGGTCGGGCGTGTGTTTCCCCCGAATCGCCCTGCGTTGCAAGCGTGCGACGGATGCGTGCATGCCTGAATTGTGATCGGATCCGGCGCGCGGCGCGGGACTTGCGTTCCCGCCCGAGCCGATGCACCCCCGCGGTCCCGACCCGCTCCCTGCCGCCCCAGCCCGAGGATGCCCGCCTTGCTGTTCCCCTTCCCGATCGCGGTCTGCGACGTCGGCGGCACGAACTGCCGGATCTCCGTGCAGGACGGCCCCGCCGAGCCGCTGCGGCCGCTGACCCACCTCCTCGTCGGCGATTACCCGGGCCTCGGCGAGGCCGTCGCGGCCACGGTGGAGCGGCACGGCATCCGGCTCGGCTCGGTGATCGCCTGCGGGGCGGGGCCGGTCGAGGGGCGTCGCTTGAAGCTCACCAACGCGCCCTGGGTGCTCGACGGCCCCGAGATCGCGGCGCGGCTCGGCCTCGGCGGCGGGCTGCTCCTCAACGACTTCGAGGCGCAGGCGCTGTCGCTGCCGGCGCTGAAGCCCGACTGGGTGAAGGTGATCGGGCCGGACCTCCGGCCCGAGGGCGCCACGCAGGTGATCCTCGGCCCCGGCACCGGGCTCGGCGTCGCGGCGCTGCTCGAAGCGGACGGCCGCTTCGTGCCGCTGTCGAGCGAGGGCGGCCACATGGGCTTCGGCCCCGAAACCGACGAGGACTTCGCGCTCTGGCCGTTGCTCGAGAAGGTGCAGGGCCGCGTCACCGGGGAATCCGTGCTGGCGGGCGCGGGGCTGGAGCGGCTGCACCGGGCGCGGCTGGCGGTGCGGGGCGCGCCCTCGTCGCCGGGCGTCACCGCCGCCGACATCACCGGCACGGCGCTGGAGGCGCCGGACGGGCCCGAGGGCGACACGGTGCGCCATTATTGGCGCCTCGTCGCCCGCTTCGCCGGCGACATCGCCCTGACGCTCAAGGCCACGGGCGGCGTCACGCTGGCGGGCGGCATCCTGCCCCGCATCGTCGACCTGCTCGACCCGGCCGCGTTCCGTGTCGCCTTCGAAAGAAAGGCGCCCGTGGCGGGGCTCGCCTGCCGCATCCCGACGCGGCTCATCGTGCAGTCCGATTCCGTGCTGGGCGGCATGGCGGCGCTGGCGACGGACCCGGACCGCTTCGCGCTGGATTACGCGGCGCGAGGGTGGACAGGCTAGCGAAGCCAAGCCGGCGATGCCTGCGGATCCATCGAAAAGGACAGGCCGGGGGCCACGGCCGCGAGCTGGGCCGGGGACATGACGCTCCCGCGGTCCGGCTGCGGGCGAGACGTCCTCGTTGCCAGGGCGGCCCTGGCCTGCCGCGCTCACGCGTCGCCCAGGATGGGGGACGGCCGCACGGCGGACCTCGGCGTCCCATCGGAAAACCCCGGCGCGCGGCGCATCGACGAGCGGCTCGGCTCTGCCCCGCGCCACGACGGGCCGCGCCACGCCACGGCGCGGTCTCGTGGCCCGGATCGAGGCTGATCGGGTGGAACCATGCAGAAGACCTTCATCGCGCGGCGCGAGGAGCGGCCCGGCGACGCCTGGCTCGCCGAGTTCGCGGCCGGCCGCGCCGAAGCGGAGCGCTGGTACCGCGACCACGGACGCGGGCCGCCGCCCTCCGCGGCGGTTTGCCGGGCCGCGCTCGGGCGGCACATGCCGGAACTGCTGCCGCACTACGACCGAGCCTGCTCCATGCTCGGCGACGACGAGGGCGCGCACCGCATCGTCAGCCATTGGCGCCCGCCGGCGGCCCCGCACGGCTGCACCCACGCGCTCTGGCTCGGGGCGGGCGGCCCGGCGATGGTGCGCAGCTACGATTATCCGCTCGACCTCGTGTCGCCCGGCATCGTTTCGAGCGCCTGGATGGGGCGCGAGGTCATCGCCAAGGCGCAGCGGCCCTGGGGCGGCGTCACGGACGGCCTGAACGCCGACGGGCTTGCCGTCAGCGTCGCGCTCGGCGGCAGGGTCGCCGTCGGCGAAGGCTTCGCCATCATCCTGATGGCCCGCTACGTCCTCGAAACCTGCCGCACCGTGGACGAGGCCGCCGCGGCGCTCGCCCGCATCCCGGTCGCGGCGTCGCACAACGTGGTGCTGCTCGACCGTTCGGGCGACCACGCCACGGTGTATCTCGGGCCGGACCGCGCTCCCGCCGTCGTGCGCGACCTCGCCTGCGCCAACCAGCAGGAGCGGCGGGGATCGGCCAGTTCCGAGGCGCGCCTCGCGGCGGCGCGGCACGCGCTGGACGAGCCCGGCATGACGCTGCCCCGCCTCGTCGAGCGCTTCCTCCAGCCGCCGCTCCATTCGCGCCGCGCCGCCTTCCCGACCGTCTACACCGCCGTGTACCGGCCGGCCGAGGGACGGGTCGACTACGTGTGGCCCGGCAAGGTGTGGTCACAGGCCTTCGGCGCCTTCGCGCCCGGCGCGTATGTCCACGATTACGGGGAGCTCACCCCATGACGGGCAGGCCGGCGTCCCACACCTCGCGCCACGGCACGCCGACGGCTTCGAGCGGGGTGAGCCCACGCCGCGCGAGATAGCGCCCGACGACGTGATGGCCCATGGGGTAGACCGCCTTGTGGACTTCGGCGGGAAGGCCGCTCGGATCGTAGATCCAGGCCCACGCCGCCCTCGGGTCGCCGACGATGGGAGCGATCCTGTCCAGCAGGGGGGCGACCTGCTCGGCCGTGATACCCCTGACGATGGACGGATCGGGATAGCCGAGAAAGGTCTGGCACTGGGTCGCCAAACCTTCCAGCACGATGACGTCGCCGGCGCAGAGATCGGCGAACCTGCGGGGCACGCCGTGCCGCATCCGCAGGATGTGGTGGAGTTCGTGGACCGTGACCGAAGCGGCGTTGACCCGCGTCCCCACCCGAAGCGCCGGGCTCGCCTCGTCGACGCGGATCTCGCAGGCGTCAGGACCATAGGCGCGGCCGCCCATCCCAGTTTCGGCATCCACGCCCTCGGCGAGGAGCACGACGATGCCGGCGTCCTCGACGTCGAGATGCTGCCGCAAGGCCGCGAGGGCGTCGTCGATGCCGGCCCGGATCTCGGCCTCCAGCGGCGGCGGCAGAAGCCTCGCGGCGTTGAAGACGGCGACCTCGACCGTCATGGCGCCGACCCGACTCTGTCCATCTCCGACGACCCGCCGAACAGGTCCTCGATCCTCAGGTCCAGCCCCGGCGGGTCGAGGCGGAGCGCGCCGCCGTGGAGGATGCGCGTCGCGATCTCGTCGCCGCGGCGGGCGTGGTGGACCAGGACGCGGCGCTCCGCATCGATGATGAGATAATGGTGGACGGTCGGCACCGTGAAATAGCCGAGCAGCTTTTCGTGGTGATCGCGGCGCCCCGTGCTGGGCGACAGCACCTCGACCACGATGACGGGTGCGACGATCGCGAGGGCGTCGTGTGGCGGCTCGGCGCCGCAGAACACCAGGGCGTCGGGCTCGTACAGCGTCGCCGCATCGATCCGCACCGCCGCGCCGTCCGGAAGCGCCTGGCATGGAAGCCGCGCCGCCGCGAGCGCCGCATCCAGGGCGTTGAACGCCGCCGTCTTCGCGCGGACGTGTCCCATGCGCTCGGGCGCCATGGCGACGGGGTGCCCGTTCTCCAGCTCGTAGCGGCCCGGCTGCTCCAAGGCCCAGGCCAGGAACGCGTCGACCGTCATCGGAGCGGAGGTGGTATCTGCCATGGCCGAAACGTAACAGCCGCGGTCGACGGGAAGCAAGGTTCACCGCCCGGGCGGCAGCCCCCGCTTGATGCGGTCGATGGCGCGGTGGAGCGCGCCGAGGAACTCCGAGCGATCCCGCGGGCCGAAGGGGCGCGGCCCGCCCGTCACCTCGCCGGAGCCGCGCAACCCGTCCATCAGGTCGCGCGTCGCCAGCGCCATGCCAATCGTGGCGGCGGTGAAGCTCTTGCCGTTCGGCGCCAGCACGGCGGCGCCGCGCTTCACGCAGCGGTCGGCCAGAGGGATGTCTGCCGTCACCACCACGTCGCGGGCCGTGGCGCGCTCGGCGATCCAGTCGTCGGCGACGTCCGGGCCGGCCGGCACCACCACGCGCTCGATGAAGGCGTCCCGCGGGACCATCATGGGGCTGTTCGACACCACGAAGACGCGGGCGCCATGCCGCTCGGCGACGCGGTACACCTCCGCCTTCACCGGGCAGGCGTCGGCGTCGACGTAGACCGCCACGGGCCGCCGTGAGCCGTCGTCATCATAAGAAATCAATGGCTTAACCCCGCCCCTTTCCGCCGCGAACCGCCACCCCTACCTGTCCAGATGGTAGCCCCGCGGTAGCCCGGAGAGATAGGTATGGCCGTGAAGTTGACCGTGCAAGCGGTGAAGAATGCCGAGGTGAAGGAGAAGCGGTACATCGTCTGGGACATCACGACGAAAGGCTTCGGCCTCCGCGTGAACGTCGACGGATCCAAGACGTACCTTCTCAAATACGCCTTCGAGGGGCACCAGACGTGGCACACGATCGGCAAGCACGGCTCCCCCTGGACCCCTGAGAACGCGCGCAAGGAAGCGCTTGACGTGCTCGGCCTTGTCCGGAGTGGGATTGATCCGCAAAAGGCCGAACGGGATCGGAAGGCGGCGGGAACGACGGTCGCCGAACTCTGCGATCTCTACGTTTCCGCGATGCGTGCCGGTCAGATCCTGACCAAGTTCGACACACCGAAGAAGGTCAGCACGCTCACCACGGACGAAGGCCGCATCCTGCGCCACATCAAGCCACTCCTCGGCAAGAGGCTTGTACTGGACGTCCGAGCCAAGGATGTCGAAGACCTCCTCCACGCGGTGGCGGCTGGGAAGACGGCGGTCGACGAGAAGACGGGCAAGCACGGCCGTGCGATCGTCAAGGGTGGTCGTGGCACCGCCACCCGCACCGTCGGCCTGCTCGGCGGCATCTTCACCTTCGCGGTGAAGAAGGGATTGCGGCCCGACAATCCGGTGAAGGGCATCCAGCGCTTCAAAGACGGGAGGAACACTCGATATCTGTCCGGGCCGGAGCTACAGCGCCTCGGGGAAATTCTCGACGCCGACGAGACAGCCTGGAATGAGTTCGCCTCGGCGCAGAAGGAGTGGATCGCCACCGGACACGAAGGCCCGTCCCCTCGGCCTCCGAAGGGTGCTGCGAGCCCGATGGCGACGGGAGCGGTCCGCCTCCTCCTCTTCACCGGAGCGCGGAGGTCGGAGGTGCTCCGGCTCAAGTGGGAGCACGTCGACCTAAAGCACGGCTACCTCCGACTCGCGGACAGCAAGACCGGCGCCAAAGACATCCCCCTCGGCACGCCTGCCGTCGACCTTCTCGATGCAATGCCCAAGCTGAACGGCAATCCGTACGTCTTCCCAAGCACGCGAGGCGATGGACCTTATGTTGGGCTGCCCAAAGCGTGGGAAGGCCTCCGTGCCAGGGCCGGTCTGCCCGGCGTGCGTATCCATGACCTCCGGCACTCGTTCGCGAGCGTGGGCGCGTCGACCGGCAGCAGCCTGCTCATGATCGGCGCCCTCCTTGGCCACAAGGATCCGAAGACGACCCAACGCTACGCCCACGTCGCCCACGACCCGGCCAAAGCGGCTGCTGACAACGTAGCTCAGGCAATGGCCGCCGCGATGAAAAAATCCGGATCTTCGACAAGTAGTTAAGAGATATTTTCGAGTAGATACGGCCGCTCTGGCCCATGGAGTCGGCAAATTCGTCAGAAATACATCTTCGTTGTTGCCAGCCGGACCGAAGTCGTCATACGATACATGGGTCCGGGGGATTTCAAGCCGCGTACCCGGTGAGCGCTCTTCCGGCCTTCGTCACGCTCTCGTTGGGATGGGACGTGGCGGCTCGGGGGTCGGGGAGGACCGATCCCGTTCGGCACGCCCTGCACGAAGCCTGGAGGGGCCTCGCGCGGGGCGTGCCACCGCCGGAAGAGCGCTCCTTCGACAGATGAATCAGCCCCGACCTTGGACGATTGCGGCAAACGACGCCGAAAACGAAGGCGGAGCCGTCCTCGGGGATATAGCCGCTTTCAGGCGATCGGAGCCGGTGACGTCGCGGGCGGAAATTACCGAGCCGGGCTTCCATATTTTTTTGGATCGGCGCCGGATTTTCTCGCGCCCTCCACGGCCGAGGGAACGACGTCCATGAAGGGCGCGATGGCGTCACCGTCCCCGGATCCGCCGCTGCCCGGTCCGAGGCCGAGCTGGTGCTCCGTCACTCTTGTGGCGGAGTCAGCGGAGGACACCTTACCCACAGATCGAAGGCGGGGTCGTGGGACTCGAGTCCATCCCTGCCCGGATCCCCGCAGGCATCCCGTGGCCCTCGACGAAGCCGAGGACGTCGTCCAACAGTCAGGTGAGGCGATGTCCAGTCTCCGGGGAGCCCCTCGATGCCCGCCTGGACGGGGATGGCCGCCCACGAAGCCCTTGGATGACCTGTAACCCGTGGGATGTATGTCCACCATCGCTTCGCCCCACCTGACGAGGCCCGTCCCGTCCATGAAGGACGGCGACCTGGACCTGTGGCTGCCGGTGCCGCGCCGGTCATCCTCATCCATGTAGGCAGGATGGGGACTGGTCTCTCGACGATGTCGGCGGGATCGGACAGGCAGTGGTCGACCATCACGCCCGGGATGAACGGATCGGCGGCCGTTCCCTGACTCGCCGCGGCGGTCGACAGGCCGGACGTTCCCGACGAACAGACGACAGATGGCGGCCCGATGCCCGATCGTCACTCACCCAATCGAGGATGTGCTCCCGGCCGGCGCGGCACGACGACGAAGCCGTGACGTAGATGCGCGGATGCCGGAAAGGGAGCGGAACCACCCCAAAAAGGGAATAGCGCTCCGGCTAACCCCCTGCAGGCCTTGGTGATCTGCGAGACAAGAACCCACTCCAAACGCCCCGCAGCCATCCTGGCCCCTGGGCACGTCCTCGACGAAGCTGCCGGCGGCGGGCGCGGCGCCGATCGTGGCGGGATCAGACAGGTTGATCTCGACAGGCCGGAGCTCGAGCGCCGCCGCGGACGGAGCCGGAGTCTCTTCCGGTCAGCGGCGGCGCGGCCGGCTCATCGGCCCGGGAGTGATAGGTATGTCTCTCGGGACCTGGTAGGGGGAGGGGGCCCCGGCTCCCGCGCCCACCGGGGTGGCGGCGGCACGGCGGGCGGCTATGGCTCGGCGGCGCACGGCGGGGTGACAGCGCTTCGCGCTCCCCCCGTACCCCCCATCGATCTGAAAACGTCTGTACGACGTCGCCTTGGCTGCATTCAGGGTTGCCGAGCAACACGGAAGCCAGGAAGGTCGGGAGGGCGCCGGTGCCGGCCGCACTTTCCTTCGGAGATCACCCATGCCGGTCGATGTCGGTCAGGTGCCGCGCGTCCCTGACCTCTTCGTCCCGGTGCCCCCTCGGCGCCATCGCCTTCGGTCATCTCGGCGACCGGGTCGGACGCAAGTCCGCCCTGGTGACCACGCTCACCACCATGGGCCTGTGCACCTGCATCATCGGCCTTCTGCCGAACTACGACGCGATCGGCGTGTGGGCGCCGCTCCTGCTCATCGTGATGCGCTTCTGCCAGGGGCTAGCCGTCGGCGGCGAGTGGGGCGGGGCCGTGCTGATCGTGGTCGAATCCGCGCCCGCCGACCGCCGCGGCTTCTACGGCGCATTTCCGCAGCTGGGCGTGCCGCTCGGGCTCATTGTGTCGACGAGCATCTTCAAGCTCGTGTCCGGTCTGCCGGAGGCGCAGTTCCTCGCCTGGGGCTGGCGCATCCCGTTCCTTCTCAGCATCGTGCTCGTCGGGATCGGGCTCTTTATCCGCCTAAGCGTCGAAGAATCGCCAGCCTTCGCGGCCATGGAGGCCGAGGACGGCGTGGCGCAGGCGCCCCTCCTCGAACTACTCCGGGACCACGGCGGCAAGGTGCTGCTCGCGATCGGGACGCGGTTCGCAACCGACATCACCTTCAACGTCATTAACGTTTTCGTGCTCGCCTACGGCACGCAGCAACTCGGCCTGGATCGCGGGCTCCTACTCGACGCGATCATCGCGGGCTCCGTCGTGGCGCTGTTCACGATCCCCGCCTTCGGCAGGCTGTCCGACAGCATCGGGCGGCGCACGGTGTTTGTCGGCGGATGCGTCTTCGTCGCGGCATACGGCTTCATCTTCTTCTCCCTGCTCGCGACGCGCCAGCCGGCCGTGGTCATCTTGGCTTTCGTCGGGGGCGTCGCGCTGTCGCAACCCTGCGTCTACGGCGTACAATCGACGTGGTTCGCCGAAGCGTTCAGGACCCGGGTCCGCTACACCGGTGCATCGCTCCCCTATCAAGTGGCGGGCATCCTCACCTCGGCACCGACGCCCCTTATCGCCGCTTATCTCTACGCGCAGTACGGCTCGACGATGCCGATCGCCGGCTATATCGCGTCAACGGCGATTCTCAGCCTCGTTTGCGCGGTCTTCCTCGGGGAAACATACCGTCGCACCCTCGTGTGAGCTGTGCCGATGCGAGCCTAGGATCCGCCGCCGAACAACGCTGGCGGCCCGTCCGTTCGCCTTCGCTCGCCCTCGCATGGCCGCGCAGGTTGTACATCGGCGCCACATCGCCGGTCTATGATCCATGCTCACCTGAGCCGCCGAACCTCGGGCGGAGAAATCCGCTGCGGCAATACCGCCCGGACCAAAGGCGTACGGAGAAGTTGAGTCTATGAGCGAACCGAAGCCCGCTCTCGCCGGGCGCGTCGCCATCATAACCGGGGCCGGCCGCGGCCTCGGCCGTGCCATGGCGCTGGGCTTGGCAGCCGCGGGCGCCAGCGTAGTCGCCACCTCGGCGCGGAGCCTCGCGGAGGTCGCGGCCGTCGCGGCCGAAGCCTCCGACGACGTGATCGTCCCTGTCCGGGCCGACGTGACGCGGGAGGAGGATTGCGCCGCGGCCGTCGAAGTCGCGGTCGCGCGCTTCGGGCGGCTCGATATCCTGGTCAACAACGCGGGCCGCGGCATGCGCCTCGTCAGCGACGACTTCCTCACGACTCCCACGCGGTTTTAGGAGGTCGAACCCGCGGTCTGGAGCGACATCGTCGACACCAACGTCAACGGCCCGTTCCTGATGGCTCGCGCTGCCGTGCCGGCCCTCATCGCCTCGGGCCGCGGCCGCATCGTCAACATCTCCATGAACCACAAAACCATGCGGCGCGCCGGCTTCTCGCCCTACGGCCCGAGCAAGGCCGCACTCGAGTTCGAGACGGTCATCTGGGCGCAGGACCTCGCCGCGATAAGCGTGACCGTCAACGCGCTCCTGCCCGGGGGCGCCACCGAGACGGGTCTGATCCCGCCCTCCGTCTGTCCGGAGGCGCGCGCCGGGATGCTTCGCCCCACGATCGTCGTCCCTCCGCTGTCGTGGCTCGCTTCCGACGCGTCGCACGCGTTCACCGGCCGACGGATCGATGCCAAGCGTTGGCGGTCCGACCTGCCGCCGGCCGACGCCGCGCGGGAAGCGTCCGAGTTGGCTGGTTGGGTCGGCGGTTCGTTCTGAGCGAGCCCTCGCTCCCGGCATCTGCAGCGAATGGTTCCGAACAGCTTCCGAAAGCGCGGTTCGACACAGTTGCCCGCCGAACGGGGAAGCTCGAAGCCAGGCGAGACAGGGATGGCGCGCTTCGGAGGACAGTCCGGCGTATTCGTGAGCCGAGTACGGTCAGCCATCGATTTCCGGCGTCTCGGTACTTATTCTTAGTCCGTGATGTATGGGACGCCCGGGAGCGGAGGGGAGGATGTCGGACGCGATCGAGATCGCCCACGGGCCGTTCGGCCGCGTCGCCCTGCTCGACATGGATCGCGGGCTGGTGCGCCATGCCCATCCGCACTGCCACGTCCTGCTCAAGGTCGAGGGCGACGACACGCAGTTCCTCGTCGGCGAGCGCATCGTTTCGCTGACGGACATGCAGGCCGTGCTCGTCAACGCCTGGGAGACCCACGCCTACGTCCACGACGCATGCCGCAACAAGGCCGTCATCCTGGCCCTCTACATCGAGCCGGCGTGGCTCGGAGGGTTCCGCAGCAATTGGGTCGCCAGCGCGGCGCCGGGCTTCTTCGCCGAACCCGTCGGCGCCGTGACGCAGGCGATCCGGCGCTTCGCCCACGACCTCGCCGCCGAGATGATCATCGCCCCGGGCTCCTCGCGCATCCAGGACGACCTGCTGTCGGGGCTGATGGTGGCGGCCCTGGAGCGCTTCACGGCATGGCGGGAGGTCGGCACCTCGCTGCGCGACCTCGCGCGCCGCAGCGGTCCCGACCACCGCATCCGGCGCGCCATGCGGCGGATGAGGGAGGAGCCCGGCCTGCTCGACGGGGTCGAAACCCTGGCCCGGGATGCCGGACTGTCGCGGGCGCACTTCTACCGCCTTTTCGAGCAGTCGACCGGCGCCCCGCCCCACGTTTTCCTCAACGGGATCCGGGTCGAGCGTGCCGTCGCGGCCATCGTCGAGGGAAATAGCAGCCTGGCGCAGATCGGCGCCGACCTCGGTTTCGCGGCACCGGGCCATTTCTCTCGGTTCTTTCGGGACCATTCCGGCGTGTCGCCGAGCGCCTTCCGCGCCCTCGCGCGCCGAACCGAGGGATCCGCCGCGCCCTGAGAAGCCGCGCCCTGAAAATGAGACGTTTCGGTCAGCCGTGAGACGCCGCGGCATCGTCTGGCTCCCCCCGATCCGGCAATCTCGAACGCGAACGGCCCCCCGTGCGGCCGCGCGGCTTCCGCCGCGCTCGCCCGGATCGCAACGATGGACGGGTCCGAGGGGCTCGTCGGGATGCGCCGTCCGGGAGCGAGATCTTGGGCATCCAGGGCGAACGTTTCATTAGGCCATCCGCCGAGCGCGTCGAGGACGCGGCCCTCCTGTCCGGGGGCGGCCGCTACATCGACGACCTCGGCGTCCGGCCCGGCACCCTGCATGCCGCGATCGTCCGGTCGCCGCACGCCCACGCCGACCTCCTCTCGGTCGACAAAGCGGCCGCGCTGTCCCTGCCCGGCGTCGCCGCGGTCATTACCGGCGCCGACCTCGTAGGCGTCACCGCGGGCCTGGTCCCGGCCCTGCGCGTGTCGGTCGATGCGCGCGCCATCGCGGTCGACCGCGTCCGCTACGTCGGCGAGCCCGTCGCCATCGTGGTGGCGGCGGACCGCTACCGCGCGGAGGACGGCGCTGACCTCGTGAACGTGCGCTACCGGAGCCGGCCGGCCGTGGTCGACCCCGAGGCAGCCCTCGGGGAAGGCGCGCCGGTTCTGCACGAGGATGCCGGCTCCAACCTGATGAGCGACCGCCGCTTCCGCTACGGCGACCCCGACGCCGCCTTCGCGGCCGCGGCCCACAGCCTCGCCGTGACGGTCCGCTATCCCCGCAACACCGGCTCGCCGATGGAATGCTACGGGGTCGTGGCCGAATACGACCCCCACGAGGACGCCTACGACGTCCTCGCCAACTTCCAAGGGCCGTTCAGCATCCACGCCGTCATGGCCCGTGCCCTCAAGGTACCGGGCAATCGGCTGCGCCTGCGCACCCCGCCCGACAGCGGAGGCAGCTTCGGCGTCAAGCAGGGCGTCGCCCCCTACGCGGTGCTGATCGGCGCCGCGGCCCGGATCGTCGGGCGGCCGGTGAAGTGGGTCGAGGACCGGCTGGAGCACCTCGCCGGATCCGTTTCGGCCACCAACCGCGTCACCACCCTCACCGCCGCCTTCGACGGCGAAGGCCGCGTGACGGCGCTCGACTGGGATCAACTCGAAGATTGCGGCGCCTACCTCCGCGCGCCCGAGCCGGCCACGCTCTACCGCATGCACGGCAACATGACCGGCGCCTACGCGATCCCCCACGTCCGCATCCGCAACCGCGTCGTGCTCACCAACAAGCTCCCCACCGGGCTCGTGCGCGGCTTCGGTGGACCTCAGGTCTACTATCCGCTGGAGCGGCTGATGCAGCGCATCGCCCGCCATCTCGGGCTGGACCCCCTCGAGGTCATCCGCCGCAACCTGATCCCGGCGGACGCCTTCCCCTACCGGACCGCCACCGGCGCGCTCTACGATTCGGGCGACTACCAGCGGGCGCTCGACGACGCAGCGCGCCACGGCGGCCTCGCCGACCTCCTCGACCGGCGCGACGCGGCCCGCGCGGCCGGGCGGCTCTACGGCATCGGGTTCACGGCGGCGGTCGAGCCCAGCGTTTCCAACATGGGATACATCACGGCGGTGCTGACGCCCGCCGAGCGCGCCAAGGCGGGCCCGAAGAACGGCGCTCAGTCGACCGCGACCGTCACGCTCGATCCCGTCGGCACCGTCACGGTGCAGGTCGCCTCCGTGCCGCAGGGGCAGGGGCACCGCACCGTCCTGGCCGGGATCGTGGCCGACGTGCTCGGCATCCCCGCCGCCCAGGTGCGGGTCACGACCGACCTCGACACCGCCAAGGACGCCTGGTCGATCGCGTCAGGCAATTATTCGAGTCGCTTCGCCGCGGCCGTGGCCGGCGTGGCCCATCTCGCGGCGACCCGCCTGCGCGACAAGCTCGCCCGCATCGCGGGGGCGCAGCTCAACATCAGAGCCGAGGACCTCGTCTTCGGGGGTGGCCGGGTGTCGTCGCGAACCAACCCCGACGCATCCCTGCCCTTCGCCCGCGTCGCAGCCACGAGCCACTGGTCGCCCGGCCTCGTGCCCGACGACGTGGGGGCCGCGATCCGCGAGACGGCCTTCTGGACGCCGCCTGAACTCACCGCGCCCGACGCCGAGGACCACGTCGCCTCGTCGCTGTGCCACGGCTTCATCTTCGACTTCTGTGGCGTCGAGGTGGACCGCGCGACGGGCAAGCTCCGCATCGACCGCTACGTGACGATGCACGACTGCGGCGTGATCCTGCACCCCGGCATGGTGGAGGGCCAAGTGCGCGGCGGCTTCGTTCAGGCGCTCGGGGCCGCCGTCTACGAGGAACTCGTCTACGGCGAGGACGGCGCTTTCCTGTCCGGCACCCTCGCCGACTACCTGCTGCCCACCGCCACCGAGGTGCCGGATCTCCGCATCCTCCACGTCGAGAGCCCCTCACCCTTCACGCCGCTCGGCGCCAAGGGCGTCGGCGAGGGCAACTGCATGTCGACGCCGGTGTGCCTCGCCAATGCGGTGGCGGACGCGCTCGACCTCGACAACGTCGATCTGCCGCTGACCCCTGCCAAGCTTCGCGCCCTCGTGGCGGAGGCCGACGAGCCGCCCCCGCCTGCCGGCCATCGCTCCGCGGCACCGGCGGCGAAGGCCGGCGACCGCACCCTGCGGGGTGCGGGCGCGACAGTCGTGACGGCGTCGCCCGAGGCGGTCTGGGCCCTGCTGCTCGATCCCGACGTGCTGGCCTCGGTGATCCCCGGCGCCCACGGGGTCAACAAGCTTTCCGACACCCATTTCACCGCCGACGTCACGCTCGGGGTCGGCCCGGTGAAGGGACGCTATGCGGCCGACATCACCCTGTCGGACCTCGATCCCCCGCGGGGCGCCACCCTCACCGGAACTGTGTCGGGCGGGCTCGGGGACGGCGGCGGCACGGGGCGCGTTACCCTGGAGCCGGACGGCACCGGCGGCACCCGCATCGGCTACACCTACGAGGCCGCCGTTGGCGGCAAGGTGGCGGCCGTCGGCGGCCGCCTGCTCGACGGCGCCGCCCGGGTGGTGATCGGGGGGTTCTTCGCGGCCCTCGCCCGGCGGGCGGGCGGCGCGGACCGCACCGGCCCGCTGCGGCGCCTGCTGGCGCCCCTCCTGGCCCTGATGGGGATCAAGTCGTGAAGCCCGCCGCCTTCGATTATATCCGCGCCGCCCACCTCGACGAGGCGCTCGCGGCGCTGCAGGCTTCGGGGGGCGACGCCCGCATCCTGGCGGGCGGCCAGTCGCTGATGCCGATGCTCAACATGCGGCTGACGCGGCCGGCCGTGCTGGTCGACATCATGCGGCTCGGCGCCTTGGCGGAGCCGCGGATCGAGAAGGGCGCGCTCGTGGTGCCGGCCGGCGTGCGTCAGGCGGCCCTGCTCGACCGCGCCACGCTGGTCGACGAGGCGCCGCTCCTCGCGCTGGCCCTGCCCTGGGTCGGCCATGCCCAGACGCGCGCACGGGGCACGCCCTGCGGTTCGGTCGCCCATGCCGACCCGAGCGCGGAAACGCCGCTCTGCCTGCTGGCGCTGGAAGGCGAGGTGCGGTTGCGGTCGAAGAAGCGCGCCCGCGCCGTCAAGGCAGCCGACTTCTTCACCGGCATGATGGTCACGGCCAAGGCCGAAGACGAGATGGTGGAGGCGATCGCGCTGCCGCTGCGCAGGCCCGGCACCGGCTACGGCTTCGCCGAGGTGGCGCGGCGCCACGGCGACTACGCCATCGTGGCCTGCGCGGCGGTCGTGGACGGCCGGGGGATCAGGCTCGCGGTTGGCGGGGTCGCCGACCGGCCCACCGCCCGCGACCTGCCGTTGCTCGACGGCTCCGCCCTCGACGACGCTCTGAACGCCCTGGCATGGGACCTCGGCGCGGGGGAGGACGTCCACGCCACGGCGCGCTACCGGCGCGACCTAGTCCGCCATCTCGGCCGGCAGGTGATCGAGGAGGCCATGCGATGCCGAAACTGAGCGCCGCGATCCGCCACAGCGTCGCCTTCACGCTGAACGGCGTGCCGAGAACCGTCGAGGTCGAGCCACGCACGCTGCTCACCGACGCGCTGCGCCACGGGCTCGGGATGACCGGCACTCACGTCGGCTGCGAACACGGCGTCTGCGGCGCCTGCACGGTCGCGATCGACGGCGCCATGGCGCGCGCCTGCCTCACCCTGGCGGTGGCGGCCGAGGGCTGTGACCTCCGCACTGTCGAGAGCCTGGCGCCCGCGCCGGGCCGGCTCGGCGTCTTGCAAGCTGCCTTCAAGCGGCACCATGCCCTCCAATGCGGCTTCTGCACGGCCGGCATCCTGATGTCGCTCGACACCTACCTGCGCCGGCACCCGAACCCGTCGCGGGAAGACCTCACCCTCGTGATCGGCGGCCATCTCTGTCGCTGCACCGGCTACGCGCCCATCGTGGCCGCCGCCCTCGACGCCGCCGCCGAACTGCGCGGCACGAGCGAACATCCGGAGGACGCGGCCCATGCTTGACCTCGGCACGAGCTTCCTGGCGAGCGTGTCGCGCGACCCCGAGGCGCTCGCTGTCGTCGACGGCGGGGTCCGGCTGACCTACGCCGGCTGGTACCGGGCGATCTCGTCCGTGGTGGAGGGGCTCGACGCGCTCGGCCTGCGGCCGGGCGACCGCCTCGTCACCATCCTGCAGAACCGCTGGGAAGCCGCGACCCTGCACTGGGCCTGCCAGTTCGCCGGCGTGGTCATCGTGCCCTTGAACTGGCGCGCCACGGCCGACGAACTCGACCATGCCCTCGCGGACTCCGACGCCCGCGCGCTCGTCTACGAGCCGGTCGCGGCCGCCACCGTCGCGGCGAGCCCCGCGGCGGCGGTCCTGCCCCGGCTCGCCGTGGGCGCTGCGGCTGGGCCGGGCGAGACCGCCTTCGCCGACGTCGTCGCCCGCGACGCGGCCCCGGCGCGCGCCGCCGCCTCGGCCGAAGCCCTGTCGCTGATGCTCTACACCTCGGGCACGACCGCGCGCCCCAAGGGCGTGCCGCGGCGACACAGGGCCGAGCGCGCCGCCGCCCTGGCCCATGTGGCGCAGAACCTCTACCGGCGAGGCGAGCGCACGCTCGGCGTCATGCCGCTCTACCACACGATGGGGGTGCGCTCGCTGCTCGCCATGTCGCTGATTGGGGGCACCTTCGTGTGCCTGCCGCGCTTCAGCGTCGCCGAAGCCCTGCGCCTCGTCGCGGCCGAGCGGGTGACCAACCTTTACCTCGTCCCGACCCTCTACCACGACCTCGTGCATCACGCCGCTTTCGACGCGACGGACGTGTCCAGCGTGCGCAAGCTCGGCTTCGCCGGCGCCTCGATGACCGACGGCTTGCTGGCCCGGCTCACGGAAGCGTTCCGGCCGGACCTGTTCGTCAACCATTACGGCTCGTCCGAGGTGTACACCTTCACAATCGACCAGGACGCGCCCCGGAAGCCCGGCTCGGCTGGCCGCGCCGGGCTCAACACCATGGTGCGCGTGGTGCCCTTCGGCGCGCGGGATCCCGCCGCGACGGCGCACCCCGGCGAGGAGGGCGAGATCGCCGTCATCGCGGGCGGCGACGAGGCCTTCGAGGGCTATTGGCGCCGGCCCGAGGCGGACGCCAAGGCCCTCCGCGGTGGATGGTACTTCACCGGCGACACCGGCTACGCGGACGCCGACGGCGACCTCTTCGTCACCGGCCGGGTCGACGACATGATCATCACGGGGGGCGAGAACGTGTCCCCCGTCGAGATCGAGAGCTGCCTGTCGCTGCACCCGGCCGTGTCCGAAGTGGCCGTGGTGGGGCTGCCCGACGAGCGCTGGGGCAAGGTCGTCGCGGCCTTCATCAAGCGCCGCGGGCCGGTCCAGCCCGCCGAGCTCGTCGCCTACTGCCGGGCCGCCGGCCTGCCGAGCCACAAGCTGCCCCGCAGCACCGTCTTCGTGGCCGAGATCCCGAAATCGCCGGTCGGCAAGCTGCTGCGCCGCCGGCTCGTGTCGGGCGACTACGAGCTCGAAGCCGCGTCAGCCTTCCCTTCTCACACCTCCGTCGAGGCCCTGACATGACTGACTCCCGCTTGATCGACCTCGACGGCTTCCGCGTCGCGATCGACCCCGCCCGCGAGCGCGCCGACATCGTGCTCGACCGCCCGCCGATGAACATCATCTCGATGCCGCAACGCGACGAACTGCGCCGGGTCTTCGAGGCGCTCGACGAGGACGCGCGCGTGCGGATCATCGTGTTGCGCGCCGAGGGCGAGCACTTCTCCTCCGGCGGCTACATCAAAGGGTTTCTCGACGCTTCGCCCGAGCACGTGTCGCACCTCGCCTGGAACATCGCCGCGCCGGCGCGCTGTTCCAAGCCCGTCATCGCGGCCAACCGCGGCTACACCTTCGGCGTGGGCTTCGAGATCTCGCTCGCCTGCGACTTCCGCATCGTTTCGGAAACCTGCCGCTACGCCCTGCCCGAGCAGAAGCTCGGCCAGATCCCGGGATCGGGCGGCTCGGCCCGGCTCCAGGCCATCGTCGGCATCGCCCGCACGAAGGACATCGTCATGCGGTCGCGGCGCATCCCCGGCCGCCAGGCGCTCGACTGGGGTATCGCCACCGACTGCGTGCCGGACGCCGACCTCGAGAAGACCGTGGACGCGCTGGTGGACGAGCTCCGGGCCTTCTCGCCGCTGGCCCAGCGCACCGCCAAGAAGCTGCTGAACGACAGCGAGAATGCCACCGTGGCGACGGCCATCGAGCTCGAAGGCCATTGCTACAGCCGCCTGCGGCAGTCGGACGACTT
Source organism: Lichenibacterium minor (assembly GCF_004137685.1). GTDB lineage: Bacteria > Pseudomonadota > Alphaproteobacteria > Rhizobiales > Beijerinckiaceae > Lichenihabitans > Lichenihabitans minor. The sequence continues at coordinate 27,166 of NZ_QYBB01000022.1, read as the reverse complement.
CCGCGAGGGCGTCACGGCCTTCCACGAGAAGCGGCACCCCGCCTTCCGCGGGACCTGAACTGGTCCCAGCGCGACCCACCCCGCCGGCCGCGCCGCCGGCGGTCCACCGCAGCACAACGACGGCCCAAGGCCGCGAACCCCGGCCGCCCCGCGCCCGGGCAGCGACGGCGCATGTCCGCGGGACGGCGCCGCGCCACGAGGAGGAACGCCATGACCGCCACCATCGCCCTGGACGACGATCTGCTCGTCAAACCGACGAGCCGACAGGTCGCCGTCGCCTGCGCGGCCTCGCTCTTCGGATGGGGGCTCGACCTTTTCGACCTCTTCATCCTGCTCTACGTGGCGCCGGTCGTGGGCGGCCTGTTCTTTCCGGCCGACGAGCCGATGCTGTCGCTCGCGGGCGCCTACGCGTCCTTCGGCGTGACCTTGCTGATCCGCCCCTACGGTTCCGCGCTCTTCGGCTCCTACGCCGACCGGTTCGGCCGCCGCCGCGCCCTCATGGTGGCGGTGATCGGCGTCGGCGTGTCGACGGCGACCTTCGGCCTGCTGCCCTCGGTCGCGCAGGTCGGCTGGATCGCCACAGCGATCTTCCTCGTCTTCCGCCTCGTGCAGGGCATCTTCGTGGGCGGCGTCGTGGCGGCCTCCCACACGATCGGCACGGAAACCCTGCCGGAACGCTGGCGCGGCCTGATGTCGGGCGCGGTCGGCGGGGGCGGATCCGCCTTGGGCGGCTTGCTGGCCTCGCTGGTCTTCTTCGTCGTGTCGCTGATCGCGCCCGGGCCGGCCTTCGCCGCCTGGGGTTGGCGGCTGATGTTCTTCTCGGGCCTCCTCACGTCGCTGGTGGGGGTCGTGCTGTTCCGCAACCTCGAAGAGTCGCCCATCTTCGCCCGCCTGCAGCGGCAGGAGGCGCTGCAGGGCTCCGCCGGAGCCGTCGCCTCGCCCGTCCGGGTGCTGCTGTCGCCCGTCCACCGTCGCAACTTCGTCGTGGCCATCCTGCTGTCCTTCGGCGGCGGCGGCGCCTACTACCTCACCTCCGGCTACCTCCCGAGCTTCCTCAAGCTCGTCAACGGCGTGCCCAACGCCACCGCTTCGCTGATGCTGGTGGGCGCCAACGTGGCCGCCGGCCTCGGCGCCTGCGCGGCCGGCGAGCTCAGCCAGCGCGTCGGCCGGCGGCCTGTGTTCCTCGCCATGGGGGTGGTCCGGCTGATCGCCTTCCCGGCCCTGTTCCTCGCCATGGGGTCAATCACGGACGTCACGCTCCTGACCGTCTGCGTCCTGTCGCTGTCGTTCATCGCCAACGCCAGCTACGGGCCGCTGCTGATCACCCTGAACGAGAGCTTCCCCACCGCGTTGCGCGCCACCGGCACAGGCCTGTCGTGGAACGTCGGCTTCGCGCTTGGCGGCATCCTGCCCACCTTCGTGTCGCTGGCCGCGGGGGAGTCGAGCCATATCCCGGCCGTGCTGGCCGCCTTCACAGTGGGCGTGACGATCGTGTACCTCGTCGGCGCCCTGGCGACGCCCGAAACCCGCGGCAACCTCGACCGGATGTGAGCGACGTGGGGGATCGCGGCGTGGGTGACGATCCGCTGTGGCGCTTCGCGCTGGGCTTCTACGCCCGGCCCGGCGCGGCCCCGGCCTGCCTCGCCTTGCAGGACGAGGCCGGCTGCGACGTCATGCTGGTGCTCTGGCTCCTCTGGTGCGCCGAAGACGGCCGCCCGCTCGACGCGGGCGCGATCGCGGCCGCCGACGCGCGGCTGGCGCGTTGGCGCGCCGCGGTGATCGAGCCGCTGCGCGCCGCGCGGCGGGCCATGAAGGAGGCGCTGCTGCCCGGCGTCGAAACGGAGGCCTGTCGCGGGTGCGTCAAGGCGGTGGAACTCGAAGCCGAACGGCTCGCGTTGGCGGCGCTGTCCGCCATGGCACCGGAGATGTGCAGCGTCGAAGCTGGTGCGGCAGTCCGCAACCTCGCGCTCTACGCCGCCCATCTGGGACGCGCGTTGCCGGAAGCGGCCGTGCAGGTGCTGGTCGAAGTTTAGATCTGCGAAACGGATGGGTGGTGCGGATGACCTCGCCTACGTCGAGGGCTGCTCCTGTTCCTTCCACCGCCTGACCCCGCCCGACTCGATCCCGAACAGGTCGAGCACCCGCCCCACCGTGTGGTCAACCATCTCGGCGATGCTGCCCGGCCGCGCGTAGAAGGCCGGCACCGGCGGCGCAATGACGGCGCCGAGGTCGGACAGCGCCGCCATGCTGCGCAGGTGCCCGGCGTGCAGCGGCGTTTCGCGCACCATCAGCACCAGCCGCCGCCGCTCCTTCAGCACCACGTCGGCGGCCCGCGTGAGCAGGCCCGAGGTGACGCCGCTGGCGATCTCCGCCATGGAGCGGATCGAGCACGGGGCCACCACCATGCCGCGGGTGCGGAACGAGCCCGACGAGATCGCAGCGCCGATGTCGGCCTGCGCGTAGCAGCGCGTCGCCAGCGCCCGCACGGCCGCCACCTTGAGATCGGTCTCGTGGGCCAGCGTCACCTCGGCGGACCGCGACATGACGAGGTGGCTCGGGATGCCGAGGTCCCGCAGGATCTCCAGCATGCGCACGCCGTAGATCACCCCTGAGGCACCCGAGATGCCGACGACGAGCGGCAGCTCGGCGCTCGTGAGACTTCCACCCATGGGCCGGCTCCCGCGTCCCGCCGTCGGTCCGGTCGCCGCCCGGTGCGGCGGCACGATCCGGACGGATGCGCGTCGCGGAGGGTTACGGAGGGGGCCGGGGCGTGTCGAATAAGGATGGTTGATGGCCGCCATCAGCGATGCGTCACGCGCGTCGCCCGTCACGGGCCTGCCGTGATCCGGTCGCCGAGGCCCAGCGTGGCGGCGGCGAACTCCTCGGTCAGAGTGGCGACGAACGCGGTCGCGGCGGTGCTGAGCGGCCTGTCGCGGCGATGCACGATAGCGAGTTGGCGGACGAGGCGGGGCTCGCCGATGCGGTAGGCCCTGAGGGAGCCTTCCGCGAGCTGCCGAGACACCGCGATGGCCGGCAGGATCGTGAACAGGGCGGAGCGCCTCACGACCTCGACGATCGCCGGCACGAGATCGAGTTCGAGCTTCGGCGAAAGCGTCACGCCTTCCGCCCTGAGCCGCAGGTCCAGCGCCGAGCGGAGCCCGTTGCGTGCCGAGGGCAGGAGCAGGTCGAGGCGCGCGAGGTCGCGCGGGCGCAGGGGCAGCGGCACGGGCAAGGCGGCGTCCCGGCCGCCCACCAGGACCATCTCCTCGCCGAACAGGGGCTCGACCACGAGCCCGAGCGGCCGTTCCGGCCGGTTGATCACCGCGAGGTCGAGCGAGCCGTCGCCGACCGCCGCGATGAAGCTCGACGTCGTGCCGTCGGCCAGCGACAGCTCGACGTCCGGGTGAGCCTCGGCGAAGCGCAGCAGCACGCCCGGCACCACGCTCATCGTCAGCGACGACAGGACGCCGGCGGTGACGCGGCCCGACACGGCGGTCGACAGGCGCGCCATGGCGGCATGCGCCGCCGCGACGTCGTCGAGGATGGGGCGGACGAGGCGGTGCAGCGCGCGGCCGGCGACCGTGGGCACGACGGCCCTGGGCTGACGGTCGAACAGGATCTGGCCGAGTTCGCGCTCTAGCTTGGCGATCTGCATGCTGAGCGCGGGCTGAACCACGTGGACCCGTTCCGCCGCCCGTGTGACGCTGCCTTCCTCGAAGAGCGCGACGAAATAGGAGATCTGCCGAAGGTCCATGGCCCGTCCCCGTGATGGCGCGGATCATTATTCCTGATTTTTCAGCGCCCCAAACGCGGTTTACCGCTGATCCCCGGAAGACACGCGAGATCGTCGCCTGGAGGAGCCTCATGAGCCGAACCGCCCCCGTCCGATCGCTCCGCGCGTGGCTTCAGCGTCTGTCGGCCGACGGGCGGCTCGCCGTGGCCCGCCCGGGCATCGGCCTGAAGCACGAGGCCGCCGCCGTCGCCAACCGTCTCGACGGCACGCGCGCCACGCTGTTCCCGCGGCCCGGCGGCGGCGAGGGCACGATCGTGTCGGGGCTCGTGTCGAGCCGGGCCTGGATGGCCGAAGCGCTCGGCACGACCGAGGACGCCCTCGTCGCCCATTTCACCCGGGCCGCCGCCGACCCGATGCCGTGGCGCGAGCTGCCGGGCGGCCCCGCCCAGGAGGTCGTCCACCGGCACGGCATCGATCTCCTGAAGCTCCTGCCGGTGCCGACGCTGAACGAGCACGACAGCGGCCCCTACATCTCGGCCGGCCTGATGATCTCGCGCGACGCCGAGACGGGGGTGCAGAACGTGGCCATCCTGCGCTGTCAGATCAGCGCGCCGGACCGCATCGGCGTGCTAGTCCTACCCCGCCACACCGACAGCTTCTACCGCAAGGCGGAGGCGGCCGGCCGGGGGCTCGAAGTGGCGCTGGTGGTGGGCGTCGATCCCGCCTGCCTCCTGGCGTCGCAGGCCATCGTGCCGCTCGGCCACGACGAGCTCGAGATCGCGGGCACGCTGACGGGCGCGCCGCTCGACGTCGTCAGGTGCCTCACCAACGGCGTCCGCGTCCCGGCCGAGGCCGAGATCGTCATCGAGGGACGCCTGCTGCCCGAGGTGCGCGAGCCCGAGGGGCCCTTCGGCGAGTTCCCGCAATATTACGGCGAGCGCGCCAAGCGGCACGTGATGCAGGTCGACGCCGTGACGCACCGCGAGGCTCCGATCTTCCACATGATCGTGGGGGGCGGCCTCGAACACCTGCTGCTGGGCGCCATCCCGCGCGAGGCGACCATCCTGGCCGCGCTGCGGCGCAGCTTTCCGGGGGTCGAGGACGTCCACCTGTCGCTCGGCGGGGTCGGCCGCTACCATCTCTACGTCAAATTGCGGAAGACGCAGGACGGAGAGGGCAAAAACGTCCTGCTCGGCGCCTTCGCGGCTCACTACGACATCAAACATGCCGTGGTGGTGGACACCGACGTCGACATCCATGATCCGCAAGAGGTGGAATGGGCGGTGGCGACTCGGTTCCAGGCCGACCGCGACCTCGTCGTCGTCGCGGAAGCGCAAGGCTCGAAGCTCGACCCCTCGGCCCGCGACGGCGTCGGCGCCAAGATGGGCCTCGACGCCACCGTGCCGGTCGGCGCGCCGCCCATGAAGTTCAAGCGCATCGCGGTCCCGGGCCAAGCGGAGATGGACCTCGCCGCCGTCATCGACCCCGCCGCCGACTGGCGCGCCGCCGCGGGGCTGACCCATGGCTGAGCTGCCTTCCGAGGTCGACGTGCTCGTGATCGGCGGCGGATCGGCCGGATGCGTGATGGCGAACCGCCTGTCGGCAGATCCGGGCCGCCGCGTGCTGCTGGCGGAGGCCGGCGTCGACACGCCGCCCGGGCGGGTGCCGCCCGAGATCCTCGACAGCTATCCCATGCCGCTGTTCCACGGCGAACGCTACGTCTGGCCCGGCCTCGACGCCGTCGCCACGACGGACGCGGCCGGCCGCCCAAGGCGGCGCGCCTACGAGCAAGGCCGGGTCATGGGCGGCTCGTCGAGCATCAACGTCCAGTCCGCCAACCGGGGCCTGCCGCGCGACTACGACGCCTGGGCGGCGCTCGGCGCCACCGGCTGGGGCTGGGACAACGTGCTGCCCTTCTTTCGCAAGCTGGAAACGGACCTCGACTTCGGCGGCCCGCTGCACGGCCGGGACGGGCCGCTGCCGATCAGGCGCATCCTCGAAGCCGACTGGCCGCCCTTCGCTCAAGCCGCCGCCCGGGCCTTCGACGCGAGCGGCCTGCCGCGCCGCGCCGACCAGAACGGCGACTTCGCCGACGGGCTGTTCCCCACCGCCTTCTCCAACCGGGACGACGCCCGGGTGTCGGCCGCCGCCGCCTACCTCGATGCGGCGACGCGCGCGCGCCCGAACCTCGTCATCTCGGCCGAGACGGAAGTCCGGGCGCTCTCGACGGAGGGACGCCGCGTGACGGGCGCGGTCCTGCGTCGCCCGGACGGCTCCGACCGGGCCGTCAGGGCGCGGCACGTCGTGCTCTGCGCCGGCGCCCTCCATTCACCGACCCTGCTGCTGCGGGCCGGCATCGGGCCCGCCGCACACCTCCGGGACTGCGGGATCGCTGTGGTGGCCGACCGGCCCGGCGTCGGCGCCAACCTGCGCGACCACCCCGCGCTGACCATCGCCCAATACCTGCCGCGCGCCCTGCGGCTCTCCGACGACTATCGAAGGGCGAGTTTCCTCGCCCTGCGCTACTCGTCCGGGCGGCCCGGCGGCAGCGCTTCGGACATGTACCTCACGGCCGCGGCGCGGGGTGGCTGGCACGCGCTCGGCCGGAGCCTGGGCCTCTACTTCCTATGGGTGAACCAGCCCCATTCGGTCGGACGGCTCCGCCTCCGTCCGTCGGACCCCGTGGGATCGCCGGACATCGACCTCGGCCTCCTGTCGGACCCGCGCGACCTCGACCGCCTCGCCTCGGGCGTCCGCATGCTGGTCGGCCTCGCCGTGTCGCCGCACCTCAATCCGAACCCCCGTGAGCTTTTCCCGGCGAGCTTCTCTCCTGCGATCAAGCGGCTCAGCGCGGTGTCGCCGCGCAATGCGCGTTTGACGGCGGTGCTGGCGCGCCTGCTCGACGGCCCCCCACCGCTCCGACGGCTGATGCTGCGCACTCTCACGGGGGGAGCCGAACTGGCGTCGCTGTGCCGCGCGGGTGACGACCTCGACGACTACGTCCGCGGCAACGTCTTCGGCGTCTGGCACGCCAGCGGGACCTGCCGGATGGGGCGAGTTCACGACCTCGAAGCCGTCGTCGACCCCGGAGGACGCGTCATCGGCTTGGAAGGGCTGACGGTGGCGGACGCTTCGATCATGCCGCGTCTCCCCAGCGCCAACACCAACATCCCCGTCATCATGGGGGCCGAGAAGATCGCCGCCGGGTTCGGATTGGGGTGAAGCGTGCCCCTGCGCGGGACGAGGTTCCACCCGTGCGGCCGACGGCGTTCGCTCGGGCCCGCGGGGGAATCGGACGGGTGACGTCCGCTCGGGGCACCGATGCCCGGGGTTCGAATCGGTGCGCTGCGCACGGTGCGTGGGGCAGCGGGGCAGCGTTCCTCGAACGGCTGTTCGGGAGCGCGGCCCGCAGATGTCCCGCGTCCCGATCGGGTCGACAGGAAGGCTCGGTTCGCGGCAGGACCGCGCTGTGTCCGGTTCGGCTGCTTCGGGCAGCCGGGCCGTCGTCGCCCGAGGCGTCGGGCTGCGCTGTGGTCACGCGGCCGTCACGCGAAGGCGGTGCCAGGCGGCGGACATGTAGCCCTTAAAGTTCCAGGTATCGTCGGGCAGCGCCGGCTGCGTTTGGCCGGCCGCGTCCCAGGCGCGGGCACAGATCTCGTGATCTCCGGGCTACAGGTCCAGCGTGCCGAGCCAGAAGGTCCAGCCCCAGCGCAAGGCGCCGTGGCCCTCGAGAGTCGCCTACGTCCAGGTCCGGCCGCCGTCGGCCGAGACGTCGACGCGCCCCGCCTTCGGCTCGGCCCCGGGCCCAGGCGATGTCACGGCGCAGTTGAGCGGCATGGCCTCGATAGTCAGCCCGCGCGAAAGGTCTTCGGTGTCTGGACGCATGTCGGGCGGGATCAGCTTGTAGTCTGCAGCCTGCTAATGGGCGCCAGTCGGGCGGTCCTGCACCGAGATCGCGCTGAGCCACTTCGGGCTGCGAACCCCTGCCCAACCCGGCGAGACGATCCGCAGTGGGAAGCCGTGCTCGGAGGCGAGCGGCTCGCCGTTCATCGCGTAGTTCATCAGCGTGTCGGGGTGAAGCGCCTTCGACATCGGCAGTGACACGCCGCACTGCGCGCCGCCGTCGCTCGGCTGGCAGACGTCGGCGCCCGTGAAAGCGACGTGCAGCCCATCGCCCGCTTCGGCGCCAGCGACTTCCAACACGGCGGCGAGCGGCGCGCCGGTCCAGTCCGCGCAGCCGATGGCGCCCGCGGCCCAGGGGTCGCCCTTGACGGGCTTCACGGCGCGCAGGTCGGGGCGGCGATTGCCGGCACACTGCATCACGGCCCGCACCGTGCGGGACGGCATGACGCGCACGTCGGCGAGCGACAGGAACAGCTTCCGCGCTACCCGGCCCCCGACGTTCACGCGGTGGGCCGCGCCGTCGAGCCTGGGGATGTCGCCATGCGAGCGCACGTAGAGGAGATCCTGCGGGGTCAGATAGCTGTCGCGGAGCTTCGGCAGCGGCGGCTCCGCATTGAGCGGATAGGCGCCGTGCACAATCAACTCAGGATGTTTGCGGAACGGGTTGAACACGGGATCCTCCTCGGGCTGCGGGCGGAATGGTTCGGGGCGGTCCCCGGTTGCGGCCGAGCCGGCAGGGCATTCAGGCGAGTCCGAGGACGCGGATCGGGCCGAGGCTCAGCGCGCCAAGGGCCGCGAGAGACAGCGTCGCCGCACCGGCGACGCACAGCCCCGCTCTGGTCACCACCAGGAAGTCGAGGCCGAGGCCGAACGCCGCTATGGACAGGATGGTGAGTGCGTTGGCGGCCGCGGCAACGAGGGTGGCCATAGGCACGAAGCCGACTGAGCGCAGCGTGTTCAAGGCGAGAAGAGACGACACATCGCTGATTCGACATGAGCTGTCGCATCAGGACTTGCGAACGACCGCTTCAGAGGAGCGCTACACCGATACACAACGCCCGGCATGGGTCGATTCCGGCCGGTCGCACTGAGCAGCTGCTTCGAAGCAGGGCCGGCCACCGTCGAAGACGTCACATTGGGAAAGTCCAGGCGATGAAGCCCGTACTCCTGATCAGCAGAACAGGCCAAAGCTGAAATCGAAAGAACACTTTCCCTGCCCGGGATGCGCTCATGTTCAACCTGTGGCGAGTTCGGTCTTTCGGCTCGCCCACCCGCAAATGCGATGCTCGATCACAGCGAAGACCGCGTAGAGGATGATGCCGAGGATCGCCAGGGCGAAGAGGCCCGCGAAGGCGAGGGGCACGTCGAAATTGGCGCTGGCCATCATCATCACGGTGCCGATACCGCTGTTGGACGCCACGGTCTCGGACAGCACTGTCCCGACGAAGGCGAGGGTGACGGCAATCTTCAGCGAGGCGAAGAAGTACGGCATGGCGCGGGGTAGGCCGACGTTCCACAGCACCTGCCAGCGGGTGGCGCCCAGCGCCTTGAGAACGTCCTCCATCTCGGGCTCGGTGGTGGCGAGGCCGGTCGCCACGTTGACCACGATCGGGAACAGGCAAGTCGTCATGGCGGTGAGCACCGCCGGGATGGTGCCGGACCCGAACCACAGCACGAAGATAGGAACCACCGCGACCTTGGGGATCGACGAGAAGCCGACGAGCAGCGGATAGGCGGTGTTGTAGGCGGTGCGGGACACGCCGACGAGGACGCCCAGCAGGACGCCGATCGTCATGCCGCCGACGAAGCCGACAAGGGTGGTGAACAGCGTCTGCAGGATGTTGGGCCACAGCGCCGGCATGTCGACCACGAGCGTCGAGACGACCTGGCTCGGGCGCGGCAGCACGATGGGGCTGACGTGGAAAAGCAGACAGGCCAGTTCCCAGGCGACGAAGATGCCCGCGATCAGGAGGGCGGAGTTCAGGTGCTCGCGCAGGCGGGCCGTGACCGTCATGACGCTTTCGCCTCGCTTTGTCGGGCCGCCATGATGGACGAGCGCAGCCCGTGGGTCAGGGCCGTGAAGCCCTCCTCGTAGGTGGTGTCGATGGTGCGCGGCCGGACGAAGCCCACGTCCCGGTCCTCGACGACGCGCCCGGGCCGGGCGCTCATCACCAAGATACGCGTCGCCAGGAAGGCCGCCTCGCGCAGGTCGTGCGTGACGAGGAAGACGGTCGGGCGCGCTTCCATCCACAGCGCCTGCAGGATCGACCAGAGCTCCTCGCGGGTGAACTGGTCGAGCGCTCCGAAGGGCTCGTCGAGCATCAGCAGCTTCGGCTCGTGGATGAGGGCGCGGCACAGGTTGGCGCGCTGCAGCATGCCGCCCGACAGTTCCCAGGGGCGCCGGTCGCCGAAGCCCGACAGCCCCACCTTGGCGAGCAGCGCCTCGGCGCGGTCGCGGAAGGCGCCGTTCTTCTCGGCGCGGAAGGCGGAGCGGTAAGGCTCGACAATCTTCAGCGGCAGCATGACGTTCTGGCGAATGGTCAGCCAGGGCAGCATGGTGGGGTTCTGGAACGCCATGCCGACGCCGACCCGCTCGGCGCCGACCTGCCGGCCCGCCACAAAGACCTCGCCCTCGGTCGGGCGCAGCAGGCCCGTGACGAGTTTCAGGATCGTCGACTTGCCGCAGCCCGAGGGACCCACCATGGCGACGAAGTCGCCGGCATGCACGGTGAGGCTGGTGCGGTCGAGCGCCAGGAAGGAGGTGGGGCCAGCACCGAAGCGCACCTTGACGTCCTCGAGCTGGACGATGCGCCGCGCCGGCATCGGGGTGAGAAATTCAACCGCCACGGCGAGGCTCATGACGGCTCCTCCCTCAGCAGGGCGTGGAAGGCTGCGACGGCCGCCTCGGCCACCTCCAGGTCCTGGTCGCCCGAGCCCGACCCGACCCCGATGCCACCCACCACCTGCCCGTCGACGAGGAGCGGCAGCCCGCCCTTCAGTTTCGTCATGCGCCCGTCGGTGGCGGCGGCGAGGGCCGGAGCCTTCTCGGCCGAAAGCAGCCCACTCGGCTGGCCCGTGGTGGCGGCCGTCATGGCCTTGCGGATGGCACTCTCGACCGAGAGTACCCGCGCGCCGTCCATCCGCAGGAAGGCCAGCAGGTTGCAGCCCTCGTCCACCACAGCGACGCATTGCGGCACGCCCATCGCGGCGGCAGCCGCAACGGCGGCGTCGAGGACGTTACGCGCCCCCTCGTGGGTGAGCTTGACCGCGGGGCGGAGCATCATGCCTGGAGTCTCCGTAGGGCGGTCACACATGGCGCACGAAGCCCCCGTCCACCCGGAATACCGCACCGGTGACGTAGGCGGCGAGGTCGCTGCAGACGAAGGCCGCCACGCTGGCGACCTCCTCCGGCGTGCCGTAGCGGCCCATAGGGATCTGCGCCCAGGACCGCTGCCGCACGGCCTCCACGGCGAGGCCCTCGCGCGCCGCCGTGGCCTCGTCCGTCAGGTGCACGCGATCGGTGCCGATCCGACCCGGCATCAACGCGTTGACGGTGACGCCGTCGCGGGCGACCTCGGGGGCCAGGGACTTCGACCAGGCGATCAGCCCCGCGCGGAGCGTGTTGGAGATGCCGAGCACGGGAATCGGCTGCACGGCGCCGGTGCTGACCAGCGTGAGGACCCGCCCCCAGCCAGCGGCCCGCATGGCGGGCAGGAACAGGTCGGTCAGGCGGATCACCGAGAGCGACATCGACCGGAAGCTCGCCTCCCAATCCTCCGGCTCCCGCCCGACGGCGCCGCCGTAGGGCGGGCCGCCGGTGTTGTTGACCAAGATGTCGACCGCGCCGACGGCCGCGGCGAAACCCGGGAGGGAGGCGGTGTCGGCGAGGTCGAGCGGCAAGCCCCGGGCGCCACCGCCCATCTCGGCCGCGGCGCTCGTCAGCGCGATGACGTCGCGGGCCGCGACGGTGACGTGTACGCCCTCCGTAGCCAGCGCCTTGGCGATGGCCAGGCCCATGCCGCGGTTGCCGCCGAGCACCAGGGCTCGCCGCCCGGAGATGTTCAGGTCCATGAGGACGCCCCTCCCTGGGGACGATAGGCCGAGGAGGTCCGCTGCTCAAGGAAACGACCCCGTCCCGGCTGCGCCTTCAGCGCGCCGGCCTCGACCACGACCTCGCCGCGGCTCAGCACCGTTTCGGGCCAGCCCTGGATCTCAAGCCCCTCAAAGGGCGTGTAGTCGACGGCGTGGTGAAGGTCCGCGTTGCGGATCGTTACGCGCTTCTCCGGGTCCCAGATCGCGACGTCGGCGTCGGCCCCGACCGCGATCGTGCCCTTGCGCGGATGCAGTCCGTAGAACTTCGCGTTGTTGGTCGCCGTCAGCGCCACGAAGCGCTGCAGGTCGATCCGCCCCTTCACCACCCCCTCGCTGAACAGGATCGGCAGGCGGGTTTCCAGCCCCGGCAAGCCGTTGGCGATGCCGCGGAAGGAGGTGCCGGGGCCGCCGCGCAGCTTGCCCCCGGCATCGAAGCGGTAGGGGGCGTGGTCCGAGTTGACTATGTCGACCGTGCCATCCTCGATGCCGCGCCACAGCGCCGCCTGAGCGGCGGTGTCGCGCGGCGGCGGGCTGCACATGGCCTTGGCGCCCTCCATGTCGGGCAGGTCGAGGTCGGCGGCGGTGAGCATGAGGTACTGCGGGCAGGTCTCTGCGATGACGGTCAGGCCGCGTGCCCGCGCCCGCCGCACCTCCTCCAAGGGCTCGCCGCCTGAGATGTGCACCACCACGAGCGGCACGCCGACGACCTCGGCGAGCGTCACGGCCCGGTGCGTGGCTTCCCGCTCGACGGGGAGCGGGCGCGAGGCCGCGTGCTCCTTCGGTGCCGTTCGGCCCGAGGCCTCGAGCCGCTCGGCGAGCCAGGTGAGGACCTCGTGATTCTCGGCGTGGACGAGGACGATGGCCCGCTCCTCGCGGGCCGTGGCGAGGACGTCGAGGATCTGGCGGTCCGACAGGTGCAGCGCCTCGTAGGTCATGTAGACCTTGAGGCTCGCATGGCCGCGCCGGATCAGGGCCGGCAGTTCCTGGCCGAGCACCGCCGGCGTGGGATCGCTGACGATCAGGTGGAAGGCGTAGTCGATCACCGCCTCGCCCTCGGCGCGCCGGTGGTAGTCAGCGACCGCGGCCGTCACCGAGCCGCCCCGGTGCTGCACGCAGAAGGGCACGATGGTGGTGGTGCCGCCGAAGGCCGCGCTGATGCTCCCCGAGCGGAAGCCGTCCGCCATTGCGGCGCCCTTGGAGGCGAGGCCCGGCGCCTGCGGCTGATCAAGGTGGCAATGGGCGTCGATGCCGCCGGGGAGCACCAGCCGTCCCCCGGCGTCGACCGTGCGGGTGCCGCCCCTCAGGCGCTCGGCGATCGCCACGACGCGGCCTCCGACGATGCCCACGTCGGCCCGCACCACGTCTGCGGCCGTCGCCACCGTGCCGCCGCTGATGACGAGGTCGAACGTCACGCCGGCAGCCTCCGCAGGTCGGCGGAGGGGAGGAAGGCGGGATCGAAGACGTCGTCCGGCTTCGGCGTGGTGGGCAGGGCGTAGGTGGCGGCGAGCGTGTCCAGCACCTTGGCCAGTCGGGCGGCCCTGATGCCGCCGAGCCCGTCGGCCTGGGACTCCGGGGTCGTGAGCTGGTTCTTGATGACCCAGCGCAGCTTCTCAAGTTCTAGTGCCGAGTTGATCAGCGGCGAGTGGGCCTTGAGTGCCGCGATGGCGGCCTCCGGGTCCTGGATGGCGGCCTGCCAGGACCGCGCCGTCACGGCGATAAAGCGTCGCAGCGCCTCCGGGTTCTCGGTGCGCAGCTTCTGCGACGCCATGATGCCGTTGCCGTAAAGGTCGAGCCCCGCGTCCGAATAGTAGAGGAAGCGGATCTCGTTCGCCTTGATGCCCGTCTTCTGCAGGCCGAAGTCCATGGTGGAGTCGAAGCCCAGAATGGCGTCGACGTCGCCGCGCGACAGCACCGCTTCCCGCAACTGCAGCCCCACCATGTCCCACTTGATGGCCGAGGGATCGAACCCCGTCGCCTTCACGTAAGCCGGGAACAGCCGGTAGGCGCCGTCCGTCGCCGCGGCGCCGACCCTCCGCCCCGCGAGGTCGGCCGGCGTGGCGATGCCGGACTTCGCCAGCGTGCAGACGCTGAGCGGGCTGCGGTAGTACATCATGTAGACGACCTTGATCGCCTGGCCGGGGTTCTTGGCGTCGAACTCCGACATGACGTTGATGTCGCCGATGCCGGCGTCGTAGACGCCGGACGCCACCCGCGACACGACCTCGGCCGCGCCGCCGGACGAGTCGAACTGGCAGGTCAGCCCGGCCTCGGCGTACCAGCCCCGACTATCTCCCAGAAGAAAGGCGGCGTTGGATCCGTCGAAGGGAGCCGAGAAGGAGAACCTGATGTTGGTCGCGGCCGCGGACCGGCCCGGCCCCGCGCGCAGCACGAAGGGTGACGCCACGAGCGCCGTGATCATGGTACGTCGCGTGAGCGAAACGGGAGACATGCGGAGTCCTTCGGCAGAGGGGCTGAGTGCTCTCAGCAACCCCTGTGCCAGGTGTGCGCTATACGGCACGCAGACCTCCATGTAGGATTGCGCTCAATCTGAATGCCTCTGAACCAGTGAAGTAGTCGATGTCGAAGCAACCTGGGCGAATGGTCGGCGTCATGAACGACCGGACCCGGCCGAAGGTCGAGGGGGTCGACGATGCCTACCGGCATCTCTTCGACGCGATCGTCGACCAGCGCCTGCTGCCTGGGACGAAGCTAACCGAGATGGCGTTGGTGGAAGCCTTCGGGATCGGGCGGCGCGCTGTGGGGCTCGCCCTTCAGCGCCTTGCCTGGGAAGACCTGATCGTGGTCTTCCCCAACCGCGGTGCCTACGTGGCCGCACCTGAGGCCGACGAGGTCCGCCAGATCTTTGCGGCCCGTCTCGCGATCGAGGCCGGGACGACTGAAGCCGTCGCCCGTACGGCCGACGAGGCCGCGCTCGCTCGCCTTTCGACCAACCTCGCCGAGGAGCAGGCGCTCCGTCAGGAGGGCCGGATGCGCGAGGCTATCCACCTCTCGGGAGGCTTCCACCTCCTCATGGCGGAGCTCTCGGGCAACGCCATCCTGGCCGAGCAGGTGCGCCTGCTCGTCGCCCGGACCAGCCTCGTGATCGCGCTCTTCGAGAACCGAAGCGGCCTTCAAGGATGGCACGACCATCACGGCGACCTCATCGCCCTGTGTAGGACGCGGCGAGCGGAGGCGGCCGTCTCTTTGATGCGGGACCATATCCGAGAGTTGGAGGCCGGCATCGCGCTCGACCGACGCCGCCCGGTGTCGTTCGACATGCTGGGCGTCTTCGGGACAGCGGCAGGGTAGAAAGGCGCGACGATCGGAGCCTCCACGGACGGGGGATCCGGCGAGGTTCTCGGGTCCGTCTGACGTCGTGGAGTTGGGTGACGTCACGCCCGACGACCACTCGAGAGGGGGACCACGAACATCGCGTGCAATTGGTTGGAGGCCCACGCCGTCGTCGTCCCGGCGTTCAGGGACATGTTGGGGACCCTGGCGGCGGTCTCCGGATCGAGGCCAGCTTGGCCGTCCTGCGGGGCGAGGGGAAGGCTAACGCCGCCAAGGCGCAGATCTTTGTCGTGAGATGAAGCACATCCGGTGGCCAGGAGGAACTCGTGGAGCGGGGGGGGGGGGTGAAACGCGCTCTTAAACGACCGCTTCGAAGAAACTGCATCGGACGGTCGAACGACCATAAAGGGTCGACTCCGGCCGGACAGCGGAAGCGGGTGGGCAGCGGAACGGCCGTTTTCTGACGGCGTCGGGCTGAAGCAGACGTTGCCGCTTCGGCAAGAATTGGCCTATTGTAGATCGGCGGGCTTCCCGGGCAGATCGGGTTTTGAGCAGGTGGCCGTGGCCGTGGCCGTGAGCCCGCAGATGCGACGGGATCACCATCGTCTCCAGCGATCGTGCTCGGCTTAAAGCGGCACGTCGCCGATCGATATCGGTTCCAGCAGGGCTACGCCGTTCGTCTCGCGGCGTAGACGCGACATTACAGGGTAGGCGCGCATCCTGGCCCGCATGATGGAGCCGAGCGGCCGGTGGGCCGAGAGCCCGTGCGACACGCAGAATGACAGGTTATCGACGAAGGCACGCCGGGCCAAGCTAAAGGCCTCCTGCCGGGGCAGGCGCAGCCGCGCCACCGTGCGGTAGGGGCTCTGCTCCTCCGACCATTCCACGCTGGCATTCTCGACCGGCATCGTGTCGAGGTCCGTACAGAGCTGGACCCGGATCTCGAACTCGGCATCGTGATCGCGGAGGTAGCCGACCGTCGCGGTCCGCAACGCATCGGGGTCGCGGAGGTCGACGGCCGTGCCGTCGAGCGCCCGTTGAGCCGGTGCCACCGGCACGACGGCGAGCTTCGCCACATAATCGCCGTAGCGGATCGGCGCCTGGGTGAAGTAGGCCTCGGCCATGGGATGCACCCGGCTGTGGCCGAAGAAGTCCAGGGTGGGGCTGTCCCCGCGCAACTGGTGCAGGGCCTTGTTGCCGGCGCGGGAGGCCGTCGAGACAGCGGCCTTGATCATATCCGGGACCTGCGGGGCGTGCTCCAGCAGCCGGTGGTTCATCAGGAACTGGGTGGCGGTGCCGGAAGCGAAGCGGTTACCCGAGTCGAGCACGAAGTCCTGAGTGGCCGCATCGTGGCCCGGTAATCTCTCGCCTTCGACCCCGAGCAACTTGAGCGCCATCCCTCTTTGCGTCGCGACGGCGTCGCGGTCGATCTCGCCAGGCACGTTGGCGAGCCGCGCGATGACGGGATAGCGGGAGCCGGACTTGAACACTCCTTGGGCGAACACCGCCGGCAGATCGTCGGCGACGATGAGTTCGCCCACCGCGACGCCGTGCGCCTTGGCATGCGAGACCCGGACGGCTTGCCCGAACTTGGCCCGCGTGCGCTCGTGCAGGCGATGCGTGGAGGCGAGGATGGCGTTGATCGTCGCTTCCTCGTCCTCGGAGACACTTTCGACTCCGTCACTATAACGAACGAACGCGTCAGCCGATGGGAGGGGCTCGGCGGCCGGCGCGGGCAGGTACTCGGCCGCTTCGCGGCCTAACGAATAGCGCGCGTACAGGGCGTCGAGCGCCACCACCGGGGCGACGATCGCGGTCGCCAACACGGCACGGTGACGGTGAGGATTGCCGGCCCTCATGCCCGCGGACAGAAGCAGGCCGTCGAGAAGGTCACCGGCGACCCTCGTCCACAGTCGTGCCTCCGGGTCCTCGGCCACCAGGATGACGATGCCCGAGGCGATCTCGCGAGCTCCGAACAGCCGCAGGAGCTTCTCGTGCCCCTCCAATCCTGTGGCGCGGGCTACGGCCCTGGGCGCCAGCATTTCGGCCACCCCAAGCCCGATCCCAAACCAAGCCAAGCCACGCGCCATGTCACGAGATTTCAAGGTCGTCTTCCTTCATCTTGCGTCGGGAACCCCTGCTGCCGATGCCGGCAGGCTCGATCCATAATCCAACGAACCCGCTCAAAGGGAGGGTCCTACCGGGCTTTGACGACCGACGGCGGCCCTTCGCCTCCGTCCCGGTCTACGGCATCGTCAAGATCGGCTTGACCACTGTCCTGGCATCGCTGTCGTCGATCGCCTGGTTCACGTCCGCGAAGGCGTAGGTCCGCACTAGCTTTTCGAGCGGGAACAGGCCCTGCGCCTGAAGGTATATCAGGCTGCGATGGAAAGCCGGTGTCTGGCCGCCGCCGCCCATCACCCCGATGAGGCGCTTGCCTTATAGCAGCATGTCCGGATGTGCTGGTCCACTGCGAGCACGGCCGCCGCTGCATCAGCCGCTCGGACGGGCGGGGCGGCGCCGTGCCGATCGTCACCCACTACGATAGCAAGCGCCTCAACTCGCCCAACGATGTGACAGTGGCGGCCGACGGGGCGATCTGGTTCACCGACCCCACCTTCGGCATCCTGATGCCGAACCAGGGATCGATCGTCGAGCCGGACCTCGACCACCGCAGCGTCTACGGCTTCGATCCCGCCACGGAGGACCTGCGGCGGATGGCCGATTTCGAGCAGCCCAACGGGCTGTTCTTCTCGCCCGACGGGCGCACCCTCTACGTGTCCGACACGGCGCGCTCGCTCGGCGAGATCATCGGCGGCCATGAGAAGGACACGCACGAGATCATCGCCTTCGACGTGGCAGAGGACGGCACGCTGTCCAACCGGCGCTTCTTCCTGCGCACCGACCACGGGTACCCGGATGGGTTCGCGGTGGACGAGCGCGGCTGGGTCTGGTCGAGTTCGGGCGACGGCATCCAGATCTACGCGCCGGACCGGACCAAGCTCGGCTTCTTCCCGACCCCGTCCACGCCGGCGAACTGCTGCTTTGGCGGAAAAGGCAAGAAACGGTTTTTCGTGGCCGCGACGGACTACCTGCTGGCGATCGACCTCGAGTGACGGGCATACGCGACAAGGGTTCGGCGCCGACGATCGGCGCTGTCCGGGCCTCGGCCTTCACGGTGCCGACCGACCGGCCGGAGGCGGACGGCACCTTGCTCCTGAGAAAGCACCACGCTAATCCTATGCGAAGTGGAGGCCGGCGGCGAGACCGAGCTCGGATACTCCTACACGGGCGAGGCAGCCACCGGCCTCATCACGAGTCCCCTCGCGAAAGCGGTTCAAGGCCTGCCCGCCTTCGACCCGCCGCGGGCCTGGGAAGCCATGCGGCGCGTGGTGCGCAACCTCGGGCGTCCGGGGCTCATCGCGTCGGCCGACCAGCTAATGCGCCGTTTCGGCGACTGACCGGACCGTAGGCGTCTGCCGGGCCATACCGGCCGTCGAGCTCTACGCCCGGCTCGTCATGCCAAAGGATATCCGGCGGATTTCGAGCCCTTAATCCGCCGGCACGCGCGCCAGCAGCGCGGTGAGTTCTCGGACCGCGAGGCTGTCGATGCCCTGGGCCGCATCCGCGATGTCGCGACCGAGGGCGGGGTCGAGCTTGCCCGTCGTCAGCCGGTCGAACTTGCCCCGCACCTGGTCCCAGGAGAGCGGCCGCGTGTGGAACCCCTCATAGTCTGTCTTCTCGCCTGTGATGGCGCGCCCGTCAGCGAGCTGGACTGTCATGCGCACGGGCATCTCGCCCGGGATCCGGCGAGTGAAGGAACTATCGGGCCCTACGACCACCTTGCGCAGCAGCGCCTGAACATCGTCGCGCAGAATGCGTTCCGGGGCGAACTGCCCGGGCCAAACCTCGCCGTCGAGGAGCGCCACGGCGACGAGGTAGAGGAGGTTGTGGTCCGCCTGCTCCTTGATGCGGCAGTCGAGCTTTGGGCCGTACTTGCCTCCGCCGAGCACCTCGTAGGCGCCATCCGCCACCTCGACGATCACCCGCTCAATCGCGGCTCCGGCGAGCGCGTGGGCGTCGCGTAGCTCGATTGCGAGGTCGACCGAGGTCTGCGACTGGAACTCGGCATTGTGCCGTTTGATCGAAACCTGCAGTCCGATGTCGAGCTTCTCCCGCTCCCAATCCGTGTCGAGCCGGGCATCGACGAGTTGGAACAACCCGAGCGGCCCGTCGAAGACCCCGAGCGTGCCCGTGATGCCGTTGCGGGCCAGATAGGTGTTGTGGAGTGCTCGCCCCGCGGCTTCGCCCGAAGACAGGCCCTTCCAGTTTGAAACCGGCTCGGCCTGGATGGTGGCCAATGACACGGCGCCGACGCCAGCCAGGGCCAGCGCATGGGCGAGGCGCCCCTCATCGAGCCCGAGCACGCGGCCGGCCCCGGCCGCCACCGAGAAGGCCAGCGGGGTCGTGTAATTGACGCCGGCCCGCATGGTAGGAAGTTCGAGCAGTCGCGTCTGCACCTGGTAGGAGACGGCGAGCGCCGTGAGGAAGTCGGCACCGGAGGCGTCCGCGTGCTCGGCGGCGGCCAGCACGGCGGAGGTATTGTCGGCCGGGTGACACACCTCGCCCTGCCGAGCGGTGTTATCCATGAAGTCGAGGTAGCGGACGAGGCAACCGTTGTAGAGGCCGGCGCGGTCGGGCGAGGACCGCCCGCCGCCGATCAGCGTGCAGAGCGGCGCCCCGCCCAAATCTTCGACCAGTGCCCGCACGGCCCGGACCGGGCCAGCTCCCAACGCTCCGATGGCGCATCCGAGCGCGTCAAGCAGGCTGCGCTTCAGGCGGTCGCGCGCCTCGGCCGGCATGGCAATGCCGTCCGCACGATGAGCGAAGCGGGCGATATGCTCGACGGTGTAGCTGTCTGGCATACGGTGGACCTCCCAATCGGACGCCCAACACCCTGGATCTGGATCTGGATCACTGCGAAGCTGACGCTTGTCCCATCCCCCAGGACCCCAACTGCAAGCCGCCGTAGCGCGTCTACGTCGTTACGACCGAGGGGCGGCGGAAGGCGGGATCGCCATCGCTGCCGAGGGTAAAGGACGATGGCGCTGTGCCAGGGCTAGAACCAGTCCGGAATGCTGATGGTGGTGCACGCCGTTGGAACGTGAACCCATCGATTGGGGGACCACGTTGGCGGGCGTGCGTAAACCAGCGGCGGAAGCAGTAGAGAGGCAAACCATGACGAAGGCGGCTAATCTACAGGTCACCCACGGCACGGCGGAGCTGCAGCCGGGCGTGAAGATGCACTACGTCGAGGCCGGAGCGGGACCGCGCACGATCGTGTTGCTGCACGGCTACCCGCAGACCTGGTGGGAATGGCGCCACGTCATCCCGTCACTGGCCGCGGCCGGATGGCGCGTGATTGCACCGGACTATCGCGGCGCCGGCGCCTCTTCCAAATCGCAGGAGGGCTACGACAAGCGCACTATGGCGCGGGACGTCAACGTCCTGCTCGGCGACCATCTCGGCGTGAATGAGCCCATCGCGCTCGTCGGCCACGACATCGGGATGATGGTGGCCTATGCCTTCGCCAGCGCCTATCCGAAGAGCGTCGAACGCCTGGTGCTGATGGAAGCGCCGCTGCCCGGCACCGCGGCCTACGACGCGCTGGTCGCCACGCCGCGGCTGCGCAGCGCCGCCATGTGGCACTTCTTCTTCCACAACGCCGACAACGACCTCGCGGAACTGCTCACCTTCGGGAGGGAGCGGCAGTACCTCCAGCACTTCTTCGAGCGCTTGGCCTATGACCAGGGCGCGATCGGACCGGCGGATCTCGACGTCTACGCGTCGGCCTTCGCCGCCGCCGGCGCGATGCGTGCGGGCTTCGAGGTCTACCGCGCCTTCGACCGCGACGGCGAGGATAACCGGGCCGCGCTGGCCGAGGGCGGCAGGCTGAAGATGCCCGTGCTGGGCCTTGGCGGGACGTCGAGCTTCTTTCTGCCGATCGCGGAGAAGATGCTGGGCGAGGTCGCTTCCGACGTCCGGGTCGCCGGGATCCCGCGGTGCGGTCACTGGATCGCGGAGGAGAACCCGACGGCCCTGCTCGCCGAGCTGTCCCGCTTCCTCGGCTGAGCGGGGAGGCCTCGCCTCAGCCCGGGGCCGACCAGCGACGGAACAGCGCCCGGAGCGACCCGATTGAATTGGGACCGCTGCCGAGCACTGTCGCAGATGCCTGGATCGCTCGACTCCATCCGCGTCCTGGACCTGACCTCGATGATCTCGGGGCCGCTCGCCACCATGATGTTGGGCGACCAGGGCGCCGACATCATCAAGGTCGAAGCGCCGGGCGGCGGTGACCACACCCGCGCCGGCGCCAACCGCCGCGGCAGCGTCTCGGCCTCGTTTCTCCACAACAACCGCTCGAAGCGCTCCGCGGTGATCGATCTCAAGACCGTGGCGGGCCGCGTGGTGCTTCTCAGGCTCGCCGCCACCGCGGACGTCTTCGTGCAGAACTTCTGCCCCGGCGTCGCCGAGCGCATCGGGGTCGGGGAGGAGGCGGTCCGCGCCGTCGCGCCGACGATCATCTACGTGTCGATCAGCGGCTTCGGCGAGGACGGGCCCTACCGCGGCAAGCCGGTCTACGACCCCTTGATGCAGGGCGTGTCGGGCCTCGCCTCCGTTCAGGCCGGGTCGGATGACGAGCGGCCGCGCCTCGTGCGAACAATCTTGTCCGACAAACTCATAGGCATTGTGGCGGCACAGGCCGTCACGGCGGCGCTCTTCGCCCGGGCCCGCACCGGCGAGGGCCAACATGTCCGCCTGTCGATGCTCGATGCTGTGGTGGCGTTCCTGTGGGCTTCGGACATGGGCAGCCAGACCCTGTGGGCGACAGCCTGCCCCAGCAGGAGGCGGCGAGCTTCGTTGACCTCATCTACGACACCGCCGACACGCCGATCAGCGTCGCGGTGCAGTCCGACCGTGAATGGCACGCCCTGGCCCGGGCCGTCGATCGTCCCGGCTGGTTGGATAACACCCGCTTCCGCACCGTCGCCGATCGACAGCGCAACATCGACGACCGCCTCGCCCTGACGCAGGAGGTGTTGCGGGCGAGGCCAGCCGCCGAGTGGCTGGAGCGGCTCGCCGCGGCGGGCGTGCCCTGCGCGCCCGTTCTGACCCGCAACGCCACGCTCGACGACCCGCAGGTCAGGGCCAACGGCATCGTCGAGGAGTTCGACGACCCGAGCGCGGGCCGCGTGCGCGATGCGCGCCCCGCCGCACGCTTCTCCCGCACCCCGGCGGCGATCGGCGCGCCCGCGCCGGCCTACGGGGCCGACACGGAAGCGGTGCTGCGCGAGGCGGTCGTTGGCGACGAAGAGATCGCCACTTGGCGGCGCGCGGGCGCTTTCGGGGCGGAGCGGGAGGGCGAGGCATGATCGACTTCTACTACTGGCCGACGCCGAACGGCTGGAAGGTGTCGATCATGTGGAGGAGACGGGGCTGCCCTATCGTGTGGTCCCGGTCCGCGACCGTTCGGCCGTGCAGCGCAGCGTCGACCTCGCCAAGGAGCTACGTCGCTCCGCCCCGCCCACCGAGGAGGAGCGCCGCATCCTGTTCAATCAATCCGCGCGGTCGTGAGCGCAACACCGGTCGGATCGGTGACCGGTTCGGTTCTCCAGCAGCGATTTGCGATGGTCCTGAACGTCAGATTTAGGAGCAGGCCAAATCGGCGCCGAACGACCGACTTGGGTCGATAGCGGCTGTACGAGGGTGGGCTCGCGCACCGATGTCCACCATCGTTCCTGACCTTCGGAGAGAGGCACAGTTCCCATTCATGCCGCCCGTGACGTTCGACACTGACGCGGCCCCGTCCCCGCTCCACGACGCGGCCCCGGGGTCGACCGGGGGGCGCCGTCGTCCACCGCCTGGACGACCGCCGCCCCCTGGTGGACGACGGGTGGTCCTGCCTGCGCACCTACATGGCGGGCGAGGTCGTCTGGTGGCGCGGAAGGCCCTGGGAGAGCCTCCACGCGGGCAACGCGGCCCGCCCCGAGGTCGTCGTCGAAGGGCACCTTTACGTGCCGGAGAGCTGGGCGCCCGTGTGGGACGAGACGAGGCCGAACGAAACTTAGAGCGCCAAGAGTTGGCATTCCCTACGTCGGTTTCTGGGGGCAAAATCCGGGACAATGCCGCCAAAAGCACGGGCCGCCCGAGTCTCCCCGGACGGCCCTTGGTCTACACGTCCGGGCCCGTCGCACGCCCGCCCACGACGCGCTTGATCGCACCGCCCATCATCGGCGCCGTCCGCCTCACGCGCGGGGGACCTGCCATGGGACCCGCCACCAAGGCCCGCACCTCGTCCGCGTCGAGGTAGCGCTGCCTGAGCAGGGCGTCGGCCACCCGCTCCACCGCGTTCCTGCCGCCCGTCATCAGCTCGACGGCCCTCGCGTAGGCCGCGTCGAGCGTCCTGCGCACGTAGGCCTGGTGCCGCGGGTCGTGGATGGTGGCAGCCGTGGCGATGCTGACGAGGCCCGCGTCGCCCATGCCCCAGGTCGCCCGCATGTCGCTGACGAGCAGGGTGGCGTCCTCGAGGTCGCGGGCGCACCCGGTGCTGACCTCGCCGAGCAGGACCTGCTCAGCCGCCCTGGCCGACAGCATCATGACGACGCGCTTGTCCAGCGCCGTCGGGGTGTCGATGCTCAGCCGCGTGTAGCTCGTCCGCCCCGCGTCCAGGTCGACGCACGTCAGCGTGTCGGCATCCAGAAGCACCCCCGCCACCGCGTGGCCCGCCTCGTGGACGGCGATGCGCCGCATGGTCTCCGGCACCTCGTCCGCCCGCCCCATCGCCACGACGTCCGTCAGGTCGCTCGCGCAGACCCGACGTCCGCACCACCGCGCGATCCGGCGGGCCTCGCGGGCCAGGAGCCCGATCTCGGCCGGGGAACGCCCCCGGCACGCGCGCGCCGCCTCCGCCAGCTCGTCGTCGGTCAGCACCGCGTCGGCACCGAGGTGCGCCCGCACGATCGACGTCAGGGCCGCCACGTCGGGCATGGGCAGCTCGACGTGGCGGTCCAGCCGACCGGGCCTGCGCAGGGCCGGGTCGACGCGGTCGGGGTGGTTCGTGGCCGCCACGACCACGATCCCGTCGCGCGGGACGGCGCCGTCGAGGAACGCGAGCCAGGCGTTGATGACCGACGTGAACCAGCTCTCGTTGTGGCCGTTGCCGTTCCGCCGCCCGATGGTGTCGATCTCGTCCACGAACAGGATGATCGGACCCTTCTCCGCCTTCTTGCGCCAAGCGTCGAACAGCTTCGTCATGCCCTTGCTCATGCTGTTACCGACGTCGGGCGCTACAATGCCAGCGATCGGCCAGGCATGACGGTAGCCAGCCATGTCGAAGGCATGACGCATTCGGCCCACGCCAACGCCCTCGCGCGGCTCGACAGCACGGCCAAGGGTGGTTTGCCGCCCGCGCAGCCTTCCGCTCCAGTATCTCCCCCCGCGCCCACCCCGAACCACGTCACGGATCAGCAGGCCCTGGACGCACGGCGCCGCCTCGCCGATGGGCATTCCCGTTCCGGCGACCATGCTCTCATCGGCCCCTACCTCAAGGAACAGAACACCCCGCCAACGCCGACCGTTCAGGCGCAGCCCGCAGCCCCTCCGCCGCAACCCGAGCACCCGAAGCCCGTCGTCACGGCCACGGCCCCCTACGCCCTCGACAAGCAGCACCAGCACGGCACCGCGAACGCCCTGAGCGACCTGGAGCGTTCGGGACAGCTCGACGCCGCGCATCAGAAGTTGGCGGATGCGATGCGGGCAGCGGAAAGGCATCCCAACCGCGTCGCCGGGCCGAACGGCATTTACGTGGAGCACGGCAAACCGCTGCCGTCATGGATGGCGCGCGGCGCCGACGGGGCGGTCAGAACCACGGATCATCGCGATCCGAGGTACGCACCGAAGCCGCTCGACGCCGCGCATCAGAAGCTCGCCGATGCGATGCGGGCGCGAGACCCGAGCGTAGCCGCCCACTATGGGCTGCACCGCGCGCTAGCGGCGATCGGGCACGCCAACCGGCTCACCACGCACGGCAGCGGCCCGGTCCCCGTTGACGTGACGGAGCGCAGCGCGGAGCGCATCGGCAAGAGTAGCCGACCCCATCGCAGCCATGTTTACGAGGCGATGGACCGTACGATGCGGCACACGGAGAACCTACGTGAAGGCTTCCGCAGTCGCTCCATGGCGTCGAATTACACGCACGCCGTGACCAACCACAACGACCACAGCTCGACAAACACCACGACGATTCACGGCATGCAGGTCCACACCGCAGCTCAGGACGGGCCGCGCCTCATGGCGGACATCGAGCGGCACCTCGCCCGAAGCCGGGAGGTGGCACAGGTCAACAGTGGATTGGCGTAGGGTCAGAAGACCTTGCGGTTTGGCTTAGATCCATCAGTCATGAAGGAACCCTCGAAGGTGCCAAGAGCACCTTCGGCCTTGCATGTGACTAGTACAGGGCCTAAATATGGATTGGCGAATTTGCAGGTTCCGACAACCGTCACGGGGTCATTCTGCTCTTTCAGACCTAATATGACCATGTCGATCGGCATAACGACATTGTTTGCATCAAGTTTCACTTGCCGGTCACCGATTCCCGACAATGTAAGGACTAAGTCAGAATTAGTGGTAAAGTAGAAACCGGTCCTACTATCGGAATAGTCCGTATTCAGAATTTTGTTACCGCATTCACTTGTTTGATCTTTTCCGTTTACAATGAGTTTGGTGCACGTGCCAGACAAGATCACCAGCCCTATCGGTCTGACCTGTTTCTGTGCCGCCCACCCCGGCCCCACGGCGACCACAAAAGTGATGGCGGAGAGGGCGAGACGGAGGCACATGAGCTTGAGTCCGAGCTACCCCGATCGCATCGGGGTAGTCGAGGCTACCGCGCCCGGCGCGGTCGGGCAATGAGGCCTATGGCGAAAGCCGCGACGGTAAGGGCCAGGCGCTTCACGTCGAGCCCCTGTCGCGAGAAACGTCTACTTGGACGTTCCGCCCCCCGTACCGGCCCCACCACCCATGCCGGCACCCGGCGCGGTGCCTGTTCCAGCATTTGGGTTCATCGCCCCGGCAGCGCCTGTCCCGGCACCATTGGGGACGGCCGTGCCGTCCGCGGAGGAGCTTCCCATCGGCATGTTCGTGGCCGGCATGGCTGACGTGCTGGTCGGCGGCGACAGGGTGGCGTTCGGATTGGACGAGTCCGTTCCGTTTTGCGAGTTGGCAGCGCTGGCGGCTTGGACCGACGAAGCGGCCAGCAGCGCGAAGGCAGTCGCGCCGGCAATGATCGTGATGCGGTTCATGGTGTCACCTCCCCCGCTCGGCATCGTGGCGTGTATCGTCTCTTTCAGCCGGCGGGCACAGGCCAACCCTCGGGTGGCAACCGAGTTCCGATGGAGCGGCTTCGCACCACTGCTAGTCTTCGTCCGCGTCAGCACCCTCAATCGGCCGAGTGATGAAGACCGTGGAGGCGGAGCCGATCTTGCGTGAGGTTCCTGCCTCACGCTTTCCACGCCGCTTTCCTGTGCCGCGCTTCAATCTCGGCCAACACATTGGCCTCCGCCTTCATCGCCTCCGCGAGGCCAGCCACGGCCGCCAGCATGGCGTCGTCGAAGGGGTCCGCTTCGGCACCCTCGCCTTCGCGCCGGACAGCCGCAAGGCAATCGTCGAGCTTGGCTCGCCTGCCGGCGGCGTCGATCGTCTTCCGGAGTCTCAGCATGGGCGCGGGCTCGTTTGTGGGAAGCCTTCGCAGGTAGCTGAGCCCATTCGGGCAGGCAACCGTGAGGAAGCCGCCAGCGGGCTCCGCAGGCGCGACATCGGCGCGTCTATCGCCTTGCGGATCACCGCCGGGCATGGGACCAACCACCATCACGCGAGAAAGCCGATGTCCGAAGCCGAAACCGCCACCCTGATCGAGATGACGTCAGAGATCGCCGCCGCCTACGTGTCGAAGAACCATGTCCGCGCGGCCGAGTTGCCGGAACTGATCTCGACGATCCATGCTGCGTTGAGTGGCATGGGCGGGGCACCCGAGGCGGCGCCCGAGGCCGCCAAGCTGGTCCCGCCCGTGTCGATCAAGAAGTCGGTGAC
>NZ_QYBB01000021.1 GCF_004137685.1 Lichenibacterium minor | reverse complement strand
AACACGCGGCCCATGATCTGCACATCCTGCCTGGACGGCAGGTCGTCCGATCCCTCGCAAGGGCTCAATACGGTCAAAAATCCAACAAGGCCGAGCAGGATTTGTCGTCTCATACTGCCCGCGCGCCTGTTGCAGCTCAAGATGCTGTTGTCTGATAAATTCAGGCATCATATAGAGTTGCGTCCCTTAAGATTTTGTGAAAACATCATATTGTAAGTTGTTTTTCGACGAAATGTTGATGAGAACTCCCTCATTTATGTGACACACTTCGTCGTGGCGGTCCGACTCCGATTTGACCTACCGCTTCCGCGGCGGTCGAGAGAGCGTCCGGAAGTCGGCTCGATCGGCGTCATGGACCCGCCTCTCGGCCGTTGTTGGTCGACATCGGCTCGCGGGGTCGATCCGACGCCTCGTGAACGCCCTGCAGTCCGGACCTCCAGCCCGCCGAAACGCTCTGGACGCTGGTGGACGAGCCCGTCGTCGATACGCTCGTTCCGAACCCGCACAGGCTCATCGGCACCATCACCGAGCGGGGCGGCAATCTCATGAGGCGCCAAGCCGGAGATCGGCTTTCGCACCAACTTCGCCTGGTGGCCCAGAAAGCAAGGCACCGTCCCGATCTTGTGGATCGCGTATCGCTCGGGACCATGCACCTGACGCGGCCGCGGAATTTCCGCTCGGCAGCGGTGGCGGGCCGTGGGCGGCGCATCATCCCCGGTTCAGCGCCGACAAGCGTGTCATGCAGGAAATTCAGCAATCCTGAGATTTCTTTCAGTTCCTGGGATGCCATCGCTGATCTATCTGCCTGACACAGCGCGGTTCAGCGCGAGATCGCCGCCGACAGAAGCCGCGACCGACAATCGCCGAGCCTGCCTTGCCGATGGCGAGAGGTCGGCTGCATGCGGCCGCTCCGGTCGCGGGCACGATGGGAGGACGACGTGCGGGAACCTGTGCTGGACGTAGCCCATCTCGGCCACATCGAACTGCTGACACCCAAGCTCGAGGAGAGCCGCGCCTTCTTCGTCGACGTGCTCGGCATGACCGAGAGCGGCCGGCGCGGCGGTTCCGTTTATCTCCGGGCGTGGGACGACTACGAGCGATACTCGCTCCAGCTCACTGCCGCGACGGTGCCGGCCCTCGGCCACGCCGCCTTCCGGGCTCGGTCCCCCCAGGCGCTAGCGCGCCGCGTCGAGGCGATCGAGCGCACCGGCCTCGGCATCGGCTGGCACGAGGGCGAGCTCGGCCACGGCCCCGCCTACCGCTTCCACGATCCCGACGGCCACACGATCGAGATCTACTACGAGACGGAATGGTACGAGGCGCCCGAGGCGCTGCGGCCGGCCCTGAAAAACCAAGCCCAGCGCCATCCCGCGCGCGGCGTCGGCGTCCGTCGCCTCGACCATTTCAACTGCCTCGCCGTGGACATCGCGGCCAACCGCCGCTTCTTCGAGGACAACCTCGGCTTCCGCTTGACCGAGCAGATCGTGCTCGACTCCGGCGTCGAGGCCGGCATGTGGCTCACCGCCACCAACAAGAGCTACGATTTCGCCTACACCCGTGAAGCCCACGGCATCCGCGGTCGCTTCCACCACGTCACCTACGCGCTCGACAGCCGCGAAGCGGTGCTCCAGGCCGCCGACGTGTTCCTGGAGGCCGGCGTGCCGATCGAGACGGGGCCGCACAAGCATGCCGTGCAGCAAACCTTCTTCCTCTACGTTTTCGAGCCCGGCGGCCATCGCGTCGAGGTCGCCAACGCGGGGGCACGCCTCGTGCTCGCGCCGGACTGGAAGCCGATCCGCTGGACCGAGGCGGAGCGCCGGAAGGGCCAGGCCTGGGGCCTGAAGACCATCGACACCTTCCACACTCATGGCACGCCGCCGCTGCCACGCGAGCATGGCGGCCCGGCCGACGACGGGTCGGAGGACCTCGCGGGGGACGGCATCGCGTCCTGAACGCTTGAGCCGACAACAGCCGCGAAGACGGCGCAACATGGGGAGACGAAGCGTGGCACGCACGGTGGACATCGAAAGCTATATCGACCAGAGACCCATCTCGGCCTACCAATGGCTGCTGGTCGCGATCTGCTTCCTGGTCGTGGTGGCCGACGGCATGGACGTGGCCATCATGGGCTTCGTCACCCCTCCCATCCTGCAGGACTGGGGCGTGTCGCGCGCCGCCTTCGGCCTCGTGATCAGCGCCGCGCCCTTCGGCCTCGTCTTCGGCGCCCTGCTGGCCGGCCCTTCATCGGACCGCTTCGGCCGCAAGCCCGTGCTGGTGGTTTCGGTGCTGGCCTTCGCGGTGCTGACGCTGCTGGCGGCCTTCGCGGCGACGCCCGGCGAGATGGCCGGCCTGCGCTTCCTCGCCGGCATGGGCATGGGTGCGGCCATGCCCAACACCACCACGCTGCTCAGCGAATATGCCCCCCTGCGCCGCCGAGCGCTGATGATCA
Source organism: Lichenibacterium minor (assembly GCF_004137685.1). GTDB lineage: Bacteria > Pseudomonadota > Alphaproteobacteria > Rhizobiales > Beijerinckiaceae > Lichenihabitans > Lichenihabitans minor. The sequence continues at coordinate 89,548 of NZ_QYBB01000021.1, read as the reverse complement.
CGGTGATGTTCACCGGGTTCAACCTCGGTTCAGCGCTGATCGGCTTCGCGGCCGGCGCCCTCGTCCCGATCTATGGCTGGCGCTCGGTGATGGTGCTGGGCGGGGCCGTGCCGCTCGCGCTCGTGCCGATTCTCGTGCTGGTCCTGCCCGAGTCGGCGCGGCTCCTGGCGCTGCGCGGCGCCCCCCCGTCGCGCATCGCGGCGACGCTGGGCCGGGTGACGGGCTCGCGCTTCGCGGGCGACGAGGCCTTCGTCTCGGCCGAGCCGCCGCTCGCCACCAGGACGCCCATCGGCGTGCTGTTCTCGCCGGGCTTCGGCGCCGTCACGGCCGCGCTGTGGCTCACCTACTTCATGGGGTTGCTCGTCATCTACCTGCTGACCGGCTGGCTTCCCACGCTGATGAAGGACGGGGGCGTGTCGATCTCGACCGCCGTCAACGTGACCGCGATGTTCCAGATCGGCGGCACCGTCGGGGCCGTCCTGGTCGGCTGGGTCATGGACCGCACGCGGCCGGCCCCGGTCATCGCCGCCGCCTACGCGGGCGGAGCTTTGTTCGTGCTCCTGGTCGCCGTTTCGGGCCTGCTGGCGCCCGCCCTGGCGGCGCTGGTCTTCGCGGCCGGCTTCTGCATGAGCGGCGCGCAGACGGGCCTCAACGCCTTCGCGCCCGGCTGCTACCCCACGGCGGCCCGCGCCACGGGGGTGAGCTGGATGCTCGGCATGGGCCGCTTCGGCTCCATCGTCGGCTCGCTGGTCGGCGGTACGCTGCTGAGCCTCGGCTGGGGCTTCTCGGCCATCCTGTCGCTGCTCGCCGTGCCGGCGCTCTGCGCCGCCGTCGCGATCCTGCTCACCCAGGCGCGCCGGGGCATCTCAGCCCCGGTCGAGGCCGCCGCCCACCGGACAGGGCACTGAACGGACGGAGTCAGCGTTCCATGATCATCGACTGCCACGGCCACTACACCACGGCACCGAAGGCGCTGCAGGACTGGCGCGATCGCCAGGTCGCCGCCATCAACGACCCTTCGGCCCGGCCCAGGGCGTCGGAGCTCCGCATCTCCGACGACGAACTGCGCGAGTCGATCGAGGCGAACCAGCTGAAGCTGATGCGCGAGCGGGGGCTCGACCTGACGATCTTCTCGCCCCGGGCGAGCTTCATGGCGCACCACATCGGCGACGTTTCCGTGTCGTCGGAATGGGCCGCCATCTGCAACGAGCTGTGCTTCCGCGTTTCGGAGTTGTTCCCGGACCACTTCGCCGGCGCCGCCATGCTGCCGCAGAGCCCCGGCGTGGACCCGAAGACCTGCATTCCCGAGCTCGAGCGATGCGTGCGCCATTACGGCTTCGTCGGCATCAACCTCAACCCGGACCCGTCGGGCGGCCACTGGCGCAGCCCGCCGCTGACCGACCGGCACTGGTATCCGATCTACGAGAAGATGGTCGAGTTCGACATCCCGGCGATGGTGCACGTGTCGACGAGCTGCAACGCGTGCTTCCATACCACGGGCGCTCACTACATCAACGCCGACACCACGGCGGTGATGCAGCTCATCGAGGGTGACCTGTTCCGGGACTTCCCGGGCCTGCGCCTGGTGATCCCGCACGGCGGCGGCGCCGCGCCTTATCACTGGGGTCGCTACCGCGGCCTCGCCCAGGCGCTGAAGAAGCCGCTGCTGACGGAGCACCTGTTCGACAACGTGTTCTTCGACACCTGCGTCTACCACCAGCCGGGCATCGACCTGCTGACGAAGGTGATCCCGGTCGACAACATCCTGTTCGCCAGCGAGATGATCGGCGCCGTGCGCGGGGTCGATCCCGAGACGGGGCACAACTTCGACGACACGAAACGCTACGTCGATGCCACGACGAACCTCGGCGAAGCCGACCGCCGCAAGGTTTTCGAGGGCAATGCGCGCCGGGTCTATCCGCGGCTCGACGCGGCCCTCAAGGCCCGCGGACATTGAAGGGGAGCACCATGACCGAACTCGGCATTGTCAGGCGCAACATCGCCCGCGCCGACCGCGGACACACCGACCGGCTGGCAGCCTTCGGCGCCACCACGGTGCACGAGGCCATCGGGCGCGTCGGGCTGATGAAGCCCTACATGCGGCCGATCCAGACCGGCGCTCGCATCTCCGGCACGGCCGTCACCGTGCTGCTGCAACCGGGCGACAACTGGATGATGCACGTCGCCGCCGAGCAGATCCGGCCCGGCGACATCGTCGTCGCGGGCGTCACGGCCGACTGCACGGACGGCTATTTCGGCGACCTGCTCGCCACGAGCTTCATGGCGCGCGGGGCGCGCGGACTCGTGATCGACGCCGGCGTGCGCGACGTGGCGACCCTGAAGGAGATGGGCTTCCCGGTGTGGAGCCGCTGCGTGTCGGCCAAGGGCACCATCAAGGCGACGCTGGGATCGGTCAACGTGCCGATTGTCTGCGCCGGGGCCGCCGTGCAGCCGGGCGACGCCATCGTGGCGGACGACGACGGGATCGTGGTGGTGCCCGCCGCCTGGGCGGCGCGGGCCGCCGAGGCCGCGGCGAAGCGCGAGGCCAACGAAGGCGACAAGCGTGCCACCTTCGCTTCCGGCGTGCTCGGCCTCGATTACTACAAGATGCGCGAACCGCTGGCCAAGGCGGGGCTCCGTTACATCGACTGATCGTCCGGACCGCCGCTGGCCGTTCGGCCCCGCGGCATCGACGGGACGGGAAACGCCGAGGCGGGGGACATCATGGCGGTGGATGGCGCGGCGATGGGACGACCGACCCTGAAGGACGGGCTGGCGACCGGGGAAGGTGCGGGCCCGGGACGGACGGTTTCGGCGGGGCTGCTCGGCGGCCTCATCGGCGCCGCCGCGATCTGGGTTTACGAGGGCGTGCGGGACGGGCTCGGGGCGATGGCCTATCCGCTCGGCACGGCCATCCACGTCGCCTTCGCGCTCGCCCGGGGCGGGCCCTTCGCGCTGATCTGGCCGGCCTTCCGCCGCCGCGGGGTCGAAGCCACCCTGGTCGCACTGTTCTACGCCGTCGCGGCCTGGGTCGTCACGCACCTTGCCGTCGCGGTCACGTCGTCGAGCCGCCCCGATGATCTCGCCCCCGACGTCGTCATCGGTGGGGCCCTGTCGCACATCGTCTTCACCGTCCCGCTCGCCTTGGGGGTGAAGCGCTGGCTCGGCTGAACCGGCCTTTCTGCCATCCCTTCGTCCGTATTCAGCTCGCCCGCTGCCCCAGCGGGATGGCACCGGAGCCTCCATGTCCGATCGTCTCACGGTCCTGTCCTCGATGGCGACGCGCAGCGTCTTGGCCGAACTCGCGCGGGACTTCGAACTGGCTGCGGGCGCGCCGGTCGCGCTCGAAGCGACGGGCGGCGTCGATGCCGCGAAGCGGGTCCGCGCCGGCGGAAGCGTCGACGTCGTGGTGCTGGCCGCGCCCGTGATGGAGCAGCTCGAGCGCGAGGGGCACCTGGTCGACGGGAGCCGGGCGGACGTGGCCCGGTCCGGCATGGCGATCGCCGTTCCCGCGGCCGGTCCGCGTGTCGACGTCGGCGATGCGGCCGCCGTGCGCCGGGCGATGCTGAGCGCCCGCCGGGTCTCCTATTCGACGGGGCCGAGCGGCGACCACGTCCGGGCGCTCTGGCGTTTCTGGGGCATCGACGACGCGATGGCGGCGAAGTCTCTGCAGGCGCCGCCCGGCGTGCCCGTCGCGGAGCTCCTCGCCCGGGGGGACGCCGACCTCGGCTTCCAGCAGCTCAGCGAATTCGTCGGCGCGCCCGGTATCGCCGTCCTCGGGCCGTTGCCGGCCGAGATCCAGGCCGTGACGACGTTCTCGGCGGCCGTTTCGCGCGCCTCCACACGCCCGGGAGCGGCCCGCGCCTTCGTCGGCCACCTCGCTTCGCCCGCTGCGGCCGCCGCCAAGCGCCGGCAGGGCCTGGAGCCGGCCTGAGGCCCCTCCCGCCCCTCCCCCATGCGTGCAGCGCCGACATTCAAGGCCGCTGCTTGCGGGCCCAGCCGGGCCCGAGTCCCGCGTCGACAGGATTTCAAATGCCCCTCCGATCCGATCCACCCCTTTCGACGCCCCCCGTGCCGGTGGAGGCGGAGGCCCTCCGCGCGACCGACGGACGTGATCGCCGCGGCGCCCTCGGCTGGTACTCGGAGCTCGACCGCGTCGAGCGGCGCACCTATTGGGCCTGCTTCGCGGGCTTCGGCCTCGACGCCATGGATTCGACGATCTATGCCCTCGTCATCCCGGCGTTGATCGCCACCATCGGTCTCACCAAGCCCCAGGCGGGCGCCCTGGCGACGGCGTCGCTGGCCGGCGCCGCCGTCGGAGGATGGGGCGCGGGGCTTCTCGCCGACCGGATCGGGCGCGTGCGCGTGCTCCAGCTCACCATCCTCGTCGTGGCGGCCTTCACGCTCGCGGCCGCTTTCGCGGGCGGCTTCGACACGCTGCTCGTCATCCGATTCCTCCAGGGCCTCGGCTATGGCGGCGAGGCGGCGGTGGGCGGCGTGCTGATCAGCGAGGTGGTGCGCCCCGCCCTGCGCGGGCGGGTGGCTGCCTCGGTGCAGAGCAGTTACGCGGTCGGCTACGCGGTGTCGGTCGGCCTCTTGCCGGTGATCTCGTCCCTGTTTCCGGAAGCCGTCGGCTGGCGCGTGTTCTTCGGCATCGGCATCGTGCCGGCCGTGCTGGTGCTGTTCATCCGTCGGCTCGTGCCCGAGTCGGGCCTCTACCAGGACGCGCGCCGCGCCGGCGCCGTCCCGCCCCCGTTCTGGGCCATCTTCGCGCCGGCGCACTTGCGCCGGACGCTCGCCGCCACCGTCATGTCGACGGGCATCTTCGGGGGCGCCTATGTGATGATCACCTGGTTGCCGACCTACCTGCGGACGGCGCTCGGCTTGTCGGTCGGCACCAGCGCCGGCTATCTCGCGATGAACATCCTCGGCTCGCTCGTGGGGCCGCTCGGTTTCGGCTGGCTGTCCGACCGCTTGGGCCGGCGGCCGGCCTTCATGATCTTCCTCGTCCTGCAGGCCGCCAACGTGGCGGTGCTCCTGCTCGCCCCGATCGGCCTCGGCGCCACCGTGGCACTGAGCTTCTTCCTCGGCGCCTTCCAGGGCGCGCTCGCCTCCGGCATGCTGCCGACATTCTCCGAACTGTTCCCGACGGAGGTCCGCGCCAGCGGCCAGGGCTTCTGCCTCGGGGGCGGGCGCGGCTTCGGCTCGGTCGTTCCGGCGACAGTCGGCGTGCTGGCTGCCGCGGGCCCGCTCGGGGCTGCCATGGGTGGCTGCGCCCTCGTGTCCTACGCCGTGGCCTTCGCTGCCGCCCTGCTCCTCCCCGAGACGGGCGGCGCAGACCTGCATGACGGCTCGAAGGCGTGAGCCTGCTTCCCGAGGCGGCCCCGACGGCGCGCCCGGTGAACCGGCTGGACGCGGCAGGGCGGGCATGCTCCCGTCGTGCCGACCATCGGAGCGACACGGATGAGGATCGACTTCCTCGGCTTGGAGGCTTTCCTCGGCATCGCGAACTGGGGCAGCTTCAACGCGGCTGCGGCGCACCTCAACCTGTCGCAGACGGCGCTGAGCCACCGGCTGAAGAAGCTCGAGGACGACCTCGGTGTCGCCCTGCTGGCGCGCAGCACCCGGAAGGTGACGCTCACGGCGGCTGGCGCCGAGCTGCTGCCGACGGCGCAGCGCCTCATCGAGGAGATGACGCGCTCGCTCGACATCCTGCGGACTGCGGGGCGAGACCGTCAGGAGCAGTTCGCGATCGGTTGCCTGCCGACCATCGCCAAGCATCACCTGCCACGCGTGCTGCGCGACTTCGCGCGGCTGCAGCCGGGCGTGGGCGTCAAGGTCTTCGACAACTCCGCTTCCGAGATCGTCGAGCGCGTCCGGAGCGGCGAGGCCGAATTCGGCGTCACCATCGCGTCGACCGGCCGCTGGGACCTGGAAGTCACGCCGCTCATCAAGGAGCCTTTCGTCCTCGTCTGCCCGTCGGCCCACCCGCTCGCGGGCCGCTCCAGCGTCGGTTGGTCCGAACTCGAGGGCGTGCCCCTGATCAGGATCAGCGCCCAGACGGGGAACCGGCTGCTGATCGACGACGCCCTCGGCGGCCGACGAGAGCGGATGATCTGGAAATACGAGGTCCAGCACGTCGGGACGGCCATCGGCATGGTGCAGGCCGGCGTAGGCCTCACGGTGGTGCCGCGGCTCGGCATCGACCTCGCCGACGACCCCGGCATCGCGGCCGTGCCGTTGAAGAACCCGAGCGTGGTGCGCTCGATCGGCCTTCTGGCCCGCCGCGAGCAGCCCTTGACGCCCGCGGCCGGCGCGCTCGCGCGCTTGTTGACGGCGAGCCTTCGCGCGGAACACTGAGCGTGGGGGGCGCTCCGTCGCGGCGTCCGGCTCCTCGGCCCATCGAGCGCCGTGAAGTCTGGGCGGGCGGGGCGCCGATCCCGTGACGGTGGCCGTCGACCTGGTCCTGGGATCGCTCAACCTCGCGCAGCTGCACGCCTTCACGGTCATCGCGGAGCGAGGCAGCGCGAGCCGTGCCGCGACGCATCTTCTCCGCGCCCAGTCGGCCGTGACGCGATCGCTGCGGGAACTCGAGGTCGCGCTCGGCGAGCCGTTGATGGAGCGATCCCCCTCCGGCATGCGTCCGACGTCCGTCGGCGAGGCGGTCCTGGAGCGCGCCGTCCGCGTGTTCGCCGAGTTGCGGGGGCTCGCTCCACGGCGCGCCCCGCAGCCGGTGCGCGAGATGCGCGTCCCGCCGGGAGCGATCCCGTCCTACCTCCTCAACACCCGCCGCCTGCAGTCGCTCGTCGCCCTGGTGCGCCACCGGCACATGCAGAGCGCCGCGCAAACCTTGGGCGTGAGCCAGCCGGCGGTCAGCAGCGCCATCAAGATCCTCGAAGCCGGCCTAGGCTCGCCCCTCTTCGACCGCACCGCGCGCGGCCTGCGGCTGACGAGCGATGGCGAGGCCTTCGTTTTCCGCGTCCGCCGGGCCCTGAACGAGCTGCGCCACATTCCCGAGGACGTCGCGGCGGTGCGGGGCAGCATTCGCGGTTCCGTCACGGTCGGCGCGCTGCCCTTCGCCCGCACTATGATCCTCCCGGAAGCCGTCGCGCATGTGCGGCGCGACTACCCGGGCGTCCATGTCGTGACGGACGAGAGCGCCTACGAAGCGCTGCTCGCCGGCTTGCGGGCCGGCGACGTCGATTTCATCATCGGGGCCCTGCGGCCCGCCGCCACGGGAGGAGATGTGCGGGCCGAGGCGCTGCTCGGGACAGGCATGGTCGCGCTGACCCGCCACGGTCACCCCCTGGCGGGCGAGCGCGGCCTGACGCCGGACCGGCTCGCCGGCGCGGACTGGATCCTGCCGCGCCGGCACACGCCCGCCCGCGCCATCCTCGACGCGCTGTTCACGCGCCTGCACCTACCTCCACCCCTGGCCGCCGTCGAGACGGGCGACCTTGCGATGATCCGCGGGCTCCTGATGCGCACCGACATGGTCGCCGTGCTGTCGGCGCAGCAGGTGCACTACGAGCTACGGGCCGGGCAGTTGGCGATCCTCGACGTGCCTCTCGCCCACACGGAACGCGAGATCGGCCTGACGATGCGCGCCGCCGGCGAGCCGTCGCCTGCCGCGCGCAGGCTGCTCGACGCCATCCGCGCCGTCGCCCGGCAGACCTGAACCTTGGATCGAGGTTTGCATCCGCGATAAGCAGAACAGGCGGCGCGTTCAACGCTCGGCATGGGGGCGCGGCGACCCGCCCTCCTATGGTCGACCCAACACGATGAAAATCGAGGCGGGGACGGATGGGCGCGCTGCGGAAGGTCTACGTCCAGGTGCTGGTCGCGATCGCCCTGGCGATCATGTTCGGCTTGGCGGCGCCGCACGAGGCCGTGGCGATGAAGCCCCTCGGCGACGGCTTCGTCGCGCTCCTGAAAATGATGCTCGGGCCGATCATCTTCTTCACGGTCGTCCACGGCATCGGTCACATCCGGGATTTCAGGCGGCTGGGCCGCCTCGGCTTCAAGACGTTCCTCTACTTCGAGGTGGTCAGCACGCTGGCGATGCTGACGGGCTTCGCCGTCGTCAACATCGTGCATCCCGGCGTGGGATTGCATGCGGGCGCCCTGAGCCCGACCGCGGGCGCCGAATCCGTGATCAAGGCGGCCACGTCGGGCGACTTCTCGCTCGTCGCCTTCCTGTCCTCGATCATCCCGCGCACGCTGGTCGCAGCCTTCGTTTCCGGCGACATCTTGCCCGTGCTGTTCGTTTCGCTGCTGGTCGGCTTCGCCCTGGCGGCCTGCGGCACGCCCGACTGGGCCCTGTTTCGGCTGATCGACGAGGCGCAGGCGGTCGTCTTCAAGATGCTCGGCTTCATCATGCACGTGTCGCCGCTCGGTGCCTTCGGCGCCATGGCTTTCGCGGTGGGCAGCTACGGCGGCGTTACCCTGCTCTACCTGCTGGGCTACATCCTGACCTATTACGCGAGTGCGCTGATCTTCGTCGTCGTCGTCCTGGGCTCCGTCGCGGCGCTGGCCGGCTTCTCGATCTTCAGGATCCTGTCCCTCATCAAGGAAGAGGCCGTCCTGGCGGCCGGCATGGCGGCGAGCGAGGTCGCCTTCCCGCGGCTCGTGGTCAAGCTCGCGGAGGCCGGCTGCGACGAGGTCGTGGTGGGGTTCGTCCTGCCGGCGGGCTACAGCTTCAACATCGATGGCGCGTGCCTGTACATGGCCTGCGGGATCGGCTTCATCTCCCAGGCGACCGATACGCCGCTCGCTCTCGAACAGCAGCTCGGCCTCCTGGCCGTCATGCTGCTGACGTCCAAAGGGGGCGCTGGCGCGGCGGGCGGCGCGCTCGTGAAACTCGCCGCGACGATCCAGTCCTCGCGCGCGCTCCCCATCTCGGGCGTGGGCCTGCTGTTCGGCATCGACCGTATCCTGGCCATCGCCACGTCCACCACCAACGTCATCGGCAACTCGGTCGCCGTGCTCGTGCTGTCGAAGTGGGAAGGCATGTTCGACATGCGCAAGTTCGACGCCTGCGTGGGGGCCCGCGCCCCGCGCCCTGCCGAGCCAGGGTCCGCCGAGCCGCGCGAGACCCGCATCTGACTCGGCGCGTCCGCATCCATCGTCGCGCGAGCCCGGCATGCCGCGCGACCCATCGAGGCAGCGGGCGGCCTGTTGCCGCTTCCGGAGATCAAACATGAAAATCGCATTCATCGGTTTCGGCGAAGCGGCACGCGCCTTCTCCGACACTCTCTCGCGGACGGCCGACGTCGACATCCTCGCGACCTACGACGTGCGCCAGGACGAGAGCGTGGCTTCTGCCGCGACCGGACGTGGACTGCGCTTCGAGCCCGACGTCGGGAGAGCCATCGCGGGGGCCGACTGGATCTTCAGCGCGGTGACGGCCGACCGGAGCCTCGATGCCGTGCAGAGCGCGCTGGACCACCTCGTGCCGGGCCAGTTGCTCATCGACATCAATTCCGTATCGCCCGGGCGCAAGCGGCGGTCGGCCGAGCTCGTGACGGGCTGCGGCGCGGCGTACCTCGACATGGCCGTCATGGCGCCGGTCCACCCGCGCGGCCATGCCACTCCCGTTCTGCTCGCTGGCGCGACCGCCGACGAGTCGCGCGGCACCTTCGAGCACCTGGGCTTCGCGTTCGAGGTCATCGGCGTCGACGCCGGGACGGCGACGGCCATCAAGATGGTCCGCTCGATGTTCGTGAAAGGACTCGAAGCCCTGACTGTCGAGACGCTGCTCGCGGCCGCGACGGCGGGCTGCTTCGATCGCGTGTTGGACTCGCTCGCCGCGACGTACCCGGGCCTCGGCTGGCCGGACAATGCCCGCTACATGTTCGAGCGGACGCTCCACCACGGCCTGCGCCGGGCGGCCGAGATGCGGGAAAGTGCGATCACCTACGACGAACTCGGTTACGTCGGCGCCCTCGCCGACAGGATCGCCGACGTTCAGGAGCGAATGGGCCGGGTTCCCGCAACGGATCTTCCTGCCGGCCCGCTTGAGGCTGCCGTCGCCCGGATCGCGACGCTCCGGCACGCCACGACGCATGATTGATCGCGACCGCGACGACCGCTTCAGGTGAAAGCCCCGACGCGACGATGGAAGCGGTCCTCACAGCATTGCCGGGCCTGAAGGGCCGCTTCCGAGAGGCCAGCATTCGACCGGCTGTGCTCCGGATGGGTCGGTTCCGGCCGACGGAGGGGGGATGCGACGCGAGCGGCGCTGCCCGGCGGAAAGCGGGGCCTTTGTGATGCTGCCGCGCTGCCGTGAAGGCGGCCGGAGGTGATCGGCGCAGGGGGGCGTCGTGCGGTCGGCGGCGGGCGAGCGAAGAAGCCGGGCGGCGGCGGGGGCCTTCCCGTCCCGGCCAAGTGTTTCCGCTCACCTTTTCGCCTTCGGGCAGTCTCGGTATCGAGCCGATACCGAGCGCCCTTCGACCCCGGCGTCCGCGCCGCGCCGCCGGCGGCCCGCCTGTCTGGAAGGCCCGTCGGGTCGGGACGGCCTCCGCGCGCGGACGGCGAGCGATGGGGACGGCGAAGTCGCGGAAGAAAAATCCCGTTGACGGATGCAGCAGAAAGCGTCGACACTCCTGTCGATCGCTCCCTGTAGACAGCGCTCGAAGCATCGGGCGGCCCGTGTCAGGTCCGGCACAAGTCTCTTCCGGCGCGGGAAGCTTGTCGGACCGGTCAGTCGTCGGCGGTTCGGAGGAACGGGCGGCGGTCCGATGCCGGTCGAGGCGCCGGAGTCGGCATGAGGTTTGCACAATGAGCTCGGTCGAAGCACCTTCACCTGGCGTCCCCCCGATCACGATCGTGAGAAGCGAACGTTCATGAAAACTGCAGAGCCGCCGTCACCCGGCCCGTCGGGCCTCATCGTCGACCGCCGACAGCTGCTGGCGGGCGCCGGCGCGCTCGGACTGGCCTTGGGTCCGATGGGTGGCCTCGCCCGCGCCGAGGACGCGCCCAAGAAGGGCGGCACGCTGCGCATGGGCATGGAGGGCGGCAGCGCCTCGGACAGCCTCGACTTCCGCACCTACACGGATTCCATCCACATCTCCTACGGCTACCAGATCTTCAACGGCATGGTGGAGATCGCCCAGGACGGCACCGCCACGGGCGAACTGCTGGAATCCTGGAGCACGAAGCCCGGCGCCACCGAATGGGTGTTCGACGTGCGCAAGGGCGTCACCTTCCATTCGGGCAAGACGCTCGACGCCGACGACATCATCTATTCGCTGAACCTGCACCGCGGCGAAACCAAGTCGCCCGCGAAGGACCTGCTCAGCGCCATCGCCGACATCCGGAAGCTCGGCCCGAACCAGGTCGGCATCACCCTCTCGTCCGGCAACGCCGACCTCCCCTACAACCTGTCCGACTACCACGTCCTCGTGGTGCCCAACGGCTTCTCCGACTGGTCGAAGCCCGACGGCACGGGCGCCTACGCGCTGGAAACCTTCCAGCCCGGCGTCAAGGTGGTGACCCGGAACACCGGCCGTTATTGGAAGCCGAACCGCGCCTGGTTCGACAGCATCGAGATCCGCTACATCCCGGACGTCGCCGCCCGCACGCAAGCGCTCATCTCGGGCCAGGTCGACGCCGTCAACCGCCTCGATCCGAAGACGGTCGGCTTCGTGCTGAAGTCCCCCAAGGTCGACGTCGTGCAGAGCAAGGGTTCGGGCAACCGCTTCGCCTTCGTGGCGCATTGCGACGACCCGAGCTTCGCGTCCAACGACACCCGCATGGCGCTGAAATACGGCATCGACCGGCAGAAGATCGTCGACACCGTCTACAAGGGCTACGCGTCGATCGGCAACGACACGCTGATCGCCCCCTCGAACCCTTATTTCGTGCCGAACACCCCGCCGCACAGCTACGACCCCGACCGGGCGGCCTCCCTCTACAAGAAGGCGGGCAGCCCGCCCCTGCAGCTCCAGGTGTCGGAGGGCGCCTTCTCGGGGGCGACCGATTCCGCGGTGCTGTTCCAGGAATCGCTGAAGAAGGCCGGCATCAACCTCGACCTCAAGCGCGTTTCAGCCGACGGCTATTGGGACAACGTGTGGCTCAAGGCGCCGTTCTGCGCCGTCTACTGGGGCGGGCGGCCCAGCGTCGACCTGCAGCTGTCGCAGACCTTCTTCTCGACCGCCAACTGGAACGACTCGCATTGGCGCGACCCGGGCTTCGACAAGCTGGTGGTGGCGGCCCGCATCGAGCTCGACCCCGCCAAGCGCAAGAGCATGTATGCCGAAGCCCAGCACATGATCGCCGACACCGGCGGCATGATCTGCTACGCGGTCGGCGACTACCTCGACGGCTATGCCAAGAAGGTGAAGGGCGTCGTCCCCCACCCGCGCTACGACATGGCCGACCAGCGCGCCGCCGAGAAGGCCTGGTTCGCCTGACCGGCCGCGAGCGGGCGCCGTCCGAGCGGGGAGCGGGATGAGGTTCCCCCGCTTGTCCCAGGGGCGTGCCGGGGCAGGCCCGAGGCTTCCACGCCCCTCGGGGGCGCCGGGCGGCCGGCCGTGCCGCCGCCGCGGTCCTTCCACGTCCGTGATCCGAAAGGCCCCTTCGTGATCCGCATGATCCTGTCGCGCATCGGTCTCGGGCTGCTCACGCTGCTCGTCGTGTCGATCGTGATCTTCGTGCTGACGCAGATCCTGCCGGGCGATACCGCCACATCGGTGCTGGGCCAGAACGCCACCCCCGAAACGCTCGCGGCCTTCCGCCACGAACTCGGGCTCGACCGGCCGGCGGCGCTGCGCTACCTCGCCTGGCTCGGCGGGGTGCTGCACGGCGACTTCGGCGTGGCGCTGACCAACAAGCAGGACATCGTGGAAGTGCTCGGGCCGCGCTTCAGGAACACGCTGTTCCTCGCCGGCTACGCGGCCCTGATGGCGCTGCCGCTGGCGGTGGGCTTCGGCATCCTGGCCGCCATCCGCGAAGGCCGCCTGACCGACCGGCTCGCCAACATCGTGGCGCTGCTGGCCATCTCGATGCCGGAGTTCTTCGTCGGCTACCTCTTGATCCTGAACCTGTCGGTGAACCACGAATGGTTCCCGTCGCTGGCGACGGTGGGCACCGACACGCCCTTCGGCGAGCGCGTCTGGGCCGTGACGCTTCCGGCCGTGACCCTCACCTTCCTGGTCACCGCCCACATGCTGCGCATGACGCGCAACTCCGTGCTGTCCACCATGTCGACCGCCTATGTCGAGATGGCGTTCCTGAAGGGGCTCAGCCGCGCCCGCGTGGTGACGCGCCACGCCCTGCCCAACGCCGCATCGCCCGTCATCTCGGTGATCGCGCTGAACCTCGCCTACCTCGTGGTGGGCGTGGTGGTGGTGGAGAACGTGTTCACCTACCCGGGCGTCGGCCAATACATGATCGACGCGGTGTCCAAGCGCGACGTGCCGGTGATCGAGGCCTGCGGCATCGTCTTCGCGGGCGTCTTCATCACGCTGAACACCTTCGCCGACGTGATGGCGATCGTGCTGAACCCCCGCCTGCGCCACCCCCGGTGAGGAGGATCGCCCGATGACCATCTTCGGCCACAAGGCGCCCCTCACCGCGGTGGTGGGCCTGGCCATCATCCTGCTGAACCTCCTCGTGGCGCTGGCCGGCCCCTACCTCGCCCCCTACGGCGAAACCCAGGTGGTGGGCGGGGGCTGGGACCCGGCTTCGGCCGCCGCCTGGTTCGGCACGGACCAGATCGGCCGGGACATGTTCACGCGGCTCGTCTACGGCGCCCGCATGACGATCGGCATCGCCTTCGTCACCACGATCCTGTCCTTCGCCATCGGCATCACGCTGGGGCTGGTGGCGGCCGTGGCGGGGCGCTGGGTCGACGCGCTGATCTCGCGCGCCGTCGACGTGGTGCTGTCGATCCCGCTGCTGATCTGGGCGCTGATGATCCTCAACGTGCTCGGGCAGTCGCTGTTCTCGCTGGTGTTCACCATCGGTTGCCTCGATTCCACCCGGGTGTTCCGCCTCGCCCGGGCGCTCGGCCTCAACCTCGTGTCCCTCGACTTCGTCGAGGTGGCGCGCATGCGCGGCGAGGGGCTGTGGTGGGTGATCAGCCGCGAAATCCTGCCCAACGCCGCCGCCCCGCTGATGAGCGAGTTCGGCCTGCGCTTCTGCTTCAACTTCCTGTTCATCGCGGCCCTGAGCTTCCTCGGGCTCGGCGTGCCGCTGCCCTATGCCGACTGGGGCGGCATGGTGAAGGACAACGTGGGCGGCATCTCCTTCGGCCTGCCCGCCGCCCTCTATCCCGCGGCCGCCATCGCGCTGCTGACGGTGGGCATCAACCTCGTGGTCGACTGGTTCCTGTCGATCGACGCGCGCCCGTCCGGCGCCCAGGCCGAGATGTGAGGGCATGGCGATGGCCGACGACCGGATCCTGTGCCTCGAAAAACTTCGGGTCGAAACCATCGCGGGCCGGGTGCTCGTCGACGACGTGGACGTCGAGCTGAAGCGCGGTGAGATCCTCGGGCTGATCGGCGAATCCGGGGCCGGCAAGTCGACGATCGGCTTGGCGTCGATGGCTTACGCGCGGGCCGGCATGCGGATCACCGGCGGCACCATCACGCTGGCCGGGACCGAGCTGCGCGCCTCCACCGCCCTCTACCGCCGCCACACGCGGGGCAAGAGCATCGCCTACATCGCGCAAAGCGCCGCGGCCTCGTTCAACCCCGGCATGACGCTGATGGACCAAGTGTGCGAGGCGCCGGTGGTGCACGGCGTGATGGGGCGCGCCGAAGCGGAAGTCTACGCGAAAAAGCTGTTCCGCACCCTGCAGCTGCCGAACCCGGACACGATCGGGGACCGCTATCCCCACCAGGTGTCGGGCGGGCAGCTCCAGCGCGTCATGGCCGCCATGGCGATGAGCTGCCGGCCGGACGTGATCGTGCTCGACGAGCCCACCACCGCGCTCGACGTGACGACGCAGATCGAGGTGCTGGCGCTGTTGCGCGACCTCATCGCGGAGTTCGGCACCGCCGGCCTCTACATCACCCACGACCTCGCCGTGGTGGCGCAGATCGCCCACCGCATCATGGTGCTGCGCCACGGCAAGACGATCGAATGCGGCGACACGGTGCAGATCCTGGAGCACCCGCGCACCGACTATTGCCGGGCGCTGGTCAACGAGCGGCGCGACGCCGAGCACCTGACGCTGTCGGTGCCCGATCGGGCGGCACCGCCGATCCTGCGGGTGCGGGACGTGACGGCGGGCTACGGCACGGCCGCGGCGGCCCGGAACGCCGTCGCGGTGGTGAAAAACGCCTCCTTCGACCTCGCCAAGGGGGAAACGCTGGCGATCGTCGGCGAGTCGGGCTCGGGCAAGAGCACGATGGCGCGGATCGTCACCGGCCTGCTGCCGCGCTGGAGCGGCGACATCGAGCTCGCGGGGAAGAGCCTGCCGCCGGCGCTGGGGCGTCGCCCGAACGACATCCTGCGCCGCCTGCAGATGGTGCACCAGATGCCCGACACGGCGCTGAACCCGCGCCAAACGCTGGCGCAGATCATCGGCCGGCCCGTGGCGCTGTTCTTCGGGCGGGGCCGCGCCGAGGTGCGGGCGCGGGTGCTGGAGCTGTTGCGCCTCGTCGGCCTGCCGGAGGAGTTCGCGGACCGCAAGCCCGGGCAGCTGTCCGGCGGGCAGAAGCAGCGGGTGTGCATCGCCCGCGCGCTGGCGGCCGAGCCCGAGGTGATCATCTGCGACGAGCCCACCTCCGCGCTCGACCCGCTGGTGGCCGAGGAGGTGCTGAAGCTGCTCAAAGGCCTGCAGGACCGGCTCGGCCTCGCCTACGTGTTCATCACCCACGACCTCGGCACGGTGCGGCGCATCGCGCACCGCACGGCCGTGATGCTGAAGGGCGAGATCATCGCGCAGGGCCCGACGGAGCAGATCTTCTCGCCGCCCTACCACCCCTACACGGAGAAGCTGATCCTGTCGGTGCCCGAGATGCACACGACCTGGCTCGACGAGATCCTGCAGAAGCGCGGCGGCGCGGCCGGGCTGGTGGCCGGCGCGGCGGAGCGCCCGGCCGAGGTGACGCCCGCGGCGCGGGCCGCCGCCGCGGATGCCGGCGCGGTGGCCGAAACCGAGCGGATGGCGGCGCGCGAGGTGCTGGGCGAGGGGCGCGGCGCGGCGGGGCTGGAGGCGCTGCAGACGGAGGTGCGGAACCTGAAGGGGATGATGGAGATCTGAGGGGGCGGGGCGCGACGGCGATGGTCGCAGGGTCGGTCGTCGACGGCGGTGGTCAGGCGGGAGTTCAGGCCTTCGCGAGCCGTTCTGCGGCGGTCGCATGGGGCACGCCCTCTCCCAACGTAGTTCCGATCAGCGCGGCGGCGGCTCGGGGCGACAGTTCGGACGTGTCCAGATCGAGATCGTAGATGCCCGGAGCATGGACCGCCTCCTGCCAGGCCAGGATGGGGGCGGGAATGGGCCGGTCGGCGCCGCCTCGCTCGTAGACGCCTTCCCGGCCTGTTTCAGGACGGCTACGACGCTCGAGGACCGTGGGAAGGGGGCAGCGCACTCCGACGATCGGAACTGGCAGGCCGTCCAGCCGGCGCATGCTGTCGCGGAGGAGGTGGAGGGGTTTCGAGTGGGCGTCGTGATGGCCGATGTCGACCACGACGTTCAGCCCCAGCCGGCTGTGGGCCGCGACCGAGTCGTAGAGCGCGGCGAAGAGGATCGGCAGATGCGCTTCGATGTCCGGTCTTTCGCCGCCGGGGCGTAGACCGATGGCCGGCCACAGCGCCGCCGGGACCGCTCGCAGATAGGTGTCCACCCCGAGGTTGATCCAGATGCCGTCGAGCTGCTCCTGGATCGCCGCCGCGATGCTGGATTTGCCGGACCGAGGCGCGCCGTTCAGCACGACGATCCATCCTGGAGCCCGCGCCGCTCCTGGATCGACCATCAGTGGGAGCTTCGGATTTTCGATGGCCACGTCCCGCCCCTGTCCCTCGTCGACTCCGTCTCGCCTGCGATGCGGGATGCGAACCCCTACGGCCGCCCTCCCGCGTCCACCGGGTAGAGCCGCGGGAACCAGCGCTCCACGGCATCGACGGGGAGCCCCAGCCGGAGCGGTGCTCGGCTGCTCTCTCCGACTAACATACCCCTCTGAACGAGCGCCGAGGTTATTTTCCGTGCCGCCCGCTCCTCGTAGTCGGTGAGGAGCGGAACGCGCGATCGCTCCACCTCGCCGGCTAACACCGCTTCGCGCAGAACCGTGAAACTGCCGCGAGGCAGGCGCTTCGCCCGTACCTCCTCCTCGATATGCACTTCGATCCGACGATCGAGCGCCTCCGGCTCCATGAGCCCGCCCATGAAGCCGACCTGGTCGACCGCGCGCTCCAAAAAGAAGCGGGCGAAGGCAATGAGGCCGCGTTGGGTGAGGTTGCCCCTCCCGTCTCGGTCGCCTTCACGAGGATTGTCGGCGCCCATCAGAAGTTGCTTGTATCGTACGTCCTCCCTGGCGAGGCCCCGTGCCACCGACCAAAGGCTGGTGCCGACCTCCAGCCTCTTCAGAAGAGCATGCGACATCAGCCGCGCGACACGTCCGTTCCCGTCCAGAAAGGGGTGGATCCACAGGAAGCGGTGATGCACGGCACCGACCGCCTGGATCTTGCGGATGCGCGATGAGCGGGCGCCATAGGCCTGATCGAACCGGGCCAGAAACCGCGGGAGGTCGCCGTGCGGTGGGGGGATGTGCCGACCCACCTGGACGTCCCGCTCCCGGAGCCGCCCCGGGATCACCGGCAGGCGCTCGCCCGTGGCGGGACTCTCGACCCATAGCAACTCGTCCGGCAGCCGGCTGCAGAACTCCTCGTGAAGCCAACAGGCGTAGGCGGACGTCGCGGGCCATACCGGCGGATCGCGCCCCTCGTCGATGAGCCTCTGCACATGGATATGCGCGAGAGCTTCGTGCTGGAGGTTTCGCTTGCGCGGCTCGTTCGAGAAATCGTTCGCCAGGGCCCGGTCGATGTCGCGAGGATGGGTGTCGTGACCCTCGATCAGGTTGGAATAATAGCAGTTCATCGACCGCACGAGCGTGCCGACCGACTCACGCAGGATCGGGTGCATGCGCTTGGCGAGACCGTTGGATTCGGCCAGCAGCGTGGCGGCAATGTCCTCGAGCGCGAGCTCGGACTCCTCCACCAGCATCGGCTCCATGGCGCTGACTTCCATGTGCCCATCATGCCGGTTTTCATGCCGGATGCACAGGTTTGATCTTTCTACGGAAACCATTGCATTCGCCGGCTCCTGTGCCGGCTTTCGTGCCGCCAACCGGCGCTTGTCGCACCCTGCGACGCTGCCTGCTGCTCGTCCGGACTGCGGCCCCGGAATCGGAAGCGCAGACAGGTCGTCTCCGCCCCGCCGCTCAGCGCACCCCCACGCTCCGCCCCGCCGCCTCTGGCCGCTCCATCCCCGCGTGCTCCCGCGCCAGCGCCGCCATCGCGTCCCGCACCGCCCCCTCGGCCGCGACGCTGCGCCCCGCCGCCGTGTCGACGTGGAGCAGCATCTGCTCGGCGCTGGCCAGCTCCGTCCCGTCGCCCGCGCGGCGCAGGCGGTGGAACAGGTGCAGCCGTTTGCCGTCGGCGCCGAGCACCTGCGTGTCGACCGCGAGCGCCTCGCCTTCGCGCGCTTCGCCGCGGTGCATGATGTGCGTTTCCACCGTGTAGAAGCTGCGGCGGGTCGCCAGATAGGCGGCGTCGACGCCGATGCGGCGGAGCAGCGCGTCCGTGGCCTCGCCGAAGCATTGCAGGAAGCGGTGCTCCGTCATGTGGCCGTTGTAGTCGATCCAGTCCGGCGGCACCGCCCCGGCCCAAGTCTGCGGGAGGGTGTCCTGCGGGAGGGTGTCCTGTGGGAGCGTGTCGCGGGCCGCGCCGCCGGCGGGCTCCCGCCCCCGCAGCGCCCGCTCGTGCGAAGCCACCACGGCGCCCGCCGCATAGTCCTGCCCGCGCAGGCCGGAGAGCACCGCCACGAGGCAGTCGTCGCGCTTGCGCTCCAGGTCGCGGATCGACGCGCCGGCCGCCTGCGCGTCCGACTGGTCCGACACGCGGTCGACCAGGGCGTCGGTCAGCTCCGGGGCCACGAGCTTCGTCCAGGGCAGCTTCAGCGCCGGGCCGAACTGCGCGAGGAAGTGGCGCATCCCGGCTTCCCCGCCCGCGAGCCGGTAGGTCAGGAACGTGCCCATGAAGCTCCAGCGCAGGCCGGCGCCGTAGCGGATGGCGTCGTCGATCTCCTCGGTGGTGGCGACGCCGTCCGCGACGAGCCACAGGGCTTCGCGCCACAGGGCTTCGAGCAGCCGGTCGGCCACGAAGCCGTCGACCTCCTTGCGCACGCGCAGCACCCGCAGGCCGACTTGTCCGTAGAGCGCCGCCGCGCGGTCCAGCGCGGCGGGGGCCGTGCGCTCGCCGCCGCAGACCTCGACGAGCGGCAGCAGGTAGACCGGGTTGAACGGGTGCCCGACGACGAGCCGCTCGGGGTGCGCCATGCCGGCGGCGAGCCGCGTCGGCAGCAGGCCCGAGGTCGAGGAGGCGACCACGACGTCGGGCGCCGCCGCGGCGTCGATCTCGGCGAGCACGCGGACCTTGAGGTCCTCGACCTCGGGCAGGCTTTCGACGACGAAGCTCGCGCCCGCCGCCGCGTCGGCCACCGAGGCGGCGATGCGCAGCCGCCCTTCCGGCACGGCCACGCCCGGCATCAGCTTCGCCCGCGCCCGGCGGGCGTTGGCCAGCACGGCGTCGAGCTTGCGGGCGAGGCCCGGGTCGGGGTCGAAGACCGCGCAATCGTGGCCGTCGAGCAGGAAGCGCGCCGCCCAGCCGGCGCCGATGACGCCGCCGCCGACGAGGCCGATGGAGTCGCGCGCGCTCATGCCGGCCCCCGCAGGTTCAACAGCCGGCGCACGGCGGCCGGGCCCATCACGCTCCCCCCCATGGCGGTGAGGACCGTGGCGGCGCGCTCCACCAGCGCGCCGTTGGTGGCGAGCACGCCCCGGTCGAGCCACAGGTTGTCCTCGAGCCCGACGCGGACGTTGCCGCCCGCGAGCGCCGCCATGGCGACGTAGGGGAGTTGCCGCCGCCCGATCGAGAAGGCGCTCCACACGGCCCCGGCCGGCAGGCGGTGGACGAGCGACATCAGCGTCAGCGGGTCGTCGGGCGCGCCGTAGGGGATGCCGAGGCAGAGCTGGACCATCGCGGGGCCGTCGACCAGCCCCTCCTTCACCAGGTCGTTGACGAAGACGAGGTGGCCGGCGTCGAACACTTCGAGCTCGGGGCGGACCCCCAGGGCCTGCACCTGCCGCGCCATGGCGCGCAGGGTGGCGGGCGTGTTGGTCATGACGTAGTCGCCGAGCGCGAAGTTCATCGTGCCGCAGTCGAGCGTGCAGATCTCGGGGCGGAGCGCCGCCACATGGGCCAGGCGCTCGGTCGGGCCGACCATGTCGGTCTGGGCCGGGTCGAGGGGCAGGGGGTGCTCGCCCGCGCCGAACACCACGTCGCCGCCCATGCCGGCGGTGAGGTTGAGGATCACGTCCGTGCCGGAGGTCCGCACGCGGTCCACCACCTCGCGGTACAGCGGCAGGGCGCGGGACGCGCGGCCGGTGTCGGGGTCGCGGACGTGGATGTGGGCGATCGCGGCGCCGGCGCCGGCCGCCTCGATGCAGGCGTCGGCGATCTGCTTCGGCGTGACGGGGACGTGGGGGCTGCGCCCCGCCGTGTCGCCCGCGCCCGTGACCGCGCAGGTGATGAAGGTGCTGGGGTTCATGGACGAGGCTCCGGGTCCCGATGCGGCAGGATCCCGCGGCCGGCGTGCCCCGGCTGCACGGCGCCCGACGCTTCGCCGTCCGGAATGCGACGCCGAGACGGTTTCGAAAAGCCCCCGGCCTTTCGCGGGGCGTGGGGCGGAGCCCCGCAGACGGCCGGTGCAGCAGAACCCCCCTCGACGCGCGCCGAAAAGGCCGCGATCTTGCACGGGCGCGGCGATGCGAGGGGGCCCCGTGGACGAGCCGGACGACGTCGACATCACCGAGAACCTGTGGATCCCGCTCGCCGACGGCACACGCCTCGCGGCGCGGATGTGGCGACCGCGCGGGGCAGGGCCCGTGCCGGCCGTGCTCGAATACATCCCCTACCGCAAGCGCGACGGCACCCGCGGCCGCGACGACCCGATGCACGGTTTCTTCGCCGCCGCCGGCTATGCGGCGCTGCGCGTCGACATGCGCGGCTCGGGCGATTCCGACGGGCTGCTCCACGACGAGTACCTGCTCCAGGAGCAGGACGACGCGCTGGAGGTCATCGCCTGGATGGCCGCCCAGCCCTGGTGCGACGGGTCCGTCGGGATGATGGGCAAGAGCTGGGGCGGCTTCAACGCGCTGCAGGTGGCGGCGCGGCGCCCGCCGGCGCTGAAGGCCATCGTCACGGTGTGCTCCACCGACGACCGCTTCGGCGACGACATCCACTTCAAGGGCGGCTGCCTGCTCAACGACAATCTGTGGTGGGGCGCCATCATGCTGGCCTACCAGGGCCGGCCGCCCGACCCCGCCATCCGCCCCGATTGGCGCGAGCGTTGGCTGGAGCGGCTCGACGCCATGCCGTTCTGGCCCGCCCTGTGGCTGGCGCACCAGGCGCGCGACGATTATTGGCGCCACGGCTCGGTCTGCGAGGATTGGGGCGCGATCCGCTGCCCGGTGCTGGCGGTCGGCGGCTGGGGCGACGCCTACACGGATGCGGTGCCGCGGCTGATGGAGCACCTGACGGTGCCGCGCAGGGCGCTCGTCGGCCCCTGGGCCCACGTGTACCCGCAGGACGGCAGCCCCGGCCCCGCCATCGACTTCCTGGGCGAATGCGTCCGCTGGTGGGACCAGTGGCTGAAGGGCCGCGACACGGGCGTCATGGACGAACCGGCGATGCGGGCCTTCATCGAGGACTGGCAGGCGCCCTCCTCGACGCGGCTCCACGCCCGAGGCCGCTTCGTCGGCGAGGCGGACTGGCCGAGCCGCGCCATCCACCCCCGCCGCTTCGGCCTCGCCCCGGGGCGGCTCGTCGACGGCCCCCCGCAGCCCGGCGCGCTGTCGGTCCGCTCGCCGCCGTGGACCGGCACCGGCGGGGGCGAGTGGATGGGCACCGGCGTGCCGGGCGAGCGGCCGACCGACCAGCGCATGGACGACGGATTGTCGCTCTGCTTCGACACGGAGCCGCTGGCCGAGCCGATCGAGATCCTCGGCAACCCTGCCGTCGACCTCGTGCTCGCCTCGGACCGGCCGCAGGCGCAGCTGGCCGTGCGGCTCTGCGACGTGGCGCCGGACGGATCCTCGCTGCGGATCTCCTACGCGGTGCTGAACCTCGCCCACCGCGACGGGTCGGAGGAGCCGCGCCCCCTCGTGCCGGGCGAGGCCGCGCGGGTGCGGATCGCGCTGAAGATGTGCGGCCACCGCGTGCCCGCCGGCCATCGGCTGAGGCTCGCCCTGTCGACCGCCTGCTGGCCGCTCGTGTGGCCGGCGCGCGACGCCGCGACCCTGACGGTCGCGTGCGGCGACGGCCTGCTCGCCCTGCCGGTCCGCGCGGACACCGGCGGCGAGGTGTCCTTCGGCCCGCCCCGCCACGGCCCCGCCGCGCCCACGACGGTCCTGGCGGAGGGCCGGGCGGCCCGGCGGGTCGCCTTGGACCTCCTCGCCGACACCGCCACGGTCGTCACCGAGGCCGAGGGGGGCCTCTTCGGCGAGGGCGCGATGCGCTTCGACGACATCGGCACGGAACTGTCGCACGACCTCACCCGCACCCTCACGGTCGGGCGCGACCCGCTTTCAGCCGAAACCCGCATCGTGCAACGCTACGCCATGGGGCGCGACGGCTGGCGCATCCGGATCGAGACCGAGACGGCGATGCGCGGCGACGCGGACAGTTTCACGATCGAGGGCGAGCTGCGCGCCTACGAGGGCGACGCGCTCGTCCGCACCCGGGCGTGGCATGAGCGCATCCCCAGGGGCGATCTTTGACGGCGCGATCTTTGACGGGAGGCCGCATGTCCGACGACCCGCTGCTCCAGCCGTACCGGCTCAAGCACCTCACCTTCCGCAACCGCCTGCTGTCCACCGCCCACGAGCCCGCCTACACGGAGGAGGGCATGCCGAAGGGGCGCTACCGCCTCTACCACGCCGAGAAGGCGAAGGGCGGCATCGCGCTGACGATGATCGGCGGCTCGGCCGTGGTGGCGCCGGACAGCCCGCAGGCCTTCGGCAACATCCTGCTCTACCGGGACGAGGTGGTGCGCTGGCTCGGCGAGCTCGCCGACGACGTGCATTCGCACGGCGCCGCCGTGATGATCCAGATCACCCATCTCGGCCGCCGCACCACCTGGGGCAAGGCGGACTGGCTCCCGGTGCTGGCGCCGTCGAGCGTCCGCGAGCCCGCCCACCGCGCGTCCCCCAAGGCCATGGAGGACTGGGACATCGCCCGCGTGGTGGCCGACTACGCCGATGCCGCCGAGCGCGTGAAGGCGGCCGGGCTCGACGGCATCGAGGTCGAGGCCTACGGCCACCTCCTCGACCAGTTCTGGTCGCCGCTCACCAACAAGCGCGACGACGGTTACGGCGGCAGCCTCGACAACCGCCTGCGCTTCGGCCTGGAAGTGCTCGGCGCCATCAGGAAGCGCGTCGGGCCGGACTTCGTCGTGGGCGTGCGCGCCGTGGCGGACGAGGACCAGGAGGGCGGCATCACCCGGGAAGAGGGGCTCGGCATCGCCGGGCGGCTGCAGGCGTCCGGGCTGATCGACTTCGTCAACGTCATCCGCGGCCACATCGACACCGAGGAGGGGCTGAGCCACGTCATCCCCAACATGGGCGCCCGCTCGGCGCCGCACCTCGACTTCGCCGGCGAGGTCCGGGCGGCCACGCGCCTGCCGACCTTCCACGCCGCCCGCATCCAGGACGTCGCCACGGCGCGCCACGCCATCGCGTCGGGCAAGCTCGACATGGTGGGCATGACGCGCGCCCACCTCGCCGACCCCCACATCGCCCGCAAGATCGCCGAAGGGCGCGAGCATACCATCCGCCCCTGCGTCGGCATGGGCTATTGCATCGATTCCATCTATTCCGGCCAGGCGGTGTGCATCCACAACGCCGCGACGGGCCGCGAAGCGGGCGTGCCCCACGTCGCGCCGCGGTCGCCCGGCCCGCGGCGGCGCGTCGTGGTGGTGGGCGCGGGGCCGGGCGGGCTGGAGGCGGCGCGGGTCGCGGGCGAGCGCGGCCACGAGGTGCTGGTGCTGGAAGCGGCGTCGCAGCCCGGCGGCCAGGTCCGCCTCGCCGCGGCCCTGAAGCGCCGCCGCGAGATCATGGGCATCGTCGACTGGCGGATGAGCGAGTGCGAGCGCCACGGCGTGGCGTTCCGCTTCGACACCTACGCCGAAGCCGGGGACGTGCTGGCGGAGGATCCCGACGTCGTCGTGGTGGCGACGGGCGGGCTGCCGGACACCGGGTTCCTCGACGCGGGCGCGGAGCTCGCCACGACGGGGTGGGACCTGCTGTCGGGGGCCGTGCGGCCCGCCGCCTCCGTGCTGGTCTACGACGAGGACGGCGCCCATCCCGGCATGACGGCGGCCGAGTTCGCCGCCGGCACCGCCGCGGCCCTCCAGGTGGTGACGCCCGAGCGCACGCTCGCCCCCGACGTCGGGGGGACGAGCTTCCCGGCCTATTTCAAGGCGCTGAGCGTGGCCGGCGCGGAGGTGACGCTGAACCTGCGCCTGAGGAGCCTGGAGCGGCGCGGCAACCGCATCGTGGCGCGCTTCTTCGACGACTACGGCCGGCGCTGGATCGAGAAGGAGGCCGACCAGGTCGTGGTGGAACACGGCACGGTGCCGCTCGACGAGCTGTATCTCGCCCTGAAGCCGGGCTCCGCCAACCTCGGCGAGGTCGACCACGCGGCCCTGCTCGACGGCCGCCCGCAGGGCGTGGTGCGCAACCCGGAGGGCCGGTACCGCCTGTTCCGCGTCGGCGACGCGGTCGCGGGCCGCAACATCCACGCGGCGGTCTACGACGCGATGCGGCTGATGAAGGACCTGTGACGCGCGGGCCGCCGGGCGCCCAGGCGCGGCCGGGATCGCGGGGCGAAGCCATCGGACGGATGTCGTGGCGTCGGGGTCGCGACGGCGCGGAGCGGGGAGACTGGGGCATGGCGGAGGGGCGGGGCGCGGGCATCGCCATGGTGTTGGCGGCGGGGCTGATCTACAGCACCGCCGGCCTGTTCACCCGCGCGCTGGCGCTCGACGCCTGGACCATCCTGGGCTGGCGGGCCGTCTTCGGCACCGCCTTCATGCTGGCCTGGATGGGGGTCGAGAACGGCCGCGGGACCCTGCGCGCCTTCGCGCTGCCGCCGGCCAGCCTGCTGCTCACCGTGCCGGTGGCGCTGTCGGGCCTGTGCTACATCGTGGCGCTGAAGCTCACCACGGTGGCCGACGTGATGGTGGTCTACGCCGCCATGCCCTTCGTGACGGCCCTCGTGGCCTGGGCCTGGGTGGGCGACGTGCCCGACAGGCGGCTGATGACGGCGGGCGCGATCGCGCTTCTCGGCATCGCCGCCATGGTGGGCGGCGGCGCGGCGCAAGGGTCGCGCCTCGCCGGCATGGCCTTCGCCTTCGGCATGGACGTCGGCATGGCGGTGATCCTGGTCAACGCCCGCCGGGGCGCCCGGGCCGGCAACGCCGTCTACACGCTCGGCACGGCGCTGAGCGGCGTCGTCGGCTTCGCGCTGGCGCCGCGGCCGGCCGTGAGCGCGGGCGACCTCGCCCTGCTGGCGCCCTTCGGGCTGCTGACGATCGGCCTCGCCATGGCGCTCTACATGGCGGGCGCGCGGCGCATTCCCGCCGCCGAGGTGGGGCTGATCAGCATGCTCGACGTCGCGTCCGGGCCCGCGCTCGTGTGGCTCGCCTTCGGCGAGGATCCCGGCCCGACGACGGTCGTTGGCGGCGCGGTCGTGGTCGGGGCGCTGCTGTGGCACCTCGCGCCCGACATGCGGCGGCTCCTGCGCCCCGCCTGACGGGGCGGCGGGCACCGTCGGCCGCGCCAAGGGTCGAGCAGGCCCTCAGGCCTGTCCCCGGATGGGGGTCATCCGCAGGTCGAAGGCGTTTCCGGCGTCGCCCAACGCGGCGCGCAGCCGCCCGACCAGCTCCGGCCCCCGCATCAGCGCCACCACCCGGTCGACGTCGGGGCCCGTTTCGCGGTCCTCGTCGAGCCGCGGGACCGCGTCGCGCATCGCCGCGTGCAGGATCCGCGTGACGGGGGCGAGGTGGGGCGGGGCGCGCAGGTCGACCGCCTGGGCGGCCACCAGCGCCTCGATGGCCACCAGCATCCGCAGCGGCTCCAGCTGCTCGCCGAGCTTGCGGATCGTCAGCGGCGTCTGCGGCGCGTGGTCCTCGACGCCGTCCGACACCGGCAGGGCGTCGAGGCTCGCCGGCATGGCCTTGAGGCGGACTTCCGCGTGCAGGGCCGCGGCCGTCTTGCCGAGCGCGTTCAACCCCGCCGAAGCGCCGCCGACCGGCGACAGGTAGCGGGGCAGGCCGGTCATCCGCGCGTCCAGCATCTTGGCAGCCCGCCAGGCGACGCCGGTGGCGAGCTGCGCGCCCGCGATGGCGAGCGCGTCGAAGGCCAGGGCGATGGCGGGGGTGTGGAAGTTGGCGGTCGACAGGATGAGGCCGTCGTCGGCGAGCACCAGCGGGTTGTCGGCGGCGGCGTTGACCTCGGTCTCGACGCTTTCGACCGCGGCCTCGAAGGCGGCGAGCGCGGTGCCGACCACGGGGGCGAGGGTGCGGAAGCTCAGGGCGTCCTGGACCGAGCGCGCGGCGCCGGGCGCGTGCAGCGCGCTCCCGTCGAGCGCGGCGCGGAACAGGGCGGCGGCGCGCTCCTGCCCCCGCGCGGGCCGGGCCGACGCGAGCCGGGGATCGAAGATGCGCGGGTTGGCGGCATAGCCCTCGCAGGACAGCGCCGCGACGGCGGCGGACAGGAGCGCGAGGTCGGCCCAGTCGCGCAGCACCGCGACGGCGTGGCCGCAGCTCACCGCGCTGGAGTTGAGGATCGCGAGCCCGTCCTTGGCGGCGAGGCGGGCCGGGGCGAGGCCGGCTTCGGCCAGCGCCTCGGCGGCGGGACGCCGGGCGCCGCCGACGAACACTTCGCCCCGCCCGATCGCCGCCAGGCCGATGTGGGCGCAGAGGCCGAGGTCGGCGGCGCCGATCGAGCCCCGGCCCGGGATCACGGGGGTGAGGCCGGCGTCGAACATCGCCACCAGGAGGTCGAGCACCGCCGGGCTGATCCCCGAGCCGCCGGCGGCCAGCCCGACGATGCGGCACAGCAGCATGAGCCGCGCGACCGGCTCCGGGAAGGGCTCGCCCACGCCGATCGAGCGCCCGCGGACGAGCTGCACCTGGAAGGCCTCGACCTCGCCGGGCGTCAGCCGATAGGCGAGGTTGCCGCCGAGCCCGGTGTTGAGGCCGTAGACGGGCTCGTCGCCGCCGGCATGGCGCTCGACGACCGCCCGCGCGGCGGCGACCCGCGCCCGCGCGGCCGCGGACAGCGTCACCCGTCGGCCCGGCCGCGCCGCGGCCTCGACCAGGCCCAGGCCGAAGGGGACATCGCCCAGGACATGCGTCGTCACGTCGGATCCTTCCCGCGGGCCCTCGCCCCGGGGCGGGTTCGTGCGCCCGGCGCGCCGTTCAGAACACCATCTGCCCGCTCCAGGCCGCGGCGTCGGGGACGGGGAAATCCCGCGCCCTGGCCAGGACGTCGACCAGGGCGTCGGCGATGTGGTGCAGGGCGGCGGCGGGGCCGTAGCCCAGCACCACCCCCACCGACACCGTCACGGCCAGCATGAAGGCGTTCCAGGTGATCCGGTCGAAGGCCGAAACCTCGCCGTTGTGCGATGCGACATGCGGGGTGGAGCGTCGGCGGATCATGGTCGGCCCTCGTGAGATGGGCCTCCTTCTACGCCATCGGCCCGCCTCGGGATGCCGGCGCGGGCGTGACGCTGCCATGCCGATGCTGCATCGCAACATGGCGCGTTCCCGCTCCGCCCGCCCGCGCGGGCGGAGCGGGAACGGCTCACAGGACGGTCTGGACCCAGCCGAACGGGTCGGGCGCGATGCCGCGCTGGATGTCGGTCAGGGCCGTGCGCAGGCGCTTGGTGATCTCGCCGGCGTTCTCGCCGCCGCCGATCGCGAAGCCGCCGTCGGGCGTCTTCACCGTGCCGATGGGGGTGATCACCGCGGCGGTGCCGCAGGCGAAGGCTTCGCGCAGGCGCCCGCTCGCGGCGTCGGCGCGCCACTGGTCGAGGGAATAGGGTTCCTCGCGCACCGGGATGCCGTCCCGCCGGGCCAGCGCCATGACGGAGTCGCGGGTGATGCCGGGCAGGATGGTGCCGAGCGGCGGGGTGGCGAGCGAGCCGTCGTCGAAGGCGAAGAAGATGTTCATGCCGCCGAGCTCCTCGACCCAGCGGCGCTCGGCCGCGTCGAGGAACACCACCTGGTCGCAGCCGTGGCGCGCGGCTTCGGCCTGGGCGACGAGGCTCGCCGCGTAGTTGCCGCCGCATTTGGCGGCGCCCGTGCCGCCCGGCGCCGCGCGGGTGTAGTCCTGCGACACCCACACCGACACGGTTTCGGCGCCGCCCTTGAAGTAGCGGCCCACCGGCGACGCGATCACCATGTAGAGGTATTCGGCGGACGGCTTGACGCCCAGGAACACCTCGCTGGCGAACATGAAGGGGCGAAGGTAGAGGCTCGCGCCGGCCGTCGTGGGGATCCAGTCGCGGTCCACCGCGACGAGCTGGCGGACGGATTCGACGAACAAATCTTCGGGCAGGGCCGGCATGGCGAGGCGCGCGGCCGATTCCGCGAAGCGCCGGGCGTTGGCTTCGGGCCGGAACAGCGACGCGCCGCCGTTGCCGGTCGCGTAGGCCTTCATGCCTTCGAAGATTTCCTGGGCGTAGTGGAGCACGGCGGCGGCGGGATCCATGGGGATCGGCGCGCGCGCTTCCACGCGGGCGTCGTGCCAGCCACGCCCTTCCGAATAGTTGATCACCACCATGTGGTCGGTGAAGACGCGGCCGAAGCCGGGGTTGGCCAGCAGTTCCGCCCGGCGTTCTGCGGGCACGGGCGACGGGTGCGGGTGCAGGGCGAAGCTCGGGCCTGGGCCGGGGATCTGTGACGACATGGGCTCCGCTCCGGGCTGGTGACCGCGGGAAGGGGGCGCCGGGGTCGGCGGCCCGGAGGGCCGGGCGTCGGCCCGTGCGCCGCGGTGGGTCGCGATGTAACGGGCCGGGGCGGCCCCGTCAAAGGGCGCGTGGCGCAGAGCGGTCGGGGCGTGCCGAGGCACCGGCCCGCGCCCCGGCGCCCTGCGGGGCCGCGGCGGGCGGTTTCCCCCGACCCCGGCCTTTCCCGCTCACGCCGGAGGCGATCCCCCGCCGATGGACATGCTTTGCCCGTCGCGGGCCGCGAACGTGCCGGCGCGGGCCGCGGCGGCCTCGGCTTCGATGCGCGCCATGACGGCGTCGTCGTGGGACGGGTCGTGGTGGAACAGGGCGAGCCGGCCCACGCCGGCGGCTTCGGCCAGCGCGACGGCCTGCCGCCAGGACGAGTGGCCCCAGCCGCGCCGGCCGCCGATCTCGGACGGCGTGTAGCTCGCGTCGAGCACCAGCAGGTCGAGCCCGCGCGCCAGGGCGACCAGCGCCGGGTCGGGCGCGTCGCCGGCCGCCTCGTGGTCGGTGAAATAGCCGAAGGAGCGGCCCCCGAAGTCCACCCGGTAGGCGGTGGCGCCGCCGGGGTGGTTCAGCGACGCGGTGCGGAGGGCCACGCCGTCGCCCATGTCGAAGCCGTCGCCGGCCTGGAAGTCGCGGTAGACCAGCGTCGCCGCGAAGGTTTCGGGCGTGATGGGAAAGAGCGGACGGGTCATCAGCTGGGCCACGGCGTCGTGCAGGTGCTCGTCGCTGTCGCGGTGGCCGGTCCACAGCCGGATGGTGGTGTCGCGCCGGAACGCGGGGGCGAAGAAGGGCAGGCCGATGAGGTGGTCGATGTGGCAATGGCTGACGAGCAGGTCGAGCGCGCCGGCGCGCCCGTCGTCGACGAGCCGGCGCCCGAGCGGGCGGATGCCGCTGCCGGCGTCGAACACCAGGGTGCGGCCCCCGCAGCGCAGCTCCACGCAGGCCGTGTTGCCGCCGTAGACCGCGAATTCCGGGTCGGGGCAGGGGATGCCGCCGCGAACGCCCCAGAACTTGACCCACATGTCGGCCGTCATCGCGGGAGTCCGGAGGGGCGCGTCGGCCGGAAGGCCCGGGGCGCGGTGGCGGCCATTGTGGCACGGATGGGCCCGGGACGCGAGGGCCGGCGAGCGGTCGGGCCGGCACCGCGTCCCCGCGTCGGCCACCTCGGCGGGGCCGGGGCGGGACCGCGCCACCGCGTCGCGCGGTCGACATCCGCCCGCATTCCGTGCTCCATTGGGCGGCCGCGACGCCGCACCGGCGGCCGCCGGATCGGATCCCCGGGTCGAGAGCGACGATGGCCGAAGGGCGTCACCATCCCTACAAGGACCAGCCGGCCCGCGCGTTCTGGCGCCGCAGCGTGGAGGGCGTCCACCCGCTGGAGATCGGCGGCTGGTACCGCAGGAAGTTCTCGCTGGAAGGGCGCCGCCTCGCCACCGGCGGGTCCTGCTTCGCGCAGCACATCGGCCGCGAGATGAGGCGCCGCGGCGCCGACTACCTCGACGTCGAGCCCGCCCCGGGCTTCCTGCCGCCCGCCCTGCACCTCGACCACGGTTACGGCATCTATTCGGCCCGCTACGGCAACCTGTACACGGCGCGCCAGCTGCTCCAGCTCCTGCAGCGCGCCGCGGGCGAGATCGACCCCGTCGACCGCGCCTGGGTGCGGGGCGACGGCTTCGTCGATCCCTTCCGTCCCAACATCGAGCCCGGCGCGGTCGGCACCGCCGAGGAAGTCGAGGTGCTGCGCCGCCACCACCTCGCCCGCGTGGTCGAGCTGTTCGAGCGGACGCAGGCCTTCGTGTTCACGCTGGGCATGACCGAAACCTGGATGTCGAAGGAGGACGGCACGGTGTTCCCCGTGGCGCCCGGCACGGGCGGCGGCGAATGGGACCCGTCCCGCTACAGCTTCCTGAACCTGTCCTTCACCGACATCCTGGCCGACATGGAGGCCGTGATCGCCCGGCTGCGCGCCATCAACGGGGACATGCACTTCCTGTTCACCGTCAGCCCGGTGTCCATCATGGCGACCGCCACGCCCGACCACGTCGTGGTGGCCAACACCTATTCGAAGTCGCTGTTGCGCGGCGTCGCCGGCGCCCTCGCCGACAAGTACCCCTTCGTGGACTATTTCCCCGGCTACGAGATCACCACCGCGCCGCCCATGCGGGCCATGTTCTACAACAGCGACATGCGCACCGTTTCGGCTGCCGGCGTGCGGCACGTCATGGAGCACTTCTTCGCCGAGCACGCGCCCGCGGCCCCGGGCCCCACGCGCGTCAAGGTCGGCGCCGCCGCCCCGGTGCCCCCGCGCCCGGCCGCCGCGGAGGATGCGGAGCGCGTGCTCTGCGACGAGGAGATCGCTTCGGTGTTCGGGCGCTACTGATGGCGGACGTCCTGGTCTTCGGCGACAGCCACACGGCCGCGCTGCGCCGCGGGCAGGTCGCCGTCGAGGCGGAGGGCGCCTGGCCCGCCGGGCTGCGCCTGTGCGTGCGCCCGCTCGGGGGCGGCCATCTCGCCACCGAGCCCTTCTTCGCCGACCGCGGCGACCACGCCGAGGTCACGCTGCCGGAATACCGCCGCCAGTTCGACCGGCTGCCGTGCGCGGACGACCCCCCCGACAGGATCTTCGGCGTGTCGGCCCTTCTGCACCCGGTGCGGTTGTGGCGCGGCGCGGCCTGGCAGGACTTCGCCCCGGCCGACATGGACCTGCCGGGCGCGGCACCCGTGTCGAGCGGCACCATCCGGCGCCTCGCCCTCGACGACCAGCGTCCGATGCTGGAGCTCGTGGCGCTGCTGCGGCGCATCGGCCGGCGCGTCTTCGCCATCGAGGCCCCCCGCCCGTTCCGCCACCACCCCGCGCTGCGCAGGACGCCGGCGGCCGTGGTGATGCGCGTCGACCGGCTGTACCGCGCGACGATCCGGGCCGAGCTCGACCGCCTCGGCGTGCCCGTGGTCGACGTTCCGGACCGCTGCCTCGACGCCGAAGGCTTCACCCTCGCGGAGTTCGGCCAGCCCGGCGACCCGCACCACGGCAACGAGGGCTACGGCGCGATCATGATGCGCGAGGTGCTGGCTCATCTCCGCGTCGACGGGCCGAGCCCGCCCCCCATGCTTCACGAAGGATGAGCCCCCCATGAGCCTCGTCGAAACCGATCCCGCGCCGAAGCCCGGCATGCGCGCCAAGGTGATCGAGGAATATGCCACGCTGTTCCGCACCCACGCGCTGGCCGGCCCCGTGCTGGAGATCGCGGGGGGCTCGCGCGATGGCGCGGTCGCCGGGGCGCCCTTCCTGGCGGGCTTCGAGCGCCATGTCGTGGTGGCGGACGGCGGCGGCGAAGCCGGCGGCGTCCATTTCCACAAGGGCGAGCCCAACGACCTCGCGCCGCTGTTCGACGACGGCTGCTTTTCGGCGGTGATCTGGGACCGGGCGCTGGAGCGCGACCCGCGCTTCTGGCTCACGGCCGCCGAGATCCGCCGCGTCCTGGCGCCGGGCGGTTCGCTGGTGGTCTGCACGCGGGGCTTCGGCAAGGCCAACAAGTTCGGCGTCAAGGTCGTGGGGGGCAGCGGCAACCCTATCTCCTTCATGACCGCCACGGCGGCCCTGTCGGCATCGGGGCCCGACCACCTGCGTTTCAGCCCGCAGGGGCTGCGCCGCGTCGTCCTCGACGGCTTCGACGTGAAGGAGCTGCGCTCCTCCTTCATGACGCCCCACCTATTCGCGGTGGCGCAGAAGCCGCGGTGAGGGCCTCGCGCGCCCTCGCGGCCGCGCTCGCCTGCGCGGCGGTCGGCCTTTCGGCCCCGGCGCGCGCCGGCGACTTCGCGGACCTCCGCTACGGGCCGGACCGGCTGCAAAGCCTCGACCTCCACGTGCCGGACGGCGGCGGCCCGGCCCCCCTCGTGGTGTATTTCCACGGCGGGGCCTTCGTGGGCGGCGACAAGCACCCCTGCGCGCCGCAGCTCGTCGCGATGCTGGCCGCCCGCGGCATCGCCTTCGCCTGCGCGGACTACCGGCTCGCGCCCGCGGTGCGCTTCCCCGCACCCATGCAGGACGGCGCGCGCGCCGTGCAGTGGCTGCGGGCGCATGCGGGCGACTACGGCCTCGACCCGTCCCGCGTGGCCCTGATGGGCCTGTCGGCCGGCGCCGGCGTGGCCTTCTGGGTCGCGTTCCATCCCGACGGCGCCGACCCGTTGTCGCCCGACCCGGTGCTGCGCCAGCCGACGGGCGTGTCGGCCGTGGTGACGGCCAACGCCCAGGCCACCTACGACCCGGCCGACATCGCGGCGCGCTTCCGCACCGACCGCCTGCCGCGGTGGCTGGCGCAGTTCTACGGCGCGGGTTCGACGGCCGAGCTCGGCGACGCGCGCTTCCGCGCCGCCGAAGCCGACGCGTCGCCGATCCACACGATCCACGCCGGCGCGCCGCCGGTCTACAGCTGGTACGGCAAGGCCGCCGAGCCGCTGCCGGCCGATGCGTCCCCCGCCGACTACGTCCACAGCCCGGCCCAGGGCGATCTGCTGGCCGAGGCGGCCCGCGAGCGCGGCGCGACGCTGACGCTGCGCACGGCCGCCGACACGGGCGGCTGGCGGGGCTTCCTCGGCGAAGCCGTGCCGTTCCTCGCCGACCACCTCGGCCGCTGATCCCGGCCGAACCCGGGCCGGCCGCATCGACCCCCGGGGTGAGCTGTGCTAAGCGGGCCTCCGCGAGGGCGGCCCACGGAGGCCCGCTTCTCCCCGCAAGGGGGAAGGGCGGGACGGCGTGGGGAAGCCCGCGCGGTCGCGCCGAGCGGTGGCCCCAGCCGGATCCGCGGGCGGGCGGCGACCCTTCGAACGGCACGGCATGACGGTTTCGGACCCTTCCGCCCGGGATGAAGCGCGCGACGCGGCATCGGCCGGCGTCGCGGCCTTCCGCCGCCGGGACTTCGCCGCCGCGGCGGCCCGCTTCGAGGCCGCGGTCGCGCTGGCGCCCGCCGAGGCTGCCCCCCGCCTGTGTTCCGCCCGCGCCCTCGCCCTCGCGGGCCGGCTCGCCGACGCCCGCCGCGCCTGCGACGAGGCCGCGCGCCTCGACGGCGCGGACGTCCGCGCGCCGCTGCTCGCCGCCCGCCTCGCCGCCCGCGCCGACGACGGCCGCGCCCGCATCGCCCATCTCAAGGCCGCCGCGGCGCTGCGCCCCGGCGCCGTGGCGCTGCGCCTGCAGCTCGCCGCGGCGCTCGGGCGCCGCCTCCAGCACCGGCCCGCCCTGGCGGCCGTCGCGGAAGCGCTGGCGCTGGCGCCCGCCGACCCGGCCGTGCGGCTCGCCGCGGCGCGCTGCCACCTCGCCCTGAACGCCCTCGACGCCGCCGCCGGGGAACTCGCGCTTTCGGGCACCGGGGGGCCGCTCGAGCCCGAGCGCGAGCGGCTGCGCGCCGACCTCGCGCTGCGTCGCGAGCGCGCCGGGGGGCCGGCGGCCGGCGTCGCCCCGGTCGCGGCGGCGGGATCGCCGCCGCCCGCGGTCGCCCCGCCCGCCCCGCCCCGCCCGGCCGTCGCCCTGGCGGACGTGGAAGCGTCGGTGACGGCCGCCACGCTGCGCCGGATCGACCGCGCCCGCCGCCGGCCGCGGCTGACGGACCACCTGCTGATCCTGCGCGCCCTGGTGCTGCGCGACCTGCGGGCCCACCACCGCAACGGCGTGCTCGGCGCGCTGGTCGAGCTCGTGCGGCCCGCCGTGGTGGTCTTCGTGCATTATTGGCTGTTCTATTTCCTCAAGAGGCCCATGCCGGGGCAGATCCCGATCGAGGTCTACGTGCTGGCGGGCTTCTCCACCTGGTTCGCCTTCCAGGCGACCTGGGCCGGCGCCGCGACGGGCGGCAGGTGGCCGGCCGGCGCCACGGCGTGGCCGGGCATCACCGACATGCACCTGCGCGTCGCCAAGGCGGCCTGGGGGCTCATGCTCAACCTGTCGTTCTGCCTGCTGGCGCTGCTGCCGCTGGAACTGTTCGGCCTCGACATGCCCCTGCCCGACGTGCCGGAAACATGCCTCGTCTTCGCCATGGCGGGCGGCTCGGGCTTCGGGCTCGGCCTCACCCTGGAAGGGCTCGGGCGCCGGCTGTCCTTCGTCAAGACATTCGAGAAGCTGCTCACCTGGGCGCTGTTCATCAGCTCGGGCCTGTATTTCTCCATCGCCACCACCCCCGCCCTGGTGGCACGCTATTACTGGTACGACCCGCTGCTCCACCTCCTCGAGCACGAGCGCCACGCCTTCGACCCCGGCTATCCGGTGGCGCTGCTCGACCTGCGCTATCCGGCGCTCTTCACCGTGGGGCTGCTGGTCACGGGCCTCCTCGTCTACCGGAGCGCGGGTTGCCCGGATCACGACTGATCCACCTCATCGACGCGGCGAAGAGCTTCCCGCGCGTCGGCGCGTCGCCGCACGTCGTGCTGCTCCCCGGCACCATCAGCCTGCCGACCGACGGGCGGCTCGGCGTGCTGGCGGGGCGCAAGGCGGGCAAGACCACGCTGCTGCAGCTCCTGGCCGGAACCGTGAAGCCGGACGGCGGGGCGGTGACGGGCGCCGATCCCATGTCGCCCGCCGTCAACGCCGCGCCGCTGATGCACCCGGGGCTGAGCGCGGTGGAGAACCTGCGCTTCCTGGCGCGCGCCTACGGGTTCGACGCCGACGGCCTGCTGACCGCGGCCGTGTCGCTCGCCGGCTCCGACATGCTGCTCGACCGGCCCTTGAAGGGGCAGGACGGGGCCAAGCGGCGCAATTTCGAGGCGGCGACCACATTTGTGATCCCTTTCGGTTGCTATCTCGTCGACGAGGTGAGTCAGATCGACCCGGAGGTGATGGCGCGCTGCTTCGCCCTGGCGGCGCATCGGCGCGCCGGCGTGATCTTCTCGACGTCGCAGCCCCGCTTCGTGGTCCAGCACGCCGAGGCGGCCGTCACGCTGCGCGACGGCGTGCTGAAACTGTTCGCCGAACCGCGCGACGCGGTCGAGGATCACGATACCGGCAGGCACGGATGAGCGACGCCCCATGAGCGACCCGCGATGAACGAGGTGGACGATACCGGGACCGCCGTCGTCAGGGCCGGGCCGGACGGGAAGCCCGCGGCCCCGGCCCGGCCCGGCCGCGGGCTCGGGCCGCGCCGCGCCGCCGCCGCGCCGGCGGAGGCCGCGGCGGGCGGCGCGGTGGGCTGGCCCGCCACCGCCCAATATGCCGTCGCCCTGGTGGAGCGCCGCCGCTCGCGCTCGCGCCGCCTCCTCGCCTGGTTCACCCTGGTCGTGCTGCTGCCGACGCTGCTGACCGCGCTCTACACGCTGTTCGTCGCCACGCCCCGCTACACGTCCGACTTCGAGCTGACCTACCAGACCTACCGCGGCCCTTCGAGCCTCGCGTCCGGCCTCGTGCAGAGCGTCACCGGCACGGCGCAGAGCAACACGGTCGACCTCGGCACCATCGTCTACGAATACCTGCGCTCCTCGACCCTGGCCGACAGGCTCGACCGCGACCTCGACCTGCGCCGGCATTTCGACGCGTCGCACATCGACTGGCTGTCGCGGCTCGAACCGGACGCGTCGCGCGAAACCTTTCTCGACTACTTCCGCTCCCGCGTTCAGGTGAGCCAGGGGCTCGGCGGCTACATCAAGGTGGAGGTCGACGCCTTCGACCCCGCCTTCGCCCAAACGCTCGCCAAGGCCATCGTGACGGCGGCCGACGGCATGGTCGACGACCTGACCTCCCGCGCCCGCGCCAACGAGGTGAAGTTCGCCGAAGCCGAGCTCGGCCGGGAAGAGGAGCGCGTGCGCAAGGCCCGGGTCGCCCTGACGGAGTTCCAGAACAGGCAGGGCGACCAGGACCCGACCCGCGCCGCCAGCCAGCTCGGCACCATCGTGGGCTCGATCGAGGGCCAGCTCGCCGACGCGCGAGGCCAGCTCACCGGCGTCGCGGGCCAGCTGGCGCCGAATTCGCCCATCGTCGTGCAGCTGAAATCCAGGATCGCCGCGCTGGAAGGCCAGCTGAAGTCGGAGCAGGGACGCCTCGCGTCCGACAGGCCCGCGGCGTCCGGCGCCGCTGGAACCGTGGGAGCCGCTGCGGCGGCGCCCTATTCGCAGGTCCTGAACGACTACCAGGCGCTCCAGCTCGAACAGGAGTTCGCCAAGAACGCCTACATGGCGGCGCAGCAGGGGCTCGTCGTGGCGCGGGCGGATGCCGCCACCAAGCAGAACTACCTCGTCGACTTCATCCCGCCCGACCTGCCGGAGCACGAAAGCTACACCTTTCCCGTCGAGGCCACCGTGACGGTGTTCCTGTCGGCGCTGCTGCTCTTCGCCTTCGGCAGCCTCGTGATGGGCGCGGCGCGCGACCAGATCATGGGCTGAGGCCGTTTCCCCCGCGGCGCGGCCGGCCGGGCCCACGAAGCGTGTCCTTTCGGCCGCTCCCGGGGGCTTTCGCAACCCAGCGCGGTGGATGGCCGGGGCGGGTGGCTGGCCAAGCGCCGCGGGCGAGGTTACGGAACCCTGAAGATCGACGGGAACTCGCCGCGTGGGGGCGCAGGCTTCATCGGAGCGTTGGGATCCATGTCTTCCAGGTCGGCGGCTGCCGTCGGGTGCGCCCTGCTGCTGGGCGCCGCGACCCTGAGCGGCTGCTCGGAGCTGCCGAGCGCGGCACCCACGGCCGTGGAGTTCATCGCCCCCGGCGCCGTCTCGGGGAACCCCGGCTACGTGCTGCTCGACCTCGACCCCACGGTGGCGAAGGCGATCTCGAGCTACCGGCGCGCGGGCCTGTCGTCCCTGGGGGCCGACGTGTACCGGCCGTCGCTGGTGTTGAAGCCGGGCGACGTCGTCGCCGTCACGGTGTTCGAGGTCGCGCCCATCCCCCTGTTCGGCGCCGCGCCGGCGCTGAACGGCCCCGCCGACAAGGGCGCCCCGGTGGGCGGCCACACCGCGACGCTGCCGGCCCAGGTGGTGGAGCAGGATGGCACCGTGCCGGTGCCCTTCGGCGGCACCGTGAAGGTGGCGGGGCTCACGCCCGCCCAGGCGGGCCGCGCCATCGCCCGGTCGCTGGACGGCAAGGCCACCAACCCGCAGGTCCTGGTCAGCCTCGTCAGCTCCACGGTCAACACGGCGTCGGTCAACGGCGACGTCGGCAAGCCCGGCCTCGTGCCCATCACGCTGCGGGGCGAGCGCGTGCTCGACGTCATCGCCGAGGCGGGCGGCCCCAGGGACCCGCCCTTCGACACGGACGTGCAGCTCGTGCGCGGCGGCCGCGTGGCGCGGGCGACGATGCAGAGGCTCGTCGAGGACCCGCGCGAGAACATCCGCATCGAGCCCGGCGACAACCTGGTGCTGATCCGCAACCCGCGGAGCTTCTCCGTGCTGGGGGCGGCGCTGAAAGTGTCGCAATACGATTTCAACGTCGAGCGCGTGACCCTGGCCGAGGGCGTGGCGCGGGCCGGGGGCGGCAACGACGCCATCGCCAACGTCGGCCAGATCTTCCTGATGCGCTTCGAGCCCCCGGCGCTGGTGAGGACCCTGCTGCCGCCCGGCGACCCGCGGCTGACGGCGCTCGCCGGCAAGGTCGAGCCCGTGCCGGTCGTCTACCATTTGGACCTGCGCGCCGCGTCCGGCTACTTCATCGGCCAGTCGGTGCAGATGCGCGACAAGGACACGGTGCTGATCACCAACGCCGACGCGGTGGAGCTCAGCAAGGCGGTGCAGATCATGCGCGGCATCGCCGGCATCTACTACGACTTCCGCGGGCCCGTGACGACCACCACCACGACGGCGCGCCGCGTCATCACCAGCACGAGCGACGGCGGGGGAGGGGAGTGAGCGACACCCAGGAGGCGGCGGCGTGATCCCGCCCCGCCGGACCCACGTCAACCGCGGCCCCATGGCGGGCCAGCGCCGCCGCGTGCGCGTGCTGCAGTCGCTGCGGCTCGGCGGCTTCTGGTCGAAGCTGCAGGCGCCGTTCCGCTTCGCGTCCGTGCTGCTCCTGCCGTGGCTGCGGGCGCGGCTGAGCCTGCGGGCGCTGGAGCTCGTGGCCGGGCCGGCCTCGGCGCCGGCCGGGCGGGCCCTCGTGGTGGTGGCGGCCCACCACGGCGACCACGCGCTGGCCCAGGCCTTCCTGGCGCACCACCGCGGGCTCGGCGCGAAGCATTTCGTGTTCCTCGACCTGTCGTCCGACGGCGGGCTCGCGGGGCATCTCGGGGCCGAGCCCGGCTGCGCGGTGTGGCGACCGCGCGCCGGCCCCGGGGGCGGCAAGGCGCTCACCTGGCTCAACGGGCTGCGCGGGCGCTACGCCACCGGCCGCTGGTGCCTGTCCCTCGCCACGACCGACGCCTTCGTGTTCTACCGGTGCGAAAGCCGCAGCCTCGGGGACTTCACCGAATTCCTCGATTCCGAAAGCCGCGAGCACGTCTACGCGCTGGTGGTGGAGATGTACGGGGAGCGCCCGGCCGCCGAGCTGGCGGCCGAAGGCGCGCCGCCCGCGGCGCTCGACCGCTTCGACGCCTTCGGCTTCGTGACGCTGGACCCCGGGCGGTTCCGCAACGTCATCGTGCGGGGCGGGCTGCAGCGCCGCACCCTGCACCGGACGAAGCCGCGGCAAAGCCCGGCGCTGAACCGCGTGCCGCTGGTGAAGTGGCAGTGGTTCTACGGCTACGTGGCCGGGACGCGGCTGGTCGTGCCCGCCTACCTCAACAGCCCGCACACGCCCTGGCATTCGAGCCCGACGGGCTGCATCCTGCGCTACGCGCTGCTGGCCCGGCCCGAAACCCTGGAGGTGGCGGCGCGCCACG
The DNA here is from genome assembly GCF_004137685.1 of Lichenibacterium minor. Classification (GTDB taxonomy): domain Bacteria; phylum Pseudomonadota; class Alphaproteobacteria; order Rhizobiales; family Beijerinckiaceae; genus Lichenihabitans; species Lichenihabitans minor. The sequence continues at coordinate 49,526 of NZ_QYBB01000021.1, read as the reverse complement.
AGGCGGCCGTGACGGTGAAGGACGGCGGCCTCGCCGCCTATCCGGGGCTGCTGAAGCTGCGCGACGCGTCGCCCCTGGGGGACGCGAGCCGCCGCTACCGCACCACGCGGGACCTCGTGGACGCCGGGTTGCTGAACCCGGGGCAATGGTTCTGAACGGGTTCGCCGAAGGCTACCTGACGAGGTTCGCCGCGATCTCGCAGGCCTTGGCGGTGGGGCGGCCCGTGCCGTCGACGAGGCCGGGTTTGGCCATCCAGGCCACCACGCCCTCCACGCCGCCCTCCACCGCCTGGTCCATGCCGGGCAACCCTTCGACCTGCCCGCGGCTCCACAGCGCCGGGTTCTCGCTCGACCACACGGGCCGGCCGCCGGCGGCCTCGACCAGCGCCCCCCAGGCCGCCGCGGTGGCGCCCGCGTCCTTGTCGGCGTTGTGGGAGCCCACGATGTCGAACAGCGCCGCGACGGCGGGGTCGCGCGCGAGGCTTTCCGCGGAGCGGCCGACGTGCTGCCGGTCCGGCCCCATCAGCAGCACCGGCACCGTCAGCTTCGCCCGCACGAGGCGGGCGACCCGGGCGATGCGGCGGTTGTCGAGCCCCGCCTCGTTGAACGGCGACAGCACGTCGGGCCGGAACGCCGCCGCGTAGTCGGCGATCCAGGACGCGTAGCGGTCGTCCGACCAGCCCACGAAGGGCTTCATCCCCACCGACATCGGGCTCGCGTAGATCGACAGCCCGAGGCTTCGCGCGGAGGCGAGGACGTCGCCGTAGAGCGGCGGGTAGTCGGCCGCGCCGGCATAGGCCGGCACGATCGGCAGCCGCACGCCGTTGACGCCCGCCTCGCCCGCCAGCCCGTCCAGCACCGCGCGGTAGTTGGCGCGGGTGAGGGCGGTGGCGGGCGAATACAGCTCGTGTTCGGGGAAGGACGTCTTCAGGTCGGCGAGGTAGTGCCCCACCCGGCCGGCGTAGCGCCGCGCCGCGGGCGGCGACGCGGCCGGGCAGGGCGGTGCCGCTTCCCCGGGCCCGGCGGACAGCAGGCCGAGCCCCAGCGCCAGCGACGCCGCGACCCGGCGGGTGGGGGAAGCCTGCATCGTGTCATCCTTCTCGAGGGCGTCGGTCACAGCAGCGCCAGGGCGTTCGACACTTCGCCGCCGCCTTGGCCGCCGCCTTGCCCGCCCCCTGGGCCGCCGCCCTGTCCCAGCACGTCGAACACCACCGGGTCGATGCCGCCGCGCACCAGGAGGTCGATCACGCCGCGGCGCCGCGCGCGGAAGTCTTCCACGGCCGCGACGCGCTCGGCTTCCAGCGCTTCGGGCGTGATGTCGATGCGGACGCCGAGGCAGGTTTCCAGCCGGCTCAGCCAGTCGGGGCCGATCCGCCGGGGGTCGAACTTCTGGGCCCAGCCCTTGGGGCGGGCGTCCACGGCGGCCTTGAAGCGCCGGTCCGCCGCGCCGCCCTGGCTGTGGAACGCCTTGAGGAACACGCGGAAGCGGTGGGCCGCGGCTTCGGCCGGCATCTCGTCCAGCGCCGCGGGGTCGAAGGGCGCGCCCAGCGCCGGGTGGGGGCCGCCGAGCGCCTCGGAGAAGGCCACCAGCGGATCGCCGCCGAGCTGCGCCAGCCGCACGTCGGGGCGCCCCGCCAGCTCCTCGGCGACGGATCCGCCCTGCTCGGCCCGCAGCAGGAAACCGGTCGAGCGTTCGGGCTCGGCCCGCACCACGTCGGTGAGGAAATCGACGCCCGACATGTTGCGCATCTCGACGTCCGCTTCGCCGTAGGACGCGAAGGCTGAGGCCCGGTCGGCGAACTCGATGGCGGCGGGGTGGAACAGCTGGCCGTGCAGCCGCACGTTCGCGGCGCGCGACAGCACGCGGTGGGCGAAGCCGAGCTCGGCCGTGCTGGTGCCCACCACCGCGAAGCAGGGCTTGGCCACGCGCCGGTTCGCCGCCCAGCCGCGCTCGCCCCCGCCCGCCAGCGGGCGGTTCGGCGGCCCGTCGCGGTGGGCGAGGCGCCAATCGTCGTATTCCGTGGAGCGCAGCCCCACGTCCTCGTCGATGAAGGGCTTCGCCCGGCGTTCACCGCGCCAATAGGGGTCGAGCAGGTCGCGCAGCGCCATGTCGTGCGACGACAGCTTGCGCGCCATGAAGAAGCGCTGGCGCGTCAGGTAGTCGAGGTGGTCGGCGTGGTACACCACGGGGTAGCCGTAATCGGTGAACTGGTAGAGCGTCAGCGGGCAGTTGATGATGCGGTGGTCGGGCACGACCTGCCGCACCAGGGTTTGGAAGAACAGCTCGTCCGGCACCAGCGTGGTGCGGAAGAAGGCCAGCACGTCGGGCCGGCGCGCGATCTCCATCACGGCCTGCAGGGTCGGCCAGGTCAGCACCCACCATTGCGAGCCGAGGTGGGGGACCATGTCGGCGACGAAGCGGCGCTTCAGCCCGAGCCGCCGCTGCAGGCGGAACAGCCGGTCCGTCAGGAGGGGGCGTTCGCGCCAGTTGAAGGGCCAGCGGTACTGGTAGCGCTCGCGCTGCGGGCCGCTCTTCACCCACTTCACGGTGTCGGAGGGCACGCTCTCGATGAACTCGTCGCCGCGGTTGCGCTCCAGGAAAGCGTCGAGCTCGGCGGCGGAGCGGATCGGATAATCCATCGCGCTCATCAGGTAGACGTAGTCGGGCGCCCAGCCGGCTTCCGCGACCGCCTCGACGGCGTTGAGCGTCGCCTGCACCACCGACCACTCGCCCCAGCCGACCCGGACGCGCCGGGCGAAGCGCACGCGGTCACCCAAGGCCGCCAGCGACGCCTTCAGCGCGTTGAACTCGGCTTCCGGCACCTTGGCGTCGTAGTGGATCACCATGCGGTGGCCCGTGGCCGTCAGGGTCCGGGCCACGCGGGCGACGAGCGACGCCGCGTTGTGGGCCAGAAGCACGAACACGATCTGCAACCGCTTCTCCCCCTTCCGCGCCCCGCCGGGGGTGGGCTCCCGTAACACGGTTCGGACGCCGCGATCCACAGGGGACGGCGCTCGGGACGGCCGCGGCGGGGCCGGGCCGCTCCCGCGGCCCGCGGCGGATCCGCGCGAGAATGAACGTTCATTGACTCGCCCTGACTGAACGTTCATTATCGCTGCATCAGATGGAGCCCGACGATGATCGCGCTGAACCCCACCGACCTCGACATGCCCTCGCCGAACGCGCTCCGCGCCGCCGTGGCGGCGCGCCGTTTCGCAGCTCGGCGGGGGCGCGCGCTGGCGGTGGCGCGGGCCGCCTTGGCGCCGGCCGTCCTGCTCCCCGCGGCCCTGCTGCTGCTCGGCTGCTGCGCCCTGCTCGCCGTGACGGGCGTGGGGCCGGCGAGCTGGCAGGCCCGGCTCTGCGCCGAAGGCGGGCCCCAGCCGGCGTCCTGCGCGGCGCCGGCACCCGGGCGCGACGCGGCGCGGGCGCCGGGCTGGGCGGACCCGTCCCGGTGACGGCGGCGCCGGCGGTCGATCCCGGCGGCCTCCCCGCCGACCGGCACGGGCGCATCCTCGATGCCGCCGAACGCTGCCTCGTCCGCAACGGCTTCGACCGGACGACGATGCAGGACATCGCCCGCCAGGCCGCCATGAGCCCCGCCAACCTGTACCGCTACTTCGGCTCCAAGGAGGCGCTGGTCGTCGGGCTCGTCGAGCGCGAACACCTGCGGGGCGCCGCGCTCGTCGAGCGGCTCGGGCGCGAGGGCGACGGGCGCGCGGCGGTGCTGGGCGTGATCGACGCCTATTTCGGCCGGATTTCGCGCGACCATGCCATCCTCCGCCTGGGGATCTGGTCGGAAGCGACCCGCAACCCCGCCATAGCGGCCCTCGTGGCGCGGACCGAGGAGGACGGCCGCGCCTGGTTCGTCGGTGCCCTGTCCCGGCTCTTCGGCCCGGCGGGCCGCGACCCGGCCGCGTTCCACGCGGAACTGGCCGTCGCCTTGAAGGGGATCGTGGTCAGCAAGGCCGTCCTGCCGGAATACGATCCCGCCCCGGCGGTGGCCCGCCTCCGCGCCGCCCTGGACACCGGCCCTTCGGGGTGGCATGCCGCCAGCCCCGAAACCGGGTCATGAGGCCAGCGGCCGAGGGGTTCGGCCGTCGGCGCGCGCGAACGCATGCCGCCGCTCGTGCGGCGCAACGCGCCCGGGATGCGCCAGCACGTCCATCCCCTCTATGACGCGCCGATCCCGCCACCGATGGGCGCCGTTCCGGCCGTGTCGCCCCCCATCCCCATCCCTATCGTGTTCCAACCGAGGCTTCCCGCCATGACGCGTCTCGTTTCCTTCCGGCTCGCGGCCACGCTCGCCGGCACCGCCGCCCTCGCCTGCTGCGCCGCCGGTTCGGCCTTCGCGGCCGACGCCACCGGCACTTGGCTCACCGAGGACGGCCGCGGCCGCATCCGCACCGAGCATTGCGGGCCCGGCAAGGCGGACCTGTGCGGCTACGTGGTGTGGATGAAGGAGCCCATGGACGAGAAGGGGAAGCCGCGCCTCGACGAATCCAACCCGGACGCCAAGAAGAAGGCCCGTCCGGTGCTCGGCCACGAGCTGATGACGGCGTTGAAGCCCGCCGACGAGGGCCGCTACGAGGGCAAGGTCTACAATGCCGACAACGGCAAGTCCTACGACGTGAAGGTGTGGAGCGAGGAGCCGGCCGAGCTGTCCGTCAAGGGCTGCCTGTTCTCCTACCTGTGCAAGACGCAGTCCTGGAAGCGGGTGAGCGACGTGGTGCCGGGCCAGCTGGTGGGTGCGACCGACGCCGCCGGCGGCCCGCGCTCGGACCGCTGACCCGGTTTCCGGACGGATGGACCCGCGCCCGCACCCAGGGTGGCGCCCGTCGCGGGGCGGCCGGTGAGGGCGCGGCCGCCCCGCCCCTCGCCGTGCGGGCCCGCCGGCGACGGCCGCGCGACCGCACCCTCCGGCGCCGGTCGCGACCTCCCGAACGGCGGCGGGCGGCCGCGGCGCGGTTCCGCTCCGGGCGGCCGGCAGGCTCTGGTGGTCGACGGCGCCTGCTATGTGCTGGCGAGCCTCGCCGTGCTGGGCATCGTCGAGCTGTTGTACGGGGCGGGCTGACGCGTCGCCCCGTCCCTCACGCCAGCAGGTCCACCGCCGCGATCAGCCGCGCCACGTCCTCGTCGCGCGACAGGCGATGGTCGCCGTCCTTGATCAGGGTGATGCTGACGGGGTCGGAGGCGAGGTGCTCGACGAGCCGCATGGCGTGGGCCCACGGCACGTCCTCGTCCCGCATGCCCTGCAGGATGTGGACCGGCCCGTGCGAGCGGATCGGGCCGCCGAGCAGCAGGTGGTCCCGCCCGTCCTCGATCAGCGCCCGCGTCACCGGATAGGGTTCGGGGCCGTAGGGCGACGGCCGCATCCAGCGGCCGTTCTCCTCGATCTCGCGCCGGACCTCGGGGCCGAACCGCTCCCACATCAGCGCTTCCGTGAAGTCCACCGCGGGGGCCACCAGGACCAGCCCGGCGATGCGGTCCGCTTCGCCGGCCCCGGCCAGCGCCCGCGCGGCCAGGAGCGCGATCCACGCCCCCATCGACGAGCCGACCAGCACCTGCGGCCCCGCGCTCAGCGCGCGGATCGCCGCCAGGGCGTCGTCGAGCCACAGGCCGATCGTGCCGTCCTCGAAGCGGCCGTCCGAGGCCCCGTGGCCGGAATAATCGAAGCGCAGGCAGGCGCAGCCCCGCCCGCCCGCCCAGTGGTCGAGCGCCACGGCCTTGCCGGACGTCTGGTCGGACTTGAACCCCCCGAGCCACACCAGGCCGGGCCCCGCCCCCCCGTCGGCCGCCGGGCGCGCCGACACCGCCAGGCGGCGCTCGCCGCGAACCGTCCGCACGGGGAGCATTGTCGGCGGGGCGTCATGCGGCATAATCAGGGCACCGATCGGGAAGGCTTCATCCATGTGCACGAAACACCGTAGGCCCTGATGCCGCAAGCTTCCCCGAAGGGATCCGAGGATCTCGCCGGCGCCACCGTGCTGCAGATCATCCCCTCGCTCGACGCCGGCGGCGCGGAGCGCACCACCATCGACATCGCGGGCGCGCTGGTGGAGGCCGGCGGCCGGGCCCTGGTGGCGAGCCGCGGCGGCCGGCTCGTCAGCGAGCTGCAGGCGCGGGGCGGCATCTGGATCCCGTTTCCCGCCGGCGCCAAGAACCCCGCCGCCATGGCGTGGAACGTCGGGCGGCTGGCGCGGCTGATCCGGCTCGAACGGCCCGCGGTCGTCCACGCCCGCTCGCGCGCGCCCGCCTGGGTGGCGCTCGGCGCGGCGCGCCTCACCGGCGTGCCCTTCATGACGACCTTCCACGGCGCTTACGGGGGCACGAGCGCGCTGAAGCTGCGCTACAATTCCGTGATGGCGCGGGGCGACGTCGTGATCGCCAATTCGGACTACACGCGCGGGCTCGTCACCTCGCTGTATCCCTGGGCGGTGCCGCAGGTCGAGGTGGTCCACCGCGGCACGGACCTGCGCCAGTTCGCCCCCGCCGCGGTGGCGCCGGCGCGGGTGCAGAAGCTGCGCTCCGATTGGGGCGTGGAGGTCGGCGACCGCGTGGTGCTGCTCGCCGCGCGGCTGACGTCGTGGAAGGGCCACCGCGTGCTGATCGAGGCGGCGCGCCTGCTGAAGGCGGCCGGGCTCGCCGACACCAGCTTCATCCTGGCCGGCGACCCGCAGGGCCGCGACCGCTATGCGGCGGAACTCGATGCCGCGGTGGACGACGCCGGGCTGCGCGGGGTGGTGAAGCGCGTCGGACACGTCGCCGACATGCCGGCCGCCTTTCTCGCCGCCAGCGTCGTGGCGGTGCCGTCCACCAAGCCGGAAGCCTTCGGGCGCTCCGCCGTCGAGGCCCAGGCGATGGGCACGCCCGTGGTGGTGTCGGACCACGGCGCCGTTCCCGAAACGGTGCTGTCGGTCCCCCGCGTCGCCGCCGAAGCCCGCACGGGCTGGTGCGTGCCGCCCGACGACGCCCGCGCCCTGGCCCTGGCCATCGGCGAAGCCTTGGCGCTCGGCGCCAGCGCGCGGGACGGCATGGCGCGGCGCGCCCAGGCGCACGTGGCCGAGCATTTCTCGCTGGAACGGATGGAGGGCGCGACCCTCGCCCTCTACCGCGACGTCATCGCCGGGCGGCGGCGGGCGGCTTCGACGGCCCCTTCGCCGCAGGCGGAAAAGGGCGCCGCCGCGAAGCCGTGACGGGGCCTGCCCGGCGCGGATCGCGCCGCCGGGCGGGTCGCCGACGGAAGCGTCCGGCGGGGCCGGGCGATATCGTCCCGCCGCCTTGCGGCGGGACTGAGCGATGCCTTACTTCTTGCCGAAGTTGATGCCGGCGAAGCGCGAGTTGAAGCGCGACAGGCGGCCGCCGCGGTCCATCAGCTGCTGGGAGCCGCCGGTCCAGGCGGGGTGGGTCTTGGGGTCGATGTCGAGGTTCAGCGTGTCGCCTTCGGAGCCCATCGTCGAGCGGGTCATGAAGTCGGTGCCGTCGGTCATCACCACCTTGATCATGTGGTAGTGGGGGTGCGTCGCGTCTTTCATCGGGGTCCTCGGTTGTCGTCACGCAGGGCGGCGTGAGGACCCGATCGAAGCCCTCGTGGTATTCGCCATGCACGAAAAGATGGTGCGCGCCTATAAACCAGACGCGCGCCGAAGGCCAGCCCGCCCGGACCGGCGGGCCGGACGAAACCGCAGCGGGGACGCATGAAACGCAACAGGGGAACCGGGGACGCGGCGCGGGCGCCGCGCGGCTCGCTCAAGGCCTTGAAGCCGCTGCTGCCCTACGTGCGGCGCTACCGCGGGCGGATCGCGCTCGGCGTTCTGGCCCTCGCGGTCGCGTCCGCCGCCACCCTCGTGGTGCCCGAAGCCGTGCGCCGCCTCGTCGACTTCGGGTTCTCGGAAGACCGGGCCGGCGTCATCAACGCCTACTTTTCCGCCATGGTGGCGGTGGTGGCGGTGCTGGCCCTGGCGTCGGGCGCCCGCTACTACCTCGTGATGACGCTGGGCGAGCGCATCGTCGCCGACCTGCGTTCCGACCTCTACGCCCACCTCACCCGGCTCGACGCCGGCTTCTTCGACCGCTCGCAGACGGGCGAGCTCGTGTCCCGCCTCACCGCCGACACCACCCAGCTCAAGGCCACCTTTGGCTCCTCGGCGTCGGTGGTGCTGCGCAACCTGTTCCTGTTCGTCGGCGCCGTCGCCATGATGGTGGAGTCGAGCCCGAAGCTGTCGGGCTTCGTGCTGCTGGCCATCCCCGTCATCGTGCTGCCGCTGGTGCTGTCCGGCCGCGGGGTGCGCCGGCGGTCCCGCGCCGCGCAGGACCGCCTGGCCGACGCCATGTCGTTCGCCACCGAGAACCTCGGCGCCATGCGCACCGTCCAGGCCTTCGGCGCCGAGGGCGTCTCGACCGCGCGTTTCGACCGCGCCGTGGAGGGCTCCTACCGGGCGTCCGCCCTGGCGTCCCGCGCGCGGGCGCTGCTGACCGTGGTGGCGATCTTTCTCGCCTTCGGCAGCGTCGTCGGCGTGCTGTGGTTCGGCGCCCACGAGGTCATCGCCGGCCGCATGTCGGGCGGGCTGCTGTCGCAGTTCGTGCTCTACGCCGTGTTCGGCGCCAGCGCGCTGGGCCAGCTCAGCGAGGTGGTGAACGAGATTTCGGCTGCGGCCGGCGCCGCCGGGCGGCTCAGCGAGATCCTGGCCATCGCGCCCGCCATCGCGGCGCCCGCCGTCCCCGCCCCGCTCCCGCGGCCGGCGCGCGGCTCCATCGCCTTCGAGCGCGTCGGCTTCCGCTATCCCACGCGGGACCGCGACGCCGTGGTGAGCGACCTGTCCTTCGCGGTGCGGCCGGGCGAGCGGGTCGCCATCGTGGGGCCGTCGGGCGCGGGCAAGTCGACGCTGTTCCAACTGCTGACGCGCTTCTACGACCCGACCGACGGCCGCGTCCTCGTCGACGGCGTGGACCTGCGCGACGCGGATCCCGCCGCCGTGCGGGCCCGCATCGCGCTGGTGCCGCAGGACCCGGCGATCTTCTCCGCCTCGGTGGCCGACAACATCCGCTTCGGCCGGCCCGGGGCCAGCGACGAGGAGGTGCGCGCCGCCGCCGAGCGCGCCGCCGCCTGGGACTTCGTTTCGGCCATGCCGGACGGCGTCGAAACGCTCGTGGGCGAGCGCGGCACGACCCTGTCGGGCGGCCAGCGCCAGCGCCTCGCCATCGCGCGCGCCATCCTGAAGGACGCGCCGATCCTGCTGCTCGACGAGGCCACGAGCGCGCTCGACGCCGAAAGCGAGACGCTGGTGCAGCGCGCGCTCGACGAGGTGATGCGCGGCCGCACGACGCTGGTGATCGCCCACCGCCTCGCCACCGTGGTGACGGCCGACCGCATCCTGGTGATGCAGGGCGGCGCCATCGTGGAGGAGGGCACCCACGGGTCGCTGCTGGCGCGCGACGGCCTCTACGCCCGCCTGGCCCGGCTGCAGTTCGACGCGCAGGGGCCGCGGGCGTCGTCGTCCGCCGCCGCGGCGGAATAGGGCGGCGCGCATCGCCCGCTTTCGAAGCGGGGCGGAGCAGGATTGCATGGGTTTCCGCCGCGATCCTGCTTAGGATGGCGGCCAACCGATTCGACCGAAGGCGATCCCATGCCGGCTCCGAAGAAAGTCGCGTTCCTGTCGAAGGAATATCCGCCCTACGTGTACGGGGGCGCCGGCGTCCATGTGGAATACCTGGCGGCGGCCCTGGCCAAGACGGTCGACGTCGAGATGCGCTGCTTCGGCGACCAGTCGAGCACGGACGGCCGGCTGACGGTGCGGGGCTACCCGCAGTGGGACGAAACCAAGCGCGGCACCGACCCGCGCTTCGTCGGCGCCGTGGACGCCTTCGCGCGCTCCCTCGCCATGGCCAAGGACACGCTCGACGCCGACCTCGTCCATTGCCACACCTGGTACACCGACATGGGCGGGGTCATCGCCGCCAATCTGTGGGGCATCCCCAACGTCCTCACCATCCATTCGCTGGAGCCGCTGCGGCCCTGGAAGGTCGAGCAGCTCGGCAACGGCTACCACCTGTCGGCCTGGATGGAGCGCACCGCGATCGAGGAAGCGGACGGCATCGTGGCGGTGTCGCGCGAAACCAAGGCCGACGTGCTGCGCCTGTTCGACGTCGACCCCGAGCGGGTTCATGTCATCCACAACGGCATCGACCTCGACGAATACCGCTCCGTCGCGGGCACGGACGTGCTGACCCGCTGCGGCATCGACCCGTCCCGCCCGTTCCTGCTCTTCGTCGGCCGCATCACCCGCCAGAAGGGCATCATCCACCTCGTCAACGCCATCCCCGAGATCGATCCGTCGCTGCAGATCGTGCTCTGCGCCGGCGCGCCCGACACCCCCGAGATCGCGCGCGAGATGGCGGACGGCGTCGAAAAGGCGGCGGCCGAGCGTCCCGGCGTGATCTGGGTGCGCGAAATGCTGCCCCGCGCCGACATCATCCAGCTTTACAGCCACGCGGCCGTGTTCTGCTGCCCCTCGGTCTACGAGCCCTTCGGCATCATCAACCTCGAGGCCATGGCCTGCAACACCGCCGTGGTGGCCACCAGCGTCGGCGGCATCCCCGAGGTGGTGGTGCCGGAGGAGACCGGCCTGCTGGTCGACCCCGGCCTGGCGCCCGGGACCTTCGATCCCGCGGACCCGGCCGGCTTCGCGTCCGACCTCGCCGCCGCGGTGAACCGGCTCGCCGCCGATCCCGCGCTGCGCGAACGGTTCGGCGCGGCCGGGCGCAAGCGCGTCGAGGCGCATTTCTCGTGGGACGCCATCGCCGAACAAACGCTGGAGATGTACGGCAAGGTCCTGGAACGGCACGCGGCGCGCGCGAAGCCCTGAGCGGCGGGCGTCGCCGCCGGACCCGGGGGCGTGCCCGCGGCGACGCCCCGGAAGGTGGGGCGACGTCCGGGCCGGGGCCCTCGGGCTTGCTCTCGCGCCGGTTTGGACCAGGATGGCCGCGACCCTTCCCGCCGGAGCGACAGCCTTGATCCAGTCCGACGCCGTCGGCCCCCTCCCTCCACCGCCCGAGGACGCGGCCGCCACCCTCCAGGTCGCCACGACGCAGTCGATCGCCCTGAAGGCGGTCGCGACCCGCCGCGAGCACGACCTGCTCGGCGAATCCGACGTGCCGGCCGAAGCCTATTGGGGCATCCACACCAAGCGGGCGGTCGAGAACTTCCCCATCACGGGCGTGCCGGTGGGGCACTTCCCGGATTTCGTCCGCGCCCTGGCGCTGGTCAAGCAGGCGGCGGCCCGCGCCAACCGGCGCCTCCACCTGCTCGACGACGAGAAGGCCGCGCATATCGACGAGGCCTGCCGGCTGATCGCCGAGGAGAACCGCTTCCACGACCAGTTCGTGGTCGACGCCGTGCAGGGCGGCGCCGGCACCTCGACCAACATGAACGCCAACGAGGTCATCGCCAACGTGGCGCTGGAGCTGATGGGGCGCACGCGCGGCGACTACGCGGCGCTCCATCCCAACGACGACGTCAACATGGCGCAGTCGACCAACGACGCCTATCCGACGGCGCTGCGGCTCGCCATCATCCTGGCGACGGCGCCCCTGGTGCGGGCGCTCGGCGACCTCAGCTTCGCGTTCCGCACCAAGGCGGTCGACTTCGCCGACATCGTGAAGATGGGCCGCACCCAGCTCCAGGACGCCGTGCCGATGACGCTCGGCCAGGAGTTCGACGCCTTCGCGGTGACGATCAAGGAGGACGTGGCGCGGCTCGGCGACCTGTCGGCCCTGTTCCGCGAGGTCAACCTCGGCGCCACCGCCATCGGCACCGGCATCAACGCCGACCCGCGCTACGCCGCCCTCGCCGTCGAGGAGCTGGCGCGCTCGAGCGGCCAGCCGATGGTGCTGGCCACGAACCTCATCGAGGCCACCTCGGACATGGGGGCCTTCGTGCTCTTCTCGGGGCTGCTGAAGCGCATCGCCGTGAAGCTGTCGAAGATCTGCAACGACCTCCGGCTGCTGTCCTCCGGCCCGCGCACGGGCTTCGCCGAGATCCGCCTGCCGCCCGTGCAGGCGGGGTCGTCGATTATGCCCGGGAAAGTGAACCCGGTGATCCCCGAGGTGGTCAACCAGGTGGCCTTCCTGGTGATCGGTCACGACCTCACCGTCACCATGTGCGCCGAGGGCGGCCAGCTCCAGCTCAACGCCTTCGAGCCCACCATCGGCTATTGCGTCCTCAACTCCATCAAGATGCTGACGGCGGCCATCGACACGCTGACGGTGCGCTGCGTGGCCGGCATCGAGGCCGACCGCGCCCGCTGCGAAGCGCTGGTGCAGGGGTCGATCGGCATCGTCACGGCGCTCGGGCCGGCGCTCGGCTACGAGGCCTCGTCGCGCATCGCCCGGCGTGCGCTGGCGGAGAACCGCGGCGTCGCCGAACTGGTGCTGGAGGAAGGGCTGCTGACCCCGGCCGAGCTCGACACTCTGCTGCGCGTCGAGGCCATGACGCTGCCTTCGCGTCCGAAGCGCGTGCGCCCGCCGGAAGGCTGAGCGGGATGGCGCGCGGGCCCGCCCCCGCCGGCCTGACGGGCGCGCCAGCCGCGGGGGGACGTCAGAACAGGCTGAGCTGTTCCCCGTGCGGGGTGGGGGCGCGGAACAGGTCGTTGCGCAGCTTGGCGCGGGTCTTCGGGAAGCCGAGCTTGGCGGCGGCGATCTCGAAGCGCCGGCCCAGCATCCAGGCGTAGGGGCCCGTCCCCGTCATGCGCTTGCCCCAGGTCGCGTCGTAGTCCTGGCCTTCGCGCATCGACTGCACGAGGCCCATCACGTGGCGCAGCTTGTCGGGGAAATGCGCCAGCAGCCAATCCCGGAACAGGTCGCGCACTTCCAGGGGCAGCCGCAGCACCACGTAGCCCGCCTCGACGGCGCCGGCCTGCCGCGCCGCCTGCAGGATGGCCTCCATCTCGTGGTCGTTGACGGCCGGGATCATCGGCGCGGTCATCACCGTCACGGGGATGCCGGCCTCGCTCAGGCGCCGGATCGCGTCGAGGCGCTTGCGCGGCGCGGGGGCGCGGGGCTCCATGAGGCGGGCGAGCTCGGGGTCGAGCGTCGTCACCGACACCGCCACCTTGACCAGCCCCTTCGCCGCCATCGGCGCCAGCAGGTCGATGTCGCGCGCCACCAGCGCGGATTTCGTGATGATGCCGATCGGGTGGTCGCAGCGGTGGAGCACTTCGAGGATGGAGCGCATCACCTTCCGTTCCCGCTCGATCGGCTGGTAGGGGTCGGTGTTGGTGCCGATCGCGATCGTGCGCGGCTTGTAGTTCGAGGCCGCCAGCTCGCGCTCGAGCCGCCCCGCCGCGCCTTCCTTGGCGAAGAGCCTGGTTTCGAAGTCGAGCCCCGGCGACAGGCCCACGAAGGCGTGGGTGGGCCGCGCGAAGCAGTACACGCAGCCGTGTTCGCAGCCCCGGTAGGGGTTGATCGAGCGGTCGAAGGAGATGTCGGGCGAGTCGTTCCGGGTGATGACGGTCTTGGGCCGCTCGACCGTGACGCTGGTGACGAAGCTCGCCGGATCCGGCGCCGAAGCCTCGTCCTGCGGCTCGGCGATGCGCTCCTCGGTTTCGAAGCGCCCGGCGGGGTTCGACACCGCGCCGCGGCCGCGGCGCCGGTTCGCCAGCACGTCGTCCAGCGACAAGGGTTGCGCCCGGCGGGGGGACGGCTCGGCCCTGCGGGCTTGGGAAGGAAGCTCGGCCCTGCGGGCCGGGGGGAAGGGCGGCGGCGCGATCGGCGTCCCGCCGACATCGAAACCGGTCAACATCGGCGCTCTCCGGGCTCGGACGACGCCGGGATCCGCTGTGGATAACCCCGGCCGTGTCGGAACAGATAGAGAACGTCTTCCGAGGCGTCAATCGCCGAATCGCGGGCTCACGGACGGGGTTCGGGCGGCTTCGCGGGGTGGTCGTCCGCGACGTGCGGAGGCGCTTCGGCGGCGTGGTGCGGGGCCGGGGCGGCGGCCTTCGGCGGGCCGCCGGCCGGGGTGGGGGCCGCGACCATGCAGCGGGCGTAGCGCAGCGGGCGGGCGATCTTGAGGCGGGCCGCCTGGCGCCGCATCTGCATCAGGTCCGGCCCCAGCATCCGGATCGTTTCCGTGTAGTTGCCCGGGCGCTCGGCCTTGCGGCACTCCTCGAAGATCTCGAACTGCCCGCCGCCCGTCGCCACCTTGCGGAAGGTGCAGTGGCCGGTCGGGAAGGTCACCTCGTGGGCCGTGTAGGTGCGCACGCGGGGCGCATTGGCGGCGCAGACGCGGTTCGCCCGCACCCATGTGCCCTCGAACGGGTACGACGGTTCTGCGGCGCGGGCCGGGGCGATCGCGACCCCCGCCAGCAGCAGGCCGAGAACCGCGGAGCGTGTCGCGTCACTCGTCATTGTAGGAGTTCATCTCTTCGAGCGGCACGGTCTTGGCCATCGTCAGGCGCGGGTCGTAGCGCACGCCGTCGGCGTCCAGGAAGGCGATCCCGGCCCCCTCGAAGGTCGTGCGAAGGCGCGCCGATGCGATGCCTTCCTGCCCGCCGCGCTCCAGCTGCGCCACGTCCTCGGGCGACAGCCCCGCCTCCTTGGACAGCTCCTCGGCCGTCATGTCGAGGGCGGCGCGCGCCATCCGGACCTGCACAGGTGTCATCGCGTGTTTCCCCTCGTCGATCCGCCGCGGCGGCGCCGTCACGGTGGCGCCGGGATTCCATCGCAGAGCGTCGCCGGGTTCATCATAGGGCGATGCCGGAACACCGGCAACGCCGCGCCGTGGCACCGGACTTGCTGCGGAAGCCCGACTGGCGGGGAGGATCGTGGGGGATGGGTGAAGGGGTGCCGTCGCAGCTGCCGTCCTGCCGCGCCGCGCCGGCCGCGGGGCGGCCGCGCCCGATCCTGGTCGTGCTGCACCAGGAACAATCGACGCCCGGCCGCGTCGGGCGCCTCCTGCGGGCCATGGGCTACGGGCTCGACATCCGCCGCCCCCGCTTCGGCGACCCTCTCCCCGGCACGATGGCGCACCACGCCGGCGCGGTGATCTTCGGCGGACCGATGAGCGCCAACGATCCCGACCCCTGGATCAAGGCCGAGATCGACTGGACCGCCGTGCCGCTGCGCGAAGGGGCGCCGCTGCTCGGCCTCTGCCTCGGCGCCCAGATGATCGCGCGCCAGCTCGGCCAAAGCGTCGGCCCGCACGCGGACGGCCACGTCGAGGTCGGCTACTACCCCATCTCGCCCACGGCGGCGGGCGACGCTCTGGCGGGCGAGCCCTTCCCGCGCTGGGTGTACCATTGGCATCGCGAGGGCTTCCGCCTGCCGCCGGGCGCTGAAGCCCTGGCCAACGGCACCGATTTCGAGTGCCAGGCCTTCCGCCACGGCCGCAACGCCGTCGGCCTCCAGTTCCACCCGGAAGTCACCTACGCGATGATGAGCCGGTGGATCGTGCTCGGCCACGAGACGGCCTGCGCCAAGAACGCCCGGCCGGTCCACCAGCACCGGCCCGATTGGTTCCTGCACGACGCGCCGGTGGCGCGCTGGGCCGGCGCCTTCCTCGAAGCCTGGGCGGCCGGCGCCCTGCCGCCGCAGCGGGCCGCCGAAGCCGGCGCGCTCCGCGACCGCCGCGCGGCCGGAGAGGCCCTCGTCACGCCGATGTGATCGGGCCGCCGTCGACCTCCGCCCCCGTCCCGCATTGTAGATCCGAGACGGACATCGGGAGGGGATCATGCCGGCTTATCGGCTCATGAGCACGCGCCACCACCCGGACGGATCGGTGGAAACGCCCTCGGCCGTCGAGCTCGCCGCCTGCGACGATCACGACGCCGACGAGCAGGCCCGCCGCTACCCGCTCGAGGATTTCGTCGAAGGGGCCGATTACGCCTGGCTCGTGGACGAGCGCGGTTCCGTCGTTTGCGCCTTCGCGGTGGCGGTCGGCCGCTGCGCGTGACGGCCGAGCGCCGCGAACCGCGTCGCCGTGGCATTCGTCCTCCGGGTTCCCTATGTTCGGAGCGAACGGACGGGGAGACGGCGTGGGCGAGGCGACGAGACGGGGGTTGTACGGCAGCCCGATCGAGGGGTTGAGGATCGACGTCGCGGGGGCGGAGCAGCTGTCGCCGCTCGTTCCCGGCGCGGAAGCGCTGGACGGGCTGGCCGAGGGGTCGCTGGGCGGGCTGGTCATGGTGGCGCCGCCCGGCACCGTCGAGCGCCGGCACGCGGTGGCGCTCGGCCTGCGGGCGCTGGCCCCCGGCGCGCCCTTCACCATCCTGGCGTCGAAGGACAAGGGCGGTTCCAGGCTCGGCGACGAGCTCGACGCCTTCGGCTGCCGGTTCGAGGAGACCGGCAAGCGCCATCACCGCATCTGTTCCGGCCTTCGGCCCGAGGCCCCCGTGGGGCTCGACGCGGCGGTCGCCGCCGGGGCGCCGCGCCTCGTCGAAGCGCTGGGCCTGTGGTCGCAACCCGGCATCTTCTCCTGGGACCGCCTGGACCCCGGCTCCGCCCTGCTGATCGAGACCCTGCCGGCCTTGTCCGGGCGCGGCGCGGATTTCGGCTGCGGCATCGGCGTGCTGAGCCACGCCGCGCTGGCTTCGCCCAAGGTGAAGGGCCTGACCCTGATCGACATCGACCGCCGCGCCGTCGAGGCCGCGACGCGCAACGTCGGCGACGCGCGCGCCACCGTGCGCTGGGCCGACCTGCGCACCGGCCCGCAGGGGCTCGCCAACCTCGACTTCGTGGTCATGAACCCGCCGTTCCACCAGGGCGGGATCGAGGACCAGGGCCTGGGCCAGGGCTTCGTGGCGACGGCCGCCAAGGCGCTCCGGCGCGGCGGCGCCCTGTGGCTCACCGCCAACCGGCACCTGCCCTACGAAGGGGTCCTGAAGCCGCTGTTCGGCCGCGTCGAGGTGCGGGCGGAGGCGCGCGGCTTCAAGGTCTTCGAAGCCCGGACGTGACGGCGCCCATCCGCCTGGACCGGCTGCTCGGCAACCTGGGCTACGGGTCGCGGCGCGACATCATGGTGCTGTGCCGCTCGGGCCGCGTCCTGCTCGACGGCGCCCGCGTGGCCTCCGCCGACCTCAAGGTCGCGCTGGAACCGGGCTTGGCGGCGCGGCTCACGGTCGACGGGGCCGCCCTCGACCCGCTGCCCGGCCTCGTGCTGGCGATGAACAAGCCGCTCGGCGTCACCTGCTCGCACGGGGACGCCGGCCCCCTCGTCTACGACCTGCTGCCGGAGCGCTGGCGTCGGCGCGACCCGCCGCTGTCGAGCGCCGGCCGGCTCGACAAGGACACGTCCGGGCTCCTGCTGTTCACCGACGACGGCGCCCTGCTGCACCGGATCATCTCGCCCCGGAGCGAGACGACGAAGCGCTACCGCGCCACCCTGGCCGAGCCGCTTCGGCCGGATGCCGCCGCGGTGCTGGCGACGGGCACGCTGGTGCTGCGGGGCGAGGACAGGCCGCTGCTGCCGGCCCACCTCGTCCTCGAAACCCCCACCCTCGCGGTGGTGACGGTGGCGGAAGGGCGCTACCATCAGGTGCGGCGCATGTTCGCGGCCCTCGGCAACCGCGTGGTCGATCTGCACCGCGACCGCATCGGCGCGCTCGACCTGCCCGGCGACCTCGGTGCCGGGCAATGGCGGCCCCTTTCGGGCGCCGAGGTCGCGGCGGCCCTGGCGCCCGCGGTTCCTCTTTAACATAGGATAGGGGACGACATGGTGCCACAGTGCGGTTCCGCCCGTGGCGTCGCCGGGCGGCACCGCCTATCTCGACAAGACCGCAACCCAGGTGGACTTCCATGCTCGACAGGCTGTGGCGACGCCTGCTCTGGCCGGCTGTGATGCGAGACGCAGATCGCCTGATCGAAGCGCACGGCCGCGGCGCCTACGGCTTGGCCCGCCTCGGCGCCACCGCGTCGCACGAGATGGACGGCCATGGCCATTGGTGCAGCGTCGCCCGCGAGATCGCCCGCCGCCTGGAACAGCAGTATCGGGCCAGGCAGAGCTGAGCGCCGCAGGGCGCTCCGTCCGTCCCACGCCACGGGCCGCCGACACGGCGCCCCCGCCGGGATCGCGTCCCGGAAGGGCCGAGCCTCGATCGCGACGCCCCATCGGCTGAACCGACAGACGTGGACGTCGCCGGTCGAAAGGCCTGCGACGATGCTCCGACGATCGAAGCCGGGCGTCCGAGCATCGCACGGTCCGGCATCCGATGCCGCCGACCGCGCCATGCTCGGCCGCGACTCCGCAGCCTCAGGACGACGGGGGTGCGGACGCCCCGATTCGGGGGCGTCCCGCGCGGGCGCAGGATGGGGGAGGGTCCGGTCGGGCCGCCGGGCCGGGGATCAGAACTCCAGGCAGATCTTGCCGAAATGCGCGCCGCTTTCCTGGTGGCGGAAGGCGTCGGCGAGGCCGTCCAGCGGGTAGGTGCGGTCGATGACCGGCTTCACCCCCATGGCGTCGATGCCGCGCACCATGTCGCGCTGCTCGCGCCGGCTGCCGACGATGAGGCCCTGCAGCCGCGCCTGCTTCAGCATGAAGGCGCCGGTCGGGACTTCGCCGCCCCGCCCCGTCAGCACGCCGATGAGGGCGATGTGGCCGCCCACCCGCACGGCCGCGATGGATTGCGGGAGCGTGCCGGGCCCGCCCACCTCGATGACGTGGTCGACGCCGCGCCCGCCCGTCGCGTCGCGCACCCGCGCGCCCCATTCCGGGTGGGTCTTGTAGTTCACCGTGGCGTCGGCGCCGAGGGCCCGCGCGCGATCCAGCTTCTCGTCCGACGACGATGTGGCGATCACCGTCGCCCCCATGGCCTTGGCGAACTGCAGGGCGAAGATCGACACGCCGCCCGTCCCCAGCACCAGCACGCTGTCGCCGGCCTTGATCCCGCCGTCGACCACCAGCGCCCGCCACGCCGTCAGCCCCGCGGTGGTCAGGGTCGCGGCTTCGGCGTGGCTGTAGCCCTTGGGGGCGAGCGTGAAACAGGAGGCCGGCCCGGTGAAGGCTTCGCGGGCGTAGCCGTCGACGCCGTCGCCCGGCACGGTGGCGAAGTCGCTGAGCGTGGCGGGGCCGTCCTCCCAGGTCGGGAAGAAGCAGGACACGACGCTGTCGCCGGCCGCGAACCCGGCCACGCCGGCGCCCACGGCCTCGACGGTGCCGGCGCCGTCCGACATCGGGATGCGGCCGTCGGCCTTCCAGCCGGGGCGGCTCGCCACGCCGTAATCGTGGTAGTTCAACGAGGACGCGTGCAGGCGCACGCGGATCTCGCCGGGGCCGGGGTCGCGGGCGGCCTCCAGGTCGAAGGGCTGGAGGTTGTCGAGGCCGCCGGGGGACCGCAGGCGCATGGCTTTCATCGTGGGCTTCTTCGAGGTTCTGGGTCGGGCGACGGAGGCGCGCCCGGCGTCCGACAACGAGCGGGACGGGCCGAAGTCTCCCCCGCGCCGGGGAGGTGTGGGCAACGCCCCGGCCGGCGCCGCCGGCCGGGCGCAGCGCCTTGCGCCCGGGTGCGCGATCGGCTGTGGTGCACCCGCACCGGGATCGCTCGGGCGAGGGTCGCGTGACATGTCAGACGCCGGCGAATTCCGGTTCCAGATCGACGACGCGGCGGCCGAGCCGCTCCCGATGGCGCGGCTGGCCGACCTGCTGCGCGACCTCGCGGTGATCTTCGGCGAGCGGGGCGCGGTGCGGTTCGCCGGCACGGGGGCGGCCGTGCCGGTCATCCGGGTCGAGCGCGGCGCGCTGCCCGCCGTGCGCGACCGCATCGCCGCGGTCGCCCGCGGGGCGGGGCCCGCCGACGCGATGCGGGCCTACCACGCGCTCGACGACAGGCTGGGGCAGGGAAGCCTCACCGCCACCCTGCTCGACGCCGCGGGCGAGGCCGTGCTGCTGTTCCCTGGGCGCGGCGACGCCGACGCGGTCCAGGTCCGGCAGGACGGCAGCATCGACGGCGAGGTCGTGCGCGTCGGCGGCCAAAGCGAGGAAGCGCGCATCCTGCTGCGCGCCGGCGACGAGGTGCTGGCCGACATCACCGCGTCGCGCGAGCTCGCCAAGGAGCTGGCCCGCCACCTCTACGAGCCCGTGCGCCTCCACGGGCCGGGCCGCTGGACGCGGCTCAGCGGCGGCCATTGGGTGCTGGACGGCCTGAGGGTGGAGCGCTTCGACGTCCTCGCCGACGCGCCGCTGCCGGACGCCTTGGCGGCGCTGCACGCGCTCCAGGAGCGGTGGGACGGCCCCGCCGCCCGCCGCGGGGGGGACGCGGCGTGAAGGTCGTGGTCGACGCGGACGTCCTGGAACTGCTGCTGCGGCCCACCCAGGCCGCCGCCCCGCGCGACCCCGCCACCGGCGAGGAGGTCGTGGCGTGGCGGGCCCGGCTCGGCGAGCTCGTCGCCCGCCTCGAGGAGGACCGGAGCAGCATCGTCATCCCGACGCCGGTGCTGGCGGCGCTCCTCGTGCGGGCCGGCCGCGCCACCGACGCCCTGCTGCGCCGCATCGAGGCGCGCCGGGCCTTCCAGGTCCAGGCCTTCGACATCCGGGCCGCCGTCGAGGCCGCCGCGATGGCGCGGGACGGCGGCGACGCGGGAGCCGCATCGGCCGCCTCCGAGCGCGCCCGGCAGGTGGTCGCCATCGCCCGGGTGAACGGCGCGGCGCGGATCTACGGCGACGACCCCGCCGTGCGGGCGCTCGGCCGCCGCCATGGGTTCGACGTCGTCGGCCTCGCCGACCTGCCGCTGCCCGCCCAGGGGCGCCTCGACCTCGGCGATCCGACGGGGTGAGCACCGTGGCGCTGGGCGCCGCGCCGGGGTAGACGGGGGCACAGACCGGGAACGCGCTCGACCTCATGGCCTACCGCTTCGTCCACGCCGCCGACATCCACCTCGACAGCCCGCTGAAATCGCTGGCGCTGCGCGACCCCGCGCTGGCGGAGCTGATCGGCAACGCCACGCGCCGCGCCCTCGTGGCGATCGTCGACCTGTGCCTCGACGAGGGCGTCGACGCCCTGATGCTCGGCGGCGACCTTTACGACGGCGACCAGACCTCGATGAAGACGGCGCGCTTCCTCGCCGGGCAGCTCCGCCGCCTCGACGAGGCCGGCATCCGCACCTTCGTCATCCGCGGCAACCACGACGCCCTGTCGCGCATCACCCGCGAGCTGACCTTCCCGGACAGCGTCAAGGTGTTCGGCGGCCGCGCCGAGGCGGTGGCGGCGGGGGGCGCCGGGGCGGGCTTCGACGTGGTGGTGCACGGCTTGAGCTTCCGCGAGCCGCACGCCGCCGAAAGCCTGCTGCCGAAATACCGCGCCCCCACCGCCGACGCGGTCAACATCGGCCTGATGCACACGAGCCTCGGGGGCCACGACGGCCACGACCGCTACGCCCCCTGCACGGTGGCGGAGCTTCAGGCGGCGGGCTTCCATTATTGGGCGCTCGGCCACATCCACCGGCGCGACGTCGCCCAGGCGCGCGGGCCGGGCGGCCCCGCCGTGGTGATGCCCGGCATGCCGCAGGGCCGGGACATCAACGAGGCCGGCGCCAAGACCGTGGCGCTGGTGACGGTGGGCGACGACCGCGGCGTCACGGTGGAGCACCGGCGGACGTCCGTGGCGCAGTTCGAACGCGTGGCGGTCGACCTCGACGGCGTCGCCGACTGGGGCGGCGTCGCGCGGGCCATCGACGCCGCGCTGGGCGTCGCGCGGGACGCCGCGCCGTCCGAGCACCTCGTGGCGCGCCTGAAGGTGACGGGCACGACGCCGCTGGCCTGGCGGCTGCGGCGCGAGATCGACCTGCTCAAGGCGGAGGCCGACGAGCGCGCCGCCGCGCTGGGCGCCACCTCCATCGAGAAGATCGAGGTGGCGAGCCTGGTGCCCGGCCCGGCGCCGGGCGCGCCGGGCGACCCGCTGCACGAGCTGCGCCGGCTGATCGACGAGGACGTGCTGCGGTCGAACGGGTTCCGCACCGAGATCGAGGCCGTCGCGGAAGAGCTGCGCGCCGCCCTGCCGCCCGAATGCCGCGGCATCCTGGGCACCGATCCGGCGGGCTTCGCGGCGGCGCTGGCCGCCGTCGTGGCCGAGGGCACCGAGGACGTGCTGGCGCGGCTCGGCACGCCGCCGGACGCCGGGGACCGCTGATGCGCCTCGCCCGACTCGACCTCACCCGCTATGGGAAGTTCACCGACCGCGTGCTCGACTTCGGGGCGCGGGTCGACGGCCGCCCCGACCTCCACCTCGTCTACGGCCCCAACGAGGCCGGCAAGTCGACCGCCTTCGCGGCCTTCCTCGACCTGCTGTTCGGCATCGAGGCGCGCAGCCGCTACAACTTCCTCCACCCCTACAACGCCATGCGGGTGGGCGGGGCGATCGAGTTCGCCGGGGGCGCGCAGGAGCTGTTCCGCGTCAAGCGCACCGGCGCCAGCCTGTTCGACGCCGCGAGCCGACCCCTGTCGGAAGCGCTCGTGCAGGGGGAACTCGGCGGCATCGACCGCGCCGCCTACCGCACCATGTTCTCGCTCGACGACGAGACGCTCGAAGCCGGCGGCGACAGCATCCTGGCGAGCAAGGGCGACCTCGGGCAGCTCCTGTTCTCGGCCAGCGCCGGCCTGGCGGAGCTCAGCCGCACGCTGGGCGACCTCCGCGTCGAGGCCGACGGCTTCCATCGCCCGAAGAAGCACGGCACCGCGCTGTCCGAGCTGAAGGCGCGGCTCGCCGACTGCAAGGCGCGCCGCGACGCGATCGACACCTTCGCGACCCAGTACGGGCAGCTCGCGGCCGGGCGCGACCGCGCCGAGGCGGCCTATGCCGAAGCGCGTTCGGCGCTCGCGGCCGCCCGCACGCGCCACGACGCGGTGGCGCGGCTGCTCGGCGCCCTGCCGCGCCTCGCGGCCCTGCGCGACATCCGGCGCGAGCTCGCCCCCCTCGACGCGCTGCCGGACGCGCCGGCGGGCTGGGCCGACGAACTCCCCGACCTGCTCCGCCGCGAGATCGCCCTCGACGAGCAGCTGCGCAGCCTCGACGGCGAGATCGCGCGCCTCGGCGCCGAAACCGACGCCGTGGCCCTCGACGCCGCCGCGATGGCGCTCGCCCCGCGGGTGGACCGCATGGCCGAGCCGAGGGCGCGCCACCAGGCCGCCGCGCGCGACCTGCCCGAGCTGCGGCCGAAGCTGCGGGACGCCGACCGCGCCGTGGCCGACCTCCTCCACCGGCTCGGGCGCCCCGCGGGCGAGGATCCGGCCCGCGCCGTGATCCCGGCCGCCGCCGCGGGAGCGTTGCGCGGGTCGATCGAGCGGCGCTCCGGCGTCGCCGCCCGGCTCGCCGCGGCGGTGGCCGAGCGCGACGAAGCGCAGCGGCTCCTCGCCGAAGCGCGCGGCAGGCTGGGCGACGCGGCTGCGGACGGCGCCGGCCTCGACCGGCTCGCCGCCGCGGCGGCGTCCTCGCGCGGGGGCGACGGCGCGGCGCGCCTGCGCCTGGCCGAGCGCGCCCTGCCGCGCCTGGCCGACGCGCTCGACGAGCGGATGCGCGACCTCGCGCCCTGGGCCGGCGACGGCGCGGCGCTGGCGGCGCTGCGGCTGCCCGACGTCGCCGCCTTCGAGGCGCTCCTGGCCGCGCGGGCCGACGCCGAAGCGCGGCTGGCGCGGGCCGCCGAGGAGGCGGGGCGGCTCGGGGCCGAGCGCGACCGCCTCCGGGCCGAGGCCGACGCGCTGGGCGAGGTCGCGGGCGTGGTCGGGGACGGCGAGGCCGTGGCGCTGCGGGCGGCGCGCGAGCGGGCCTGGGCGGAGCTCCGCGCCCGGCTCGACGCCGCCAGCGCGGAAGCCTTCGAGGACCTGATGCGGCGCGACGACATCGTCACCGGCGCGCGCTTCGGCCGGGCGGGCGACGTCGCGAAGCTGCACCAGCTCCACCTGTCGCTCGCCACCCTGGAGGTGGACCGCATCGCGGCCGAAGGCCGGCGCGACGCCGCGGCCGGCGCCCGGGACGCCGCTTCGGCCGCCGTGGCGGACGCGCTGCGGCCGGTCGTGCCGCCGCTGCCCGAAAGCTTGACCGCTCGGCTCGGCCCCTGGTCGGCGCGGAGGGCCACGGCGCTGGCGGCGGTTGCGGCGCTGCGCGACGCCGAGCGCGACCGCGCCGAAGCGGCGGCCGACCTCGCCTCAGCGCGCGACGCGATCGCGGCGGCGCTGGCGGGAGCGGGCGTGGCCCACGACCCGGCCGCGCCGCTCGACCGGCTCCTCGCGGCGGCGGACGCGGCGCTCGACCGCGCGTCGGCGTCGAAGGCGCTGCGGGCCGCCGCCGAGGACCGGCGCCGCGACGCCGAAGCGCGCGCGCGGGCGCTGGCCGAGGCGGAAACCGCCGAAGCGACATGGCATGCCGCCTGGGCCGAGACCTGCGCGGCGGCGGGGCTCGACGGGACGCCGTCCGTCGACGCCGCCGGCGAGGTGCTGAAGGCCGCCGCCGAAGTCGCGCCGCTGATCGGCGCCCGCGCGTCGCTGGCCGAGCGCGTCGCCGCGGCGGAGCGGGACGGGGACGCCTTCGCGGCCGAGGTGGCGGCCGTCGGCGCGGCGCTCGGGATCGCCGGGGACGCGCCGCTCGGCGAGCGCGACGACGCGATCGTGCGGCGGATCGCGGACGCGCGGCGGCTCGCCGAAGCGCGGGCCGGGGCGGAGCGGCGGCTGGCGGACGCGCGCGAGCGGCGCCGGATCGCCGCCGAATCCGCCGGGGCGCTGGCGCGGCGCGCGGGCGCCATGGCGGAACACTTCGGGGTCGGCACGCTGGCGGAGGTGGACGGCAAGCTGCGCGGCGCGGCGCGGCGCGAGGAGCTGCGCCGACAGGCCGAGGCGGCGGCGCGGGAGATCCGGGACGCGCTCCGCGTCGCCGATCCCGCGGCCGCCGAAGCGGCGCTCGACGGGCTCGACCGCGCGGCGCTGGACGCGGAGCGGGCCGAACTCGAGCCGCGGCTCGCCGACCTCGACGAGCGGGCGCGCGAACTCTTCGCCGCGAACGCGCGGGCGGCCGACGCGCTGGACGCCGTGGGGGGCGACGACGCGGTGGCGCGGATCGAGGCGGAGCGGCGCACGGTGCTGCTCGAGGTCGAGGACCAGGCGCGCCGCTACCTCCGGCTCCGCGCCGGCGTGGCGGCGGCCGAAGCCGCGCTGCGCGCCTACCGCGACCGGCACCGCAGCGCCATGATGGGCCGCGCTTCGCGGGCGTTCCGCGACGTCAGCCGGGGCGCCTACACGGGGCTCGCCACCCAGCCCGAGAAGGACGCCGAGGTGCTGCTCGGCGTTGCGGCGGACGGCTCGACCAAGCTCGCCACCGACATGTCGAAGGGCACGCGCTTCCAGCTCTACCTGGCGCTGCGCATCGCGGGATACCACGAGTTCGCGGCGACGCGCCGGGCCGTGCCCTTCGTGGCCGACGACATCATGGAAACCTTCGACGACTTCCGCGCCGAGGAAGCGTTCCGGCTGTTCGCCGACATGGCGGAGGTCGGGCAGGTCATCTACCTCACCCACCACCGCCACCTGATCGACCTCGCCCGCGCGGCCTGCCCGGCCGTGACGGTGCACGACCTGACGGCTCCCGCGTGAAGCGCGGGGCCGCCGGTCCCCCGCATGCGGGGGCGACATCGCGGGGCCACGGCGTCGTCACACCGCCGCGGCAAAGCTCGACGGCCCCCGCGCCGAACGGCGCGGATCCCAGCGGAGGACATACCGGAATGACCCCAGGACGTTTCGACCGACGGCGCATCGCCCCGATGCTCGTCGCCGCCGCGCTCGCCGTGCCGCCCGCCCAAGCCTTCGCCCAGGCCGCCGCCGCCGAGCCGGCGCCGAAGCGCGCGGCGGCAGCGCGGAAGGCTCACCCGAAGGCGCCCGCCAGGCCGGCGGCCCGGGCGGCCGCGGCTCCCGCGGCCCGGTCGCCGATCCTGGGGACGGGCGGCGGCGCGGACGAGGCGGCGTCGCTGGAGCGCCGGCGCAGGGCCTTCTTCGCCGACAAGCCCGACGAGGGCGGGGCGGAGCAGCCCGGCCGGCCGGCCGCCGGCGTCACCCTCGGCGGCGGCGGGGGGATCACGCCGGGGATGGGCTTCAGCTTCTGAAGCCGCACCCCCGGCCAGGGGGCGTCAGGGCGCGTAGTCGAGCGTCATGTTCGTGACGCCGGCGGCGACGTTCACGCCGGTCTCGGTCTGCACCGACAGGGGCTGCAGCGTGAGGCCGCCATCGAGGCCACCGAAGAGCGCGTTGGTGCCGATGCCGGCGCCCACGCTGGCCGAGGCCGAGGCGCCCTTGAACGAGCCCGCGAGCGAGCCCGGCCCCACGGCGCCGCCGGCCGACGCCACGTCCCAGGTCAGCTGGCCGGGTCCCTGGGTGCCGAGCTGAAGGCCGAAGCTGTTGATGGTGCCGATGTAATGCTGCCGCGGGGCGCCGTTGGCCGGCGAATATTCGCAGTTCAGCCCCTTGCTGGACGTGATCACGAAGCCGGTGCCGCCGGACACGTTGCAGAAGAGCTGGCCCACCGGGCCGGCGAAAGCGGCCGAGGGGGCGAGCGCCGCGCCGGCGAGGAGGGCCGCGGCGAGGGCCGGGATGCGAAGCGTCATGGGATGGTTCTCCGGCGCCGGTCCCGCGGGCCGGAGGAGCCGGTCCGGGGCGCTGGGGCGCGCCCCGCGTCAACAGGCGGGGGCCGGTCGAGATCCATCCGGGGAAGCGCTTTCCCGCCCGGCTGTGGCGCCCGCGCCTCATCGCCCCTGGGCCGAACCGCGAATGTCCGCTCGCGAATGTCTGCTGAAGGGGGCGAACCTTCGGGGCCGCTCGGCCGTTGTGACGGCCTCACCCCGGGGGCACCGATGAGCGACGACCTCAGATCCATCCCGGGCGCGTCCGGCCCCGAAGCCGAAGCCCTGCTCACCAAGGCGGTGCGGTGCCGCCGCCTCGCCGCCCAATCGCTCGACGCGCGGGCCGCGGAGGCCTTGAAGGCGCTGGCGACGGAATGCGAGGCCGAAGCGGCCGGGATCGCGGGACGGCGTCGCGTCCAGGCCGCCTGACGCGGGCCATGACCGCCGTCGACCGGGGCCCGATCGACCGGCGATCCGCGGCGCTGCTGGCGCTGATGGCCCCCTTCGCCGCCGTCGCGGCGGCTTCCGCGCAGGCGCCGCTCGCCCCGCCGTTCCCCGCCCCGCCGGTGGCCGTCGCGCGCCCGCCGGGCGGCGGGCCGCGCGACATCGCCATGCTGGTCTATCCCGGCCTCACGGCGCTCGACCTCGTCGGCCCGCAATACATGTTCGCGGCGCTCGACGGGATGCGGGTGCACCTCGTCGGCAGGACGCTGACGCCGGTGACGAGCGACACGGGGCTGGTGCTGACCCCCACGCTGGACTTCGCGTCCTGCCCGGCCGACCTCGCGGTGCTGTTCGCGCCCGGCGGCACCGACGGCACGCTGGCGGCCATGCGGGATCGCGACACGCTCGCCTTCCTGGCGGATCGGGGCGCGCGCGCCGGCCGCGTCGCTTCCGTGTGCACGGGCTCGCTCCTGCTCGGCGCGGCGGGGCTGCTCCGGGGCTACCGGGCGACCTCGCATTGGGCGGCGCGACCCGTGCTGGCGGGTTTCGGCGCCGTGCCGACCGACGCCCGCGTGGTGCGGGACCGCGACAGGGTCACGGGGGCGGGCGTCACGGCGGGGCTCGACCTCGGGCTGGCGATGGTGGCGGAGCTGCGGGGCGATGCCTACGCCGAACTCGTCCAGCTCGGCTGCGAATACGATCCCCGGCCGCCCTTCGCGGCGGGTTCGCCCCACACCGCGCCGCCCGCCGTCACGGCCGAGATGACGCGGCTCCTGTCCGGCTTCGTCGCCGCGGCGGGGCGCCTCGCGGCGGAACGGCCGCCCGGCGTCGCCCCGACCTGAGCCCGCCCGCCCCCGGCTTGACCGCGCCCGCGCGGGGATGCGAGACGCGGCGACGCCCTCCTCCACCCCGTGAGCCCGCATGACCGCCAGAGCCCTCGACCTCCTCTGCCTGGGGAACGCCATCGTCGACGTCCTCGCCACCGTCGACGACGCCTTCCTGGCGGGGCGGGAGATCGCCAAGGGCGGCATGAACCTCATCGACGAGGCCCGCGCCGAATCCCTCTACGCCGCCATGGGGTCCACCGTCATCGTGTCGGGCGGCTCCGCCGCCAACACGGCGGTCGGCGCCGCGATGCTCGGCGCCGCCGCCGCCTTCGTCGGCAAGGTGCGGGACGACGAGGTGGGCGGGTATTTCACCCGCGACCTGCGCTCCACCGGCGTCGGCTTCGCCACATCCCCCGCCGCCGACGGCCCCGCCACGGCGCGCTCCTACATCCTGGTGACGCCCGACGGGCAGCGCACCATGAACACCTACCTGGGCGCGTGCCAGAACCTCACGGTCGCCGACGTCGACCCGGCGCTGGTGGCGTCCGCGGGCGTCACCTACCTCGAAGGCTACCTGTGGGATCCGCCCCACGCCAAGGACGCCTTCCGCAAGGCCTCCGAACTGGCCCACGCGGCGGGGCGGCGCGTGGCGCTGTCGCTGTCCGACAGTTTCTGCGTCGGCCGCTACCGGGCCGAGTTCCTCGACCTGATCCGCTCGAAGAAGGTCGACATCGTGTTCAGCAACGAGGACGAGCTCCTGGCCCTCTACGAGACGCTGGACTTCGACGCCGCCGTGGCGGCGCTCGGGGCCGATTGCGGGCTCGCCGCCGTCACGCGCGGGGCCGCGGGCGCCGTGGTGGTCGAGCCCGGCCGCGTGCGCGGCGTGCCGGCTTCGCCGGTCGAAGCCGTGGTGGATTCGACCGGCGCCGGCGACCTGTTCGCGGCCGGCTTCCTGGCGGGGCTGGCGCGGGGGCGCGACCCGGCCGACTGCGCCCGGCTCGGCACCCTGGCGGCCGCCGAAATCATCGCCCACGTCGGCGCCCGGCCCGTGGCCGACCTGGCCGACCTGGCCCGCCACGCGGGCTTCCCGGGCTGAAAGGCCCGCCACGCGGGTTTCCCGGGCTGAAAGGCCGTGGATGGACGCCCTTCCCCGCGAAGGCGGAGGGGAATCCATCGATGTCGTCGAAGGGCGTTCGGGCGCGAGTCCGACGCCTTCACCCATCCCGAGCCCCCGGTGCCCGCTTCGGCGGGCGCCTTCACGCTGTCGGGCGATCCCGACGGCCGCCGACGGCGTCGATCAGGGCCGGCAGGGACCGGATCAGCGCCGCGGAATCGAACGGCTTCTCCCACAGCGGCACGCCCCGGTAGGACGCCGGGATGGAGCACCGGTCGTAGCCCGTGGCGAACACGAAGGGCGTGCCGCGGGCGCGCAGCGCTTCGGCCACCGGATACACGGCCTCGTCGTGCAGGTTGATGTCCAGCACGGCGGCGTCGAGCCGCTCGGACGCCATGAGGGACAGCGCTGCCGGCCCGTTCGGCGCCGGCCCGACCACGATGGCGCCGGCGCCCCGCAACGCCGCCGCGATATCGTCGGCGACGAAATACACGTCCTCCACCACGAGGATGCGCCGGCCGGCCAGGGGAGCGTCCGATGTCGAGGGGGGCATGGGGCAGGGACCCGAAGGGCAGGGGCGGCGTCGTCCGCCCCATTAGCAGCGCCGGGGCCCGCCCGCGCAACCGCCGCGGCGGGCTTCGGTCCGCCTTCGCCCGCGAGGGCGGAGCCGCTCGCGGCCCGAGCCCGCCCGGCGCCTGCGGCCGGTGGAAACACGGGGCCCGATGCGGCATGGTCGGGGCCTTGCCGCCACGCCGACGGAGCCGCCCGTGTCATCCTTTCCGAGCCTCAGGGCCGCGCTGCTGTCCAACGACGAGGCGGCCCGCGTCATCGTGTTCGAGGACATCGAGCTCCAGGTCCGCATCGGCGCCTACGAGAGCGAGCGGCACGCGCCGCAGCGGGTGCGGGTTTCGGCCGAGCTTCTCGTCGTCCCCGCGGCCCCGCTGGGCGCGGACCGCCTGGCCGAGGTGGTGGACTACGACGCGATCCACCGCGACATCGCGGCCCTGGCCGGCGCGCCGCACGTCGATCTCCAGGAAACGCTGGCCGAGCGGGTCGCGGCCCTGTGCCTGAAGCCGCGCGACGTGGCGGCGGTGGAAGTCTACGTCCGCAAGGTCGACGTGTATCCGGACTGCCGCAGCGTCGGCATCCGGGTGCTCCGGACGCGCCGCGACGCTTGACGGCCGGGGCGGCGGCGCGCCTTCGCGCCCGCCGCCCGTCGAACCCTCAGCCGGGGCCCCGTTCGCCCCGTGGCGCGCGGAGCGGCAGCGCCGCCGCTTTATGTGCATGCAATTTCGCGATCCGCCCAACATTCCCGCAGGGCGGGACGGGCCGGACGATTGCCGGCGCGAACCAATCTGCATAGGTTCGAGGGATGGAGACCGCCCCCCTCCCGAACCCCCCGTCGGCCGCCGCGGCCGGCCTGCGCGCGCTGGTCCTCGAACTCGGCCGCTTTCCCGACCGCCCCCTGCCGACCGAGCGCGACCTGTCGTCCCGTTTCGGCGTGGGGCGCCGCGCCATCCGTCAGGCCCTGGCCGAGCTCGCCGCCGAGGGCCGCGTGTGGCGGCGGCAGGGCAAGGGCACGTTTCCCGGGCCGGCGCCGGCCGTCGTGGTGCCCACCGTGCACCGCATGGCGGCCCGCACCAGCTTCGTCGAGGTGATGGAGGTGCGGCTGTCGATCGAGCCGGAGCTGGCCAGGCTCGCGGCCGAGCGCGCCACCCCCGAGCAGGCCGCGCTGATCGGCAGCCTCGCCCGACGCACCGTCGCCCAGACGGTCGACAGGCCGCCGCCCGAGATCGAGGACTGGGACGGCGCGCTGCACCGCGCGGTCGCGGAGGCGGCCGGCAACCGGCTGTTCCTCGACCTCTTCGTCATGGTCGACCGCATCCGCCGCGACCCCGCCTGGCAGGGCGCCCGGGCGGGCGTCCGCACGCCGGACCGGTTGCGGCGCAGCGCCGACGAGCACCTCGCGATGGCCGACGCCATCGCGCGGCGCGACCCGGCGGAAGCCGCCCGCGTGATGCGCCACCACATCGGCACGCTGCGCGACGCCCTCGTCGCGGGTGCCGGCGATGCCTGAGCCCGCCGCCGCCCCCGTCCTCCGCGTCGAGGACCTCACGGTGCGCTTTCCCGGCGTCCCCGCGGCCGTGGTCGACGGCGTTGGCTTCGCGGTCGGCCGGGGCCGCACGCTGGCGATCGTCGGGGAATCGGGCTGCGGCAAGAGCGTGACGTCGCTGGCCCTGATGGGGCTGCTGCCGCCCGCGGCGCGCGTGTCGGGCCGGGCCCTGTTCGCCGCCGCCGGGGGCGGGGTGGACCTCCTGAGCATGCCGCCCCGCGCCCGCGCCGACCTGCGCGGGAACCGCGTCGCCATGGTCTTCCAAGAGCCCATGACGTCGCTGAACCCGGCCTTCACGGTCGGCGACCAGATCGCCGAAGCGGTGGTGCGCCACAGGGGCGTGACGCGGGCGCAAGGCCTCGCCCGGGCGCGCGAGGTGCTCGACCTCGTCCGCATCCCGGCCGCGGCCGAACGGCTGCGGGCCTACCCGCACGAGCTCAGCGGCGGCATGCGCCAGCGCGCCATGATCGCCATGGCGCTCAGCAACGATCCCGAGCTGCTGATCGCCGACGAGCCCACCACGGCGCTCGACGTCACCATCCAGGCCCAGATCCTGTCGCTGATCGCGCAGCTGCAGAAGGACACCGGCGCGGCCATGATCCTCGTGACGCACGATCTCGGCGTCGTGGCCGAGGTCGCCGACGACGTGGCGGTGATGTATGCGGGCCGCGCCGTCGAGGCCGGCCCGGTGACGGACATCTTCGACGATCCCCAGCACCCCTACACGATCGGCCTGATGGGCTCGATGCCGGCGCTGGGCCGCCGGACCGGCCGGCTCGCCACCATCCCGGGCGCCGTGCCGCTGCCGGCCGACCTGCCGCCGGGCTGCCGCTTCGCCACCCGCTGCCCCTTCGCGGACGCCCGCTGCGCGGCCGAGCGGCCGCCCGAGCGCGCCTTCGGCCCGGCGCACCGGGCCGCCTGCTGGCACGCGCCGCTCGAATCGCTGGGAGCCGCCGCGTGATCCTGTCCGGCGAGCGCCCCATTCTCGAAGCCGTCGCGCTGACGAAGCATTTCGCCGGCCGGCGCCGGCTGTTCGGGCGTCCCGCGGCGGTGCGGGCGGTCGACGGCGTCAGCTTGCGGGTGCGGCGGGGCGAAACCCTGGCGCTGGTGGGCGAATCCGGCTCGGGCAAGTCGACGCTCGGCCGGCTGATGCTCGACCTGATGCCGCCGACCGCCGGCGACGTGCTCTACGCCGGCCGCAACGTCGGCGCGCTCCCCGCGGCCGAGCGGCGGGCGCTGCGGCGCGAGCTCGGCATCGTGTTCCAGGACCCCTTCGCGTCCCTCAACCCGCGCATGAGCGTGGCCGACATCGTGGGCGAGCCGATCTGGCTGCAGGGGGACCTGTCGCGCGCGGACCGCCGCGCCGAAGCCTCCGCCCTGCTGCGCCGGGTGGGGCTGCGGCCGGAGCACGGCGACCGCTACCCGCACGAGTTCTCGGGCGGCCAGCGCCAGCGCATCGGCATCGCGCGGGCCCTGGCGTCGCGGCCGAAGCTGCTGCTGGGCGACGAGCCGGTGTCGGCGCTGGACGTGTCGGTGCAGGCGCAGGTCGTCAACCTGCTCGAGGACCTGAAGGCCGAGTTCGGCCTGACGCTCCTGGTGGTGGCGCACGGGCTCGGCGTCATCCGCCACATGAGCGATCGCGTCGCCGTGATGTACCTCGGGCAGATCGTCGAGCTGGCGCCCGTCGACGCGCTGTTCGACGACCCGCTCCACCCCTACGCCCAGGCGCTGCTCGCTTCCGCGCCGAACCCGAGCCCGCGCGCCCGCAAGGCCCGCGTCCTGCTCGAAGGCGACATCCCCAGCGCCACGCGGCCGCCGCCCGGCTGCCGCTTCCACACCCGCTGCCCGCACGTGCGGCCCGTCTGCCGCGAGCTCCAGCCCGCGCTGGAGGAGGTGGCGGGCGGCGGACTCGCCGCGGGAGGGCGCGCCGTCGCGTGCCATTTCTGGGCCGAGCTCGCGGGCGCCGGCGCCGGCGCGCGCGCCGCACTCCCGTCGCCCGCCTTCGCGCGGCGCCTCGCCCTCTTCGAGGCGCGGTCGAAGGCCGCCGCCCCCGCCGAACCCGCCCCATCCCGAGGACCTGCCCCATGACGAAGACGACCGGATTATCGCTCGCCGCGCTCCTCCTCGCCGCCCCGCTGCTGGGGGCCCACGGCGCCGCGGCGGCGCCGGGCCTGAGGATCGGCCTGCAGGAGGACCCGGACTTCCTCGATCCCGCCCGCGCCCGTTCCTACGTCAGCCGCATCGTCTTCGCGTCGCTCTGCGACAAGCTGATCGACACGACGCCGGACCTGAAGTTCGTGCCCCAGCTCGCCCTGTCCTGGACGTGGTCGGCCGACAACAAGACCCTGACGCTGAAGCTCCGCCCCGGCGTGACGTTCCAGGACGGCGAGCCCTTCGACGCCGAAGCGGTGAAGTTCAACCTCGACCGCTACCGCACGATGCCGGAAAGCCTGCGCAAGAGCGAGATCGCCAGCATCGACCACGTCGACGTCGTCGATCCCCTGACGGTGAACCTCGTGCTGAAGCAGCCGGACGCCGCCCTGGTGGCGCAGCTGACCGACCGGTCCGGCATGATGATGGCGCCGAAGGCGACCGCCACCGGCAACCCCACGGCCAACCCGGTCTGTTCCGGCCCCTTCACGTTCACCGAGCGCGTCGCCCAGGACCGCATCGTGCTGGACAGGTTCGCGAACTACTGGAACGCCGGCGCCTACCATTTCGACCGCGTCACCTTCATGCCGATCCCGGACACGACGGTCAGGCTCGCCAACCTCCAGTCCGGCGGCCTCGACATGATCGAGCGCATGGCCGCCACCGACGTGAAGACCGCGCAGGCCGACCCGAAGCTGCAGGTGCTGTCGATCCCGGGCCTCGGCTTCATGACGCTGGAGTTCAACGTCACGGGCGACAACGCCAAGACCCCGCTGGGGCAGGACAAGCGCGTGCGGCAGGCTTTCGACCTCGCCATCGACCGCGACGCGCTGAACGGTGCCGTCTACGAGGGCCGCTTCACGCCGGGCTACCAGCCCTTCGCCCCGGCCAGCCCCTATCACCTCGAGCAGCCCGTGCCGGGCCGCGACGTCGATAAGGCGAAGGCGCTGCTCAAGGCCGCGGGCGTGACCGCGCCCCTGACGGTGAAGATGACGGTGGCCAACAGCACGGATGCGCAGCAGCTCGGCCAGGTGATCCAGGCCATGGTGGCCGAGGCCGGCTTCGACCTCCAGCTCCAAACGACGGAGTTCGCCACCCTCCTGTCGCAGAACGGCGCCGGCAACTTCCAAACCACGATGGTGGCCTGGTCCGGCCGCGTCGACCCGGACGGCAACATCCACCAGTTCGTCACCTGCAAGGGTGGCCTCAACGACATGAAGTACTGCAACCCCGAGGTCGACGCGCTGCTCAACGGCGCCCGCGGTGTGACGGACCCGGCCGAGCGCAAGGCGAAATATGCCGCCGCGATGAAGATCGTCGAGGACGACAAGCCCATCACCTACCTCGACTTCGAGCCGCGCATCTTCGGCGCCACGAAGGCGCTGCACGGCTTCGTGCCGCATCCGGACGGCATGATCCGGCTGCAGAACGTGACGCTGGACAAGTGAGCGCATCCCGCACGCGCGCCCTTCTCCCGCCTGCCGGGGACGGTGCCTCTGCGGGGCGGAAGCGGAGGAGGGGAGCCGCCACGGTCGCGTGTTCCCCCATCCGTCGCGGCCGCGCGCCGACACCGCTTCGCGCGAGGGGGAGAAGGGGACGTCCCCCGTGCTGAGCTTCATCGCCCGGCGGCTCGCCCTCGCGATCCCGACGCTCGTCCTCGTGTCGCTCTTCACCTTCTCGCTGCAGAAGCTGCTGCCGGGCGACCCCGTGCTGGCGCTCGCCGGCGAGGAGCGCAGCCCCGAGACGCTGGCGATGCTGCGCCACAAATACCACCTCGACGACCCCGCGCCGGTGCAATACCTGCACTGGATCGGCGGCGTGCTGCACGGCGACCTCGGCGTGTCGCTGAAGACGGAGCAGCCGGTCACGCAGATGATCGGGCAGAAGCTGCCCATCACGGTCGAGCTCGCCGTGCTGGCCATGGGCATCGCGCTGCTCATCGGCATCCCGGCCGGCGTGATCGCGGCGGTGCGCAAGGGCACGGCGACCGACCTCGCCGCCAACGTGGTGGCGCTGGCCGGCATCTCGGTGCCGTCCTTCTGGCTCGGCGTGCTGATGATCCTGCTCTTCGCCGTGAAGCTGCACTGGCTGCCGGCCTCGGGCTTCGCGCCGCTGTGGGAGGACCCGCTGCAGAACCTCCGCACCCTGCTGATGCCCTCGCTCGTCATCGGGGCGGCGCTCAGCGCCTCGCTGATGCGCCACACCCGCGGCGCCATGCTGGCGGTGCTGCGCGCCGACTACATCCGCACCGCCCGCGCCAAGGGTCTGCTGTCGCCCGCCGTGATCCTCAAGCACGCCTTCCGCAACGCCCTCGTGCCCATCGTCACGCTGGTGACGCTGCTGTTCGGCGAGCTGATCGGCGGCGCCGTGCTGACCGAGCAGGTCTTCACCATCCCGGGCTTCGGCAAGATGATCGTCGACGCCGTCTTCACCCGCGACTACGCGGTGGTGCAGGGCGTGGTGCTCTGCGTCGCCTGCGCCTTCGTGGGGCTGAACCTGCTCGCCGACGTGCTCTACGTGCTGATCAACCCGCGCATGAGGGCAAGTTCTTGAGGTCCGCAGCATGACCGACGTCGCCCTGCCGGCCCGTGCCGTGCCGCGTCGCCCCCGCAGCCGCGGGCTCGCGGCGTTTCTGCGAAACCGTGCCGCCGTGGCGGGGGCGGTCGTGGTGGCGCTGTTCGTCGCCGTGGCGGTGCTGGCGCCGCTGATCGCCCCCTACGACCCGCTGAAGACCAACTTCCTGCTGATCCGCAAGGCGCCCTCGGCGGCGCACTGGTTCGGCACCGACGACCTCGGGCGGGACATCCTGTCCCGCCTGGTGTTCGGCGCGCGGGCGTCGCTGCTGGCGGGCTGCATCTCGGTCGCCATCGCGCTCGGCATCGGCGTGCCGGTCGGGCTCGTGTCGGGCTATTTCGGCCGCTGGATCGACGCGGTGCTGTCGCGGGTGGTGGAAGCGCTGCTGTCCTGCCCGTTCCTGGTGCTCGCCATCGCGCTCGGCGCCTTCCTGGGGCCGAGCCTCGGCAACGCCATGATCGCCATCGGGCTCAGCGCCATGCCGATCTTCGCGCGGCTGACGCGCGGGCAGGTGCTGGCGGTGAAGGCGGAGGACTACATCGAGGGCGCCCGCGCCATCGGCCTGCCGGACCGCTGGATCATCCTGCGCTACGTGCTGCCCAACGCCCTCGCCCCCATCGTGGTGCAGGCGACGCTGGCGATCGCGGGCGCCATCATCGCGGAAGCGAGCCTGTCCTTCCTGGGGCTCGGCCAGCAGCCGCCGGCGCCCTCCTGGGGCTCGATGCTCAACACGGCGAAGAACTTCCTCGATGCGGCGCCGTGGATGTCGATCTCGCCGGGGGCGGCGATCTTCGCCGCCGTGCTCGGGTTCAACCTGCTCGGCGACGGCCTGCGCGACGCGCTCGATCCCAAGGAAGGGTGAAGGCAGGCGCCCGCCGCTCCCCTCCATCACGAGACCAGCTCAGGGCCCCGCCCTGAAACCCGCCGAAGGGGCAGCCCTTCGGACTCCAGTTCAGTCGAGAGCGCCATGAGCAACATCAACCCCGGCCGCTTCACCACCCGCCCCGAGATTCAGGGCACCTTCGGCGTCGTGTCGACCACGCACTGGATCGCCACGGCGGTCGGCATGTCGATCCTGGAGCGGGGCGGCAACGCCTTCGACGCCGGCTGCGCGGCGGCCTTCGCGCTGCAGGTCGTCGAGCCTCACCTCAACGGCCCCGCCGGCGATGCGCCGCTCATCCTCCACGCCGCCGGCGCCCCCGAGGCCGAGGTGATCTGCGGCCAGGGCCCCGCGCCGGCCGGCCTGACGGCCGCGCATTGCCGCGACCTCGGGCTCGACCTCATCCCCGGCACCGGCATGCTGGCCGCCTGCGTGCCGGGCACCTTCGACGCGCTGATGCTGATGCTGCTCCGCCATGGCAGCATGGGGGTGAGCGACGTGCTGGCCCCCGCCATCGGCTACGCCCGCCACGGCCAGCCCATCGTCGAGCGCACCGCGGCGACGATCCGCACCGTGGAAGGGCTGTTCCGCGACCATTGGACGACGTCGGCCGACGTGTACCTGCCGAACGGCGCCGTGCCCGAGCCCGGCACGCTGTTCCGCAACCCGGCCCTGGCCGACACCTACGAGCGCATCGCCCGCGAAGCCGAGGCCGCCGGCTCCCGCGAGGCCGGCATCGCCGCCGCCCGCCGCGCCTGGTCCTCCGGCTTCGTCGCCGAAGCGATCGACCGCTGGTGCCGCACCGAGGACGTGATGGACGTGTCCGGCCGCGCCAACCGCGCCGTGATGACCGGCGACGACATGGCGGGGTGGGAGGCCACCGTCGAAGCCCCCGTCGGGCTCGACTACGGCCGCTACCGCGTGCTGAAGGCCGGCTTCTGGAGCCAGGGGCCGGTGGCACTGCAGCAGCTCGCCCTGCTCAAGGGCTTCGACCTCGACCGGCTCGACCCGACGGGCCCCGATTTCGTCCACCTCGTGGTAGAAGCCTCCAAGCTCGCCTTCGCGGACCGGGAAGCCTTCTACGGCGATCCCGCCCACGTCCCCGTGCCGGGCGACGTGCTGCTGTCGGACAGCTACAACGCCGAGCGCCGCGCCCTCATCGGCAGCCGGGCCTCGACCGAGCTGCGCCCGGGCACGATCCCGGGCTTCGGCGGCCCGGTCGACGCGCGCGCCACCGACGAGGGCCGGGTCGCCGTGGGGTCGTCGGGCGCCGGCGAGCCCACGGTCGGGCGGCTCGGCACCACCCGCGGCGACACGGTGCATTTCGACGTCGTCGACCGCTGGGGCAACATGGTGGCGGCGACGCCCTCGGGCGGCTGGCTGCAGTCCTCGCCCGTCATCCCGAGCCTCGGCTTCGGCCTCGGCACCCGCGCCCAGATGTTCTGGCTGGAGGACGGGCGGCCGTCGTCCCTCGCGCCCGGCCGGCGGCCCCGCACCACGCTGTCGCCGACCTTGGCGCTGCGCGACGGGAAGCCGTACCTCGCCTGGGGCACGCCGGGCGGCGACCAGCAGGACCAGTGGATCCCCCAGTTCTTCCTGCGCCACGTCCACGCCGGGATGAACCTGCAGGAGGCCATCGACGCGCCGGCCTGGCATTCCGAGCATTTCCCGTCGTCCTTCTGGCCGCGGAAGTCGCGCCCGAACCGGCTCGTGGTGGAATCGCGCCTGCCCGCCGCGACGGTGGAAGAGCTGCGCCGCCGCGGCCACGCCTTGGAGGTGGGCGATCCCTGGTCGGAAGGGCGGCTCGTCGCGGCCTCGCGCGACCCGGACGGCCTGATGCGCGCCGGCGCCAACCCGCGCGGCATGCAGGGCTACGCGGCGGGGCGGTAGAGCGCATCGATCACCCGGCCGGGCTCCGCCCGGCCACCTCCTCCGAGGGCGGGGGAGAAGGGAAACAGGAGCCGTCATGCCGACCCACCACGACATCCCCGTCACCCACGACCACATGGTGTGGGGCACGCTCGACCCCGCCGCCCCGCCCGTGCTGCGCGTGGCCTCGGGCGACACCGTCACGCTCGGCTCCTTCCCGGCCGGCGGCGCGGCGAGCCTGCCGCCGGATCCGTCCCGCGTGCCCCCGGCCTACCGCGCCGCCCTCGACGGCATGGCGCAGGGCCTCGGCCCGCATTTCATGACCGGGCCGGTCTTCGTCGAGGGCGCCGAGCCCGGCGACGCCCTGCAGATCGACATCCTCGACGTGCGGGTCAGCCAGGACTGGGGCTTCGTGTCGATCCTGCCGCTGCTCGGCACGCTGCCCGACGAGTTCACGTCCTACGAGACGATCCATCCCGAGGTCGACCATGCGCGGGGCGTCTGCGTCATGCCCTGGGGCACCGCGATCCCGCTCGAGCCCTTCTTCGGCATCCTCGGCGTGGCGCCGCCGCCCGCCTGGGGCCGCTGCGGCTCCTCGGTGCCGCGCGCCTTCGGGGGCAACATGGACAACAAGGAGCTCAAGGCCGGCACGACGCTCTACCTGCCGGTGTTCAACCCCGGCGCCCTGTTCTTCGCCGGCGACGGCCACGGCGTGCAGGGCGACGGCGAGGTCTGCATCACCGCGCTGGAAACGGGCGTCACCGGCACGTTCCGGCTGACGGTGCGCAAGGACATGCCGCTCGAGCGTCCCTTCGCGGAAACGCCGGCGCACCTGATGTCGATCGGCCTCGACGAGGACCTCGACGACGCCGCCAGGCAGGCGGTGCGCGAGATGGTCGACCACGTGTGCCGGCGCACGAGCCTCACCCGCAACCAGGCCTACATGCTGTGCTCGCTGGCCGGGAACCTGCGCGTGACGCAGCTCGTCGACGGCAACAAGGGCGTCCACATGCTGCTCGCCAAGGACCTCCTGTGACGGTCGGCCCGCGCTGCCTGATCGTCCAGCCCGTCCACGCCGACGGGCTCGACAGGCTGCGGGACGCCGGCATCGAGCCCGTGCTCTGCCCCGAAGCCTCGACCGGGGCCGTGGCCCGGCTGCTGCCCGGCTGCGTCGCCGCGGTCACGCGCGACTTCGGCTTCTCCGCCGCCTGCTTCGCGGCGGCGGACGGGCTGCGCGTGCTGGCGGTCCACGGCGCGGGCCACGACGCGGTCGACAAGGCGGCGGCGACGCGCGCCGGCGTGCTCGTGTGCAACGCGCCGGGCCACAACGCCCGCTCGGTGTCGGAGCTGGCGTTGGGGCTGGCGCTGGCGGCGGCGCGCCTCGTGCCCGCCGCCGACCGCGACGAGCGGGCGGGGAAGCGCGGCTTCCGCGAGCGCCACAGGTCGGCCGAACTCGGCGGCAAGACGGCGCTGATCGTCGGCTGGGGCGCCACCGGGGCGGGGCTCGGGCGCATGCTCCACGCGGCGCTGGGCATGCGGGTGCTGGTGTTCTCGCCCCGTGCCGCCGACACGGGCGGCTTCCCGCGCGTGGCGACGCTGGAGGAGGGGCTGGCGCAGGCCGACCTCGTGTCGCTGCACACGCCGATGCGCGACGAAACGCGGGGGATGATCGGCCATGCCGCGCTGGCGCGGGTCAAGCCCGGCGTCCTCCTGGTCAACACCGCCCGGGCCGGGCTGGTGGACGAGGCCGCGCTGGCGGAAGCGGTGGCCGACGGCCGCGTCGCCGCGGCGGGGCTCGACGTGTATTCGCACGAGGCGCCGCGCGGGCCGCTGGCGGCCACGGACCGGGTGATCTTCACGCCGCATCTCGGCGGCGCCACCGATGAGGCCCTGCGGCGCATGGCGGCGGCTTCCGCCGCCATCGTGATCGAGGCGCTCGCCGGCGGCACGCCCGCCACGGCGCTCAACGCGCCGGTGGGCGTCTACGCGGCGCCGGCCGCCGCCGGCGGCTGACGGTCCACCGCGCCGCGGTCGACCGGACCGCCCCCGACCCGGCCCGCGCGTCACGGGTCCGTCGGCAGCCCTTCCTCGCGCCCCGGCACCGACATGTCGAAGGCGTTGAGCAGCACCGACACCAGGCAATAGCCGCCCACGAGGTAGACGAGCTCGCCCGTCCCCTCCTCGCCGAAGGTCCGGACGGCGCGCCGGTACGTGCTTTCGGGCAGTTGCCGGCCGGCGGCGAGCGCCGCCGCGACGTCGTAGGCCGCCGCTTCCTCCTCCGTCAGGTCGGCCGGGCGCCCGCCCGCCGCGATGGTGGCGATCTTGTTCGGCGACAGGCCGGCGCCGTCGGCGACGCGCTCGTGGGCGTAAAGCTCGTAGCGGCTGTTGAAGGCCGCGCCCGTGACCAGGATGGCGACCTCGTGGGCGGGCTTCGGCAGCGTCGAATGGTGGATCAGCGCCTTGGTGTAGTCCCAGGCCGGCCCGCCGAAATGGGGAAAGCGCAGCAGCGCCGGGAAGGGGCCGACCAGCGCGCCGTCGGCCCGCGTCGACACGAAGCCCTTGAGGTGCTTCGCCACCCCGGCGGCCATGTCGTCGTGGAGTTCGCGCAGGTCCGGGTCCATGTCGGCGGGGGGGATCGGTGGCGTTCGCATGGTGGCTCCTGTGGGTCGCGGGACGGCCGCCGACCTGTCTTGGGTTTCGCGCGGGCTTCGGCGAGCCGGGACGGGGGCTGGCCCGCCGGTCAGGCGCCCGCGGCGCCGTTCAGCGGGTTGTCCGGGTCCCAGCCGTAGCGCAGCGTTTCGAAGCGCATCGAGCGCGCGTCGACGAGCAGCAGCCGGCCCAGCAGCCCGTCGCCGAAGGGGACGATGCAGCGGATGGCTTCCAGGGCCATCAGCGAGCCGACGAGGCCCGTCAACGCCCCGAGCACGCCGGCCTCGGCGCAGGTCGGCACGGAGCCCTCCGGCGGCGGGCTCGGGAACAGGCAGCGGTAGGTCGGGTTGGGGCGCCCGTCGGGGCCCGTCTCGTGGGGCTTCAGCACCGTCACCGACCCGTCGAAGGTGCCCACCGAGCCCGTCACCAGCGGGCGCCCCGCCCGGAAGCAGGCGTCCGACACGGCGTAGCGGGTGGTCCAGTTGTCGGAGCCGTCGACCACGAGGTCGTAGGCGGCGGCGAGCGCTTCCGCGTTGTCGGCCGTGATGCGGTGCGGGTGGAGCTCCAGCGCGACATGCGGGTTCAGCTTCGCCAGCGCTTCGGCGGCGGCCTCGACCTTGGGGCGGCCGACGTCCGGGGTGGAGAACAGCACCTGGCGCTGCAGGTTCGACAGCGACACGTGGTCGTGGTCGATCGCGCCGAGCGCGCCCACGCCGGCGGCGGCGAGGTAATGCAGCACGGGGGCGCCGAGCCCGCCCGCACCCACCACCAGCACGCGCGCCGCCTTGAGCCGCGCCTGGCCGGGGCCGCCGATCTCCCGCAGCACGATGTGGCGGGCGTAGCGCTCGATCTCTTCCGTCGACAGGTTCATGCGCCGGCGCCCCTCACGCTATAGGTCCCCCGCCGCTGTAGTCGCGGGGCGGCGGGGACGCAAACGGGGGGACGGATGAGGATCAGGGCCGGGGATGCGCCGCTCCCCTTCATGGTGGCGAACCGCGGCGTGGCGCTGGCGCTCGGGCTGACGGCGGCGGTCGTCGCGCTGTTCGCGCTCGCGCCCGGGCTCGACCTCGCGGCGGCGGAGCTCTTCTACGCGGGAGGCGGGCGCTTCGCCGCCGCGACGCCCGCCGGCGAAGCGCTCCGCCGGCTGTTCTCCCTCGCCCCCTTCGCCCTGCTGCTCGGCGCCGGGGCGCTCCACGCCCTCCGGCGGCGGGGCTCGCGCCTGCCGGCGCCGACCGGCCGCGCGCTGCTCGTGCTGGCGCTGAGCCTGGCGCTCGGGCCGGGGCTGCTGGTCAACGTCGCGCTGAAGGACCATTGGCACAGGCCGAGGCCCGTGCAGGTGGCCCGGTTCGGGGGCGGCGATGCGTTCCGGCCGGTGGGACTGCCCGGCGGGGACTGCGCGCGCAACTGCTCCTTCGTGTCCGGTGAAGGGGCCTCGTCGTTCTGGAGCGTGGCGCCGGCCCTGATGGTGGCGCCCCCGTTCCGCGCCGCCGCGCTCGCCGCGGCCCTGGCCTACGCCGCCGCCACCGGGCTGCTGCGGATGGGGTTCGGCGGCCATTTCCTGTCCGACACCCTGCTGGCGGCGCTGTTCACCTGGCTGGTGATCGCCGCGGTGTGGCGGGCCGTCCTGGGATTCCGCAGCCCGCGGGCCGATCCTTAAACCCTTTGTTAACCACGCGGCCCGACAGTGACGATCAGTTAACCAGACCTTCGGACATTCGCGAGGCCCCATGTCGCCCCATCACCCGTTCCTCCGCACCCAGGACACGACTGACGGCGCCGCCCGGGGCGACCGCAGCGTCGGGCAGGACCTCGACAACATCTTCCGGCTGACGGCGGCGCAGCCC
Organism: Lichenibacterium minor; assembly: GCF_004137685.1. Lineage (GTDB taxonomy): Bacteria > Pseudomonadota > Alphaproteobacteria > Rhizobiales > Beijerinckiaceae > Lichenihabitans > Lichenihabitans minor. The sequence continues at coordinate 6,481 of NZ_QYBB01000021.1, read as the reverse complement.
CAGGCCGCCCAGGGCCAGGCCGCCCAGGGCCAGGCCCCCCAGGTCCAGTCCGCCCCGGCCGCGCCGCAGCAGGCCCCCGAGCGCGGGCGCGCCGCGGATTCGCGCCGCATCACCCCGCCCGACCTCGATGCCGCGCTCGACATGCTCAACCGCGCCGCCAAGGCGATGGACCTGATGCAGTCGCGCTACCAGCAGATCGAGGACTACGCCAAGGGCGTCGCCGACCGGGCCGAGAAGGACATCGCGGTGGCCTATGCCCAGGCGCGCGAATGGGAGGTGCGGGCCGCCGGCGGCGAGAACAAGCTCGAAGAGCTGCGCCAGCGCGCCGAAGCCGCCGAGCGCCGCGCCGATGCGGCCGAGCGCAACGCCCGGGAAGCGCGCGACTGGCTCGAATGCTTCTACGACCGGATCGTCACGTCCTTCGACACCCGCACCTTCCTGAAATCCCAGGCCGCCTGACGCCGCACCGCGGGACAGGTCCCGAAAGGCATCCCCGTTCGGCCCGCCGGCTCCTCGCCGCGCGGGCCGTGCCGCGTGGCCGGACAGGCCCGCAGTTCGGGCGAATCACCCCCGAATTTCCCGCCGTCCCGGTAACCTTTCGTCAACCACCGCCCGTCAGACTCGTCGACTGTGGCCCCCAGGGGACGCCGGGCGGCGGTTCGCCGCCCCGGATCAAGCATGGACGGGACAGGCCGCGCGCGGCGTCCCGAGCAAGACGGAGAGTCCCGATGAGTGAAGCCTCGCTTCTTCGCGCCCTGGCCGACCGGCTGGACGAGCTCGAATCCTTGAAGCTGTTCCCCGCCGACGTGACCGATCCCGGCACCGTCACGGTGGAATGGACCGCCAGCAGCGACCACCCCGGCTACGCCATCCTCAGCCAGGCCATCTCCTCCATGGTGGAGCAGCACTGGAACGCCCTGCGGTCGCAGGTCGTGAAGAAGAAGGAGACCGAGGTGTCGACCACCCGCAAGGAGTGGATGGACATCGCCGCCGCGCCGGCCGCCCCCGAGGCCCCCGCCGCCGACGGCCTGGCCGCCGCCATGGGCCCGTCCCGCGTGCAGCTGGTCCAGCGCCAGGCCTGAACCCGCGGCGAGCCCGGCCCCGGCGGCCGGGCGGCAGGAACCGACGACCAACGCGTAAAGCCGCCCCCTGGGCGGCTTTTTCGCGTTCGGCGCGACCTCCGGGCGGTTCGCATGCGCCCGGCGTCGCGTTGTCGCGCGGTTCGAACGCCGGGCGTCACTGACGGTAGTGCTGGATCCGGGTGGTCCGCAGGCCCGCCAGGCCGTGCTGGTCGATCGACATCTGCCAGGACAGGAACTCGTCCACCGTCAGGGTGTAGCGCGAGCAGGCTTCCTCCAGCGACAGCAGGCCGCCGCGCACCGCCGCCACCACCTCGGCCTTGCGCCGGATGACCCAGCGCTTGGTGGACGGTGGGGGGAGGTCGGCGATCGTGAGGGGGCTGCCGTCGGGCCCGATCACGTATTTCGCCCTGGGGCGATGCATGTCTACCATTGTGTCACTCGCGAACTCGACTCTTGCGAACGATCCGAAGCTAGAAGCGGCAGCTTAAGAGTTGGTCACCTCAACTCCCTGCATTTCAATAGGTTTTTGGTTTCGAAGGCGTGAAGGGCCCTGTTTTCGTGCTGTGCCAGACCTGCCGGATCGCTGCCTTGCGCGAGGCTTTCCCCTCGCGAAAGGCGGCGTTTCGCAGTCGCCCGGCCAGCTTCCGTTCAGGTTCGGCGGGGCTGGATAAAGGGGGCCGAAGGGGCTAGATCCGTCGGGAAGATTTCGAGGGTTTCGCGCCGCTGTTGCCGATGCATCACACTTTAGCCCCCAACTCGCTCGACCTCGCCAAGCCGCCCTCCGAAACGCGGGTCGTGGTGGCGATGTCGGGCGGCGTGGATTCGTCGGTGGTCGCGGCGCTGCTGAAGCGCGACGGGTACGACGTCGTCGGCATCACGCTGCAGCTCTACGACCACGGCACGGCGACGGGCGCCAAGGCCAAGAGCTGCTGCGCCGGGCGGGACATCCACGATGCCCGCGCGGTCGCGGCGCGGCTCGACATCCCCCATTACGTGCTCGATTACGAGAGCCGCTTCCGCGAGAAGGTGATCGCGCCCTTCGCCGACAGCTATCTCGCGGGGGAAACGCCGATCCCCTGCGTGAGCTGCAACCAGCACGTCAAGTTCGCCGACCTGCTCGACACCGCGCTGGACCTCGGCGCCGACGCCATGGCGACCGGGCATTACGTGTCGTCGCGCGCCGTCGGCGGCGGGCGGCGGGCGCTGTACCGGGCGCACGAGCGCGACCGGGACCAGAGCTATTTCCTTTACGCCACCACCCAGGCCCAGCTCGACGTCCTGCGCTTCCCGCTCGGCGGCCTGACCAAGGCCGAAACGCGCGACCTCGCCCGCGGCTTCGGCCTGGACGTCGCCGAGAAGGCCGACAGCCAGGACATCTGCTTCGTGCCGACGGGGCGCTACACCGACCTCATCGCCAAGCTGCGGCCCGAAGCCGGGCAGGGGGGCGAGATCGTCGACCTGCGCGGGCGCGTGCTCGGGCGGCACGGCGGCATCATGAACTACACGGTCGGCCAGCGGCGCGGGCTCGGCCTCGCCGAATCCACCGCGGGCAACGGCGAGCCGCTGTTCGTCGTGCGGCTCGATGCGGCGCGGGGGCGCGTGGTCGTCGGGCCCCGGGCGGCGCTCGGCACCGCCGCGGTGTCGCTGCGGGACGTGAACTGGATCGGCGACGGCGCCTATGCGGACGGAGCCCGCGTGGCGGTGCGCCTGCGGTCGACGCGCCCGCCGGTCGCCGCCGTGCTGCGCGGGACCGCCGACGCGGCCCGCGTCGAGCTCGCCGAGCCCGAAGGCGGCGTGTCGCCGGGGCAGGCCTGCGTGTTCTACGACGGCACCGACGACGGGGCCCGCGTGCTCGGCGGCGGCGTCGTGCGCGCCACCGTGTCGGCGGCCGACAGCGAAACGAGGGCCGTCGCGTGACCGTCGCCGAACGATCGAGGGACAAGGCCGCCATCACGGAGGCCGGGCAGGTGGTCGAGGCCTACGGGCGCTGGGCCCCGGTCTACGACCTCGCCTTCGCGGCCGTGATGCGCGCGGGGCGGACCGCCGCCGCCGAGGCCGCCAGCCGGGCCGCGGGCCCGGGCGGCCGCATCGTCGACATCGGGGTGGGGACGGGGCTCGAACTGCCCATGTTCGATTCCCGCACGCGGATCACCGGCATCGACCTGTCCGAGCCCATGCTGCGCGGGGCGCAGCGCCGTGTGGTGCGCGAGAAGCTCGGCCACGTCGAGGGGCTCCTGGTGATGGACGCCACGCGGCTCGCCTTCCCGGACGGGTGCTTCGACGCCGCGGTCGTGCCCTACGTCCTCACCGTGGTGCCGGAGCCGCACCGCATGATGGACGAGGTGCGCCGCGTGGTGCGGCCGGGGGGCGAGATCGTGCTGGTCAACCATTTCGGCGCCGACCGCGGGCCGGTGGCGGCGGTGGAGGGCTGGCTCGGCAAGCGCTCGGCGTCGCTCGGCTGGCACCCGCAGTTCCCCTTCGCGGTGCTGGGCGACTGGATCCGGGCGACGCCCGGGATGCTGCTCGTCGAGCGGCGGCGCATCCGCCCGTTCGGCCTGTTCAACCTCGTTCGGCTGCGGCGCGAAAACTGAAGGGACCGCGAAGGGCCCCGGCCCTTCGCCGGGGCCTGGGGCGGCGCGTCGAAGGGGTTCCGCGGCGGTCGCCCCGGGGGCGCCGCCGAGGATGCCGAGCAGAACCGGGCGCGGGCCCGGGACGACGGGAGGAAGCGGGCCATGCTGATCCACGACGACGCGCGCGCCGCAGCCCTGCAGGCCCGCCGCCCCCCGGCGGCGGCGCTCGAAACGGTGCTGGGCGCCCTCGCTGAACGGTTCGGGGACCGCTTCTCGCGCAACCGCTCCGTGCTCGACCAGCACGGCCACACCCGGACCCAGATCCGGCTCGAAGCGCCCGACGGCGTGGTGTTCCCCCGCACCACCGCCGAAGTCGCCGAAGTGGTGACGCTCTGCGCCCGGCACCGCGTGCCGGTCATCCCCTACGGCACCGGCACGTCCCTGGAAGGGCACGTCAACGCGCCCTTCGGCGGCATCTCGATCGACACGTCGGGCATGAACCGGGTGCTCGCCGTGCACGCCGAGGACCTCGACTGCGTGGTGGAGCCCGGCGTCACCCGCAAGGCGCTGAACCTGCACCTGCGCGACCACGGGCTGTTCTTCCCCATCGACCCCGGCGCCGACGCGTCGCTCGGCGGCATGGCGGCGACGCGCGCTTCGGGCACGAGCGCGGTGCGCTACGGCACCATGAAGGACAACGTCCTGGCGCTGGAGATCGTCACCCCGCAGGGCGACGTGATGCAGACGGCGCGGCGCGCCAAGAAGTCCTCCGCCGGCTACGACCTCACGCGGCTGATGGTCGGCTCAGAGGGGACGCTGGGGGTGATCACCGGGATCACGCTGAAGCTCAGCGGCATCCCCGAGGCCACGGCGGCCGGCGTGTGCCCCTTCCCCAGCGTGAAGGCGGCCTGCGACGCGACGATCCTCACGGTCCAGTCCGGCATCCCGGTGGCGCGGATCGAGCTGCTCGACGCCCTGCAGGTTCGCGCCTGCAACCTGTATTCGAAGCTCGGCCTGCCCGAAACGCCGATGCTCTTCGTCGAGTTCACCGGCACGCCGGCGGGCGTGGCCGAGCAGGTGGAAAGCTTCGGCGCCATCGCGGAGGAGCTCGGCGGCGGCCCCTTCGACTGGGCGACGCGGCCCGAGGACCGGTCGCGCCTGTGGCAGGCGCGCCACGACGTTTATTGGGCGAGCTTCACGCTGCGGCCCGGGGCCAAGATCATCTCGACCGACCTGTGCGTGCCGATCTCGCGCCTGGCGGACTGCGTTTCCGCCACCCAGGCCGACATCGCCGCCACGGGCCTGGTGGCGCCGATCGTCGGCCATGTCGGGGACGGCAACTTCCACCTCGGCCTGCTGTTCGACGATGCCGACGCGGACGAGATGGCCCGCGTCGACGCGTTCCTGGACCGGCTGGTGCGCCGCGCCCTGGCCATGGAGGGGACGTGCACCGGCGAGCACGGCGTCGGGCAGGGGAAGGCGGGCTACCTCGCCGAGGAGCACCCGCCGGCCGCGCTGGCGATGATGCGCGCCGTCAAGGCGGCCATCGATCCGCTGGACATCATGAACCCGGGCAAGATCCTGCCGCTGGACGGGTGATCCGCATCCCGCCGGGCGAGGGCGGCGGGCCGTCGCGGCGGCGGGCCTGGGCCCTTCCGAGTCGCGGGGCGATCCCGTGGCCGCGGCGACCGTTGCCGCCCTGAAACGCCTCGACGCTCACGCGTCTGAATGCTACCGTCAGTTTGTCGTCCCCGGTCCCGGATCGACATGGAGGGTTGCATGGCTGGAACCTCGCCCGCAGCCGGGATGTCCGCCCCGCGCATCGACCGCGGCGCGTTCCGCCGCAACCGGCAGCACAAGAGCGCCGTCAACGCCGAGCAGGCCGAGACCGCGTCGCGCACCGCCATCGTGCTGGGCGGCGGTGCGCCCAACATGGCCCTGATGGCGGGGGCGCTGGCGGCCTTCTCCGAGCGGGGCATCACCTTCGACGTCGTGTCGACCTCGGGCGCGGGGGCCTTGGCGGGCCTGCTGTGGCTGGCCCCGAAGGGGGCCGCGCCGGCCGACGCCCTGCGGGCCGTCACGACCATGAGCGTGGCCGATTCGATCTACCGCTGGTTCCCGGTCAACTACAAGGTGTTCAACAAGCCCGGCCCCGTCGCCGACCTGTGGCGGGCCGCGGTGGCGGCGAACCCCTTCCTGCGCACGGACGCGCGCCTCTACGAGACGGCCGCGCCCTACGCGATCTGGTCCGACCTGCAGGCCTTCGTCCTCGCGGCGCTGACGCCCAGCGGCCTCGGCGCCGGCAGCCTCGGGCTCTGCGCGCCCCCGCCCTTCGCCGAAGCGATCATCGACTTCGACCGCTTGAAGGCGATCGCGCCGTATTTCTACATGAACGCCTACAACATCGACGCGCAAAGGATCGACGATTTCTCCAAGGAGGTCATCACCGCCGACCACTTCCGCGCCGCCCTGGCGTTTCCCTTCATCTACGGCCCCTACACGCTGGACGGGACGCGCTATTACGAGGGCGCGGTGGTGGACTGCCTCGATCACGTCCGTCAAGGTGGTGGAGTTTGGTCTGGTGCTCACCGCGGCTCCTGACGGGTCTCAGGCTGCGATGTGGGTCAAGGTCGCCGGCTCGTCGGTGCGGCCGGCCATAGTTTCGAGCGTCATGTAGCGGTGCTGGAGCTGCCACTCGTCGTTCTGTTCGAGCAGGATGGCTCCGACAAGCCGCTTGATCGAGTCCTCGTTAGGGAAGATGCCGACGACGTCGGCGCGGCGCTTCACCTCCTTGTTCAGCCGTTCGATCGGGTTGGTCGAATGGAGCTT
>NZ_QYBB01000020.1 GCF_004137685.1 Lichenibacterium minor | reverse complement strand
TGCCATCCGCCTCACGCTGCGAGGCCAGCCAATCGCCGTGCCGGCCTGAACGGCAGCACGACCTCGTGAGCAATTACCCCTGCACCGCTTTCGCAGTTCGGTGGATAGTCGATTCCTCGTTCTAGACGTCGTAGTCGACCGCGATGACGATGAGGATGTCGCAATCGTCGACTTGCTGGAGTTTTCTGGGTCGCCGTTCTTTTCGGTCAGTCCGCATCTACGGCACCTCATCGACTACGCGCTATATTGGTGCTCTCGCGGAGATGCAGCCCATATCTCCCCGGATTGGACGCGATTGCTCATCGCCGACACGACGTTCGACGCACCGGTATCAGCTCGCCCGGATACCCGAGCCATGTCCAAAGCCTGCGGTTTCATCGAAGCGCACTTGGCCGAGCCTGTGCTCGTGCCGGAGATCGCCCGGCAGGCCGGCGTGAGCGAGCGAAGGCTGTTGTCGCTTTTCCACGCCTCGCGCGGGATCACGCCTCATGCTTACCTCATGGAAAGGCGGGTCAAGCGAGCCCTCGCCCTCCTGCAAGACACGGACACGCCGATCTCCGAGATCGCTTTGCGCACGGGCTTCGCTGACCAGAGTGCCATGACACGATGGATCCGAAGGCTCCATGGCACCACGCCGGCGCGGTTTCGCAAAGCTCGGATGGGCTGAGCCTTCGCTGCAGTTTGCGGAAACGCTCCAAGCGAATGCGAGCTTGATCAATCATCAGGCGGACGGCCTGGGAGAGAGTCGTGGGGACTGAGGTCGCCATCGGGACTCGCCTTGCTCGTGAAAACTGTCCAAAAACGAACCCTGCGTCCAGGTGTCGGCGATCCCCGCACCAGCGGTCCGAAAGCCTGGGCGACCGCCCTCGGGGTGATGGCGATCGTGCTCTGGTCTGCACTCGCGCTGCTGACGAGATCGAGCGAATCCGTCCCGCCCTTCGAACTCCTCTTTCTCACCTTTGCCGTCGCTTTCGCGTCCAGTGTTCCTGTGCTCGCGTTCCGGGGGCGAAAAACCTTCTCCGCGTGGAAACAGCCGAAATCAGCGTGGATTTTCAGCTTTTCCGGAATCTTCGTTTATCACGCACTGTACTTCTATGCGTTGAGCCGCGCTCCGGCCGCCAAGGCCAGTCTGATCGCCTATCTCTGGCCTATGCTGATGGTGCTTTTTTCTGCGGTGATGGATCGCAGCACGATGCTCCCGCGCCACTTCGTGGGTGCAACTTCAGGCTTTATCGGCTCAGCGTTCGTCATCCTCGACCGGACGCAGTCGCCCGTCGACGAAGGTCATGTCGACGGCTACCTGGCCGCAGCCGGATGTGCCATCGTCTGGGCGGCCTATTCGGTCCTGAACCGGCGGTTTCGCAATATCCCGAGCGACATGATCGGGGGGGTGTGCGGTTTGGTGGCGGTCGCGGGCCTCCTCGTGCACCTGATGGCCGAACCGACCGTCCCGCCGACAGCCAGCGCATGGGTCAGCATCGTCCTGCTCGGCTTGGGACCGGCTGGCGCTGCGTTCTTTGCCTGGGACTACGCCACCAAGCACGGCCACGTTCCGATTCTCGGCGCGCTGTCCTACTTCGCCCCCCTCCTTTCAACGCTGCTGCTTGTCGTGGCCGGTTCGACGTCGGCGAGCCCGGGCTTGGTCACGGCGGCGCTGCTGATCGTGGCGGGCGCGACCGTGGCCTCCTTCAAGCGCGATCGAGGTCGATCCTTGTCACCCGAGCCAGAGCGATGACGATGGACATTCCATCATCCCACACGCGCATGTGAGCCTTCACGCAAGTTGAGGGGTCCTCAGTTGCGGGCTGTCGCGACGGAGCGCGTCACGCGGCCCCGATGTTCCTCAGGAACACCGCCCAATCGTCCAGCCGCAGCGCCCCGCCGCTGGCCTGCTCGTGGCCGCCGCCGTAATTGTCGTCGGCGCCGGGTGGCGCGACCTCGCGCAGGAGCGCGATGAGGTTGCGGGGCAGGGCGGTGCGGGCGGCGAAATGCACCCAGCCCACCCGGTAGCCGTGGTTCGCCGCCAGCACCACCTTGTCCTTGAGGCGCATGCGCCAGGTTTGGGCGATCAGCGGGTGGATCTGGCAGCCGGAATCCATCTCGATCAGGGCGAAGTCGCCGAACATCCTGGGGGCGATCTTCTTCGCGGCCTCCGTCGCGGCCTTCACCTCCTCGCGCGCGGCGTGAAGCGCGTCGAGGCCGGGGTGGCGGCCGCTGAGCAGGTCCTTCGGGCTGTCGGCGGCGAGCAGGAGGTCGAGCGCGGGGCCGTAGTCGCCCGTCGCGGTGCGGCGGGGCGCGTTGATCAGCGACACCGCGTCCCGGATGGCGGTCGCGGTGTAGAGCTTCTTCGCCGCCGCGAGCTCGGGGAAGGGGGCCTTGTCGCCGAGGTCGCCGACGAGCCCCACGGCGCAGAGCCACAGGAGGTCGTCGGACGGCGCCAGCGCGGAAGCGCAGCGGTAGGCCATCAGGCTCGTGGTCGGCACCGGATCCTCCGCGTAGCCGGACAGGACCGTCACGTCGCCGAAGCTTTCGGCGGCACGGCGCGGCACGTGGTGGTCGACCACGACCGTCGGCAGGCCGGGCAGCACGGCCTCGGCGCGGGTGCCGAGGTCGCCGACCACGAAGCCCGAAACCTCCCGCCCCGCGAACTCGGCCCGGATCTCCTCCGACCACGCGCTTTCGCCGCGGCCCACCACGCGCACGACGGCGTCGTGACCGGCGCGGCCGAGCGCGCGCTTGAACAGGGCGCCGGCCGACAGGCCGTCGGCATCGTTGTGGCACAGCACCGCGACGGGCCGGCCGGGGTCGAATCCCGCCAGCGCCGCCTTGAAAGTCTCGCCCGTGTCCATCGCCATGCTGGCCTCCATGGCTCGGCAACGGCGGTGCCGCGGCGGCGTTCCGCGGGCGGATCGCCCCAGGGGCGGGCGCCGGCGCGCTTGCATTTTGGCGCCCGCCGTCGCTGATGCGGCCGAGCGAAGGGGACGAGATGCGATGCGGCGGGCCACGGTAGAGCGCAAGACCAACGAGACGGCGATCCGCGTCGAGGTGGACCTCGACGGGAGCGGGCAGGCGGAGATCCGCACCGGGGTCGGCTTCTTCGACCACATGCTCGACCAGATCGCCCGCCACGCGCTGTTCGACCTCAAGGTCGAGGCGCAGGGCGACCTCCACATCGACGACCACCACACGGTGGAGGACACCGGCATCGCGCTCGGCCAGGCCATCGGCCGCGCGCTCGGCGACAAGCGCGGGATCGTGCGCTACGCCGACTGCCACCTCGCCATGGACGAGTGCCTGACCCGGGTGGCGCTGGATTTCTCGGGCCGCCCCTTCCTGGTGTTCCGCACCGAGTTCGGCACCGGCAAGATCGGCACCTTCGACACGCAGCTCGTGCGCGAGTTCTTCCAGGCCCTGGCGATGCACGCCGACCTGACGCTGCACGTGGAAACGCTCTACGGCCTCAACGACCACCATATCGCGGAAAGCTGCTTCAAGGGCGTGGCGCGGGCGATGCGCCAGGCCGTGTCGGTCGACGAGCGCACCCGCGACCGCATCCCCTCCACCAAGGGCACGCTCGGCGGCTGAGCCCTGGAGCCCGCGAAGGGCCTGTGGCCCTTCGATCCCGATCTTCCGCGAGGCTCCCATGAGCGATCCCATCCTGGTCACCGGCGCGTCGGGCTTCGTCGGCTCGGCGGTGGCGCGCGCGCTCCTGGCCGAGGGCGAGCGCGTGCGCGTGCTGCTGCGCCCCACCAGCCCCCGCACCAACGTGGCGGGCCTCGACGTCGAGGTCGCCGAGGGCGACATCCGCGATCGCGCTTCCGTGGCGCGGGCGCTCGACGGCTGCCGCCACCTGTTCCACGTCGCCGCCGACTACCGCCTGTGGGCGCCCGACCCCGAGGAGATCGTCCGCGCCAACCTCGACGGCACCCGCGCCGTGATGGAGGCGGCGCGGGACGCCAAGCTCGAGCGCGTCGTCTACACCTCCTCGGTCGCCACCCTGAAGCTGCGGCTGGACGGCGTGCCGGTCGACGAGACCGCGCCGAACGCGCCGGAGACCACCATCGGGGCCTACAAGAGATCCAAGGTGCTGGCCGAACGCCTGGTGGAGAGCATGGTGGCCGAGGGGCTGCCGGCCGTGATCGTCCTGCCCTCGACCCCCATCGGCCCGCGCGACGTGAAGCCCACCCCCACCGGCCGCATCGTGGTGGAAGCCGCCAACGGCAGGATGCCGGCCTACATCGACACGGGGCTGAACCTCGTCCACGTCGACGACGTGGCGCGGGGCCACCTGCTGGCGTGGAAGCGGGGGCGGGTCGGCGAGCGCTACATCCTCGGGGGCCAGGACGTGAGCCTCGGCGAGATGCTGCGCGTCATCGCGGGCCTCGTCGGGCGCAAGCCGCCCACGATCGAACTGCCGCGCGGCCCCATCTTCCCGCTCGCCTATGCGGCCGAACTGGTGGCCCGCTTCACGAAGCGCGAGCCCTTCGCGACCGTCGACGCGCTGAAGATGGCGAAGTACCGGATGTTCTTCTCCTCCGCCAAGGCGGAAGCGGAGCTCGGCTACGCGGCGCGGCCCCACGCGGACGCGCTGGCCGACGCGGTGCGGTGGTTCCGGGAAGCGGGACACATCGGCGGCGTCCGGGCCGCGGGGCGAACCCGGTAGCTCCGCCGGGGTGGCGGCATCCGTGCTGCCCGTGGGGGTGACTTCCGCTCGGCGGCGGCACGGAAGAATTCCGGCTGTCCAGCCCCGCCGCTTCACCTAAGATCGCCGTCGTTGCAGCGCGATTCGCGACCCAGGATTGATGTCCGGCGAGGGGTTCAGAGATGCCGGAATCGTCGTCGCGGCGCATCGGACCGGGAAACCTGGGATGTCCTTCGACGCCTTCGACGACGATCTCCAGCGGGCGGCGCTCGAACCGGATCGCTGGCCCGACCTGCTGCACGGCATCGGCCGGCAGGCGAGAGCCCTGGGCGCGATCCTGATCTCCGAGGCTCACCAGATCCCCGTCCCGCCGATCTCCCGCGATCTCGAACCGCTGATGACCCGCTATTACGGGGAAGGCTGGAACACCCGCGACATCCGCTTCCGCGGCATCGAGACGGCGCTGCGCACGGGCGCCGTGACGGACGAGAACGTCCTGTCCCGCGACGAGATGGCCCGGTCCTCCTATTACCAGGAGCTGCTGAGGCCGGAAGGCTGCTGCTGGTTCTGCGGACTCCACTTCGACGTCGCGGGCAGCGCCTGGTTCCTCACCCTGCAGAGGACGGTCCGGCAGGGGCCCTTCGAGCCCGACGAGGTCGCCCGGCTGAAAACCCTGCGGCGCCCCCTGCAGACGGCGGCGAGCCTGTCGCACGCCCTGTCCTTCGCCCGGGTGTCGGGCATGACGGACGCGTTCGAGCACATCGCGAAACCCGCCCTGATTCTGGACGAGCGCGGCCTCCTGATGCGCTGCAACGACCGCGCCGAAGCGATGCTCGGGACGCTGGTCGAACTGCGGCATCGCGAGATCAGGTTCAAGGACGGGGCCAACCAGCGGGCCTTCGATGCGGCGTTGGCCCGGGCCAAGCCCGGGGCCGCCCTGGGCGGGCCCGCGCCCGGGGCGGCCATGCTCTCAGGCACGCGGCCGGACGTGGCATCGCGGTCGACGCCATCGCGCTCGGGGACTGGGGCCGCTATTCCTTCACGCAGGCGAGCGTCCTCGTCCTCCTCGACGCGGTGGGCGACGAGACCCGACGGCCGGAGGCGGCGCTGCCCGCCCGCTACGGGCTCACGGCTGCCGAACTCCGCATTGCCACCGAACTCGCGGCCGGCTCCTCCCTGCGGGCGATCGCCGACCGGCATCGCATCAGCTACGAGACCGCACGCACCCAACTCAAGGCCGTGCTGTCGAAGACGGGGACGCGGCGACAGTCCGAACTGGTCAGCCTGGTGCTCCTCGGGACAGGGAGCGGCCGGTGACACCGACGGCGGCTCTTCCTCACCCGTCCTGAGCCGGCCCGCAGGGCCATGTCGTCCTTCGACAGGCTCGGGACGAGGGAGGTGGAGGCGGGACCTCACGACGGACCGCCGTCGGTGGGGACGGCCGGTGAACGAGATTTCGCCCCGATCGCTCCGCGATATCGCCGCTTTTCTCGAAACTCCGCGCCGCATCCCCCAATCGGGTGATGCGCCTCGCGATGGTACGCCTTACCATGGCAATTCAGGGCAAGAAGTATAAAAATAAGAATCTGGAACATTCCACAGACAGTTAACTAAGATAATGCTGCCTGATGTATCGCAATAATTATTTCTGACAATAACAATTTGCCGAACGGAAGTCGGCGTCTCAGACGAGATCGACGGAGCGACGGAGGGTGCCAATGTGAGAATATTCTATCTGATCATCATGTCGTTCGGTCTGGCGTCCTGCTATGCGGCGACGGAATCAGACCTGGTGACCAGGAGCCCGCGACAGGATACGCCCCAGCTTGCCACGATGGGCCCCGGAGTCCCTCGCCTGTCCACTCCCACGGTGACCACGGCACGGACTGTGCTCGCCTATCACGGCGATCTCCAGCGGTGCCAAAACGAAGCCGCCCTCGTCCTCGGCTCCGATCGCGCGACGGATGACGTCGCCGCCTTGAGGCGGGAATTGAGCCAGGTCACCCCCGGAAAGACGCTGGATCTCCGCTATAAATCCGGAGATCTGGCCCTGGAAAGGGACAAAAAGGTCAAGGTGTGCCTGACTCGACTGGGGTACTCCATCAAAGACTAGAACCATCGCCACATCCTGCGCTCCTCGCCGAGCGCCTCACACTTGAAAGGTCATGATCATGAAGAACATCGTACTTGCCGCCGGCGCCCTCCTGTCGGTCGCGGCGAGCAACGCCTCCTGGGCGGACACCTACGACTACCGGGCACCGAACCCCACGACGACCTATTACGTCTGCCATCACCAGGCGCACTACGTCGTCAACGATCGCGCGAAGAGGCTCAAGGGCGGCGCCGAAACGTCGGTCGCCAGCGCCGATGGGAGCACCGTGACGATCGGCCGGAGCCCGGACGTCTACCTGCAGACGCAGCGGCTCGTCACGCCGGAATGGCAGTCCCTGTCGACCAGCGGCGTCTGCCTGGACTGACCCGGGATCGGGCCGAACGGGCCGGCTCGCGGATCACGGGCGGGCGCGGCGCTCGGACCAGCCCGCTCCCGCATCGCGACGCGCTCGAACCGCGACGCTTCAACGACATCGGCGCGCGGGGAGGCTCGTCTTCCGGCGCGCCGCTCGTGTGACGCTCGGTTCGGCGCTGCCTCACGTCTGCGGTTCCGGACCGGACGCGGCGGGAGCCGCGACGTCGACCCGCCGTGAAGCGGGCGCGCGAGGGGCCTCGGCGGTGGCGGTGGTGCCCAGGATGCGCTTCAGGTCCTTCACCGACACCGTGAGGTAATCGACGCCGTCCACCACGCAGGCGCGGGCCACGAGCCTGCGGGAGGCCGCGAGCCGGGGACTCAGGCCGATCTGCTTCTGCAAGCCTTGCAGCACTTCGAGGTCGTCGACGGTCTTGGCGGCGGGCGGTTCGGCCCGGGGATCGACCCCCGTTTCCGTCGCGTCGATCCTGTTCCCCGTTTGGCAATATTTCAGGACGCCGCCGCCGCTCGAGATGAGGTCCGTGCAGGTCGCGACGGCGCTCGACTCCGGCGCGGTGGCGCAGCCCGCGAGGACGACGCACGATGAGATGACCGCGAGCTTCAGAATCATCCGGATTCCCCCGATTGGGCCGGAGAATGAGCGAATATGGTTAACAAAACGGAACCGGCGGTCCGCCGCCGATGCCGGATGCCCGGCCGGGGGGGCCTTATCGCCGCCGCCGGGCGGCGCCGAAGCGCTCGGGAGATGTCCACCCCGGGGCCCTCGACGGCCGACGAGGGATCGCCGCCCCTTCGAATACAACGGATCGACGCAGCGCCGGTAATCCCGTTTAAACCATTTCGGTTGAAGTTCGGCCCGCGTCCGGAACGCGACGCACCGAAAGGTTGGTTCGTTCGATGACCTCCGCCTGCGCCATCGGCGTGGCCATAGCATCCACGCTCCTGCTCGCGCTCCTGTCGGCGGCTCCCCGCGTGGACCAGATCGCGGCGGTCTTCCCGCCGTGGTGGAGCCCGGCCCGGGCCGCCGCCGCGGCGGCCGGCGCCGGAAGCGTCGCGGGGATGGGCGCGTGGCGCTCGGTGGTGATCGTGCGCGGCGATGCCGCCGGTCTCGCGCTCCGCCTCCGGCGCTCGGGCGCCCTCCTCACCCTCGACGCGCGGTCCTTCGCGATCTGCGGTCTCCCCCAAGCCGGACGTCTGCCATGACCTTCCCGTTCGACAGCATCGCGACGCAGCGCCGGGTCGCCGGCCACCTGATCGTCGGCTTGATCTGGCTGCTGGTGCCCGTCGTGGCGGCCATCGGCTGGCTGCAGGGCACCGAAACGCCGTGGGCCGTGATCGCCGCCGCGGCCTGCGCCGCCCCGGCGACGGCCGCCTGGTGGTTTGCGGGCTCGACCGCCTTCAGCCGATCCCTGTCCGGCGTCGTCCTGATGGCGCAGATCTCTCTGCTGGTCGCCGACGGCGGTGCCTGGCAGGTCGACCTCCACATGGCCTACTTCGCCGCGCTGGCGCTCCTCGTCGTCTACAACGATTGGCGCGTGATCCTCGCAGCCGCCGCCACCGTGGCGGTCCACCACCTCGCCCTGAGCTACGCGGTCCCATCCCTGGTGTTCGGCTCGTCGAGCCTCGACCGCGTCGTCCTCCACGCCGTCATCCTGGCGGTTGAAGCCGGGGTGCTGATCGCAGTCACCGCCAGCATCGGCGCGATGTTCCAGGTGTCCGAGCGCTCGCTCGCCTCGGCCGAGGCGGCCATGGGGGATGCCCGGGCCTCGTTGGCGACGGCCGAGGCGGCCCGCGCCGCCGAAACGGCCGCCCAGGGCCGGTCCATCGTCGTCCAGTCCGAGGCCCGCACGGAGGAGCGGTCCCTCGTGCGGGACTCCTTCGGCACCGCCATCGGCCTCCTCGCGCGTTGCGACCTGGTCCACCGCATCGACCGGCAGCTCCCGGGCGAATACGGCAGCCTGCGCGACGACTACAACGCCGCGCTGGGGCAACTGCAGAGCACGGTGGTCCTCGCGGCGACCATCTCCGAAACGGTCCGGGCCGGGGCGGCCGAGGTCGCGTCCAACGCCGACGACCTGTCGCGGCGGGCCGAGCAGCAGGCCGCGAGCCTGGAAGAGACCGCAGCCGCGCTGGGCGAGATCACCGCCACGGTGCGCCGCACCGCCGAAGGCGCCCGGCAGGCCCGCGCCGCCGTGGGGCAGACCCGGTGCGACGCCGAGCAGTCCGGCGAGGTCATGCGCCAGGCCATCGCCGCCATGGGGGGCATCGAGGCCTCGTCCGGCCGCATCGGCCAGATCATCGGCACGATCGACGAGATCGCCTTCCAGACCAACCTCCTGGCGCTGAACGCCGGCGTCGAGGCCGCGCGCGCCGGGGACGCCGGCCGGGGCTTCGCGGTCGTGGCCTCCGAGGTTCGGGCGCTGGCGCAGCGCTCGGCCGAGGCCGCGAAGGAGATCAAGGGGCTGATCTCGGCCTCACGCGCGCAGGTCGGCGACGGCGTCGCCCTGGTGAGCCGGACGGGGGCCGTGTTGGAGCGGATCGTGGCTCAGGTGTCCGACATCGATGCGGCCGTGGGCGCGATCTCCGCCTCGACCCACGAGCAGGCCGACGGCCTCGACCAGGTCAATGCGGCGGTGAGCCAGATGGACCGGATCACCCAGCAGAATGCCGCCATGGTGGTCGACACCACGGCGACGAGCCACGCGCTGACGCGGGAAGCGGACGAGCTGTCGCGACTGATCGCGCGATTCCACGTCGACGGGGCGGATCGGGCCGCGGCAGCCCCGCGGAGAGGCGACGTCCCCGCACCCGCTCGGGACAGTTTCGCCGCCGTGGTGCCGTTCCGCAAGGCCGGACGGGGCTGAGGGGAGCGGCCGCGCGCCGCGGCCGGAGGCGGCGGTCGGCCCTGCCGTCAGGCTTCCTCCACCAGCCCCACCCAATAGCGGATCCCCGCCGGGATGGCCCGGTCGTGGAAGTCGCAGGCGGGGTGGTGGAGCCCCGCGGTGTCGCCGTTGCCGATGAACGCGAAGGCGCCGGGCTTCTTCTCGAAGAAGCGCGCGAAGTCGATTTCCACGACCGATGGAGGTGGTGCGCCCGCTCGGGAAGGACCAAGCCCAACAAGGTGCCGACCTCGCGTCAGGCCGCCTCCACCGTGCGGCCGTCGGCTTTTCGGAGGGCGATTATATACCTTGCGAACCACAGCGGTCCGGGGTAGGGTCTGGACATCGGAGCCAAGCCCATGTCCGCCCTGTCCGCCCCTCACTTCCACGACGAAGCCGCCGCCTTCGCGGAGGTCGAGCGCCTTCTGTGGCCCGAGGGTCCGGTGTGCCCTCACTGCGGCTCCTTGAGCGGCAAGCACTACGATCTGCGCAAAACCCGCGTCGGCCTGCGCAAGTGCTCCGACTGCCGCAAGCAGTTCACCGTGAAGGTCGGCACGGTCTTTGAGTGTGCCAAGATCCCGCTGAACAAGATGCTCCAGGCGGTCTATCTCCTGTGCGCCTCCAAGAAGGGCTGCAGCTCCCACCAGATCCACCGTACCCTCGGCATCACCTACAAGAGCGCGTGGTTCCTGACGCACCGCATCCGCGAGGCGCTGCGCTCTGGCGACCTGTACCCGATGGGTGGCGAGGGCGAGATCGTCGAGGTCGACGAGACCTTTATCGGCGTCAAAGAGGGCGCCACCAAGCGCCGGGTCTACGCCCACAAGCATGCGATCCTGTCCCTGGTCGAGCGTGGCGGCACCGTGCGGTCCTTCCACGTCCAGGGCGTCGCGGCTGCGCAGCTCGTGCCGATCCTTCGCGCGAACATCGCCAAGGAGACCGCGATCATGACCGACGAGGCCGGCCAGTACGGCAAGCTCGGAGATCACTTCGCCTCCCACGATTTCACGGTCCACAGCGCCAAGGAGTACGTCCGCGGCGAGGTCCACACGAACACCGTCGAGGACTATTACAGCATCTTCAAGCGCGGCATGAAGGGCGTCTATCAGCATTGCGCCGAGAAGCACCTGCATCGCTACGTTGCCGAGTTCGATTTTCGGTACAATCACCGGGTCGCGCTGGGCTGCGGCGACATCGAGCGGACCGAGACGGCGTTGAAGGGCATCGTTGGAAAGCGGTTGACCTATCGAATGTCTCACGAGACGCAATCCTAAAGAACGATAAAACCATGACTGTCGTAGATCCCCGCGCGCTCCTCCTTAGCCTCTGTCAGGAATCATCAGAGAAAGGCTGGCTTGAGTTTAAGAGCAACCGGTTTGAGGCAGACGAGACCGGACAGTATGTGTCCGGTCTCGCTAATTCTGCTATGTTAGATCACAAGAAGACTGCCTATCTGGTTTTTGGTGTCGAGAATGACACACACAAGATTGTTGGAACAGATATTCGATTAAAAAAGAAGACAGTAGGAAGCCAGTTGTTTGAACATTGGCTGGCTCGACATATTCATCCCCGTATCAGTATCGATTTCATCGAATTTGAAGTCGATAGCCATCATATCGAAATCATAGTTATCGATCCGGGATACATTAGCCCTGTACGATTCAAAAATGAAGAATACATCAGAGTTGACTCTGTACAGCAGCATTTACGGGATTACTCCGAGCGCGAGCGTGCCCTGTGGGCTATAACATCGCGTTATTCTTTTGAAGAAGGGTCGGCACTTTCACATGTTACTGCTGAGGAAATCAAGGAGAGATTTCATTGCGAGAAGCTTATTATCTCATTAAATCCCAACAAGAAACAGATATCTAATGTCATCGATCAGCTCTTAATGGAGGGATTGATTCTTGACGACAGCCAGAACAGATTTGACGCGACTAACCTTTTAGCTATTATAGCGGCTAAGGAAATTTCGGAATTTCCCTTACTAGCCACTAAAGCACCAAGAGTTATAACATATAAGGGCACTGATAAACTCCATGCCATCGATGATCAAACCGGAAGTTATGGATATGGAATAGCGTTTTCTCGCCTACTTGATTTTATCATGGGCAAGATCGCATCAAAGGAGGAGATGATA
This sequence comes from Lichenibacterium minor, assembly GCF_004137685.1. Lineage (GTDB taxonomy): Bacteria > Pseudomonadota > Alphaproteobacteria > Rhizobiales > Beijerinckiaceae > Lichenihabitans > Lichenihabitans minor. Next base: position 80,695 of record NZ_QYBB01000020.1, on the reverse strand, counting down.
AAGGGTGTCAGAACAAAAACGCACGCAGTACCAGAAATAACAGTCAGAGAGATCCTAGCCAACGCACTAATACATCAGGACTTTATGTCTCAAACCGACCGGCCTCGTGTGGAGATATTTACCGATAAAGTGCGGCTTACCAATCCAGGGTTGCCGCTCGTCTCAACTGATCGTTTTATTGATGCTCCGCCGAAATCAAGGAATAAGAGACTTGCCGATCTCATGAACAGGATGGGACTTTGTGAGCAGCGCGGAAGCGGGATAGACAGGGCGTTAGATGCAATCGAAGCTTATGCCCTTCCGGCACCAACTTTTCAAGACGTCGAAGCATCTACCGTTGTGACAATATTTGGTCAGAGGTCGTTTGCAGAAATGTCTCGCGAAGATCGTATTCGTGCGTGTTATCAGCATGCCGCGCTTAAATACGAGAATGGATCTACGATGAGTAATGCGAGTTTGAGAAGTCGTCTCGGCGTTAGTGATAAGCAATATCCACAGGTATCTATTGTTATTAGAGAAAGTATCGACCTGGGTAGGATTCGTCCTCTTGACGAAGATCAGGCAAAACGCAACGCAAGGTATGTGCCGTGGTATGCCTAGTTTATGTAATTGGTTGGCCGCTGCTTGCCAATCCGAAGAAATAATCGTTTTCTCTCAACGAGTTAGCGAAACGCGTTTTGTAAGCCGCAGACGTTTGGGTGAGGGCATGGCAAACGAACTCAAGTCCCCGAAGATGACGCCAGAGCAGCAGCGCGCAGCCTTCGAGGCGACCGCCCGCGAACTCGGCTGTGACGAGTCCCCGGACGCCTTTGAGGCTGCGGTGAAGAAGGTGGCGAAAGCTCCGCCGACCAAAGGCACGGATCTCAAGGCTCTAAAAAGGAAGTAATGCTATGGCGGTCAATCCATGGACGGCATTGTATCCTGCGCCGAGGCTTGAAAATCCGACAATCGGCGCGCCCTGGCTGAAAGTGATTTACTGGCATACCGATTGGTCTCTGGCCGTAGCCTACTGGGACGGCTCGCGAGCGATGCTCATTCGATGGAACGGAGGTCCCGGACCATCCCGAGGAAATCCTGTTTCCAGGTCTTACCCAACTTGGTTTGTCGTTCCGGACGCTTTGGTTCCGCTTGTCCTTAAAGATGAGGGTAACCCCAATCGAGCGATGGCTGCAGCGTGGCTCAGCGGCCAAGAACCGGAGGGATGGACGGATCCAGTTCCCCATGGGTTCGGTGACCAATAAATATTCGTAGCAATCCTCCTTAGCAGCATAAATATCACAGTCGACTGTAAGTCTTCAATGAGCATTCTACCAAACACCAACTATCGAGCCCGCAGCGCTGCGCTGATATATGTTGAAACCCATTTGAGTAAACACGTTTGGAACCAAGTTCTTCATTTCTTTTGAGGCATGAAGAACCATGTCGATTTCCGACTTCTTATTCCTACGTCTTGACCTGTTTCTTTTCCTTTCGTGCAGATATTTCGACCAAAAAATCATGTCGATTGCGGAAGAGTCGATCCAATCAACAGATTCTTTATATCCTGCTATCCACATCAAATTAGTACCCTCTAAGAAGAATGCGGCATTGTCCACATTGCCGATCAGACAGCTTCCAAAGTAAATACCAATAATGTTACCGTCAGTATTTTTATTGCGAAACGCATTTCTTAGCTCAGTTCTGGAAATACGGGCTCCTCCGACTCCACCCAACTCCGATTGGTTGCCGTGCGATGCAATGTAGAGCGTATGATAATGCTCAGCGTCCGCTACTGTCCCTATAATAGCCTCAAGTGAGGATCGATCCGCAAACATATCATACCGGACGTCATGAGGATTATCCTCTACGATGCCGGCAAGCGTCTCAAAAAGTGGACGTACGGAGTCATTGCCATGTTCCCACCAGCGGCATTCGACGATCGCTAGCCCTGTCCCTGACATCGTTTTGCGGCCCTGAATCGATTCCTAAACGCTGACCCAGGGTAGCGATCGCGTGCGTGGTTCGCAAGGTATATAATCGCCTTTCGGAGCCGTGTCTCGCGCTTGGTGACGGCCATTCCGCCGGAATTCGGGTCGGGATCGCAGGGCGGAAGGGCCAGCAGGTGAGCGCCGGCAGCCCGGACGGCCCCTCGCGTCGGTCATCGAGCCTTCGCGGACGGCGGCGGGCGACCGACCGCTTGCCGTGCCGGAACACCGTCGAATCCGGTTGTAATAGAACTAAGATACGCCTATCAAGGGTAGTCCCCAGCACCGAGGCCGGACTTCGCTGGCTCGCGAGCAGCCGGTCCGACCGAAGATCGACGGAACGGATGCGATGGTGGCCGGCCGGTCACCGCCGTCTGGATCAGGCGCCCGATGAAAGGGAAGCGACACGATGCCGGAGCCCATGGACGCAACGCCGAGGTTTCCGGGTTCGCCCTCTCCTTTCCGTATCGATATCCGCAACGAGCAGAACGTCGAGAACCATTTCTCGGTGTTCCAAGACCCGGGCACCTACGTCGACATGCCCAGGGTCTACGTGAACAGCCTGTTCAGCAGCGCCCTGCCACCGAAGGCGCAAGGAGGGCAGCTCACGCTGGCGGCGACGCCCCAGTATCATGCCGGGGTCCAGGACGCCGATGCCATCGCTCCTCGGCCCGGGACCATCGTCACATACTCGACGGCCGTGCAACCGATCAGCCTCGCGGCGCCGGGCAACACTCCGCCGACGTCCAACGCCAGCGACATGCTCTACGACCCCGACAGCGGGTCCCTCGGATTGAGCATCCCGGACAACCTGCCGAGCGTAGCCGCTGGATGCTTTCAGGTCGTCGTGCCGTCCTTCGACAGCCCCCCCAAGCACTTCAACGTCGGAGCAGCCTTGATCGTCGATGGGCAGATCGTCTTGTCCAATTTCGTCCCAGCGCGGCCGCAGACGAGCATCACATGCCGCCCGCTCCTGCGCTTCCACGTCGTGGCTGGACGACACCGCGCCGGGACGACGATCGATTTCGATGATCTTTCCGCCCGATCGGCCCTGTGCGACTTCACCGGCGGCCATAGGCAGGCGAGCATTGCCTATCTCCCGAATGGAAGCTGGGACGTCCAGATGTCATAGGGCGAACGATGCGAGAGGCGAGCTCCGGCTGAAGCAACCGCGGGCTGGATCACCTGTCCGCGCGGCGCCCGAGCGCAGCCCTTCTCCGCATAGCGAAGCGATCGAGCGGACATTGTACGAGGTGCCGATCCACACTGTCCGGCATGGCCCGGCGCCAGATCGGCGCCGTCGGCCGCGACGGTGACGGTCCTGCCTTCGGCCTTGCTGCCCGGGCGGCCTCGCTTGTGCTGCGAGACGGCGAATGGCGCTGGTCGAGGCCGCATCCCTTCACCCACCCCGACCCGCGCTCGCCGCCCGACGAGGCTCCAGCCACTCCTCGACAGGATCCAGCACGGCCTCGGCCAGGCCCGAGGTCTCGTCGGAGACCAGGACGACGGGTGAGCGCCACGGGTACGGCTCGGCCGCGCATGGCACCACGTCGGCCGGCCTGGTGCGGGGCGCCGCACCATGCGCCGCGCGCTAAAAAACCGCCGAGTCCACTTGCTTATGGTTGTATTACTATGTACAAAACAATCATCGCGCGATGAAGCGTCGAAGCTTCCGTTCAGGCCGGCACTCGTCACGAGCGTCGGGACGCGCGATCTGGCGCCATCGTTTATTTGTGTATTGCAGCGTAATCTGCGTCACGTAGTTACGTCGACAATGCATTATCATGGAGAAATCTATGTCTACTCTTCTCAAGATCATCGTCAAAAACTCCCAGAGCGTACAAAATCAGTTTTTCTTTTTCCAAGAGCCGGCGATCTACACCGGCGGACCGACTGTCTATACGAACAGTCTTTATCAAAGAACTCTACAGGCTGCGAACATGGGAGGTGAGATCACCTTCATGACCAATCTTCAGTTTTACGCGGCCGTACAGGAAACAGGGACGGCTACGCCTCAGGTCGGCCAGTCGTCCGGCTATGAGTCGGCCGAACAGGCCATCGATCTCACGGCGAAGGGCAACAACCCTGCCAATCACAACTCCGCCGTGATGTCCTACGACCCGACGGGCGACTCGCTCGGCTTGGCTGCCCCTGTCAACATGGCAGGCGTCCAGGAGGGAGCTTTCCGCGTCATCACGGCCAAATACCAGCCGCCCAAGTATTTCAACGTCGGCTCTTCCGTGACGGTCAACAGCCAGATCGTCCTCTCGAATTTCGTCGTCGGCCAACCTCAAAGCAATGTCGACTGCGAGCCGATCCTGAAATATTACGTCCAGACTGGATCTTACGTTCCCGGAACCGTGATGGACTTCACCTTGTCCTCGACCAAGGCTGCCCTATGCGACTTCACGGGCGGCTACGTGCAGGCCGTGGTCACCTACAAGCCGAACGGAGATTGGGACGTCCAGATGTCGTGACGGCCGGCAAGCGCGAACGCGCGCCGCCGCTGGGCAGAAGCAGTCCGGCCGAACAGGCCGGATCACGGGCCAGCCGACTCGGGAAACATCCCGGGTCGGCCGGGGTTCAGGCGTGACGGGACAGCGGCACCCGACCAGCGTCGGCCATGCGCCTCATGGTGACGTCCTCGGCATCAGGCTTCCTCCACCAGCCCCACCCAGTAGCGGATCCCCGCCGGGATCGCCCGGTCGTCGAAGTCGTAGGCGGGGTGGTGCAGCCCCGCGGTGTCGCCGTTGCCGATGAACGCGAAGGCGCCGGGCTTCTTCTCGAGGAAGCGCGCGAAGTCCTCGCCGATCATCAGCGGCGCCATGGCGGGGTCGGCGTTGCCCGGCCCCGCGATGCCTTCGGCCACCCGCGCCGCGATCGCCGCCTCGGCGGGATGGTTGACGGTGGCGGGCGAGATGCGGTCGTAGGTCACCTGGGCCCGGGCGCCGTTGAGCCGGGCCACGCCTTCCGCCACCTCGCGCAGCCGACGCTCGATGGTGTCGCGCGATGCCGCCGTCAGGGCCCGCGCGGTGCCGAGCAGCCGGGCCGTGTCGGGCAGGACGTTGAAGGCGTCGCCGGCCTGGATGGCGCCGACCGTCACCACCGCGGGCTCCAAAGGATCGAGGTTGCGCGACACGATGCTCTGCAGCGCCACCACGACCTGGCTCGCCACGTAGACCGCGTCGACGCCCTGGTGCGGCATGGCGGCGTGGGCGCCCCGCGCCTCGATGCGGATCTCGAAACGGTCCACCGAAGCCATCACGGGGCCGGGCCGCGTCGCGAAATGGCCCACCGGCAGGCCCGGCAGGCTGTGCAGCCCGTAGACGGCGTCCACCGGCACGCGCTCGAACAGCCCGTCCTCGATCATGGCGAGGGCGCCTTCGGAGGTTTCCTCGGCGGGCTGGAACAGGAACACCGCGGTGCCGGCGAAGTCGCGCGCGTCCGACAGGTGCTTGGCGGCGCCGAGCAGCATGGCGGTGTGGCCGTCGTGCCCGCAGGCGTGCATCTTCCCCGCCTCGCGCGACGCGTGGCCGAGGTTGGTCTGCTCGTGGATGGGCAGCGCGTCCATGTCGGCGCGGAGCGCGACCGTGCGGGTGCCCGCCCGCCGCCCGCGCAGCACGCCGACGACGCCGGTGCGGCCCACCCCCTCGATCACCTCGTCGAGGCCGAAGGCGCGCAGCTTGCCGGCCACGAGGGACGCCGTCGGCCCGACGTCGAAGGCGACGCCGGGGTGGCGGTGGATCTCGCGCCGCCATTCGGCGACGTCCCCGGCCAGGGCTTCGATGGACGCGACGTCGGACATGGGCAGGGACCTCCGCGGCGACGATGGCGCGGGCGGGCTCCGGGTGTCAACGCGGGAACGTCCCGCCCGCCGGCCCCGTTGTCGGGGGTGGGGACGGGCATCCGCCGCCGTTCCGCCGGACGCGTTTCACGGGAGGGCCATGAGCCGCCTCGATTCCTTCATCCGCCGCATGTCGGCCCAGCGCGACATCCTCGACGCTCTGCCGCGCCGGCTCGCCGGCGTGCCGGGCCTCGTCATGGAGTTCGGGCTCGGCAGCGCCCGCACCTACGACCACCTGCGCGAGCGCTTCCCCGGGCGGCGCATCGTGGTCTTCGAAAGCGTGGTGGTGGAAGCCGTGCGCCCCCGCCCGGCGCCGGACGACTTCGTCGTCGGCGACCTCCCCGGCACCGCCGCGGCCTGGCCCGACGGCTGCGCCGCCCTGGTGCATGCCGACATCGAGACCGGCGACGCCGCCGCGGACGCCGCCCTCCGGGACTGGCTGCCCGCGCTCGCCGCCCGGCTGCTGGCGCCGGGCGGCTTCGCGGTGAGCGGGGCGCCGCTGCCCCACCCGCGCCTCGTCGCCGAGCCGCTGCCCCCCGGCGTCGCCGAGGGGCGCTACCACGTGCTCCGGCGCGATCAGCGCTCGTTCGGCGGGTAGTCCGTGTCGAGGGCGGTTTGGCGCCGGCCCTCGACCTCGGCCAGCGTGTCCTTCAGCTTCTTCACCACGGCGTCGTGGCCCCATTCGCCGAGCACGAGGTGGAGCGGCGGATCGACCTCGCCGACGAGGTCGATCATCGCCTGCCCGGCGCGCACGGGGTCGCCCGCCTGGGTGCCGCTCTTCTGCGAGGTCTGCGCCAGCCGCGCCGCCACGGTTTCGGCGTAGGCCGGGATGGCGCTCTGCGTCTGCGTCATGGAGCGGCCGGCCCAGTCGGTGCGGAACGGGCCCGGCTCCACAACGGTGACCTTGACGCCGAGCGGCGCCATCTCCTTCGACAGCGAATCCGAGAAGCCCTCGACGGCGTGTTTCGAGGCCGCGTAATAGCCCGAGCCCGGGAAGCCGCAGAAGCCCGCCACGGAAGCGATGTTGAGGATGTGGCCGCTCTTCTGCCCGCGCATCACGGGCAGCACGGCGCGCGTCATGGCGAACAGGCCGAAGACGTTGGCCTCGAACTGGGCCCGCACCTCCTCCGGCACGCCCTCCTCGATGGAGGACAGGTAGCCGTAGCCGGCGTTGTTCACCAGAACGTCGATGCGGCCGAACTTCGTCACGGCCGCCTTCACGCCCGCCTCGATCTCGTCGTCGTCGATGACGTCGAGCGACAGCGCCAGGGCGCGGTCCCCGCGGCCTTCGGCGAGATCCGTGACGCGCTCCTTGTCGCGCGCCGTGACGACGGCCCGCCAGCCGCGGTCCAGCACCAGCTTGGCGAGTTCTCGGCCGAAGCCGGTGGAGCAACCGGTGATGAACCACACCGGGGTCGTGTCGTTAGCCATCTGCGTCTTCCTCGGGTTGGTCAGCGATCCACCATCGCCATCTGGTTCTCGGTGTAGCGCGGCCCCGCGATCGAGCCGGGCGGCAGGGCGGCGTCGAGCGCCGCGACCTCGTCGGCCGACAGGCGGATGTCGGCGGCGGCCACGTTCTCCTCGAGGTAGGTCCGGCGCTTGGTGCCGGGGATGGGGGCGATGTCGTCGCCCTTGGCCAGCAGCCAGGCCAGCGCGATCTGGCCCGGCTTGACGCCGCGGGCCTGCGCGAGCGCGTTCACCTTCCCCGCCGCCGCGACGTTGCGGTCGAAGTTCTCGCCCGTGTAGCGCGGGTCGGTGCGGCGGTAGTCGCCGGCGGGGTAGTCCTCGGCGCGCTTCACCGCGCCGGTGAGGAAGCCGCGGCCGAGGGGGCTGAAGGGGGTGAGGCCGATGCCGAGCTCGCGCAGCAGCGGGATGATCTCCTCCTCGAGGTTGCGCTCCCACAGCGAATATTCGCTCTGCAGCACCGACACCGGATGGGTGGCGTGGGCGCGGCGGATGTTGGACGCGCCGGCTTCCGACAGGCCGACGAAGCGCACCTTGCCGGCTTCGACCAGCCGCGACACGGTGCCGATCACCTCCTCGATCGGCACCGCGGGGTCGATGCGGTGCTGGTAGAGCAGGTCGATGTGGTCGAGCCCGAGCCGCCCGAGCGACGCGTCGACGACCTCGCGGATGTGCTCGGGCCGGCTGTCCACGCCTTCGGGCTTGCCGTTCCCGCCGATGCGGAAGCCGAACTTGGTGGCCACCACGGCCTTCTCGCGCCGCCCCTTCAGGGCCTGGCCGAGCAGCTTCTCGTTGGTGAAGGGGCCGTACACCTCCGCGGTGTCGAAGTAGGTGACGCCGAGGTCCAGGGCGCGGTGGACCGTGGCGATCGATTCCGGGTCGTCCGGCACGCCGTAGGACTGGCTCATGCCCATGCAGCCGAGCCCGATGGCCGACACTTCCAGGCCCTGGCGGCCGAGTTTGCGGGTGGGCAGCATGGGCGGGCTCCTGGGGGTGCCCTGGCGGGGGCGCGAGATCGCATGCAAACGGCGCAGCCGCGACGATGGTTGCGCCCGGGACGCCGCCGCGTCAGGCGGGGTCCCCGGCCTCCATCGTCACCGCGCAGCCGCCGCCCTGGTGCGCGCCGATCTCCAGCGTCAGGCCGTGCAGCCGCGCGATGGCGGCGACGAGGCTGAGGCCGAGCCCCGTGCCGGGCAGGTGGCGCGAGCGGTCGACGCGGTAGAAGCGGCGCATCACCGCGTCCCGGTCCTCGGGCGGGATGCCGGGCCCCGTGTCCCACACGCGCACCCGCGGCCCCGCCTCGAGCTCCAGCCCCACGCGCCCGCCGGGCGGGGTGTATTTCACGGCGTTGTCGACGAGGTTGGCGACGGCCTCGAACAGGAGGTCGCCGTCCCCGCGCAGCGGCACCGGCGCGTCCCCGCGCAGGGTGGCGAGCGCCACGCCCTTCTCTTCCGCCACCGGGCCGTAGAGCTCCCCCACCGCGTCGACGATCTCGGCCAAGTCGAGCGCGCGGAAGCCGCCCTGCCGCCGCCCTTCCTCGACCTCCGCCAGGCGCAGCACGGCCGTGACGGTGGCGAGGAGCTGGTCGACGTCGGCCACCGACTTGCCCAGCACCTCCGCCACGGGGGCGTGGCGCGCGTCGGGGTCGAGCGCGCGGTCGAGCCGCGCGCGCAGGCGCGTCAGCGGCGTGCGCAGGTCGTGCGCGATGGCGTCGCCGGCGCCCCGCACCTCCTCGACGAGGCGCTCGATCTCGTCGAGCATGCGGTTGACCATCTCGCTCAAGCGGTCGAACTCGTCGCGGCGGCGGCCCACGGGCAGGCGGCGGCTGAACTCGCCGCCCATCACCAGCGCGCAGGCGTGCCGCACCGCTTCGACGCGCCGCAGCGTGCCGAGGCTCACCAGCGCCCCCACGGCCAGCGCCAGCAGCGCCGCCGGCACCGCGGTGAGCGCCATGGCGCGCTTCATGATCTCGTCGATCTCGGCGATGTCGGCGGCGCTGCGGCCGAGGAACAGCGTGGCGCCGTCGGGCAGCGGCAGCGCGATGGCGCGCACCTCGATCGTGTCGCGGGCGCCGGCGCGCTCCCACGCGACCATCACCGGCACGGGCCGGTCCGGCGGGGGCAGGGCGGCGGGGAGGGCCGCCACGTCGCCCGCCAGGGCGGCGCCGTCCGGCCCGAACAGCCCGTAGGCCTTGGTGCCGCGCGCGTCCACGGCGAGGGATTTTTCGAGCCGCAGCACCAGCACCCGCCGGCTTTCGGCCGCCAGCGAGCGGGCTTCGAGCAGGAGGCCGGCGTCGAGCCGGCTCGTGAGGTAGCCGACGGTCTGCCAATAGAAGAAGCCGCCGGTGGCGACGATGCCCAGCGCCACCACGGCGGCCGAGCCCAGCGTCCAGCGGAAGGCCGTGGTCTGGACGAGCTTCAAGCCCCGCAGCCGCGCCGGCCGCCCCCGCGCCGCCGCGGCGGTGGCGCCGGGCGGCGCCGCGGCCGGCGGCATCGCCGTCACGGGGCGCGCAGCACGAAGCCCGTGCCCCGCACCGTGTGGATCAGCGGCGGGTCGCCGGGCCCGTCGACCTTGCGGCGCAGCTTGCCGAGGTGAACGTCGACGAGGTTGGTGCCGGGGTCGAAGCTGTAGCCCCACACCTGCTCGAACACCATGGCGCGCGTGACGACGTTGCCGGCGTGGCGCACCAGGAACTCCAGCAGCTTGAACTCGCGGGGGTACAGGTCGAGCGCGCGCTCGCCGCGCCGCGCCGTGCGGCCGAGCAGGTCGACCTGCAGCGTGTCGTAGCGCAGCACGAGGCCGTCGCGCTCGGCCGGGCGGCGCGCCAGCACCTCCACGCGGGCGCGCAGCTCGGCGGCCGAGAAGGGCTTGGCGAGGTAGTCGTCGCCGCCGGCCCGCAGCCCGCGGATGCGCTCGTCGACGGAGGACAGGGCGCTCAGCACCAGCACGGGGGCCTTGACGCCGCGGGCGCGCAGCCGGTCCAGCAGGGCGAGGCCGTCGAGGCCGGGCAGCATGCGGTCGAGCGTCACCACGTCGAAGGGCTCGGCCTGGGCGCGGGCGAGGCCGCCCGGCCCGTCCGTTTCCAGCGTCACGGCGAAGCCCGCCGCGGAAAAATCCTCGACGATCTCGGCGGCCGTTTCGGCGTCGTCCTCGATCACCAGCACGCGGATCATCGGCATCTTCCAGCTTCCCGGCCGCCATAGATCATCGCGCCCCGGACGCGCGCAAGCCCCGGGCCGCCGCCCGCCTGGACATCCCGGCCCCGCGGTGGCACCACCGGTGGCACCATGGCCGCCCGCACCGTCATCGTCACGATCTGCTCGAACAACTACCTGCCCCAGGCGGAGGTGTTGTTCGACACGGCGCGCCGCTTCCACCCGGATGCCGCGCTGGTGCTGGGCCTGGCCGACCTCGTCGACCCCGCCCTGCGCTACCCGGACGGCGTCGAGGTGGTGGAGGCGGCGGCGCTCGGCATCCCGGATTTCCCGTCCTTCGCCTTCTCCTACGACGTCACCGAGTTCAACACCGCCATCAAGCCCTTCCTGATGCTGCGGATGTTCGAGCGCGGCCACCGCCACGTCGTCTACTTCGACCCCGACATCGCGCTCTACCGCCGGCTCGACGACCTGCTGGCGCTGCTCGACGGCGGCGCGTCCTTCGTGCTGACGCCGCACTTCTGCTCGGTGCCGGGCCCGGGCGCGCCCCGCACCGAGCTCCACGTGATGCAGACGGGCGTCTACAACCTCGGCTTCGTGGCGGCGGCGCAGACCCCCGAAACCGAGCCGCTGCTGCGCTGGTGGGCGGCCCGGCTGAAGCACGATTGCGTCAACGAGCAGGACCGCGGCCTCTTCGTCGACCAGAAGTACATGGACCTCATGCCGGGCCTCGCCGAACACGCCCGGGTGTCGCGCGACACCGGCTTCAACGTCGCCTACTGGAACCTCGACCGCCGCACCGTCGCGGCGGGGCCGGACGGGGGCTGGCGCGTCGACGGGCGGCCGCTCGGCTTCTTCCACTTCTCCGGCTTCGATCCCGAACGGCCGCACGAGGTGTCGCGCTACACGCCGGAGCCGCCGGCCACGGGCGCGCTGGCGGCGCTGCTCGCCGACTACGCGGCGAAGCGGCGGGCCGCCGCGGCGCGGGCCGGGGCGCCCGCCCGGCCCTACGCCTACCGCGGCTTCGCCACGGGCGTGCCCATCCCCGACATGGTGCGGCGCATGTTCCGCGAGAAGCACCCCACCTGGTCGGGCGACCCCTTCGCCACCTACGACCGCTATTGCCCCCTGCCGCACCCCGGCTGCCGCATCGGGGTCGGGGGCGAGATCGTGACCAACCTCATGCACCACCACCACGGCCGCCACGCGGCGCTGCGCTTCGGCTTCGACCTCGGCAACCCCTTCGAGGTGACCGCCTATGCGCGCTTCTTCGCCCGCGAAGCGGGGGGCGCGGACATCGCCCCCTGCCTGTGGCGGGCCGCCGCGTGAGCGCGCCGGACGACCCCGCCGCCGCCGAAGCCGCGGCGCTGCGCTTGCGCCGCCTGGAGCTCGACAACGACGACCTGCGCGCCGAGAACGCCCGGCTGAAGCTGTCCATCCTGCAGCGCCAGGAGGAGATCGTGGCGCTGGGCGAGCGCCTGGGCCAGCTCAAGGCCCGGCTCGACACGGTGCACCGCGTCGCCGCCTGGAGCCGGCTGCGGCGGCTGCTCCCCGTGCGGGCGATCCTGCGGCGGATGGGGTAGGGGAGGGGCACGATCGGCTCGTCGCTGCAAGGAGATGCCATGACCAACTCCAGCGAGGACGCCCTTACCAAGGCCCGCCAGGCCGGCGCGCCGGCTTGGCCGCCGATGCCCTCAGCCGAGTTCGCCGCCATCGTCGGCGACAAGCCGCTAGCCCAGACCCAGCTTTTCAAGCTGGTGTGGGACTACATCAAGGCGAACGGGTGCCAGGACCCGGCCGACAAGCGCGAGATCGTCGCCGCCGATAGCTTACGTGCCGTGTTCGGCCAGGACTAGGTGAACATGATGGGGCCGCTCACCCCGTATCTGAAGGTGCCCTGACTCGGTGCGCTGCCCCACGTCCACTAGAGATCGGCGACGCGGGCAGTGCGAGACCCCGATTGGAGCCGCCGGACGATGACGGTCCGGTCGCCCGGGCCACGCTGGTAGCTGTGCCAGACCTTCTCCGCCAAGCCGAGGCGGCCGGTGACGTCGCCCTGGCGCGCCATTTCGGGCAGGCGCTGAGCGAGGTCGAGAGAATTACTCGACGAAGCTGCCGGTGGCTCCTTCCCGGTGCTCCTTCTTCAGAAAACACCTACCGCGGCCCACTCGGTTGACTTCGGTCTTCCGCCACACTGCGACGATTTCGATATGGCGTGCTGCCCTCATCCCTGATCAACCTTCGCGTGCTTCACTCCGCAAGCAAGAGTTGATTCGCGTAGGGGTCGAGGCAATGCCACTCGAGAACTTGAAGATCAGGCGAATCTGCCTTCACGAGGTCTATAAGCGCACCGATGACAGGCAAATTGCAGCACCGACCTACTCAAGCGGCCTTCTCGAACTACCCCAGAAGGCACGGGATGCCTTCGCTAGCCGGGTCCACTCAGCGTTCCGGAATGACGCCAAATGTATGGCGATGAGTATCAAGCGATTTGAACCCAACGACATAGCCGCCCGCGGGGCGGCGATCATCCTCACCGAGGATGCAGACTTCGTTCAGCAATCACATGCCTTCGCTTACAAGCTTGCCGAAGCACAAACCTCCCGGAAGTATCCCGGCGGGCTCGTTGTCATATTTGATGGGACTGTCGGAAGGGACCCATTGCCATTTTACGGCGTGATGAAGGCTGAGCTTCATGAAGGATTTGTAAAACAGAACGACTTGCAAGCTACTTTCGTTGAAACTTTGTTCCTTACGCCAAAAACTAAGCTCTATAAAATAGGTCTTTTTATTGCAACAAAGTACAGCGACCAAGTGTTGCCGGATGACTGGACGGCCACGGTCTACGACAATCAACTGACGAGTTCTGATCGAGATGGGTCTGCTATCTATTTTTATGGCGCCTATCTTGGGCTAGAGATTCCAAGTAACAGCGCTCGCCAAGTGAAGAGCTTCTTCGATGCATCGAAGGAATTTATTCGCTCGGCGTCGGTTTCGCAGGAGAAAAAAGTTGATCTATACAACGGTCTATACGCCTACCTTAAAGTCGATCAAGCAGGAACCATTCAAGTTGGGGAATTCGCAGAGAGATTCATGCCTCCAGAGTTGCAAGAAAATTATCGCAATCACATGCGTCGCGAGCGTGTTCCTGCAACCGTGATCAGCAAAGACCTAACGGAGTGCGGGGCCTCACTGAGGATACGGAAGCTGCGCTTTGCGAATAGAATTACACTTTCCGGTCCTCCGGAAGCGATTAGCGATTTCGTTGATGTGCGACAAGTCGAAGGTGAAGGAGGGGAGACCTGGACCCAAATCACCATCAAGAGCCCGCTTGAGGGACAGGAGTGACCAGGGATGAAGAGTTCTCCGCTCGGTGGGAGAGCGAGAAACTCATATACAAACGCTGGGGTGGCCACATCTGCCGTCATATCCTAGCAACCCTGAGTTCCACATTCACACCAGCATATGTTAATGAACTCCTTAAGGTGCGCGTTGAGCCAAGGCTGAAAGATACTAGAAAGCTGATTGAAAAAGCATTTTACCGGAGGAAGGCCTATGCTGATCCCTACGGCGAAATCACCGACAAGGTTGGTATCCGCTTCGTGGTGCTTCTCGGCCGCAATATTCGCCACATCGCCACGGCGATCGAGGAGACGGAAGGGTGGACATGGAGCAAGGATCGGGACTACGAAGAGGAACAAAAAGAGAACCCGGTCACCTTCGATTATGCCGCTGTCCACTATGTCGTCCGCCCCCGCAACGATCTGGAGGTCAATGGCTTCCGGATCCCTGCCGGCACGCCCTGCGAGGTCCAGATTAAAACGCTCTTGCAGCATGCCTATAGCGAACTCACTCACGACACAATTTACAAACCTCAGATGCAAGCGACCCCTGCGATGCAGCGCAATGCTGCAAAATCTATGGCTTTGCTGGAGGCTACAAACGATTATTTTGAAAAGGTGTTCGATCAAGTTCGAGAGGCCACGAAAGCAGTTCGCGTGATCACCGCGGCCCTTAGCATGATCTATACGCGCGAGATCGGGCTTGACCCGCACCCCAGCGTGCTCGAAGGCTTGCTGCTAGAGGCCTACGAGGGATTGGCCGAGGAAGATTATGAAAGCGATATCGCGACCATGCTTCGCGAAAAGACGTACTTGGTCGACAACATCCGGGATCGCGTCGCCCGCCAAAACCCGCTTTTCGCGCAGCCGTCGATCCTACTCGCTTATCTGGACGTCGAGAAACGGGGCCGGGCCGCATTAAACCGCTGGCCGCTGACCGAGGCCGAGATGGAACCGCTGCTGAACGACTTCGGCGAGAGTGTGCACTGATCTTCCAGCGACACGATGATCCCGAAATGACGGACTGAACGGCTTTCGAGAATTGTCCTTCTCTGCGCCGCCGAGCGAGAGCGCTTCCGGGCATGGATGTCCTCGGAACGCAATGAGGGCGCCTCGGTCGGAGCCGGAGGCGCCCTGAAAAATCAAAGGCGCCCCTCGCGGAGCGCCCTGGCACGTAGCCCCCTCGCGGGGAAACGGACACCCTTGCGGGGCCGCGAAGAGGGTTGGGGGCCCTAGTGGCTTGCAACCGGACCTTGATGGGTCCGGGTCACCACGGCGCTCGTCAAACTTGCGATCGGACGAGTCGCCTGCAGTCGGTGTTCCCCTGCAGACCCATAATTACCGGCGATCGGTTTCCGTTTCAAGAAGGCGGGGGCCCTCGTTCACTGCACCCGGACGCCGTAGGCTTTGAGCAGGCCGTCCGCGTTGGCCTCGGCGCCGGTGATCCACTTCCGGGAATAGGCGACGACATCGGCGAGCTGCAGGAGGCGCGAAGCGGCGGAGTCGAGCTTCGTCACCCGGTTCACGCCCTTGAACGGACCGTCCTCCGTCCGAGCGCGCTGCATCTCGGCATCGAACTCCGGGTGGTCGTTGTGGTCGTTCACGTCCAGCACGACGTCGACGTTGCCGACCGTCTCGCGCCGCAGCACGTCGCGCTTGAAGTGGCGCAGCCCGATCTTCACCGTCTCCACCACGGCGTGGGCGTAGAGCACCGGCGGCGTGCCGCCGCGCTCGGCGACCTTGTTGTTGAGCAGGGTGACCCGGCCGGCCGACCCTTCGGTCCAGAACCGCCCGAGCAGGCCTTGCAGGTAGCCGTCCCGCATGGCGACGGCGTGGACCTCGGCGACGCTGGGCTCGAGGAGGTCGCTGAACCGCTTGTCGATCCGGCCGGCATCGCGCGCCAGCACGAAGACGGCGCCGAGGTAGAGCGGTCCCTGGCCGGCCGTGCCGTATTCATCGACGAAGCACAGCACCTTCTTGTTGAGACCAGGACGCAAGGCGGTTTCCGAGGGGTGCGAGGGACGTGGCGTATGCGGCCGGTGCACCATCGGTGACGGCCCGTGAAGCCTCCAGAGACAAAGGTACACCGACCGGTGCAGGGATTCAGGGAAAGCGGCGCTACGAATTGACGATCACTCTCGCCCGGGTCGGATCGCGGACGAGGAGGGATTGCTTTGAAAAAGAAGCCAAGCACCACGACGACGTCCGACGCGCCCCCATCCTTGACACCCCCTCCCGTCCTCCCCCACCACCCTCGCCAGACCCCGCCGCCCTCGGGCGGCCCCCACGAGGGCACCCGATGACGCGCACCCTTCCGGCCCGCCGGCCGGCCAACCCCTGCTTCTCCTCCGGCCCCTGCGCCAAGCGCCCCGGCTGGTCGCTCGATGCGTTGGGCGACGCCCCCCTCGGCCGCTCGCACCGCGCGCCGGTCGGCCGCGCCAAGCTCGCCCGCGCCATCGACCTCACGCGCGCCGTGCTGGAGGTCCCCGCCACCCACCGCATCGGCATCGTGCCGGCGTCCGACACCGGCGCGGTCGAGATGGCGATGTGGAGCCTGCTCGGCGCCCGGCCCGTCGACATGCTGGCCTGGGAATCCTTCGGCGAAACCTGGGTGACGGACGCGGTGAAGCAGCTCCGGCTGGAGGACGCCCGCGTGCTCACCGCCCCCTACGGGGCGATCGTCGATTTCGCGCAGGTCGACTTCGACCGCGACGTGGTCTTCACCTGGAACGGCACCACGTCGGGCTGCCGCGTGCCGGAGGGCGCCGCGATCCCGGCGGACCGCGCCGGCCTGACGATCTGCGACGCCACCTCGGCGGCCTTCGCGCAGGCGCTGCCGTGGGACCGCTTGGACGTCGTCACCTTCTCCTGGCAGAAGGCCATGGGGGGCGAGGCGGCCCACGGCATGCTGGTGCTCGGCCCCCGCGCCGTCGCGCGGCTGGAAAGCTTCGTGCCGCCCCGGCCGCTGCCGAAGATCTTCCGCCTCACTTCGGGCGGCAAGCTGATCGAGGAGATCTTCGGGGGCGACACGATCAACACCCCGTCCATGCTCTGCGTCGAGGATTACATCGACGCGCTCCTGTGGGGCCAATCGGTCGGCGGGCTCGCCGGGCTGGTGGGCCGGGCGGACCGCAACGCGGAATCGCTCGACGCCTGGGTGCGGCGCACCCCCTGGATCGCCAACCTGGCGCAGACCCCCGCCATCCAGTCCAACACCTCCGTCTGCCTGCGCGTGGTCGACCCCAGCGTGACGGCGCGGCCCGCGGCCGAGCAGGCGGCGTTCGCCAAGCGCCTGTCGACGCTGCTGGAGCGCGAAGGCGTGGCGCACGACATCGCCTCCTACCGCGACGCGCCCGCGGGCCTGCGCGTGTGGTGCGGCGCCACCGTGGAGACCGCCGACGTCGAGGCGCTGACGGAATGGCTCGACTGGGCCTATGCGGTGGCCAAGGCGGAGCTGGCGGGGTAGGGGGCGTCCGCGCTTCGGGGCGGACACCTTTCAGGACACACCGCTAGGTCGAAGGGGGGCCGAGGAGGTCTTCCACGGCCAGTTCCAGCCCCGGAGGATCGAGACGCAGGGGGCCGGACGGGACGAGGCGCGTGCGGATCGCGTCGCCGTCGCGCGCGTGGTGGATCACTAGGCGCCGGTCGATGTCGATGATCAGGTCATGGGCGACGCTCGGCACGGCGAAATAGCCGGACAGCTTGCCGTGACGGTCGAAGAAGCCCGTGCTCGGCGACAGCACCTCGACCACGATCATCGGCGCCGGCACGACGATGTCGTTCCGCTGCAGCCGTGTTCCGCAGTAGACGAGCGCGTCGGGCTCGTAGGCGGTGTGGGCGTCGACCCGCACCGTCATGCCGTCACCCATGGCCTCGCAGGGTAGACCCGCCCGCGCGACGGCATCCTCCAGGGCGCGTTGAGCCTTGATCTTCGCCCTGGCATGCCCGGCGCGCTCCGGCGCCATGGCGCAGACGCGACCGTCGACGAGCTCGTGCCGCCCAGGCCGATTCTCGGCCCAGACCAGGAACTCCTCGACCGTCATCGGATGGAGCGACGCTTCGGACATGGCGTCAGCCTAGCACCGCCGCGGCGACCCGCAACGCGAAAGGGCCGCGCGGTTTCCCGCGCGGCCCCTGTCATCTCACGTCCGACGTGTCACGCGGCTTCCGACAGCAGGTTGCGCAGCACGTAGTTGAGGATGCCGCCGTTGCGGAAATATTCCAGTTCGTCGGCGGTATCGATGCGGCAGATCACCGGAACGTGGCTGACCACGCCCTTGTCCGAGGTGATGACCAGCTCCATCGCCTGGCGCGGCTTCAGCGTGTCGCCGAGGCCCGAGATGGTGACGGTCTCGTCGCCCTTGAGGTTCAGCGTCTGCCAGGAGGTGCCCTCCTCGAAGACCAGCGGCAGGATGCCCATGCCGACGAGGTTCGAGCGGTGGATGCGCTCGAAGCTCTGCGCCACCACGGCGCGCACGCCGAGCAGCTTCGTGCCCTTCGCGGCCCAGTCGCGGGACGAACCCGTGCCGTATTCGCGGCCGGCGAAGATCACCAGCGGCACGCCTTCCTGCTTGTACAGCATCGCGGCGTCGTAGATGGGCATCTCCTCGCCGCCGGGCTGGTGGCGCGTCACGCCGCCCTCGACGCCGGGCACCATCTGGTTCTTCAGCCGGATGTTGGCGAAGGTGCCGCGCATCATCACTTCGTGGTTGCCGCGGCGCGTGCCGTACTGGTTGAAGTCCTGCGGGCGGACCTGGTGCTCCAGGAGGTAGCGGCCCGCCGGGGACGCCGCCTTGATGGAGCCCGCCGGCGAGATGTGGTCCGTCGTGATCGAATCGAGGAACAGCCCGAGGACGCGCGCTTCCGTGATGTCGGCGACGGGCGCCGGGGCGCGCGTCATGCCCTCGAAATAGGGCGGGTTCTGCACGTAGGTGGAGCCCATCGACCAATGGTAGGTCTGGCCCAGCGCCACGTCGATGTTCTGCCAGTGGACGTCGCCCTCGAACACGTTGCCGTAGCGCTCGGCGAAGATCTGCTTGGTGATGGCGTGCCGGTGCAGCGTCGCCACCTCCTCCTGGGACGGCCAGATGTCGCGCAGGTAGACGGGGCCGTTCGTGCCCTGGCCCAGCGGCTCGGTGGCGAGGTCGACGTCGAGCGAGCCCGCCAGCGCGTAGGCGACCACCAGCGGGGGGGAAGCCAGGTAGTTGGCCTTCACGTCCGGGTTGACGCGGCCCTCGAAGTTGCGGTTGCCCGAGATGACCGCCGAGGCGACGATGTCGTTGTCGTTGATGGCCTTGGAGATCTCGATGGGCAGCGGCCCCGAGTTGCCGATGCAGGTCATGCAGCCGTAGCCGGTGAGGTTGAAGCCGAGCGCGTCGAGGTCGGCCTGCAGGCCCGTCGCCTCGAGGTACTCGCCCACCACCTGGGACCCGGGCGACAGCGACGTCTTCACCCAGGGCTTGGCGGTCAGGCCGGCCGCGACGGCCTTGCGGGCGAGCAGGCCCGCGCCCAGCATCACGGCCGGGTTGGACGTGTTGGTGCAGGAGGTGATGGCGGCGATGACGACGTCGCCGTGGCCGAGGTCGAAGGACTTGTCGTCCACCACGAAGCGCTCGGCGGGCTTCTCGACCTTGTATTCCTTGACCAGCGAGGACAGGAACGACGACTTGGCGGATTCCAGCGTCACGCGGTCCTGCGGGCGCTTCGGCCCGGCGAGGGACGGCACCACGTCGGCGAGGTCGAGCTCGATGAACTCGGAGAAGACCGGCTCGGAGGTCGAGGAGCGGAACATGCCCTGGGCGTTGGCGTAGGCCTTCACCAGCGCGATGCGCTCGTCGCCGCGGTTGGACGCGTCGAGGTAGTTGATGGTTTCGCCGTCGATGGGGAAGAAGCCGCAGGTGGCGCCGTATTCGGGGGCCATGTTGGCGATGGTGGCGCGGTCGGCGAGCGACAGCGAGTCGAGCCCGGGGCCGTAGAACTCGACGAACTTGTTCACCACGCCGAGCTTGCGCAGCATCTGCGTGACGGTGAGCACGAGGTCGGTGGCGGTGCGGCCTTCGCGCAGCTTGTTGGTGAGCTTGAAGCCCACCACGGGCGGCAGCAGCATGGACAGCGGCTGGCCCAGCATCACGGCCTCGGCCTCGATGCCGCCCACGCCCCAGCCCAGCACCGCCAGCGCGTTGACCATGGTGGTGTGCGAATCGGTGCCCACCAGCGTGTCGGGATAGGCGACCTCGACCTCCCGGCCCTCGTGGGTTTCGGTGCGCGTCCACACCGTCTGGCTGAGGTATTCCAGGTTGACCTGGTGGCAGATGCCGGTGCCCGGCGGCACCACGCGGAAGTTGGTGAAGGCGCCCTGGCCCCAGCGCAGGAAGCGGTAGCGCTCGCCGTTGCGCTCGTACTCGAGCTCGACGTTGTCGCCGAAGGCCTTGGGGGTGCCGAACTCGTCGACGATCACCGAATGGTCGATCACGAGGTCGACCGGCACCAGCGGGTTGATCTTCTCGACGGGGCCGCCGAGCTTGCCCATGGCGTCGCGCATGGCGGCGAGGTCCACCACGGCCGGCACGCCGGTGAAGTCCTGCATCAGCACGCGGGCGGGGCGGAAGGCGATCTCGCGCCCGTCCTTGCCCTTGGACGTGAGCCAGGACACCACGGCCAGGATGTCGTCCTTGGTGACGGAGCGCCCGTCCTCGAAGCGCAGGAGGTTCTCGAGCAGCACCTTCATCGAGTAGGGGAGCTGGGACACGCCCGGCAACCCGTTCTTCTCCGCCTCGGGGATCGAGAAATAATGGTAGGTCTTGGATCCGGCTTCGAGCGTGCGGCGGCACTTGAAACTGTCGAGCGAGGCCATTGTGCATCCTTCGCGAGTCGGCGGGAGCGATCTGGAATGGATCGAATATAGGAGTTTCACCCCCCGTGGCTACAGGTGAAGTGCGATGCAGCATGGTGGAACGATGACGCGCCCGGCCCCCCTCACCCTCGCCGTGGCGGGCCTGGCGGCCGAGCGCGGCGGGCGGTCGGTCTTCGCCGATCTCAGCTTCGCGGCGCGGGGCGGGGAAGCGCTCGGCGTGGTGGGCCGCAACGGCGCCGGCAAGTCGACGCTGCTGCGCGTGCTGGCGGGGCTGCTCCGCCCGGCCGCCGGCCGCGTGGCGCTCGACCCGCCCGACGCCCGCGACCCCGACGCCCCGGTCGGCGAGCGCGCCCACTACCTCGGCCACCTCGACGCCTTGAAGCCTGCCCTGACCCCGCTCGACCACCTCGAAGCCGCCGCGGCGCTGCTCGGCCGCGGGGGCGGCCGCGGCGCCCCCTCGGGCGGCCCCGCCCCGGCGACGCCCGACGAGGCGCTGGACCGGGTGGCGCTCGGCCATGCCGCGGACCTGCCCTGCGCCACGCTGTCGGCCGGGCAGCGGCGGCGCGTGGCGCTGGCGCGGCTGCTGGTCGCGGCGCGCCCGCTGTGGCTGCTCGACGAGCCCTCGACGGCCCTCGACCTGGGGTCGCAGGCGGTTCTCCGCGGCATGATGCGGGACCACCTCGCCGCGGGCGGCCTCATCGTGGCGGCGACGCACGGCCCGCTCGGCCTCGACGGCACGCGCGAGCTCCGGCTGGAGCGGCGGGCGTGAACGCCTCCTCTTTCGCGGCGCGCGCCTGATGGGCGCGCTGTCTTTCGAGGCGCGCGCCTGATGGGCGCGCTGTGGGCCCTGTTCCGGCACGACCTCCGGCTCGCGCGGCGCATCGGCGGGGGCGGCACCACCGGTGTGGTGTTCTTCCTGTGCCTCGTCACCGTCGTGCCCTTCGCGGTCGGGCCGGACCTGAACCTCCTGTCGCGCATCGGCCCCGCCATCCTGTGGATCGCGGCGCTGCTGTCGACGCTGCTCGGCCTTGACAGGCTGTTCGGCTCCGACCACGAGGACGGCTCGCTCGACCTGCTGCGCACCGCGGGCACGCCGCTGGAACTGGTGGTGGCGGTGAAGTGCCTCGCGCATTGGTGCACCACGGGGCTGCCGCTGGTCCTCGTGTCGCCGGTGTTCGGGCTGATGCTGGCGCTCGACGGCCCGTCGCTCGGCGGCGTCGCGGCGACGCTGCTGGTCGGCACCCCGGCGCTGACCTGCCTCGGCGCCATCGGGGCGGCGCTGACGGTGTCGCTGCGCCGCGGCGGGCTGCTGCTGCCCGTGCTGGTGATCCCGCTGGCGATCCCGGTGCTGATCTTCGGCGTGTCGGCCGCCGCGGCGGCGGGCGGCGGCACCGTGCCCTTCGTCACGCCGTTCCTGGCGCTCTGCGGCCTGACGCTCCTGGCGCTCGCCGGCACGCCCTTCGCCGCCGCGGCGGCGCTCCGGCTCACGGCGGAGTGACTCTCCCCGAAGAAGGTGCTCCAATCATCTCAGGCCAAATCGTGCGATGACGGGCGACGGGGTTGCCGAAGTGTGTTGCTCTGAGATCGAAATTTCCATTCAGGATGTGGAAAGAAATGTCGTCGTCATCGACGTCAAGACTGATGTTGGTTCAGTCCAAATCATCGGAGAATGCACCACCTCCAATCGTCGACTTCAGGTCGATGGGGCCCATATACAAGGTCTTCACCCTGGCGCTCTGGGTAGGCGAAAACTCAACGAGATAGTTCAGAAGATAATGGAGCAAGTCGATGTCGATATCATTGAAATCAATGGCGGAGCCAGGACGACAGGCGCCAATCGAGGCCGACCTCCGAAGCAGATCGTCGCTCGACGTCGTCCTTGTCCTTAAACGCGCGTCACAAGTCACGAGACCTGTCGATCTGGCATTGAAGCTGAAAAAGTTTGGGCTCGGCCTTCAGGACGCTCATCGCGCACTCAACCATATCGTCGCCGACGAGGTCGTTCAGTTGCGCCTCGGCAACGCCGATCGAACGACCATGATCGCCGAGCTGGCCGAACTCGGCGTCGCTGCGGAGTGACCCTCAATCGAACCCGCCGAAGCCGGGCGGCCCGATGACGTGGTTCTGGTCCACCCAGGTGACGTTGTAGCCGCCCAAGAACTGCTTCTCGTTCGGCCCCCGGAGCACGTAGGGCGTCCCGTCGGCCTCGCGGTAGACGGTGGACGGGATGGTGGGGCCGACGGCGCGCCGGTCCTCGCCCGGCGCGAGGGCGGGGGCGGGCCCGGTCGTCACCTGGGCGGTCGCCAGCGATGGGGCGGCCAGCGCCAGCGCGAGGGCACAGCCGACCGCGGCGCGGCGGGCGAAGTCGCGGACCGTCATGATGCATCTCCGAGGGGCCAGGGTCCCGGTCCGAACGCGGCCGGACCCTCGACGTTCCCGCCCTGCGGCGCGGAGGTGCCGGGGCCGGGGCTCAGCGGGCGAGCCCCAGCCGCAGCCCGACCCGCCGCGCCAGCGACGCCGAATGGCGCGTGCCCGCCAGCGGCGGCTCCGCGAAGGCGAAGTCGAGGAAACGCCCCACGTCCACGTCGAAGCGCATCCCTTGTTCGGGGTGGGCGGGGTCCCGCTCCTCGGCGCCGCAGAACCAGGCCGCGTGGTGGAGCCCGCCGATGCGGCACAGGGGCTGCACCCAATGGTTCTCCATGCCGCGCGGCATGATCTCCACCACCGCCGTGCCGGGCCGGCAGTAGAGCGCGTTGGCGAAGGCCGCGCCCGCGGCCCCCACCACGGCCTCGGCGCCCGCGAAGAGGGCCATCTGCCGGTCGACGCTCATCCGCCCCGTGTCGACCGCGGCGAAGCCGGCCCGCCGGAGCGCGGCGACGAGTCGTGCCTCGGAGCGCATCGGCCGCCGGTCCCGCCGCCCGCGCGACAGGTAGAGCCGCCGCGGCCCGTCGCCCGTCGGCGCCAGCGCGGCGAGCTGGCGGGCGCGCAGGTCGCGGTAGTTGAAGTTCGGGTTGTGCAGGAAATGGTGCACCGCGCCCGTGTAGACGAGCTCGCCCACCCGCACCACCGGCGCCGCCGTCACGAGCGGGGCGGCGCCCATCAGGGCGAAGTGGCGGGCCTGCCAGGGCTTCAGCGGCGGCACCAGCACGGGATGGGCGGCGAAGAGCCCCGTCGCGTCGAGCGCCGCCAGCGACGACAGCGCGTCCAGGACGAAGTGGCCGTAGTTCATCCGGGCGCCGAACGGCATGGTGAGCAGCGCGCGCTCGACGCGGGGCACGTCGTCGGGCAGGTCGAGCACCGTGTCGCCGCCGTGGCGAACCGCGTGCGGCAGCCCCGACAGGTCGGGCGTCGCGTAGGCGGCCTCCTCCATGGTGAGGCGCATCACGTCGCCGGCCGGGGTGACCACCACGCCCCAGGCCGGGAACAGCAGCACGTCGGTGAGCTTGAAGGCGTCGAGCTGGCCGATGTAGCCCTCCGTTTCCGACCACCAGGGCGGCGCCGGCACCTCGCCGCCGTGGCGACTCGTCGCCCCGGGAAACAGCTCCGCGGCCGGCTCGGGCCGGCGCGGCAGCAGCTCCGCCGAGCAGCTGTCCGGCGAAGCCGCCAGCGCGGCGACGGTGGGGACGCGGGGCAGCGTCGAAACCTCGTCGACCGTCGAGCGCAGAACCAGCCTCAAGCTTCACACCTCCCCGCGGGCACCGCGAAAGGCCGCGGGCCTTTCCCCCGCGTCCCCCTTATGAATGTCGCCGCATTTGCGCTAGAGAAAGTGTCAAGCCGAAGAGACACGCGGCACCACGACGCCAAGGGACGGTCCATGTACGCCCTCGCCAATCCCGCGAACTTCATGCGGCTGTCGGGCCGCGTGCTGCCCTGGCTCGCGGCCCTGTCGGCCGCCACCCTGGCCGTGGGCCTGTATCTCGGCTTCGCTTCGCCCGCCGACTACCAGCAGGGCGAAACGGCGAAGATCATGTTCGTCCACGTGCCCGCGGCCTGGATCGCCAGCCTGGCCTATGCGGCGATGGCGGCGTCGGCGCTGGGCACGCTGGTGTGGCGGCACCCGCTGGCCGAAGCGGCCCAGAAGGCCGTGGTGCCGCTCGGCGCCGCTTTCGCCTTCGTGTGCCTCGTCACCGGTTCGCTGTGGGGCAAGCCGATGTGGGGCACCTATTGGGTGTGGGACGCGCGGCTCACCTCCATGCTGGTGCTGTTCATCACCTATCTCGGCCTCCTGGCGCTGTGGCACACCATCGAGGAGCCGGGCCGCGCCGCCCGCGCGGCGTCGGTGCTGACGCTGGTGGGCGCCATCAACCTGCCCATCGTGAAGTTCTCGGTCGACTGGTGGAACACGCTGCACCAGGGCTCGATCTTCCGCATGACGGGCTCCACGGTCGACAGGTCGATCCTGGTGCCCCTGCTGGTGATGGCCGTGGGCTTCACCCTGCTCTTCGCCACGCTGCACATCGCGTCGATCCGCAACGAGATCCTGCGCCGCCGCGTCCGCCGCCTGATGCTGGCCGCCGCCGCCGACCGCGAGCCCGCGGCGCGGCTCGCCCCGTCCGACGGCCTGGCCACCGAGGCGGCCCTGTCATGAGCGCCATCCCCCACATCGGCTCCATCGTGGCCGCCTACGCGGTCACGGCCGTGGTGCTGGGCGGCACGGTCGCGGCCGTGCTGCTCGACCGGCGCTCGCTCAGGCGGACGCTGGAGCGGCTCGAGGCCCGCGCCGGCCGTGGGCGCGCGGGGACGCCGCGGTGAGCGCCGCCGAGGGGCCCGGGGCTCCCGCGGTCGTGCCGCCGCCCGCGCCGCGGCCCCGCCGCGTCCTGGTGGCCCTGCCGCTGGTGGTCTTCGCCGGCCTCGCGCTGCTGTTCTTCGTCAGGCTCGGCGCCGGCGACCCGTCGCGGATCCCGTCGCCGCTGATCGGCCATCCGGTGCCGGAATTCACGCTGCCGCCGCTCGCCGGCCGGCCCGCGGCCCCGGCGGCTGCGGCCGGGCTCGACGCCGCGGCGCTGAAGGCCGGCCACGTCACCCTGGTCAACGTCTTCGCGTCCTGGTGCGCCGAATGCCACGACGAGCACGAGGTCCTGATGGCGCTGGCGAAGAGCCCGCGCCTCCAGGAGCTCGGCATCCCCATCGACGGCATCGCCTACAAGGACAAGGCGGAGGACGCGCGCCGCTACCTCGGCCAGAAGGGCGACCCCTATGCGGCGGTGGGCGACGACCGCACGGGCCGCACCGCCATCGACTTCGGCGTGTACGGCGTGCCCGAAACCTTCGTGGTGAAGGGCGACGGCACCCTGGCCTACAAGTTCATTGGCCCCGTCACGCCCGACAACATCGGCACGCTGGAAGCCGAGATCGACAAGGCGGCGGCGCCGTGATGGCGGCGGCCGGCCGCGAGACCGGCCGCGAGACCGTCCCCGGCGCATCCGCCCGGTTCCTCGCGCGTCCCGGCGATGGCGCGCCGCCGCGTCCCGGTGTCCGAGCCTCCCCGGCACGGTTCCCCGCGCTATGTCGAGCCACAGGCCCGCATCCCGGGCCGCAGCGCGAGGAAACGGAACCCATGAAGCCCGACAGCCCTCACGGCATCGTCATCACGCCGCATCCCGGCCGCGTCACGGTGCTCTTCGCCGGCCGCACCGTGGTCGACACCACGCGGGCGCTCGACCTCGCCGAGGGCGCGATGCGGCCGGTGATCTACGTGCCCCGCGAGGACGCCGACATGGCGGCCTTCACGCCGACGCCCCGCCACACGCATTGCCCGTTCAAGGGGGAAGCGAGCTACTTCACCCTCGCGGCCGAGGGTCGCGAAGCGCAGAACGCGGTGTGGAGCTACGAGGCGCCGCTGCCGGGCGTGTCCGCCATCGCGGGCCACCTCGCCTTCTATCCGGACCAGGTCGACATCCGGCAGGGTTGACACGAGGCTCCCGTCCGATCGGCGGGGACGCCGCGCGGCGGCTTCCCCGCGGCGGCGCCAGACGGGCACCGCTCGGCGTTTCCACCGGATCGACGACGGGGCTTCGCGCGTTGGGGCTCACCGTGCGGGAGGCCCCGCGCGCAACAGCGAGCATTGACCATGTCCACCGATCTCGAAGGGTTACAGGTGGCGATCCTGGCGACGGACGGCGTCGAGCAGGTCGAGATCCTGGAGCCCATGAAGGCCCTGAAGGCGGCGGGCGCCGACGTGAAGGTGGTATCGCTCAAGACGGGCACCATCCAGGCCATGAACGGGGATGTGAACCCGGGCGACAAGATCCCGGTCGACTTCGACCTGTCCGTCGACGTCGAGATGTTCGACGCCCTGGTGCTGCCGGGCGGCACCACCAACCCCGACAAGCTGCGCATGAGCGAGGACGCGGTCGAGTTCGTCCAGCACTTCGTGGACAGCGACAAGCCGATCGCCGCCATCTGCCACGGGCCCTGGATGCTCATCGAGGCGGACGCGGTCGAAGGCGTGCAGCTCACCTCCTGGCCGTCGCTGCGCACCGACATCGAGAACGCCGGCGGCGAATGGGTCGACGAGGCCTGCGTCCGCGACGGGCTCCTGGTCACCTCGCGCAAGCCCGACGACATTCCCGAGTTCTGCAGGCAGATGATCGAGATGTTCGGCGAGGACGCCGAGGAGGACGAGGGCTGAAAAGCCGCGAACGAGCGGCTTCCGGGCCGAGGCGGGGAAACGTTTCCCTGATGTCTTCCGAGGGGCGCTCCGGGGCGGGCACGATGCGGCCGTTGACCGTGAACGGGCGTCGCCGCGGAGGGTGCCGGGGCGCGCGACAACGGGACCGCCGCACGATCGGCGGCCCCGCGCCGCGGACCTGCGGACGGTCGCGGCCGGACCTGGCGGACACCGGGCAGAGTCCCTGAGTTGCATCCATGGCGCAAAAGGACGCGTCCTGAAATCAGACAATGGCAGCGCGCGAGGTAGAATGGCGCTGCCGCCTTTATAAAATTGATTTTACGAGACCGTCACGGGCGCGAGATGAACGGCGTTTAGGATTGCCACTTTTTTGACCCCTGCACCGGTGTTGCGGAGGGGCAACATCGCCAGACTCGTTGCCCGGGCAAAACCGCAAAGCGGTCCTCGTTACTTCAAAACTCATTTTCAGCTAAGTGTGTCTGGATAGGTCTCATTCAACGGCGGTTTTGCGGCGCCCCCTCGTGGCGCCCGACCGATCAACGCTTCGACCGACGGATGCACCACATGACTTTCGCGAAGAGCCTGCTGCTCGGTACCGCAGCCCTGATCAGCGCAGCCAGCCTCGCCCAGGCCGCCGACCTGCCCGTCGCCAAGGCGGCCCCGGTCGACTACGTCCGCGTCTGCGATTGGACCGGCGCAGGCTTCTTCTACATCCCCGGCACGGACACCTGCATCAGCATCGGCGCTCAGGTCCGCATCGAAGGCGTCTTCATCAGCAACTCGCGCACGCTGGCCCCGGTCGGCACGGCGACCAACGCAGCTAATCGCATCATCGTCCCGGCCCGCGACCGCGATGAGAGCGGCTTCCTCGCGCGCGTCCGCCTCGGTGTCGACACCCGCACCCAGACCGCTTACGGCACGTTGCGCGCCTTCATCCAGTACCAGATCGACCGCGTGCAGGGCACCTACGCCGAGGGCGGCCTGTCCGGCGGCGCCAGCACCATCACCAATTCCGGCGGCAACAACGCCACGCTGCGCCGCGGCTTCATCCAGTTCGCCGGCATCACCGCCGGCCGCGTCCAGTCGTTCTTCGACTTCTACGCCGACAACTACAACTACGAAGGTATCGCCAACTCCGACTTGGCGCAGAACGTCCTCGCCTACACCTATCAGGTCGGCGGTGGCCTGTCGGCGACCTTCTCGATCGAGGACCGCAACGCCCGCAATCTGAGCGCGCAGGGTCTCGGCTACATCACCGGTGGCACCCAGGCGACGACCTCATCGGTCCGCTACGCCGGTGAAACCATCCCCGATCTCGTCGGCGTGCTGCGCTACGACCAGGCCTGGGGCTCCGCCCAGCTGTCGGCCGCCTATCACGAGATCCAGGCCGAGTCCGGCCCCTTCGCCGGCACTGGCGGCCAAGGCTTCTCCGGTCAGGACGCGGACGGCTTCGCGGTCCAGGGGGGCGTCCGCCTGAAACTGCCGATGCTGGCCGCCGGCGACGACCTCTGGGTCGAAGGCGCTTACCAGAACGGCGCCTACCTGTATCAGGACTCTGCCTACTACATCAATCAGGGGTTCAGCTCGGCCTACCTCGGCGGCTTCCAGCACATCGACCGCGACGCCATCGCGATCCGCACGCCCGGCACGGCCAACGGCGCCTTCACGCTGCAGAAGGGCGAGGGCTTCTCCGTCATGGCCGCCTTCAACCACTACTTCACGCCGAACTTCCACGATGTGATCTTCGGCTCCTACGAGCAGACCTCCTATGGCCGCGCCGGCCGGATCGACTGGACGCAGGGCGGCCTCGGCTTCGCCGAGCAGTACAAGATCGGCAACCAGTTCCTGTGGGATCCCGCGAAGAACCTCGAGTTCGGCCTCGAGTTCGACTATGCCAAGATCAACCAGACGCTGGCTCACAACGTCAACCAGGCCGCGACGGCGCTGCCCGTCGGCGTGTCGAAGAACCCCGATGCCTTCGAGGCTCGCCTCCGCGTCGAGCGCGATTTCTGATCGACGCTTCTCCGAACACCTTCGAAAGCCCGGCGCGAGCCGGGCTTTCTGCGTTCGGAGCGGATCAGCGCGGCGTCGGCCGCCCGAAGCTCTGCGCCAGGAACTGGCCGCCATGGGTCAGGCCCGAGCCGTCGATGCCGTGCGCGACGCCCATCGACAGGTGCCACTGCGCCGGGATCTCGGCCTTGCCGAGGCTTTCGGCGGCGTCGAACAGCGCGTCGACCGGGATCACGGTGTCGCGGTCGCCGTGCACCAGCAGCACGGCCGGCGGCCGCCCCGCGGCGGCGCGCGCCGTGGCCTCGCCGAGGTGTTCCGGGCCCACCAGCAGGCCCGAATAGCCCAGGATCGCGGCCGGCGCCCGCGCGCGCCGCAGCCCCGTGTGCAGCGCCATCATGGTGCCCTGGCTGAAGCCCACCAGGGCCAGCTTCCCGTCGTCGAGCCCCGTGCGGGCCAGTTCCGCGTCGAGGAAGGCGTCGAGCGTCGGGCGCGCCTTGACGACGCCGGTCCAGCGTTCGGCGGGATCGCGCATCGTCAGCGGGAACCATTGCCGCCCCGTGGGCGCCTGCGTGCAGCGCTCGGGCGCGTGCGGCGCCACGAACTCGGCGTCGGGCAGCCAAGCCTGCCACTGCCGCCCGATCTCGATCAGGTCGTTGCCGTCTGCCCCGTAGCCGTGGAGGAAGACCACGAGCTGTCGGGTGTGGCGGGAGCGCGCCGGCAGGCGCGGGCCGTCGATGGGGGCCAAGGCGGGATCCTCGTCGTGGGTGTCGATGCGCCGGACATCGGCGCTCGCGGCGGACGGGTCAAGGTTGGGTCGGCGGTCCTCGATGCCGTATCGCCGTCCGGGTCGAAGCGAGCCGGACCCCGATCACCCCCCGTCCCCCAGCCCGATGCCGAGCCCGCTGCGCCCCTTCACGGCGCGGTAGTAGCTCCACAGCAGCCGCGCCGCGACGGCGCGGTACGGGCGCCAGCGCTCGGCGATGGCCGCCAGGGCGGCCCGGTCCGGCCGGGCATCGAGCTTCAAGGCCAGGCGCGCCGCTTCCTCGAGCGCGACGTCGCCGGGCGGCCACGCGTCGGCGTGGCCGAGGCAGGACAGGAGGTAGAGCTGCGCCGTCCAGGGTCCGATGCCGCGCAGCGCGGTGAGGCGGGCCGCCGCCGCCTCGGCCGGGAGCGCCGCGAGCGCGTCGAGCGCCAGCCGGCCCTCGGCCACCGCGGCCGCGGCGGCGCGCAGCGTCAGCACCTTGCCGGTCGACAGCCCCGCCGCCCGGAGCACGGCGTCGTCGGCGCGGAGCAGCGCCGGCGCGTCGAGGGGGTCGAGCGCCGCGCGGAGGCGGCCGAAGATCGCCGCCGCGCTGGCGGTCGAAACCTGCTGCGACACCACCAGGGCGGCCAGGCCCTCGAAGCCCGGCGCCCGGCGGCGCAGCGGCGGCCGGCCGCCGACGGCGACGAGGTGGGCGACGAGCCCGGGGTCGCGCTCCGCCAGGGCGGCGAGCGCGCGGTCGAGGTCCCCTTCGCCGTCGATGGCCGCGGCGGCGCGCGGGTCCTGCGTCATTTCCCCCATGACCGATCCCCCCGCGCCGTGCGAACCTGCCGGGCAGGGGAGCCGGGGAGCGACGGGACGGTGGCGGGTGTGACGGACCATGAGGCCGAGCGGGGCGGAGCCCGCGTGTTCCGCTTCGCCCCTTCGCCCAACGGCCTGCTCCACCTCGGCCACGCCCTGTCGGCGCTGATCAACCGCGACGCGGCCGCGGCCGCCGGCGGCACCCTGCTGCTGCGGCTGGAGGATATCGACCGCGAGCGTTGCCGGGAAGCCTACGCGGCCGCCATCGTCGACGACCTCGGATGGCTCGGCGTGGCCTGGCCCGAGCCGCCGCGGCGGCAGTCCGAGCATTTCCCGCTCTACCGGTCCGCGCTCGACCGGCTCGCGGCGCGCGGCCTCGTCTACCCCTGCTTCTGCACGCGCGGCGCCGTGCTGGCGGCGAGCGCCGCCCGCGCCGCCGCGGACGGGCGGCCCCGCCCCGTCGACCCCGACGGCGCGCCGCTCTATCCCGGCACCTGCCGCCACCTGCCGCCGGCCGAGCGGGCGCGCCGCCTCGCCGAAGGCTCGCCGGCGGCGCTGCGGCTCGACGTCGCGAAAGCGCTCGCCGAGGATGCGGCGCCGCTCGCGTGGCGCGAATGCGGCGACGGCGGGGGCGGGGACGCGCCCGCGCGCGACGTCGCCGCCGACCCCGCCACCTGGGGCGACGCGCTCCTGGCCCGGCGCGAGGTGCCGACGAGCTACCACCTGTCCGTCGTGGTGGACGACGCCGCCCAGGGCGTCACCGACGTGGTGCGCGGCGTCGACCTGTTCGGCGCCACCGCGCTGCACCGCCTGTTGCAGCGCCTGCTGGGCCTGCCCGCGCCGCGCTACCACCACCACCGCCTGGTGCTCGACGCGGGCGGCCAGAAGCTGTCGAAGAGCCGCGGCGCCCCGTCGCTGCGCGACCTGCGGGGGGAAGGGCTGACGCCGGCCGACATCCGGCGCCGGGTGGGGCTCCCCGCGTGACGCGGGGGCGGTCCCGGTGATCCGCGTCGCGCCCCATCGCGACGCCGCGCTCCCGGGGGACGTGCGGGTGGTCCGGGTCGACCTGGATTTCGCCGTGCCGCTGTCCGACCCGCTGTTCGACGTCCTGTCCGACGGCGAGCGGGACGAGGCCGCGCGCTTCCACCGCGCCGTCGACGCCCTCCGCTTCGCCGCCGCGCGGGCCGTGCTGCGGCGGGAGCTGGGCGCCGCGCTGGGCGCCGCGCCGGCGGCGCTCCGCTTCCTGCGGTCCGACCGGGGCCGTCCCGCGCTGGACGCGGGAGGACCGCCGCCGCTCGACTTCAACGTGGCGCACGGCGGCGGCCACGCCCTCGTGGCCTGGTCCCCGCTGCGGCGCGTCGGCGTCGACGTCGAGCCCGTGCGGGCGGATTGGGACTGGCGCCCGCTGTCGCGCCTCGTGCTGGGCCCTGAGGACGCGCGCTTCGCCGCCGCCGAGGACGCCTCGCCCCTGTTCTTCGACGTTTGGACCGCCAAGGAGGCGCTGCTCAAGGCCGACGGGCGCGGCATCGCCGGCGGGCTCGACGGTTTCTCGGTGCTGTCGGGCGACGCCGACCGCCCCCGCGTCGCCGGCGCCACGGTTCTGGCGGCGGACCTGCGGCGCTTCGAGGCCCGCTGGCTGCGCGGCATCCCGGGCCACGCGGCCTGCCTGGCTTGGTCGTCCGGACCGGGGCTCGCCTGATCGCGACCCGCGACCGTCAGCCCCGCCACGCCATCCCGGCCATGGCGCCCGCGAAGGGCTTCGGCAGCGGCGCCGCGAGGTCGCCGCGCTTGCTCGTCGACAGGCCCAGGCCCGCCAGCGCTTCGACGAAGCGCACCGCGATCCCCACGCCGTCGATCACCGGGACTCCGAGCTCGCGCTGCAGGTCGGCGGCGAGGTCGGCCATGCCGGCGCATCCGAGCACGATGGCGCCCGACCCGTCCTCGTCGAGCGCCCGGCGGCATTCCGCGAGGATCCGGCCGCGGGCGTCGGAGGCGGGATCGTCGAGCTCCAGAACGGCGAGTTCCGTCGCCCGCACCCGTCGGCAATGGTGCTCCATGCCGTAGTTCCGCAGGAGGTGCTCGGCGATGATGCGGGTGCGGCCGAGGGTGGTGACGACGCTGAAGCCGGTGGCGAGGAAGCTCGCCGCATGCATGGCCGCCTCGGCGATGCCGAGCACGGGGCCGCGCGCGGCTTCCCGCGCGGCGAGCAGGCCGGGGTCGCCGAAGCAGGCCACCACGTAGCCGTCGCAGCCGTCCCGTTCGCCGGCGCGGATCTCCTCCAGGAGGCCGATGACGCTCACCGCTTCGTCGTAATGGCCCTCGATCGAGGCCGGCCCCGACGGCGAGGTGGCGGCCACGATCTCCGTCCCCGCGGACGCCGCCGCCCGCGCCGCCGCGGCGATCACCGCCGTCATCGATGCGGTGCTGTTGGGATTGATGACCTTGATGCGCATGGCGATGGACCCCGATCGTCGGCTGGGCGTTTGCGGCGTAGTTGTGGCACGTGTGGCCCACGCGGCGCGGCGCGACAAGCGGGGCGCCGGGCGAGTTCAGTGCCCGTTCAGGGCGCGAAGGCTTCCATCGGACGCGAGGTCGCCCCCGGCATTCGGGGGCG
This sequence comes from Lichenibacterium minor, assembly GCF_004137685.1. Taxonomy (GTDB): domain Bacteria; phylum Pseudomonadota; class Alphaproteobacteria; order Rhizobiales; family Beijerinckiaceae; genus Lichenihabitans; species Lichenihabitans minor. Next base: position 47,258 of record NZ_QYBB01000020.1, on the reverse strand, counting down.
GGCGGTCCGAACCCTGTGACAAACGACGAGAGGATGACGACCATGAGGACATTGATCGCCGGCTGCATGTTCCTGGCCCTGGGCGCCACGAGCGCGATGGCCCAGGCCGCGACCCCCGGTGCCGCCGCCCCTGCACCGGCCCCTGGCGCCGCCGCCCCGGCCGCCCCCGCGCCGTCGCCGACGGGCCCCGCCGCCACGGCACCGAAGCCCATGGACCAGAAGCCCATGATGGCCGCGCCCATGCAGCGGAAGCCGATGATGCGCCACGGCGCCACGATGAAGAAGCCGATGATGCGCCGGTCGGCCATGCATCACGGCATGATGATGAAGCATCACGGGATGATGATGCGCCACCACGCCATGATGATGAAGCACCATCGCATGATGGGTCATCGCGGCATGATGATGAAGCATCATCGCATGATGATGCACCATTCGCGCATGATGAAGAAGCACAGCTACGCTTATCGCCGCGCTCACTTCACCAACGGCATGATGCGCAAGAGCATGATGCGTCACCACACCATGCACCATGCCATGCACCACCGCATGATGCACAAGGCCATGTGATCGGCCCCCGCCCGGATACGGGCGGGGACGAAGGAGAAGCCGGGCTCGCGCCCGGCTTTTTCATGTCGGCAGGGCCAGCAGGCCGGCCGCGCCGTTGCGGGTGCCGAAGACCAGCCTGGTCCCCGCCGCGTTCCACGCCAGCGCCGAGATGGCGCCGCCCGCCTGGTCCTCGCGGCGGATCAGGATCTCGGAATTGTCCTTCATCCGCACCATCAGCACGAACCCGTCGTCGTAGCCGAGCGCCAGCACGCCGGCGCGCGGGTGGAACGCCACCTGGGACACCCGCACGGACCGCACGCCGCATTCGCGCGGCGGCTTGCCCATGGGGCCGTCCTTGCCCTCGAAGGGCCACACCACGCAGGCTTCCGCGCCCGAGGTGGCGAGCCAGGCGCCGTCCGGAGACCACGACAGCGAGCGCGGCTTCGCCGGATAGCCCGACATGCGCATGTGCTTGGAATCGGAGACGCGCCAGCCGTGCATGGCGTTCTCCTGCATGGTGGTGACGACGAAGCGGCCGTCGGGCGACCACACGACGTCGAGGTGCGAGCCCTTCCAGTCCAGCGCCTGCGGGGGCTCGGCGGCGTTGGGGAACCACAGGGACGCGCCGTTGTAATGGCTGAAGGCCAGCCGGTAGCCCTTCGGCGCGAAGGCCACGCCCCGCACCGAGGACTGGGCCTCGACGCTCTTCACCTCGCCCTTGGCCGAGCGGGCCCGGACCGTGCGGCCGCTCGCCCAGGCGACGGCGCCGTTCGGGTGCAGGGCGAGGGCGTCGACCCAGCCCTTGCCGGCGCCGAGTTCCTCCGTCGAGCCGTCGGCGCGGGTCGCCACGATGCGGCCGTCGTCGCCGCCCGTCACGATGCGGTCGCGGTCGGCGGCGGCGCAGAGCACGGCGCCGTCCGGGTGGGCGGCGGCGCGCCGGTCTCCGTCCGCGCCGAGCAGCACCGTGCCGTCGCCGAGCGCCAGGGCCGGGACGTCGCCGAGGAAGCAGGCGGCGGTGACGTGGGCGCCGGCCGCGATCGGGGCGACGTTGGCGGACAGGCTGTCGGTGGGGGCGGGCGGCATCGGCGGTTCCGGGTGAGCGTCAGAGCGAGAAGCCGCCGTCGACGAGGTGGATGGTCCCCGTCGTGTAGCGCGACTCGTCCGACGCCAGGTAGACCGCCAGCATGGCGACCTCCCCCGCGGTGCCGAGGCGGCCCATCGGCTGGCGGTCGACGAAGGCCTGGTGGACGGCGGCCCGCGTCTGGCCCGTGGAGGCCGCCAGCGCGTCGATGCGGTCGTCGAGCGACGGGCTCTCGATCGTGCCGGGGCAGATGGCGTTGCAGCGGATGCCGCGCTTGATGAAATCGGCCGCCACCGCCTTCGACAGGCCGATCACCGCCGCCTTGCTGGTCCCGTAGACGTAGCGGTTGGGGATGCCCCGAACCGAGGACGCGCCCGACGCCACGTTGACGATGGACCCCGCCCCGCGCTCCAGCATGCCCGGCAGGAACGCCCGGACCGTGCGGTGCATGGACTTGACGTTGAGGTCGAAGGAGAAGTCCCAGTCGGCCTCCGAACACTCCAGCACGCTGCCGTGGTGGACGAAGCCCGCGCCGTTGAACAGCACGTCGATCCCGCCGAGGTCGCGCGCCAGCGCTTCGACGGCCTCGGTCGAGCGCACGTCGAGGGCGCGGCGGTCGGCGCCGTCGAGGCCGGCGAGCTTGGCCGGGTCGAGGTCGGTGGCGACCACGCGGGCGCCTTCGGCCAGGAAGGCTTGCGCCGTGGCGCGCCCGATGCCCTGGCCGGCGGCCGTCACCAGCGCGATCTTGCCCAACAGACGTCCCGCCATCCTGGCCTCCCCCGAGCTTCTCGTGGGGGACGGGGGTAGGAGGGGGCGGGACGCTTGTCAAACCGCCGAGCCGCGGCGGTCGTGGCGCGATCCCGGCTGGATGGACGAGCGTGTCCGTTCAGGAGCTGGCGCGACGCCTCCGCCCGATGACTGGAAGCTGCTTCGCTTTGAATGGTGCGTTTGAAAAACTTCGCTTCGGGTACCCCGTCATGGGATTGAAAGCGAAGCACCTTCCTCACTTCGCTTAGGGTACACCCATATGGAAGCTTACGAAGTTGCGCCTTACGGGTCTGATCCGTCTGCGCGGCATTACATCACCATGGCTTCGTAAAGCGTTCGGCAACCCAGACAGGCGATGGTCGGCCCACGTGTTCGGTATGAAGCCGACCATAGGGGCAACCCAGTGCTGCGCGACATGCGGTCGTCGGCCGGTGATCGGATGACGGGTATGATCAACGACCTGGTGCCGACTGGGTTCTCGTCCGTTGCGGCGATGAAGCTGCTGAAGACCATGGATGCAACCATGGAGACCAATAGCTCGTTTCTCGCCACCGCTAACTCGACGGCGTTCGATACCACCTCGCAAAAGACCCTCTCGGGCGACACGATGTTCTCCATCATCGCCGCCGCCGCAAGCACAAAAGCAACTCCGCCGCCGTCCGATAAGGCGTCAAGTGATAAAACAGGATCACAATCGACGACTGGTGAGGTGGCCCTCGCTAAAGATCCATATCACCAAAAAAGCTACACCATCGAAGAAGCAGCGCAAAATTACTATGCATTCCAGAATATGGTTGCGAACAGCTTTAGGACAGCCGGAGGCGAAACAGATAATCTTTCAAACGGACAGATTTTAGCTGAGCAAGAAGGTTTTCAGGGGCAACAGGCAGCTGAATTTGCAAATGCATTTGATAATCAAACTCTCAAGGTTAGCGACGCAGCCAGCCTTAATGTCGATGCAAAATACACGGAAACCTTTTTCAAATCTGCCGATGGCAATATCTCAGGCAACTCTGAATCGACGTCAGTCAACTCGACAGCCTGGCGGTCATACCTCGATAAGAACCCGAACACGATATGGACTGGAGACTTCGGTTACAAGGGAAGTAGTAGTGGTCTCATATTTAGCTGGTGAGAGCAGCAGGCGATAGTGCCTGCTTCTCCACACAGAACTACTGAGATATTGTAAAAGTCACCATGCCGTTACTGCAATCCGCTAACGTCTGATTTTGAACAGTCACATTGCAGGCGGGGTGACTCGTCCCGCCGGGTCCAGATTTCTGTGATGCCGTCGCAGTGATATTGTGGCACGCGCCGGCAGTGAACTGAGAGTCGATCGACGTGTTGAAATGGCAGGCGTAGTCGGTCGTTCCGACAGTACCGCCCCAGTCCTGGTTCCAGAATCCGCTGCTGCTGCTCTTCGTGACGACGGACTCCGTCGCATTCTTTCCAGCAACAGCGCTATTCTGGTTAATGGTGCAGCCAATGGTGCTGCTACAAGTCGAACTCTCGATAGTAAGCGTCGACGACTGGAGATTGTTGATGATCGTTATGCGAGCGGTTGTCTGCGTCGCCGTCTGAGCAATCGCGCCTCCGGCATAGAAGGATACGATCGCGGCCGCGATCAGAAAGGCTTTCCTCGGCATGCTTATCTCTGATGCTCGGTTGAGCATAAAAAGCCTAACGGGAGGTTGATCGAAACTGCAAGGGGCTCAACGAGTCAGTCGGAAATAATGCACCTAGCGTTGCAATTTAGCACCTAGAGACGGCTCGCGGCATTACCCCTTCTGAGTCGGTGCACCATGGATTAAATCGACGATCCCACAGCACCTCAATCACAATAGAAGCCTCAATCTGCCCTGCAACAGGGTTCGATTTTGGTATACCCAAAGCGAAGAAGACGCATGAGGGACCCCGCCCCGGGTCCTCCAGCGCTCGGAGGCACCGTGATCGTCCGCCGGAGGGTGGTCCCGTCCCGGAACCGGCCGAACCGCTCCGAGTCCGATGCAGGTCCTCACCGAGGGGCCGGAGTGGCACACCGTTCTCCCGCGCGGGGCGCTCGGGTTGGAGGGCGGACGCGGCGGCCACCGATCCGGGCCACCTTCCACCCGGTCGCGCCATGCCTCCAGCCCCCACCCTTGCGCCCGCCCGCGATCTTTGCCACATAGGCGCCGGGAGGTTGGCGAAGGGCGTTTCACCCGCCAACCGGGTCAGATCCGGAAGGAAGCAGCCCTAACGGGACCGAGCGGGTCTTCGTCCAATCTCCTACTCTGCCCGCCTCGAGGCTTCGCTTCGGCCGGCCCCGTCCCCATCTCGAAGGCCAGGTCAGCCGTCCGCGCGAAGGGGATCCGCTTGTCGTCCGACAACAACTACCGCGTCCTCGCCCGCAAGTACCGGCCGACCCATTTCGACGACCTGATCGGCCAGGAGGCGCTGGTCCGGACGCTGTCGAACGCCTTCGACCTCAGCCGCATCCACCAGGCCTACCTCTTGTCGGGCGTGCGCGGCGTCGGCAAGACCACCACGGCGCGCATCATGGCCCGCGCCCTGAACTATCACCGGCCCGCCGCCGAGGGCGCCGACCTCATCGACGCGCCGACGATCCGCATGCCCGGCCTCGGCACGCATTGCCAAGCCATCATCGAGTCGCGCCACGTCGACGTCGTGGAGATGGACGCCGCGTCCCACACCGGCATCGACGACGTGCGCGAGCTGATCGAGGGCTCGCGCTACCGCCCCGTGATGGCGCGCACCAAGGTGTACATCATCGACGAGGTCCACATGCTGTCCAAGGCGGCCTTCAACGGCCTGCTGAAGACGCTCGAGGAGCCGCCGGACCACGTCAAGTTCCTGTTCGCCACCACCGAGGTCGACAAGGTCCCGGTGACGGTCAGGTCGCGCTGCCAGCGCTTCGACCTCCGCCGCGTCGAGGCCGACGTGATGATGGCGCACCTGAAGTCCATCTGCACCCGCGAAGGCGTCGAGATCGACGACGAGGCGCTGGTGGTCATCGCCCGCGCGGCGGAGGGCTCGGTGCGCGACGCGCTGTCGCTGCTCGACCAGGCCATCGCCCACGGCGCCGCCCATGCCGCCACCGGCCGCCCCCATGTCGGGGCCGACGGCGTCCGCGCCATGCTGGGCCTGGCCGACCGGGGCCGCATCATCGACCTGTTCGAGGCCGTGATGGGCGGCCGCCTGCCCGACGCCATGACGGGGCTGAAGCTGCTGCACGACAGCGGCGCCGACCCCGGCCACGTGGTGTCCGACCTGGCCGACTTCGTCCACCTCGTGACGCGGCTGAAGCTGGTGCCGGACGCCGCCAAGGACCCGGCCCTGACCGAGGAGGAGCGGCGCCGCGGCGGCGCCTTCGCGCAGGCGCTGTCGCTGCCGATCCTAACGCGGACGTGGCAGCTCCTCGTCAAGGGCTTGGCGGACGTCAAGGACGCGCCGCGCCCGATCCAGGCCGCCGACATGGTCCTGGTGCGCCTCGCCTGCGCGGCCGACCTGCCCACGCCCGACGAGGCGCTGAAGCGGCTGATGTCCCTGCCGGCCGGCGACGGCGCCCCGTCGCTGCCGCCCCCCGGCGGCGGGGGCGGGGTTCCCCGCATCGCCAGCATGGGCGGGGGCTCGGCCGCGGCCGTCGCGGTGGGCACGCCGATGCGCCACGGCCCGGTGCCGCACGGCGCCCCCATGGCGTCGGCGCGGCCGGCCGCGGCGCCCCAGCCCTCCGCCGGGCTCGCCGCTTTCGCCGACGTGGTGGCGCTGGCCCAGGCGCGGCGCGACATCCAGCTCAAGCTCGCGCTCGAACGCGACGTCCGCCTCGTGCGTTTCGAGGACGGCCACATCGAGTTCGAGCTCGCGCCCGAAGGCTCGCGCGACACCGCCGCCAACCTCGGTCGCCGCCTCGCCGAATGGACGGGCGTGCGCTGGATGGTGTCGGTGGTGTCGGGGGGCGGCGCGCCGACCATCCGCGAAACCGCCGACGCCAAGGCCCGCAGCGAGAAGGACGACATCGCCGCCGACCCCACCGTGCGCCTGCTGCTCGACACCTTTCCCGGCGCCGAGATCGTGGCGGTGCGGTCCTTGATCGAGCCCGTGGCGCCCGCGCCCGTCGCCGCGGCGGCGCTCGATGCGCCGGACGACGACATCGGCTATGCCGAGGACGATTTCACCGACGACGACCTTTGAGGAGGAGGGGATTATGGCCGACATCATGGGCCTGATGAAGAAGGCGCAGGAGCTTCAGGGCCGCGTCGCCGACATCCAGAAGGAGCTGGAAGCCCTGGACGTCGAGGGCGCCGCCGGCGGCGGGCTCGTGCGCGTCACCCTCACCGGCAAGGGGACGCTGAAGGGCGTGGCGATCGACGACTCGCTGTTGAAGCCGGACGAGAAGGAGATCCTCGAGGACCTCCTCGTCGCCGCCCACGCGGACGCGCGCGCCAAGGCCGACCGCGCGGCGGAAGAGAAGATGAAGGGCGCCACCGCGGGCCTGCCCTTGCCGCCCGGCTTCAAGCTGCCGTTCTGAGCCGGATGGCGTAGGCCCACCCACGCCCTCCGGCTCGTCTTCCCTGCCAGGAGAAGCGGACACCCGTGGGTCGACCCATGCGTGTCCGCTCGGCGGAACCCGATCTCACCCGGCTATTCAGGACCCCGCATGCCCGACCGCGTCGTCGGCCCCGAGATCGAGCGGCTGATCCAGCTCCTGGCGCGCCTGCCGGGCTACGGCCCGCGCTCGGCGCGTCGCGCGGCCCTGCACCTCATGCGCAAGCGCGAGGAGCTGCTGAGCCCGCTCGCCGACGCGCTGCGGGTCGCCAAGGAGCGCATCGTCACCTGCGAAAGCTGCGGTTCCGTCGACACGCGCTCGCCCTGCTCGATCTGCGGCGACAACCGGCGCGACGCCGCGCAGCTCGTCATCGTGGAAACGGTGGGCGACCTGTGGGCGCTGGAGCGGGCCGGCGTCGTGAAGGGGCGATACCACGTCCTCGGCGGCACCCTGTCGCCGCTCGACGGCGTCGGTCCCGCGGACCTCAACCTGCACGGCCTCGTGTCGCGCGTCGCCGGGGGCGACGTGCGGGAGGTCATCATCGCCGTCAACGCCACCGTGGACGGCCAGACCACGGCCCACTACGTCACCGACATGCTGTCCCACCTCGGCGTCAAGGTCACGCGCCTCGCCCACGGCGTGCCGGTCGGCGGCGAGCTCGACTACCTCGACGAGGGGACGCTCGCGGCCGCGATCCGGTCGCGGACGGCGTTCTGAGGCGGGCAGGGCGCGCTCGCGCCCGGCCCAGATCGATCCTCGCGTGGGCGATCCTCAGGGCGCGGGGCCGGGCCCGAAGCCGAAATAGGCGAAGATCAGCACGTTCAGCCCGACGAAGGCCAGCACCAGCCCGTCGATCCAGGCGGCCGGGAACATGGTCCGCCCCCGGGCCCCGTTGGCGTGCCCCGCCCCGAAGGCGATCAGGAAGACGCCGAACACGAGGCCGACGATGGTGCTGCTGGTCACGCGCGGCCCTGCCGAAATGTTTCGAGGTCGCGGCACGCGAACTCCCCACCGTCATGCCGGGTTGGCCGCCGCGACGCCAGCCCGCCGACGGAGGACCTTTTGACCCCCACCAACATCAAGCACGCCGTCTTCGAAACCAGCCGCCACGCCGACGGCAGTGCCAAGGTGCAGATCGTGGGCGCTTTCGGCACGTTCGGCATCGTGGTGCCGGCCGCCTGCCATTCAGAGCCCATGACCGAGCACCAGAAGATCGAAGCGCTGCGCAACGCGCTGAGCGCCATGGGCGAAGCGTCCGAACTGCTGAAGGGGCATCTCGGCAGGATCGACCCGCACGGCGAAACGCCGCACAAGCCCGAGGTGCCCGCGCCGGCCGCCGCCGAGCTGGCGTGACACGCGACCCGGCGCGGCGTTCGGGCGGAGCCGTCCTGCGCGCGCCGGGGCAGGTCGCGACCGGATCGAGGGACCTGACCGCGTGAAGACGCCTTCAACGACGGAGAGAGGGAGGCGGTGACGCGACCCGCGGCGACAGCCCGGAGCCGTCGGACCCGAGGCGCGTGGCGGATCACGGTTCGCGCGGCGGCGCCGACAGCCGCACCGGCAGCGTCCCGATGCGCAGCGCGCGGCGCAGCGCCCGCGACAGCGCGTCCACCGCCATCGACAGGCCGGCCGTGGCCAGGATCAGGACCACCGCCACGTCGAGCCGCAGCTCCGAGATGGCGCCGTCGACGTAGAAGCCGAGCGTCGCCACCCCGAGGATGCCGAAGATGGCGCTTTCCCGCAGGATGATCTCCCAGCGGTACAGCGCGTAGGCGAGGAACTGGCCGTAGAGCCGCGGCAGCGTCTCGTAGAAATAGAGGTCGGGCCCCCGCGGCGCGTCGCTCCGGTAGGGCAGGGCGTCGGCCTGCCGCCCCATCAGGTATGCCACGACGGCGCCGTTGTGCAGCGTCAGAGCGATCACGGCGGGCAGCATCGACGGCCCCAGCGTTTGCAGCAGCACGTAGGCCAGCATGTAGTCGGGCGTCGAGCGCACGACCACCAGCAGCGCGCGGCCGACCGGCCGGCCGAAGCGCCCGGCGAAGCGGCGGCACACCAGAGGGAACAGGACGAGCGACAGGATCGCGGTGCCGCAGAGCGCGATCTGCGACAGGATCAGCGTGTCGAGCGCGCCGGGCAGCACCTGGTGGACGAGGAGGTCGCCGAGCCAGCGGGCGAAGGCGTCCCAGGGCGCCGCCGTGGACAGGTCGGCCCCGCGCAGCGGCACCGGCACGACATCCCGGGTGGCGAAGCGGACGAGGTTGTCCAGGACGTGCCCGGCCGGCAGGCCGGCGGGGATCACCAGCAGGGCCCCGACGAGGAGGGGCGGCACGGTCCAGCCCCGCGCCCACAGGCGCCGCGTCGCCACGAGGCCGTAGAAGCAGAACAGCAGCGCCGCGGCCTGGCTGAACTCGCCCCGCTTGAAGGCGGTGTCGAGCTCGAAGCCGATCGTGGGCAGGCCGATGAAGCCCAGCACCAGCGTGGAGCGCAGCCCGCATTCGAGCCGGTACATCGCGTAATGGCCGAACTGCCCCGCGAGGTCGGGCAGGCGGGCGAACAGGAAGGCCGACACCGTGCCGGTGCGCTCGGGCAGCACCCGCAGGGCCGACAGGTCCGCCTCCTCGATGATCTCGGAGAACACCTTGGCGAAGATGCCCGCGTAGGGCAGCGCGATGGCGAGCACGCCGGTCAGCGGCCCGAGCCCCAGCACCTGCATCAGGAGCAGCGCCCAGAACAGCTCGTGGATCGAGCGCAGGACGGCGCAGAGCGCCCGCACGGCGCGCCGCCGCGGAAAGAACAGCGCCATGAGGAAGCCCGCCGCTCCTCCCGCGCCCACGCCCAGCACCGCGAACGCCACCGTGTCGGCCAGCGCCCGGCCGTCCACCGCCAGCAGGTCCGGCGTGGCGAGGCCGCGCAGCAGGCGCAGCATCTCGCCCCAGGGGTGCGAAGCCGTGACGGCGAGGTCGCCGCAAGCGAGCGCGACGGCGCCGCCGACCAGGAAGGCGAGGCTCGTGTTGGCGAAGCCGAGCCGCGCGCGGCCGAAGCGCAGGCGCAGCGCGTCGAGGGGCGGGCGGAGCGGCGCGACGCTCACGCGCCACACCATGGCGCGGTGCTCCTCACCTCCGGCCCCCGCTCGGGATGGGGAGCGACGCGGCCGGCCGCGACAGCCATCGCGTCACCCCTCGTAGAACCGCGCGAGGTCGGCGGGGGTCAGCTCCGCCGCAGGGGCGTCGAGCGCCACGGCGCCGCCGTCGAGGGCCAGGATGCGCGTCGCGTGGGCCAGCGCCAGGCGCACGTCGTGCAGCGCCAGCACCAGCGTTTCGTGCCGTGCCGCGAGCCGCCCCAGCACGGCCGCGCCCTGCACGGGATCGAGCGCCGACACCGGCTCGTCGCCGACCGCGATGGGCCGGCCGTTGTGGAGGGCCCGCGCCACCGACACGCGCTGCTGCTGTCCCCCCGACAGTTCGCCGGCGGGGCGGAAGATTTCGGGCTCGAGGTCCACGTCCCGCAGCACGGCCCGCACCGCTTCCACCTCGGCCCCGACGGGCCACACGAGGTTGCGCAGGTTGAACAGGGCGGAGTGGCGGTCGAGCCGGCCCATGTAGACGTTGTGGAACACGCTCAGCGTCCGCACCAGGGCGGCGCCCTGCGGCACCAGGGCGGCGCGGCCCCCCGCCCGGGCGTAGACGAGGTTCAGCAGCGTCGACTTGCCGGCACCCGAGCGTCCGAGCAGCGCCACACGCTCGCCGGCCAGGATCGTCAGGTCGATGTCGCGCAGCACGACGCGGCCCGCGTAGCCGACGGCCGGTTCCCGGAGGTGGATCGCGGCCTCGGCCATGGGGGTCAGTTCAGGAGGCCGGCTGCCTTGGCGACCACCTCGACCGGGGCGTATTCGGCGTTGTCGGCGGGGACGAACTTCGAACGGCCGAAGGGGGCCAGGATGGCGGGATCGGCGATGCCGACCAGCGTGTCCTTCACCTTCTGGGTAAAGCCGGCCCCGAAGGTGGCGTCCGCGTCGCCGCGGATCGTCCACTGGTAGTCGGGGAAGGGCGGCGACTGCCAGATCACCGACACCTTGGACTCGTCGACCACCCCGGCCTTCCGGTCGAGGTCCCACACCGAATAGTCGACCACGCCGACGTCGTAGGCGCCGGACTGCACGAGCTGGATCGTGCGCGAATGGTCGCCCGAGAAGCCGACGCGGGGGAAGACCTGCTCGGGCGCCTTGTCGTCGAACGTCCGGCGAAGGTAGTATTCCGGCATCACGCGGCCCGATGTCGACGTGCGGGCGCCGAACGTGAAGGTGTGGCCCGCGATGGCCTTCTGGATGTCGGGCGCGCTCTTCAGCCCGGTGGCGGCGTTGGCGATCATGTAGCTCTTGAAGGCGGTGTCCTCGGCGCCCTGGGCGATGGCCTGGGAGCCCGGCACCTTGGCGCGGGCCTGCACGCCGGTGATGCCGCCGAACCAGGCGAGCTGCACGTCGCCGTTGACGAAGCTGGTCACCGCCGCCGGGTAGCTCTTCACCGGGACGTAGCGCACCGGCACGCCGAGCTTCCCTTCGAGGTAGGCGGCGACCTTGCCGAAGCGTTCGGCGAGGCGCGTCTCGTCTTGGTCGGGGATGGCGGTGAACACGAAGGCCGGCTTGTCGGCGGCCGGTGCCGCCGCGGCCGCCTGGGCGAAGCCCAGCAGCGCGGCGGCGATCGTGAACTGGGCTGCGAGCTTCATCGTGGCATGTGTCCCAGGGTGTCAGGCGACCGTGACGGTGGCGTCGCCCGCGTTGAAGGTGCCGATGACGGACGCGCGGCCGAAGCCGCGCTCGCGGGCCTTGGCCAGCACGGCCTCGAGGCCGTCGGGCGACACCGCCACGAGCAGGCCGCCGCTCGTCTGCGGGTCGCACAGGAGGTCGCGCCCCCAGGCGGGGAGGGCCGGCCCGAGCTTCACCTCGGCGCCGAAGCTCGCCCAGTTGCGCGTCGAGGCTCCGGTCCTGATCCCCGCGGCGGCGAGGTCGGCGACCCCGTCGAGCAGCGGCAGGGCCGCGAAGTCGATCGACAGGCCGAGGCCGGAGCCGCGCACCATCTCCAGCGCGTGGCCGAGCAGGCCGAAGCCGGTGACGTCCGTCATGGCGCGGACGCCGGGCAGCGCCGGCATGTCGGCACCCAGCACGTTGACCTGCGTGGTGGAGGCCACCATGGCGGCATACCCCTCGTCCGACAGGGCGCCGCGCTTCAGCGCGGCGCCCTGGATGCCGACGCCGAGCCCCTTGGTGAGCACCAGCCTGTCGCCCGGCTTCGCGCCCACGTTGCGCAGCACCCGGTCCGGATGGACCAGGCCCAGCGCCACGAGGCCGTAGACGGGCTCGGGCGTGTCGATGGAATGCCCCCCCGCCACCGGGATGCCGATGTCGGCGCAGACCGAGGCGCCGCCGCCGAGGATCTCCTGGATGGTTTCGACCGGCAGCTTGTCGATCGGCATGCCCACCACCGCCAAGGCGAAGATGGGCGTGCCGCCCATGGCGTAGACGTCCGACAGGGCGTTGGTCGCGGCGATGCGGCCGAAGTCGCGCGGGTCGTCGACGATGGGGGTGAAGAAGTCGGTGGTGGCGATGAGCGCCTGGGCGTCGTTCAGCCGGTACACGGCGGCGTCGTCGCCGGTCTCGATGCCGACCATCATGGCGGCGTAGGGCCTGGCCTCCGGCATCTTCGCCAGGATGTCCCGCAGGACGGAGGGGGCCAGCTTGCAGCCGCAGCCGCCGCCGTGGGCGAGCGACGTCAGGCGGAACGGGGCGTCCATGGCGCTTTCCCCCAAAGGCGAAGTCGGGACGCGATAATAGGGGAGATCGGGGCGGCGGTGAAGCCGGCGGCGGCCGGGGTCGATCAGACTCGATTCAGCATGGCGCAGTTTCACCCTGTTCACGGGTGCGGCATGGGCGCCAGGGCGGCGCGGGCTTCATACGACGTCATGGAGTTTCCGCCCAGGGTGGAGCCATCGGCCCCGGTGGCTCCGCTCAAAGGTCCTGTTCGATGTCGCGCTCGTCGCTGGTGGCCCTCGTCGCCGTCGCTTTCTCTTCGGCCGCCGCCGCGGCCGACCTTCCGCAGCCGGCGTCGCCGGCTCCTGTCCGGGCAGCCCCGATGCCGCGCTCGACCTCGACCGGCGTCCGCGTGGCCGGCGTCGACCACGAGTCCTGAGGCACCCCGCCGCCCGCCCGCCCTTCGCCTGCCGCCCGAAGCGATCCCGCCGATGCCGAAGTCCATGCGCCCGAGCGATGCCGGTGCCCACCCCACGGCCGATGCCGATGCGGAGCATGTCCGCATCCTCCAGCTCGCCACCGTCACCCGCTTCAGCCCGGCCATGCTCGGGGCCAACGCCGCCTGTGCGGTGGTGATGACGCTTTCGCTGTGGCGGGAGGTCGGCGTCGGGCTCGTGGCGTGGTGCGCGGTCCTGCTGGTGCTGTCCCTCCACCGGGTGCTGCTGCTGAACCGCGCGATGCGGGAACCCGACCATCCCTTCAACCGGCGTTCGCCGCGCCGGAGCGTCGTCGATGCCGTGCTCGCAGCCCTCCTCCTCAACGGCGCCCTGGCGTGGATCCTGGCCCACGCCACGGGCCTGGCGCTCGCCACGGTGGTGTGCCTGCTGACCGGCGTGTTCTGGGGCGGCAGCATCGTCTTCGCCGCCGTGTTCCCGGCCGCGGTCGCCTTCGTGGGCGTCACCCTCGCGCTGTCGGTCGGCGGGATCCTGGCCGGCGGGCACAGCCTGTGGCACCTGTGCCTCGCCGCCATGTTCGCTTCGGGCTGCGTGCTCGCCCTGCGCAACGCGCGCCAGCAGGCCGGGCTCTTCGCCGCCGGGGTGCGCCAGAGGCTCGATCTCGAGCGCCAGGGCGACCTGATCGGCCTGCTCCTCCGGGACTTCGAGGAGCAGACGAGCGACTGGCTGTGGGAAACCGACGCGCGATCCCGGCTTCGCGACCCTTCGGCGCGCTTCGCCCAGGTCCTGGCCCGTCCCGCGCACGCCATCGCGGGCCGGGCGCTGGACGACCTGCTCGCCGATCCCGCGACGCCCGGCAACGCCGTGGCGCTCGCGGAACTCGGGCGCCACGTCGCCGCGCGTCGCCCCTTCCGCGACCTCGTGGTGCCGCTCCGCGCCGGGATCGAGCCGCGCTGGTGGACCCTGTCCGGGCGGCCCACCGTCGACGGGAGCGGCGCCTTCGCGGGATACCGCGGCGTCGCCGGGGACATCACCGAAACGCGGCTCGCCCAGGCCCGGGTGGAGCACCTTGCCCACCACGACGCCCTGACCGACCTGCCGAACCGCGCGTCGTTCTGTGCCGCGCTGGCCCGCGCGCTGCTCCGCCCCGAGCGTGCCGGCGCCGCGGTGGTGTCCCTCGACCTCGACGGGTTCAAGCCCGTCAACGACCGCTACGGCCATCCCGTCGGCGACGCGCTGCTGGTCGCGGTGGCGGAGCGGCTGCGCGCGGCCGTCGGGCCGGACGCGCTGGTGGCGCGCTTCGGCGGCGACGAGTTCGTCGTGCTGGTCGAGCGGCCGTCCGGGCTCGGGGCCGTCGAGGCCCTGTGCCGGCAGGTCGTCGCGCGGCTGGCCGAGCCCTTCCTGGTACTGGGCGAAGGCGTGACGGTCGGCGTCAGCGTCGGCGTGGCCTTCGCGCCGACGGACGGCGACACGGAGGACGCCCTGCTCAAGAGCGCCGACGCGGCGCTCTACCGCGCCAAGGCCGAGGGGCGCGGCACGGTGCGGTTCTTCGAGCCCGAGATGGACCGCAAGCTGCAGGAGCGCGAGCGCCTCGTGCAGGACCTGCGCGGCGCGCTGGGCCGCGACGAGTTCGTGCTGCACTTCCAGCCCTACGTCAGCGCCGAAGGGGGCGCCGTCACGGGGTGCGAGGCGCTGATCCGCTGGCGGCACCCGGTGCGCGGCCTGGTGTCGCCCGCCGACTTCGTCCCGCTCGCCGAGGAGCAGGGGCTCATCGGGCCGATCGGCGCCTGGGTGATCGAGCGGGCCTGCGCCGAAGCGGCGCGCTGGGAGGCCGGGCAGCGCGTGTCCGTCAACGTGTCGCCGCTGCAGTTCCGGGACCGCTCGCTCCCGGGCACCATCCTGGAAGCGCTGACCCGCTCGGGCCTGGCGCCGTGGCGGCTCGAAGTGGAGGTGACCGAAACGGTGCTGATCGACGACGCCGACGCGGCGCTCGACATCCTGCGCCAGATCCGCGCCATGGGGGTGCGGGTGGCGCTCGACGACTTCGGCACCGGCTATTCGTCGCTGAGCTACCTGCGCCGCTTCCCGTTCAACAAGATCAAGATCGACCGCTCCTTCGTCCAGGACCTGACGTCGCGCGACGACAACCGCGTCATCGTCCGCGCCATCCGCGACATCGCCAAGGGGCTCGGCATGACCATCACGGCCGAGGGCGTCGAAACGACCGAGCAGGCGGAACAGCTCCGCCTGACCGGCTGCGAGGAGCTGCAGGGCTACCTGTTCAGCCGTCCGCTGGCGGCCGACCAGCTCGGCCTCGGCGAGGCCGGGCCGGGCCGGGCCGCCTGACGGGCGGCCGTCACCGGGAGGGCCGGCCGGCCACGAACCCGCGACGGCCCGCAAGGTGGTGGTGCCGGGGCGCGGAAATGCGGTAGAAGCCACGCGTCGCCCCCGTCCCGGTTCACCGATTGATCGCGCCGCTCCCTCCCCATTTCATCGTCGCCGAGGATCCCGAGAGCCCGCCCGCGGGGCTCGCAGGGGCCGTGGTGGCGATCGGCAATTTCGACGGCGTGCATCGCGGCCACCAGGCCGTGATCGGGCGGGCGCGGGCGCTGGCGGCCGAACTCGGGCGACCCACGGCGGTGCTGACCTTCGAGCCGCATCCGGGCGACTATTTCGCCGGCGTGCCGACCATCTTCCGCATCACGCCGCCGGCCGCCAAGGCGTTGGCGCTAAGCCGGCTCGGCACGGTGGACGGCATGGTGGTGCGCAGCTTCGATTCGGGCTTCGCGTCGCTGGGCGCCGAGGACTTCGTCGCCGACGTGCTGGTGCGCCGCCTCGGCATCGCGGCCGCCGTGGTGGGCTACGACTTCCACTTCGGCAAGGGGCGGGCGGGCACGCCGGCCTACCTCGTCGACGCCGGGGTGCGGCACGGCTTCGCCGTGGCGGTGATCGACAAGATCGTGGCGGACGCGCGGGGCGACCTCGCCGCCGTGTCGTCGACCGCGGTCCGCCGGGCGCTGGAAGCCGGCGACGTGTCGCGCGCCGCGACGCTGCTGGGCCGGCACCATTTCGTGCTGGGGCAGGTGGTGCACGGCGAGAAGCTCGGCCGCACGCTGGGCTTCCCGACCGCCAACCTCCGCCTCGACCCTGCCGCCAGGCTCGCCCACGGCATCTATGCCGTGAAGGTCCGCACCTCCTCGGGCGAATACGGCGGGGTCGCGTCCTACGGCCGCCGCCCGACCTTCGACAACGGCGCGCCGCTGCTGGAATCCTTCCTGTTCGACTTTTCCGGCGACCTGTACGGGCAGGACATCGAGGTGGATTTCGTCGGCTGGATCCGCGGCGAGGAACGGTTCGACTCCGCCGACGCGCTGGTGGTGCGCATGAACCTCGACGCCGCGGAAGCGCGGTCGATGCTGGCGGGCTAAGCAGACATTCGTGGGTTGGCCCACGAATGTCTGCTCCTCTTCACAGGGAAAAATGGCAGGATCGCGTGGGCGAGCCCACGCGATCCTGCTTAGGGCGCCCCGCGAGCCGCCGGCTTCGCCGGGCGTGCCCCGGGTCGCCCGATGGGCTACAACCCCGCCATGTCCGACGTCGCCCTCACGGTCCCGAAGCCCATCGTCCATCGCGTCACGCTCCGCGCCCTGGCGCTCGGCGCCCGGCTCGACGCCGCGGGGCTGGAGCGGCCCGACACGCTGTCGACCAACCCGCTCGCCTTCTCGGTCGGCCCCACCGGCTTCGTGGCGCTGTACCGCTTCGGCGTCGCCGTTCTGGTGGGGCTGACGCCGCTGGAGGAGGACGACGTGCTGCGCCAGATCCGCCCGCGCGTGTCGGGCGAGCGCGAGCGCGTCGACGACGAGACGGCCGTGCTCGAAGTGGCGCCCGAGGGGGCGGACCAGGTGTCGCCGGGCGGCCCCATCCAGGTGCGCGACCTGTCGGCCGCGCGGCTGCTCGTGCTCGCCGACGCCCTCGCCAAGTCGGTGTCGCTCGCGCGCGACGAGCGCGAAGTCAACGCCGTGCTCGACGTGATCGAGCCCTTCGCGCTGGGCCTGTCGCGCACCGGCCGCCCGCCCGGCACGCGACGCGCCATGCTGCGGCTGATCGGACAGGCGCTGCTCGTCCAGCACCGCCTGTCCGGCCGCGTCGCCGTGGAGGAGAAGCCCGACGTCCTTTGGGACCGGCCCGACCTCGAGCGGCTCTACGCGCGCGTCGAGGACGAATACGAGCTGAAGGAGCGCACCACCGCGCTGAAGCGCAAGCTCGACGTCATCGTCGAGACCGCCCGCGCGCTGACCGACGTCATCGAGGCGGACCGCACCACGGGGCTCGAGATCGCCGTCGTGGCGCTGATCGTCACCGAGATCCTGCTCACCCTCGCCCAGATGGTCTTCTTCCGTCACGCCTGATCCGCGCTGCGAACCGATGGAGCCGGGTCACGAGCCCGCGCGGCGTTCGGGCGAAGCCGACATCCGCGTGGCCGAGCCGTCGGACGGATGCCGCGAAATGCTGCCGCCTCGGCAGGCAGGGTGTGATGAAAGACAGATCAGACGGGCCTGTCTGAGATCGGGCATTCTGCCAATTCTATAAGCAATCGATGACAACCGTATGAACGCGACCGCTTAACATCGCGTAGACGATAAAACCAGGTATAGCGCGTGGAACTCTGTCCGATCAGCCGCATTGCGGATAGGACAGACCGCGACGGGCGAGGCCCGCGGAGTTCTTTCCATGCTGCGTTGGATGATGGCCTTGGCGGCGCTCTGCGTCGGTTCCGCCGCGTTGGGGTTCGGCCACGTCACGCCGATGAGCGGGACGCTGTCGGGCGTCTGCCTCGCGGTCTTCGCCCTGTCGGCGACGCTGCTGATCGGTTCATTCGAGGCCTACGAGACCCAGGCCGTCCGCCGCGACCGGGACGACGGCTGAGGCCGTCCCGCCCGCCGCGGCATCCCACACCTTCGCGAAGGCGTTGGGGATCGGCTCGCGGGCGAGTTGCGCCGGCCCCACCCACCGGCATCCTTCCGGCGCAGCCCCCGACCGCGAGCGCCCCCGGTACACGTCGAGCGTCAGCGCGAAATGCGTGAAGACGTGTTCGACCTGCCCGACGCGCTCCAGCGCGGCCCCGCTGGCCTCGGCCATCTCCGACGCGGCCGGCGCGGCGGGCCCCCAGTCCGAACCGAAGAATTCCGTCATGCCGCCGAGCAGCCCCTTCGAGGGCCGGGTGCGAACCAGCACGGCCCCGTCCGCCCGCTCCACCACCGCCATGGCGCCGAAGCGGCGCGGGACCGCCTTCCTGGGCAGCTTGCGCGGGTAGAGCGCCTGGGTGCCGGCGGCGCGCGCGGCGCAGGACGCCGTCAGCGGGCAGATCGCGCAGGCCGGCGACCGCGGCGTGCAGATCGTGGCGCCGAGGTCCATCGTCGCCTGGGCGAAGTCGCCCGGCCGGGCGCGGGGCACCAGCGCCGCCGTCAGCCGCCGGATCTCCGGCCGGGCCGCCGGCACCGGCGTTTCGACCGCGTGCAGCCGCGTCATCACCCGCTCGACGTTGCCGTCGACCACGGTGGCGACCTCGCCGAACGCGATCGCCGCCACCGCGGCGGCCGTGTAGTCGCCGATGCCGGGCAGGGCGCGCAGCTCCGTTTCCGTCCGGGGGAAGCGCCCGCCGTGGCGCTCGACGACGGCGGCCGCGCAATCGTGGAGGTTGCGGGCGCGGGCGTAGTAGCCGAGGCCGGCCCATTCCTTCAGCACCGCTTCGCGCGGCGCCGCCGCCAGCGCGGCGACGTCCGGCCACAGGGCGAGGAAGCGGGCGTAGAAGCCCTTCACGGCGGCCACCGTGGTCTGCTGCAGCATCACCTCGGACAGCCACACCGCGTAGGGGTCGGGCTCGGCCCCGCCCACCGCGCGCCACGGCAGGGCGCGGCGGTGGCGGTCGTACCAGCTGAGCAGCGCGGCGGTGACGGCGGGGGACGCGGGCATGGGTTTCCGGTAAGGTCCGGGCGGCGGGGACCCGAGGGCTAACAGCCCCGACTGGGCGAGGGAAGCGCGGGGATGGCCGGGGCGGGGCGGACGAGATACGGCGGGCGGCCGCTGGCCGACTGGGTCGACGGCTGCATCGCGCCGTCGCTGGCCCGGTTCGGCTTCGGCGAGGTCGACATCGTGTCGGGCTGGGCCGACATCGCCGGCCCCCGCGTCGCCGCCTTCGCCGAGCCGGTCGAGATCAAATGGCCCCGCAAGGGCGCGTCCTCGAAGATGCCGAAACCCGGCGCCGACGACCCGCCCGAGCCCGGCGGCGGGCGCCCGCCCGCCACCCTGGTGGTGCGCGTGGAGGGTGCCTTCGCGCTCGAACTGCAGCACCTCGCGCCGCTGCTCATCGAACGCATCAACGCCCATCTCGGCTGGCGCTGCATCGGCAAGCTGGCGCTGCGCCAGGCGCCCCTGGCGGGCCGGCCCGCCCGGGCGGCGCCCACCCCGCCGCCGAAGCCGGCCGCGATCGCGGCGGCGCGCGACCTCACGGGCGGCATCGACGACGAGGGCCTGCGCGACGCGCTGGTGCGGCTCGGGGCGCGCAGCCTGAAAGCGCGCTGAGGCCGCGTTTCGCCGGACGCCGCCTCGCGGGGCGGTCGCGCGGATGCGGCGCGAGCGGCGGATTTCCTCCCGCCCCGATCTGCATTAAAGACGGCTCAGTTCCCGCGACGGCGCCGTCGCCAGCCTCGAAAGGTTCCCATGCGCGGTCCCGTCCTTCCCCGCCGTCGCGCCGTCCTGGCCCTCGCCGCAGCCCTGACCGGGCTGGCGGGCCTCGCCGCAGCGGCGCCCGCTTCCGCCGCCGACCAGACCGTGCCGGTCGCCCAGCTGATGGCCGAGCCGCCGTTGCCCGACCTGTGGATGGGCTCGAAGGACGCGCCCGTCACCATGATCGAATATGCGTCCATGACCTGCACGCATTGCGCGGCCTTCCACGCCGAATCCTGGCCGACCCTGAAGTCCAAATATATCGACACCGGCAAGGTCCGGTTCGTGCTGCGCGAGTTCCCGCTCGACCCGCTCGCCACGGCGGGCTTCATGCTGGGCCGCTGCGCCGGGCCGGACAAGCGCAACGCCATCACCGACCTGCTGTTCGACCAGCAGAAGAACTGGGCCTTCGTCGACAAGCCCGTGGAAGCGCTGGAGAACACCGTCAAGCAGGCCGGCATCACCCACGACGCCTTCGAAGCCTGCCTGAAGGACCAGGCGCTCTACAACAAGGTCAACGCCGAGCGCGACGCGGCCGGCAAGGAGTTCCACGTCGACGCCACGCCGACCTTCTTCATCAACGGCGTGAAGCATCCCGGCGAGCTGAGCGTCGGGGACCTCGACAAGATCCTGGAGCCGCTCGTCAAGAGCTGATCCCCTTGGACGGCCTCGCCCTCGCCCCGACCGACGCGCCCGACGCGGGCGACGTCGCGCTGATCGAGCGCGAGCTCGTCGCCTTCAACGTCGAGCGGTCGCTGCCCTACGACCGGCGGCCGCTCTGCGTCTTCCTGCGGGACGGCGCCGGCCGGGCCGTGGGCGGCGTCACCGGATCCACCAATTGGGGGTGGCTGTACCTCGACTGCTTCTGGCTGCCCGATGCCTTGCGGCAGGGCGGATGGGGCGGACGGGTGCTCGCCGCCGCCGAAGCGGAAGCGGTCGCGCGCGGCTGCCGCCGCGCCCGCCTCTACACCTACTCGTTCCAGGCCCAGAGTTTCTACGAGCGGCACGGCTACACGGTCTTCGGCACGCTGGAGGACGACCCGCCCGGCCACCGTCAGGTCTGGATGCGGAAGGACCTGTCGGCCTGATGCGCCCGCTCAGGGCAGAGCGACCTCATCGGGCGCGAGCCCGTCGCGCGTCTTCCGGCGCCACGGCATCACCCGGAAAAAAGGGATCTGCACGCCGCCGAGCAGAACCGTC
Source organism: Lichenibacterium minor (assembly GCF_004137685.1). Classification (GTDB taxonomy): domain Bacteria; phylum Pseudomonadota; class Alphaproteobacteria; order Rhizobiales; family Beijerinckiaceae; genus Lichenihabitans; species Lichenihabitans minor. The sequence goes on along the minus strand of NZ_QYBB01000020.1, from coordinate 26,193 downwards.
CGGACGTGATGGAGGCGCGCGAGGCCCGGTTCGAGGGGCAAGTCGACCTCGACCCGGAGCGTGTCGTCTTCTCGACGAGACCGCGACCGCCACCTCAGCCAACCCCGTTCGAAAGGCAGCGGCTCAAACGCCTCTGCCGTCTTGTATCGCTTGGAGCTTCCCCGAAACGCACGCGATAGCGACGGCTGAAATCGCTCATATGGACAAAGCCCCATCGAGATGCGATATCGGCGATAGATATATCACTCAAGGGAGATGCTTGTAGATCGATACGGACGCAATATAAACGTCTGTCCGTAATGTACTGTATGGGAGTTTTTTGAAATGCTTTCTTGAACGAGCCCTGTATGCTGCGAACTCCAACCCCGACATACCGAGATATATCCGATAATAAAATTTTTGTATGAAGGTTTTCCTCGATATACAAAACTGTCATATTTAATGCTTTGTTCGGGCAATTAGGATTATTTGATAAGTGGTTTTTGCTGGACCGTGGCCATATCGTCAGTAAACGATACATCAAAACTTCCTCAAAGAGAGGAAACAAGAGGTCTGTAATCTCGACTCCAGTTCTTAGCCTTCTAAAAACCTGTTCCATTGTTGTTTTTAGATTTTGAAGCGGCTCAAGAGTTGCATCCACCAAAGGAATAAAGTCGGGCGTGGGCAAATCGGTGTCTTCACCCTCAACTACAAAATGCGCCTTGTTGAGAGCAGATCGGGTCACGGAGGCACTGATAGCGGCGAATCCAGACGAAAATTCTGCATCCCGCATGCAATCAAGCATGACCATCATGGCTTTATGGGGTTGGCCAATATGCTCAAGGCGCTGCTCACGGCACACCATAGCGCCATCAGTCACAAAGCGGATCGTGACGACATCGGCATCAAATTTAGGAATCGCGTGGAAGCCGGTCTGAAATGACGTGTGCCAAAGACCCATTATTTCAGTCTGCCCACCTTCGATCACGAACGACGGCATAAGACCCTCTAGGGGTCGAAACTCGACTGGAATACCAACAATTTTGTTGAATTTCTCAACCTGCAAGGGCGTATTCGCAGTGAAGGAGAAAACCTGGTGAATATTCCGACGCGCGTTGATGTCTGATGTTTGCATGATAAAACTTCGATGAGCAGGCCCTAGAGGTCGTATAGGTGTTCACCGCGCGAAAGGCAAAAATCTAACCTAGAGCCGCTGCCTTTCGATCTGAGTCGACCGAAGTAGCGGGCGGACTGCCGGTGGGGTTTCATGGTGTCGTGACCACGGAGGGCACGAGCCTTGTCGCTGGACCTGCGCGAGCGGGGGATCGCCGCCATCGCGGCGGGCGCCTCGTGCGGGCAGGCTGCGGAGCGGTTCGGGGTCGCCAAGGCGAGCGCGATCCGCTGGCACGCGCGGTTCCGGGCCGAGGGCGGGATCGCCGCCGAACCGATGGGCGGCGACCGGCACTCGCACCGGATCGAGGCCCATGCGGCGCTGATCCTGCAGGCCTGCGCGGCGCGGCCGCAGGTCTTTCTGCGCGAGGTGCGGGACGTGTTGGGTAAAAGCGGGGCTACCGCGAGCCTGAGCGGGCTGCCGCGCTTCTTCCGGCGCCACGGCATCACCCGGAAAAGAGGGATCCGCACGCCGCCGAGCAGAACCGTCCGGACGTGATGAGGCGCGCGAAGCCTGGTTCGAGGGGCAAGTCGACCTCGCCCCCGAGCGCGTCGTCTTCCTCGACGCGACCGCCACCAACATGGAGCGGCGCTATGGCCGGGCGTAGCCGCACGGCCACGACAAGGCCACCACCGTCACGGCCGCGCTGCGGGCGAGCGGCCCCCTCGCGATCGATCTCATGGACGGTGCCACGAACGGGGCGACACGGTGGTGATGGACGACCGCGCCGCCCACAAGGTGGCCGGCGTCCGCCAAACGATCGAGGCGGCAGGAGCGCAGCTGCGCTACCTTCCGGCCTGCAGTCCCGACTTCGAGCCGATCGAGCGAGCCTTCGCCAAGCTCGAAGCCCTGCTGCGCACCGCGGCAGGGTCGGCCCCCGCTCAGCGCTTCTGCCCGGCGATGACGCCGTTCTGGGTCAGCACCACCCAGCGCTCGCCGCGCTTCTCGATGGACAGCACTTCGCCGGCGCCGTCGAGCATCGAGCCCGGCTTGACCACCGACAGGCTGGAGCGGGACTCGACGAGCGCCTTGCCGTCGAAGACGTCGCGCAGCGTGAAGTTCGGCAGGGCCGGGCCGTCGGGGGCCCGGCGGGGCCGGGCTGCCCCGGCGGAGCCCGTGGCGCCGCCCGGCGCCGCAGCGGCCCCGACGGATCCGGTCGGGGCGAAGTCTACGCCGCCGTTGTCCGCGGTTTCGGTGGGGGCCGGCGCCGGGGACTTCGGTCCCGCGTGCTGGGCGCCGGCGGCCTGGTACAGGCGGTCGTAGCGGGCGAAGACGTTGAAGTTGCCCGACGGCACGACCTCGCCGGTCGAGAAGATCAGCGCGTAGGTGGCGAAGCCGGCCGAGGCCGTCGCGGCGCCGATCCCGAGCCCGTGCCACAGCCAGTCGCCGAGCGGGCGGGCGATGGCGGTCATGGGGGCCGCCGCCACGGCCTGGGGCTTGGCGGCCATCCCGGCCGTGGCGGTGGCGGGTGTCACGAGGCGCAGGTGGTCGGCGGAACGCGGCTTCGCGGACGGCATGGGGACGCTCATCTCTGCTTCTGGAGGGCGTTGGCGAGGTCGCGGAAGGCGTCTTCGCTGGGCTTGGTGCCGGGGGACTGCACCAGGGCTTCGTAGATGCGCGGCACCATCAGCACGGCCTGGTCGAGGTCGCCGTCCGAGCCGGCGCGATAGGCCCCCATGGCGCGCAGGTCGCGCGTGTCCTCGAACCGGGTGATCAGCTCGCGCATCTTGCCGACCAGCACGCGCTGCTCGGGCGTCCACACCTGATGGGCGAGGCGCGACAGCGACACGCCGAGGTCGATGGCGGGGTAGCGCCCCTGGGCGGCGATCTTGCGGTCCAGCACGATGTGGCCGTCGAGCGTGCCGCGGATCGTGTCGGCCACGGGGTCGTTGTGGTCGTCGCCGTCGACCAGCACGGAGAACACGCCCGTGATCGACCCCGAGCCTTCGAGGCCGGGGCCGGCGCGCTCCAGCAGCTTCGGCAGGTCGGAGAAGACGCTCGGCGCGTAGCCGCGCGCCACCGCGGGCTCGCCCGCCGCCAGCGCCACGTCGCGCGCCGCATGGGCGTAGCGCGTCACGCTGTCGACGATGAGCAGCACGGCGTCGCCCCGGTCGCGGAACCATTCCGCGACGCTCATCGCCGTCTTGGGGGCGAGGCGCCGCATCATCGGGCTCTCGTCACCGGTCGCCACCACCGTCACGGCGCGGGGCCGGTTGGCGCCCAGCGCTTCCTCGATGAACTCGCGCACCTCGCGCCCGCGCTCGCCCACGAGCGCGATCACCACGGTGTCGAAGCCCTTGGCGTCGGCCAGCATGGCCAGCAGCGTCGACTTGCCGACGCCCGAGCCGGCGAAGATGCCGATGCGCTGGCCGGGACAGATCGGGCAGAAGATGTCGAGCGCCTTGACGCCGGTCTTCAGGGCGCCCTTGACGCGGGCGCGCTTCAGCGCGGGCGGCGGCTCCGCGTCGGCCGACATGGGGGTGCGGCCGGTGACGAGCTCGCCCAAGCCGTCGACCGGGCGGCACAGGGCGTCGATGACGCGGCCGCGCCACGACACGTCGGGCGAGAAGCGCAGCGGCCCGGTGCGGCGGACCTTGAGCCCCAGCCGCGCTTCCGCCCCGGCCCCGAAGGGCTTCACGGTGGCGCCCGTGCGGCCGACGCGGACGATCTCGCCCCGCTCCTCGCCGCCGCCCGCGTCGAACGCCACGGTGTCGCCGAGGCGCACGAAGGGCGACAGGCCGGCGACGCGGTAGGCGGTGGGCGCCACGTCGGCGACGACCCCCGAGCACCGCACGAGCGGCTCCTCGGCGAGGGCGCCCCGCACCGCGGCGCCCAGGCGCGCGACGGCGTTCACGACTGGCTCCCCAGCGCCTTGATGGCGTCCTGCAGGCTGGTGTCGGCGGTCTGGTTGGCCTGGGTGACGCCGTCGAGGTTGTGCTGCACGTTGATGAGCTTGGTGATCTCCAGCACCGGGTTGATGTTGGAATTCTCGACGAAGCCCTGCAGCACGCCCGTGGCGGCGAAGTCGAGCACCGGCGTCGCCGCCTGGTCGGGGATCACCCCGGATCCCGCCGCCCGCGTGAGGTGGGCCGAGGGGTCGATCGAGAACAGGCCGATGGCGCCCATCTGCGCGCCGTTCTGGGTGATCATGCCGTCGGACGAGATGGTGGGGGCGCCCCCCGCGGGATCGAGGATCAGGCCGGATCCGCCGGCGTCGAGCACGGCGTCGCCGTTGACGGTCAGGAGCTGGCCCGTCGGCGACATCTGCATGCGGCCGTCGTGGGTGTAGACGGTGCCCTGCGCGGTCTTGACCCCGAACCAGGCGTCGCCCTGCACCGCCACGTCCAGCGGGTTGTCGGTCTTCACCCGTTCGCCGCCCGAGCGGTCGATGTAGTCGGCGCCGTTGGCGCTGAACGCCACGGGGGTTTCGCCCGTCTGCGACAGGACGGTGTCGAACGTCACGCCTTCGGCCTTGTAGCCGGCGGTGTTCATGTTGGCGATGTTCTGCGCGATGGTGGTCAAGCGCCGCTCGACCGTCATCTGCCCCGACAGGCCGACGTAGAAGCTCGACTGCATGGCGCCCTCAGCCCCCCTTGTTGAGTTTGGCGAGGCTGAGCAGCAGGCTGGAACTGACCCCGCTCTGCGTGGACGAGCTCGAATCGAACAGGTTCAGCACCGAATCTGCGGCATAGGTGGTGCCGACGCCGTTGGCGGCGTCGAGGATCGACGTCGTCGCGTCCGACGTGTCGGCCAGCAGCACGTTGCTGGCGGTGGTGGCGTTGGCGACGTCGTATTGGGCCGTGTAGCGCTTGATGATCTTCGCCACCTTCGTGGAATCCTGCAGGTCGGCGATCGGCACCACCTTGGTGAGCAGCGCCGCCTGGGTGTCGATGTCGCTTTGGCCCAGCGTCGACGAGATGCCGAAGGCGGTCTCGACCACGCCGAGCATGGTCGAGTCGGCGAGCAGGCCGTAGACCGACGTGATCGACGACGCGTGGCGGGAAAAGTAGAGGGCGTTGGAAACACCCTGGTTGGTCTTGGCTTGGTTGTCCTCGAGGGTCTGCTCGATGTATTTCGCCGTCGTGCCGGTCGTGGCGGCCGTCGTCGTGGTGGCCGATGCGCCGTTCGCGGCGAAGTTGAACGCGGTGGCGAAGGCCTTGTAGCGGGGGTCGCTCAGCGTGTTGGCCAGGGCGGTGCTGCTCGACACGCCGCCGTTCAGCACCTTGGTCATCAGGCCCTTGGCATAGGTCATGTCGGACAGGCCGAAGGCCTTCATGGCATAGGAAAACAACTGATAATTGTTGACGAACTGGGACACGCTCGTCACCTTGCCGATGTTGGCGAGGTAGTAGTTCGTGGCGCTCTTCACGTCGCCCTGCGCCGCCGTGGCGGCCTGCTGGCGGCCGAGGTTGTTCGAAACCGCGAGATAGGCGGCGGTGGTGGAGATCACGGTCCGTCCCTCCGGGGTCCGATGGCGGCGGCCCGCGCGGGGCGCCGGCCTTCTCCGGCCAACCTCGCCCCGGCGTCTTGCCCGAGGCTGGCGCGGGGCCGGGCGCGGGTGTCCACGCCGGACCCGCGGCGAGCCCGGCCCGGACTTCGTGCCAGCCCCGCGCAAGCGGCTTCGGGCTTCCTCGACCCGACGAGGTCCGCGCCCGCTCCGGCGCGCCGTCGGAGGTCATCCCTTGAGTTTCATCATCGGCATCGTCGTGGCCCTGGGCTGCATGATCGGCGGCTACGTCGCGGCCGGCGGCCACCTGGGTGTGATCTGGCAGCCCTATGAGCTGATCATCATCTGCGGGATGGCGCTCGGCACCTTCATCATCGCCAACCCGCTCAACACCATCAAGGACACCGGCAAGGCCATCGGCCAGTCCATCATGGGCAAGGCGCCCAAGAGCCGCGACTACCTCGACCTGCTCGGCATCATGTACACGCTGATGAAGGAGCTGCGCGGCAACGCCCGCAACGAGGTCGAGGGCCACATCGACAACCCGAAGGAATCGGCCTTCTTCCAGAAGTACCCGAAGGTGCTGGCCGACACCGACCTGACCGCCTTCATCTGCGATTATTGCCGGCTCATCATGATCGGCAACGCGCGCAGCCACGAGATCGAGTCGCTGATGGACGAGGAGATCAACACCATCATGCGCGACAAGCTGAAGCCCTACCAGGCGCTGCAGGGCACGGCCGACGGCCTGCCGGCGCTCGGCATCGTGGCGGCGGTGCTCGGCATCGTCCACGCCATGGGGTCGCTCGACCAGCCCCCCGAGGTGCTGGGCGAGCTGATCGGCGCGGCGCTGGTCGGCACCTTCGCGGGCATCTTCCTGTCCTACGGGCTGGTCGGGCCGCTCGCCACCATGGTCAAGGTCAACCGCGACAAGCGCGCCCGGCTCTACGTCATCATCAAGCAGTCGCTGCTCGCCTTCATGAACGGCGCGGTGCCGCTGATCGCGCTGGAACACGGCCGCAAGACCATCTCGTCCTACAGCCGGCCGTCGATCGACGAGGTCGAGAACGAGACCATGGGCGGCGGCGCGGCCGAGCCCGCCAAGAAGGCGGCGTGACGTGACGGCGCTTTCGACCCCGCTCGACCCGTCCTCCCAGGCGCCGCGGCGCTGGTTCGACCGGGCCGCCCCGAGCCTCGGCGCCCGCATGCCGCTGTTCGGGGAAGCGATGAGCCTCGTCGCCGCCGCCTGGACGGACGGCTTCGGGGCGCTCACCGCGGCGCCGGCCGCCTTCGCTTTCTCGGGGCTGGCGGAGGCGCGGGTGGCATCCCTGCCGCTGCGCCGCGGGCGCGAGCCCGTGTTCGCCGTGCTCGACGCGCCCGGTTGGGGGACGGAGATCGCGCTGCAGTTCGACCGGGCCTTCGTGTCCGCCGTCGTGGAAGCCCTGTTCGGCGGTGACGACGGCGACGAGGAGGGCGCGCCGACGGGGCCGCTGACGGCGGTCGAACGGCGCATCGCGGAAGTGATCGCCGTGCAGGCGACGGACGCGCTCAAGGCCGGCTTCGCCGACGTCCTGCCCTCGTCCTTCGTCTTCGAGCGCGTGCAGCAGAAACCCGACCTCGCCTTCCTGGGGCGCCCCAACGCCGCCGTGGTGGTGGCGACGCTGACGCTCCGGGCGCTCGGCCGGACGGCCGAGATCGACCTCGTGGCCGCCCGCGCGGCGCTCGACGGCTTCGCCGAGCGGCTGGCGGTGCTGCCCGCCGACGAGCCGGAGAACACGGACCCGCGCTGGTCGGAGCGGCTGGAAGGGCAGGTGTCACGGGCGCCGATGACGCTGTCCGCCCTCGTCGAGCTCGACCGGATGACGCTGGGCGCCCTGGCGGCGCTGAAGGTCGGCCAAGTGGTGACGCTGCCGCGCGACGCCGCGCAGGACGTGCGGCTCGTGTGCGAGGGGCGGGACCTGTTCCGCTGCGACCTCGGCCAATCCGGCGGCCATTACACGGTGCGGATCGACGAACCCGTGCCGGCGGCCCTGGCGGAGCTTTGAAGCCGGGCGGCGGAGATGCCGGCGCATCTCCGTCGCGGCGCGCTCCGGCGACCGGCCCGCGGGTCAGCGCACGCGGCGCAGGATGTCGAGCATGACGCGGTGCATGTGCTCGTTGCCGGCGAGGATCGAGCCCGCGCCGAGCAGGTCGTCGCCGCCGTCGACCGTGGTCACGAAGCCGCCGGCCTCGCGCACCAGCAGCGCGCCCGCCGCCACGTCCCAGGACTTCACGCCCCGCTCCCAATAGGCGTCGCAGGAGCCGGCCGCCACGTAGGCGAGGTCGAGCGCCGCGGCGCCGAAGCGGCGCAGCACCCCGGCCCGCGCCATCACCTCGGCCATTTCGGCCTTGAAGCGCGGGTGCAGCGACGCCCGGCCGAGCGCCGGGATGCCGCAGCCCACGAGCGCTTCGGCGATGTCGCGGCGCGCCGCGACGCGCAGGCGGCGGTTGTTGAGGTAGGCGCCCTGGCCGCGCTCGGCGAAATACATGTCGTCGGTGGCGGGGTTGTAGACCACGCCGGCGACGATCTGGCCTTCGCGTTCGAGCCCCACCGACACGGCGAAGACCGGCACGCCGTGGAGGAAGTTGGTGGTGCCGTCGAGCGGGTCGATGTGCCAGGTGTGGCTGCGGTCCGTGCCCTCGACGCGGCCGCCCTCCTCCATGACGAAGCCGTATCCGGGCCGGACCCTGGACAGCTCCTCGAAGATCGTCTTCTCGGCGCGCTTGTCGGCGGCGGTGACGAAATCGCCGGGCCCCTTCACGGACACCTGCAGGTTCTCGATCTCGCCGAGGTCGCGCTTCAGCCCGCGCCCGGCCTTGAGCACGGCGGCGGTCATGACGTTCATCAGGGCGGAGCGGATCATCGAAGGGCCTGCGGGGGGAAAGGAGGGGGTGGGGTCGTGCGCCTTGCCTCCGCAAGTGGACCGAAAGCGCCGGTGGGGCAAGCCTCGGCGCCGCAGACCAGCCCGTCCCGGCCGGGCGCCGGGGCCGGCGGCCCGCGGCCCGCGGGAGCGCCGGCCTCGCCTCAGTTCGCCAGCGTGTCGTGCAGCCCGTCCTCGACCTTGGCCCGGTCGGCCGGGGCGAGGCCCGCCAGCACGCCGTCGAGCCAGGGGTCGGACACGCCGGCGGCGCGGGCGAGCAGGTGCCAGCGCGCGGCCGCGACGCCGTCCCGGCGCACGCCCCGGCCCGCCGCGTAGAGCCGCGCCAGCCGGTTCGCCGCCACGGGGTTCCCCGCATAGGCGGCCATGCGGAAGTAGCGCGCGGCCGCGGCCTCGTCCCGGGGCACGCCCTCGCCGTTGAACAGCGCGATGCCGTAGTCGAGCTGGGCGGCGACGTCGCGCTGGTCCGCCGCAGCCTTGAACAGGGACGCGGCGCGCGCGGGCTCGCGCGGCACCCCCTCGCCGGCCTTGTACAGGTTGCCGAGCGCGTAGGTGGCGTCGACGTCGCCGAGGTCGGCGGCGCGCGCGAAATAGGATGCGGCCTTGACGTAGTCGCGCGTGTTCACGTCGGCCTGGAGCGTCACGACGCCGAGGTTGTAGAGCGCGCCGGGATGGCCCGCCGCGGCCGCCTTCTCGAGGTAGGGCAGGGCGGCCGGCACGCTCTTCGGCACGCCCGTGCCGCGCAGCAGCGCGAGGCCGTAGGAGAAGCTGCCCTGGCGGTCGCCGTTGTCGGCGGCCAGCTTGAACCAGCGGTCCGCTTCGGCGGCGTCCTCGCGCACGGCGAGGCCCTGGCTGTAGATTTCGCCGATCAGCTCCATGGCGGCCCCGTCCTTCGGGTCCTTGGCCAGGCGCTCGGTCGCCTGTGCCAGCGCGGTGGCGAAGTAGCCGCGCTGGAAGGCGCCGTACGGCTTGTCGGATTCGGGCACGCCCGGGCGGCCGGGGGCCGAAGCGGCGCCGGGGCTCGTTGTGGAAGGCAGGAAGGGGACGGGCGCCGCGGCGGCGGCCGGCGGAGCGACCGCGGCTCCCCCGGCGAAGAGCGGCGGCGGCGCCGCGGCGGCGGGCGACGCCGCGAGGAGGATCAGCAGGGCGGAGGAGCGCCGGCTCAAGCCTCGACCTCTTCGGCGGCGAGCGCGGCCTCGGCGCGGTCGAGGGCGGCCCGGGCTTCGGCGACGGCGGCCGCCGGGCCGCGCGGGTCGTCCCAAACGGCCGCGCCGAGCGCCACGAACTCCGCCCCCGTCAGGCCCAGGCCTTCGACCTCGGCGAGCGAGCGGGCGAAGCCCACGCAGGGCACGTTGAAGATCTCCGCCCACCAGCCGACCTCGTCGAGGACGTCGGCGGGCGCGGGCCCCTCGGCGGCGAAGCCGGCGTCGCCGAGCATCACGTAGTCGGCGCCCGCTTCGCCGGCCCGCATGGCGTCGTCGCGCGAGCCGAGCCCCCCGGCGCCGGCGATGCGGTCCGGCTTCATGCTGTCGAGCGCCGCCGCGAGGGCGTCGTCGGCCCCCGCCGCGTGGGTGCCGTCGGCGCCCGTGTGGGCGACGAGGCGCGGGTTCTCGAGCAGCAGCGCGGCCCCGCGGTCCTGGACCAGGGGGGCCAGCGCCCGCACCACCTCCTTGCGGTCCCGCTCGGAGGACGCGGCGAGGCGCAGCAGCACGCAGGCGACGTCGCCGGCGCCGAGCGCGGCCTCGATCGCGGGCCGGGCGGCCTCGGCGGAGGACGCCGGTGCGGTGACGAGGAAGAGCCGGGTGCGGGGTTCGGTCATGGGACGGGGCTTCGCGAAAGGACGACGCGCTTATCTGCACGGATTCCGGCGAAACCGCGACTCCCGCGGGCCGGGCCCTCGACCCGGCGCGCGGGAGCGGGCATCCTCCCCGGATCGCGGGCCGTCCGAAGCCCGTCGCCCGGGAGGCCCCCATGTCGCTGTTCGATCTCACCGGCAAGGTCGCGGTGGTGACGGGGGCGTCCCGCGGGATCGGGCGCGCCGTCGCGCTGCGGCTGGCCGAGCACGGCGCCCGCGTGGTGGTGTCGTCCCGCCACCGAGACGCCTGCCAGGCCGTCGTCGACGAGGTCGAAGCCGCCCGCGGGCCGGGCCGGGCCCTGGCGGTCGAGGCCAGCATCTCGTCGAAGGACGACCTTTCGCGCCTCGTGGACGAGACGGAGGCGGGTTTCGGGCCGGTCGACGTGCTGGTCTGCAACGCGGCCTCGAACCCCTATTACGGGCCGCTCGCGGGGATCGGCGACGCGCAGTTCCGCAAGATCCTCGACAACAACGTGCTGTCCAACCATTGGCTGATCCAGCGCGTGGCGCCCGGCATGGCGGCGCGCGGGGGCGGCTCCATCGTGGTCGTGTCGTCGATCGGGGGGCTGCGCGGCTCGCCGGTGATCGGCGCCTACAACGTGTCGAAGGCGGCCGACCTGCAGCTCGCCCGCAACTACGCGGTGGAGTTCGGGGCGCGCAACGTCAGGGTCAACTGCATCTGTCCCGGGCTGATCCGCACCGATTTCGCCCGCGCGCTGTGGGAAGACGAGGCGGCGCTGGCGGAGCGGCTCAAGGGCACGCCGCTCGGCCGCATCGGCGAGCCCGACGAGATCGCCGGCGCGGCCGTGTTCCTGGCCTCCGACGCGTCGCGCTACTGCACCGGCCAGGCGATCGTCATCGACGGCGGCGTGACGATCTGAACATCGGATTCGAGGCCTCCGGCCTTCGGCGTGGGTGGGGCGGAGCCCCGCGAGGAGAGCATCATGGCGGGACCCTTCGACCTCGGCGGCCGGGTGGCGATCGTGACGGGCGGCAACGGCGGCATCGGGCTCGGCATGGCGCGGGCGCTCGTGACGGCCGGCTGCGCCGTGTCGGTGTGGGGCCGCGACGCGGGCAAGAACGCCGCCGCGGTGGCGGCTCTGTCGGCCGGGGGCGCTTCGGTCGACGCGCGGCTCTGCGACGTGGCCGATCCCGGTTCCGTGCAGGAGGGCTTCGACGCCGTGCTGGCGCGCTTCGGCCGGGTCGACGGGGTGTTCGCCAACGCCGGGATCTCGGGCGGGGGGCGGCGCTCCTTCCTGGAGCGCGAGCCCGCCGAATGGCGCGACGCCTTCGCGGTCAACCTCGACGGCGTCGTGAACGCCTTCCGGGCGGCGGGCCGCCACATGGCGGAGCGGGCCGCGGGCGGCGACGCCTTCGGGCGGCTCGTCGCGACGTCGAGCGTGGCGTCGATCCTCGGCGCCGCCCGCAACGAGCATTACGGCGCCACCAAGGGGGCGCTGAACGCGCTGGTGCGGGCCCTGGCGGTGGAGCTCGCGCGCCACGGCGTCACCGCCAACGCCATCCTGCCGGGCTGGATCGAGAGCGACATGACGGCGGGGCTGATGGCCAACCCGAAGTTCGTGGCGAACAGCCTGCCGCGCATCCCGGCCCGCCGCTTCGGCCGGCCGGAGGACTTCGGCGGCATCGCGGTCTACCTGATGAGCCGCGCGTCCGACTACCACACCGGGCAGGTGCTGGTGATCGACGGGGGATACACGGTGGCGTGAGCCGCCCCTCACCCCCGCCCATCGCCGCCGCGCCGGATCCCCCCGTCGAGCGAGATGGCGGCGTGGATGAGGGCTAGGTGGCTGAGGCCCTGGGGCAGGTTGCCGAGGAAGTCGCCCGTCTTCGGGTCCACCATCTCGGCGAGCACGCCGACGCCCGACGGCAGGGCCGCCAAGGCCTCGTCCATCAGCGCGACGGCCTCGTCGCGCCGCCCGAGCTCCGCATAGGCTTCCGCCAGCCAGAACGTGCAGGCCAGGAAGGCGCCTTCCTCCTTCTCGGCCCCCGAATAGCGGTGGAGCCACGGCCCCCGGCTCCACAGGTGCGGCCCGGTGCCGAGCTCGCGCCGGATGGCGTCGAGGGTCGAGGACAGGCGCTCGGGCCGCTCGAAGCCGAACCGTGCCGCCAGCGCCAGCGAAGCGTCGAGGCGCTCCGTGCCGGCGTGGAACGTGTAGGCCCGCTTCCGCTCGGACCAGCAGTGCTCGTCCACCCAGGCGGCGACGCGGTCGCGCTCGCGCGACCAGCGCGGCACGCAGCTCGAAGGGATGTGGCCGGCCTCGGCCAGCTCCACCGCCCGCGCCAGCGCCTGCCAGCAGCTCACCTTGGACATGGTGTAGTGCTGCGGATCCTGCAGCTCCCACATCCCGGCGTCCTTCTGGCGCCACCGGTCGGCGCATTCGTCGGCGAGCCGGGACAGAACGAAGCCGCTCGGCCCGTCGAGCACGTTGCCGGCCCCGACGAACAGCGAGGCCGCCTCGAAGATGTCGCCGTAGATGCCGTGCTGGTGCTGGTCGGCGGCGAGGTTGCCGGTGACCACGGGGCGGGATCCCCCGTAGCCCGGCAGGTCGATCTCACGCACGGGCGGCACCGGGGCGCCGTCGAGCCGGTAGCACACCTTGGCGCCCGTTTCGCCGAGCCGGTGGATCAGCCAGGTGAAGGCCGCCTTGCTTTCCGGGATGACGCCGAGCCGCAGGAAGGCCGCCAGCGTGTAGCTGGCGTCGCGGATCCAGGCGTAGCGGTAATCGTAGTTCTTGGGGCCGCCGATGCGCTCCGGCAGCGACGTCGTGGCGGCCGCCGCGATGGCGCCGGAGGGCGAGAACAGCAGCAGCTTCAGCATCAGGGCGCTGCGCCGCACGGATTCGCGGTGCGGTCCGTCGTAGCGCAACCCGTGCGCCCAGGAGCGCCACGCCTCGTCCGACAGGTCGATGCGGGCGTCCATGTCGGCGGTCGGCGGAACGCCGAGCGGCTCGTCCTCACCCGCCACGATCGCCACCAGGCCCCGCTCGCCCGCGTGGAGCGTGCCTTCCGCCACGATCGTCCGGTCCTCCTCGCGCAGGATCGCCATGTTGGGGGTGGCGCGGAACAGGCCCAGCACCGGCCCGACGTGGAAGATGCAGCCGTTGGGGTTCGGCTGCAGCCACGGCGACACCTCGTCGCCGCGCGTGCCGAAGACCAGCTTGGCCCGCATCCGCACGGAGCCCGAGACGACCTCCACCCGCCGCGCCAGCTCGCACCAGGGCAGGCGGCCCGCCAGCGTGCTGTTCATGGATTCCGTCACCCGCGCCACCCCGGACGCGCAGGTGAAGGTCGTGTCCAGCACGTTGCTGTCTTCGCGGTATCGCCGCTCGGCGCTGAACGGATCGGCCGGCTGAAACACGAAGGAGCCGCCCGCATCGGGGTCGAGCAGCGTGTCGAACAGCGGCGCGGAATCGATGTTGGGCACGCACCACCAGGCCACGGCGCCGTCCGGCGCCAGCAACGCCACCGAGCGGCCGTCGCCCAGCGCCGCATAGTCCTGCAGCGCGAAGGCGCGGCGCTCCTCGGCGGGGTCGAGGTCGTCGGTCTGGGCGGGCATGGGGCGAGGTCCGGGAGGGTGGCGGGTGTCAAACGTCGCGCGACGCCGAGGTTCCGCCCCGCGACACCGCGCTCGACCCCCGCCCGTCCCCGGAAGCTGGCGCCGTGCCGCGGCAGGCGGCGCGTCCCGTCACAGGCCGACCGTGCGGAGCGCCGCCGCCTGCTTGTCGGCGAGGACGTTCTGGTCGAAGCCGCCGATGGCCTCGTTGAACTGCGCGAAGAAGTTCAGCTCGGCCTTCAGGTGCAGGAATACGGCGCCGAGGCCCACCGCGGCCCGGTCCATGAAGACGAACTCGCGCGGCACCGTGATGCCGCCGTGCTGCTTCAGCGCTTGGTGGACCTGGAAGGCCTCCTTGCGGCCGTACTGGCCGGGCTCGACGCCGTCCGCCACCGTGCGGACGCGGTCGTCGAGGATCGGCCCGTAGATGAAGCCCGCCCAGATGTTCAGCGTGTCGATGAGCGGCCGGCTGAGGTTCTTGAACCCCCACGTTTCGTAGGCGTGGACGATGCGGTCCCCGTCGCCGTGGCGCAGGCCCTCGTAGAGGTCGACCACCCCGCCGACGAACTTCGGCGGGAACACGCGGATGCAGCCGTAGTCGAGCAGGTTCATGCCCGCGACCTCGCCGGTCGCCGCATCGGTCCGCACCGTGTAGTTGCCGAGGTGCGGGTCGCCGTGGATCACGCCGTAATGGCTGAACGGCACCCACCACGCCTTGAACATCGCGATCGCGATGCGGTTGCGCACGTCGAGCGGCTCGTCCTTGAAGGACAGGAGCTTGCGGCCGTCGAGCCATTCCATGGTGAGGAGGCGGTCGGTGGACAGCTCCGTCTCGACCTTCGGCACCCTGACCTGGTCGACGCCGTCGAGCATCAGCGCGTAGAGGGCGGCGTGCTTGGCTTCGCGCTTGTAGTCGAGCTCCTCGCGCAGGCGGGCGCCGATCTCCTTGATGGCTTCGCGCGCGTCGATGGCGGGGCTCATGCGCCGCTGGATCGCCAGCAGCAGGTCGAGCTGCTTCAGGTCGGCCTCGACGGCCGAGGCCATGTCGGGATATTGCAGCTTGCAGGCGAGCGGCAGCCCGTCGGGCGACACGGCGCGATGCACCTGGCCGAGCGACGCCGCGGCGGCTGGCTTGAAGTCGAAGCTTTGGAACCGGTTCTGCCAGTCGAGGCCGAGTTCGGCGGCCATGCGGCGGCGCACGAAGGCGGCCCCCATCGGGGGGGCCTCGTTCTGGAGCTTGGCGAGTTCCTCGGCATATTCGGCCGGGATCGCGTCCGGGATGGTGGACAGGAGCTGCGCCACCTTCATCAGCGGGCCCTTGAGGCCGCCGAGCGCCTTGGTGAGCGCCACCGCATTGGCGGCGTCGCCCTCGCCGCCGAAGAACCGCGACCCGGCCATCCTCGCCGCCACCCCGCCGACGTTGGCACCCACGCGGGCATAGCGGGCCGCGCGGGCGGAGAAGCGGTTCTGTTCCTGGTCGGTCATCGGGGTTCGCAGCCGGAGGGAAACGGATCCCAGATGTGTTGCGCCGCACCCCGGAAGTCGAGGCCGCGCGGCACGCCAAGTGTCGCGGGGCCCGCCATGCCGCCGACGGGCGGGCCGGTGCCGGCCCGTCGGGTTCACGCCGCGGGGAGCGGCGGCGGTCGTCAGCCGGCGGCGGCCTGCTTCACCGGCAGGCCGGCGTCGGCCATGTGGGTGGCGAGCTCGCCCGACTGGAACATCTCGCGGACGATGTCGCAGCCGCCCACGAACTCGCCCTTGACGTAGAGCTGCGGGATCGTCGGCCAGTTGGTGTATTCCTTGATCCCCTGGCGCAGCTCGGCGTCCTCGAGCACGTTGACGCCCTTGTAGGGCACGCCGAGGTAGTCGAGGATCTGCACGCACTGGCCCGAGAACCCGCACATGGGGAACTGCGGCGTGCCCTTCATGAAGAGCACGACGTCGTTGCTCTTGACCTCGGCGTCGATCGTCTCGTGTGCGCTGGGCATGGTGTCGTCCTTTCGCCTCGCGTTGCGACCCGGCCGCCCCGCTTTGCCGCATCATATAGGACCGGCGGAATATCGGCACCAGGGAGCATGGGCGGGTCGCTCCACCGGCTTCGCCGCCCGTACCGGGCGGCGGCGCGCTTTCGCGCCGCCGGCGGTCGAAACTCTCCGCCGCCGGTATAACGCAAACTTCACCGTTGGCGCGCTGATCATCCCCCTCCAGTCCGCGGCGGGTGAGGGTGAGATGGCAGGAGCGGAACACGACGTGGCCGCCCTCGTCCGGATGAAGGCGACCCGGGACTCCGCCCTGGCGGCGCAGCGGGCCCGGGAAGACCGGCGGTCGCAGGCGATGGACCTCGGCCTGATGCAATCGCAAGCGCGGTCGCGCTGGCCCGCCTGCATGGCGCTGCTGCGGGGCCTGGCCGGGAATTATGCCCGGCGGTCCGTGGAGCTCGGCATCACCGTCGAGGTCGAGGACGTGGTCCGCCTCCGCGCCTGGCTCCCCGAAGTGTCGATCCACATCGCCCGGGGCGACGGGGCGCTGGGGACGCAGCTGCTCTTCAGGATGGCCAGGGACGGCCGCACGTTCTGCAGCGTCCGGCAGACGAAGGGGTGGCGGCAGGACAACCTGAACCGCGAAGACCGCCCGTTCGCCATGTCGGAGCGGCACGTCAGGATGCTGCTGAGGACGGTGGTGCAGATCCTGATCGTCCACTGAAGGCGAGGCGGGCCCGGCCCGCCTCCGCCCCGCGGCTATTCCGCCGCGGTCTGCAGCGCCAGGGCGTGGAGCACGCCGCCCATGTTGCCCTTCAGCGCCGCGTAGACGGCCTGGTGCTGCTTCACCCGGCTCATGCCCTTGAAGGACGGCGACACCACGGTGGCGGCGTAGTGATCGCCGTCGCCCGCGAGGTCGCGGATCTCCACGCGGGCGTCGGGGAAGGATTCCTTGATGAGCCGCTCGATCTCGGCCGCTTCCATCGCCATCGTGGTCTACTCCGCAGCCTGGGCCATGCCGCCCGCCATGAAGCGCGGCATCCATTCGTCGCGCACGCGCCGGATCTCGCTCACCTGTATGGCGGCCTCGCCGGGCAGGATCAAGGACGCGCCGCCGGTGGTGCCGATGCGGTCGACCGGCACGTCCCCGGCCCGCTCCAGGATGGCGTCGGCCTGCGCCTCGGTGCAGCTCACGAGGTAGCGGCCCTGGTCCTCGCCGAACAGCGCCGCATGCGACGGGAGGCCGCCGAGCGCGCCGGTGTCGAGCTTCACCCCGATGCCGTTCGCCAGCGTCATCTCGGCGAGCCCCACCGCGAGCCCGCCGTCCGACAGGTCGTGGACCGCGGACACGCGGCCGTCCCGCACGAGGGCGCGGACGAAATCGCCGTGGCGGCGCTCCGCGGCGAGGTCGACGGGCGGGGGCGCGCCCTCGGCCCGGCCGCACACGTCGCGCAGGTACAGCGACTGGCCGAGCCAGCCGCGGGTTTCGCCGACGAGCAGCACCGCTTCGCCGCCAGCCGCGAAGGCCGAGCGGGCGACCCGCGCCACGTCGTCGACGAGGCCGACGCCGCCGATGGTGGGGGTGGGCAGGATGCCGCGCCCGCCGGTCTCGTTGTAGAGCGACACGTTGCCCGACACGATGGGGAAGTCGAGCGCGCGGGCGGCTTCCCCGATGCCGCGGATGCAGCCAACGAGCTCGCCCATGGCTTCGGGCTTCTCGGGGTTGCCGAAGTTGAGGTTGTCGGTGAGCGCCAGCGGCAGGGCGCCGACGGCCGACAGGTTGCGCCACGCTTCCGCCACGGCCTGCTTGCCGCCCTCGAACGGGTCCGCCGCGCAATAGCGCGACGTCACGTCGGCGGTCAGCGCCAGGCCCTTCGGCCCGTCCTCGACGCGCACCACCGCGGCGTCGGCGCCGCCGGGGCCCACGATCGTGTTGCCGCCGATGAGGTGGTCGTATTGCTGCCAGGCCCAGCGCTTGGACGCGAGGTCGGGCGTGCCGAGGAGGTGGAGCAGCGCCGCGCCGTCGCGCATCGGCGCCGGCACGTCGGAGGGGGCGAGCACCGCGCGCTTCGGCGCCTCGACGTGGGGCCGGTCGTAGAGCGGCGCCTGATCGCCGAGCTCCTTGATGGGCAGGTCGGCCTTCACCTCCCCGCCGTGCTTGATGACGAAGCGCAGCGTGTCCGTCGTCCTGCCGATGACGGCGAAGTCGAGTTCCCACTTGCGGAACACCGCCTCGGCCTCGGCCTGCTTGGCCGGGTCGAGCACCATGAGCATGCGCTCCTGGCTTTCCGACAGCATCATCTCGTAGGCCGTCATGCCGGGCTCGCGGCACGGCACGGCGTCGAGGTCGAGCTCGATGCCGAGGTCGCCCTTCGCGCCCATCTCCACCGCCGAGGAGGTGAGGCCGGCGGCGCCCATGTCCTGGATGGCGATGACGGCGCCGGTCCGCATCAGCTCGAGGCAGGCTTCGAGCAGCAGCTTCTCGGCGAAGGGGTCGCCGACCTGCACGGTCGGGCGCTTGGCCAGGGCGTCGTCGTCGAAGGCCGCCGACGCCATGGCGGCGCCGCCGATGCCGTCGCGGCCCGTCTTCGAGCCGAGGTAGACGATGGGTTTCCCCACCCCCGTGGCCTTGGAATAGAAGATGCCGTCCGTGCGGGCGAGGCCCACCGCCATGGCGTTGACGAGGATGTTGCCGTTATACGAAGGGTCGAAGGCGATGCCGCCGCCCACCGTCGGCACGCCGAAGGAATTGCCGTAGCCGCCGATGCCCGCCACCACGCCCGCCACGAGGTGGCGCGTCTTCGGGTGGTCGGGCGAGCCGAAGCGCAGCACGTCCAGGCAGGCGACCGGCCGCGCCCCCATGGTGAACACGTCGCGCAGGATGCCCCCCACCCCGGTCGCCGCGCCCTGGTAGGGCTCGATGAAGGAGGGGTGGTTGTGGCTTTCCATCTTGAACACGCAGGCGAGCCCGTCGCCGATGTCCACCACGCCGGCGTTCTCGCCCGGGCCCTGGATGACGCGCGGCCCCGCCGTGGGCAGCCCGCGCAGGTGCAGGCGCGACGACTTGTAGGAGCAGTGCTCGTTCCACATGGCCGACACGATGCCGACCTCGGTCCAGGTCGGGGTGCGGCCGCCGATCAGGGCGACGAGCCGCTCGTATTCGTCGGGCTTGATGCCGTGGGCCGCGACGATGTCGGGCGTGATCGCGGGGTCCGGGCGCGCCAAGGGGTGGTCTCCGTGAGATGCTCGGGGGAGCGTTACGGCGGAGACGCCCCCGAGGCAAGGCGATGGGCGGCCGGGCTCGGCCGGCCAGCTTCGCCGCGACCAGCCCGACCTTCTCGGACGCTGACTCCGGGCCGTCGACGGTCGCGGCCGGATGCCCCCTCACGTCCAGTAGAGCACCTTCGCCTGCGGCAGGTGCCGCCCGAGCAGCCCCGTCAGCTCCGCCCGCATCTCCTTCATGGTGGCGGCCGGGTAGACGTGCTTGACGGATCCGAACTTGGTCAGCTTGCGGGAGCGCTTCTCCTCGTCCATCTCGAGCTTGGAGGCCGGGTACCAGCCCTGCAGCACGCCCTTCGATTTCGGCGTGAAGCGGTGGGTGATGAGTTCGGCCGTGAGGTCCAGGTCCGGCGCGCCCGCGAGTTCCCGCGCCGCGTCGGCGAACAGCGCCGCGTAGCCGGTGCGCCAATCGTCGACGGGCTGGATCGGCGCCACCGTCAGCCCCACCCTGTATCCCGCGCGGGCGAGCTGCCCCAGCGCGCGCAGCCGCTCGGGCAGGGGGCTGGTGCCGCCCTCGAAGCGGATGAGGTGCGCGGCGTTGACCGACATCCGCACGCGCGTCCGCCCGCGGTGCTCCAGCCCGAGCAGGGGCGACACGTCGGCGAACTTGGTGGTGAAGCGGAGCTGCACGGGCGCGTCCCACCGCCCGAAGAAGCTCACCGCTTCCGACAGCGACCCCGTCAGGTGCTCGACGCCGAGCGGATCGGCGTAGCAGGAGGCTTCGAAGGTCGTGCCCTCGCCCGAGCGCTCCGCCGACGCGGACGTGACCGTGCCCTGGCCCACGTAGGCGGCGAGCCCGTCGAAGATCTCCTCGACGTTGGCGTAGACGCGGGTGATGGGCGGGCCGGCCAGCGAGCCCGCGAGATAGCAATACTGGCAATGCGCCGGGCAGCCCTCGGCGAGGTCGAAGCGCCAGTCGGCGGAAGGGGGGATCGGCTGCAGCCGGCGCTTCGCCGCCGAGGCCACCACGATCGCCATCGTGTTCTTGGCGAGCCGGTAGTCGGCGGCGGGGCTTTCGCCGGACGCCAAGCCCGTCAGCCGGTCGTTGGGCAGTTCCACCACCTCGGCGCCGAGCGCGGCGGCGCGCTCCGCCATCGCGAGCGCCCGCGGGAAGGCCCTGGCGCCCCGCGTCACGAGCACGCGCTTCGGCCGCCACAGGCGGTGGTGGCGCAGCGGCGGCAGCGCGTCCGGGTGGAGCAGGGGAGCGGCGGCGCCCGCGAACAGGTGCGGCGCCGGGGCGGTGGGGGCGGTGTCCATGCCGCGCCAACGCGCGACGGCCGGAGCCGGGCGCCGCAGCCCTTTGACGCTGGCGAGCCGGGCGCCATATCGGGTCACCAAGCCCGCGCGGCGCCTGAGCGGAGCCCGTTTCCGCATCGCGAAGCGATCCAACGGAAACGGCATGTCCGCCCAGCCCCAAGCCCCGACGATCTTCGACCGCGCCCTGATCCGGCGCCGCCTCGCCCGCGCCGCGGCTTCGGGCGCCGAGGATTTCCTCGTCGCCCGCGCGGCGGAGGACCTCGTCGAGCGCTTGAGCGTGGTGAAGCGCGACTTCCGCCGCGTGCTCGACCTCGGCAGCCCGCGCCCGGACGTCGCCCTGGCGCTCGCCGCCGCGCTGCCGGGGGCCGACATCGTCCGCCTGTCGCCCGTGCCGGGCGCCCTGGGCGTCGGGCGCTTCGCCGCCGTCGTGGGCGACGAGGAGCGCCAGCCCTTCGGGCCCGCGAGCTTCGACCTCGTCGTGTCGTGCCTGTCGCTCCACGCCGTCAACGACTTGCCGGGCGCGCTCGTGCAGGCGCGCCGCTCGCTGAAGCCCGACGGCCTGTTCCTGTGCTGCCTCCTCGGCGGCGGCACCCTCAACGAGCTGCGCACGGCGCTGTCGGTGGCGGAATCGGAGGTGCGGGGCGGCGCGAGCCCGCGGGTGGCGCCCTTCTCGGACCTGCGCGACCTCGGCGGCCTGCTGCAGAGGGCCGGCTTCGCGCTGCCCGTGACCGACACGGAGCCTCTCGTGGTGCGCTACCGCGACCTCGGCCGCCTGTTCGGCGACCTGCGCGCCATGGGGGCCACCAACGCCCTCGCGCTGCGCCACCGCGGGCCGATGCCCCGCGCCGTGCTGGCGCGGGCCGCCGACGTCTACGCGACGCGCTTCTCGGACCCCGACGGGCGGCTGCGCGCCACCTTCGACGCGGTGTGGCTGTCCGGCTGGGCGCCGCACGACAGCCAGCAGAAGCCGTTGAAGCCCGGCTCGGCCGCCATGTCGCTCGAAGCCGCCCTGAAGGCGAAGGGCTAGAAACCGTCGTGAACCACCGGCGACGGCTCCGGTGGAGCCGTCGCCGGTGGTTCACGACTGCCGCCCGCCCGGGCGGCGTCAGGCCGCGTTGGTGGAGGCCTGCTGCTGGGTGAGGACGCCGTACAGGCCCGCGGCGTCGCGCGTGGCGCGCAGCTTGGCCACGATGCGGGGCTCGCGCAGCACGCGGGCGATGCGGGCCAGCGCCTTGAGGTGGTCGGCGCCCGAGGCTTCCGGCGCCACCAGGAGAAAGGCGAGGTCCACCGGCGCGCCGTCGAGCGATTCGAACTCGATCGGCCGTTCCAGCCGGGCGAAGACGCCGACGATCCTGCCGCAGTTGACCAGCTTGCCATGGGGGATCGCGATGCCGTTGCCGACCCCCGTCGAGCCCAGCCGCTCCCGCTGCAGCACGGCGTCGTAGATTTCCCGCGCGCCCAGGCCCGACACGGCGGCGGCACGCTCGCTCATCTCGTGCAGGGCCGATTTCTTGGTGTTCACGCGCAGCGCCGGCAGGATGGCATCGGCGGTGATCAGATCGTTGAGCGGCATCACGTGAACCTGTAGGCGGCGTGCCACCACGCGGCAACTTCCGTGCCAGCCATCCCGGCACGGTGGCCCGCCGCCGGAGCGGGGCACCGCATAGCACGGGTCAGGGGCGGTCGGCCAACCCCCCGGCGGGCTTCGACGGATCGATCCAGCCGATATGCCCGTCGCTGCGCCGATACACCACGTTGAGCTCGCCCGCGGCGCTCGGCCGGAACATCAACACCTGGGCCCCCGACATGTCGAGTTCCAGCACCGCCGCCGACACCGACAGCGTCCTCACGGCGACGCCCGATTCCGCCACCACGGTGGCGCTGAAGTCGGCCTCCACCTCCTCGCCGGCGGGGGCTTCGAGCGTCCGGTAGCTCACCATCGCGGACGCGGCGAGGTCGTCGGGCTCGGGCGCGTCCACCAGGGTGGCGTCCGGCCGGGCGCGCTGGGCGCTGCGGTCCTTCAAGCGCCGCTTGTGGCGGCGCAGGCGCTTTTCCAGCCGCTCCACGGCCTGGTTCACCGTGGCGTAGGGGTCGTGGGCATGCCCTTCGGACTGGAGCGTGATGCCGGCGGGCAGGTGGAGCACCATGTCGGCGCGAAAGGCGGAGCCGTCCGGCTGCAGCGTGACGTGGCCCGTGGCCTCGCGGTCGAAATACTTGGCCAGGGCGGCGCCGACGCGCTCCCGCGCGTGGACCTGCAGGGATTCGCCGATGTCCAGGTTCTTGCCCGACACGCGCAGCACCATGACCCGTCCTCCCCCTATGGCCTCGTCCCCCGGCCCTCCACCGGAGGTGCCGAGATGTCGCAGTCTACGGCGGGCCCTCCGCATTGGTTCCGGGCCGCCCGGGGGGCGCCGGGTTGCGGCGCGGTCGGGGGCGCACTAGTTCAGCACCGTCATCGCGGGCCGCCGTCCGGCGCGGGATCCCTCCATCGCCCCTGGGGCCCCGTCCCTTGCCGTTCCCGGATCCCTTCATCCCCGCCCCGCCCGACGCCCCGCAGGACATCCCGTCCGCGCTGCGGCTGGCGATCGATGCCGCGGGCCGGTTCCGCGGCGCCACGGCGCCCAACCCCACCGTCGGCTGCTGCCTGCTCGATGCCGGAGGCCGCGTGCTCGCGCTCGACGCCCACCGCCGGGCCGGCACCGCCCATGCCGAAGCGGGCGCCATCGCGGCCGCGCGGGCCGCCGGCACGGCGGGGCGCATCCACACCGTGGTGGTGACGCTGGAGCCCTGCGACCACCACGGCCGCACCCCGCCCTGCACGGAAGCGATCCTGTCGACGCCCGCGCGCCGCGTGGTGATCGGCGCCGTCGATCCCAACCCCGCTGTGGCGGGCGGCGGCGCCGGGCGCCTCGCCCGCGCCGGCCTCGACGTGTCCCTGGCCGACGACGTCCCCGGCTGCGCCGACCTCGCCGCGCGGTGCCGGAGCCTCGTCGCCCCGTTCGGCAAGCGCGCCACCACGGGCCGCCCCTTCGTCACCGTGAAGCAGGCGCTCGACCCCGCGGGCTCGATGATCCCGCCCCCGGGCGCCAAGACCTTCACGTCCGAGCCGGCGCTGCGCCTCGCCCACGCGCTGCGCCGGCGGGCCGACGCGGTCCTCACTGGTTCCGGCACCGTGCTCGGCGACGACCCGGGCTTCGACGTCCGCCGCGTGCCGGACCATCCCGGCCGCCGGCGCCAGCTCGCCGTGCTGGACCGCCGCGGCCGCGTGCCCCCGGCCTGGCTCGAAGCCGCGGCGGCGCGTAACCTCGACGCTTTCGCGGTCGATGACATCGGATCGGCGCTGGACCGGCTCGGCGCCGCGGGCGCCCTCGAGGTCCTGGTCGAGGCCGGGCCCGCCGTGCTGGCGAGCGTCGCCGCGGCGGGGCTCTGGGACGAGTGGGTGGTGATCCGCAAGGGCGAAGGCTCGGCGCCGGACCGGGCCGAGGTCCGCCGGCCCGACGGCGCGGTCGAAACCCTGGAGCTGGCGTGATGGCCGGTCGGGGCACGGGAGGATTCATGGCGGCTTGGGACGACGCGGTGGCCGGCCTGCGGGCGGGCGGCACGGTGCTGTTGACCGACGAGGCGCGCGACGGCGCGGCCCATCTCGTCGCGCCGTCGCCGCTGCACCTCGACGCGGTGTCGCGCCACGGGCGCGGCGACATCATGGTCGCCGTGGCACCGCACGCGGACGTCGGCCCGGTGGCGCAGGGCATCGAGGTCGTCCGGGCCGCGCCCCGCACCGGCGGGGTGCTGCTGGTTCCCGAGCCCGTCGAGGCCGCGCACGACCTCGTGGCGGCTGCGGGCGTCGCCGGCCCGGCCGTCCTGCGCGCCGCGGCGCTGCCCGGCGGCGTGCTGGCGCGGGCCGGCGAGGCCCGGGCCTTCGCGGCGCGGCTCGGCCTGCCGCGCCTGTCGATCCAGGACGTGGTGGCGCACCGCCTGGCCACGGAAACCATCGTCGAGGAGGTCGCGTCGGCGCAGCTGCCGTCGCTGTATTCCGACCAGCCCCTGGAGGTGCACGCGTTCCGGGGGCTGCTCGACGGCACCGAGCACCTGGCCCTGGTGCGCCGCCCCGGCGGCCTCGGGCCGTTCGGCCCCGAGCCGCTGGTGCGGCTCCATTCCGAATGCCTGACCGGCGACGCGCTGGGGTCGCTGCGCTGCGACTGCGGCGACCAGCTGCGGGGCGCCCTGAAGCAGATCGGCGAAGACCCGCAGGGCGGCGTCGTGGTCTACCTCCGCGGCCAGGAGGGGCGCGGCATCGGCCTCGCCAACAAAATCCGCGCCTATGCGCTGCAGGAGCGCGGCCTCGACACCGTGGAAGCCAACGCCGAGCTCGGCTTTCCCGCCGACATGCGCGACTACGGCATCGCGGTGCAGATCCTGGCCGCGCTGGGCATCGCGCGGCTGCGGCTCCTGTCCAACAACCCCCGCAAGCGCTCGGCCCTGGAGCGATACGGCGTCGCCGTGGCGGAGCGCCGCGCGCTGCGCATCGGCCCGAACCCCCATAACGCGACCTATCTCGAAACCAAGCGCATCAAGCTCGGGCACGACCTCGCGGGTGTGAAGGCCGTGTCCGAACAGTGAAACCGCGAGCGGATCATCCCGCAGGAGCCAGCGTGTCCGACGTCGACCTGAACAGCGCTCCCGCGTCGCCCGACGCGTCCCCCGAACGGCTCGCCTACGAGATGGAGCAGCTGAGCCAGCTCAACATCACGCTGGCGGCGGACCTCGACCTCGACACCCTCACCCAGTCGATCATCGACACCGGGACGCGGCTGACGGGCGCCAAATACGGCTCCTTCTTCGAGCGCGTGGCGACCGCACCCGGCGAGCCCGAGCTGTGGAAGCTCGCGAGCCTGACGGGGGCGCCGCTGACCGCCTTCACGCGCTTCGGCCTGCCGCGCGAAACGTCGCTGTTCCGCCCGAGCTTCCGCAACGAGGGCGTGGTCCGCTCCGACGACGTGCCGAACGACCCCCGCTACGGCTCGATGGGCGGCATGCCGAAGGGCCATCTGCCGGTGCGCAGCTACATGGCGGTGTCGGTGGTGTCGCGCACGGCGGGCATCACCGGGGCGCTGCTCTTCGGCCACCCCGAGCCGGCGCGCTTCACCGAGCGCGAGGAGCGCTTCATCGTCGGCTTCGCCGCCCAGACCGCCGTGGCGATCGACAACGCCCGCCTGTTCCGCTCGCTCGACGCGGAGAACCGCGAGCGCCGCCGCTCGGAAGCGCGCTTCCGCGCCGCCATCGCGGCCGTGCAGGGGGTGCTGTGGACCACCGACGCCGACGGCCGCATGGTCGACCCGCAGGAGGGCTGGGAAGGGCTCACCGGCCAAACCTTCGCCGAATACGAGGGCGACGGCTGGGCGGCGGCGCTTCTGCCCGACGACGCCCAGCCCACGGTGGACGCGTGGCGCGAGTCCCTGGCGGAGCGCAAAACCTTCGTGTTCGAGCACAGGGTGCGGGTGCGCTCCGGGCTTTACCGCACCTTCGCGATCCGCGCCGTGCCGGTCGTCGACGAGACCACGGGCGCGGTGCGCGAATGGGTCGGCGTCCACACCGACATCACCGAGCAGCGCGCCGCCGAAGCGCGGCTCGAAGCGGCGCGCGAGGCCGCCGAAGGCGCCAACCGCGCCAAGAGCCAGTTCATCGCCAACATGAGCCACGAGCTGCGCACGCCGCTGTCCGCCGTGATCGGCTA
>NZ_QYBB01000199.1 GCF_004137685.1 Lichenibacterium minor | reverse complement strand
AGGCGCCGATCGCCGTCGAAGCGGTGCGCCGCATCGACGAGATCTTCGCCGTCGAGCGCACCATCAACGGCCGAAGCGCGGCTGAGCGCGTCGCGGCACGACAGCAGCACTCGAAGCCACTCATTCTCGATCTGGAGATCTACCTTCGGGAACAACGAATGCTGCTCTCGGCCAAGAGCGATACGGCCAAGGCCATCACCTATATCCTGAGCCGCTGGGTGGCCTTCACCCGCTTCCTCGACGACGGCAGGATCTGCATGAGCAATAACGCGGCGGAGCGCGCGTTGCGGGGGATCGCCATCGGCAGACGGAACTGGACGTTCTGCGGCTCGGACGCGGGCGGCTATCGCGCCGCCGCCATCTACACGCTGATCGAGACCGCCAAGCTCAACGACGTCGATCCGCAGGCTTGGCTTGCCGACGTCCTCGCCCGCCTGCCGGACCACCCCGCGAAGCGCCTCGACGAGCTGCTGCCCTGGAACTGGAAGGCCAGCCGACCCGG
>NZ_QYBB01000198.1 GCF_004137685.1 Lichenibacterium minor | reverse complement strand
CCCACATCGCAGCCTGAGACCCGTCAGGAGCCGCGGTGAGCACCAGACCAAACTCCACCACCTTGACGGACGTGATCTCGCTGCGGCGGCGCGCTCCGCTATCGTCAGGGTCCTCCGGGGCGCCCGCTTGACCCCCAAGCTAGTGCCGACGCGCGACAGGGTGCCGGTCAGGGCGCGATAGAGTTCGAGGTCGACGTCCTCGCCCTTGCTGAGCTTCCCTTCCATTTGTTCTAGCTCGACCTCCAACGTCGCCACACGACGGCAGAGAGAGCGCTGGAGTTCGGACAGGCTATCGGGCAACCCGAGGTCTTCCTCGTGGAGCTGCACGAGGTCGCGGAACCGTCGCGCCCACGGGCCTTCGTGAGCGCCATCGACGAAAAGCTTGGTCCCGTTCGTCACCGCAGAGCGCAGCCGGGGCGGTCGCGCCTCGCCTGGGGCGCGCTTGGCCTTCCGAAGAGGGACGATCTTGGAGCAGTCGGACAACGCGCAGAACCGTAGCGTGAGAGCTAAA
>NZ_QYBB01000197.1 GCF_004137685.1 Lichenibacterium minor | reverse complement strand
GTCACCGCCATCGTGTCCCAGAACGGCAACGCCTACGAGGACGGCCTCAGCGAGGGCTGGGCACCCTGGAGGGCCTACTGGGCCGACCCCAGCCCTACGAGGCGCGAAGCCTGCCGCGCTTCCCTGACACCGGATGCGATACGCGAAGGGCAATACCTGCACGGCGCAGACCCGTCGCGGATGTCGCCGGACGGCTATACGCTCGACAGCGCCTACATGGCCCGGCCTGGAGCCGACGAGATCCAGCTCGACCTCATCCTCGACTACCGCAGCAACGTCGCCCTTTACCCGGCTTTTCAGGCCTACTTCCGTGCGCATCGGCCACCGCTCCTGGCGGTCTGGGGCCGCAACGACGCCCACTTTGTGCCCGCCGGCGCGGAAGCGTTCAGGCGCGACCTGCCCGACGCCGAGGTGGTGCTGCTCGACGCCGGCCACTTCGCCCTGGAAACGCACGCGAAGGAGGTCAGCGCGTTCGTGAACCGCTTCCTCGGCGATGTCGTCGATCTCCGAG
>NZ_QYBB01000196.1 GCF_004137685.1 Lichenibacterium minor | reverse complement strand
CTCGCCCGCCTGCCGGACCACCCCGCGAAGCGCCTCGACGAGCTGCTGCCCTGGAACTGGAAGGCCAGCCGACCCGGCGCAGCCCTGGCTCAGGCGGCCTGACGGGGCACCCACGACCTTCTAGAGGCCGACATCACGCGGCAGCCCTGACCTGCGGTGCTGGCCGGATGCTTACGCCGCGCTCGTAGCGACAGCTGATGAGCTGGAACAGCAGGTGCGCCGCGGCGGGCTCGAACGGCAGGTAGCCGAATTCGTCGAGGATCAGCAGCCTCGGCTTGCTCAGCTGTGACAGCCGCTGCTCCAGCTTCCCCTCCGAATGTCCCTTCACCAGCGTCGTCACCAGGGCGGTCGCGGAGGTGAACAGCACCGAGTAGCCATGCCGGATCGCTTCACGCCCGAGCGCGATGGCGAGGTGGCTCTTGCCGACGCCCGGCGGCCCCGATCACGTCCGTCAAGGTGGTGGAGTTTGGTCTGGTGCTCACCGCGGCTCCTGACGGGTCTCAGGCTGCGATGTGG
>NZ_QYBB01000001.1 GCF_004137685.1 Lichenibacterium minor | reverse complement strand
CGGGAAAACGGAGAGGTCATGCGTCGCACGCCAGACCTAACGGACCGTTGTGTCGAGGCTGAAAAGGCCCAGGGTTGCACAGGTGCGCATGGGTCGAGGAGAACCGCCGCCGCGAATGGTTGTCGCGAAAGGACACCGTTTAGCGGAAAGTTGCGCAGTTTTGCCTCTCTACTCGTCGGCCCGCGTGAGCCCTCTTGTTCGATGTGCAGAGTCGATTCCGCCATGACCAAGCCGAACGTCTCCTTTGGCCTGATTGCCATCCAGGGCAGCCGGTCTGCTGTCCACCCACTTCCGCCGTTCGCTGGAGCGTCCGCAGCCTGCTGGACGTGCTAGGAGCACCATCTCATTATCAATCTATAATAGTAAAGAATCGAATAGCGAGGACAGGGTTGCATTAAGGTACTCGGAGTACGCTCAACGATGTCAGCTGACCGCATTGCGCCCTTCTCGGAGCCGTTTTGCGACGCTGTGTCGCCGTGAGCACCTTCAGTGCGTGTGGTGTGACATCCCTTCTCTTGTGGCCTTCTGGTGGTCTTTCGGTGGCCCCTGTGGCCCTCGGTGGCCCTGGCTGGAGGTTGAGCATCGAGACACCATAAGCCTCCTTGTCGCCCTCCATCGAACCATGCGCTTCGCCATCATGGCTTCGGGTGCATGTAGCCGGTGAGGATGTGCGCCTCGGCATAGCCGACCCCGGCTACCCACCGCCGCAGCACCATTCCTCCATCGCTCTGGCTGACGAGAGCGTAGGGGCGGCCTGCGTCGAGCCGGTCGAAGGCGATCCGACCGTCTTCCAGCGTGAAAGGGACGAGTAGATCCTGTGGGGAGTCGCTCACCACCAAGCCGATGGGCGTGTGGGAGCGCGCCACGAGCAGGCCGACCACCGCGGTCAGGACGACAGCCCCGGCGAAAGCCTGGGCGCCGACGCGATAGGGAAGGCGCGAGCGGATCAGGGCCCACCGGCTGGCGGTGCCGCCCGGGACGATGCGGCGCGCGGGCTCGTGACCGGTCAGGCTGCTGAGCAGCCGGCGCCGGTCGGCCGGCGTTAGGTGCAGGGCCGGGTTCGACAGGGCGTCGAAACGCGCATCGGCCCCGCTCCTGAGCAGTTGGTCGGCCAGCCCGCGGCTGGCCTCGGCCGTCGTGCGCGCGGCATTCCGGGCGGCGGATGCGGCCTGAGCGTCGGCGTCGGCCCGCCGCGCTTCTGATGTCGGGGGCTTCGGAATCTGGGCCATCAGGCACCCTTCTCCAGCCACTCGGCCATCGGCGCGACCGCCCCCATGGCCTGCGCGCGGAACGTGGTCAGATCCTGGATCATCCGGCCGGCGGCCGCGAAGCCGAACCTCTCGGACAGGCTGTCCTCCGCCTCCCCGAGTCGCTCCGCGATGAAGCGCAACCCACCCTTCTGGAGAAGGTCGTTGGCCTTCGGGTCGAGGGTGAGCCGCGCCAAGCGGCGCAGCACGACATCCTTGCCGAGCGCCTTAAGGACCTTCGCGTCCACCGCCCCCTCGATCTGGTTCTCGATGGCGAAGAGCGGTTTGGCGAAGGGGCGGGCGAGGTCAAGCACGACTGGCGCGCTCGATGCCGCGCCCGGCTCGGCGGTGATCACGGTCAGCATGGCGAACTCCACCCCGATCCGGCCGTAGCGCGCCGCCCGCGACGCGACTTCGGGCAGGAACGAGCGCGACGCGTTGGCGCCGATGTCGACGATCAGCGGCTCGGGCGTGGTCGCGCCCGCGGCGGGCTTGCGCGCCATCAGGTCGATCACGCCGTCGTACTCACTGCGGGCCGCCGCGCCCGAGGTGCGGTCGATCTCGCTCCGCTCCGCCCGGACCGGGAAGAAGTCGACGCGGTCGTCGAGTTCGACGAGGCGCTTCTCGTCCTCGAGCTCGACGATGCGCGCCGTCACGACGGACTCGGCGAGGGCCCTCACCACGAGGCTCTTACCCGAGCCTCCCTTGTCCTGGCCGACCAGGAGCACGCGTCGCATCGTCATGGCTTCTTTCCCTTGAGCAGGTCGTAGAGGTCGGAGAGGCCCTCGCGCCGGATCTGTTCGGCGGTGCGGTGCTCCGGGTGAGGTGTCGTCGGCACGGCTGCCGGCGCGTCGGTCGGCCGCGCCGCCGATGCCTCAGGATGGTCGGGCGACGATGGCGCCCGCGCCGAAGGTGGCCCAGGCGCCAGGTCAGACCGGAAAAGCCGTCGCGCGCCCGCCTCGCGCCGGCCCGCGTCCTGCCGCCGGATGGAGTCGATCAGTCCGGTGAGGCGTCGACCCGTGAGCGGTCGGCCGTCGCGCATGCTCACCCCTTGCCGGGCGAGCGCCGCCGCGATGGCGACCCAGGTGGCCCCCTCGGCCTTGAGCCGCTCGATGTCGGGCAGGTGCTTGCGCACGATCGCCATGGCTCCGCTGGGCTTCACCCGCGCGTCTCCCTCGACCGCCTCGCGGTCTTGCGCACGGAGGTCGCGTTTGAGGCGCTTCAGGTCCAAGGCCACGGGAGGACCTCAACGTGCCTTCCCGACGGGTGCGACGGGCGCGATGAAAGGCTCGATGCGAGGGTCGGTGTGGGCCACGGTCTTGCGCAGGCGAACCGGGCGCCGCGTCTGCGCTGCGCCGTTGGGGAAGACGAGCAGCTCGTTCGACGGCATGGTCACGAGATCCTCGCGGCTCATCAGGGGCGCGGGCTGGGGGCCGGTGTTGGTCGCGGACGAACCCGACCCTGCGGTCGGCTGGCTGAAGGTCTCGATCAGGGCGGTGTAGCTGCCGACCGCGCGAGACCAGCGGTCGCTTTCGTCCGGATCGACCGCCGACAGGTCCGACAGCGTCACGACCTCGGCCGTGTTGATCAGCGTGGCGGCGCCAGCCTCGCCGTACAGCGACACCAACTGCGACCGGTCCTGCCAGAACGACCAGATGCTGGCTCCGTAGCCGGGGAGCTCGGCCGCTGAGGTGAGGATCTCGTCGAAACGTCCGAGCGCGGCGGCCTCGTCGATGAAGACGATGACGCGCTCCTCGGGCCGGTTCCGGCGGATGGAGGTGAAGAGGTCGGACAGGAACCACCGCAGCAGCGGCGCAAGGATGCGCTTGTGCTCGGGCGGGACGGCGATGAAGATATCGATCTCATTCCGGGACAGCTCGGCGAGGTCGAACGTGCCGGTGCGGACGAGCCTGCGCAGGCGGGCGTCGGCGAGCCATTGGAAGGCCTGGACGGCGGTCGACCTGATCGGGTCGCGCGTGCGCGCGTCCGCCTGCATGATCTCGAGGGCGGCACGGGCCCAAGGGAGTTGCTTGTGCCTCTTCAGGTTGGCGATGAAGACCGCGTCGTTCGACAGGAGGAGCGGGATGTCGGTGACGAGGCGGCGTTCGAGCAGGACCGAGAGGCCGATCGCGCTGACGATGAGGTCGACGGCTCTGTTGCGAAAGTAGGCCGAGGCCTCGTCGCCCGAGGCGGTTTCGGGCAGGAGCGCCAAGGCGGTCTTCTGCATGTAGAGGACATCCTGTCGGTCCAGGTTCGCGAGCGGGTTCCAGCCGTCCGTTCCGCCGACGAGGTTCAGCGGGTCGATGCAGACGACGCGCCGACCGAGCCGCTCTCGGCGCTCCCGTGTCGCGCGAAAGACTTCGCCCTTGGAGTCCAGCACCACGGCCGGGCCTGACCAGGCGCCGGCCTCGGGGAAGGACAGGTTGGGGATGAGCAGACCCGACGTCTTGCCCGTCCTGGGTGGAGCGATGGTGGCGAGCGTACCCTGGACGGCGACGCGCACCGCGCGCCCGGTCTCGGGATCGATGCCGAGTTCGAGACCGCGCGACATGGCGGCGCGCTCGCTGTCGTTGGCGAAGCGGGCCGACCCGAAGGTGCCCGCGTCCTCACGCCTGGCCTGAGGCCGCTTCGGTGCGAGGCGAAGCAGGATCGCGACTGCGAGCGGCAAGAACGCGATGAGGACTGGGTAGGACCACCCGTTGTTGGCGAAGGCAGGCGAGCGAGCGGTGACGACGTCCCAATAGGCCCCGGCGATCCGGCCGGGATCGGGGTGGGTCCAGAAAGCGCCGAACCAGGCCGCGGGCGACAGGACCTCGGGAGGCCATGCCGTCGGGTGCAGGCCATGCTGCACCGCAAGGGCTGCGGGGTACCCCAGAACCAAGGACACTAACGCCATGATCGATAAGCGCACGAGAACCCCAGGTAAATAAAACGATCGCGATAAGGATTGATTATTTCAATTTCACCCTTACTGTCTTTTTGCTCTGAATTTGCTGCGGATCGCATTCAATATCGAATTTTGATGATTTTTAATTTTGACTTCAAGAACGTCTAATTGATCCATCAGGTCTTTTTCGCGAAGCCTCAGCAAACGTCGTGCTTCCTCAAGTTCCTTGATGCGTCCCGAGAAATTCGCAATGCTGGACAGGAAATCGACGGCCGATAGCCCTTCCAGTTTAGCGATTGCGTTATTTTTACTATTCGTGACCACTAAATTGCCGAAGCTGGGACTATTCCTGTCGTAGATGGCAAACTTACCAAGACGGTCGAAAACGGTATAATGACTGGTAGATTTAAGGATCTCGATACTTCCTTGCCAATGCGCACTTTCCGATGAAAACGGAAAGAAGAATATGCACCGAGCGCGTTGTCCGTCTTCCTGTGTGTATGGCCAGCCGTGCGCTTCGTTGACCTGCTGGAATACAGCATTGAACGCTTGGATAATTGAAGAGAAACTTTCAGCGTCACTTTCGTTCTGCACTGCTGTCACGATCTCGTCGAAAGCCGCCCGACGTTCCTCAGGTGTGATACACATGTCGAGTCTTTCCAGATGTTTTGCGAAACGCAGCATGACTATGGCCGGATCGCCAGGCACTGCCCCTAACCCATATGGGTTGGCTTCAGGATCAGCCTCTTTCGCTGGTTAACAAAGCGTAACCGACTATGGCCACCGCTTCGAAGTCCTGATCAGCGCTATGATTTTTGTGATATCATGATCATTAGGTCAGGCGATCGCTTACTTATTGTTTTTGGATGACAATTTTACTATCTTATGCTGATAATCATATTCAATGTTAGTGTAACATACCTCGAATAACTGGAGAGCTCGCTCAGCAAGTTCTTGTCGAGATGACGGTCGGCGGGTCCTGGGTCGAGCCGTTCGAGAGCCTGATGAACGCGATGGAGGTCCACGGCGGCAGCACGCCAGGACGACACCACTCGACATGTTCGCTGTTCCTACAAGCGGCGTCAGACAGCGATTCATCGACTTCAAGACCGGACGATGCTCACTCCTGACGACCCGGCCGCACATCGCATGCCTGACGTCGCGGGGCCTCGTGTCGGTGAAATGGCTTTCGACGGCAGCGTCCTGTAAATCGATAAGACGTGCTGTTTGCAGAGGTGTGATCGGCGTTCGGCACGGCAGTCGTCGTGTCAGCCATGTCGACCGAAAATGCGCAGGGTGCAGGCACCGCTTGCCTTCATGCTTATTGAACTACCCCCGTGCTACCAAGGTTTAGACCGCCACCTTCTCGCGACCGCCGATATGAAACTGCAAAGTCTCGAAGATGCCGCTCGACATGTCCTCGCCGAGACGATGGTGGGCGGCTCCTGGTTCGATGCGCTCGAAACCCTGATGTCGGCTATGGGCACGCTCGGTGGAGGAATCGCCAGGATCGTTCCGCCCGATATGTTCTCTCTGCCGACCAGCGGCGTGGCCGAGGTGGTGCGGGCGGTCGAGACGGGGCGGGCCCCGCCGATCACTCATCGCACGCAGATCAGTCCCGGTCCGCGCGACGGCTTCGTCTGCGACCAGATGGACGTCTATCGCGCGGCCCGATCGCGCGATCCTTTCTACCAGGACTTCCTGATCCCCTACGGCCTCGCCTACCAGACGTCCGCATTCCTCGATATGACCGACGCTGGCGCGGTCAACCTGATCACCTTCAAACCACCTGAAAGTGGAGGCTTCGCGGCAGAGGACCTGACCACGTTCGCCCTCGTGCTGCCCTATCTGCGCGCCGCCGCGATGACGTGTCGTGGTTCGTTGCGGGCCGAAGCGCGGAGGTGCGCCCTGTCCTTCGAGCGAGGCGGCGATCCCGTGATCCACCTCGGCCATGACGGCAGGGTGCTGGAGACGAGCCCGGGCGTCGAGGATGCGCTGGCCCCGTTGATGTGGATCTCGTCCTTCCGCCTCCGGGCGGCGAGCTCCGCGGATCAGCGGCGGCTCGACGACGCGCTCAGGACCGCGCTCGAGGCGAGGAAGCCCAGTCTCGTCTCATTCACGACGATCGACCATGCGGCCTCGTTCCGCCTCCTCGTCGTTCCGGTGCTGGGCCAGGCCCAGGAGGTGTTCCATGCGACCGCCGCGGTCGCGACCGTGCTGGATGCGAGTCGAACGAGCCGCCTCGACCGCGCCACGATGGAGCTTCTCGCCCGTTCTGCCGGTCTGACACCACGGGAGAGCGAAGTCGCCCATATCGTGGCCGACGGCGCCTCGCCGAGCATTGCCGCCGAGCGGATGGAGATCAGCATCGAGACGGTCCGGCTCCACCTCAAGGCCGCATTCCGAAAACTCGGCGTACACAGTCAGACCGAACTCGCGCTGCTCGCCCACCGTCTCACCGTGCATTGAGCGGTCCTGGATCGGGACCCGGACGCTCCGCCTGGGTGGCGGGGCGTCCGGGTCGTCTGCGTCAGCGGCTCCACACCAGGGTGAAGGCGCCAGGCTCAGAAATCTCGACGAGGCTCGCGTAGATCGGAGCCGGGAAGATCGGGTCGTCGAGCTTGACCGAATGGTAGGTCCGGCTGCCGTCCTTGGTGCGCCTGCTCCAGGCGGCGCCGAACTCGATCCCATTTCCCGCATAGGCGCGGAGGTCCGGGGCCTTTTCGCTGTCGGTCGCCGGTGCCGGGACGAAGCGGACCTTGGTGTTGAGCGACAGGGTCTTGATCTGCCCCTGGAAGGTGCCGTCCTCGTTGCGGGTGAAGGTGCCGATGGTCGCCATGATGTGCTCCTTGCGTCTTGCGGTGATCCGAGGCCGCATCGTCTGGCGCCCTTGATGGCCATCGACGGGACGGGGCGACCGCGGACACACCCCCGGGGTCCCCCGTGCGACCTGTCGCATGGGGACACCGAGGGGCCGCAGCGCAGCTGAGGACGGCAGGGCCGCGGCTTTCTTATCCTGCGAGGAATGCGGGGCTCGTGCCCCGCTGGGGAAGAAAGTTGCAGACCTGCCGTTGCGGCAGGGCGGGCGAGGCGCAGTCGTCCCCGTCCAGGTTGGCCCATCCGGGGACGCCGACGGAACGGCAAGGTATGAACGGATGCAGGGGAGGCGCATTGAGGCGTCGGTAGATCCGCCCATCGCTGTGACCGCCTCCTCAGGCACCGGCATCCAGACGGATGATCTCGCAGTCAGTTCGATATCGACCACGCCGGAGAGAATGCGATCAGGCTCCCCGGCACGTCGGGCTCGACGACAGGAATGACGGAGCCGTGCTGCACCGCGCGGTCCAAACGAGGCCCGCCGGTCGACTGGCTGTCGCAGTGACCTGGATGGCTGTCACCACTGGCTCCCCGAGCCTCGAACCGCTTGGCGCACAGGGGGCTCGATGATAAGCCCGTGGCTATCCGTCGAAAGTCACGCCACAGCGGGAGACCGCCGCCGCGACGGCGGCCCATCCCGGCAAAAGAGCCAGATCGTGGGCCATGCCGTCGAAAACCCTTCCACGGGTTCCCAGGCGCCGGCGAGTCGCACGTGGTTCCCGAGGCGTGAAGAGCGCGTCGGCGCCCGCCGCTGTCACGGCCGCGGCGGCCTGCCCCTATTATGATCGGAGTGTCGTGCTGGCTCTGATCTTCAATCAGGCAGAACTGCCTGCGCAAGATCGCGGTCACGCTTTGGGGATCAGCCAGCCCGTCTCAGCTCGTTTGGTGACGTTTCACGCCACGGCCGGAGCACCGCAGGAACGTTGACCTGCTCCACACCGCTGGTCCACACTGAGGGAGTAAACCCGCAGCCACAGTTCGGACCGCATCAACGTTGTCAGCAGTTTGCCGAGGCTCGGTGTTTTGGCTGGGGGACCTGGATTCGAACCAAGATTGACGGAGTCAGAGTCCAAAAAAGCAGGGTTTGCGGGGGTTTGGCGATCTTTGCCAAGCTGAAATTCTCTAGCTTTTTCAATACCAGCTGCGTTGCAGGCGTTTGTTGACCATTGGGCGGCTTTGCGCCATCTGCTTACCCATCGCTTACCCGATCGGATGTCCATTGATCTGGAGCGCTACCGGGTAAGCAGGCGGAGGGCCCCATTCATGCCGACGATGAAGCTCTCTCAGCGAGTGGTCGACGGGCTGAAGTTCGAAGGCAAGCGGGCGATCGTGTGGGACGCTGGCGAGCCGGGCTTCGGCGTCATCGTCTATCCCACGTCCAAGGCCTACACGGTGCAGTATCGGGTGGACGGGCAGTCGCGGCGGGTGAACCTCGGCTCAACCGCGGAGCACACGTTCAAGGACGCGAGGGCGAAGGCCGCCGATGTCCTACAGGCGGCGCGCAAGGGAACCGACCTCATCAGCCCGCCAGCCGCGAAGTGCATGACCTTTGAAGCCTGCACGCGCGAATGGATGGCTCTCAAAAAGCCGGAGTGGTCCGCGGCGACATATGCCGACTATGAGGACCGCTTCACCCGACTCGTGTTCACGCGCCAGGTCGACAACGGTCCCGAGGTCGGCATCGGCAGCAAGGCCCTACAGGACGTGTCGCCGGTCGACGTCGAGGCGCTGCACGCGAGCATGGCGGGGCAGACGCGGAATCAGAGCTACGTCGTCACGCTGATCAAGGCCGTGTTCAACTATGCCGTCCGCGCGAAGCACCTCGACCCGTCGCACCACAATCCGGCTTCGCTCGCGAAGCTGCCCCGGAACAAGGATGCGGAGGCCAAGGAACAGCGGGTGCTGACCAGCCCGGAAGTCGAAAAGCTCGGGAAGGCCTTGGCGAGCATGGAAGCCGCGGGGGAGGTGTCGCCCCACCTTGCGGGCCTTCTGCGCATCTCCCTGCTGTGCGGCCTGCGGCCTGGCGAGGCGCGCACCGTGACATGGGATAACGTCGACCTGAGCGCCCGCACGATGCGCGTAGTGGGGAAGACGGGGAAGCGAACCGTGCCCTTGTCCGACGCGGCCGTCGAGGTGCTCAAACGCGTTCACGACTACCGACAGGCTGCGAATCCCTACGTCTTCATAGGGCGCATGACGGGACAGCACCTTGTCGGAATCGCGAAGCAGCTCGACCGCATTGCGGGCAGGGCAGGCGTACCGCGCTTCAGTCCCTACGTCTTCCGCCATAGCGCTGCGACACAGTCGCTCGCGGGCGGCGCGGACGTACGGGCTGTGCAGGCGCTCCTTGGACACGCCGACCTGAAAACGACTATGGTCTACCTGCACGCGGATGACGAGCGGAAGCGCAAGGCGGCGAAGCACGTCGAGACGTTCGCGAAGGGCTTTTAAACCGAGATAGGCGGATTGAGAGGGCGTGCCATCTGGCTCATGGAAAGTGAAGGTCTACCGCCAAGCTTCCATCTACGCGTTACACGGCCAGGCGCTATCTGTGAGACCTGCACAACTGCTCCTATGTCCTTAAGCTTTGCATTTACGCTTTTGTCGTCGTGTCTAAAATTCTTGTTTGCCTCGTCAGAGGTAATGTACGCATGGGGCGTAAAAGCATTTATGCGTGCACGATCCGTCTGAGTGGGCAATGGATGTACGAGACGATCATAAGGCGTCACGACCGAAAATACGTCGGACACAAGCATGTCCGTCCAAACACGGTCGTTATGTGCATTCGCAGAGCCGTGATGAGGGATCTTGAAGAAACTTGAAGTCTGACGAGGTCTACCGAAACTACTTAGTATAGATTCCCAGCCTAATGTTACGTCCCGTTGGTTCTCGAGATCAGCACCTAACAGTATTGATTCTTCACCGAAGAGAATTTGGCAGACTACCGACAAGTTATTTTGATTATCTGCTTGTGCTCGAAAACGATCATGGCTTGGATCTGCTAAAATTTTGCTTATCTCGGTGAGAAACAGCGCGAACTGACCGTTGCTGGGAGCTAAGGTGTAGACCTCGCAGTCTACACCGTGGGAGATCGTGTCTTTCGGTAAAAGCCAAAGCCTTCTGTCTTTTCCAGCGAACTCCGGACAATTCTTCCGTTCTGCAAGAAGCCTGAGCACTTGAAGAAACTCTGAAGCTCCTCCCGAAAAGCGTCTTGTGATGTTTTTCGCATGTCGGACAGCATAGGCACAAAACTCAACACTTGTGAGCGCCTCAGAGCAGCAGAAGCGTGCCGACTTCGCTGCGGTTAGGAGGTCAAACAGCCCTTTGATGTGATCGTCGTGCCAATGTGATGCGATCACAAGTTTGATATCAGACGCGACGTCCGCCCCTATCTCCGCAAGATAGGCGAGAGGAACATTCTGTTTCGTATTCCGATCCACACAACAGTCGATGGTGATCCATTTTCGATCACCAAGGTGGATCAAAACAGACTCACCAAAACCAGGGCCAATCACCGTAACTTCTATTTCGTCAGATTCCGGATGCGTCAGAGCCATTTTTCAGAGCGCTCAAAGCCTGGGCCAGTTGAAGGCCCTCAGATTCAGATGTCAGGATCTCTCGCCTAGTCCAGGCTGGAAAGTCCCTAATCGCTATTCGATACGCATTCCGCTGCGTCCTTCCATTAATTTCCGTTCCTATTGCCCATCTGAATATAGATCCGGTTCTAAGCCGTTTTCTATCTCGAACTGCAAAGGTCTCAAGTGGGATGCTAGCTATCGTGAAGGGGGCATCACTTAATCTAATGTCTACTAATTGCGCGAGCACTTGACCTTCTGCCACGTCTTGGACGCAACCTTCCCATTCTTGCTTGGCAACGAATGCAGTTGGGAGACGCAATCTCGTATCTGTCGTTCGAGTAGAGATTGATTGCAGTGTTGCTTGTATCGCTTCTTTCGAAGGGCGCGGCACCTCACGCCCTTGTGTCTGAGACTGCTGAAACTTTGAGAATCGTAGCGCAGATTCATCAACCGGACGAAAACGCTTGGCAACTTCGAGAGCACGTTCACCACGAATGGTGTGTGAGTCCAAGTTGAAGTCATTTCTATCGATGGCGAATATCTCAGACATGATCGCGCTCAATGATGCTACACGTCGTCATAAAATGCTCGACGAAGCTCTTCGACTGCTCGATAGAACTGTCGTAAACATCGCCGAGTCTTGCAAAAATAGAAGAATTATCTTCGCCCTTTATAGGCTTTTCAAGATCAAAGTGATTGTTTACCTCAACGTAGACCCCCGGTCTATAAGTTGCAGAGGGCTCTATTTTAACCTGTGTGAACCCCTTTTTCTCATCATCGCGCCCATACTTGGTCATGCTGATTGACCTTAGACCGCCAGCCCTTGTTTCTTTTGAGATGCGATTTTGTGAGCCTTTCGGGGCCGGTTGATTTAGCTGCTCACCCCACTTGCCCCAAGGTTCCTTTGGCGCCAGTATATCGCCAAAGCTATTTTGAACCTTTTCCGAGCTAACTCGGAAATGGGATAAGTAGTTTATACCCAGTGCTCGTAAGGGTGTTTGAGGGAGGCAGTCCCCAAACAAACGAAGAGCTAAGTCAAAAATGCCAATACCAATTGTTTCAAGCGGAATCAAACTCACCCGCTCAGGCTCAACCGTAATTTGAAAGGATTCAGTTTGAAAGGACGTAATATCGGGGTGTACCACCGATATTTGCGCCTTCTGAGCTTCATCCTCGCCGATCAAGTCTTGGGAAAAAAACCAATAAGGCTGAAATATAGCAGGGTTGAAGTTGCCAACTATCACAAGTGTGTTCGACTCGACTTCTAGCGTTACGGGCATGATAACCGACACATTCCGCCGAAGCTGCACATTGGACCAAAAGCACCACATACCCAAAGGATGAAAAAACTGAGTTCACCCCGCCAATGATCTACTAACACCGGATGACAAAAAATCAAGGGTTGGTGGCCCTCGACGCCTGCGCGAATCCTCGGTTTTCCAATGAACGTAATGAGAGTACAATTCCACACAGGTCCACTGTGTAAGGGCGCGTTGGGATGAACACTTTCGAGGTCGCGGCGGTCATCCACCTCATTGACCATCTGTCCGAACCGTTGAGCCACATGTCCCACAAGGTCGCTGGGCACGAGAGTGCCATGGCGAAGATGGGGGCGAAGATGGCCGAGCACGGCCAAAGGATGACGCTCGGCATCACCATGCCTGTCGTCGCCGGGCTGAAGGAGATGGCCGACAAGGCGTTGGAATTCTCGCGCATTGAGAACACGATGCGAGGCGTGCTGGAACAGCGGGCCCGCTCCGTCGACAACCTGACCATGTCCACCAAGGCTTACGCGGCGGCGCAGATGGAAGCGGCAAACGCCGCGGCTGCGGTCGCTTACGACGGCGTTGGCGGCCTGCCGAAGGGCCTCGTCAATGTGAAGGAGTACAAGGATTCCGTGCTGGCCGCGGTCAAGGCCGGGTATCAGGACACCGCGACGAACGATCCGGCGCGGTCGATGATTCCCGCCGAGGCGCTGGCCAACCAGGCGGCCATCCTCGCCATCGCGAACCGCACGGACGCTCATACAGCGACGGACGATCTCATCGCGCTCGCCAACGCGCTGCCGATCGAAACCCGAGACAAGGAAGGCCACGCTCTCGGGATGGACGCGCTGAACCACAAGTTCGGCCACCTCGCCGACGTCCTGTCGACCATGTACACCTCGTCTAATTTCGAGGGGCATCACGAGGTGATGCAGTCGCTGAAGATGGCAGCGCCGCTCGCGCGCTTCTCCAATCTCGACCTCGGCCAAATCGCGATGATGTCCGCCACACAGAAGGAAGCGGGCTTCCGGGGTGACGAGTCGTCCGTCGCTCAGCGGTCCATGATCGGTTCGTTCATCGCGCCGAAGAATAGCGCCTATGGTGGGTTCGCCTCGCTCGGGCTGAACCTGCGCGACTATCAGAACATGACCGGCGGCATGAACCCCGAAGCGTTCCTCAAGCAAGCGGGGATGAAAGGCTACAAGGGTATGGATGCCGCAGTGATGAAAGCATGGGCTGCTTTCCAAAGCGACGACATCAACAAAGGCCATAACCTCGACGTGCTGGGCGGCGAGTGGCGCGAAGCCATCATGGCGACGGGCAAGGCGAAAAACCCAATCAAGCCCGAGATCGCTCAGAAGGTCGTCGACAAGTTCATGGACTCGTTCATCGGCTCCACCGATGTGCCGCGCATGATCGAAGACATCCGCAAAACCGGGCGAATGACGCCGGAAATCTGGTCGATGATCGGAGAGAAGCGGCAGTCCCCCCGCGTGATGCCGATCCTCAGGCCTCCGGAGACCAAGGAGGCCCGAGACGAGTTCGTCAACGAAGGCCAGCGCCAGTACGGGTCGAATTGGGAGATGATGATGGGGCTGAAGGGCCCGCTGGCGCCCGCCCCCACGCCTCAGCAGTACGTCGAGGAGCAGGCCGGCATTGCATCCCGACAGGCGGCGGAGCATGCCCGCAGCTTGGAAGGCGCCTACCTACAGGCCCACAACGCTTTCGAGATGGTCGTCTCAAAGATGGCCGAGCAACACGTCTTCGACGCTGTCGCGGGTGGCATCGTCAAGGTGCTAGACGCCGTCGCCTCGCTCGACCCGAAGGTTGTTGAGTTCGGCACGGAAGCGACCATGGCAGCGGCAGCGCTCGGGCCGCTTCTGACCATCATGGGGACGCTTGTCGGGCTCGGCGGGGCAGCGGGCAGGGCGGTCCCTGTGATCGGCCGGCTTGTCGGGATCGGCGGAGCTGCGGCGACGGCGGAACACGCGCTTGGCGGTGCCACGGCCGCGCTACGTGCCACCGGGACGGCGGCCAGGGATGCAGCTTCGGGCATGGGGGCGGCGGCCGGACGTGGCCTTGGGGCCGGTGCTGAGGCTGCTGTCGCTCGGGCGGAACAGGCTGCGGCGCGGGTCGCTGCGGCTGAAGGGGCCATACAGGCATCGGCCAGCGCTGCGGCGGATGCTGTCGAGGCGGGCCAGCGGAGCGCGCTGGCGACCCTTCAGCACGGCATGGCGGAACGGGCCAGCGCCGAGGCGAACGCCATCGCTGAGGGCGCGCAACGGTTCGCCGAACGCTCCGCCAGTTTCGTGCGGGCGATGGACAGCGCCGCAGTTGACGCCATGGCGAAGCTTGCGGAAGTGGGGGCGGACGCCGCCAAAGCCGCAGCCAAGTTCGATACGATTTCGGGCGCGGCCGACCGGGCAGCGGCCACGGCTGCGGAGAAGTATGCGCGCTTGGCCTCGCTGGTGAGCGAGCACGCGGAACAGGCCATCGCGCGGTCAAGCTCGGCCATGGCGGAGGCCATCGGCCAGGCGGAGAAGCGGGCGCTGGCCTCGGGTGACTTGCTCGGGAAGCTGGTGCCCCCCACTGCCGAGATTGAGCGGGCGCTCGGCGTCGCGCAGCGGGCGGCGGACGCGGCGGCTCAGGCGGCCACCAGCGCCGAAGCTGCCGCGCAGAAGGTGCTTGCCACCCAGGCGGCCAAGGGCAGCGCCGAGGATGCTGCGGCCAAGGCAGCTTCGCGCCTTGCCGACGCCATGAACGCCGCGGCCAGGGCGGCGGAGACCGCTGGCGGAAAGGGTGAAGCCGCCAAGGCTGCCGAGACTGCCGCGCAGCGCGCCGGCACGGTGGCGGCTGAGGCCGGGAGCAAGGCCGCCGCGATGGCTGCGGAGACTGCGGGCAAGAGTGGCACGCTGGCCGGTCGTACCGCCGAGGAACTGGCGGTGAACGGCGCTCGCTTC
This sequence comes from Lichenibacterium minor, assembly GCF_004137685.1. Taxonomy (GTDB): domain Bacteria; phylum Pseudomonadota; class Alphaproteobacteria; order Rhizobiales; family Beijerinckiaceae; genus Lichenihabitans; species Lichenihabitans minor. Next base: position 450,242 of record NZ_QYBB01000001.1, on the reverse strand, counting down.
CAAGCCGAGAAAGCCGCTGCGGAAGCCGCTCAGGCCATCGGTCGGGCCAAGTTGCTCGGCATGGCGGCTCGCGGGCTGGGCATTGTGTCGGGCGTGGGTGATGTCGCCTTCGCCGCTCAGAGCGTCATCGATATCGGCACGGCCCGGCGAGATCGGGAGAACGATGTGGAGGGGCAGATCCGCCGCCGGTTCGATGCGGACGCCGCGCTGAAGCGTCGAATGGACTTCAGCACGTTCCACGACAGGGAGTATGGGAAGATCGGCTTCAACCCCTTCCGCTCCGGGATGCCCGAAAGCGTGTGGGAACAGGGGCGCCGGGCGGCCGATGAGTTCCACCGTGATCCCGAGGGTACGCGCGGCCGGAATGCGGTGGCGAACGAACGGCTGACAACGGCCGGGCAGGTGCCCGCGGGTCCGGCGCAGCCGCTCCAGGTGACGGTCGCGCCGTCTCAGGTGAGCGTCAACGGGTCCGCTGAGGTTCACAACACTACGTCCATCATCATCGAGCCGTCCACCTACTTCCTTGGGTTGGTGCGGACGGTGGAGCACTTGGCTCAACTCAGTCTGTCGGGCAAGATGGGAGAGACCATGATGGGTGGAAAGCTCGCCGGCAACAACGGCGTTCAGCCTAGCATGCCGTCACCGGCCTTGCTCGGGACCGGGCATATGTGAATTTTGTGGAGCTAGGCGTGGCGGACTTGAAGAATAGCGACAAACGCTTCTTGTTCGCTGTGCTTGCCGTTCCATCCCTCATGCTGGTCTATGGCCTTGTTCGCGCGATGCCTTGGACACCCGATTGGGTTGCAGCATACGGTGGATGGCTGAGCGGTATAGGCAGCTTCGCCGCCGCTGGAACGGCGTTGTGGGTGAGTACGCAAGAGCAGAGAAATAAGGAGAGGGAGCAGAAAATCGATTTGGACAAAAAAAGGCATGTAATACTCACTCGTATTCAAATTTATACGCTGAAAATTAGGACGCATGTTCAGGGAGTTTTACGACATGAGAGAGACGGCAGGCTTCGTATTATATTTGAGCAAGGTAATTATGAAGGTCTGTATGAGGTCCTATTTGGGCAGATCCGCCTTAATCCCCGGGACCCATTTAACGAGTTGCCCCTTATCGACGAAATCAGCGCTCCCATAATTATGTTTGAAGAAGAGCTTTCAGGTTATTTCGACTGCCTCGACCATATTAGAAAAAATAAAGGGAAGCCACCTCTGTTTTGGTATAACTCTGCCGTTGCCCGTGCAGCTTCGATCGAGATCAAAGCTACAAGGCTCAATGAGGCCGCCGTCTCACTCATCAAAACACTGCGAACGTCTTAGTTCTACCTTTCAATCGTCGCCAGCACGCGTTGCACCTGAACCGCCGACCATGTGCCGCCGCGCGCCGTGGGGATCTCACGGGCGTTCAACGCCTCAGCGAGGCCCCGCAGCGTTGTGACGCCGTCCGCCTGCAATGACGACAGGATGGGGGCAAGGTCCCCGGCGCGGGCCTTGGCCTTGCTCTGGCGGACCTGAGTGCCCTTGGCGCGGCCAGCGGCGCCGACCACGGCCAGGTTGCCCCGATCGCCGCCGAGCTTCGTGCCGCGAGCCTTGGCCGCCGCCAGCGCCGCCTTGGTGCGGGCGGAGATCATCTTGCGTTCGGCCTGAGCGACAACGGCCATGATCCCCACCACCATCTCATTGGCTTCGGGCATGTCGGCAGCGACGAACCGCACGCCGGCCTTCTGAAGGCCAAGCAGGAAGTGCGCATCGCGGGACAGCCGGTCCAACTTCGCGATGACCAGCGTGGCGCCGTGGAGCCGGCACAGCGCCATGGCCTCGGCCAGCTTCGGGCGATCGTCATTCTTACCGCTCTCGACCTCGACCACTTCGGCGATGAGCGACCAACGGCCGCCGTTGAGGAAGTCCGTCACCGCCGTGCGCTGCGCATCCATTCCCAGGCCGCTGGCGCCCTGCTTGGCGGTGGAGACCCGGAGGTAGCTGACGAACTTGCCATTTGCCATGGTGCCGACCCGCTGCAACGAAACACACTACGTTCGTTGCCAGAAACGTAACACAGCGCGGGGCAGTGTCAACCCCGCCACCGTGGCGTGGGAGGATGCCAAGCGCCCGCGGTGACCGGCTCAGGTGAGGCATTGACGCAACACTGGACAGAAAATCCAGCAAGCTCAAGGACCCTTCCCAATTTGAGCTTGCTACGCTGAAATCTGTTTTTTACGATCTTGGAACTTCTAAACATAGAGGTGGCTTTGATGTCGAAGTCGGGGAATATTCTTTTAATTGCTTTCATGCTGAATCTCAGCATTTTGGTTCCAACTGTTGCTTTGGCTGTCACAAATAAGGCCGAGGCTAGGAAACACCATCGAGCAGCTTTTGTAAGGAAATCAGGCACTAAGAAATTGCCGCAGATCACGGTAAAAAACGGCTCTATCGAGTCCCCGGAAACGGTTCCACTCTTCAAGAGCGTTCCTATTTCCAGCCTGCCGCAAGCCTTCCCGAAGTTCTTCGACCTGGACAAGGAGGGCAACAATGGAAAGTAGCAGAAATATTTTTATATCATTGTTCTCGCTATCAACTTTACTGGGTGGTTGCGGGCTTAGCGTTCCGACTCTGCATGAACCGTACGAAGAAGCGGACGTAGATGATGCAATGAGTTATCGCATCCAAAAGAGTATATATTGTGAGCTTCGAAAAGCCGTCAGCTTATACGGTCCTAAGAAAATATATCGATATGGGAAAATAGAGGACTCCATACCCAACGATTGGGCGGCGCAAGAAACGTTGCAGTTGCAGGTCGATGAGACTGGATCTCTCAATGCAAATATCGCCTACAATCAAACATTACGCACGGCTAGTCTTCCCTTTAAGGGTCAGGACCAAATCAAGGTGCCGCAGAGTTTCAGTCTCCCAGTTGGTGCTACGGCGTCCTCACAAGCAACACGAAATGAGAAGTTACTTTTCCTTTACGATCTCGGTCAATTCAAGATGCCGATCGATGTTGAAAAGGATTCATCGTGCCGACAACCTGGTGGGCCGCCTTATAAGGATTTGGACAGGCACGGTAGCTCTCTTTTGTTTGGAGATCTGGGCATAGGAGACTGGCTGAAAAGTGCTCTAGCAGCCTACAACAGTTTACCTACCTCGTATTCATTGGATAAATCACAGACGAAATACAATGCATTTTCATATGAGGTCAAATTCATCGTTACAACAACGGGTACGGTGAACCCGATGTGGAAGTTGGTGACAATATCAACGGGGGGGGGCGCTAACCCGCTCATCTCGGAAAGTAGGATGCGGACGCATGATCTGCTGATTACGATCGGTCCAACGCAAGAGAGTAAAACCCCTAGAGGCTTTGCTATAGGCAGAGTGCCGTCGCAAGCAGCTTTGAATCTTCACTTCACAGGTGAAATTCAGCAGGCAATCAGCGCTGGCTTCAGGTCGGCACTTGCACCCATCCAATGATAGCATGATTGTCGCCACGAAGGCGGAGGGTTGGTACATCACGGAATCCAGCTAGAAATCCAGCGATTCAGCCGCCTTGCGGAGGTACTCCGGGCTGAACCGCGCATAGACCTTTCGCGTCACGGTCACGTCGCGGTGCCCGAGGAATTGTGCGATCTCTTCCATAGGCACGCCGCCCTCAGCCATCCAAACCGCGGCGGTGTGACGGAACACATGGGCGGTGACGCCTTCGACCCCACTGCGCCGGCACGTCTGCGCCAACGCCGTTTTGAGCGAGGCGACGCGCCCGCCGCGGTACTGCACGACGAACGCCGTGGAGCCCATGGCAATGTGATCTCGCTGGCGCGCGGCCAAAAGCTCGGCGTGCAAGCGGTCGTTGATCGGCACGATGGCCCGTGATTTCGCGGTCTCTGGTGCTTTCGGGTCTGTGAGGTGAAGCCGGCGCCGTCCCATGTCTATTCGATCCCACGTCAGCCCGAGGATGGCTTCCCGGCGGGCCGCAGTCGCCAGCGCGAGTACGCAGAACAGCCGAACATGTAGGGCCGCGATCCCGTCCAGGAAGGTGCGCGCCTCCGCCTTGGTCAGGAAGCGATCCCGCGGCGGTGGAGCGCGCGGCCGAACGATGACCGGCGCACGGTCAAGCAGTCCTGCCTTGACGGCGTAGTTCAGTGCGTTTGAGAGGCGGTTCAGCTCCGTCAGGATCGTCCCGTCCTTGCGGCCCTGGCCCCGCCGATATTCAATGTAGCGTCGGCACGCCTCTTCGGTGATGAGGTAGGCTCGCAGATCGCCGAAGAATGAGAGCAGATGCTTCCACTCATAGGCCATCGTCGTGTAGGCCGGCCGGCCTTTAAGCCGCTCGCGATACCGCTCCCATACCTCGGCGATGGTGATTGTTGGCGCCCGCGCCTGTGCCATCGCTCGGATGAACGCGTCGGCGCGGACTTCAGCCTCAACCTTTTCCGTGGTGCCGAGGGAGTACCGCCGCGATCGGCCGTCCTCCCGCCAGTAGAGGGCGAACCGGCCCCGATGAAGCCGGAGCCGGTAGCTATGGAGCATTCAGCCTCCGAATGGGTGAGGTCATGAGGCTGCGGCCCTCGCAGAGCGTGCATTGGCTCGCAGACGAGTCGCGACGGCATTGAGGATGAGGGTTGTTCGGCTGACATCGCCGGCTGCCTCAGCCAGCATGCTGCGGATGGAGTTCGCGCGTTCGAACCTGTCCAGCGCATCGCGGCGGATCCGGTGCCTTTGGCCGACTCGGAACGCGGGCAGGTGGCCGCCTTCGATGAAGTATCGAATGGTTTCACGCTTGCAGTTCCACCGCTCGGCTATGTCAGCCGTCGTCAGGGTCATTAAGCGGACCTCGGCCGCGGTCGGCGCGCGAACCTGATGCCGAGCCTTGCCGACCCACTCCGCCGCTTGCAAATCGTCCAACTCGAATGTCTCGTCTTCGAAGTCGGGATGATCGGAGAACATGTGCAGCGTGAAGCCAATGTCCGCGTTCCGGCACAGCAGGGAGCCGAAGGCGCACCATTCGTGGACCCACGCGCGCGTGGTCTTGACGCGCTGGGCTGGTGCGAGCGCCTCGGTGCGCTGCATTATGAGCGCCATGGCGTCGCCGAGGTCGGCGGGGTTGACGAGGTAGTCATGTCGGATCGCGCAACGGCGGGACGGGTTCATGGGTGATCTCACGGCCTTAACCTGGCGCAAATTATTCCAGCTTACGGCGTAGTCAACGCATTTTGTTCCAGGTTGGCCCATGATCTCCGTCAGACAGCTCAAAGCCGCTCGCGCCCTCCTTGGCTGGAGCCAGGATGAGATGGCGTCGAAGTCCGGCCTTTCGCGCACCACGCTCGGGCGTCTCGAAATGGCCGACGAACAGCTCGGCGGATATGCGACCACACGAGACAAGATCGTCCGCACATGTGAGGCGGCAGGCATAACGTTCCTCTCCGAGGATGATGGCTCCGAAGGAGTTAAGATCAGCGGCTCGGAATGAGCAAGTTCAATGTGTGTCGGGACATGTAGGTCCTCACACATACATCGTATGCGCTGGCAGACTTATGTCGCTCTGCCGCCTCTGCACTTGTCGTGTTTGTCGGGTTCTGGAGTGAGTGATTGCATGGTGCGACAAGTTGGCCCGTCTGCGCATGCTGCTGTGCCGAGCGAGACATCCATGCTCGAACGCCGCACGATACGCCTATGAGGCTAAGAGGCACATCGGTTCGGCTCGCCTGCATCGCGGTGGGTGCAGCGCTGTCGGCATGCTCTCTCGCGCCCGAACCACCGCCCGATGTGGTCGCTCCCCTCGCGCCGCTACCGCCCCACGGCCTCACTTTGCGCATGTCAGGCCGGGGCATCGCCCGCCATCGCATGCACCTCGCACGAGAGACGAAGTCGCATCGCCACTGCGCCAACTTCGGGTACGGCCAGCGCTCGGCGTTCGTCCGAGCATTGGCCCGGAGGAACGAACGTCACCGCAGCTCGACCCGACGCCGGCCCTTGCAAGCCCCGTCCCGAACGGCGCGACAAGGCCCCCACCCATCGGAGCATGGGGCGCCACCATTCCTGGCGCTGTGTCTGTGCGTCCTGGTAGCTGGGCAACTTCACCATAGAGTGTGTGTTGAGCAGGCACGCGCGCCGGCCACGTCCCATCCCGCCGGCCGCGTCGAGGTCCGAACGATGACCATCCGCGCCGCCGGCATCATGACAGCCATAGGCCTCACCATCGCGGCGACGATGCCGCTCGGCGCCATGCCGCTGAGCCGCATGTCGCTGGGCCTTGATGTGCAGCACGTCAGCCTGCACGAGCTGTCATCGCGCTCGCTACTCATCCGCCGCGGCGTGACGACGTTGGCGGTGGGGCCCGAGTGGACGGAAGGATGGGGCGTGCCGATCGTCGGCAGCGTGCGCATCCGATCTGCGCAACTGGAGCGTTGGTAAGCCGTGAGCGGCTCGCTGGCGGGCGTTTGATTGATCAGGCTAGTCAGGTAGCGGGCAGGTCAACTTTGCTTCTGTGCGAGGCTGTGACGAGCGCCTGAGAGCATGGGGCAGGGCACGGCCCCGCCGGCTGGTGGGCTGGAGCTGGCACGCGGCAGGCGTGGCGCGCTGGAGGCGGCAGGCTGGCACCGCCCCCCCCCGGTCACGGGTCCCTGCTAGCCACCCCCCGGGGGGCCGGGGGCTTGCGCTGCCCCTGAAAAGCACATCGATTTTTTGTGAAATACGAACTGTTGGCCAGAGGCGTCGAGCAAAGCGGCCGTGAGTTTGCGACTGTTCGATCAATGGCGCACAAGCGTTTTCACAACGGCCGGTATGAGAAGTTGGTCGTTCTCCGCTTGGTTTTGACCTCCATCACTTACCCACATGACTAGATAACATTGAGCATTAGGTTCGATATCGCTTTCATCTGGTACACTTGAGCCTTGTATAAGGCTGAATCCGATAAGTGCAGCCTGATGGGCAGGTATTGAGAATTGGCTTGTATCTTCTCGGAGGCGAAGCACAAAGTTAGACTTTGGCTTCCCTTCGGCGCTACACCTTACGAAGGCACCTGGCTCGGGGTACACAGGTAGGCTTAAGGGATTGATCGCTCTTAGGACGACTTCACCGGGCAGAACCGTATGAAGTTCGGTTTTGATCGGGTTCGGTTTGTGTGGAAACTGATTTGCATAGTTCGAGTACGCTAAACTCGCGAGAGAAAGGGCACCAATCACCCAAGGCGATCCCACGCCTACCAAACGCGTCCACCAGTACAAGCCCTGGAAAGAACGACATTTGGGGCAGACTGTCGCGCGCCTGTCTATCGGGCTGAAGCAACTTGAACACGGCTTTTCAAAAAGACCTGCAGCAGGGGAAGGTTGACCTGCGGGAACGGGCTGAGCGTCAGTCATCCATCATCTCGCTGTCGTGATAGGCGCGACACCTAGCGTGGTCCGGATGCCAAAGGAATGACCCCTATCCCGCCCGAACGCAGCGATCCCCAAAATTTCGACCCGCTCCGGCATGTTGCGTTCCACCTCGACCGGATCAGACACCGCGCCCAAGCTACTGCCCCCATCCTGCTTCGCTCGGGCATCGGTGAGCCTGCGATCTGCCTTCGTCCGCCTTCATCCGCTCCGTCCGGCTCGCCCCTCCCCCATCCTTAAAGGATGGGGGGAGTGGACGGACGAAGCCCAAAGGTTTACGGAAACAGCCCTTTTCCGGACGAAGGCGGACGAAGCTAAGCCGTTGCACGCACTAGCTTACTGCGTCCGTTTCCTCGCCCATGTCCTTCGTCCGGCCGGACACCCGTTTTCCGGACGAAGCGGCCGGACGAAGAACCGGACGAAGGAATGCCGTTTCCGCGTGCCTCAGGAGCCCTCGGGCAGGGAGATTTGCCGACTGTTTCCCGTTCCGATCCGGCGGAGACGTGGGGGTGTTGTCTCGACAAGATCCGCTATCAGATCCTGCAACACCGTTCGGCCGAGCGGTTCTTTCCTTCCGCGGCGGCGTTTGGCGTTGAAGGTCGCGAGTAGGTCGCCGAACCGGATGGCCTGCTCAGGCGCCTCCGCAACGATTCCGAGGATGAGATCATGGCGGGCGACCTCTTCAGGGTCTGGCGGGATGGGGGTAGCGTCGACAGGCTCGGGCAGGGCAGCCGCCTCGGCCTGATCCTCATCGTCCACGGCGCCCATCGCCGAACCATCTGAAGGCTGCTTGCCCGGCTTCGGCAGCTCGACCACCGCCACCGGCGCCCGTTCCATCACGCCATCCGTGTTGAGCCCCGCATCCCACTCGACCACCTGAAACCGCACTACCTCGCGGCTGCCGCTATCCCGCTGCTTGCCGGGCACCAGCATGAGCGCGCCCTTCTCCGCCTTCACGCTGAAGGCCGCGTCCACGTTGGACGTCACCGCCGTCGAGCCTGCCGCGCCCTTGCTCGGGTCCTTTGTCTCGTGATGCACGAAGCCGACCGCGCAGCCGTGAGCATCGCGCAGCCGGGCCAGCCTCGCCGTGAACACCCCTACGTCCTTCGCAAGGTTCTCATCCGCGCCGGGCGTGACCTGGCGCATGGTGTCGAAGATGACGAGCGCGCATCCGACGTCGTGGCGCTGGTGGAACGTCTCAACCTGCTTCGATATGGCGACGAAGTGCGCATCGCTGGTGAACATGTCCGTAGCGACCCGGCGAGTTTCAATCGGCCCATCATCCTCGGCGAAACCGATCGCAGTTTGCCGGAGGTGCCAAGCATCTTGCCGCCGCACGAACCCGTCCGGCCCCTCTGGGCACACGTAGAGCACGCCCGCCCGCATCACCTTCCGCCCGGCCCAATCGCGGCCATAGGCGATGCTGTAGGCAAGATCCGTCGCGATGAGCGTTTTGCCGGTGCCCTCTCGGCCATGGATGACGAACACCGTGTTCGCCGCGATCATGTCGGCGATGAGCCAAAGCGTCGGTTTCCGCGTCCTGGTGCGCAGGCTGGCGCGGGTCTCATATACAGGAGCGGGCGTGATCTCGGGCGCGTTGACGGCCGCGCGCAGGCTTTCGAAGTTCGATGGCAGCGGCTCCCATATGCCCGCCCGAATGCTGCCGAGCATAACATCCAGGCGCTTCGCCGCGGCGCGGCTCAGGCTGTCCTCTCTCAGCTCGCGCCGGATCGCAGCCTCGGCCGGTGCCGAGTCACTGTCGAGCACCACGGCGTTGAGGAAATCGGCAAGGGCGCTGTCCCCCGTACTACGGCAGTCCGGCGCGGGCATGTCGCCATCGTCCACCATCCCGAACGCCTCACCTGTCGAGATCGGGCGCGCATCGGCATTCTTTCCCCACTCGCGCGCGACGTCATAGGGCGCGTACAGGCCCTGGCCGCGGTAGTCGCTGAACACGCCAGCGCCGTCCCATGTGTCCAGCAAAGCGACGAAGTGGTGGACCGTCACCGCCTGCGATCCCCGGCGCCCGCGCAGCGCTTGAGCGAGCTTCCACCGGTTGTCGCTGTGGTCGGGGCTCGGGTGGTCCCATAGCTCGCCGATGCCGAAGGCCGGGCTCCGCATCTCGGCAGCCAGCGCGTCCACTTCAGCCTCAGGGATGTCCACCTCGGGTCCCGCTTCGACCTCCGCCTGTAACTCGGGAAACTCGGGCTTCGGCTGTGCTCCCGTCTTCCCGCCGTGCAAGGCGCGAAGGCAGGGCGGCAGCTCGGGCAGGGTATCGATGCGGATGGCCTCGACAAGGTTCAGCGAGCCCGCCGCGGGCACATAGCGCCTGGCCGTCCCGTCGCCATCCGGCGCGGGAGGGAGCAAGCTGCCCGGCGCCACAACAAGGCCGCCCATGCCCTTCCAATCCGCCTTCAGCTCGCGCGCGACGCCGTTCCCAAGGCCTTCGGGGTTGCGGAACCACGCGTGACGCCCCTCGCGCCGGCCGGATGCCACGATGGGGGTCCGGTTCGAATCGAGGCTAAGGCCGTGTGCGACCAGATGCGCGCGTAGCAAGGCCGCGTCGGCGTTGTCGCCTTCCTTGTTGTCGCAGTCGAGCACGATGGCGCCGCACAGGCCGGGGCTGATGCCCGTCGCCAGTTCGCCGGGCGTGCTCCGCCACCAATGTCGGATCGTCGCCTCGTCAGTTGTCGAGCCGATGCCGAGCGGTTCAAAGCCATGCTTCGCGACAAAGCGGTCGTGCCGCGCCTGCCGTCGCTCAGGAGAGATGTCCCGATCCAGCTCTCCATACATACAGATCGCCGGCTCTTTGTCTTTGAGCGGCATGATCGGGATGCCGTTCGCCGCGAAGTGCAGCGCGACTTCCAAGTTATGTGCTTTCCGGCTTTGGGCGGTTGTGCCCTTGCCGTCCTCAAACTGATCCGCCATAATACGCTCGCGAACTGAGAGAACCTAAGCCCGTTCGGCATCGCAAGTGCCGTGCGGGCTTCTTTCTGTGCGGGCGCCGGGTGAGACGGGGCGGGTGTCCGGTACAGGGATGCCGTGCGATCTAGAGCCTATTGAAGAGGTCCCGATCGGCGGCCTATGACGATGCCTGGCTGAAGCTCGTTTGCCTTACCTTCTCCCGTTTCGAACAGGCCGTGAATGCCTGCGGAGTAGCGGGCATGTGCGTCGAGCGCTCTGAACCAAGCATCCTGCCGTGCGAAGCACGTCACCACCAGCAAGGCCCGCCGAGCCGGGCGGAGTATGGCTTCCAGCCTTGTCGCGACTGGTCCGATAGGGTCCAGGCTGAAAATAACGAGCGTGTCCGATGTCCGCGTGAGCCAATGTAGCAAGCGAGTGTCGAACGCTTCAGGGCCGGTCGGTTCTGTCGCGTTATTCGCCGCCAGCGCGGCCACGTGAAGCCCGGACAGGCTGCGTACCCGAGGCCGAAACTCGGCTAGCGGAATGGGATAGTGAGGCGGAATGCTCGTGAAAGCAGCGCCCTCGCCGAGGTGTACGCCATGGGAGCCAAATGGCATTAGAGGCGATAGGAACGTTGGCACCAAGCGCGCTTGTGCAGCGCCCCCATTTGGGGTAATCATTACACGGTCTCCAGATGTGAAATGCGACGCCGAGCCTAGCCTCTCGGCGTCGTTTCGCGTTTCAGGCGGCCTCGACGTGGCGGTGGCGTGCTGTGCGCTCGTAGCGCTGGCGGCGCGCGGCCATGTGCCGTTCCGACGCCTCGGCCTGCGATGTCAGGTAAGCGAGTAAGTCGCTTACCCGGTAGAAAACGCGGCCGGACATTTTGATGTACTTCGGACCCGGCTTGCCCATCGAACGATTGTGGGCGCGCGTGGCCGTCGAGCCAAAGATGCCGAGTTCGTCGACTTGCTTGTTGTCGAGGATCTGGGTTGACGGCAGGTCGAAGATATTGAGCGGTGATGCGGTCGCGTTCATCCGCGATCCTCCGAACATGACCGTCTTGCAGGTGTGCGGGCACGCTGCGCAACAGGTCGGTTGGGAAGGGTCGTCAGGTACGCGGCGCCCGTCGTGTAGGCTGTCCGCTCCGGCCCCTGGACACTCAGCGCTGAAGCGCTGCCAGGCACATTACCGTTATCGCGAGGGCTCGACGCCACTCGCTGCTATGCCCAGCGCCTTCGAACGCCGCACAGCTCACTGCTTGACGTCCGCATCATCTGTCAGGAGAAGCAGGTTTGTCAAGCCGACAAACGTCCCCAATGATTTCAACGGGGAAGGTGGAAGCCTCGCGGGGTGCTTACCTGCTGCTTACCCGGTTGGGGTGGGGCGGCTTACCCGTACGCTAAGTGCTTGTATTCGTTGGCTGGGGGACCTGGATTCGAACCAAGATTGACGGAGTCAGAGTCCGCTGTTCTACCGTTGAACTATCCCCCAACTGAGCCCGATCACGTCTTCCATTCCTCTGAACTTCGAGAGGTCGAAAGATGGTGTCGGCATCGGCTCGGCCGGTGTGGTGCCTATACGGCGCGGAGGCGGGCCGCGCAAGCTGTTTTTGTCGCTGGGCGCGGGGAGGGGGCGGTGTCGGGATGGTCCGCCCGCCCCGTCGCGTCCGGCTCGCTCAGCCGTGAGGCGCCGCGGCGGCCGGCTTGGTCCGGGCACCGCGGCGGGCACCCTTCTGGCCGGTCGCCGCGGCGGGCGGCGCCTTGCCGGTGGCGTCGAAGCCGACCAGGATCGTGTAGTCCTCGTCGGCGTCGGCCGTCACGAAGGGCACTGCGATGGGGTCGGACACGATCTGGAACGTGGTCGCGTCCTCGCCGGCGGCGATCGTCGCCGGCACCTGGTAGAGCTTGGTCGCCACGGCCTTGCCGTCGCCGTCGTGGCGCACCGCGATGCGGACCGGCACCGTGAAGGCGCCGGGGCTCCCCGCGGGGCCGAGCAGCACGCGGCCCTCGACGCCGACCTTCAGCAGCACCTCCTTGCCGCTGTGCGTGCATTCGCGCGCGACCTCGCCCATGGAGAACTGATAGCGCACCGCGTCGTTGGTCTGCGTCGCCCCCGCGTAGGTGCGATACGAGGCCGTGCCGTCGAGCACCTCGATCGTGGGACATTGCAGGGGCCGCTCGGCGGCGCCGTTCGCCACCGGGGCCGGGCCCGGCGTCGTGGTGTTGAAGGCGAGGAGGTTGCCGAAGGCGGAGCCCACCCGGCCCGCCGAGGGGATCAGATTGTCGGTCGCCGCGCATCCGGCGAGGGCCAGCCCCGCACAGCACAGCGCCAGGGCCCGCGCTCCAACTCGTCTCATCCCCGTCGTCCCTCCGTCCCGGCGCGGCGCGCCCGATCCCACGATCCTACCACGCGCGCACGGCCGGTGCCGGCCGCTCGCGTCACGGCAGCTTGTCGAAGCCATCCTTGAAGCCCGTGAGCGTCAGCGGGATGCCGATCCCCTCTTCGGGCGTCTGGAAGATGATAAATGTCGCCGTCGCGCCCGCCTTCAGCTGGTCGATGAGCTTGTCCTCCATGGCCACCTCGGCCACGCAGCCGGTCGGCAGGCAGCGGACGAAGCCGGCCCGGCCCACGTCCGCATTGTCGATCTTGAGCCCGAGCCCCGACGGCAGCAGCACGCCGAGCGGCGCCACCACGCGCAGCAGGCGGCTCTTGCCGTCCGCCGTCTTCAGCACGATCACCACGAGGTTGACGTTGGGCTTGTCCTCGGCCTCGATGCGCTGCAGCAGGGCGCATTGCTCCTTGGGGGCGCCGGACGGTGTTTCGCAGCGCATCTCCCAGTCGCCGTACTTGCCCTTCACCACGCCCTGCGCCCGCGCCGGCGCGGCGCCGAGCGCCGCGAAAGCCGCGCCGGCCAGCACCAAGGCCGCCACGGCCGGCGCTCGATCGAAGGGGCGCTCGGCCGCCGCTCGGCAGCCTACCCGCGCCGCGGCCGCGACGGCCCGCAGGATTGTCAGCATGTCGTCTCCACCGCTGGCGGGCCCGCCCCGGTCGCGGAAGGCCGACGGACGCTCCCGCCCTGGCGCGAGGCCTGACAAAAACGCCGAAGGGAGTCAAGGCGCGGCGGACGAGCCTTCAGGGGGCGAAGAGCGGGGCGACCGGGCGCAGCGCGACGCCGTCCATCGCCTTGGCGAGCACGCTGCCGTTCGGCTCGCCCCGCGCGCGGTCGAGCTCGCGCCAGTGGAGGCCGGCCCCGTCCGGCAGCAGGATCTCGCCGTCGATGGCGACGATGCCCAGGTCGTCCACGCGCCGCAGCCCGTCGAGCAGCCGGTGCAGGTCGGTGTCGGCGGTCACCGGCCACAGCAGGTCGAGGTCGGAAGCGGGCCCGAGATAATCGAGGCCCGTCAGCGCCGCCCACAGGAGCGAGCCGGACGCCCGGGGCGCGACGCCGACGTCCGCGCCGAGGTCCGCGAGCGCCCGGCAGGCCGGGCCCCAGGCCGGGGGCGCGGCCGCGAGCGCAGCGGCGGACAGCGTCGGCTCGGCGACACGCTCCGCCGCCGTCCCCGGGGGCAGCGACAGTTCCAGCCGCAGCTTGCCGAGGCGGGGGGGCAGGGGCACCCCGAGCGGCACGATCCCCGCACCGTCGCCGGTCCCCCGGCGCCGCACCACCGCGGGGCGGCGGAAGGTCGCCCAGCCGGCCACGACGGCGCGCGCACCGTCGGCGAGGGCGGCGAAGGCTTCGGACCGCGCCAGCGCGGCGTCCCAGTCGGCGGGCGCCACGCGAACGAGGTCGTGGCGCGCGAAAGCGGGGGCGGCTGGCCGGGTCACCCGGCGCGCGCCAGGGCGAAGTCGCGGCAATGGTCGAGGTACCCACGCTCGTGGCGCGCCACGAGGTCGACCACGGTGGTCCACAGCCAGGACGGCGCGTCGAGCCCGCCGGCGCGATGCAGCCGCAGTTCGTCCGCCCAGGCCCGGCGGTCGGCGGGCTCCATCTGCCGGGCATGCGCGTGGCCCACCACGGCGGCGAGGAAGCGCGCGGCACCCACCGCCTCGTCGCGGGTGAGGTCGTCGATCTCGAGCTTCAGGTCCTGCGGCATCAGTTCCCGCAGCACCACGGGGCGGCCGAGCAGGCGCGCCGGCAGCATGCGGTCGCCCAGGCAGGGCGACAGCGCGCGGGCGCCCTGCACCACGCGGTCCGCGGGATCGGCCGCCGGGGCGTCCGGGGTCGCGGGGGCGACGCTGGCCACCGCTTCCTTGACGTCGATCAGGCAATAGCTCGGCTTCGCCTTGCCGGAACCGATGCGCAGCAGCACGGCGTAGCGCAGAGTGCCCAGCGACGAGCAGCCCTTCATCCAATAGGCGGCGTCCAGCACCGTCACGGCGTGGTGGCGCCCGCGGCCGTGCAGCGCGCCGACGAGTTCCAGGGCGGCCTCCGACGACACCAGCGCCGCGATCGCGGAGCGCTCCGCCTCGGACAGGGGCCAGAACCGCTTGCCGAGCGGGATGGTGGGCTCGATCCGCTCCAGCCGCTCCTGCGCGAGGTGTTCCCAGCGCCGGTGCGTCGCCCGCCGCAGCACGGCCCGCACGGCCCGCCCCGCATGGGCCTCCGACAGGCTCTCGTCGTGGCCGAGCAGCGCGTCGCGGTAGCCGTGGACCATCTCCTCCAGCATGTGGGCTGTGGTGACGCCGGGCAGGTCGGAACCCCGCGCGGCCGTCGACAGCGACAGGCCGAGCCGGATCACGTCGTGGGCCGGGTTGCCCAGCACCGTCTGGTCGAGGTCGCGGATGCGGATGCGGACCTTGCCGGCCGCGTCGGCGAGCGGGCCGAGGTTGCCGAGGTGGCAGTCGCCGCAGATCCACACGGGCGGCGCCGCCGGCACCAGGCCGGCATCGACGTCGCCGAGCCAGGCGTAGAACTGCGCCGTCGAGCCGCGCACATAGGCGTGGGCCGAGCGCGCCATCTTCAGCGTGCGCTTGCGCTCCAGGACGCCGGCACGCTCGTCGAGGCTGGGGAAGCGCGTCGGGTCTCGTCTGTCGGTCGGCATGGAACGCTCACTCGCCGGGCCCCGAAACGGGTCCACCCTGGGCAACGGCGCCCGCTCCGGATTCGTTCGGTCCGTCGACGCCGCTGCGCGGTTCTGAAGCGAGCGTGGTGAACCACCCGGCATAGGGGGTGTTGCGCGCCATGTGCCGGTTCAGGTCGGGGGCGCCGTCGTCCCACCAGACCGGGCCGCGCTCGCCCAGCCCGCGCTTGGCGCGGTCCACGGCGGCATGCGCTTCGGCCTCGGCGGGGCGGTCGGCGGCGCGCTTCGCCGCCCCCACGGCCCGGCGGGCCCCCATCAGCTCGCGCACCAGGGTCGCGCGCTCGGCCGGCGGCAATCCGGGGTCGCTGCAGCGCCAGAGCCGGCCCCGCACCGTGAAATAGCGGCCGTCCGGCGTGACGGGCGGGCCTGTCCGGGGTTTCGAAGGCGCCCCGTCGCGTTTCGCCATGGCGTCGTGCTCCCGATGCCCGTCGACGCCCCGACGCGGCCCGCGGTTCCACCGGGGCCCCGCCGCCGCCGCAGGGCCGCGCGAACGCTGGCGGTGCTGGCGGCACGGTGCGGCTCATGCGAAAGGACGCCGCATGACCGCCGACCCGACCCTCCGCACGCTCCGCCCGGACGACGCCGAAGCCTGTGCCGCCCTCGTCCGGTCCGCCTTCTCGGCGCAGGACGTCGTCACCGACCCGCCCTCGTCCGCGCTGCGCGAGACCGGGGACAGCCTGCGCGCGTGGATCGCCGCCGGCGGGGGGGTCGGCATCGCCGCGGGGGATCGGCTGCTCGCCCTGCTGCTGTGGGCCGAGCGCGACGGCGGCCTGTATTGCGGCCGGCTCGCCGTGGATCCGGCGGCGCGGGGCAGGGGCTTCGCCCGCGCCCTGGTGGCGGAAGCGGAGCGCGAAGCGCGCCGACGCTCGCTGCCGCGGCTCCACGTCCGCGTCCGCCTCCAGCTCGCGGGCAACCTCGCCCTATTCGCTTCGCTGGGCTTCCGCGAGATCGCCCGCGACGTCCATGCGGGCTATCCGGAGCCCACCCTCGCCGTCCTGGAGAAGCGTCTCGACGGGTGACCCCGGGTCGGGTTCGCAGGACCGTCGTCGCGATGACGTCGCCCGCGATGCGTCGGGGCTCGGCGGCGCCGGTGCGGGCCGGCCCGACGCTCAATCCAGCGTGGCGCCGCACCCGGGACCAGGCCCCGCTTCGCCGACGCGGTTCGCCGTTTCCCAACCCGCCGGTTTCGCTTTATAGCGGCAGCGGGACTCGAAGCCGCGCCCGGCGCAGCGCGGCCGACCACGCCAGGGACGGGCGCGCCAGCCCGAGGGAACGGTCAGCATGGACAAGATCAAGGTCGCGAACCCTGTCGTCGAACTCGACGGCGACGAGATGACCCGAATCATCTGGCACTACATCCGCGACAAGCTGATCCACCCTTACCTCGACGTCGACCTCCACTATTACGACCTGTCGGTGGAGAACCGCGACGCCACGAACGACCAGGTGACGGTCGACGCCGCCAACGCCATCAAGCAGCACGGGGTCGGCGTGAAATGCGCCACCATCACGCCCGACGAGGCGCGCGTGCAGGAGTTCAACCTCAAGGAGATGTGGCGCTCGCCCAACGGCACGATCCGCAACATCCTGGGCGGCGTGATCTTCCGCGAGCCGATCATCTGCCAGAACGTGCCCCGTCTCGTCCCGGGCTGGACGCAGCCGATCGTCATCGGCCGCCACGCCTACGGCGACCAGTATCGCGCCACCGATTTCGTCGTGCCCGGCAAGGGCCGCATGACGATCAAGTTCGAGGGCGACGACGGCACCGTCATCGAGAAGGAAGTGTTCAAGTTCCCCGGCGCCGGCGTCGCCATGGCGATGTACAACCTCGAGGACTCGATCCGCGACTTCGCCCGGGCCTCGCTGAACTACGGCCTGCTGCGCAAGTTTCCCGTCTACCTGTCGACCAAGAACACCATTCTGAAGAAATACGACGGGCGCTTCAAGGACATCTTCCAGGAGATCTACGACGCCGACTTCAAGGACCGCTTCAAGGCGGCCGGCATCACCTACGAGCACCGCCTCATCGACGACATGGTGGCGTCGGCGATGAAGTGGTCGGGCGGCTACGTCTGGGCCTGTAAGAACTACGACGGCGACGTGCAGTCCGACACGGTGGCGCAGGGCTTCGGTTCGCTGGGGCTGATGACCTCCGTGCTGATGACCCCGGACGGCCAGACCGTGGAAGCCGAGGCGGCGCATGGCACGGTGACGCGCCACTACCGCGAGCACCAGAAGGGCAAGGAAACGAGCACCAACTCGATCGCCTCGATCTTCGCCTGGACGCAGGGCCTCGCCCACCGCGCCAAGCTCGACGGCAACGACGCGCTCGGCCGCTTCGCCAAGACGCTGGAGAAGGTGTGCGTCGCCACCGTCGAGGGCGGCGCCATGACCAAGGACTTGGCGCTGCTCGTCGGGCCCGACCAGACCTGGCTGTCGACCACGGGCTTCCTCGACAAGGTCGACGCCAACCTGCGCGCCGCGATGGCCTGACGGGCGCTCGGCGAGCCTTGTTCCGGTGCGCTGCCCGCAGCGCACCGGCGCGGACGTCGCCCCCGGGGCTCGGCCCCGAACCCTTCCGGAGGCCGACGGCCTTCGGACACCGGTGCCAGAACAGAAAACCAGGGTGGATGGCCGAAGCTCCGAAGTTCTCAGCCGCCGGAATCGTCGGGTCGCTCGGCATCGTCTTCGGCGACATCGGCACCAGCCCGATCTACACCTTCCGCGAATGCCTCGGGGCCGCGGGCAGGGGGGCGGACCCCGCCACCGTCACCGACCTCCTGTCCCTGATCCTGTGGACCCTCGCGGTCGTGGTGACGCTGAAATACGTCGTCCTCGTCATGCGGGCCGACAACGACGGCGAAGGCGGAATCGTCGCCCTCCTGGGCCTCGCGCGCGACGCCGAGCCCGGCCCGCGCCTGTCCTACGCCCTGCTCGTCGCCGGCTTGGTCGGCGCCTCGCTGTTCTTCGGCGACGGCATGATCACCCCCGCCATCTCGGTGCTGTCCGCCGTCGAGGGGCTCGACACCGCGACGCCGGTCTTCCACCCCTACATCGTGCCCATCACCGTGGCGGTGCTCGTGGCGCTGTTCGCCGTGCAGTCGCGCGGCAGCGCCAAGATCGGGTTCCTGTTCGGCCCCGTCATGGTGGTCTGGTTCACGCTGCTCGCCGCGACGGGCGTCGCGCGCATCCTCGCCTATCCGGCCGTGCTGGCGGCCCTCGACCCGCGCCACGCGGTGGCGTTCCTGGCCACCCACGGCACCGTGTCCTTGGTGGTCCTCGGCTCGGCCTTTCTGTCCGTGACGGGCGCCGAAGCGCTCTACGCCGACATGGGCCACTTCGGGCGCGGGCCGATCCGCCTGTCCTGGAGCGCGATGGTGCTGCCCGCGCTGGCGCTGAACTACCTGGGGCAGGGCGCCAACGTGCTGGTCGATGCCGATGCGCTGCACAACCCGTTCTACCGCATGTTCCCCGGGTGGGCGATCTACCCCGTCGTGGCCCTGGCGGCGCTCGCCACCGTGATCGCCTCGCAGGCGGTGATCTCCGGCGCCTTCTCGCTGGCCCAGCAGGCCATCCAGGTGAGCCTGATGCCGAGGCTCGACGTGCGGCAAACGTCCGACGAGGCGATGGGGCAGGTCTACGTCCCGCAGGTCAACTGGATCCTGATGGTCGCCGTCATCGGGCTCGTCTTCGGCTTCGGCTCGTCGGAGCGCCTCGCGTCCGCCTACGGCATCGCGGTGTCGGGCACCATGGTGGTGACGACGCTGCTGCTCGCCGTGGTGGCCCGCCGCCGGTGGGGATGGGGCCTGCCGCTCACCGTCGCCGTCATGGGCACCCTCGGGGCCGTGGATGTCGCCTTCTTCGCCGCCAATGCCCTCAAGGTGGCGGACGGCGGCTGGTTCCCGCTCCTCGTCGGCGCGCTGGTGTTCACCGTGATGTCGACGTGGCACCGCGGGCGCTCCCTCGTGGTCGAGCGGATCGACGAGGAGAACGCGGCCATCGACGAGTTCGTGCGCGACGGCGCGCCGAGCCTTCACCGCGTGAAAGGCACGGGCGTGTTCCTGGCCTCGCCGCGGGGCACGATCCCCGCCGCGCTGGCCGAGAACATCCGCCACAACAAGGTGCTGCACGAGCGCGTCGTGCTGTTGACCGTGGTGACGGAGCCGACCCCCACCGTGCGGCCCGAGCGCCGCATGGTGGTCGAGCCGATGGAGCAGAACATCGCCCGCGTGTTCCTGCACTTCGGCTTCGCCGAGCGGCCCGACGTGCCGAAGGCGCTGACGGCGGACAGCGCCCGCTTCGCGATCGACCTCGACGACACGTCCTTCTTCGTCGGGCGCGCCATGTCGGTGCCGGGACAGCGGCGCGGCCTCGCGCCCTGGCGGGAACGCCTCTTCGCCTTCCTCAGCCACAACGCCGTCGGCGCCTCGGATTACTTCGGCCTGCCGCCGGCGCGCGCCGTGGAGATCGGGATGCGGGTCGACTTGTGACGCGAAAGCGGGGCCGCCGTCGGCATGACGAGCCCTCGCGGCGTCAGGCCCGCGCTTCGGACGCCGGGGTCGCGTGGCGGCGGACCAGCTGCAGCGCCGATCCGAAGCTGAGGAGCACGAAGAGAGCCCCGAGGGAGGGGCGGTATCCATCGGTCGCCATGACCTCGATCATGCCGGCGGCTCCGGCGCCCGCGAGCCCCGCGAGCGACAGGGCGACCAGCTTTCGAGGGCCCGTCGTGGCGCCCAGGACGAGGGCGAGGCCCGCCCCGACGACGGGGAGGTCGTAGTCGTAGAAGTAGGGGCTCACGAAAGCCGTTGTCATCAGGAGCAGGCCAGCTTCGGCCCGGCCGCCGCCCGCCCGCCGTCCCACCAGGATCGCGGCGGCCAGGAGGAGGGCTGCGGCCGCGAGGTGGGACCCGAGGGCGACGCCGCTGGGCAGCCCCAGCGCGCGCAGCCCGGCATAGACGGAGGTCATCCTGTGGAGGGGGAAGCGCCCCGCCGCCAAGGCCTCGCCCGTCCCGGCGAGGCCGCCCAGGAAAATCCCGACGATGCCCGGCCCGAAGCACAGCACGGCGAGGCCCGCCAGGGCGGACCCGGCCGCCGCCATGGCGACCAAGGCCCGACCCTGGCCACGGAGCACCAGCATGAGGGGAAGAACCACGGCCACCTGGGGCTTCAGGGCCGCGAGGAGGCCGGCGACACCGCCCGCCGCCGGCCCGCGCCGTTCGAGCGCCCAGGCGGTCGCGAGCCCGGCGAGCCCGCCGGTCAACATGCCGTTCTGGCCGATGGCGATGTTGATGCACACTGCGGGGACGAGTGCGGCGAAACACGGCCAGAAGGCGGTCGGGGCGAGGCGGCGCAGCGCGGCGGCGATGAGCCCGAGGCCCAGGGTCACGAACCCGAAATAGGCGGCACCCGTCGAAAGGTGGGCCAGCCCCGCCATCGCGAGGGCGAAGGGGGGCGGATAGGCGAAGGGCCCGAAACCCGTGGGCTTGCCGCCGAGCGCGATCTCGAGGTCCCTGAGCCGGCTCCAATCGTAGGCGTCGGCGAGGTGGCCCTCGACGGCGAGCCGCCCGGCGATCCGGAAGATGTCGAAATCGATGAGGGACGGCGCTTCCGTATTGTCGTCGAGGAAATAGGCGAGACGCCCGATGACCACGAGGGCGCAGAGAGCGAGGGCCGGCCCCCAGGGTGCTCGCCGAGGCGATGTCCGCATCGGAGCGGAGGAGAAGGCGCTCATCGGGCCGGTCCGTTCGACGCCGCACCGCTCGCCAGGGCATTGCGGGTCTGGATGTCGGTCGCCGAGCGTTGGAGGAAGATGGAGCTGTCGCCCAACGTCACGGTCGGTTGGCAGCGCGGATGGCAGGCGTAGGTTTGCCGGTCCGCGCCATGCTGCACGACCAGCGTGGTGGGCGCCTCGCGCACGCGGAGCCGGGCCTCCTCCAACAACGTGCCCCTGCCGTCGAGGAACAGCAGATTGGTTTCACCGAAGCCCTTGCCGGTGAGGATGATCTCGCCGGCGTTGCGCAGCATCGTCACGTCGACCACGATGGGGTTGCCGACCACCACCGTCTCGGTCGCGTCCGGGTAGCGCATGATCTGCGCCTGATCGAGCTGAACGTTAACGAACCGCTCGGCCGCTGAGGCCGGGACCGCGATGGCCAGGAGGGCCATGGCGGCGAGACCGATCGGGCCCGATGACGACGGGGCGGGCCGCAGCCGCATTGTGGTGCCTTTCATCTCTGGATTCGCGCATGCCAAGGTCGCCCAAGAGGGTCAACAAAGCTTGAAGAGGTGCTTGTCGCGATGCTCGCTGCAGTGCCGGCCATCGCTGCGTAGTCGCGCCATGCCGGACACCGACGATTAACCATCCCTGCGACGCCCGGCGAAGCTTTCGATCTTCGCGCCCCGGATTAACGCCTTCGCAAGCCACGTGACGCAACTTGGCGTCACCCCGGGACTGGCGCAGCCGCCGCCGCCGGTGACCATCAGAACGGAGACGTCACGATGAACATGCTCAAGCGTTTTGTGAAGGACGAGTCCGGCGCGACCGCCATCGAATACGGTCTGATCGCCGCCCTGATCGCCGTCGTCTGCATCGGCGCGATGACCACGCTCGGCACGAACCTCAAGGCGAAGTTCAACATCATCGCCACTTCGATCGGTGCCGCCACCACGACCTGAGTGATCCTGGTCGTCAGGTCCCGCAGCGCGGTCGCCGTCGAGTGGCGACCGCGCGGCGGGGCGTCGGGGCTCCCGGCGCGTTTCACGCTCAGCAAGCCGGATCTCCCGATGCAGATCTTCCTCACGCTCGCGGTGTTTCCGGTGCTGATGGCCTACTCGGCCATCTCCGACCTGATGACGATGACCATCCCCAATCGGGTGTCGTTGGCGCTCATGCTTGGGTTTTTCGTCCTCGCGGGCTTGGCCGGCGTGGGATGGCACGCCGTGATCGTCGATCACCTCACCTGTGGGCTCTGCGTCCTGGCCGTCACGTTCGCGCTCTTCGCGTTCGGGTGGATCGGTGGGGGCGATGCCAAGCTGGCCGCGGCGACCAGCCTCTGGATCGGTTGGGATCATATCGCGGACTACGGCGTGAGTGCTTCCCTGCTCGGGGGCCTGCTCACATTCTCCATCCTCGTCGCCCGCCGCCAGCCCCTCCCCCGTTTCATGGCATCCTGCACCTGGATCGCCCGCATCCACGACGCCAACAACGGCGTGCCTTATGGGATCGCCCTGGCGGTCGCCGGCCTCGCCCTCTACCCACAGAGCCTGATCTGGTCGTCAGCGACCTGACGCGGAGTCGCGCCGAACGGCGAGGTGCCGCATCGGCGATCAGTTTTCTCGCCGAGCAGTGAACCCGTCGCGCCCGTCATCGTCGTCGCATCATCGATGCCGATGCGCCGGCCATACCGATGCTCTCGCCGGCATCGGGTGCGTCACGTCCGGCAGGAAGGCCGTGCCGAAGCCCGCATGGACCGAGAAGCGAGGGGCTTATCCCGTTCCACCCAGCGCCCGGTCGTGTCTGTGGCCGCACTCGGGTACGGATCGACCGTCTGCCGCACCCGGCCAACCCTGCTTGTCGGTCGACATCGGGCTGGAGATCCGGGCGGTACCCTCCGGCCTGGCGGCCTCCATCGCGCCCGGCAACATCCCGCCCTGGCTCGAGCCCCTCGCCCTGGGGGATACGCCCTACGAAGTCTATGCGGTCCAGCGAGACGCCGTGGGTGAATAGAGCTCTCGGTGGAAGACGGGCGACAATCTCCGCCTGCCTTCAACGGACCATGCAGGAACTCCGCGATGCGTTACAGGTGGTCAGCCGAAGATCGCCTCCGACCCTCCCCGGCGCGACGAGCCCGGAGGCGCGGCGTCGCTGCCCTGCCGAGAGTCCGACAGGATTTCTTTACCATAACTTGACCTTTGGCTGATTGATTCAGCTCGCGAAGCGCGCCGTGCCCGGCGCGCCCCAGGTCCGGTCATGAAGAAGTCGCGCATCATCGTCCTGTTTCTGGCCCTGGCCGCCGCGGCCGGCGCCTTCATGATGGCGGGCGGGTCGAGTCCTCCGCCCGCGCCCGTCGCGGCGTTGCCGCCGCCGCCCCCGCCGCCGCCCACCACGGACGACGTCCTCGTGGCCGCCAAGGACCTGCCGCTCGGCACCCGCATCGGCGACGGCGACATGGCGTGGCAGAGCTGGCCCAAGGACGCCATCCCGGCCGGCATGCTGCGCAGGAGCCAGGACGGAAAGGCGATGGAGGAGTTCAAGGGCGCGACCGTGCGGGCGTCGATCTTCGCGGGCGAGCCGGTGCGCAACGAGAAGCTCATCAAGGGCGACGGCGGCCTGATGGCCGTGATGCTGCCGTCGGGCCGGCGCGCCGTGGCGATCAACATCGACAGCCAGGGCGCCACGACGGCGGGCGGCTTCATCCTGCCCAACGACCGGGTGGACGTGGTGCGCACCTTCCGCCAGGAGCCCAAGCCCGGCGCGCCGGCGGGCGGCGGCGACAGCTTCGCCACCGCCACGCTGCTGACCAATATCAAGGTCCTGGCCATCGGCCAGAACGTCCAGGACAAGAACGGCCAGCCCGTGGTGGTCGGGTCCAACGCCACGCTGGAACTCGACCCGCAGCAGGCCGAAGCCGTGATCAACGCCCAGCGCACCGGCCAGTTGTCGCTCGTGCTGCGCTCCGTGCTGGACGCGCGCCAGGCCGGGGGCGCCGCGCCGGCGCACGAGGCCGCGCACGGCCTGTCGGTCGTCCGCTACGGCACCGTCTCCGAGGATGCCGGCCGATGACCCCCGCACCGTTCCGCCGCCGCGCCGCCGTCGCGGCCCTGCTCCTCGCGGCGTCCGCCCCGGCCGGCGCGCAGACGCCCGTGCTGGTGCCCCGGGCGAGGGACGCGGCCTCCACCCCCGCCCCCAACGTCCTCAAGGTTTCGCCCGGGGCGCGCACGCACAACATCACCATGCCGGTCGGCAAATCGATCATCGTCGACCTGCCGGAAGACGCGGCCGAAATCTTCGTCGGCAAGCCCGAGGTCGCCAACGCCACGGTGCGCACCGCCCGGCGCCTCTACGTCATGGCGCTGGCCAAGGGCCCCACCACCATCTTCGCCATGGACAAGGACGGAAGGCAGGTCGCGGTCCTGTCGATCAACGTCACCGATCGCGACATCGGCGCGCTCGAAGGCATCCTGAAGACCGTGCTGCCCGACGACGACATCCGGGTCCATGCGGTCGACGACACGGTGATCCTCACCGGCACCGTGTCGTCGGCCGTCGACGCGCAGCGCGCCTTCGACATCGCGCAGGCCTTCACGGGCTACACGGCCGTGGGCTCCGGGGGCAGCGGTGGCGCGGGCGGCGGTGGCGGGGGCAGCGTGTCGGTGTCCGCCGGGACGCCCGTCGTGGTGCCGGGGCGGATCATCAACTCGCTGATCATCCGCGGGCAGGACCAGGTCACCCTCAAGGTGTCGATCGTCGAGGTCCGGCGCGACGTCGCCAAGCAGCTCGGCGTCGACCTGACGGGAGACTGGCGCTCGACCGCCGCGGCCGCGGCTACCAACGGGCTG
Source organism: Lichenibacterium minor (assembly GCF_004137685.1). Taxonomy (GTDB): domain Bacteria; phylum Pseudomonadota; class Alphaproteobacteria; order Rhizobiales; family Beijerinckiaceae; genus Lichenihabitans; species Lichenihabitans minor. The sequence continues at coordinate 425,325 of NZ_QYBB01000001.1, read as the reverse complement.
CTGTCCAGCACGGGAGCGGGCGGCACGTCGGCGACGCTGAACTATCTCGGCAACCGCAACTCGCTCAGCGCCAAGCTGAGCGCCTTCGAAAGCAACGGCGTCGCCCACACGATCGCGGAGCCCAACGTCACGGCGGTGTCGGGCGAGACGGCGAAGTTCCAGGCCGGCGGCACCATCCCGATCCTGCAATCGTCGACGGCCGCCACCACGCTGCTGGGCCTGCCCACCTGCAACTACATCCAGCAGCAATACGGCGTGACGCTGAACTTCACCCCGACGGTGCTGTCCGGCGGACGCATCTCGCTGCACATCTCGACGCAGGTGGTGGAGCCGGACGCCAACACCAGCGTCACGGCCGGAACGTGCGGCACCATCGTTGGCTTCCGCCAGCGCCAGAACGAGACCACCGTGGAACTCCCGTCCGGCGGCTCCATCGCGTCGGCCGGCCTCGTCCAGCAGACCAGCCAGCAGACGCTGACCGGCACGCCGGGCCTCTTCAACCTGCCGATCCTGGGCGCGCTGTTCCGGTCCCGCCAATACCAGCGCAACGAGAGCGAGCTGATGATCGTCGTGACGCCCTTCATCTCGAAGAGCCTGCGCCCCGACCAGGTCAGCAAGCCCGACGACGGCTTCACCGATTCCACCGACCCCCAGGCGATCCTGCTCGGGCGGATGAACCGGATCTATTCCCGCGCCGACAACCCCGCCCTGGCCAAACAATACCGCGGCCGCGTCGGCTTCATCAACGATTGACGGCCCGGCCGGCGAAAGCCGTTCCCGCGCCCCGCATCTCCTCGGGATCGATCATGACCCATCACCGGCCGTCCCACGGCACATCCCGTTCGCCCCGCCGTGCCGCGGGCGCCATCCTGGCCGCGGCCGCCCTCGGGGGGGCTCTCGCAGGCTGCTCCAACGTGGACCGGACGGTGGCGACCTCGGCCATCCCGGTCGACTACCACGAGCGCCACCCGATCGTTCTGGCCGACCGGCCGCGCTCGCTCGACGTCTTCGTCGGCACCGGCGACCGGCTCGACTATCGCCAGCGGCACGACCTCGAAACCTTTGCGGCCGAATACCGCGCCCAGGGGCGGGGCCGGATCCGGGTGCTGGTGCCGCGCGGCGGCGTTGACCCGGCCGCCGCGGATGCGACCCTGATGGCGGTGCGCCGGGGCTTGGCGGCCGCGGGCGTTTCGGGGGCGATCGAGGTCGGCACCTATCGCGTCGGCGACCCGCGCCTCGCGTCCGTGCTGCGGCTGAGCTTTCCCGAGCTCCAGGCCGGGACGGCGCGGCCCTGCGGCGACTGGCCCGAGGACCTCGGGCCGGGCGACGCGGCCTTCGACATCTCGAACCGCCCCTATTCCAACCTCGGCTGCGCCACGCAGCAGACCCTGGCGGCGCAGGTGGACGACCCGCGCGACCTCGTGCGGCCCCGGGCCGAGGAGCCGGGCGACGTTTACATGCGGACGCGCGCCATCCAGGACCTCCGCGGCGGGTTGGGCGCCCCGAACGGCCAGGACCCCGGCACGAACTGGACGCAATCCAAGCTCACCCCCATCGGCAGCGGCCAATGACCTTCGACCCTTCCCGCCCGGGCCCCGAGGCGCCCGCCATCCCGCCGGTGCCGCGCATCACCGTCCAGGCCTTCTGCGAAACGCCGGAGATCGCCGGGCTGATGAACGAGGCCATGGCGGACCGGCGCATGAGCCGGGCCCACGTCAAGGTCCACATGGGCGGGGCGCCGGCGGCCGTGGAGGCCTACCGCACCGCGCCCACCCCGAACCTCATCGTCATCGAAACCTCGGGCGACCGGGATACCCTGGTGGCGCATCTCGACAGGCTCGCCGAATATTGCGATTCCGGCACCAAGGTCGTCGTGATCGGGCGGTTGAACGACATCGTCCTCTACCGCGAGCTCATCGGCCGCGGCGTCAGCGACTACATCGTCGCCCCCTTCGCCGTGCTCGACCTCGTCCGCGCGCTGTCGCACCTTTACTCCCACGGCGCCGCCACCCCGGTCGGGCGCGTGATCGCCGTCGCGGGCGCGAAGGGCGGGATCGGCGCATCCACCCTGGCCCACAACGTCGCGTGGTCCATCTCGCGCTCCTTCGACATCGCCACGGCGATCGTCGACCTCGACCTGCCCTACGGCACCGCCGGGCTCGACTTCAACCAGGATCCGCCGCAGGGCATCGCGGAAGCGGTCTTCGCCCCCGACCGGCTGGACGCCAACCTCGTCGACCGGCTGCTGTCGAAATGCACCGACAAGCTGTCGATCCTCGCCGCCCCCGCGCTGCTGGAACGCGCCTACGACTTCGGCGAAACGGCCTTCGACGGGCTCTTCGACATCCTGCGCGCCACCGTGCCGGTGGTGGTGCTCGACGTGCCCCACGGCTGGACCGCCTGGAGCCGCCGCGCGCTGATCGGTGCCGACGAGGTGGTGGTCGCGGCGGCCCCCGATCTCGCCAACCTGCGCAACGCCAAGAACCTCATCGACGTGCTGAGGACGGCGCGCCCCAACGATGCCGCCCCGCGGCTCGTGCTGAACGGCGTCGGCCTGCCGAAGCGTCCCGAGATCGCCGTGACGGACTTCGCGAAATCGTTGGAAATGCAGCCGAGCGCCGTGGTGCCCTTCGACGCCAAGCTGTTCGGCACGGCTTCGAACAACGGCCAGATGATCGGCGAGGTCGAGGCGGGCGGGCGCACCGCCGAAATCTTCGCCGAGATCGGCCGGGGCGTGATGGGGCGGACCGAGCCCCGCCGCGGCCGGAAAACCCTGTTCGACCCGCTGGTGGCCCGGTTCGCGCGCAAGAAGGCCTCGTGAGGACGGCGGCCGGGTCCGCGACGCCCTGGCCGGTTCCCGTTCGCCGGGGCGTCACGTCCCGTGGACGCTTTCGCTGACGGACTGTCAACTCAACTTGACACACGGGAGGTGATGCCCGCATCTGGAGCGGACGAGCGCGAGCCGGGGTCCCCGATCGACATGCGGACGAGCAGTGGCCGAGCGGTCCGGACGCGCCCGCGCGATGGCGGGCGGCAGCCTGGCGCCCCGCGACGGTCGGCCGGCCGACCAGCGCCGGAGGGCAGGCCCCGCGCCCTCCCTCGCCCCCCGGGAAGGAGCCTCCCATGATCGCCTATGTCGGCCCCGCGCTCTTCGCGCTCTTCGTGTGGTGGGCGTCCACGGTCGCCATCATCTACCTCGACAACCTGCCGCGCCCGACCTTCAAATGGTCGATGCTCGGTGCGACGGTCGTCTTCGCCGTGGCGCTGTACGGGCTCGCGGCCTCGTCGCGCGACACGTCCACGGCGGGGGCTTACTGGGCCTTCACCTGGGGCCTCCTCGCCTGGGGCTGGCAGGAGATGAGCTTCTACATGGGCTTCGTGACGGGCTCGCGGAAGCAGCCCTGCCGCGAGGACTGCGGCGGCTTCGGCCATTTCGTCCACGCCGTGCAGACCAGCCTCTACCACGAGCTCGCCATCATCGGCGCCGCCATCGCGGTCGTCTGGCTCACGTCCGGCGGCGCCAACCAGGTCGGCACCTGGACCTTCATGGTCCTGTGGTGGATGCACCAGAGCGCCAAGCTCAACGTGTTCTTCGGCGTGCGCAACCTCAACGAGGAGTTCCTGCCCGAGCACCTGGAGTTCTTGAAGAGCTTCCTGCGCAAGCGCAGCATGAACCTGCTGTTCCCGGTGTCGGTGACGGTGTCGACCGTCATCACCGTGCTGGTCGCCAAGGCGGCGCTGGCCGACGGCGCCACGGTGGCGGAGCGCGCCGGCTACACCTTCCTCACCGTGCTGATGGCGCTGGCCATCCTGGAGCACTGGATGCTGGTGCTGCCGATGCCGGCCGGCGCCATCTGGTCGCCGGGGCTGAAGTCCCGCGGCGAAAAGAAGCCCTTCGAGGTCGAGATCGTCGTCGGCTTCCTCGGCGCCGGCAAGACCACCTTCCTGCAGCGCAAGCTGAAGGAAGCCGATCCCGCCCTGAAGACCGTCGTCCTGGTCAACGATTTCGGCGCCCTCGGGCTCGACGGCGCGCTGCTGGAAGGCCGCGGCGCCGACGTGGTGGAACTCAGCAACGGCTGCATCTGCTGCTCGCTGCGGTCCGACCTCGCCGCACAGCTGAAGCAGGTCGTGGCGGAGATGAAGCCGGACCGCGTCTTGATCGAGCCGTCGGGCGTGGCCGACGTGGCGTCGCTGCTGCGCGCCCTGCACACGCCCGAGATCGCCCCTCTGATCAAGACCCGCCGCCTGTATACGGTGATCGACGCCGGCGCTTTCCTGGCCGACTACGTCCGGATGCCCGACTATTTCGACGTGCAGACGCGGCTCGCCCCCGTGTTCATCCTGAACAAGACGGACCTCGTGTCGGCGGGCGAACTCGCCATGGTGGCCGAAACCCTGCGATCGCAGAACCCGGACGCGCTGGTGGTCCCCGCCCGCTACGGCATCCCGGTCGAGAAGACAGACCTCGACCGCTCCGCGCCCGTGGCGGCGCCTGAGGCCGACGGCGAGGACGCGATCGACCGGCCGAAGCCCCGCGAGGAGGTCGCGCTGGGGCTCGAATCCTGGAGCGCGCCGTTGCTCGGCGACCTCGACCTCGACCGGCTGCACGCCGCGCTGGCGGCGCTGGCGGGCGGTGCGCACGGGCAGGTGATGCGCGTCAAGGGCATCGCGACCGCGGGCAAGGGCTGGGTGAAGTTCGACCTGGCCGGTGGCCGCGCCACGGTCGCCGCCCACGTGCCGCAGGGCGACGAGGCGCCGCGCGCCCTGGCGATCGGGCTCGGGCTCGACCGCGCCGGCATCGCCGACGCTTTCCTGGCCTGCACGCCGGGCGCCGACCGCGACGCCGCGCGGGTCGCCACCGCGGCGGCGCTCGACCGCGCCTTCGGATCGGCCAACGGCCGAAGCGCCAGGGCGGGCCTCCACCCCCTCGGCTGCGGCTGCACCGACCACGCGCCCGGCATGAGCTGCGACGGGGTGCCCGCCATCGCGGCGGAGTGACCCTCGCGATGCGGGCGCCGGCACGCCCGCGTCGCTGCGGCGGTCACGCGAAACGCTTCGCGCCCGCGACGCAGAGCACCACGAGCCCCGTGACGGCCACCATGCCGGGCGCCACGGGCTCGCCCAGCAGCAGCGCCGCCAGCGACAGGCCGAAGAACGGCTGCAGCAACTGGAGCTGCCCCACGCCGGCGATGCCGCCCAGCGCCAGCCCGCGATACCAGAACACGAAGCCGACCAGCATCGAGAAGACCGACACGTAGCCGAGCCCCGCCCAGGCCGGCAGGCCGACGCCGCCGAAGTCCCCCGGCCGGGTCGCGAACGCCAGGACGGCCATGGGGGGCAGCGCCAGCACCAGCGCCCACGAGATCACCTGCCAGCCGCCGAGGCGGCGCGACAGCGTCGCGCCTTCGGCGTAGCCCAGGCCGCAGAGCAGGATCGACGCCACCATCAGAAGGTCCCCCTCCGGGGATGCGCCGCCGTCCCGCGCCAGCGCGAAACCCGCCACCCCGGCGGCGCCGAGCGTCGAGAAGAGCCAGAAGGCGGGCTTCGGCCGCTCGCCGCCGCGCACCACCGCGAAGGCCGCCGTGGCGAGCGGCAGCAGCCCGATGAACACGATGGACCGCGCCGACGTGATGTGGCGCAGCGCCAGCGCGGTCAGCAGCGGGAAGCCGACCACGACGCCGAGCGCCACCAGGGCGAGGGGGCCGAGGTCGCGGCGCGCCGGGCGCTTCTGCTTCAGCGCGACGAGGAGAGCCGTCCCGAGGACCGCCGCGATCACGGCCCGCGCGGAGGTCAGGAACAGCGGCGTGAATCCGCCCACGGCGATCCGGGTCGCCGGCAGCGAGCCGCTGAAGATCGCCACGCCCACGAGGCCGCTGCCCCACCCGCCCGCCTTGTGCCGCATCTCGTGGATCTTTCCCCGGCGCCCGCGATGGCGGGGCCGCCCGCAATGGCTCCCGCGATAGCGTGGCGGGGCTGGCGAGGACAGGCACGGTGCCATACGGTTCGACCGAACCGTATGGGTCCGACGGGCCGCACGGTCGGGGCAGGACGCGCGATGGATCAGGCGGCGGCGACCCGCACCGGGGCCGTGATGGAGGCGATCCGCCGGCGCATCGCGGCGCGTGCGCTCGGGGCCGGCGACAGGCTGCCGTCGATCCGCGGCTTCGCCGCCACGATGGGCGTTTCGCCTTCCACCGTCGTCGAAGCCTACGACCGGCTGGCGGCGGAAGGCCTGATCCGGTCGCGCCCGGGGTCCGGCTTCACCGTCGCGGGCCACCCTCCGCTGGCGGTCGCCGCCATCGCGGCGCGGCCGGACCCCGCGATGGACCCGCTCTGGGTGTCGCGCCGGTCGCTCGACGCCGGCGCGGCGATCCCGAAGCCCGGGTGCGGCTGGCTGCCGCCCGATTGGATGCCGGTCGCCGCGCTGCGCCGGTCGATGCGCCGGATCGCCCGGGGCGGCGATGCCGTGCTGACGGACTACGGCGACGCGCGCGGCTCGGCGGACCTGCGCCGCCTCCTAGCCCGCCGCTTCGCCGCCGAAGGGCTCGACGCGGGGCCGGACGCGATCCTCCTCACCGCGTCGGCCAGCCAATCCTTCGACCTCGTGTGCCGCGCGCTGCTGCGACCCGGCGACACCGTGCTGGTCGACGACCCCTGCTACTTCAACTTCCAGGCCGCCCTCCGGGCCCATGGCGCGCGGGCGGTCGGCGTGGCGATGACGCCGAGCGGGCCCGATCCCGACCTCTTCGCCGCCGCGCTGGACGCGCATCGCCCGCGCATCTACGTGACGAATTCCGCGCTGCAGAACCCCACGGGCGCGACCCTGTCGGCCCAGGCCGCCCACAGGCTGCTGGGCGCGGCGGCCGCGCACGACCTCGCCGTCGTCGAGGACGACACGTTCGCCGACCTCGAACCGGAGCCCTCGCCGCGCCTGGCCGTGCTCGACGGCCTGGGCCGGGTGATCCGCATCGGCGGCTTCTCGAAGACCCTGTCGGCCTCCACCCGCTGCGGCTACGTCGCGGCGAAGCCCGACCTGGTCGAAGCGCTGGTCGACCTCCAGGTGGCGACGAGCTTCGGCGGCCCGAGCCCCGTCGCGGCGGGGCTGGTCCACGGCGCCCTGTCCGACGGCAGCTATCGCAAGCACCTCGCATCGCTGCGCACGCGCCTGTCGGAGGCCCGGCGCGACACGGCGGGCCGCCTGTGCGACCTCGGCATCCGGCCCTGGCTCATGCCGCGCGGCGGCTTCACCCTGTGGTGCCGCCTGCCGGACGGCCGCGACGCCGCCGCGGCCGCCCGCGCGGCGTCGCGCGACGACGTGGTCCTGGCCCCGGGCGACGTGTTCAGCGTTTCGCAGACCGCGACCGACATGATGCGGTTCAACGTGGCGCAGATGTCCGACCCGCGGGTGTATCCCGTGCTGGCGCGGGCGCTGGCGGCGGCATGAGGGGGCCCGGCCCCGTCACGGCGCAGAACCGGCCGGCCGGGCGTATCCTTTCCCGGGCCGGGGTGGCATGGGTCTTCGGAACGGGCGATGCCGCGGCGCCCGAGCGGGCCGCCGGATCGGGGCCTGCCCGTAACCTGCCCCCGTTGCGGCCCTGTCCGGAGGGATGGACGCATGAGAACACGCTCGACGATCGCGGTGCTCCTCGCCGGCCTCTGCTCGCCGGCCGCCGCGGCGGCCACCATCGTGGACGATTGGGCCTCCGTGGCGGTGCCGCCGCCGCCCGAGCTGAAGCCCGTGACGGTCGACCCGAAGGCGACGGCCCTGCTCGTGCTCGACTTCAACGGCCGCGAGGACGCGGCGAGCGGCCCCTGCAACGCCGCCACCAAGCCCCGCTGCCTCGCCTCGGTCCCGATCGTCCGGCGGCTCGTCGACACCGCCCGCGCCCGCGGCGTCTTCGTCGCCTACAGCACCAGCGCGTCGGGGCGGCCCGACGACATCCGGGCCGGGGTGGCGCCCCTGCCGGGCGATCCCGTCGTCCGCGCGGGGCCCGACAAGTTCATCGGCACCGACCTGCGCGACCTGCTGGCGCGGCGGGGCATCGACACCGTCGTGGTCGTGGGAACCGCGGCCGAAGGGGCGGTGCTCGACACCGCCACCGACGCGGCGCTGCACGGGATGCGCGTCGTCGTGCCCGTCGACGGCATGTCGTCGACCGAGCCCTATGCCGAGCAATACGTGGCCTGGCACCTCACCCACGCGCCGGGCGTGGCCCAGAAGACGGTGCTGACGCGCGTCGACGCGATCGGGTTCTGACCGGGAAGGCCCGCCGATCCCGGCCCCGTGAGGCGTCCGTGCCCGTCGTCCCGCGCGGCCCGCTCGCATGCCGCCGGCCTGTTTTCGGAAAAGGTAACCATTCCCGCCCATTGTCGGACGCACGGGGCCGGGCGATCGGCTCCCCGCCCGGACCGTGGAAGGAAGCTCGCAGGCATGTTCGGACGACGCGCGTCCACGGGGGCCGCTCCCGCCGCGGCCCCGATCCCGTCGCGGCCCGAGCCGGCCGCCGCCTACCGCCCCACGATGGTCCCGGCCGCGCCGCCGCCGCCGGCGGCGGAGCCGCGCCGCTCGGACGACTACTACCTCACGAAGAGCACCATCTTCTCGGCCCTGATCGAGGCCATCGACCTGTCGCAGCTGTCCAAGCTCGACGCCGAAACCGCGCGGGAAGAGATCCGCGACATCGTCAACGAGATCATCTCGATCAAGAACGTCGTGATGTCGATCGCCGAGCAGGAGGACCTGCTCGACGACATCTGCAACGACGTGCTGGGCTACGGTCCGCTCGAACCCCTGCTCGCCCGCGACGACATAGCCGACATCATGGTCAACGGCGCCGCCAAGACCTACATCGAGGTCGCCGGCAAGATCCAGCTCACCAACATCCGCTTCCGCGACAACGCGCAGCTGATGAACATCTGCCAGCGCATCGTCAGCCAGGTGGGGCGCCGCGTCGACGAGTCCTCGCCCATCTGCGACGCGCGCCTGATGGACGGCTCCCGCGTCAACGTCATCGCCCCGCCCCTCGCCATCGACGGGCCTGCCCTCACCATCCGCAAGTTCAAGAAGGACAAGCTGACCCTGGATCAGCTCGTCAAGTTCGGCGCCATTTCGCCCGACGGCGCCGAGGTGCTGAAGATCATCGGCAAGGTCCGCTGCAACGTCCTGATCTCCGGCGGCACGGGCTCGGGCAAGACCACGCTCCTGAACTGCCTCACCAACTACATCGAGCTCGACGAGCGGGTGATCACCTGCGAGGACGCCGCCGAGCTGCAGCTTCAGCAGCCCCACACGGTCCGGCTTGAAACGCGGCCGCCGAACCTCGAAGGGACGGGCGCCATCACGATGCGCGACCTCGTGCGCAACTGCCTGCGCATGCGGCCCGAGCGGATCATCGTCGGCGAGGTGCGCGGCCCCGAAGCCTTCGACCTTCTCCAGGCGATGAACACCGGCCACGACGGCTCCATGGGGACGCTCCACGCCAACTCGCCGCGCGAAGCGCTGAGCCGCCTGGAATCCATGATCACCATGGGGGGCTTCTCGCTGCCGTCGAAGACCATCCGCGAGATGATCGTCACCTCCGTCGACGTCATCATCCAGGCGACGCGCCTGCGCGACGGCTCGCGCCGCATCACCCACGTGACGGAGGTGCTGGGGCTCGAGGGCGACGTCATCATCACCCAGGACGTCATCCTCTACGACATCCTCGGCGAGGACGCGCAGGGCAAGCTGAAGGGCCGCCATCGGTCCACCGGCATCGGCCAGCCGCGCTTCATGGAGCGCGCCCGCTACTACGGCGAGGAGGAGCGCCTCGCCGCCGCGCTCGACCGCGCCGACCTCAAGGACGGATCGCTGCTGTGATGCCCCTGCCGGCCCTGGATGGGAACACGGCCATCGCCTACGGGCTCGGGATCGCGGCGCTCGGCTGCGTGTTCTTCGTGGCGAGCCCGTACCTGTCCGGCGACATCAAGGCCGAGAAGCGCCGCCAGGCGGTGGCGACGCCCCGTGCCAAGCGCGTGGGCGTCGATCGCGTGGTCGACGCGGCGAGCCGGCGCAAGCAGGTCGCCGACAGCATGAAGGAGGTCGAAAACCGCGGGAAGGCGAGGAAGGCGACCCTGGAGATCCGCATCCAGCAGGCCGGCCTCGAGTGGAGCCGCAAGACCTACCTTTCCGTTTCGGCGGGGCTGGCGGTCCTGATCGGGCTGGTGCTCCTCGTCGTGCAGGACAGCCTGGCGGTCGCGGGGGTGGGCGTGCTGGTCGGCGGCTTCGGCCTGCCGTCCTGGTTCCTCGGCTTCAAGAAGAAGAGGCGGCTCGCCAGTTTCGCCAACGAGTTCCCCAACGCCGTCGACATCGTGATCCGCGGCGTGAAGGCGGGCCTGCCGCTCGGCGACTGCCTGCGCGTGATCGCGACGGAATCGCCGGAGCCGCTGCGCTCGGAGTTCCGGCGCGTCGTCGAGGCGCAGACCATGGGCCTCGGCATCGGCGAAGCGGTGGAGCGCATGGCGGAGCGCGTGCCCATCACCGAAACCAACTTCTTCGCCATCGTGATCTCCATCCAGGCCAAGGCCGGCGGCAATCTCACCGAAGCGCTGGGCAACCTGTCGCGCGTGATCCGCGACCGCAAGAAGATGAAGGCCAAGGTCAAGGCCATCTCGTCGGAAGCCAAGGCTTCGGCCGGCATCATCGGCAGCTTGCCGTTCATCGTCGGCACGCTGGTGTGGTTGATGTCGCCCGACTACATTTCCGTGCTTTGGACGACCTCGATCGGGCAGATGATGGTCGCGGCCGGCGCCTGCTGGATGAGCATCGGCATCGTCGTGATGAAGAAGATGATCAATTTCGACATTTGAAGGCCGGCGGACGTCAAACGATGATCGAGATCCTGTATGTCCGGCTGTCGGACCGACACTTCGTCACCAGCCTGCTCGCCGCGGTCGCGGCCGCAGCCACGATCCTGACGCTGGTGATGCCGCTGCTCGAGACCGACACGCTCGGACGGCGGATGAAGCAGGTGTCCTCCGAGCGCGAGCGCATCCGGGCGCGAGAGCGCGACAGGATGGCGAAGACCGGCAAGGCCAACCTGCGTCCGGAGGCCAAGCCCTTCATGGCGCGCATCGTCGACGGCTTCAGCGCCTCGAAATGGCTCGGCACCGAGGGGAGCAAGATGAAGCTCGCCATGGCGGGCTTCCGCGGGCAGGGCGCGGAGGTCACCTTCCTGTTCTTTCGCCTGGTGTCGCCGGCGGTCTTTTTCCTGATCGCCCTGGGCTACGTCGTGGCGATCGGCAATCCCGACATGGCCTTCGCGTTCAAGGGCGGGATCTGCCTCGCCGGCGCCTATGCGGGCATCAAGGCGCCGGAGATCTTCCTGTCCAACACCACGAGCAAGCGGCAGAAGTCGGTCCGGCAGGCCTTCCCGGACACCCTCGACCTGCTGCTGATCTGCATCGAATCCGGGATGTCGCTCGAACACGCCGGGCGCAAGGTCGCGTCCGAGATCGGCGTGCAGTCCGTGCCCATGGCGGAGGAGATGACGCTCACCATGGCGGAAATGTCCTACCTGCCGGACCGGCGCGTCGCTTTCGAGAACTTCGCCAAACGGACGGGGCTCGAGATCGTCCGGTCGCTGTCGACCGTGCTGATCCAGTCGGAGAAGTACGGGACGCCGCTCGGGGCGGCGCTGCGCGTCCTGTCTCAGGAGGGCCGCGACGTCCGCATGATGGAGGCCGAGAAGAAGGCCGCCTCGCTTCCGCCCAAGCTGACGGTGCCGATGATCCTGTTCTTTCTTCCGGTCCTCTTCATCATCATCGGCACGCCCGCAGCCGTCCAGATCATCGGCGTGATGAAGTGAGCGGCCGGCCGGCGGGTTCCCCCGCCCCGTGACGGGGCGGGGGTGGAGGCCGCTCAATCGGCGAGCGGCTTCGTCATGTCGGCGGGGCGCACCCAGGCGTCGAAGTCCTCGCCGGCCACGCCGAGCGCCACCGCGGCGTCGCGCAGCGTCATGTCGTCCCGATAGGCCTTCAGCGAGATCTTGGCGGACTTCTCGTAGCCGATATGCGGGTTCAGCGCCGTCACCAGCATCAGAGAGCCATCCAGGTTCTGCTTGATCCTGCGGATGTTGGGCTCGATGCCGACCGCGCAGAAGCTGTTGAAGGCGTGCAGCCCGTCCGACAGCAATGCGACCGATTCCAGGATGTTGTGCAGCATCACCGGCTTGAACACGTTGAGCTGGAAGTTCCCCTGCGATCCCGCGAAGGCCACCGCATGGTCGTTGCCGAACACCTGCACGGCCACCATGGTGAGGGCCTCGCATTGCGTCGGGTTGATCTTGCCCGGCATGATGGAGGAGCCGGGCTCGTTCTCGGGGATCGTCAGTTCGGCGAAGCCGGCGCGCGGGCCGCTGGCGTACCAGCGCACGTCGTTGGCGATCTTCATGCACGCGCCCGCCAGCACCCGCAGCGCGCCCGAGGCCGCCACGACGGCGTCGTGGGCCGACAGGGCGGCGAATTTGTTGGGCGCTGTGACGAAGGGGTGTCCGGTTTCCGCGGCGATCATCGCCGCCGCCACTTCGCCGAAGCGCGGATGCGTGTTGATGCCCGTGCCGACCGCGGTGCCGCCGAGCGCCAGGGCGTAGAGCCCGGGCAGCGAGCGGCGCACGCCGTCGAGCGCTTCCTCGAGCTGGGCGATCCAGCCCGAGAACACCTGCTCCAGGGTGATCGGCGTCGCGTCCTGGAGGTGGGTGCGGCCGACCAGGATCACGTCCGCGCCCTTCGCGGCCTTTTCGGCGAAGGTGTCGCGCAGCGCCGTCACGGCCGGCACGAGCCGCGCCTCGATCTCCTCGACGATGGCGATGTGCATCGCGGTCGGGAAGGCGTCGTTGGAGGATTGGCCGCGGTTGACGTCGTCGTTGGGGTTGATGGGCTTCTTCGAGCCGAGGACGCCGCCGGCCGTCCGGATGGCGAGGTTGGCGATCACCTCGTTGGCGTTCATGTTGCTCTGCGTGCCCGAGCCCGTCTGGAACACCACGAGCGGGAACTCGCCGTCGTGACGGCCGTCGATCACCTCCTGGGCGGCGGCGGCGATCATGTCGACCTTGTCCCGGGGAAGCTGCCCGAGCTCGCCGTTGGCGAGGGCGGCGCATTTCTTCAGCACCCCGAGTGCCCGGATCACCGGGCGGCCCCAGGCGAAACGGTCGACGCCGATGGGGAAGAAGGTCGCCGAGCGCTGCGTCTGCGCGCCCCACAGGTGGTCGGCGGGGACCGGCACCTCGCCGAGGGAGTCGCGCTCGATGCGCAGGGTGCTGTCGGTGGCGGTCATGGCGGGCGGCCTTTCGGGGAAAGCGCGAAGCGCGGATTCGACGATGCCGTGTAGCCGTTCGGGGCCCCGCGATCCAGACGGCGCGCCGGTGCCGGTGCCGCGCCCACCCGCCGGCGTGGCATGGGCCTCCGTCAGCCGGCGGGGGGCTTCGCCGGCCCGGGGCCGCCCCGCACGCCCCGCCAGCGCGGGTCTTCGGCGATGGTCTGCCGGATGGCCTCGACGCTGGCGGCGGCGTCGGCCGGCGACAGGTCCGTGGCGGCGACGCCCTCCGCCTGCTTGTACTTGCCCCCGAGGGACAGCACCAAGGCGTAGTTCTGGCGCACCCGCGCGTCGGCCCTGGGGTCGGCGGCGGCGAGCCGCATGACCTCCTCGGCCCTGGGCAGGTCCTTCGCCAGGGCGTAGGACAATCCGAGGTTGGACAGGACGGCGGGCTCGCCCGGCCTGAGCTTCAGCGCGGCGTCGTAATAGTTCACCGCGCCCGCGTGGTCGCCGAGCTGGTCGGCCACCGTCCCCTGGGCCGACAGCACCGACCAGTCCGGGCGGTCGGGCGTATGCGCCCGTTCCAGCACCGCCATGGCTTCGCGCGGCCGGCCGGCGTCCGACAGCGCCTTGCCGTAGGCGGCGAGCAGCGCCGTGTCGGTCGGATGGTGGGCCGCGGCGGCCTCGAGCACGGCCGTCGCCTGGGCATATTGGGTCAGCCCGCGCAGCGCCCGCGCGTAGGCGATCGTCGCGCCGGCGTCGTCCGGCGCCGCCTCGTGGTTGCGCTGCCAAGTGGCCGCATAGGCGCGCAGCGCCGCCGGATCGTCGGGCAGGGGGGCGGTCGCCGCGATGGCTCCCGTCGCGTCGCCGCCCGTCACGCAGCCGCCGAGCGACAGGGCCAGCCCGGCCGCCACAGCCAAGCCCGCGGCGCGGAGGTTCGCGGGGCGCTGCGGCGCGGCATATCTCGGCATGGCGGGGCCTTCTGGTCCGGATCGGGGCGATCCCCCGATGGGACGGCGATAGGCCGCCGAACTTAACGCTCGGTTAACCGCGCCGGGAGCGCCTTGCGGGCGCCCGCGCCGACGGGCTCCGCCGGCGCGACGGTCCGCGGTCGGGCCGCAGCGCGTGGGCGGGGACATGGCCTCGGCCCGACGCCGGCCCGTGTCGACCCGGTCACTTCAGGGCCGCGGCGATCTTCCCGAAATTGGCCTTGAGCTGCACGCCCATGTTCTGCAGCGTGCCGATGAGAGCACAGGCGATCATGGCGACGATGAGGCCATGTTCGATGGCCGAGCCCCCCGACCGATCGGCCAGAAATCGTCGAAACAGCGGACCCATGCGGCACCTCGGCGATGCGAAGCCCCGCACCGTTCGCCACCGTGGCACGCGAGAATGAGGCCGGGATGATATGGCTGGTCGCTCCGCCCTCCGCGGTCCGGCCCGGGGCGCCCGCGCCGACGGGCTCCGCATCTTTCCTGCCGGGATCCTACCCGCAGCCGGTCCCCGACTCTTCCGGCCCGCCGAGCGTCCTGGGGAGTCGGGTTCACGCCTTCCCGAACGTTTCGTCGAAGCTGTAGCCCGCGCCCCGCACGGTGCGGATCGGGTCGCGCTCGCGGCCGCGGGACAGGGACTTGCGCAGCCGCCCGACGTGGACGTCCACCGTGCGCTCGTCGATCTCCACCGCCTGGCCCCACACCCCGTCGAGCAGCTGGGAGCGCGAGAAGACCCGGCCGGGGCGCTCCATCAGGTAGTCGAGCAGGCGGAACTCCGTCGGGCCGAGGTGGATGTCGCGCACGCCGCGGCGCACGCGGCGGGTTTCGCGGTCGAGGTCGAGGTCCCCGGCGGACAGCCGGCTCGCCACCCGCTCGGGCCGCGACCGCCGCAGCAGCGAGCGCACCCGCGCCATCAGCTCCGGCACCGAGAAGGGCTTCACCACGTAGTCGTCGGCCCCGACCGAGAGCCCCCGCACCCGCTCGGCTTCCTCGCCCCGCGCCGTCAGCATGATGACGGGCAGCGTGCGCGTCGCTTCCCGCGCGCGCAGGCGCCGGCAGATTTCCAGCCCCGACACGCCCGGCAGCATCCAGTCCAGGATCACCAGGTCGGGGACGGCTTCGTTGAGGCGCAACTCGGCCTCGTCGCCGCGCTCCGCCCGCTCGACGGAAAAGCCCTCCGCCTCGAGGTTGTAGGCCAGGAGCGTGCCCAGCGCCTGCTCGTCCTCGACCACGAGGATGTGGGGGGCGGTCCCGCCCGGTGGCGCCTTGGCGGGCGCGCTGCGCATCACGTTCATCTTTCACACTCCCGAAGGGCGCGCCGCCGCGGTCCGGCGGGCGCTTCGTGGACGGGTCCGGCGCGTCAGGGCTCGTCCTGCGCCTCGACCGGCGCCGCCAGGCTCGCCCCGGGCCTCGCCTTCGGGCGGTCGAGCGGCATCGTGCCGCCGGTGACGAGGTAGAAGACCGTTTCGGCGATGTTGGTGGTGTGGTCGCCGACCCGCTCGATGTTCTTCGAGCAGAACAGCAGATGCGTGCAGAAGGAGATGTTGCGCGGGTCTTCCATCATGTGGGTGAGGAGGTCCCGGAAGATCGAGTTCTCCAGCGCGTCGAGTTCGGCGTCGCGCGTCCAGACCGCCTGGGCGCGCTCGACGTCCCGCTCCGCATAGGCGTCGAGCACGTCCTTCAGCTGGTTGGCGGCGAGCTCGTTCATGTGGCGCAGGCCGATCACGGCGCGGGGCACCCGCTGTTCGCCGGCGATGAGGATGGCGCGCTTGGCGATGTTCTTGGCGAGGTCGCCGACGCGCTCAAGGTCGCCCGACACCCGGATCGCCGCGACGATCTCGCGCAGGTCGACCGCCATGGGTTGGCGGCGCGCGATCGTCATGATCGAGGCGGCCTCGACGTCCCGCTGCAGGAGGTCGAGCCGCCCGTCGCTGATCACGACCGACTGCGCGAGATCGACGTCGAGCCCCGACAGCGCGTCCATGGCGTCGGACAGCATCTTCTCGGCGATGCCGCCCATCTCGGCGATCTTGCGGCCGAGGGACTCGAGTTCCTGGTCGTAGGAGGTGACGGTGTGCTGGGCCATGGCGCGAGGTCCTTCTCGACTCGGCCTCAGCCGAATCGCCCGGTGATGTATTGCTGGGTCTGCTTCTGCGTCGGCGACGTGAAGATGTGATGCGTGTCGGCGAACTCCACGAGCTCGCCGAGGTACATGAACGCCGTGTAGTCCGAGCAGCGGGCCGCCTGCTGCATGTTGTGGGTCACGATGGCGATCGTGTACTGGCCCTTCAGCTCGTCGATCAGCTCCTCGACGCGGGCGGTCGAGATCGGGTCGAGCGCCGAGCAGGGTTCGTCGAGCAGGATCACGTCCGGCTTCAGCGCCACCGTGCGGGCGATGCACAAGCGCTGCTGCTGGCCGCCCGACAGGCTGAGCCCGCTGGCGCCCAGCTTGTCCTTCACCTCTGGCCACAGGGCCGAGCCCTTCAGCGCCGTCTCGACGCGGCCGTCGAGCTCCGACTTCGACACCTTCTCGTAGAGTTTGATGCCGAAGGCGATGTTGTCGTAGATCGACATGGGGAAGGGCGTCGGCTTCTGGAACACCATGCCGATGCGGGCGCGCAGCAGGTTGAGGTCCGTCTTCGGGTCGAGGATGTTCTCGCCGTCGAGCAGGACCTGCCCTTCCGCGCGCTGGCGCGGATACAGGTCGTACATCCGGTTCAGCACGCGCAGAAGGGTCGACTTGCCGCAGCCCGAGGGGCCGATGAAGGCCGTGACCTTGTTGGCCTCGAGGTTCAGCGACACGCCCTTGAGGGCGAGCGTGTCGCCGTAGAAGAACTTGAGGTCGCGCACCGCGATCTTGTTGGCGCGGTCCTGGTCGGCGGCCGGGCGCGGCGGGGCCGCGGTGGTGACGGGCTCGGCATCGTGGGTCATGTCGCGGTCCTCATTTCGCAGTTCGTGTGGAGCCGAGAGAACGGGCCGCGATGCTCAGCAGCAGCACGGTGGCGGTGATGATGAGGGCGCCGGTCCAGGCGAGCTGCTGCCAATCCTTGTAGGGCGACAGCGCGAACTGGAAGATCACGGTCGGCAGGCTGGCGGTCGGGCCGGAGATGTCGGTGGTCCAGAACTGGTTGTTCAACGCGGTGAACAGCAGCGGCGCGGTTTCGCCGGAGATGCGGGCGAAGGCGAGCAGCAGGCCCGTGACGATGCCGGGCCGGGCTGCCGCATAGGCGACCTTCCACACCACGTGCGAGCGCGGCAGCCCCATGGCGGAGGCCGCCTCGCGCAGCGTGTTCGGCACGAGAAGCAGCATGTCCTCCGTGGTGCGGGCCACGACGGGGATCACCAGCATGGCGAGCGCGAGGGCGCCCGCATAGCCCGAGAAGTGGCCGAGGCGCGTCACCACCACCTCGTACACGAAGAGGCCGATGATGATGGACGGCGCCGACAACAGGATGTCGTTGAGGAAGCGCACCACGACGGTGAGCTTCGCGTAGCGGCCGTGCTCGGCCATGTAGGTGCCGGCGAGCAGCCCGACCGGCGCCCCGATGGCGAGGCCGAGCACCGTCATCACCACCGAGCCGTAGATGGCGTTGAGCAGGCCGCCGGCGGAGCCCGGGGGCGGCGTCATCTGCGTGAACACGCTCGGCTTCAGCCCCGCGACGCCGTTCCACAGCAGCGCGGCGAGGATGAACACGAGGGCGACCAGCCCGAGCGCCGCCGCGCCGAAGGACAGGGCGAGGAACACGCCGTTCTCGATGCGCCGCTTCCGCGAATAGACCGCCATGGGATCAGGCTCCGGCGCGGCGCTGGATGCGCAGCAGCATGTAGCGCGCGATCGCCAGCACGATGAAGGTGATGACGAACAGGATGAGGCCGAGCTCGATCAGCGACGAGGTGTACAGGTCGCCGACCGCTTCGGTGAACTCGTTGGCGATGGCGGCCGATATGGTGGTGCCGGGCAGCAGGATCGACGAGGAGATCCGGTGCGCGTTGCCGATCACGAAGGTGACCGCCATGGTTTCCCCGAGCGCGCGGCCGAGCGCCAGCATCACCCCGCCGATCACGCCCGTGCGGGAGAACGGGATGACGATGTTCTTCATCACCTCCCAGGTGGTGCAGCCGAGGCCGTAGCCCGCCTCCTTCAGCACAGGCGGCACGGTTTGGAACACGTCGCGCGACACGGAGGAGATGAACGGCAGCACCATGATGCCGAGGATGATGCCGGCGGTCAGCACGCCGATGCCGTAGGGGGGGCCCTGGAACAGGGCGCCCAGCACCGGGATGGGCCCCAGCACGGCGATCAGCGCCGGCTCCACGTGGGTCTGCAGGAATGGCGCGAAGATGAACAGGCCCCAGATGCCGTAGATGATGCTGGGGATGCCGGCGAGCAGCTCGATCGCCATGCCGATCGGCTTGCGCAGCGCGAAGGGGCAGAGTTCTGTCAGGAAGACGGCGATGCCGATCCCGACCGGGATGGCGATCACCATGGCGATGACGGAGGTGACGACCGTGCCGTAGATGGCGCCGAGCGCCCCGTAGACGTCGTCGTTGGGGTTCCACACCTCCGTGTACAGGAAGCGCAGGCCGAAAGCCCGGAAGGCCGGCATCGAGCCGATCACCAGCGAAACGATGACGCCGCCCAGCAGCACCAGCACCAGCAGGGCCGCGCCGAGGGTCATTCCCGCGAAGATGGAATCGACGGTGCGGAAGCGCGACAGCACGGCCGCGCGTCCCGCATCGACACTGCGGCGCGCGGGCCGGTCCCGCATCGTGATGTCGGCCATTGAAGATCCTCGGTGGGGCGACGTGGTCCCCCGCCGCCCACCCCCGCGGAGGCGGGGATCCGGGGCGGGGAGCCGGACGCGGGCCGGCCGTCCTGCACGGGGCAGTCCGGCCCGGCGCGCGTCCGGGGTGGCGGCCCTCGGACGACGGGCCGGTCAAGATCCCCATGGGCCGCGGCCCGCGGGGATCGGCGGTCGGGGCTGGACGCCCGTCCCGCTCACTTCATGTCGTAGACGGGCTTGCCGCCGGCCATGATGGACCCGTTCACCTTGGCGTCGATCAGCGTCACGACCTTCGGCGGGATCGGGATGTAGTCGAGGGCCTCGGCCTCCTTCGTGCCGTTCTTGAAGGCCCAGGAGAAGAACTTCAGGGCTTCGGCCGAGGCCGCGGCGTCCTTGGGCTCCTTGTGCATCACCACGAAGGTGGAGGCCGTGATCGGCCAGGACTGCGCGCCCGGCTGGTCGGTCAGGATCTGGTAGAAGCCGGGGGCGTGTTCCCAATCGGCGTTGGCGGCGGCCGACGAGAAGGTGTCCATGGCGGGCGCGACGGCCTTGCCGTCGTGGTTCACCATCTTGGTGGACACGAGGTTGTTCTGCTTGGCGTAGGCGTATTCGACGTAGCCGACCGCGCCCTTGGTGTTGCCGACGTTCTGGGCCACGCCCTCGTTGCCCTTGGCGCCGAGGCCGACGGGCCATTCGACCGCGGTGTTCTCGCCGACCTTGCCCTTCCAGTCCGCGGACACCTTCGACAGGTAGTCGGTGAAGTTGAAGGTCGTGCCCGAACCGTCGGAGCGATGCACCACCACGACCGCGGTCTCGGGCAGCTTCATGCCGGGGTTGAGCTTGGCGATCGCGGGATCGTTCCAGGTGTTGATCTCGCCCATGAACAGCTTGGCGAGGGTCGGGCCGTCGAGGGTGATGTCGCCGGCCTTGACGCCGTCGAGGTTCACGACCGGCACGATGCCGCCCATGATCATCGGCCACTGGACGAGGCCGGCGTCGTTCAGGTCCTTCTCGGCCAGCGGCGCGTCCGTGGCACCGAACGTGACCGTGTTGGCCTTGATCTGCTTGATGCCGCCGCCCGAGCCGATCGACTGGTAGTTGATGCCCGTGCCGGTGTCCTTCTTGTAGGTATCGGCCCACTTGGCGAAGACCGGGTAGATGAAGGTCGAGCCGGCGCCGGAAATGTCGGCGGCGCGGGCCGAAGCGGCGCCGGCGCCCAGCACGGTGGCGGCGAGGGCCGCGCGTGCGATGAGTTTCATGGTCATGATCCGCCTTGGTTCTGTCGTCGAACAGGTCTCGTCCCGTCGCGCGGGCGTGGTCGCCCCGGCGATGGCGGCCGAAGTCGTAGCCGAAACGCGAGTTGGTTTTACGACAAGCGGCTGACGGGATTATGACAGTGCAAATGTCTGTGCAGGCTCGCGAAATCAGGTCTTCAGCGGAATCGCCACGGTGATGAGCGTGCCGTGGCCGAGGTCCGAATCGATCTGCAGGCGACCGCGGTGCCGCGCCACGATATGTTTGACGATGGCGAGCCCGAGGCCCGTTCCGCCCTTGGCGCGGCTTTGCCCGGCGTCGATGCGGTAGAAGCGTTCCGTCAGCCGCGGCAGGTGCTCGGGCGCGATGCCCGGCCCGTAATCCCGCACCGTGAGCACGCCCGAGCGGCGCTGCACCCGCACCTTCACCTCCACGCGGCCGTCCGCGTATTTGATCGCGTTCTCGACGAGGTTCTCGGCCACGCGCAGGAGTTCGTCGTGGTCGCCCGCCACCACGACGGGCTCCCCCGCTTCCACGCCGATCGCCGTGCCGCTTTCGGCCGCGAGGGGCCCCAGCGTTTCGGCGACGTGGCGCGCCGCCAGCGCGAGGTCGACGGGCTTGTTGGGCCGGACGTGCAGGTTCTGCTCGATGCGCGACAGCGACAGGAGGTCGTCGATGAGCCGCGCCATGCGTCGCGCCTGGTCGGCCATGATGGCGAGGAACCGGTCCCGGGCCCGGGCGTCGTCCCGCGCCGGACCCTGCAGGGTTTCCACGAAGCCGAGCAGGGACGCCAGCGGCGTGCGGAGCTCGTGGCTGGCATTGGCGACGAAGTCGGCGCGCATGCGCTCGATGCGGAGCGATTCCGTGACGTCGCGCAGCGTCAGCACGAGCGCCCGGTCCTCGTCGGGCCTGTCCAGCGGCGCGACCGTGACGTCGAACACGCGTTCCACGGGCACCCGGTCGCGCCACGACACCTGCTCGATCTGGCCCGAGATCAGCACGCGGTCGACCGCGTCCAGGATGTCGGGGTCGCGCAGCGCCAGGGTGAGGTCGCCGCCGATCCGCAGGGCCGGCATCACGGTCTTGGCCGGGGCATTGGCGGCCAGCACGCGGCCCTCGCCCGTGACGGCGAGCACGGGCTCCGGCATGGCGTCGATCAATGCGGCGACGAGGGCCGCCGTGGCCGATGGTTGCCTCGTGTCCAACATGTCGCGCTTCGCCTCGGCCATCCGTTCGTCCACCCCGCGCCGGACTGTCCGACTTCGGCCGTGACGCCCTGATGACATGCGGGGCGGCCGTGTGTCGCCCCATGGCGTGAAAGCCCGCCGACCGGCGGTGGCCCGGGCCGGAGCCCGTCCGGCGCATCGCGCCGCCGGGGGGTGCGGACCGCCGCGTCTTGTTGTATCCCGCCCCTTGATGCGAGCCCGATCTCGCGGCGAGGACCCCGACATGCAGGCGACGAGATTGGCCATCCCCGACGTGGTGCTGCTTCGGCCGAAGCGGCACGGCGACGCGCGCGGCTACTTCGTCGAAAGCTTCAACGCCCGCACCTTCGCGCGCGAGGTGGGCGTCGACGTCGCCTTCGTGCAGGATAACGAGGCGCTGTCGGCCGCGGTCGGCACGGTGCGCGGCCTTCATTTCCAGCGGGAGCCCGCCGCCCAGGGCAAGCTCGTGCGCGCCATCAAGGGGGCGATCTTCGACGTCGCGGTGGACATCCGCACCGGCTCGCCCACCTTCGGGCGCCACGTGTCCGCCACGCTGTCGGCCGAAACCGGCGACCAGCTCTGGGTGCCGCCGGGGTTCGCCCACGGCTATTGCACCGTCGAGCCCGACAGCATCATCGCCTACAAGGTGACCGACTTCTATTCCGCCGCCGCCGACGGCGGCATCGCGTGGGACGACCCGGCCCTCGGGATCGAGTGGCCCGTGGCGCCGGGCGCCGCGCTGCTGTCCGACAAGGACACCCGCCAGCCGAAGCTCGCCGACCTGCCCCCCATCTTCACCTTCGGAGCACGCCCGTGAAGCGCGTCCTGGTCACCGGCGGCGCCGGTTTCATCGGCTCGGCCGTCGTGCGCCACCTCGCCGGCGAGCTCGGCGTCGAGGTGCTCAACGTCGACAAGCTCACCTATGCGGGCAACCTCGAAAGCCTCCGGCCGGTGTCGAACCTGCCGAACTACCGCTTCGCCAGGGCCGACATCGTCGATCGGGGCGCGCTCGACGCGCTCTTCGCCGAGTTCCGCCCCGACGGCGTGATGCACCTCGCCGCGGAAAGCCACGTCGACCGCTCCATCACGGGCGCGGGCGACTTCGTGCAGACCAACATCGTCGGCACGTTCTCGCTGCTCGAAGCGGCGCGCGCCCATTGGTCCGGCCTCGACGCCGACGCCAAGGCGGCGTTCCGCTTCCTCCACGTGTCGACGGACGAGGTTTACGGCTCGCTCGGCGCGGACGGCCTGTTCGAGGAAACGACGCCCTACGACCCGTCCTCGCCCTATTCGGCCTCCAAGGCCGCCTCCGACCACCTCGCCCAGGCCTGGATGCGGACCTACGGCCTGCCGGTCGTCATCTCGAACTGCTCCAACAACTACGGGCCGTTCCACTTTCCCGAAAAGCTGATCCCGCTCGTCACGCTGAACGCGCTGGCGGGGAAGCCGCTGCCCGTCTACGGCCGCGGCGACAACATCCGCGACTGGCTGTTCGTCGAAGACCATGCCCGCGCGCTGTGGACGATCCTCACCACGGGCCGGCTGGGCGAAAAATACAACGTCGGCGGCCGCAACGAGCGCACCAACCTCGAAGTGGTCGAGACCATCTGCGACGTGCTCGACGAGTTGCGCCCTGCGGCCCGCCCGCGGCGCGAGCTGATCAACTTCGTGACCGACCGGCCGGGCCACGACCAGCGCTACGCCATCGACGCCACCAAGCTCGAGGACGAACTCGGCTGGCGCGCTCGCGAAGACTTCGCCAGCGGCATCCGCCGCACCGTGGCGTGGTACCTCGACAATGAATGGTGGTGGAAGCCGCTGCGCGAGGGCGTCTATTCGGGCGAGCGCCTCGGCCTCGGCGCGGCCGAGACCTCCACTGCGAAGAAGGGTTGAGCCGCATGCGCATCGCCGTCACGGGACGACACGGGCAGGTGGCCCGCGCGCTCGGCGAGATCGCCGGGCGACACGGCCACGAGGTCGTGCTGCTCGGCCGTCCGGGCCTCGACCTCGCCGACCCGTCCACGGTGCTGCCCGCCATCCGCGACGCGGGGGCCGAGGCGGTGATCAACGCCGCCGCCTACACGGCGGTGGACAAGGCCGAATCCGAGCCGGACCTCGCCGAAGCGGTGAACGGCGCCGGCGCGGGCGCCGTCGCGGCGGCGGCCGCGGAGCTGGGCCTCCCCGTGCTCCATGTGTCGACCGACTACGTCTTCGACGGGTCGAAGCCGGAACCCTATGGCGAGGACGACGCCGTCGGCCCGCTCGGCGCCTACGGCCGCTCGAAGCTCGCGGGCGAGCGCGCGGTCGCGGCCGCCAACCCGCGCCACGCGATCCTACGCACGGCCTGGGTCTACGCGCCCTACGGGGCCAATTTCGTCCGCACCATGCTGCGCATCGCCGGCAACAAGCCGGACGTGAGCGTGGTGGCGGACCAGCACGGCTGCCCGACGTCGGCGCTCGACATCGCGACGACGCTGCTCGCCGTCGCGGCGCGGATGGCGGCCGAGCCCGAGAACCGGGACCTCACGGGCGTGTTCCACATGGCGGCGCGGGGCGAGGCGGTGTGGGCCGACGTGGCCGAGGCGGTCTTCGCGGCGTCGCGCGCCAAGGGGGGCCCGAGCGCGACCGTCAACCGCATCACCACGGCCGAGTTCCCCACCCAGGCGCGGCGACCCGCCAATTCCCGTCTCGACTGTTCCAAGCTCGAACGCGTCTACGGCATCAGCCTGCCGGAGTGGCATGGGCCGCTGGAGCGCACGGTGTCGCGGCTCCTCAACGACGCGGCCCGCGCCGGCTGAGGGAAGACCCGGCGATGGGGGCTCCGACCGCGAAGGATCGCGCCACGGTGGAGGGAGCCGCCGCGGGCGATCCGGACGCCCGCGCGGGCGTGCTGCTGTGGGACGACGTCCCCGAAGCGCCGCGGGGCCGGCCGGTCGATGAAGCCGGGGCGGCGGACGGGCGGCGCGCGCCGAAGCCGGCCGTGTCGCCGGACGCCCTGATGCGGATGGCGAGCTTCTACCTCGCCCGTTATTCCGCTTCCACGGCGCGGCTGCGCGAGGTGCTGGAGCGCAAGGTGCGCCGCCGCTGCGAGCTCAACGACGCGCCGCTGCCCGAGCCGGCCGAGATGCGCGCGCTGATCGACGGGGTCGTCGACCGCCTGACCCGCGGCCGCCTGATCGACGACGCCGCCTATGGCCGCGGCCGTGCGGCGGCGCTGGCCCGCAAGGGGTTGCCGGCTTGGCGCATCAAGGCGGACCTCGGGCGCCAGGACGTCGACGTGGCCGAGCCGAGCGTCGCGGAAGCGCTCGACCTCGACGAACCCGCCCAGGCGGCGCGGCTGGCGCAGCGCAAGCGCCTGGGGCCCTACCGCCCCGGCGAGCGCGAGCCCTATCGCGACAAGGACGTGCGCGCCCTCGTGCGGGCGGGGTTTCCCGTCGGCCTGGCGAAGCGGATCGTGGACGGCGAGGCGGAATGACCGCGCCCGCCACGCGGCCCGCCGGGCCGTGGCGGGCGCATCGACGATGCCGCGGTCCTCGGCGCTTCGGCCGACGTCGGCGGCGCCTGAGTTCACCTGCTCGGCGGATGTCCGACACCCGCCGGGCCCGACCGCTCGAACCGACGGAAGCCCGAGCGGCGCGATCGCCCGGCCCCCGCCGTGCCGGCGCTCAAGCGCCGCGGCGGTTGCGCTTGGCGAGGGTGCGCAGGCGAAGCGCGTTGAGCTTGATGAAGCCCGCCGCGTCGCGGTGGTCGTAGGCCACAGCGCCCTCCTCGAAGGTGACGAGGTCCTGGTCGTAGAGCGAATGGGGGCTGGAGCGGCCGATGATCGAGGCCGAGCCCTTGTAGAGCTTCATCCTCACCGTGCCGGTGACGAACTCCTGGCTCCGGTCGATCAATCCCTGCAGCAGCTCGCGCTCGGGCGAGAACCAGAAGCCGTTGTAGATCATCTCGGCGTAGCGCGGCATCAGCTCGTCCTTGAGATGGGCCGCGCCCCGGTCGAGCGTCAGCTGCTCGATGCCGCGATGGGCGAAATACAGGATCGTGCCGCCGGGCGTCTCGTACATGCCGCGCGACTTCATGCCGACGAAGCGGTTCTCGACGAGGTCGAGCCGACCGATGCCGTTCTCGCGGCCGAGCTCGTTGAGCTTCGCCAGCAGGGCCGCGGGCCCGAGCGCTTCGCCGTCGATCGACACGGGATCGCCGCGCTCGAAGCCGATCTCGATGACCGTCGCCCTGTCCGGCGCCTGCTCGGGCGACACCGTGCGGGAGAACACGTAGTCCGGCACTTCCTCGGCCGGGTCTTCCAGCACCTTGCCCTCCGAGGACACGTGCAGGAGGTTCGCGTCGACCGAGAAGGGCGCCTCGCCGCGCTTGTCCTTGGCGATGGGGATCTGGTTCTTCTCGGCGAAGTCGAGCAGCGCCGTGCGGGACGTGAGGTCCCATTCGCGCCACGGCGCGATGACCTGGATGTCCGGCTCCAGCGCGTAATAGCTGAGCTCGAAGCGCACCTGGTCGTTGCCCTTGCCGGTGGCGCCGTGGCAGACGGCATCGGCCCCGACCCGCCGGGCGATCTCGATCTGCTTCTTGGCGATCAGCGGCCGGGCGATGGAGGTGCCGAGCAGGTAGAGCCCCTCGTATTGCGCGTTGGCGCGGAACATCGGGAACACGTAGTCGCGCACGAACTCGTCGCGCAGGTCCTCGATGAAGATGTTTTCTGGCTTGATGCCGAGCAGCAGCGCCTTCTGGCGCGCCGGCTCCAGCTCCTCGCCCTGGCCGAGATCCGCCGTGAAGGTCACCACCTCGCAACCGTAGGTGGTCTGCAGCCACTTCAGGATGATGGAGGTGTCGAGACCCCCGGAATAGGCCAGGACGACGCGGCTGATCTTCTTCGCGGGCTGCTGCATGGGTCGACTTCGGCCGGTTGGGGAGGGTCGGAAACCCTCGCAAGGAACGGGCCGGGACTAGCGCGGGGCGGCTCCCCGCGCAAGCCGCGGGGCCGGAGACGGGCCGTCGATGCGGAGAAGGCCGGCCCGAACCGGACCGGCCTCCCCTCGTCGACCCGCGGAGGGGGCGATCACTCGCCCTTGTGGCTCTCCATATAGGCCTTGGTGTGGTGGTGGACGTTGCCCTGCGCGTCCGTGTATTCGCGGGACTTGAGGTCGGCGTCCTCGGCGGAAGCTCCGCCCTTGGCAGGCGCGTCCTTGGCGGGCTCGTCCTTGCTGGCGGCGGCCTTCTTGGGCTCCTCGTGCGCCGGCTCCTTGTGGGACTTGGCCGGGGCCTTCTTGGCGTGCTCCTCGTGCGCCGCCTCGTCCTCGTGCTTCTTGGCGGCCGCGGTCTTCTTGGGCTCGGCGTGGCCCTTCTCGTCGGGATGCGTGCCCTCGGCGTGGGCCTTGGGGGCCTCGCCGCCCGTGTGGCCCTTCAGCCGGCCGTCGTGCTCCGGATCCTTGACCTGGCCCTGGTGATTGCTCGCGTTCTTCGTCGCCATGGCGTTCGTCCCTCGTTGTCGATGGCCGGGTGAGAGCGTCGCGCATCGCCGCGCCGTCTTCCGTGCGGCCACAAGCGATCCGCCGCCTGCGCGGTTCCGGGCCCCTTGGGGATAACCGGCGCCTTGCGCCCACCGGTCGCAGCGCGACGCGGCGGCTACGCCCCGCTCGCCGTCGATCCGTCGCGACGCTGCATCGCGGCCGCGCCGGCCGGCGACGTCAGCCGCGCCGGCGGGCGCAGAAAGGTTTGGCGCCCGTCCTTGAAGCCGATCTCCGGAGCCACTATCCCCGCCACGATGTCGGCGCGGCCCGTCGCGTCGAAGGCCACGAAGGTCGCGGGACCGCCGACCGCGATCGCGTAGTCGGGGAGACCCATCACCCGTGCCGCCGAGCCGGTGACGAGGTCGAGGCAGGCGGCGAGGTCCGTCTCGCCCGCCACCTGCGCCACGTTGGCGAACAGGTTGGCCATGCGCACCAGCGAGCCGTCGCCGTAGGGCGTGAAGGGGTTGCGGACGTTGTTGGTCGCCGCCGAACAGGTGACGCCGGCGGCGGCCAGCCGGTGCGCCGGGGCGACGCCGCGCGGCACGTCGTGGTCGCTGTCCCGTCCCATCAGGAACAGGTCGGTGGCGGGCAGCACCGTGACGGCGACGCCGGCGCCGGCGAGGCGGCGGGCATAGGCGGCCAGCCGCTCGGGGGGCAGGGCGGACAGTTTCGTGGCATGGCCGATGGCCGTGCGGCCGCCCCAGCCCCGCCGCTCCGCCTGGCGGCACACCTCGTCGACGTCGAGGCTCGACGCGTCGAGGGAAAAGTCGAGGTGGAGGTCGACGTCGAGGTTTCGCTCCTGCGCGAGGTCGAAGATCCGCGCGATCTGGCCGTGGCTGTCCCGGTCGATGTAGGGCGCGCCACCGATGAGGTCCGCGCCGAGGTCGAGCGCGGACACCAGCACGGCGTCGCAGCCGGGATCGTCGAGCAGCCCTTCCTGCGGAAACACGCAGAGCTGCAGGTCGATCGCCCAGGCGTAGTCCCGCTTCAAGCGGTGCAGCGCGCGCAGGCTCGTCAGCCCCACCCGGGGGTCGACCTCGACGTGGCTGCGCATGCGGTTGGTGCCGTGGGCGATCGCCATCTCCAGGACGCGGGCCGCGCGGGCGTAGACGTCCTCTTCCGTGAAGTGCCTCTTGGCGTCTGACACGCTCTTCACGGCGTCCTTGAGCGCGCCGCCGCAGGGGCAGCGGTCGTCGAGGCAGGCCTTGTCGAGGTGGATGTGGGTGTCGACGAGGCCGGGCAGCGCGAGCCTGCCGCCGAGGTCGACCTCGGCGGCCTCGCAGGCGAGGCGCGGCTCCAGCGCGGCGATGCGCGTGCCGGCGATGCCGATGTCGATGGGGCCGCGGCCGTCGCCGAGGTCGGCCCGGCGGATCACCGTGTCGATGCGCATGCGTGTCCCCGGTTCGGGCCGCGGCCGAGTGCCACCGCCATCGCCGCAACGAGACCACGTTCCGGGCGTTCCATCTCCACCCTGTACCCCGGGCGCCGCGCTCGCGCGACGGAGAAGGCGGCGGCCGGGGCAGGGAAGGTCACGAGAGGGAGGACCGATGGATCCGAGATCGACCGTGGACGTGGTCCGCGACGCCGAAGCGCTGGAAGTCGTCATCGACGCGCAGCGCGCCGAGCAGCGCAACGCGGAATCCCTGCTGTCCCGCCTGTGGGAGCTGCGCGACGCCCTCGTGGCGCGCGGCACCGAGGAGGCCCGCGTTCGCCTCGACGCGCTCGACCGCGACATCGCCGCCGGCACGGCGCGGGTCAAGCAGGCGCTGAGGCTGCAGGCCGAGCTGACGATGCGCCTCGGCCGGGCGCAGGGCGCGCACTGACGCTGCCGTCCCGGGGGCCGCAGGGCTGTCGTCCCGGCCCCGAGCCGGGAACCGGCCGAGCCGCCGGATGAGGCGCCCCGGGGTTCGGCCCGGTTGCCCGGCCGGGGACGACACCGTCGAGCAACGAGTGGGTCCACGCAAAAAGGGCGGCCCGGAGGCCGCCCCACATCGATCCCGGTCTGTGGATCCCCGCTGGCGCGGGGATCGCCGCGATCGGGTTTCGCTCAGTCCACCAGTTCCTTCGAGCGCTCGGCGCGCTTGCGCTCGTTCGGGTCGAGCTTGGTCTTGCGCAGGCGGATCGACTTCGGCGTCACCTCGACGAGTTCGTCGTTCTCGATGTAGGCCAGCGCCTTTTCCAGGGTCATGCGGATCGGGGGCGTCAGGCGCACGGCCTCGTCCTTGCCGGCGGCGCGGATGTTGGTCAGCTTCTTGCCGCGCAGCACGTTCACCTCGAGGTCGTTCTCGCGGGTGTGCTGGCCGATGATCATGCCCTGGTACACCTTCCAGCCGGGCTCGATCATCATCGGGCCGCGGTCTTCGAGGTTCCACATGGCGTAGGCCACGGACTCGCCGGCGTCGTTGGACAACAGCACGCCGTTGCGCCGCCCCGCCAGTTCGCCCTTCCACGGCGAGTAGGCGTGGAACAGCCGGTTCATGATGGCCGTGCCCTTGGTGTCGGTCATCAGCTCGCCCTGGTAGCCGATGAGGCCGCGGGTCGGGGCGTGGAACACCAGGCGCAGCCGGTTGCCGCCGGACGGCCGCATCTCGAGCATGTCGGCCTTGCGCTCGCTCATCTTCTGGATGACGACGCCCGAATGCTCCTCGTCGACGTCGACGATGACCTCCTCGATCGGCTCGAGCCGCTCGCCGGTCGCCTCGTCCTGGCGGAACACCACGCGGGGGCGCGAGATGCCGAGCTCGAAGCCTTCGCGGCGCATCGTCTCGATCAGGATGGCGAGCTGCAGCTCGCCGCGGCCTTCAACGATGAAGCTGTCCGCCTGGGGCGAATCGGAGATGCGCAGCGCGACGTTGCCCTCGGCCTCCTTCATCAGGCGGTCGCGGATGACGCGGCTCGTGACCTTGTCGCCCTCGGTGCCGGCGAGCGGCGAGTCGTTGACCAGGAAGGTCATCGACAGCGTCGGCGGGTCGATCGGCTGGGCATGCAGCGCTTCGGTCACTTCCGGCACGCAGAGCGTGTCGGCGACGTTGAACTTGGTCAGGCCCGCGATGGCGACGATGTCGCCGGCTTCGGCCACGTCGATCGGGGTGCGCTCGATGCCGCGGAAGGCCAGGATCTTCGACACGCGGCCGGTCTCGACGACCTTGCCGTCGTTGTCGAGCACCTTGACGTTCTGGTTCGGCTTGATCGAGCCCGAGAACACGCGGCCCGTGATGAGGCGGCCGAGGTAGGGGTTCGACTCGAGCAGGGTGCCGAGCATGCGGAACTCGCCCTCCTCGACCTTCGGCTCGGGGACGTGCTTCAGCACCAGGTCGAACAGCGGCGCCATGCCGTCCTGCGCGCCGTCGGGGGCGTCGGCCATCCAGCCGTTGCGGCCCGACCCGTACAGGATCGGGAAGTCGAGCTGGTCGTCGTTGGCGTCGAGCGCGGCGAACAGGTCGAACACCTCGTTGACCACCTCGGTGATGCGGGCGTCGGGGCGGTCGACCTTGTTGATCGCCACGATGGGGCGCAGGCCGAGCTTCAGCGCCTTGCCGACCACGAACTTGGTCTGCGGCATCGGGCCCTCGGCGGCGTCCACGAGGACGATGACGCCGTCCACCATCGACAGGATGCGCTCGACCTCGCCGCCGAAGTCGGCGTGGCCGGGGGTGTCGACGATGTTGACGCGGGTGTCCTGCCAGACCACGGACGTGACCTTGGCCAGGATGGTGATGCCGCGCTCCTTCTCGAGGTCGTTCGAATCCATGACGCGCTCGGCGACGCGCTGGTTTTCGCGGAACGATCCGGCCTGCTGGAGCAGCTTGTCGACCAGGGTCGTCTTGCCGTGGTCGACGTGGGCGATGATGGCGATGTTGCGGAGCTTCATGGGTCTCGTCGGGCCTCGTCCGTGCGGCCGATCCCGCCCTGTCGAGGGACCGGCCGGACCGAACGCGTGGAGGACCAGCCCTCGCGCGGGATGCGGGAGGGGCCGGTCTCGGGGATGCAAAGCGTTTCAGCGCGCCGTCGCGGGCGGCACCGCCGGGAAAGGGGAGGCGGTGCGGCGCCGTCGCGACCGGGCGTGTTGCCGCCCGTGAGCGCGTTCGTCCTACATCATCCCGCCGCGCTTGGGAACCCTCCATGGTGCAGTGCAACCGGCATGGCCGGGCGCCGCGTCGGGACGGGCCCGGTCATTCGGCCGCCAGCCGCATCGCCACGGCCTCGGCCGGCTTCGGCTCGGCGCCGATCTGCGCCCGGCGGTCGCGCACCGCCGCCCGCACCTGGTCGAGCGCCAGGCCGAAGGCGGCGAGGCGGCGGTCGTCGGAGCCCGACGCGGCGCCGTCGAGCACCGCCGTCATCAACCGGTCGGCTTCCTCCTGGAGCGCGTCGAGCTCCTCGGCCGAGCCCGCCGCGCGGGCGGCCGCCATCATCTCGACGAGGCGGTGCACGACCCCCTCCAGCGCCGAGGAGCGCGCGCCGTTGAGCCGCCCCATCACGGCCGTGATCCCCGACGCCAGCACGCCCACCAGCATGGCGCCGATGTAGATCATGTCGCTGTATCGATCGAAGAAGGTCTGCTCGTCGTCGTCGATGTAGGCGGCGGAGCCGGCGTGGACCGGCAGGGACGCGCCCTTGTCGGTGCTCGGCGCCTCGATCCGCATGGCGATCGGCGCCGTGGCGGCGATGGGGCCCTTCTCCGTCAGGAAGAACCGCGTCAGTCCGCCCACGAGGTCCTGAGACACGTCCTCGTTGGCGACGAGGCGGTGCGTGATGCTGAGCGTGTCGTAGTCCTTGCCGGGGCGGGGCGGCGTGCCGCCGAAGATGCCGCGCAGGACCTCCGACTTCTCGTAGGCGGGCGAGCGGGCCGCGATGGCCTCGGCTTCGGCCACCGGGATGAAGACGACCGTCCCCTTGGCGAGCTCCGCTTCGTCCTTGTCGTCGTCATCGTCGTCCTTCGGCGGGGGCGCCTTGCCCTTCGCGCCGGCCTTGGCCGCCGTCCGGCCGACCTTGGCGCCCCGGGCGCCGGATTTCGCGGGCGCCGGCGCCGCCGCGGCGGGCGGGTCGATGGCCGCCACGGTGCGGACGATGGCGCGCAGGGCGGAGCTGGACACGACGTCGACCGCCATCACCCCCGCGACGCGCTTCGCGCGCAGCGCACCCTCGACCTCCTCGGGCTTCAGCTCCACCTGGACGACGCTGTCGGGCGAAAGGTCCGCTTCCGCCAGCATGGTGGACAGCAGGCTGCGGTTGCCCGCGCCCATGCGCAGCACGCCGATTGCGTGCCCCGGCAGGTCGGCGATGCCCTTCAGGCCGCTCGACGCGGGCGCCACCAGCACGGCCGCGTCGCGGTGCAGGATCACCACGGTCTGGGCGTCGCCCGGGATGGCGACGTCGGTTCGGATCACCGCGAGGTCGGCCCGGTGGGCGTCGACCGCTTCGGAGGCCGCCTTGGCGTTCTCGACCAGCTGCACCTGCAGGCGCACGGGGTTGCGGCTGCGCTTGAGCAGCCGCGTCGCGGAATCGATCAGGGCGCGGTCCGGCTCGTCGGTCTGCGACACCGCGACGGTCAGGCGCGTCGGCCGTTCGTACCACAGGGCGCCGGCCGCGACGGCCGCCCCCGAGGCCGCGAGGCCGCCGATCACCACCAACAACAAAGGGCGCTGCATCGACGCCGCGTCTCCCGACCCTGATGCATCGCGCCGACGGGGCCCGGACCCCGCCGACGCGATGCACGATCACCGTCCCATCCCACGACGCGTTGTGGCTTATTGTAAGGCGGCGGCCGCGTCGGGCCGCCGGATCCCGGCGTTCAGGCCGCGGCGCGCAGCAGCTGGAACAGGTAGAAGCCGTTCATGCGCACGGCCTGGTGCGCGACGGAGCGCTGGAAGCCCGGCAGCGCGTGCCGCTCCGGGTGCTGGCCGCCGTAGTTCCAATCGCCGGAGAAGAGAAAGCGCGGCACGGCCGCGTCGGCCGGCACGGCGCACCAGATCTCGCCCTCCTCGCGGCGCTTGAACATGTTCCACACGTGGGGTTCCATCGGTGTCCCCATGGGTCGAGGGTCCTCCTGAGGTGGCGCGGCGGGGCGGCCCGAAGGCCGTCCCCGTCCGCTGCCGATACGCTGACGCGAGTCCGCCGGTCCCGGCCGGCGGCTCCAGCGGGGTGAATGCGCGAGCATGGAGTTCGGTTACGGCGGGATCCGGGCCGGCCGAAAGAACGGAAGCCTTCCAATCTCCGTGGCAGGCTGCTACGTCACCGCCATGACGACGCGGGCCCGGATCACGCCGATTATGGGCCCGTGCGGCGCTTGAGCGACACGCTCGCCCCGCACGGGACCTTTCGCTCGTCCGCCATCCCGCATCTCGACGCGACGCGCCCGCACGGGATCCCGCCTCGCCGCCAGCCTCCCGGTCCCCCATGAACGACGCTTCCCCGCCCGCCGACCCGGCCGGCCCCGACTACGCCAAGACGCTGTTCCTGCCCCACACGGATTTCCCGATGCGGGCCGGCCTGCCCGCCAAGGAGCCCGAACTCCTGGCGCGCTGGGCCGCGATCGACCTCTACGGCCAGCTGCGCGCCCAGGGCGCGGGGCGGCCGAAGTTCGTGCTGCACGACGGCCCCCCCTACGCCAACGGCAACATCCACATCGGCCACGCGCTGAACAAGATCCTGAAGGACCTCGTCACCAAGTCCCAACAGATGCTGGGGCGCGACGCCAACTACGTGCCGGGCTGGGACTGCCACGGCCTGCCGATCGAATGGAAGATCGAGGAAGAATACCGCGCCAAGGGCCGCAACAAGGACGCCGTGCCGGTGGTGGAGTTCCGCCGGCAATGCCGCGCCTTCGCGCAAGGGTGGCTCGACGTGCAGCGGGAAGAGTTCAAGCGCCTCGGCATCGTGGGCGACTGGGACCACCCTTACGCCACCATGGCGTTCGACGCCGAAGCCCACATCGCCCGCGAGATCATGAAGTTCGCCCGCAACGGGCTGCTCTACCGCGGTTCGAAGCCGGTGATGTGGAGCGTGGTGGAGAAGACCGCGCTGGCCGAAGCCGAGGTCGAATACGAGGATCACACCTCCGACACGGTCTTCGCCGCCTTTTCCTGCGCCACCGTGCCGGCCAGCGGCGCGGTGCTGGACCACCGCGCCGCCGAGTGGAACGCCTTGGCGTTCCGCCACGATGCCGCGGGCGAGATGATGCCGGCCCGCGTGGTCATCTGGACCACCACGCCCTGGACCATGCCGGGCAACCGCGCCGTCGCGTTCTCGCCGAAGGTGTCCTACGGGCTCTACCGCGTGACCGCGGCGGCGGACGACAACTGGGCCAAGGTCGGCCAGCGCTACGTGCTCGCCGACACGCTGGCCGAGGGCGTGTTCAAGGCGGCGCGCGTCGAGGGCTTCGAACGCGTCGCCGACGTGTCGGCCGAAGCGCTGTCGGTCGGCCAGCTCGCCCATCCCCTGGCCGCCACGATGCCGGGCTACGGTTTCACCGTGCCGATGCTGGCCGGGGACCACGTCACCGACGAAGCCGGCACCGGCTTCGTCCACACCGCGCCCGGCCACGGCCGCGAGGATTTCGACCTGTGGCTCGCCTCGACCCGGGCGTTGCAGGCGCGCGACGTCGACACCCGGATCCCCTACACGGTCGACGCGGACGGCTTCTACACCGCCGACGCGCCGGGCTTCGAGGGCAAGCGGGTCCTCACCGACAAGGGCGCCAAGGGCGACGCCAACGAGGCCGTCTTCGCGGCATTGCTCGCCGCCGGCACGCTCGTGGCGCGTGGGCGGCTGAAGCATTCCTACCCGCATTCCTGGCGTTCGAAGAAGCCCGTCATCTTCCGCAACACGCCGCAATGGTTCATCGCCATGGACCAGCCCTTCACCGTGCCGGGCGCGCCGGCGCGCGCCGGCGCGGCCCACGGCGCCAACGCGCCCGACACGCTGCGCGGCGTGGCGCTGCAGGCGATCGCCGAAACCAGATGGGTGCCGGCCGCCGGCGAGAACCGCATCACCGGCATGATCGGCAACCGGCCGGACTGGGTCGTGTCGCGCCAGCGGGCCTGGGGCGTGCCCATCGCCATCTTCGTGCGGGACCGCGCCGACGGCACGGCCGAGATCCTGCGGGACGATGCCGTCGACGCCCGGGTGATCGCCGCCTTCGAGGTCGAAGGCGCCGATGCCTGGTACGAGGACGGGGCGGCGGCCCGCTTCCTCGGCGACAGGGTCGCCGAAGGCTGGCGCAAGGTCGACGACATCCTCGACGTGTGGTTCGATTCCGGCTCCACCCACGCTTTCACGCTGGAGGACCCCAAGACCTTCCCGCAGTTCGCGGGCCTGCGCCGCCGCGTCGACGGCGGGGACGACGAGGTCATGTACCTCGAAGGCTCCGACCAGCACCGCGGCTGGTTCCACTCGTCGCTGCTGGAATCCTGCGGCACCCGGGGCCGCGCCCCCTACGACGCGGTGCTGACCCACGGCTTCACGCTCGACGAGAACGGGCGCAAGATGTCGAAGTCGCTCGGCAACGTCGTGGCGCCGCAGGAGGTCATCAAGGCGTCCGGCGCCGACATCCTGCGCCTGTGGGTCGCGGGCGCCGACTATGCCGGCGACCAGCGCCTCGGCAAGACGGTGCTCGCCACCACGGTCGAGACGTACAAGAAGTGGCGCAACACCCTGCGCTGGATGCTGGGCACGCTGGACCACGCGGAAGCCGGGCAGGCCGTGCCCCACGCGGAACTGCCGGAGCTCGAGCGCTTCGTGCTCCACCGCCTGGCCGAACTCGATCGCACCGTGCGGGCCGGCTACGCGGCCTTCGACTACACCCGCATCCTGTCGGCGCTGGGCGCCTTCATGACGAGCGACCTGTCGGCCTTCTACTTCGACATCCGCAAGGACGCGCTCTACTGCGACCCGATCTCCAGCACGGCGCGGCGCGGCGCGCTGACCGCCATCGACGCCGTGTTCGACCGGCTGACCGTGTGGCTGGCGCCCATCCTGTCCTTCACCGCCGAAGAGGCCTGGCTGGCGCGGCACCCGTCGGAGCGCGGATCGGTCCACCTCCAGCTCTTCCCCGACATGCCCGAGGCCTGGTTCGACGACGCCCTGGCGGCGCGCTGGCGGCGCATCCGCGAAGCGCGGCGCGCCGTCACGGGCGCCCTGGAGCTGGAGCGGGCCGGCAAGCGCATGGGATCGTCGCTCGAAGCCGCGCCGCGCGTCTTCGTCTCCGATCCGGAGCTGAAGGCGCTGCTCGACGGCGTCGATTTCGCCGAAGTGTGCATCACCTCGGACATCGCGATCGAGGGCGGCGAAGGGCCGGCCGAGGCCTTTCGCCTGCCGGACGTGCCCGGCGTCGCGGTGATGCCGGCCCGCGCCGAAGGGCGCCGCTGCGCCCGCTCATGGAAGGTGACGCCGCTGGTCGGATCCGACGCGGATTACCCGGACGTGACGCCGCGCGACGCCCGGGCGCTGCGCGAGCTCGCCGCCTCCGGCCGCCTGCCGTGATGCGCGCGACCCGCGCCGACCCGCGCGCCGTGGGCGCCGCCGTCGCGGTCCTGGCCTTCGCGGCCGACCAGGCGTCCAAGCTGTGGCTGTTGCGCGGCTTCGACCTGCCGGAGCGTTCGCCCTACGGGGTGGCCCCCGGCATCGACCTCGTCATGGCCTGGAACCGCGGCGTGTCCTATTCGCTGCTGACGTCGGACACGGACGCCGGGCGCTGCCTCCTGGTCGGCCTCACGCTCGCGGCGTCGCTGGCGCTGGCGGTGTGGCTGGCGCGCAGCCGCACGGCGCCGACCTGCGTGGCGCTGGGGCTGCTGATCGGCGGCGCCCTCGGCAACCTCGTCGACCGCGTGAGCTACGGCGCCGTGGTGGACTTCGTGTCGCTCCACGCGGGCGGGTTCCACTGGTACGTGTTCAACGGGGCCGATTGCGCCATCACGGCCGGGGTCGTGCTGCTGCTGCTCGAGTGGGTCGCGTTTCCCGAGAAGCCGACGGCGGCGCTCGGCGCCGCCAAAACGCCGCGATCGTGACGGCATAAGGCGTGGTCTGAATTTTGTTCCATGCGCTGAGGTGGAGACGTTGATGCCGGCATCGAAGGGCGATCGTCGCGGGATGGCGGTGGCGGCTGGCCTGCTGGGCCTGTGCGTCGCGGCCTCGTCGGGCGCACGGGCGGCGGACGACGGCTACGCCAACGTGTTCTCGTCGGTGCTGGGCTCCGTCGGCCTGATCAAGGGCGATGCTTCGCCGGACATCCAATACCGCGAGCGGCCCCCGCTGGTCCTGCCGAAGGATGCCGCACTGCCGAAGCCGCAGGTCGGCGGCGTCAAGCACGTCGCCGCTTGGCCGCAGGACCCCGACGTCCTGAAGAAGCGCAAGGAGGCTGCCGAGGCCCACGCCCCCCACACGCTCGACCCGTCGCTCAGCGACCACGGCGGGATGCTGACCCGCGACGAGCAGATGAAGGGCCGCATCGCCGCCACCGAGGACGACCAGCCCGTCCGCCCGAACAACTGCGGCAACGACGGCCAGCACTGCATGCTGCTGAGCCGCGAGGAGCTCGACCGCCAGAGCGACGCCTATCGCGCCGCCAACCCCGACAAGCAGGATAAGCTCGTCGCCGGCCAGGAGCCCACGCGCGACTTCCTCACGCAGCCCCCCAAGGGCTACATGAAGCCGGTCAAGTCCGTGAAGGCCACCGCCGAGGCGCCCGAGGAAAAGTTGGACGAATCCAACCCGCGCTACATGCAGCAGCAGGAAGCCAAGCACCGCGCCGACGTGGAGCAGTGACGGGCGAGGGCCTGATCCCGGAGATCCGGGCCGCGCGTCCGCCGGTCGCGTGACGCGGACATCGTTCCGGCACGGCGGCGGTCGCGAATAGTTGCTAGGGAACCCTGGACCTGACGCCCGCGGCGTGAACCGCGGGCGTTTTCGCGTGTGCCGTCAGGCCGGCTCGAACGCCATCGCCACGCCGTTGATGCAGTAGCGCTGGAAGGTCGGGGCCGGGCCGTCGTCGAAGACGTGGCCGAGGTGGCTGCCGCAGGTGGCGCAATGGCATTCCGTGCGGATCATGCCGTGGGACCGGTCCTCGGTGGTCTCGACGGCGCCCTCGATCGGCATGTTGAAGCTCGGCCAGCCGGTGCCGCTTTCGAACTTCACGGTGTTCTCGAACAGCGGCGATTCGCAGCCCACGCAGGAGAAGGTGCCGCGGCGCTTCTCGTGCAGCAGCGCGCAGCTGCCCGGCCGCTCCGTCCCGTGACGGCGCATCACCTGGTACTGCTCGGGCGTCAGCATGGCGCGCCATTCCGCGTCGCTGCGGGTGACGGGGAAGGACTGGGCGTCGTGGGTCATGGTGGAGCCTCCGGTTCCCCTGGAGCTGTCCCTCGGCGGGCCGTTCGTCAAGGCCGTCCCGTTGATCGGGACGGCGCCGATGGGGCGCCGTCCCCCGTCAATGGAAGTGGACCGGCACCGTCACGGTTTGACGGCCCAGCTCGGGCGGCGGCGCCGGAACCGGGCTGGCGCGGTGCATCATGGACACGGCCGCCTGATCGAGCGCCCCGTCTCCCGAGCTGCCGGCGAGAGACACGGACACGACGCGACCGCCGCGGTCGATGGTGACGGTGACACGCGCCGTGCCTGCAGAACCGACGTCGACGTTCGGCTTGTAGGCGGCGATATGCGCCAGGAGTTCGTGATGCCAATCCGACACGGACGCGCCTGACGCCCGCGGTGCGGCCGACTCGCGGTCCGTGCCGCCGCCTTCGCGGGTCGCCGCGGCCCGGGCCGCTTGGCGCTGGGCCCGCGCGTCCGCGGCCGCCTTCGCCCGCGCCTGCTCACGCTGTTCCTGACGTGCCTCGGCGGCGGCTTCGCGCGCCTGCTGCCGCGCGACCTCGCGAGGGTCGGGCTTCGGCGGCACCGGTTTGGGCGGCTTCGGTGGCGCGAACTTCTTCACCTGCACGGGCCGCGGTGGCGGCGGCGCCAGCACGGCGTCGGACGGCGCCGGCGAAGGCGGCGGCACCACCTCCGGCAGGAGCGGCGGGACCTGCTGAGGCTGAGCCGGATCGGGCTTGGGCGGCAGGTCGGGCACCGCCGGATCCGGCGGCGGCGCGACCGCGGCTTCGACGGGCGGAGGCGGCTCCACGGCGGGCGGCTCCACGGCGGGCGGCTCCTCGGCCGCGGACGGGGGCGGCTCGACGGCGGGCGGAGGCTCCGATGGGACGTCGGGGCGTTCGGCGGCCTGCTCCTCCGGGCCGGGGCCGGAGTCTTCCCTCGGCTTCGGGTCGGCCGTGGGGGGAACCGGCACCGACACGGGATCGAGCTCCACCGTCACGCCCGCGACGCCTTCGGGCGGAGGCGGCGGCGCGAAGGCGTGGCCGACGAGCCACCAGCCTGCGCCGGCGTGGACCCCCGCGATCAGCAGCGTCGCGGCGGTCCAGCGCAGCGCGGCGCCGGGCTCGCGGCCGTCCCGGAGCGCGACGGCGCTCACGGGGCCGGACTCGACGCCGCGGCCCCGGCCGTGCCCTGGCCCGTGTCCTCCAGCCCGACCAGCGCGACCTTGAGGTAGCCCGCGGCGCGGAGCCCGTTCATCACGCCCATCAGGTCGCCGTAGGGGAGGCCCGCGTCGGCGCGCAGGAAGATGCGCCGGTCGCGGTCGCCGCCCGTTTCCGCGTCGAGCCGCCCCCGGAGCCCGTCGCGCGACACGCCTTCCTCGCCCAGCGACAGGGACAGGTCGCGCTTCACCGTCAGGAACACCGGCTTGTCCGGCCGGGGCTGGACCTTGGCGTTCGAGGTCGGCAGGTCGACGGGCACGTCGACGGTCGACAGGGGCGCCGCCACCATGAAGATGATGAGCAGCACCAGCGCCACGTCGATGAAGGGGGTCACGTTGATGTCGGCGATCTCGCCGACCTCGTCGTCCCCGTGGCCGAGCTTCACCGCCACCGGATCACTCCGCCGCCTGCTGGCGCAGCGACGGGCGGCGGTCGAGGTCGCGCGACAGGTGGCGCATCACCTCGGCCGAAGCGTCGCCGAGCAGCGCCTTGTAGCCCGCGGTGGCGCGGGCGAACCCGTTGAAGATCACCACCGCGGGGATCGCGGCGACGAGGCCGACCGCGGTGGCGAGCAGCGCTTCGGCGATCCCCGGCGCCACCACGGCGAGGTTCGACGTGTGGGCCTGGCTGATGCCCACGAAGCTGTTCATGATGCCCCACACGGTGCCGAACAGCCCCACGAAGGGCGCCACCGAGCCCACGGTGGCGAGCACGCCCGTGCCCTGCGTCATGGCGCGGGCGCCGCGGGCCTCGATCCGCCCCAGCGACAGCGCCGCGCGCTCCTTGACGCCGTCGGACGGCAGGGCGCCCGAGCGCGACACCTCGTCCGCCGCCGCGGCGACCAGCGCCGCCACCGGGCCGCCGCCGAGCCCGCCGGACCGCGTCACCGCGACGAGGCTGTCGGCGCCGGCCAGCGCCCGCAGGCCCCTGAGCGCGCGGCGCTTGGCACCGAAGAGCTGCATCGTCTTCGCGAGCCAGATCGTCCAGGTCGCCACGGAAGCGGCGAGCAGCCCCACCATCACGGCCTTCACCACGATGTCGGCGTTGAGGAACATCGACCAGGGCGACAGGTCGTGCGGCAGGCCCGCGGCGGCCGGGGCCGGGGCCGGAGCCGCCACCGGGGCGCCGGGGGCTGCGTCGGGAGCCGCCGGGGCCGGGGTCGCCTGGGATGCCGCCGCCGGCGGGGCCGCCTGTTCGGTCGCTGCCGGCGGGGCCGCCTGGGAAACGGCCGGGCCGGGGCCGAGCAGCAGCGGGATCAGCACGGGCGCGATGCGCCACCTGTGGGTCATGGTCGGACTCCGTGGTTTCGGATGGGCGCGGGCGGCGTCGGATCGGCTGCCCGCCGCGATGGTGTTCAGGCGGGGCAGGGTGACCTCGCCCGCCGCGCGTCGATGAGCGCTTCGAGCGCCGGCAGGCCTTCGAGCAGGTCGCCGGCCTTGGGGTAGGCCCGGTCCCGCCGCAGCGCCGCGACGAAGCCCGCCACGTCGGGGCCGGCCGCCGCGGCGAGGCGGCGGCACACGAGCCCC
This sequence comes from Lichenibacterium minor, assembly GCF_004137685.1. Taxonomy (GTDB): domain Bacteria; phylum Pseudomonadota; class Alphaproteobacteria; order Rhizobiales; family Beijerinckiaceae; genus Lichenihabitans; species Lichenihabitans minor. The sequence goes on along the minus strand of NZ_QYBB01000001.1, from coordinate 384,230 downwards.
GCCCCGGTGCCGCCGGACGGCGCCAGCGCGGCGAGGGCGTCCGCGTCCTCCAGGGTGCCCGCGATGAGCGCATGGACGCGCGACGCCGTGTCGGCGTCGATCGTCGTCGTGGCGGTGTCTCCGCCGCGTGCCGTCGCGGCGCCCTCGCCCCCGGCCGACAGGATGCAGCGCTGCAGGTCGGTGCCGGCACCGCCATCGGCCGGCAGGACGACCGCGGCGGCGCGGTCCGACAGGAGGTCGCGCAGTCCGCCGCCGTCCCGCGCGGAGGCGAGCGCGGCGAGGCAGGGCGCCGCGGCCCGCCGCGCCGGTGCGCCGCGCTCCAGGCGGTCGAGCAGCGCCAGCGCGGCGACGCGGTCGGCGGCGGCGTCGTCCGGGGGCGCGCCGCGCCGGCCCTCGACGGCGAGGAGGGCGCAGATCAGCGCGACGACCGGCAGGGCGACCGGCACGGGCCGCGATCGGAACCGCCCCGCCGTCGCGATCGACCGCCACGACGGCGCCGGAACCAGGGCCAGCCCCTGCGCCAGCGCCCAGCCCCCGGCCGCGACGGCGGCCGCCCAGGTGACGGCGCCCGCCGGCCCGGCGCTCGCCGCGATGCCGAGGCCGCAGCAGGCGAGCGCGCCGAGCGCGGCGCTGCGATGCCGCGGGCGCGCTGGCGCCAGCCCGGCCGCGCGCCGCCGCTTGGGATCGGCGACGCCGAGCGCGGCGAGCGCCGCCGCGCTCGCCGCGGCGAGGACCAAGGGCGTCACGGGACGGCCCGTCCCGGGCGGAAGGGCCGGCGGTCCCGCATCGCGGCGGGCGCCGCCGTCCACAGGAACGCCGCGGCGATCGCCAGCACCGCCACGTCGCCCGACGGGACGGCGAGGCGGCCGGCGGCCAGCGCCGCGCCCCAGCCCGGCTCTCCCGCGGCCCAGCGCAGGGCGGGCAGCAGCGCGAGCCCGATCCCGGTCGCGGCCGACAGCGCCGGGCCGACGCGGCGGCGGGGCAGGGCGATGCCCGCCACGGTCGCCGCGGCGGCTGCGGCGAGGAAGCCCGCCTCGGTCCATCCCGGGCCGCCGCCGCCCGGCAGCCCGGCGAAGAACCCCGCCGCCGCCCCCGCGGTGGCGAAGGGCAGGCCCAGGCCGACGATGGCGGTGCAGCGGTCCAGCAGGGCGGAGGCGCGGTCGTCCCGGCGCGCGAGCCACAGGCGGATGCCGCCGAGGGTGGCGACGCAGGAACACAGCCCCAGCGCCGCCCAGGCGACTTTCGACGCGGGCCCGGCGAAGTCGCCGAAATGCAGCGGCGCCATCAGCCCGTAGAGCGTGCCGCCCACCGACGCCACGCGGCCGAAGGCGCGCCGGTCTTCCAGCAGGGTGCCGCTCGCGCCGTCGTAGACCAGCGTGTGTCCCGTGAGCGCTCCTGCGGGCGGCGCGGCGTAGACGGTGATCCGCGCGTCGGCGCGGCCGGGGCGGGCGAGCCGGACATAGGTGGGCGCCGCACCGGCCCGCGCCGCGGCATCGGCCATCACGGCGTCGAGGTCGGCCCGCGGGGCCGGCGTCGGGTCGGCCGGCGGCGGCGGTCCCGCGAGCGCGGCGAAGAGGGCTTCCCGGTCGCCGCCGTAGGACATCCAGGCGAGGGCCGGGAAGCCCGCCGAGGCCGACCAGGAGAAGACCGAGCCCGTGACGGCGAGCACGACCGCGAAGGGCAGCGCCCAGGCGCCCGCCATGTTGTGCCGGTCGCGCGCCGTGAGGCCCGGCCGGGCGCCGCGCCGCAGCGTGAAGATGTCCTTGAGCAGGTGGCGGTGGATCGCGAAGCCGGACAGAGCCGCGGCCAGGAGCGCGAGCCCCGCCACCCCCGTGACGGCGTAGCCCCAGGGCGCCGGCACGTACAGGCGGACGTGCAGGTCGACCAGGAAGGCCGCGAGCGCCCCCGGCGGATCGGCGTCCTCGATGTCGGCGGCCGGCCCGTCGCGGCGGCGCAGCACCGCGCCGTCCGGCGCGACGTCGAGGTCGATCCCGCGGGCGTCGGGCCCGGCCGGGCCGCGCAGCGACACGGCCAGCCGGTCGTCCGCGGCGGCGCTGAGGTCGACGGTGTCGCGCAAGCCCGGCGGCGCGTCCACGATGGCGCGGCCCACGGCCGCGTCGAGCGCCCGGGACAGCGGCGCCCGCGTCGCCAGGGTGCCGGACGACCAGGCGCCGATCTCCCGCGCCAACACCGCGACGGTGCCGGTCGCCACCACGACGTAGAGCAGCAGCCCGAGGCCGACACCCGTCCACCCGTGGATCGCGACGAGGCGCCGGTGTTCGCGGGCCGGAAGCCTGATCACGGGACGGCCGCCGCCGGGGCGCCCCCGTGCCGCAGCGCCACCAGCGCGGCGCAGACGGCGCAGAGCGCCAGGGACGCGAGCGCGGCGCGGCGCGGCGCGGGATCGAGGCAGGCGTGGAAGAACAGCGCCGCCCAGATGAAGGGCAGGGCCACGAGCGGGATCGTGATCGGGTCGATCCCGGCCGGGCCGGGCGGCAGCGCGGCGGACAGGCCCATCACGGCCAGGAGGGTGGCGACGGCGGCGCCGGGGCCGGCCAGAAGGGCGCGGACGAGGACGTCCCGCCGGTCAGCAGTCGAAGGAGGCATCTCGCTCGGGTCGGGGGTCCAAGGGCGACCGCCCGGGCTGGACCCGGCGGCCGAAGCGCAGCCTTACCCCGCCACGAACCTCGATCCGTTCCAAATGCCGGACAATGGAGCTTTTCCAGTTCCAGGATCGCCGCCGGCCGCCCCGGCGCGCGACCGCTGGCCTAAAGGCCGTTACGGACCACAGACGGTGACTCCCCTGCAACCACCGTCCCATGACGGGCAGGGGGCCCGCGACGGGCGTGGCCGAGCCACGGTCGAGCGGGTCGACGCCCCGAGCGCCGAAGGGGGCCCAGCCCCTCCGGCGTCCGCCTCAGATGGAGCCGCCTTCGACCATGAAGTTGTTGGCGGTGCACATGGCGCTGTCGTCCGACGCCAGGAACAGGACCATGCGGGCGAGGTAGACGGGGTCGATCGGGTCGGGCAGGCATTGGCGCTTCAGCTGCGCGTCGAGCTTCTCCGGCGTGACCCAGAGCTGCTTCTGCCGCTCGGTCATGACCCAGCCCGGTACCACGGTGTTGACGCGGATGCGATGGGGGCCGAGGTCGCGGGCGAAGCTCCGCGTCATGCCGTGCACGGCGGCCTTGGCGGTGGTGTAGACCGGCATGCCGCCGCCGGCTTCCCACCACGAGTTCGAGCCCATGTTGACGATCGAGCCCCGGCCCGCCGCCACCATGTCGGGCGCCACCGCCTGCGTGGCGAAGAACATGTGGCGCAGGTTCGTGGCGATGCGCTCGTCGTAATAGTCCGGCGTCACGGCTTCCCAGCCGTGGCGGTCGTCGCGCGCGGCGTTGTTGACCAGCACCCCCGCCGGCCCGACCTCGGCCTTCAACGTCGCGAAGGCGGCCTTGAGCGCGTCGATGTTGCGCAGGTCGCAGGCCGCGAAGCGCACCGCCCCGCCGACCTCGGCCGCCAGCGCCGCGCCGCGCGCCGCATCGATGTCGACGAATCCGACCTTGCTGCCCTGCTCGGCGAAGGCCCGCACGAGGTACTCGCCGATGCCCGCTGCCCCGCCCGTGACGTAGACGGTCGCGCCCTTCAGCGACGGATAGGTGGCGAAGCTCATGATGTTTCCTTCCCGGGTGATTTGTCCGACACATAGCCGATCCGGAGAAGCCTGTCAGGCGCGCCCGACCTTCAGCGCCATGTCGTGGCTGATGAGGCGCGTCACGGCGTGGCGGAGGTCCTGCCGGCCTTCGATGCGCCGGTCGAGCCCGGCCGTGGGCCAGGCGACGTAGCGCGAGCCCGCGGCGAGCCGCACCGTCGCGGACGCGGGCCCGCGTTGCAGGAAGGCGATCTCGCCGATGAACGTGCCGGGGCCGTAGGGGATGGTGCGCCCGCCCTTCTCGATCGAAACGCCGCCGGTGAGCACGTAGAAGAGCGCGTCCGGCGCTTTGCCCTCGTGGGTGAGGACCTCGCCGCCGGCGGCATCGTGCCAGGACGCGAGGCGCGCCAGCGCGCGGAACTCGCCCGGCGTCAGCAGCCCGAAGGCGTCGAACAGGCGGCGCTCCTCGGCGCTCAAGCCGATGTGGGTGCGGTCGAGCACCAGCTGCGCCAGCACGACGAGGTTGATGGTGAACAGCACCGCGTTCCAGAACAGGTCCTCCCAGTCCGGCGCGTCCGAGCCGTCGTAGTTGTTGGCGAGCGCGAGCGCGATGCTGACGAGCAGTACGGCGCGCAGCTTGATCTGGTCGCGGAACAGCAGCGCCGCCACGGAGGCCAGCGCGGCGAGGTGGACCAGAACATGGACGTGGGCGAGGAGCGTCATGGCCCGGCTTCGGCTTCGGCTTCGGCTTCGGCCGCGTCGCAGGCACCGCGCGACGGGCCTCGCCATGTCGCCAGCGGCGGTCCGCCCGTCAAGCGGGTGCGGCGATGCCCTCGGCCCATGGCGGCGATCCTGGCGAGGCAGACCGACGCCGGCGGCGTTTGCGGGCCGGGCCGAGGGGGCGGCGCGGTTCACACCTTGGCGACGCCGCCCGGCGCTCCTAAGGATGGGCTCACCCGCCGCCCCGAGCACCCCGATGGCCGACGCGCCCGTCCCCGCCACCCCCGCCGCCCCGCAGCCGACGGCGCTGCAACTGTTCCTCATCTTCTCCCGCATCGGGCTGACGAGCTTCGGCGGGGGCCTGAGCGGCTGGCTGTTGCGCGAGTTCGTGCGCGACCGGGCCTGGGTGGGCGAGGAGGAGTTCCTCAACGGGCTGTCGCTGTCGCAGGCGCTGCCGGGCGTCAACGTCACCAACATGGCGATCTGGATCGGCCACCGCCTGCTCGGCTTCCGCGGCGCCGCCGCCGGCGTGGCGGGCATCGTGGGGCCGGCCGCGGTGCTGATCGTCGGCATCAGCGCCGGCTTCGCGGCGCTGTCGCGCTTTCCCGCCACCCATTGGGCGCTCGACGGCGCGGCGGCGGCGGCCATCGGGCTCAGCGCGTCGATGGGCATCACCACGGCGCTGCGGGTGCCGCGGCGCTGGCTGCCGCTGGCCATCATGGCGGGCACCTTCGTGGCGATCGGCCCGCTGCACCAGCCGCTGGTCTATGTGGTGCTGGGCGTCGGCCTGGGCAGCATCGCCCTCGAATACGCGCGGTTGCGGCGCGGATGAGGGGCCCCGTCCTCGGCCTCTTCGCCGTCTTCGCGCCGCTGTCGCTCGTCACCGTCGGCGGGGGGCAGACCGTGATCGCCGCCATCCAGCGCCAGGTGGTCGACCAGCATCACTGGATGACGGCGCCGCAGTTCCTGAACGCCTTCGCGATCTCCCGCATGGCGCCGGGGCCGGGCTCGCTGCTGGCCACGCTGATCGGCTGGCAGGTCGCGGGGTTCTGGGGCGCCGTCGCGGCGACGCTCGGCATCTTCGGGCCGACCGCCATCCTCATCTACGGCGTCGCGGTGGTGTGGAAGCGCCACCAGGGCGCGCTGTGGCAGCGGGCGCTGGAAGGGGGGCTCCGGCCGGTCGCGGCCGGCATGATCCTGGCCTCGGTCTACGTGCTGCTGCAGTCGCTCGACGGCGGCTGGCTCGCCCAGGCCATCGCCTTCGCGTCGACGGCGGCTTTGATGGCGAGCCGGGTCAACCCGCTGCTGCTGCTCGTCGCCGGCGCGGGGATCTTCCTCGGCCTGCACGGGAACGGGTAGGTCCGAAGCCGGACTGCGCCGTTCTGGCCACAGACGTGGCGAAACTCGCGTCGGTGCGATCTCAGCCGTGGTCAGACGGCCTCCGCCGGCCCGATGATGCGGCGAAATCCGGGTGGGGCGCAGCGCGTCGCTTCGGGGAAGAAGACGATGGCGGGGGCATCATGAGGCGGGATCGGGTTGTCATGGCGGCCATGCTCGCCCTCTGGACGCTGGGTCTGACCGCGGTCGCCCCGGCCCAGGAGGCCGCGCCCACGCCCCCGGCTCCGGCGGCGCCCGCACCTCGCGCGGCGCCGCGCGCGGCCCGCAGGCCCGTCCGGCACGCGGCCGCCGTCGGCTCGAACCGGGCGGTGGGCCGGACCGGCGAGCCGATCGCGGCGCCGGGGCGGACCGCGGCCGCGACGGGCCCGGGCGCCGCGCGGGGCGCCAGCGGCACGGCGGGCGGCATCGGCGGCGCGCGGCGCGTCGGCAACCTCCAGGGCACCTCGGCCTCGCCCACCACGCCCACGGGGCTGCCGCCCGGCACGCTGGATTTCGGCAACGGCATCACGATGCTGGCCAACTACACGTCGGAGTCGGCCGGCAACCCGGTCGGCGGCATCCGCCAGGGCGTGCGCTACGCGGACCAGTTTTTCTTCGGCACCGACATCGACCTGCAGAAGCTCGCCGGCGTGTCAGGCGCCTTCCTGCACGGCATCTTCACGCAGCGCGACGGCCACAGCCTGTCCAACGACCTCATCGGCAACAGCATCTCGGTGCAGGAAATCTATGGCGGCGGCCAGACCTACCGGCTGACCTATCTCAGCCTCGAGAAGAAGCTGTTCGACGATCGGGTCGATGTCGAGGTCGGCCGCATCCCGGGTCAGACCGCCTTCCTGGGGTCGCCCTACTACTGCAACTTTCAGAACAATTCGGTCTGCGGCAGCCCGACCGTGGCCTTCACCGACACCAACTTCACCTACTTCCCGGCGCCGACCTGGGCCGGCGTGCTGAAGACGCAGCTCACGGATCGCTACTTCTTCAATGTCGGCGCCTATCAGGTGGCGCCCGAGAGCACCACGCGTGCGGACCACGGCGTCGGCTTCTTTGCGCCCTCGACCGGCTTCAACGTGCCCTTCGAACTCGGCTACGCCACGTCGTTCAAGAACGATCCCTATCCCCGCCATTACGGCGTCGGCGCCATCATCGACCGGTCGACCTACACGGACGCCGCCTTCGACCGGCAGGGCGGCTCGCCCGTCCTCACCGGCCTGCCCGGCGTGCAGCGCTTCGGCCGCACCGCCGCCTACGGGCGGTTCGACCAGTATCTGTATCGGCCCGACCTCGCTTCGCCGCGCGGCCTCAGCGTCTTCGCCCTCGCGATCGCGGGCACGGGCGGCCACCAGGTGGAGGACTACGAGTTCGAACTCGGCGGCGTCTACCTCGGTCCGTTCGCGAGCCGCCCCCTCGACTCGCTCGATGTCGTGGTGTCGACCCAGCATTATTCCGATATCGGCGTCGCGGGCATCCGCGCGTCTCGCATCGCCGCGGGGCTGAGCACGAACGACATCGACCGTCAGCAGACGTTCCTGGAACTCAACTACGGCATCCAGGTCGCCCCGTATGCGCGCCTGACGCCGAACATCCAGTACATCCTCGGCCCGGACCAGATCCGCGAGCCGAGCCGCCCGAAGCCCATCCCGGACGTCCTGGTGATCGGCGCCAAGCTGTCGGTGGACCTGTTCACCCTGGCCGGTCTCGCCAAAGGGCCGGAAGACCGGCTGTGACCCAGACCCCGGACGCGGGTTCGCTCAGCTCCAGAAGGGGTCGGCGTGGCGGAACCTGCGCCAGCGGCGGCGCAGGTCGCGCTCGTGGCCGCGGCGGCGCCCGTCGTTCCAGGCGAGCAGGGCCGCCGCCGGCTCGGCGAGCCCGGGATGGTCGGCCGGCGCGAGGTCGCCGACGCGCTCCTCCGTCACGGCGGCGTCGTTGATGGCGCCCAGGTTCCCGAGCACCTTCTTGATCGCCCCGACGTAGCGGTGGACGTCGCCGCTCGCGTAGAGCGAACTCACGTCCTCGCAGGCGTAGCGCAGCTTCTTCAGGCTCTTGCGCAGGGCGTGAAGCGCCTCGACGTCGAGCGACTTCAGGCGGCGCCCGCGCTTCAGAGCCCTGCGTTCCAGCCGGTCGAGCAGGTCCGGCAGGAGGTCGCGGAAGCGCGCGTCGCCGTCCTTCTCGCGCTTCATCCAGCCCCCGTCGGCCGTCCACAGCGAAAGGCCGAGCAGCAGCGCGGTGGGTACGGGCCCGTCGATGGCCGCCGCCACGGCCGCGTGGGCCCGCCCGCGCCGGGCTTGGGCGGCCTGGCGCAAGGCGGCCGCGGCGTCGGCGCCGAGGTCGCCCTCGGCCGCGGCGAGCGTTTCGGTGATGAACACGTCCCAGTCGCGCCCACCGCCGAGCACCCGGCCGAGGTCGCGCAGCTCGCGCTCGAAGCGCGCGGTCGCGTCGGGCTCGAGGTGGGGGGCGAAGAGCACGAACAGCGTGCGCATCTTGCGGATGGCGGCGCGGAGCCGGTGCACGCCCTCGACATCGCCGCGCGCCGCGGGCGACAGGTCGGCGGCGAAGTCCCGCGCGGAAGCCGCCAGCAAAGCCGGGAAGGCGTCGCGGAGCGCGATGTCGGCCGGCAGGGCCAGGTCGGCGGCGCCGGGATGGGGCGGCAGGTCGTCGGTGAGCAGCGCATAGCCGCGCTCGCTCTTGCTGTCCGGCCCGAAGCGCAGCGACGCGTCGCGGGCGAGCTCGGCGGCGAACTTCAGCAACGGGCCGACCGGGCCGCCCTTCAGCTCCAGCTCGACCTCGCTCAAGGGCTGCGACCGCCCTCCCGCCCGCACCTCGCCGGAGTCGAGCGCGGCCTCGACCGTGGTCTTGCCGTCGAGGGTGAGCACGCGGATGTCGCGCTCGACGTCGGTGGCGAAGACGGGCGCGACCCGGCCGAGGTCTCCGCCGAGCAGCGCCCGCGCTTCCGGGTCGCGCTCGACCGCCGCGGCATCGAGCGCGTCCGACGCCACGGGCCATTCCCATTCCCCGCGCGACGCGAAATTCGCCCCGCCGTGGAGGCTCTTCAGCGTCTGCACGAAGTTGTCGCCGGCCCGGCGCACCCGCAGCGCCACGCCCCGGGCCCGGAGGGCGAAGTCCGGGGTATCGTAATAGGTGGACAGGTTGCGCACGCGTCGCGGCGTCGCGGCGGCGAACAGGGGGTGGGCTTCGACGGCCGCGCGGGAAGCGGGGGGCAGCAGAAGCTTGATCTCGGTTTCCATGACGATCCTGTTCGCCGCGCGGACGCTCCTTCCATCCTAGCGCCGCCCGCAGGCCCTCGCCATCCCGGCTTCCAGCAATTCGCGGGCGCGTCCCGGCCCCCCGCGTTCGCCGATTTCGATCTCGCGGCCCTGGAGTCCGACGTAATGGCGGAAGAAGGCCTCGATCTCGTCGAGCAGGTGGGGCCTGAGGTCGTCGAGCGTTTCGATGTGGCCGGACGTGTGGGACTGGGCCGCGACGGCGAGCAGGCGGTCGTTGGAGATCCAGCGCCCGTCCTCCTTCTGGCGCACCGCGATCACGCCGATGAGCCTCGTCGCGATGATGCAGCCCACGGGCGTCGGCGCGTCGAGGAACACCAGCACGTCCATCGGGTCGCCGTCCTCGCCGAGCGTGGACGGCACGAAGCCGAAGTCGAAGGGGAAGACCGTTCCCTCGGGCAGCACGGCGTTCAAGCGGAACGCCGCGAGGCCATGGTCGTAGCCGTATTTGTTGGGGCTCCCCTTCGGCGTCTCGATCACCACGGTGATGCGGTCGTGGTCGAAGGCGGGGAGGTCGGCGAGGGTTCGGGGCGCTGGTGACATGACGGTTCCATGACGGTGGCACGGCAACGCCGGCGATCCCGCCGCGGTTCGGCGCGCGCCGGGCCGGCGGCCCGACGCCGCGCTTGAGCCCTTCGCCCCGAGCCCTTATCCAGGGGGAACAATCCGTGATCGCGCCGCACCGCCGGCGCATCGGGAGCGAGGATCGCATGTCCGCCAACCCCTTCTTCGAGACCTGGGACACCCCCTTCGGGGCCCCGCCCTTCGCCACCATCGCGCCCGAGCATTTCGTCCCCGCCTTCGAGCGCGCCATCGCGGACCACAGGTCCGAGGTCGACGCCATCAAGGGCGACCCGTCCGCGCCCACCTTCGACAACGTGGTGGGCGCGCTGGAGCGCGCCGGCCGGGCGCTGAGCCGCGTCGGCGGCGTGTTCTGGAACCTCGCGGGGGCCGACACCAACGACGCGCTGCAGGGCATCGAGCGGGACATGTCGCCGGTGCTGGCGCGCCATTGGCAGGCGATCGGCCTCGACCCGGAGCTGTTCGCCCGCGTCGAGGCCGTGCAGGCCGGCCGCGACGCGGGCGGCCTCACGCCCGAGCAGCGCCGCGTCCTCCAGCTCACCTACGACGGCTTCGTGCGCGGCGGCGCGAAGCTCGGCGACGCCGACCGGGCGAGGCTGGGGGAGATCGCCGAGCGCCTGGCCGAACTCGGCACGCGCTTCGGCCAGAACGTGCTCCACGACGAGAAGGCGTTCACCCTCGTGCTCGACGGCGAGGACGACCTCGCCGGCCTGCCGCCCGCCCTGCGCGACGCCGCCGCCCAGGCGGCCGCCGAGCGCGGGCTGCCGGGCCGGCACGTCGTGACGCTCGGCCGCTCGCTGATCGAGCCCTTCCTGCGCTTCTCCGCCCGGCGCGACCTGCGCGAAACGGCGTTCCGCGCCTTCGCGACCCGCGGCGAGCACCAGGGCGAGCACGACAACCGGCCCGTGGTGGCCGAGATGGCGCGGCTGCGCGCCGAGCGCGCGGCCCTGCTCGGCTTCCCGACCTACGCCCACCTCAAGCTCGACGACACGATGGCGAAGACGCCCGAAGCGGTGCGCGGCCTGCTCGACCGCGTGTGGGACAGCGCCCGCGCCAAGGCGGCGAAGGACGCGGAAAAGCTGGCCGAGGTGGTGCGGGAGGAGGGCGGCGACTTCGCCCTCGCGCCCCACGATTGGCGCCACTACGCCGAGAAGGTACGGCGGCGCGACTACGACCTCGACGAGAGCGAGATCAAGAGCTACCTCGCGCTCGACAACATCGCCGAAGCGGCCTTCGACACCGCCACGAAGCTGTTCGGCATCACCTTCACGCCGCGGCCCGACGTCCCCGTCTACCACCCCGACGTGAAGGCCTTCGAGGTGCGGGACCGCGACGGCGCCGCGGTGGCGCTGTTCTTCGCCGACTATTTCGCGCGGCCGTCGAAGCGCTCCGGCGCGTGGATGAGCGGCTTCCGCGGCCAGAACAACATGGACGGGGTGCGGCAGCGCCCCATCGTGGTCAACGTCATGAACTTCGCCAAGGGCGGCGACGGCGAGCCGACGCTGCTGTCGATGGACGACGCCCGCACCCTGTTCCACGAGTTCGGCCACGCGCTGCACGGCATGCTGTCGGACGTCACCTACCCGTCGATCGCCGGCACGGGCGTGTCGCGCGACTTCGTCGAGTTCCCGTCCCAGCTCTACGAGCACTGGATGACGCGCCCGGAGGTGCTGAAGCGCTTCGCCCTGCACCACGACACCGGCGAGCCCATGCCGGACGCGCTGTTCGAGCGGCTGACCGCGGCGCGCAACTTTTCCCAGGGCTTCGCGACGGTGGAATATTGCGCCTCGGCCATCGTCGACATGGCGTTCCACACCCTGACGCCCGAGGAGGCTCGCGCCGGCGTCGACCCGGCGGCGATCGAGGCCGCGACGCTCGACGCCATCGGCATGCCCGCCGCCATCGTGATGCGCCATCGCACGCCGCATTTCTCCCACGTCTTCGCGGGCGACGGCTATTCGGCGGGGTATTATTCCTACCTGTGGTCGGAGATGCTCGACGCCGACGGCTTCGGCGCCTTCGAGGAGAACGGCGTGTTCGATCCCGCCACGGCCGAGAAGCTGCGCGCCGACGTGCTCGCGGCCGGCAACACCCGCCCGCCCGAGGAGGCCTACATGGCGTTCCGCGGCCGCATGCCGAGCGTGGAAACGCTGCTCGAGCGGCGCGGGCTGAACTGAGCGCGCCATGGCCTGGTCACCCCAGCAGGACGCGGCGCTGAAGGCCGTGTCGGCCTGGCTGAAGGCGGCGGACCGGCCGGTCTTCCGCCTGTTCGGCTATGCCGGCACCGGCAAGACGACGCTGGCGAAGCAGATCGCCGAGGACGCGCCCGGTGAGGTCGCCTTCGGGGCCTTCACCGGCAAGGCGGCCCTGGTCCTGAAGTCGAAGGGCTGCCGGGGCGCCTCGACCATCCACTCGATGATCTACCGCACCCAGGGCGACGAGGAGGAGGAGACGCCCTCCTTCGTCCTGAACAAGAAGGCCAGCGCCAACGACGCCGACCTCATCATCATCGACGAATGCTCGATGGTGGACGAGGAGCTCGGGCGCGACCTCCTCAGCTTCGGCAAGCCCGTGCTGGTGCTGGGCGACACCGCGCAGCTGCCGCCCGTGAAGGGCGGCGGCTTCTTCACCGACGCCGCGCCCGACGTGATGCTGACGGAGGTGCACCGGCAGGCGGCCGACAACCCCATCATCCGCATGTCGATGACGGTGCGGGAAGGCGGGCGCCTGGCGCTCGGCACCTACGGCGACAGCCGCGTGATCCGCCGCGCCGAGATCGAGGCGCCGACCGTGATGCAGTCCGACCAGGTGCTGGTCGGCATCAACAAGACGCGCCGCGCCTACAACGGCCGCATGCGGACGCTGCTCGGCCATGCCGGCGACAAGCCCGAGATCGGGGAAAAGCTCGTCTGCCTGCGCAACGACAAGAAGAAGGGCCTGCTCAACGGCGGCACCTGGATCGTCACCGCCGTGCACGCGGACCGTGGCGCCAAGTTCTCCTTCAGCGTGAAGCCCGAGGAGGAGGGCAAGCGCAAGCCCGTGCGGGTCGGCGTGCTGCCGGCCTTCTTCGAAGGCCGCGACGAGGAGATCCCGTTCGCGCAGAAGCGCGAGTCGGACCAGTTCGACTTCGGCTACGCGCTGACGGTCCACAAGGCGCAGGGCTCGCAGTGGGACGACGTGGTGCTGTTCGACGAAAGCTTCGCGTTCCGCGAACACAGCGCGCGGTGGCTCTACACCGGCCTGACGCGGGCCGCCAAGACCGTGACCGTCGTGGTGTGACCGGGCCCGCTCCGCCGCGCCGCGGAGCGGCCCGAAAAGCGGCCGAAAAGACACAACTTTCCGCTTCATTCACCAGCCTGCCCATAGGGGGCGGTCCGGCAGCAGCTGAGCCTTGACCGTTGAAACATTGTGTCCGAAGGATGGAACCGCCGTTCGGAAAGGGCTTCGGCTTCTGATGGCGCGTTTCTGTCCGGCCCCGCAGCGATTTGGTTTCGAGTGAGCGAACGAGCGCAGCGTGACGTCGTGGCGAAGCTCGAAAACATCAAAGACGGCGATATTCGGGCGCTCGCCCCCCATCCGTGCAACCAAAAGCTTGGCCGCACGTTTTCGGGACAAGCGAGCGCGCGGTTCCGCCGTCCGATGCTTCGGGCGGGGGGCAAGCGAACGATGAGCGCGAAGCACTGAGAACAAGCACCAACGGATCAGGAGAGATCTAAAATGTCGTCCTTCATCACCAAGGCTGCGCTGGCCCCGGTGGCCGCTTCCTTCGCCCTCATGCTGCTCGCCAGCGCCCCGGTTTCCGCCCAGGGCACCCTGACCAACGGCCCGGATGGCCTGCAGCCGAACTCGCTCGGCGGTTCCAAGCCGCACAACGAGCGCATGCGCCGTCCGCTGACGGTCCGTCGCGCTGCCGGCGTCCCCGTGGTCGCCGCTGCCCCGGTCGCCGCCGCCCCGGTCGTCGCCAACCCGATCACGGGCGTTCTCGGCGTCGGCTCGACCGTCGTCGGCCTGCCCTTCCAGGTCCTCGGCGGGATCTTCCCGGCCGACAACGCGGCCCGCAAGGGTGGCGTGACCGCCGTCCGCTACGTCGGCACCGGCGCCAAGCAGGCCGAGATCGACGAAGGCTTCGCCACGCCGGTCCCGGTGGACCGTTCCGGCCCGATCTTCGTCGTCGAGAACGGCGATCCCACCATCACCCCGTTCTCGCTGATCGGCGCCCCGATCCGCGCCGTCGGCACGATCGCCCAGACCCCGTTCCGCGTCATCGGCGCCCCGTTCGGCGGCACCCCGACGTTCTGATCCCATCCGACGACCGCGGCGGCTTCGGCCGTCGCGGATCGAGACCGACGATGCGCCGGCTCCGCGAGGGGCCGGCGTTTTCGTTTTTCACGGGCTCCGACCGCCTCGGGTGTCAAGCCAGCTTGACACAACGGGGTGGCCGAGGGGATGTTTCACATCGCGGGACGGCGCACTACATGAGGGTTCGCTCATCGACGACGGCATCACCGCCGCGCCGCTGGGACCAGCGGCCGTGGAAGGCCGGACCATCGGGGGCGCCTCGTCGCGCGTCCTGGTCATCATGAGGGTTCGCGATGCAGTACCGCCAGTTCTTCGACGACGCGCTGACGCGGTTGCGGGACGAGCGGCGCTACCGCGTCTTCGCCGACCTCGAGCGTGACGCGGAGCGCTTCCCCCGCGCCACCTGGCACCACGGCGGCGACGAGATCGACGTCATGGTCTGGTGCTCCAACGATTACCTCGGCATGGGGCGCCATCCGGTCGTGATCGCGGCCATGCGGACGGCGGCGCAACGCTACGGCGCCGGCGCGGGCGGCACGCGCAACATTTCCGGCAACAGCCACCCCGTGGTGGCGCTCGAGGCGGAGCTCGCCGACCTCCACGGCAAGTCCGCCGCCCTGGCCTTCACGTCGGGCTGGATCTCGAACCTGGCCGGCATCTCCACCATCGCCAGCCTGCTGCCCGACGCCCTGATCCTGTCCGACGCGTGGAACCACAATTCCATGATCGAGGGCATCCGCCGTTCGGGCTGCGAGAAGCAGGTCTTCCGCCACAACGACGTCGACCACCTCGAAGACCTGCTTCGCGACGCCGGGTCGGACCGCGCCAAGCTCATCGTCTTCGAAAGCCTGTATTCGATGGACGGCGACATGGCCCCGATCGGGCGCATCACCGAGCTGGCGCGGCGCTACGGGGCCATGACCTACTGCGACGAGGTGCATGCCGTCGGCCTCTACGGGCCCCGCGGGGCCGGGATCGCGGAGCGCGACGGCGTGATGGGCGAGGTCGACGTGCTGGAAGGGACCCTGGCCAAGGGGTTCGGCACGCTCGGCGGCTATATCGCGGGCGACGCGGCGGTGATCGATGCCGTGCGCTCCTACGCGCCCTCCTTCATCTTCACCACCGCCCTGCCGCCGGCCGTGGCGGCGGCCGCCACCGCGGCGGTCCGCCACCTCAAGGCATCCGGCGAGGAGCGCGCCCGCCACCAAGCGCGCGTGTCCGACACCAAGCTCGCGCTGCTCCGCGCCGGCATCCCCGTCATGGAGAACCGCTCCCACATCGTGCCGGTCTTCGTCGGCGATGCGGAGCTGTGCAAGGCCGCGAGCGATCGGCTTCTGGAGAAGCACCGCATCTACATCCAGCCGATCAACTACCCGACGGTGGCCCGGGGCACCGAGCGGCTCCGGATCACCCCGACGCCGTTCCACGGCCGGGCCGAGATCGCGGCCCTGACCGAAGCCCTGAGCGAGGTTTGGCAGGCCCTCGACCTCCCGACCACGGCGCACGACCGGGCGATCGCGGCCGAGTGACCGCCATCGTCGGCCGACCACGCGGGGCGCGGCCGTAGCCGACGCCCCCCTCGCGCCGCCGGCCCCGCTGCCCGGCCCCGTCGCGCGATCAGCGTGGTCGCCTCGCTCCGCGTCAGCGTGCCAGCCAGGCGGCGATGCGGCGGCCGACCTCGACGACGTCCTCGGTCCGGCGCGCGTAGCACAGCCGCACGAAGCCTTCGCCGATCGCGCCGAAGGCTGACCCCGGCGCGACGCCCACCCCCGCCTCGTCGACCAGGCGCAGCGCGAGGGCGCGGCTGTCCGTCACCCCGTCGAAGCCGCAGAACAGGTAGAAGGCGCCGTCCGGCAGGGCGCAGCGCAGCCGCCCCGTACCCCGCAACGCGGCGGCCAACAGGTCGCGGTTGGCGCGGGCGCGCTCGACCTGCGTCCGGATCAGGTCCTCGCCGCCCGCGATGGCCGCCACGGCGGCCCGCTGCGTCGCCACCGGCACGCCCGAGGTGGAATATTGGACGAGGTTCTCGATCGCGGGGCCGAGCTCCGGCGGCGCTTCCAGCCAGCCGATGCGCCAGCCCGTCATGGCCCAGTTCTTCGAGAAGGTTTGCGCGAAAAGCACGCGGTCGTCGGCGCGCATGACGTCGTGGAACGAGGGGGCACGCGGGCCCGGGCCGTGGAAGAACCGGCCGTAGATCTCGTCGGCGACGATCCACAGGCCGTTGGCGCGCGCGAAGGCGAGCAACCCTTCCAGTTCGCCGTGCGTCGCCGTCCAGCCCGTCGGGTTGGACGGCGAGTTGACGATGAGCGCGCGGGTGCGCGGCGTGAGGGCGGCCTCCAGGTCCTCGACGGCGATGCGCCAGCGCCCGTGGTCGGCCTCGCCCTCGAACCGCATGGGGCACTCGACCGGCGCCGCGCCCGCCGCCACCAGCGCCCCGCCGAAGTTCGGCCAGGCCGGCGTCGGCACCAGCACCTCGTCGCCCGTGCCGGCGACCAGGCGGACGGCGATCTGCAGGGCGTGCATGCCGCCGACGGTGGCGAAGAAGCGTTCCGGGCCGAAGTGTCCCCCGTCGAACGGGCGGCCGTAATGCGCCTCCATGTACCCCGCGATGGCGGACCTCAGGTCCGGGATGCCGGCCTGGTAGGTGTAGAAGGTTTCACCCGCCGCGAGGGCCGCCGCCGCCGCGTCGCAGATGAAGCCCGGCGTCGACAGGTCGCCCTCGCCGACCCAGAGCGGGATCAGCCCCTGCCGGTTCCGACCGTAGTCGAAGACTTCCACGATGCCGCTCGTCGGCAGCGCCCGCACTTCGGGGCGGACGTGGTCGAGAATGGAAAGCGTCGTCGGATCTGGCATCTTGGAAAGGCTCGTCGGGGCGGGTCGATCCGCCGTTCCGTGCCATGGCCGCGCCGCGATGGCGAGGCCGTTCCGTGGGCCGGTGGGCGGCGGAGGACCTCTCGACGGGTCGGGGCGGAAGCCCCGGGCCCGCTGCTGACCGGGACGGCGCTGCCGCGCCGGTCCCGCCCGTTTCGGATCAGAACGAGTAATAGCGGATGGAGGTCAGCACGGTGCTCTCGTCGGCATGCGGCGCACCCCCCTGCAGGGCCGAGAAGGCGAAGCGCTGCGTGAAGGAATATTGCAGGCCGCCGCGCAGCTGGCCGTAGGCGCCGTTGTAGAACGTGTCCCACGTGCCCGCCGTGATCTGCCGGACGAGGCGGTTGTTGCCCGTGCAGGTCGCCGCCGACCCTTCGATGTTGCAGCCCGCGTTGGAGTTGAGCGCGTTGCCGTAGCCGTAGTTCACGCCGGCGACCGTGCCCTGCGACGAGCGGGCGTCCTGTTCCATGCCGGCATAGGCGTAGAAGTCGAGCGCCGGCGTGGCGTGGAGCGTGGCGCCGGCCAGCAGCATGGATTCCGACAGCGGCTTGGCCTGGCCGTTCGAGCTCACCGTGATGTCGGGAAGCTGGGCCGTGCCGTAGCGGCCGAGGCCCGCGCCGACCGCGCCCGACAGCTGCACGCTGAGGACCTTCGGGAGCAGGTCGACCAGCACGCTGCTGCCGCCCCCACCGCCGATCACGTCGCGGTTCCGGCCGTTGTAGCGGCTGTAGAAGTCGCGGCCGATGCCGAACCCCTCGACGTGCACGTCGTGGCCGTCCACCGTCGGGTCGTAGGCCACCTTGCCGACGATGTCGGGGGCGTGGTTGAGCGACAGCGAATTGGCGGAGTTGAACAGGCCGCCGCCCGTGGACGCCTGATTGTAGGTGAAGGTGGCGGGCAGCGCGCCGCTTTCGGTGGTCTGCGGGTTCTCGGCCGAGATGCCGACGGCGAGGATGGGGCTGATGTCCTTCACGAGCCGGACCTGCGGCTGGCGCGCCCAAACGAAGCCCGGCACGTACTGGGCATCGATGGTGAGCGGGATGTTCTCCTTGCGGACCTGGAGGCCCTTGGCGAACATCGTCGCCAGCGACCAGGTCTGGCCCGCGAGGAGGTGCAGCCCGTAATCCGAGCGGTCCACCGTCGTGTAGAGGTGGCGGACGCGGAGGTTGTAGCTGTTGCTCTCGTTCGAGTTCGCCGTCTGGGCCGCGCCGAGGAAGTCGAACTCGCCGTAGGCGGCGATGTGGGTGAAGGGATCCGGGTTGCCCTCGACGAGGCCGGAGATGCGGCTCTGGCGCGCCGAGAAGCGGAACTCGCCGAGGCGGCCCGAACGGCTCTGCCGGAACGGGATCGCGCCGAAGGGCGAGTCGATGTCGGCCGACAGGTTGTGCTGGCGCGTCACCGTTTCGAGCGCCACGAACCCGCCCGGCGTGAAGGTAAGCCCCTTGTAGCAAAGCGACTTCTCGGGGCAGGCCACGAACAGCGGCGTCGGCCCGTCGCCGTAGTTCTGGTCGCCCACCGCCTTCACCGCCACGGCGGTGCCACCCGGGGACGCGGTGCCGGCCCGCTTCGGCGCGGCGCGGGGCGCGTCCCGCGCCGCCTGCCTCTTGTCGCGCTCCTGGGCGTCGACTTTGGCTTCGAGGCGCCTGAGCTGCGCCTTCAGCAGCGCGATCTCGGCGGCGGTCGACGTGTCGGCGTGGACCCCCGACGCGCCGAAGCCCAGCAGCATGCAGGACAGCGAGGCGGTCGACAGGAGGCGGTGGCGGCTCTGCATGGCGTGGGACCCTTCCGGCGGGTGGTGCTCTCGGCGAAGCCTGCTGCCGTCCTGTGACGGCGGGATGAAATGGGCCCGTTTCGCCCGCGCCCGGCTCGCCTGAGCGCCGCACCGAGGTGTTTCGGCCACAGGTCCGCCGCAGGTGTGAACGGGAGGTCACCTCGCCCATTGAGGCCGGAAGGCTTGCGCGGGGCTGTCGCGCCCGCGGCACGCGGCTTGTGCCGTCCCCCGCCGCGTCGCACGAAGAAGCATGCAGACGAGGCCCAAACCGGCGAACACCTGGCGCGAGGAGCGCAACGCGCTGGCCCGCGCGCGGCTCGCCAAGGCGCTTCCGGCGGTGTTCCCCGCCCCCGTGCTGGTCCACGCCCACGCCCGGCCGCTGGTGCCGCCGCAGCCCCGCCTCGCGGTGGAAAGCTATTGGCGCCACCATCCGGTCCGCGCCGATCGGCTCGCGCGCGCCCTGGCGGCGCTGAGCCCCGTGCCGGACGGGTGGTCCTGGCGCCTGGCGTCGGCGCCCGGGGACGGGCGCGCGCGCAGTTTCCGCGCGCCGCCGACGCCGTTCCGCGAAGCCACGCACCCGGCCGGGCCGGGCACCTGCTGCCTGTGCGGCCAGCCGGTGTACCGCTTCGGCTGGCACCGGGACCTGTGGGGCGCGGGGGTCAACCGCCGTGCGCGATGGCACGGCTGCTGCGTGGCGGCCTGGAAGGTTTGGAACGCCCCCGCCGGCCAAGCCAAGCTGCTGGGCCGGCTGCAGCGCCGGCGGTGCCCGGTGACCGGCGGCCGCCTGCCGCGTGACCGGGAGGTCGACCACCGCGTGCCGCTCCACATCGTGTGGCGGGCGAAGCGCGGCGAGCCCTGGGCCGAGCTGCTGCGCCATTGGGGCTTCCCCAACCTGCAGGCGGTGGATGCCGCGGCCCACCGGCGCAAGACCGGTGCCGAGGCGACCGCCCGGGCCGCCCTGGCGACGCGCGACACCGCGGCGTGACGGGCCGGGGCCCGGTCCCGGCCCGGACCTCCGCGACGCCCGGACGCCCGCCGACGCCGTCGCGGCGGCGAGCCTTCGCCGCCCCGGGGCGCGCTCCGCTGTAGACCGCGACCGCACCGCCGTGGTTCAACGGCCGCCGATCCACGCACCCCGATCAGAGGCCGAAGACACCATGGGTTTCAAATGCGGCATCGTCGGCCTGCCGAACGTCGGCAAGTCGACGCTCTTCAACGCCCTCACGCAGACGGCGGCCGCGCAGGCCGCCAACTACCCGTTCTGCACCATCGAGCCCAACGTCGGCGACGTGGCGGTGCCGGACCCGAGACTCGACGCGCTGGCGGGCATCGCCAGCTCGAAGGAGATCATCCCGACGCGGCTGACCTTTGTCGACATCGCCGGGCTCGTGCGCGGCGCGTCCAAGGGCGAGGGGCTCGGCAACCAGTTCCTGGCCAACATCCGCGAATGCGATGCGGTGGCCCACGTGGTGCGCTGCTTCGTCGACGATGACGTGACCCACGTCGAGAACCGGCTGTCGCCCATCGACGACATCGAGATCATCGAAACCGAACTCATGCTGGCGGATCTCGACAGCCTCGAGAAGCGCGTGGTCGCCCTGGAGAAGAAGGCCAAGGGCGGCGACAAGGAAGCTAAGGAGACGCTGGCCCTCGTCGATCGCTGCCTCGTCCTGCTGCGCGACGGCCGGCCGGCGCGCCTCGTCGAGGTCAAGCCCGAGGAGAAGAAGCTCTTCGCCGGGCTCGGGCTCCTGTCGTCGAAGCCCGTCCTCTACGTGTGCAACGTCGAGGAAGAGTCGGCCGACGCCGGCAACGCCTTGTCGGCCGCGGTGGCGGCGCGTGCGAAGGCCGAGGGCGCCGAAAGCGTGGTGGTGTCGGCCAAGATCGAGAGCGAGATCGCCGTGCTGCCGCCCGCCGAGCAGAAGGACTACCTCGATGCGATCGGCCTCGCCGAGCCGGGGCTCAACCGCGCCATCCGGGCCGGCTACGCGCTGCTGCACCTCGTGACCTACTTCACGGTGGGCCCGAAGGAGACGCGGGCCTGGACCATCACGGAGGGTACGCGGGCGCCGGCGGCGGCGGGCGTGATCCATTCCGATTTCGAGAAGGGCTTCATCCGGTCGGAAACCATCGCCTACGCCGACTATGTCGCGTTCAAGGGCGAGGCCGGCGCGCGCGACAACGGCAAGTTCCGGCTGGAAGGCAAGGACTACGTGGTCGCCGACGGGGATGTCCTGCATTTCCGCTTCAACAACTGAGGCGCCGCCCCCGCGGAGAACGACGACCGGCCGGCGGAGTCCCGGACGGGGGTGAGGGGCCCCACGCGCGACGCGGCCGAGCGAGCCGCGTCACCGTTCGTCCCAGCACGCGGCGCCCGGTCGAGTCCGGCTTCCGCGTGGCACGCCAGGGACCGGACGGCGCAGGACCGCGGGCGGTCGAGGTCGCGATTGTCGGAAGCGCGGGCGCGCGTTGCCGCTCGTGCGGCGCAATGCGACGGAGATGCGCCGGCCTGTCCGCCGCTCGGCAGGACAGCGGCGCGAGCGACCGAAGTCGCACCCGACCGGTCCTCGGAACTCGGCCTCGCTCCGCGTGGAACGGCCGTCGCGATTCGGGGGCTGATCGGGTGCCGCGGGCGGCAAGCGCTGCGAGCCGATGGCGGCTCGGACGCGACGAAGCGCCGGGTTCTGCCGTGCGCTTCGATCACGGACGTTCCGCGGCGTCTCCCCACCCGGTCGAGCGCTGCGGCCGTCCTATCGAGACGAGCCCGTCGGTCGTCCTCCGGCCCACATTCCGCCGGAGGTGGCGCGGCGCGGCTGCGCCGAACTCAGGCTCGCGGCTTCGGGTCCGTCAACGGCATGGATCCAGCGCTCGCCGTGCCGCTCGCGTCCTTCACGCCGGCCCAGATGCGGTGCTTCAGGACGAACAGCAGGCCCGCGAAGACGGCCAGGAAGATGACTGCCTTGAAGCCGGTCTGCTTGCGCTGGTCGAGCTTCGGCTCCGCCATCCACTGGAGGTAGGCGGCGACGTCCTTCGAATATTGCGCAGTGGTCTTGGGCGAGCCGTCCGAATAATCGACCAGCCCGTCGCTGAGCGGCGGCGGCATCGAGATGGCGTGGCCGGGGAAGTATTCGTTGTAATACTTGCCGTCCGGGATCTTCACGCCGGCTGGCGGGTCGTCCTTGTAGCCGTTGAGCAGGGCGTGGATGTAGTCCGGCCCCTCGTTCTGGTACTGGCTGAAGGGTTCCAGCAGGAACCACAGCCCGCCGCGCTCGAAGGACCGCGCCTTGGCCAGCGTCGACATGTCGGGCGGATAGGCGCCGCCGTTGGCGGCCCGCGCCGCCTGCTCGTTGGCGAAGGGCGACGGGAACGGGTCCGACGGGCGGCCGGGCCGGTCGTACATGTTGCCCGAGTCGTCCGGCCCGTCCTGCACCTTGAAGGTGGCGGCCAAGGCCTTCACCTGGCTGTCCGAGAACTGCGGGCCGCCCGCCTCCGCGAGGTTGCGGAACGACAGGAACTTGGCGGCGTGGCAGTTCGAACAGACCTGCCGGTACACTTGGTAGCCGCGCTGGAGCTGCGCCGTGTCGTAGGTGCCGAAGGGCCCCGAGAAGGCCCAGTGCTCCATCGGCGGCAGCGGGTTCTCCGCCTCCTGCGCGGCGGCCGCGCCCGCCAGGCCCAGCGTCAGGGTCGTGGCGAGGAGCATGGATTTGGCGAAGGACGTCATGGTCCGGGATCCGAAGCGCGCCATGGGGATCAGCCGTCGACCGATGGGGACGCGGCCGTGCGGGCCGCCGCGAAGGCGCCGGAACCGCCCGCCATCCGCGGCCCCAGCACCGCCTCGGTGATGGAGGCCGGGAGCTGCCGCGGCGTTTCGAAGAAGCCCATCGCCGGCGTGATCAGCAGCAGGTGGATGAAGTACCAGGCTGTCGCCACCTGCGACACCAGAACGATGGCGCCCTGCGGCTCCTGCGACCCGCAATAGCCGAGCACGAACACGTCTGCGAAGAACACGAACAGGAAGGCGCGGTAGATGGGCCTGAAGTTCGAGGAGCGGATGCGCGACGTGTCGAGCCAGGGCATGAAGGCCAGGATCAGGATCGAGCCGAACAGGGCGCACACGCCGCCGAGCTTGGACGGCACGGCCCGCAGCATGGCGTAATAAGGCAGGAAGTACCACTCGGGGACGATATGCGCCGGGGTCACCAGCGGGTTCGCCTCGATGTAGTTGTCCGAGTGGCCGAGGTAGTTCGGGATGAAGAACACGAAGTAGGCGAAGAACACCATGAACACCGACAGCGCCAGCCCGTCCTTCACGGTGAAGTAGGGGTGGAAGGGCAGGGTGTCCTTCTTGGACTTGACCTCGACGCCGACCGGGTTGTTGGAGCCCGGGACGTGAAGCGCCCAGATGTGCAGCACCACCACGCCGGCGATCATGAACGGCATGAGGTAGTGCAGCGAGAAGAAGCGGTTCAGCGTGGCGTTGCCGACCGAATAGCCGCCCCACAGCCAGACCGTGATGGCATCGCCCACCACCGGGATGGCCGAGAACAGCGAGGTGATGACCTTGGCGCCCCAGAAGCTCATCTGCCCCCAGGGCAGCACGTAGCCCATGAAGGCGGTCGCCATCATCAGCAGGAAGATGATGAGGCCGAGGATCCACAGCACCTCGCGCGGCGCCTTGTAGGAGCCGTAGTACATGCCGCGGGCGATATGGACGTAGACGGCGATGAAGAACATCGAGGCGCCGTTGGCGTGGATATAGCGCAGCATCCAGCCGTAGTTCACGTCGCGCATGATGTGCTCGACGGAAGCGAAGGCGAGCGTGGCCTCGGGCGTATAGTGCATCGCCAGCACGACGCCGGTGACGATCTGGCACACCAGCATGAAGGCGAGGATGCCGCCGAAGGTCCAGAAGTAGTTGAGGTTCCTCGGGTTGGGAAAGACCACGAAGGACGAATGCACGAGCCCCACCACCGGCAGCCGGCTTTCGAACCAGCGCAGCACCGGGTTCTTGGGGACGTAGGTCGAGGCTCCACTCATGGCAGGTCGCTCTCTTCGGGCGGTCGGGCGGCTGTCGGCGTCAGCCGATCTTCACCTTGGTGTCGGTCAGGAAGGCGTAGGTGGGGACGGCGAGGTTGAGCGGCGCCGGACCGGAGCGGATGCGCCCGGACACGTCGTAGACCGAGCCGTGGCAGGGGCACTTCCAGCCGTCGAACGGCCCGTCGTGGCCGAGCGGCACGCAGCCGAGATGGGTGCAGATGCCGATGACGATCAGCCATTCGGGCTTCTGGACGCGCTGGGCGTCGGTCTGCGGGTCCTTGAGGTCGGACATCGGCGTGGCTTCCGCGTCCTTGATCTCCTTCGGCGTGCGGTGCCGCACGAAGACCGGGTTGCCGCGCCATTTCACCGTGACGATCTGGCCGGCCTCGATCTTGGAGATGTCGATCTCGGTCGACGACAGGGCCAGGGTGGATGCGTCCGGGCTCATGGAGGAGATCAGCGGCCACACCACCGTGCCGACCCCGACGGCACCCACCGCGCCCGTCGCGATGAGGAGCATGTCCCGGCGGGTCACGCCGTCGGACGGCGCGCTTCCGGAGGGCCCATGGCCATGGTTCGCAGTCGTCGTCGACAACGCGTCACTCCCGTATCGATCGTTCGCCCTCGGAACGGAAACCCGCCCCCGGACATTATGGCGGCCCCGGTCGCCTCGTTCCCGCCCGGGAAACGGCTAGAACCGCACCGGAAGCGTCACAATGCGACCCAACGCCACCGACGGTTTCGGCCCCGTTATCGCACCGCGGTGCGGCGGCCCGGGACCTGTCCATCGATCGCCGATCTGTCGCACCCTTGCCCGCGGTTGTCCAGCCTGCGCCTCGGGCCATCCCGCGTTGCTGCACTGCACCATGGCGGCCGCATGATCGCGCCCCCGTTGCGGCTCGCGCTGTTCCAGCCCGACATCCCGCAGAACGCCGGGACGCTGCTGCGCACCTGCGCCTGCCTGGGGGTGGGCGCCGACCTCGTCGAGCCCGCGGGCTTCCCGACGGCGGATCGCAACTTCCGCCGCGCCGGGATGGACTACCTCGACGCCCTCGACCTCCGGCGCCACGCGTCCTTCGCGGCTTTCGAAGCGTGGCGGGCCGCGAAGCTGCCGCGCCGGCGCCTGGTGCTCCTGACCACCGCGGCCGAGGCCGATTACCGCGACGTCGCGTTCCGGGCGGGGGACGTGCTGATGGTGGGGCGCGAATCGGCCGGCGTGCCGGCGGAGGTCCACGACGCCGCGGATCTCCGGCTCGGCGTGCCGATGCGGCCGGGCTTCCGCTCGCTCAACGTCGCGGTGGCGGCCGCCATGGTGCTCGGCGAAGCGCTGCGGCAGCTGCGGTGACCCGTCAGCCCCGCCGCTCGGCCAGCCAGGCGAGGGCGCCGGCGCCGGCCGCGGCGCCGGTGGCGAAGCAGGCCTGCAGCAGGTAGCCGCCGGTCGGCGCTTCCCAGTCCAGCATCTCGCCCGCCGCGAAGGTGCCCGGGCGGCGGCGCAGCATGTGGCGCGCGTCGAGTTCCGACGCGGCGAGCCCCCCGGCGGAGGAGATGGCGCCCGCGATCGGCAGCGCCGCGTCGAGGCGGACCGGCACGGCGCCGACGAGCGCCGCCAGCGCCGCGTCGTCGCGCTCCCCGAGCGGCCGCCCTTGGGCGTGGGCCGCCTCCTGCAGCAAGCCGATCGCCACGGGCGACAGGTGCAGCGCCTTGCGCAGCGCCGTCGCCACCGAAGCCTTGCCGGCCCGCGCGGAGGCGAGCCGCGCCAGCACCGCGTCGCGCGGCCTGTCCGGCTGGAGGTCGACGCGCAGCAGGGCGGTGCCGTCCGCCGCGACGGCGTCCCGCAGCGGGCCCGACAGCGCGTAGACGCCGCCGCCCTCGATGCCCGCCCGCGTCACGATGGCCTCGCCGCGCGAAACCCGGTTCCCGAACGAGAAGGCGACGCCCTTCAGCGGCTGGCCCTCGAACCGGGCGCGGAACACGTCCGACCACGCGACCGCGAAGCCGCAGTTCGACGGCCTGAGCGGCGCCACGGCGGCCCCCTCGGCTTCCAGCGCCTCCGTCCAGCGCCCGTCCGCCCCGAGCTGCGGCCAGGACGCGCCGCCCATCGCCAGCACGGCAGCGTCGAAGCCCTCGGCGTGGGGGCCGTCCGGCGCTTCGAAGCACAGCGCGCCGTCGCGGTCCCATCCCGTCCAGCGGTGGCGCGCCCGGAACGTCACGCCGGCGGCGCCGAGCCGCTTCAGCCAGGCGCGGAGCAGGGGCGAGGCCTTGAAGCTCTGCGGGAACACGCGGCCGCTCGTGCCCACCACGGTCGGTTCGCCGAGCTCCGCGCACCAGCGGCGCAGCGCGTCCGGGTCGAAGTCGGCGAGGGCGGGCGCGACCAGCGCTTCGCCGGCGCCGTAGCGGGGCGAGAACCGGTCCATCCCCTCGCTGTGGGTGAGGTTGAGCCCGCCTCGCCCCGCCATCAGGAACTTGCGCCCGGGGGTCGGCATGCGGTCGAACACCGTCACGCGCGCCCCGCCCCGGGCCAGGGTTTCGGCGGCCATCAGCCCGGCAGGGCCGGCGCCGACCACGGCGGCACGGGAAAGATCGGGGGACACTGGCGACTGCACACCTGTTTCGCGATGGGGACGCACGGTTTGCATTCGCGGCGATGCGAATGCAAACGACGGGGCCGATCCCGCGGACACCCCCGACCATGCCGATTCCAGCCCCGGACCTCGAAGACCGCAAGGCCGCCGCGCGGGCCTGGTTCGAAACCCTGCAGGCGAAGCTGATCGCGGCCTTCGAAGCGCTGGAGGAGGCCGGCCCCGGCGCGTCCGCCGCCGGAAACCCGGCGGCTTGGGGCTCCGCCGCGGCGCCGGCCGCGCCCGGCCGCTTCACCCGCAAGCCGTGGAAGCGAACAGACCACACCGGGGAGCCGGGCGGCGGCGGCACCATGGCGATGCTGCACGGCCGCGTCTTCGAGAAGGCCGGCATCCACGCGTCCACGGTGCACGGCACCTTCGCGCCCGAGTTCGCCAAGTCCATGCCCGGCGCCGCCGAGGACCCGCGCTTCTGGGCGTCCGGGATCTCGCTCATCGCCCATCCGTGGAACCCGAACGTGCCGGCGGTGCACATGAACACCCGCTTCGTGGTGACGAGCCGAGCGTGGTTCGGCGGCGGCGCCGACCTGACCCCCGTGCTCGACCGGCGGCGCACGCAGGACGACCCCGATTCCCGGGCCTTCCACGCCGCGCTGGAGGCCGCCTGCGCGGCCCACGCGAGCGTGGCGGACTACCCGAAGCTGAAAAACTGGTGCGACACCTATTTCCACCTGCCGCACCGGGACGAGCCGCGCGGCATCGGCGGCATCTTCTACGATTATCTCGGCGACGCCTGGCCCGAAGAGTTCGCCTTCACGCGTGCGGTCGGCGAAGCCTTCCTCGGGATCTACCCCGAGCTCGTGCGCCGCAACGTCGGCACGGCCTACGGCGAAGGCGAGCGGCGCGAGCAGCTGGTCCGCCGCGGACGCTACGTCGAGTTCAACCTGCTGCACGACCGGGGCACCATCTTCGGGCTGAAGACGGGCGGCAACGTCGAATCCATCCTGTCGTCGCTGCCCCCGGCGGTGATCTGGCCCTGACCGCTCCGCGCGGGAAAATGTCCCACGCGCAATCGTGGCGAATGAAAGGCGGCCGTGGTTCCGGCCCCTGTCCCGACCGCGTCGCGCCAGTCCCGCGCAAGCCCGCGCCGTCTCACTGTGCCCATGGATCGGGTCCGATGCCGGCGTCGGGCAGCGATCCGGTGCCGATGGGCGGGAGCGGAACGCGATGCTATCGACCTATGCTCAGTACCAGATCTACGCGCGCGACATGGGCGCCAGCCTGAAGCGCGTCGCCGCCGAGCCGGCCGTGGCGCGCGACACCGCCTATTACCGGGCCAACATCGGCAAGGTGAAGACGGTCGACGACTTCATCGGCGACTACCGGCTGTTCAGCTATGCCATGAAGGCCTACGGACTGTCGGATGCGGTCCAGAATCGCGGCTTCATGCGCAAGGTCCTGACCAGCGACCCGGCGGATGCGAAGAGCTTCGTCAACACGCTCACGGACGGCCGCTACAAGCCGTTCGCGCTCGCCTTCAGCTTCACGGCCAACGGCAAGGTCGTCGACACCGCGGTCGCGCAGGACGCCGCCCAGCAGAGCGACACGCTCGCCCGGTTCGGCAGCCAGACCCTGGTGGGCGCGAACAGCAGCGCCGACGTCGCCTACTACAAGGCCCACATCGGCCAGGTCACCTCGCTCGACGGCCTCGTGTCCAACGATCGCCTGTACCGCATCGCCCTGCAGGCCTACGGCATCGACCCGGCCACCACCTCCGTCGACACGGTCCGCCATATGCTGACCAGCGACACGTTCGATCCCGCGAGCACCGTCAACGCGTCGGGCCATCCGTCCGACGCCGCCCAATCGTCCGCCGACCTGCAGGCCACGGTCGTGCGCTACGGGGCCACCACGGCGTCGGACGCCTCGTCGCAGGCCCTGGGCACGATCGAGACGGCCTATTACCGCAACGCCATGCCGGGGGTGACCGGCGTGGACGGCTTCCTCAGCGACGACCGCCTCGTCGCCTATGCGACGCAGGCCTTCGGCCTCGATTATGCGAGCGCCGCCGTGCTCAAGCTCGCCAAGGCCAACGGCGCCGACACCACCAAGCCGCTCACGGCGGCGATGAAGTCGGACATCCTGCGGGCCGCCCTCACGAGCGACCTGTCGAACGCGTCGAGCGTGGCCCGGACGCTCGGGAGCGGCTTCACGGCCGCGGCGGCGTCCTTCGACTTCGGCCCGACCGCGATCCAGTCGCCCGCCAGGACGGCCGACATCACGACCCGGTACGGCAACGCGGCCGGCTCGGACGCGGCGTCCCAGCAGGCCGCCGCGACCGAGACGGCCTATTACGTCGCCAAGATCCCGGCGGTGAAGACGGCGGCCCAGTTCCTCGCGGACCCGCGCCTCGTCGCCTATGCGACGGCGGCCTACGGCCTGACCTTCCCGACCGGCACCACGCCGGCCCAGCAGGCCGCCACCCTTCAGGCCGCGATGACCGGCGACCCGACCGATCCGCAGGGCGTCGCCGCCAAGGGGGACAGCGCCCTCCTGGCCTTCGCTTCGGCCTTCAACAGCGCCAAGGTGGTCCGGGCGCAGGCGGGCGACGCGGCCGAATCCACCGTGGACCTCTACGGGCAGGCCACCGGGCAGGCCGGCGGCGCCGCGGACGAGACCGCCTACTACCTGGCCACGATGCCGGGCGTGAAGACCGCGGATGCGCTCGCGTCCGACGCCAAGCTGGCCGCCTACGTGACGGCGGCCTACCACATCGCCTACCCGGACGGCGCCAGCGACGCCCAGAAGCAGGCGCAGCTCAAAGCCATCCTGACCGCCGACCCGGCCGTGGCCGGCGCCACCTACGGCGACGGGGCGCGCCGCCTCGCCGCGGCCTTCCAGTTCAATGCCGCCGGGGTGGCGCAGCAGGGGCGCAACGCCGTCACGGCGTCCGGCCTCGAGGCCCAGCCCGCGGCCCCGCTGCAGGCGACCGTGGACCTCTACACCGAACGGCTCGGCACCGATCCCGTCGCGACGCTGAAGGGGGCGAAGGAAACGGCCTATTATCGGACGGCGATCGCCAAGGTCGCCACGGTGGACGACCTCGTCGCCGACCCGCGGCTCGTCGCCTACGCGGCCGCGGCCTACGGCGTCGCCTTCGCCGACGGCGCCACGCAGGCCGACAAGGCGAGCGAGATGAAGGCCATCCTCACCAGCGACCCCGGCGACCCGAAGAGCGTCGCGAGCCAGCTCGGCGACTCCGCGCGCCAGCTCGCGTCGTCCTTCACCTTCAACAGCGCCTACGCGGGCGACGACGCGATCAAGGGCGGCGGCCAGGACGGCTTCCTGGCCCTGGCGGCGGCCTTCAACTTCGATGCCGCGGGCCACGTCACCGACCCCAGGCTGGCGCAATCGGCGAAGGACACGCAATCCACCCTGACGGCCTACGTCAAGCAGGCCGGCACGGCCGGACGCGCCGTCGCCCAGGCCGACGCCACCTATTACGCCGCCTCGATCGGCGACGTGAAGACGCTCGGCGGATTCCTGTCGGACCCGCGCCTGGTCAAGGTCGCCACCGCGGCCTTCGGCGTGGCGCGGCCGGCCGGCCTGTCGGACGCGCAATGGTCCGCGCGGTTGAAGAGCGCGCTGACCAGCGACGTCGCCAACCCGAAGAGCGCGGCCTCGACGCTGGGGCCGGCCTACCGGGCCATGGCGGCGGCCTTCAACTTCGCCTCCGACGGCAAGGTCGCGCGCGACCCGGCCCGGCTCGCCCAGTCCGGGAAAGCCGCGGCGCTGGTGGCCGACCCCTACGCGCAGCAGGCGCTGGACGCCGAAGCGGCGACCCGGAACAAGGCCGTCGGCCTCGCGCTCAACTTCGGGCAGCGCGCCGCCGGCATCACGAGCGCCTACCAGATCCTGGCCGACAAATCGCTCCTGTCGGTGGTCCAGACGGCGTTCAACCTGCCGTCCTCGATGGCGACGCTCGACATCGACACCCAGGCCCGGATCATCACCGACGCCGTCAAGCCGTCCGACCTGCGGGATCCCAAGAAGCTCGGCGTCATCCTGAAGAACTTCGCGATCCGCACGGACATCAACGCCGCCGCCAAGGCGTCGTCCGGCTCCGTGCTCACGCTGTTCGACCGCGGTTCGAGCGACTCGGCCGATTCGCTGCTCAGCCTCGTCAATCCCGCCGCGCAGGGCGTGGACACATCGTCCATGCCGATCCTGCAGCTCTTCAACCAGGGGTGAGGGCGGTCCGCTCCGGGCGCGGCTTCCGCGCGAACGGACCGGCCGCCGCGTCGTTTTCGCCGCACCCCGGGGCCTTTCCGCCTGTCTGCGCTGCCGTCCTCATGCTACGGGTCGCACCGTGATGGCAGGAACCGGCGTTCGACGCGGACCCGGTCCCTGCGCGGGGCGACCCTTCCCGGGCCAGCCGGGCGGGACGCCGAACGTGGAGACGGGCGATGGATTTCAAGAAGGGCGATATCGTGCAGCTCAAGTCGGGCGGCCCCGCCATGGTGGTGACGGGCGACGGCGGCGACGACGTGCACGTGCTCTGGTACGGCGAGATCGTCGACGAGATCAAGACCGGCACCGTGCCGGGATTCTGCCTCGTCGAGGCCGAGCTCGAGGAAGCCGAGGACGAGGCCTTCGGCCGCCGCTGATCCGGCCCGCGGAGGGGAGCGCGGCCGCGACGGCCGCCTCCGCCCCGCCGAGCAGTGGCATCGCGCCCGGGCTTCCGGGACGATGCCCGGCGCCCGCGCGCCCCGCTCCAGGAGCGCGGCGGCACCGGCGGCCCGCCCGTGGCGGCCCGCCGCCCGGGCGCGGATCGATCGGTCCGCGTCGTTAACCGAACCTTGAGAGAACTGGGAAGAAGCCGAGGTTAACACTCGTTAACCGATGGGAAGTCTGGCAGCTTCGAGGGGTCGCAAGTCGGACCGCGATGCCGGGCGAGACCGGGCACTTGGAGCCGACGCTTCCCGAGAGTTCGCCATGCGTTTCGATCCCGCCGCACTTCTCCGCCGCCGCGCCCTTCCGGCCGTCCTGGCCGCCGGCCTGCTGGTCGCCGGCGCTTCCGCCGGTGTCGCCGACAATCTCGCGCCGGCCGCGCAGCCTTCCGTTCCGGCGGTGGACGCCACGGCAGCGCCGGCCGCCGCCACCGGCGCCCCGCTGTCGACCGACGCCCGCATCGTCGTCGTCGAGTGGAAGATCAAGAAGGGGCACGAGCAGGAGTTCCTGGACTATTGGGCCACGAAGTCCACCGTCCCCGACCGCAGCGGCCTCATCGCGGAATTCATGTCGGGCCAAGAAAGCCGCGAGCAGTTCCCCTGGATCAACTGGGCCGCCGCCGAAAGCGGAGACTATACGACGTTCTACAACATCGGCATCTGGCGCAAGGCCGACGATTTCATGGGCCAGATCGGCAAGTATATCGACAACAACCGCCCGCCGATGGCGTTCGAGGCCGACCACCGGCACCGCGTGTTCCTGCAGCCGCTGCGCTGGCGCATCGGGCAGGCGAGCCTCCCCGCCCAGGATGCACAGGGCGTTAAGTAAGATCGGACGTCCGTGGCCGTCCGGCCCGCCGCGGCCCACGGACCGTTAATCCCGTTGCGCCACTTTCCCCGGATGCGCGACGCCGCGCGCCGCGGCCGGGAGATGGTGCGATGCAGGGCTTTGCTGCGCTGATGATGACGGTCGCGATCGCGGCCACGACTCCGGCGGTCCGGGACGCCGTGCGGCCGGCCGATGCGGCGGCGCCCGCGGCGGAAGCCTATGTGGCGGTGCTGGACGCGCAGTGGAACGTGACGCGCGAGTTGCGCGTCGCTTGTCCGGTCGAGTCCGGCTGCGCCGTCGACCTCGCCCTGGGCGATCCCGAGTTCAGCGCCGTCCACGTCCGCTTCGACCCTCCCCAGGCGGGCGCCGTCGCGGTGACGAGCCGCTTGGAACACCGGGACGGCCGGGCGTCCCAGGCCGAGGACGAGGTGCTGTCGCTCGACCACACCGGCTTCGCGGCCGGCCATTACGACGCCCGAACGACGGTTTCGACGGCCGAGGCCGGCCCGATCGTGATGGTGGCCGTCCGGGTCCCGGGCTGGACGGCGTCCGCCCCCGCGCCTGCCCCCGCCCAGCGCACCTGACGCGAAGCCCCGGGACGACGCTCCCCCGGGCACCCCGCGCCGCGCATCGACCAGGGCCGGTGCCGTGCCGGAACCCCGCAGGGTGGCGGCGGAGTTCGAAGGGGGCCGAGGCCGGGCGCGGCGCGGCTGTGTAACCGCCGCGTTTCCGTCGCCGAAGCGATGGAGGCGGCCGGCCCGGCGGCGATCTCGTCCCGGACCCACTCGGCCGCCGCGCCGCCGGACCCTTCCGGCCGGCGCCCTTTCGAAGGACGTCCACAATGGCTTTCGCTTTCAAGCGCCACATCGCCCCGGTGGCGATCGCCGCCGCCCTCGGCCTCGCCGCCGCCGGCTCGGCCCGGGCCGAAAACGTGCACGAGCGCGGCACCATCGCCTCGCTCGACGGCTCGGTCCTCAAGATCAAGGACAACGCCGGCAAGGATGTGATGCTCAACCTCGACGACGGCTGGAAGATCGTCGGCGCGTCCAAGGGCACGATGGCCGACATCAAGCCCGGCACCTTCATCGGCACCGCCACCACGGGCGAGGACACCGGCATGAAGGCCGTCGAGGTCGTCGTGTTCCCCGAAGCCATGAAGGGCACCGGCGAGGGCCACTACGCCTGGGACCTGCAGCCCGGCGGCAAGACCATGATGACCAACGCCACGGTGAACAACGAGGTGAAGGGCACCGACGGCAAGTCGGTGACGCTCACCTACAAGGGCGGCGAGAAGAAGGTCGACATCAAGGACGGCACCCCCATCGTGCAGCTCGGCGATGCCACGAAGGCCGACCTGAAGCCGGGCGCCAAGGTGTTCGTCAACGCCAGCGCCATGACGGGCGACAAGCTCGAGAAGGGCGCCGTGATCGTCGGTGTCGACGGCGTCACCCCCCCGATGTGATCCGGCCTCCCCAGGGCTGAAACCGCAGGGACCCGGCCGAAAGGCCGGGTCTTTGCATGTCCGGGATCGCGCGTCCGGCGGCGCTTCCGCAACGGTCGCCCCTGCTCTAAGACATTCCCGCCCGCCCGGCCGACGACGACACGCGAATCTGTAGGACCCGATTGATGCCGAAGCGCACCGACATCGCCACGATCATGATCATCGGCGCCGGGCCGATCATCATCGGCCAGGCCTGCGAGTTCGATTATTCGGGCACCCAGGCCTGCAAGGCGCTGCGCGAGGACGGCTACCGGATCGTCCTGGTCAACTCCAACCCCGCCACCATCATGACCGACCCGGACATGGCGGACCGCACCTACGTCGAGCCGATCACGCCCGAGATCGTGGCGAAGATCATCGCGGCCGAGCGCCACGCGGTGCCGGGCGGCTTCGCGCTGCTGCCCACCATGGGCGGCCAGACGGCGCTGAACTGCGCCCTGGCGCTCGAAAAGATGGGCGTCCTCCAGGACCACGGCGTGGAGCTGATCGGCGCCACCGCGGCCGCCATCGACAAGGCCGAGGACCGCGAGCTGTTCCGCGACGCCATGACCAGGATCGGCCTCGACACGCCGCGCTCGCACCACGTCGGCTCGCTGTCGGAAGCGCTGGCCTGCATGGACGACGTCGGCCTGCCGGCGATCATCCGCCCGTCCTTCACCATGGGCGGCACGGGCGGCGGCATCGCCTACAACCGCGACGAATATATCGAGATCATCGAGCGCGGCCTCGACGCGTCCCCCACCACGCAGGTGCTGGTCGAGGAAAGCGTGCTCGGCTGGAAGGAATACGAGATGGAGGTCGTGCGCGACCGCGCCGACAACGCCATCATCGTGTGCTCGATCGAGAACGTCGACCCGATGGGCGTCCACACCGGCGATTCCATCACGGTGGCGCCCGCGCTGACGCTGACCGACAAGGAATACCAGATCATGCGCGACGCCTCGCTGGCGGTGCTGCGCGAGATCGGCGTCGAAACCGGCGGCTCCAACGTGCAGTTCGCCGTGGACCCGGCGAACGGCCGCATGATCGTGATCGAGATGAACCCGCGCGTGTCGCGCTCCTCCGCGCTGGCGTCGAAGGCGACGGGCTTCCCCATCGCCAAGGTGGCCGCCAAGCTGGCGGTCGGCTACACGCTCGACGAGATCCAGAACGACATCACCGGCGGCGCCACCCCGGCCTCGTTCGAGCCGACGATCGACTACGTCGTCACCAAGATCCCGCGCTTCGCCTTCGAGAAGTTCCCCGGCGCCGAGCCGCTGCTCAACACCGCCATGAAGTCGGTGGGCGAGGCCATGGCGATCGGCCGGACCTTCGGCGAATCGCTGCAGAAGGCGCTGCGCTCGCTGGAAACGGGGCTGAACGGCCTCGACGAGATCCCGATCGACGGCCTCGTGCCCGGCGAGGAGAAGGTGGCGCTGCGCGCGGCCCTCGGCCGGCCGACGCCGGACCGCATCCTCGTCGTCGCCCAGGCGCTGCGCCACGGCATGAGTCACGCCGAGATCCACGAGGCCTGCCGCTTCGACCCCTGGTTCATCGCCCAGATCCAGGACATCGTCGACCTGGAGGAGAAGGTGCGCCGCTTCGGCGTGCCCGCCACGGCCCCGAGCCTGCGCGCCCTGAAGAGCGCCGGCTTCTCGGACGCGCGGCTCGCGGCCCTGGCGGGGCGCGACGTCGGCGAGGTCACGGCCGCTCGCCGGGCGCTCGGCGTCCGCCCGGTGTTCAAGCGGATCGACACCTGCGCGGCCGAGTTCGCGTCCCCCACCGCCTACATGTATTCGACCTACGCGCCGCCCTTCGCGGGCGGCACGGTCGACGAGGCGCGCCCGTCCGATCGCGAGAAGGTCGTGATCCTCGGCGGCGGGCCGAACCGCATCGGCCAGGGCATCGAGTTCGATTATTGCTGCTGCCACGCCTGCTTCGCGCTGGGCGAAGCCGGCTACGAGACCGTCATGGTCAACTGCAACCCGGAAACGGTGTCGACCGATTACGACACCTCGGACCGGCTGTATTTCGAGCCCCTCACCGCCGAGGACGTGCTGGAAGTGCTGGAGGTCGAGCGGTCGAAGGGCACGCTGAAGGGCGTCATCGTGCAGTTCGGTGGCCAGACCCCCCTGAAGCTCGCCCATGCCCTGCAGGAGGCCGGCATCCCGATCCTCGGCACGACGGTGGATTCGATCGACCTCGCCGAAGACCGCGACCGCTTCAAGCGCCTGCTCGACAAGGTGGGGCTGAAGCAGCCCAAGAACGGCATCTCCTACTCGGTCGAGCAATCCCGGCTCGTCGCGGCCTCGCTGGGCCTGCCGCTGGTGGTGCGCCCTTCCTACGTGCTGGGCGGGCGCGCCATGGCGATCGTCCGCACCGAGGCGGCGCTCGACTCCTACCTGCTCGACGTGCTGCCGGGCCTCGTGCCGCCCGAGGTGAAGACGCGGTACCCCAACGACAAGACGGGGCAGATCAACACGGTGCTGGGCACCAACCCGCTGCTGTTCGACCGCTACCTGTCGGACGCCATCGAGGTCGACGTGGACGCGCTCTGCGACGGCACCGAGGTGGTGGTGGCCGGCATCATGGAGCACATCGAGGAGGCCGGCATCCATTCGGGCGATTCCGCCTGCTCGCTGCCGCCCCACTCGCTCGACGCGGCGACGATCGCCGAGATCGAGCGCCAAACCCGGGTGCTGGCGCTGGCGCTCGGCGTGGTCGGGCTGATGAACGTGCAATACGCCATCAAGGACGGCACGATCTTCGTCCTGGAGGTGAACCCCCGCGCGTCGCGCACCGTGCCCTTCGTCGCCAAGGTGATCGGCCGGCCGCTGGCCAAGATCGCGTCGCGGGTGATGGCGGGCGAGAAGCTGTCGGCCTTCGACCTGTCGGCGCCCAAGCTCGGCCACGTGGCCGTGAAGGAGGCGGTGTTCCCCTTCGCGCGCTTCCCCGGCGTCGACACCGTGCTGGGGCCGGAGATGCGCTCCACCGGCGAGGTGATCGGGCTCGACCGCTCCTTCGACATCGCCTTCGCCAAGAGCCAGCTCGGCGCCGGCACGGCGGTGCCCACCAAGGGCACGGTGTTCGTGTCGGTGAAGGACGCCGACAAGCCGCGCGTGCTCGACACCATCCGGGTGCTGAGCGGCCTCGGCTTCAAGATCCAGGCGACGGGCGGCACGCTGAAGAGCCTGCGCGAGGCCGGCATCGCGGCCACGAAGGTCAACAAGGTGTCGGAAGGGCGGCCCCATGTGGTGGACGCCATCAAGAACGGCGGCATCCAGCTCGTGGTCAACACCACGGAAGGCGCCCGGGCGCTCAGCGACTCGCGGGACCTGCGCCGCGCGGCCCTGCTCCACAAGGTGCCCTATTACACCACCCTGGCGGGCGCCATCGCGGCGGCGCGCGGCATCGGCGGCTACGTGGGCGGGGAACTCGAGGTGCGGGCCCTGCAGGACTATTTCGGCTGAACGCCCGGCCCGCGGTCCCCGACCCCGCGGCGGAACCCCGCCCGGCGCCCGCGTGTTGACGAGGCTTCGCGCCCGCATCATCCTGAACAGCCGTCGAGCCGGCCTCCCGCCGCCCGCACCGGGCGCGCCGTGGGCGCGCCGGCCGGCTCGATCCCCATGCCGTCCTCGCGGGCGCCGGCCCGCGATGCACCGTTGAGAGTGAACGAGATGGACAGAGTGCCGATGACCGTCGCGGGCTATTCCGCGCTGGAGGCCGAGCTGAAGATGCGCCAGCAGGAGGAGCGTCCGCGCATCATCCAGGCGATCGCGGAGGCGCGCTCCCACGGCGACCTGTCCGAGAACGCCGAATACCACGCCGCCAAGGAATCGCAGTCGCTGAACGAGGGCCGGATCGCCGAGCTCGAGGACAAGCTGTCGCGCGCCGAAGTCATCGACGTGACCAAGCTGTCCGGCGGGACGGTGAAGTTCGGCGCCACGGTGACGCTGGTCGACGAGGACACCGAGGAGAAGAAGGTGTTCCAGATCGTCGGCGAAAGCGAGGCGGACGTGAAGTCCGGCAAGGTGTCGATCACCTCGCCCACCGCCCGCGCCCTCATCGGCAAGAAGACCGGCGACAGCGTCGAGGTGAACACGCCCGGCGGCGGCAAGAGCTACGAACTGCTCGACGTGGCGTTCCGCTGATCGCGCCCCACCCATGACGCTCCTCCCCACGCGCCGCGCCGCCCTGGGCTTCCTGGCCTCGGCGGCGGCGGGCGCCGCCCTGCCGCTCGCCCGGTCGGCGCCCGCCGCCGCGCAGTTCGGACCGTCGCCCTTCGACGCGCCCGCGGCCGTGCCGGCCGGGCTGCGCTTCGGCACGGTTTCGGCCGACACGTCGCGCATCGCCCGGCTCGGCAATCCGGTCGGCGCCCAGATCCTGCAGCGCGACCTCGACCGCCAGCTGCGGGTCGTCTTCGCGGATCTCATGGGCGGGGGGAGCCGGGGTGCCGCGCTGCTGGTGCGCGTGAACTCGCTCTACCTCGGCTTGTACACCGGCGGGCGTGCTGGCAGCGGGCAGGGCATCGGCCCCGACAACATCGACGGCGTCGGCCTAGTGTCGTCGGGGGGCCGCGTGCTGTCCCAGACGCCGATCTACACGACGCTGGACCCGAGCTACAGCGGGGCCTGGTACCTGCCGGACATCGACCGGAGGCGCATCGACTCCATCTCCTACCAGCTCGCCTATTGGCTTCGCCGGGAGATGGGGATCTGACCACGGGACCCGCGGACGCCGTGCTCGCCGCCGAGCCGCCGCTGCTTCCGCCCGGCACCACCGCCTGGGTGCTCAGCGACGGCAAGATCGGCGACGAGGTCCAGTGCTTCGGCATCGCCGACGCGCTGGGCCTCGCGCCCCCGCGCCGCCTCATCGCGCCGCGCGCGCCCTGGTCCTGGGCGACGCCCTGGGGGCCGGTCGACCCGCGCGAAGCGCCGGGACGGGACGGCAGCCCCATCGCGCCGCCCTTTCCCGACATCGTCTTCGCGGCGGGGCGCCGCACGGTGCCCTACCTCCGCCGGATCAAGGCGGCATCGGGCGGTCGCAGCTTCACTGTTTTCGTCAAGGACCCCTACACGGGGACCGGCACCGCCGACGTGATCTGGATCCCCGAGCACGACAAGCTGCGCGGCGACAACGTGATCGTGACGCTGACGCCCGCGCATCGGCTGCGGCCGGACGTCTTCGCCCGCGCCAGGGCCGAGCCCGATCCCCGCATCGCGCCGCTGCCGCATCCGCGCGTCGCCATGGTGCTGGGCGGCAAGGGCGTGAACCACGACTTTTCTGCGGCCGACATCGCCAACTTGGCGGAGATCGCCGGCACGATCGCCGCGACCGGCGCGAGCCTGATGGTGACGCCGTCGCGCCGCACGCCGCCCGGAGCCGTGGCGGCCATCCGCGCCGCGCTGGCGCCGGCCCTCGCGCAAGGGCGCGCCTTCGTGTGGGACGGGACGGGCGAGAACCCGTATGCGCAGATCCTCGCCCACGCCTCGGCGATCCTCGTCACGGGCGACAGCGCCAACATGGTGGGCGAGGCGACCGCGACGGGCGTCCCCGTCCACGTCTACGAGCCGTCCGGCGGCCACCCCAAGGTGACGCGCTACCTCGACCGGCTGACGGAGGTGGGCGCGGTGCGGCGCTGGACCGGGCGGCTGCAGAGCTGGAGCTACGCGCCGATCGACTCGGCGCCCGTCACCGCCGCCGCGATCGCCGAGCGCTACCGGGCGTTCCGCGCGCGGCGATGAGCGCGGCTCCCCGCGCGCCGAGCCGGCGCGGGGGGAGCATCGCCCTCAGCGATAGCGCGCGAGCCAGTGGGCGTAGGGCGGCGGCAGGGTCGCCCAGGCCGGGTTCTCCACGCCGAGCGCCTTGGCGGCCATGTAGGGCCAGTGCGGGTCCGCCAGCAGCGGCCGGCCCAGCATCACCAGGTCGATCTTGCCGGCCTGGACGAGTGCGTCGGCCTCGTCGGGCTTGGAGATGTACCAGCTCGTCGTGCCCGGCAGCCCCGTTTCGCGCAGCACGCGGCCGGCGGTGTCGGCCATGAAGTTCGGTGCCCAGGGGATGTTCGCATCCGGCGTGTTGAAGCCGATCGACACGTCGACGAAGTCGAGCCCCTCGTCCTTCATGCGCCGCAGCAGCGCGATGGAGTCGTCGACCATCGCGTCGTTGCCGTCGAACTCGACGACGCCGAGCCGCACCGTGAGGGGCCTGTCCTGCGGCCACACCTTGCGCACCGCGACGAGCGTTTCGAACAGGAAGCGCGCGCGGTTCTCGGCCGAGCCGCCGTAAGCGTCGGTGCGATGGTTCGAGAGCGGCGAGAAGAAGTTCTGCGCCAGGTAGCCGTGCGCCATGTGGAGCTCCAGCCATTCGAACCCGACGTCCCGGGCCCGGACCACCGCCGCGACGGTGTCGGCCTGCACGCGCGCGATGTCGTCGAGGCTCATCTCGCGCGGCACCCGCCCGAGGCCGCCGCCGAAAGCCAGCGGCGACGGCGCGATGGTGGTCCAGGCGTTCTCCTCGCCCTCGGCGATGTGGTCGTCGCCCTCCCAGGGGCGGTTGGCCGAGGCCTTGCGGCCCGCATGGGCGATCTGGATGCCGGGCACGGCGCCCCCGTCCCGGATGGCGGCCACCACGGGGCGCAGCGCGTCCGCCTGGGCATCGTTCCACAGGCCGAGGTCGCCCCAGGTGATGCGGCCTTCCGGCGCCACCGCGGTGGCCTCGACGACCACGAGGCCCGCGCCGCCGCGCGCCAGCGACGCGTAATGGGCTTGGTGCCATGCGTTGATGGCGCCGTCGCGGGCCATGTACTGGCACATGGGCGACACCGCGATGCGGTTGCGCAGGGTGGTGGACTTCAGGGTATAGGGATCGAACAGGCGAGCCATCGTGACCTCGGCGAGGGGTGATCGGCCTTAGTTCGTCATCCATCGAACAAAGGCAAGGGGGAGGGCGGGCGGAAATGTCGGTGGCGAAGGGGGAGCGGGTGCCGCCGGAGCCCTTGAGGCTGGAGCGCGTGCTGCATGCGCTGGGCGACCCGGTGCGGCTCGGCATCGTGCGCCAGCTCGCGCGCGACGGGGAAAGCAGCTGCGCGGCGCTCGACGGGGGCCGGGCGAAATCCACGATGTCCCATCATTTCCGCGTGCTGCGCGAGGCCGGGCTGGTGCGGACGCGCGGCCTGGGCACCACGCACCTGAACACGCTGTCCCGCGCCGAGGTCGACGCGACCTTCCCGGGCCTGCTCGCCGCCGTGCTGGGCGGATCGGCCGGTGCGGTCGAAGACCGGGAGGGCGGTGTCGGGAGCGCCGCATCGTGACCGTGCGCCGGCCGCCTTCCCGCGAGGTCGGCTCCAGCGGTGACGGGGACCGGGGGAGTACGGGGACGGATGGACGGGCCTCGGCCATCGCGACCACACGCTGTGATGGTGCGCTGAGGATGGTCTATTATGAGAAGTCTGTTTTGGTTGGCGATGTCTGAGGGGCATAAGAGACCGGTGGATGCGGTCTGATATGGGCATACCCAAAACCAACTACTCAGACGCCGTTGTCGACCCTCGAGGCTTCTTTGTCAGTAATGGCCGAACAGAGTTCGTACCATGGACGGAATTATTACCAACAACATAAACTCATTGAGGAACGTCAGTATAAACAGCCATTCTCTCGGGAAGCCGGACAATAATGCTAATGGTGCAAACGTTACCCAAAAGATAAGTATTTGTATCCAAATACCTGTCGCCAGCATCATGATATTACCGATAGGACCATCGGCCTCGTCTTCATGGAGATGGTAGAAGAATGTGAATGGAAAGTGAAAATCGAGGAAGTGAAGTATGGGTCCTGTCAGTGCGTAGCATAGAATGATATATGCGATGTAGCCTACCGCTCCGGCTAGTAGTCCTGTGTACCATGGATAGGCTCTTCGAGCCCTCCGAATTTCGGCCATAGCAGAACTCCCGCTCAATCGGAGGCTTATACGATCAAATCGACAGCTCCTTCAACGTCTGATATTTTGAGCATACCCATAGCGAACCGAGGCAGGCGAGCCTTCGAAGTGCGGCCACGGCGGTCCCCTTCGGGCATATCCAAAACGATCCAACCCAGACATGGACGTGCTGAGCATCTCGCTTTGGGTGTCCCCATAACGAACTGCCGATAGCAGTCCCGTCCCGGCCGCCCTCCCGGGAAGCGCTCAGAACGAGCCGGCAGCCGCCGCCGGCCCTCGACCCATCGCCGGTCCGACAGGCGTTCCGAGAGGACCCAGAGCGTCGTCCAGCCGGTGCCACGCCGCCTCGTCCCCCGGCAGGCCGAACCGCAGCCGCCGCGGGTGCTCCGCGAAGGGGCGCGTGAGAATTCCTCTGACGGCGAGGCGGCGGAACCAGGGGTCCGCGTCGTCGACCTCGGCCAAGCGGAACAGCGACGTGCCGCCCACCACCGTGGCGCCCCTCGCCGTCAACAGCCCGTCGAGCCGCGCGGCGTCGCGGGCGAGGCGGGCGCGGGCGGAGGCCGCCCAGGCGTCGTCGGCGAGGGCCGCCCGGCCGACCGCGATCGCGGGGCCGCTCACCGCCCAGGGACCGAGCGCCGCCCGCAGCGCCGCGGCGCGCTCCGGCGGTGCCACCGCGAAGCCGAGCCGCAGCCCCGCGAGGCCGTAGAACTTGCCGAAGGAGCGCAGCACGACGGCGTTCGGCGGCGGCGCGGGCGCATGGCTCCAACACGGCGCGACGACGTCGGCGAAGGCTTCGTCGACCACCAGCAGGCCGACGTGCCGCGCCAGCGCGGCGAGGTCGGCCGGTGCCACGAGGCGCCCGTCCGGGTTGTTGGGGTTGACCACCACGGCGGCGTCGAAGCCCGCGAGGGCGGCGAGGGTGTCCACCGTCTCGACCGTCGCACCCGTGGCCTGCCAGGCGCGGGCATGGTCGCCGTAGGTGAAGCCGAGCACGCCGACGCGCCGGGCCGGGAACAGCCGCGGCAGCCATTGGATCAGCGCTTCCGTGCCGGGGGCCGCCACGGTTCCGGCGGCCTCGGCGCCATAGGCCCTCGCCGCCGCGGCTTCCAGGGCGCGGGCCGCGCCGGCGTCGGGCAGACCCGTCCAGGCGGCGGGGTCGAGCGAGGGCAGGGGGTAGGGCACCGGGTTGATGCCTGTCGACAGGTCGATCCAGGGCGCCGGCGCGTCGGGAAAGGCCGCGCGGGCCGCGCCGAGGTCGCCGCCGTGATAGGTGAAGCGGTCCCGTTCCCCAGACTCGGTGTCGATGTTCCTGTCCTCCACTATCCCGCTCTGCTGCATCGCCCTCGGCCTCGAAGCCGCCTTCGGCTATCCCGCCTCGCTGTACCGCGCCCTGGGCCACCCCGTCACCTGGATGGGAGCTTGGCTCGCCGCGCTGGAGCGCGGGCTGAACCGCCCGGCCTGGGGCTTCGCCCGCCGCCGCAGCGCGGGCGCCCTGGCGCTCGCGGCCCTGCTCGGCGCGACGGCTGCCGTCGCGTGGGCCCTGCAATGGGGGTTCGGGCACTCGCTGCCGGGCATCCTCCTTCTGGCCGCGATCGCGGCGAGCCTGCCGGCGCAGCGCAGCCTGCACGACCACGTCCGCGACGTGGCGGTCGCGCTGGAACGCGACGGCCTGGTGGCCGGGCGGCGGGCGGTCGGCCGGATCGTCGGGCGCGACACGGCGGTGCTCGACGAGGCCGGCGTGGCGCGGGCCGCGATCGAGAGCCTCGCCGAGAATTTTTCGGACGGCGTCGTGGCGCCGGCCTTCTGGCTGGCGCTGGGCGGGCTGCCGGGCTGCGCGCTCTACAAGGCCGCCAACACGGCCGACAGCATGGTGGGCCACCGCTCGGAGCGCTACGCCGCCTTCGGCTGGGCGGCGGCGCGCTTCGACGACCTCGTGAACCTGCCTTGTTCGCGCCTCGCCGCGCTGTGGGTCGTCCTCGCCTGCCCGCTCGCCGGGGGTTCGGCCGCGGGGGCGTGGCGGGCGGTCCGGCGCGACGCGTCCCGCCACCGCTCGCCCAACGCCGGCTGGCCCGAGGCCGCGGTGGCGGGCGCGCTCGGGCTGAAGCTCGCCGGCCCGCGGGTCTACGGGGCCGTGCCGGTCGAGG
Organism: Lichenibacterium minor; assembly: GCF_004137685.1. Classification (GTDB taxonomy): domain Bacteria; phylum Pseudomonadota; class Alphaproteobacteria; order Rhizobiales; family Beijerinckiaceae; genus Lichenihabitans; species Lichenihabitans minor. The sequence continues at coordinate 340,934 of NZ_QYBB01000001.1, read as the reverse complement.
ACGCCTTCATGGGCGACGGGCGGCCCGACGCGGGCGCGGCGGACATCCGCCACGCGCTCAAGCTGTACCGCTGGGCCTGCGGGGTGCAGTTCGCCGTGCTGGCGGGGCTGGCCGCGCTGGTCACCGTGCCAGGCTGAGCAGCCGGTCGAGGTCGACGTGGCGTTCCAGGTGGTCGGCCAGGCGGTCCAGCACGCGCTCGACCTCGGCCTCATAGGCGAGGTCCGAGGGGGCGGCCCCGAGGCGGCGGAGCCAGGCGGCGCGCTGGCGGTCGTCCCCGAAGAAGCCGTGCGCGTAGGCGCCGCCCACCCGCCCGTCGGCCGACACGGCGCCGTCTTCCGCGCCGTCGTCGAAGCGCAGCAGGGGCCGGGCGCGGTCGGGGCCGGTCGTCGCGCCCACATGCATCTCGTAGCCCGCGAAGGGCACGCCGTCGTCGACCGTGCGTCCCGTGACGGGGCGCAGCACCTTCGCGCCCGTCAGCACCGTTTCGACGTCGAGCAGGCCGAGCCCGGCGACGGCGCCGGGCGGCCCCTCGATCCCGTCGGGGTCGGACACGCGGCGGCCGAGCATCTGGTATCCGCCGCAGAGCCCGAGCACGCGCCCGCCCCGCCGCGCATGGGCCAGGATGTCGATGTCCCACCCTTCGCGGCGCAGCGCCGCGAGGTCGGGGATGGTGGCCTTCGAGCCCGGCAGCACCACGAGGTCGCAGACCGGCACGGGCTCGCCCGCGCGCAGCATCACGAGGTCGACCCCCGGCTCCAGCTTCAGGGGGTCGAGGTCGTCGAAGTTGGAGATGCGCGGCAGCACCGGCACGCAGATCCGCACCCCGGTCCCGCGGGCGCGAGGGGCGCCGAGCGCCACGGCGTCCTCGGCGGGAAGCCGCGCCGCTTCGGCGAAATGCGGGATCAGCCCCAGCGCCGGCCAGCCGCTGCGCTCGGCGATGATCGCCATGCCGTCCGTGAACAGCGTCGGGTCGCCGCGGAACTTGTTGACGAGGAAGCCCACCACCATCGCGGCGTCCTCGGGGTCGATCACGGCGCGCGTGCCGACGATCTGGGCGATGACGCCGCCGCGGTCGATGTCGCCGATCAGCGCCACCGGCACGCCGGCGCGGCGCGCGAAGCCCATGTTGGCGATGTCGTTCGGCCGGAGATTGACCTCGGCCGGCGAGCCCGCGCCCTCCACCAGCACGAGGTCGGCCTCGGCGCGCAGGCGCGCGAAGCTGTCCTGCACGGCTTCCATGAGCCGCGGCTTCCAGCCCTGGTATTCCCGCGCGCGGGCGTTGCCGACGACGCGCCCCCGCACCACCACCTGGGAGCCCACCTCGCTCTGCGGCTTCAACAGCACCGGGTTCATGTGGACCGTGGGGGCGACGCCCGCCGCCCGGGCCTGCAGCGCTTGGGCGCGGCCGATCTCGCCGCCGTCCGCCGTCACGGCGGCGTTGTTGGACATGTTCTGCGGCTTGAACGGCCGCACCCGCAGGCCGCGGCGCGCATAGGCGCGGGCGAGGCCGGCGACGACCAGCGACTTGCCGACGTCCGACCCCGTGCCCTGCAGCATCAGGGCGCGGGCGGCGGGGGCCGGGGAGGTCAAAACTCGATCCCCGCCTGCGCCTTCACGCCGGCGGCGAAGTGGTGCTTGGTGGCCTCGAAGGTGGTGACGAGGTCGGCGGCGGCGATCAGCTCCGGCTTGGCGTTGCGCCCCGTCGCGACGACGTGGAGGCCCGGCCGCCGCGCTTCCAGCGCGGCGACCACGTCGCCGAGCCGCAGGTAGTCGTAGCGCAGCGCGATGTTGATCTCGTCGAGCACCAGGAGGCGGATGGCCGGGTCGGCCATCAGCTCGCGCGCCTTGCCCCACGCCGCCTCGGCGGCCGCGACGTCGCGGTCGCGGTCCTGCGTTTCCCAGGTGAAGCCCTCGCCCATGGAATGCCAGCGCACGAGCTCCGAGCCTTCCAGCAGGCGGCGCTCGCCCGTGTCCCACGCGCCCTTGATGAACTGCACCACGCCCACCGGCCAGCCGTGCCCCAGCGCGCGCAGCGCGAGGCCGAAGGCGGCGGTGGACTTGCCCTTGCCGGGTCCGGTGTTGACCATCAGCAGCCCCTTCTCGGCGATGGGCTTCGACGCCACCTCGGCGTCCTGCACGGCCTTGCGGTGGGCCATCTTGAGCTTGTGGCGGAGGGCGTCTTCGGCGTCGGTCATGGGGGCGGCATAGACCGGAACGGGCGCGCCGTCACGGCGCCCGCGCCACGACCTCGCCGGGGCCGACCGCGCGCCCGGCATTCGCGGCCCGACGCAACGGGCCCGTTCAGGCGGCCGGAGGCTTCAAGCCGGCGATCAGGGCCTTCGATCGCGGGTCTCACGGGCGGCATTCCCCGGCCGGCGCGCCGCGTGCCGCCCTGCGGCGCCCTTCAAGCGCCACAGCGCCACCGCGGTCAACGCGACGCCGACGGCGGCGGTCGCCCCGCCCGCGCCCGACGGATCGGCCAAGGCCGCGCCGCCGGTGCGGCCCAGATACACGAACAGAAGGGTCTGCGGCAGCACGCCGACGAGCGAGATGACGCTGTATTCGCCGAACCCCATGCGGGACACCCCGCAGGCGAAGGCGATCACGGGGCCGGGCACCGGGGACCCCAGCCGCAGGAGCCCGAGCACGCGCCAGCCTTCGGCTTCGATCGCCCGCAGGACGGCCTCGGCCCGGGGCTTCCGCGCCACGAAGCGGCCGATCGGGCCCGCGAGGACGTGGCGGGCCAGCGCGAAACCCAGCGTCGCCCCGAATGCGCTGCCGATCATGGCCGGGACCAGCGCGGACCAGCCCAGCATCGCGCCGGCGCCGATGCAGACCACGGGGCGCGGCACCGGCACGACGCCGCCCAACGTCAACAGGCCGATGACGGTCAGGACCTCGGCGAGGGCGGGATCGGCGACGGGAAGCGGAAGCACGATGTCGGCTCTCGATCCTCGCCTGTCACGGGCGCCGTCCCGCGACGTCGGAGCTGTGCGGGGGCCGAGCGCCCCCTTCTCAGTTCCTGTTGGCCGCCGTCGAGACCGGGTCGGCGGCGGCCTGGACGTTGGCGCCCACCGTGTCGATGCCGTAGACGTCGTCGCGGAACTGCACCGTGCCCGAAGGATCGGCCCAGCCGGTCAGGTACACCCAGGCCACCGGCACCGCCTTCGGCAGCTTGATGTCCTCGTGGTCGCCGGTCTTCACCTGGTCGAGCATGGCATCCTTGGTCCAGGTGCCGGTCGGCGAACCGCCCGTCCCCTCGAGCAGCCAGGCGGCGAGGTCGAACACGCCTTCGACGCGCACGCAGCCGTGCGACAGGAACCGGTAGTCGCCGCCGAAGAAGCGCTTGGACGGCGTGTCGTGCATGTACACGGCGTATTTGTTGGGCATGTTGATGCGGATGTTGCCCAGCGCGTTCGACGTGCCGGAGTCCTGCCGCAGGATGTAGTTGGTGGCCTTCTGGGAGTTCCAGTCGACCGAGCGGGCGTTGATGACGTTGCCGGCGCCGTCGAGGATGCGGATGTGCTGCCGGCTGAGGTAGCCGGAGTCCTTCTGCATCTTCGGGATGATCTCGTTCTTGATGATCGAGGTCGGCACCGTCCAGGTCGGGTTGAGGTTGATGGCCTGCACCTTGGCGTCGACTTCCGGCGACGCGTGCTCGGGCCCGCCCACCACCGCCACGTAGCGGTGGACCACCTTGCCGTTCTCCACCGCCTCGACGGATGCCGAGGGGATGTTCACCACCACGTAGCGGTCCGCGAAGGAGATGTTGCGGCCGGCCAAGCGCTGCGCCGAGGACGCGAGCTCGGTGAAGCGCGTGCGGGCCGGCACGTTCATGGCCTTCAGCGTGGCGCCCGCCACGACGCCCGTGTCCTTCAGGCCGTGGCGCGCCTGGAAGCGCTTCACGGCCGCGGCGAGGTCGTTGCCCCACTTCTGCGAGAACATGCCGGCCGTCAGGTCGGCGGGGTCTCCGCCCTCGGCCTTGCCGAGATCGCCCTCGATGGCGAGGCGCAGGCGCAGCGTCGAGATGGCCTTGCCGGGCGAGCCGGCCGAAACGGGGCCGGCGATCTCGGGCCAGCCGCCGGCGTCCGCGATGGATGCGTAGCGCTCGGACGCCTTGGCGGTGGCGAAGAAGGTTTCGGCCGTCAAGGTCGGCTCGGGATCGGTCGACAGCGCCGTTTCGCGCGGCGGGGCCGGGGGGGCGACGCGCTTCTTCTTGGCGACCACCACGGGGGTCAAGGGGGCCGGCGCGGCGGTCGGTGCCGAGGCTTCGGCCGGGGTGGGCGACGCCGGGGCTGCGGCTGCGGCGGCCGGAGGCGCCGACACCACGGTTCCGGCCGCGGCGGCAGCGTCGGGCTGGGTGGCGGCCGGCACCTTCGGGAGCGAGGCCGCGACGGGCGGCGCGGCGGGGACCGCCGGCAGCGCGATGGCGGGGGCCGCGGCTGCGGCGGGCGGCGCACCGGCGGCTGGCGTCGCAGGGGCCGGCGTGTTGGCCAGCGGCGTCGGGGCCAGCAGCGGCGAGGACTGGGCCTGGGCGGCCGAGGCGAAGCCCGCCGTCAACCCCGCCACGGCGGCGATGAGCGCCGCCCGCGACACCCGATTGCGCTTCGTTTCAGCCGTCATCCGATCCCTGCCCATCGCGACGCGGGCCCGAACGCGAGGGAACCCAGGATCCGGACGGGACCCCGGGACCGCTGCGGCCCATGCTTTTCGCTAGTGCGACAATGCGGTGGATCCGTGGCCCGCGCGACGCCCGGGCGCCCGGCCCCCGGGGTCATCCGCGCTTTCGGCCGCGATGTTGCGCCGCCGCAACAGGGGACGCGGCCGCGATGCCGGCTCCGGCTTTCCCCCGCTGGACGGGAAGCTTCGGGGGGTCAGGGCGCCTTCGGCGCCACCGTGGCGGGCGCCGGCGTGCTGGGCGTCACGTCGGCGGGCTTGGCGTTGTCGAGCGCGGTGACCTGGAGCTGCGAGAACTTCCAGGTGTCGGTCTGGTCCTTCTCGGACTGCGCCCGCATGCCGATCTGCCCGCCGCCGTCCGGCGCCTGCCCCTTCACGCTGGCGAAGGGCTGGCCGTTGATGAAGGTCGACACCGTGCCGCCGTCCATCTTCACCTCCAGCAGGTTTTGCGAGCCGGTGGCGCGCTTGATGTCGGCGCTCTGCTTCCATTCCACGACGTCGATCCACTTGCCGTTCACCTTGCGGGTGATCTCGGCGAAGCCGCTCGGCGTGACCATGAACATATAGTAGTTGTCGTAGTCCTTGGCCCAGAAGATCGGGCCCGCCATGGTGTTGTCGTTGTCGCTGAGCTTGTTCGGCACCCGCACGGTCAGGCAGTAATCGGCGTCGTTGAACAGGATGGCCTTGTACACGAGCAGGTTCGAGATGTCGGGCTGCGGCTTGACCTTGACCTTGCCTTCCTCGACCTGGACGTCCGGGCTGTCGAAACCCCAGGACGCGTCCACCTGCTTGAAGTCGTCGGAGAACAGCACCTTGCCGGTGCCGCAGGCGAAGGACGGGGTCGCCGTCAACAGGCCGAGGGCCGCGATGCCGGCGGAAAGCGTCAGTCTCATGCCCGTAACTCCTCGCGCGCCGCCCACAGCGTCAGCTCAGCCGTGAACGCGCGAAGCGCCGATCCGTTCGCGCGGCGCGGCGTAAATCAGGCCTCGACCACCACGACGTGCAGCCGGCGCGGCCCGTGGGCGCCGAGGATCAGCGTCTGCTCGATGTCGGCCGAGCGGGACGGCCCGGTGACGAAGTTGAGCGTCCGCGGCATGAGGCCTTTGCCGTAGCGCTCGCGGACGCGCGCCAGCACGGCCTCATAGTCGCCCGCGACGTCCCGCGCCGCCACCACCACCACGTGGTTGTCGGGCAGGAAGTTGAGCGTCGTCGGGTTGTCCTGCCCGGACAGGAGCACCAGCGTGCCGCTTTCCGCCACGGCGCCGTAGGCCCAGCTGAGTCCGTTGATGTCCGAGCCGTCCGAGGGCCCCACGGCGGTGTCGAGCGCCGTGGCGTGCCAGGGGAGGGATCGGAGCGCCGGGTCGGATCCCATGCGGATCGTCGCCGGCAGGTTGGCGTCCCGCAGGAAGCGCGCCACCGCGTCCGGCACGTCCGCGGCGGTCGCCACCCGCTCCACCGTGGCGGCGGCGGCCTCGGCCTTGTCGCAGAACAGCGCCACGCGCTCGGCGTCCGGGAGCTGGCCGCGCGCCGGGACGACGCCGGGCCGCGCGAGCGCGATGCGGGCCTCGACGGCGTCGCGCCGCGGGGCTTCGCGGCCCGTGACGCCCAGCGAGCGGCGGACGGTGCCCAGCACCGTGTCGCGCGCGCTTCCGTCCCCGGCGGCGCTCACGCGGCGGTCCCCGGCCGGCCGCGCTTGGCCTTCCATTGGCTTTGAAAGGTGCCGCCCTGGGGGGCGGGCATGTCGCGGAAGTCCGTCCAGCCCTTGGCGAAGGGCAGGGACGCGAAGCGGCCCCGCGCGCCGCCCGCGACGTGAAGCGCCCGCATGGCGAGCCCGGTCGCGGCGCGGTACAGCTTCGGCCGGGTGGCGAACCAGCCCCAGAAGGTGAGCCCGCTCCGCACCGTCGCGGGCTGCAGGTGGCGCTCGAACTCGCGTTCGCGCCAATGGCGCATCAGCTTGGGCAGGGGGATACGCACCGGGCACACGCTTTCGCAGCGCCCGCAGAACGTCGACGCGTTGGGCAGATGGCCGGCCGTCTCGACGCCGATCAGCGCGGGGGTGAGGACGGCGCCCATCGGGCCGGGGTAGATCCAGCCGTAGGCGTGGCCGCCGACCGAATGGTACACCGGGCAATGGTTCATGCAGGCGCCGCAGCGGATGCAGCGCAGCATCTCCTCGAAGCTCGTGCCGAGCATCGAGGAGCGGCCGTTGTCGATCAGAACGACGTGGTATTCGTCCGGCCCGTCGGGGTCCTCCGGGCGGCGCGGGCCCGTCGACAGCGTCGTGTAGACCGACATCTCCTGGCCCGTGGCGGAGCGCGCCAGCACGCGCAGCAGCTGCCCCACGTCTTCCAGCGTCGGCACCAGCTTCTCGATCGAGGCCAGCACGACGTGGACGCGCGGCAGGAGCTGCGTCAGGTCGCCGTTGCCCTCGTTGGTGACGATCACCGAGGTGCCGGTCTCGGCCACGAGGAAGTTCGCGCCCGTGATGCCCACGTCCGCGGCGAGGAAGCGCTCCCGCAGGATCCCGCGGGCCTCGGCCTGCAGACTGTGGTGGGTGGAGATGTCCCGGTCGGCGTCGAGGTGGACGTGGTGGCGGCGGAAGTCGGCCTCGACCTGGTCGCGGGTGAGGTGGACCGCGGGGGCGATGATGTGGCTCGGCACCTCGCCGCGGAGCTGCACGATGTATTCGCCGAGGTCGGTCTCGACCGGGACGAGGCCGGCGGCCTCGATGGCGGCGTTGAGGCCGATCTCCTCGGAGATCATGCTCTTGCCCTTGGTGACCGTGCGGGCGCCGACGCGCCGGCAGATGTCGAGCACGGCCTTCCGCGCTTCTTCGGCGTCGCGGGCGAAGTGGACGTGGCCGCCCGCCGCCGTCACCTTCTCCTCCCAGGCCTCGATGTAGAGGTCGAGGTGCTTCAGCGTGTGGGCTTTGATGTCCCGCGCGCTGTCGCGCAGCGCTTCGAACTCGGGCAGGGCTTCGGCCGCGGCGGCGCGCTTGGCGATGAAGGCCTGGCGCACGTGGCCGAGGGCGCGCTGCAGCTCGCGATCCCCGAGCGCCGCGTGGGCGTTCTCCTTGAACTGCGGGGACGTCGGGTGGATCGTCATGGCAGCATCCGGGTCTGGAGGACGGCGCGCGCGCGGGGGACCCGCCGCGATGGGGGCATCGGGGCGGCGCGCCCGGGCCGCGGCGGTCGGCCGAAGGGCGCGCTCATCGGGTCGGCGACCCGATCGGCGCCGCCTCGGTGTCCCCGGCGAGGATCTCCGCGACGTGGCGCACCTCGACGTGCGAGCCCATGCGGCTGAGCTTGCCGGCGATGTTCATCAGGCAGCCGAGGTCGCCCGCCACGAGCGTGCGGGCGCCGCTGCCCACCACGGTGCCGACCTTGCGCTCGACGATGGAGTTCGACAGCTCGCCGTATTTCACCGCGAAGGTGCCGCCGAAGCCGCAGCACACGTCGGTGTTGGCCGATTCCACGAGGTCGAGGCCCCGCACGGTGCCGAGCAGGCGCCGCGGCTGGTCGCGGACGCCGAGCTCGCGCAGCCCCGAGCAGCCGTCGTGGTAGGTGACGGTGCCGTCGAAGGCGGCGTCGACGCGCTCGACCCCCATGACGTCGGCCAGGAAGGACACGAGCTCGTGGGTGCGCGCGGCCAGCTCCTCGGCGCGCCGCAGCATCTCGGGGTCGTCGGCGAAGAGCTCCGGATAGTGGCGCTTGATCATCGCCGCGCAGGATCCCGACGGCGCCACGACGTGCTCGAAGCCCGCGAAGGCGTCGATCACCTGGGCGGCGATGGTGGCCGTGGTGGCGCGGTCCCCGGAATTATAGGCGGGCTGTCCGCAGCAGGTCTGCGTGGGCACTTCCACGATGCAGCCCGCGTCCTGCAGCAGCTTGACGGCCGCAAACCCGACCGAAGGGCGGAACAGGTCCACCAGGCAGGTGACGAAGAGCCCGACGCGGACATCCCGCCGAAGGGGCTTGCGCGATGCCGCCGCTCGTCCGTCCAAACGCCTCGCGCCTCCCCGTCCCTGGAACAGCTCCGATGTAGAGGCGGGACCCGCGCTGCGCAATGAGCGGGGGCCCGGCGGGGGCGGGTTGCGACGTCGGCGACGCCGGCGGCGGCAACCTCCGCCCGCCTGACGCCATTGCCCGGTCTCGGGCCCCGGACGCCGTCGAAGCCCGGGGCCGTCCCCGCGCGGAGGAACACCATGCAACGCCGTACCCTTCTGGCCGGCCTCGCCGCCGGCGCCACGCTCGCCGGCGGCGCCGTCCGGGCCCAGTCGTCCGCCCCGGCCGCCGCGTCGGCGATGCCGGCCCCCGCCCTGTCCGATGCCGCGAGGACCCACATCAGGGACACGCTGGCGGCGGGCTCGCAGTCGCTGATGATCAGCCGCATCGCCCAAGGCAAGCTGAAGCACCCGATGGGCAGGCAGTTCGCCGACTTCGAGGCGGCCGAGCAGGACGGCATCGCCGACGTGCTGAAAGGCCGGACCATGCCCGGCGCGAAGCCGACGGGCGCCACGGTGGCGCCGACCGACGCGGAGGTCGAGGCCAACCTCGACGCCGAGGGCCGGGCCGCGGTGGCGAGGTTCCGCGACATGGCGGCCGGGCCGGAGTTCGAGAAGGCCTACATCCAGGCCGAGGTCGACGGCCACAGGAAGCTGCTCGGCATCCAGGACGCGTATCTGCAGGTGGCCGACGACGCGGCCGAGACCGACATCGCCAAGCTCGCCAAGGGCCGCATCCAGGAACACTTGGTGATCCTGGGCGACATCGCGAAACACCTGGGCTGACGCCCCGGCCCTCGGTGGAGCAGGACGGCGGGGCGCGCGGGCGGGCCCGCGCGGACCCGCTCAGCGCTTCAGAAGGAACACCGCCTGCTCGCCGAACAGGTTCCAGCGCGCCGGCGCGCCGTCCTTCATCACCCGTCCGCGGCGGTCGAGCACGAGCCCGCGCTCGATCGTGGCGCCGATCTCGTCCGCGAGGTCCAGGAAGTCGCGGATGGAGCAGAAATGGATGTTGGGCGTTTCGTGCCAGGAGATCGGCAGCGTTTCGGTGACGGGCATGCGCCCGCGCAGCCCCAGCTCCAGCCGCACGCGCCAATGCGCGAAGTTGGGGAAGGACACGATGGCGCGTCGCCCGATGCGCAGCATGTTCTCCAGCACGTCCCTGGGGCGCCGCACCGCCTGCAGGGTCTGCGACAGGATGACGTAGTCGAAGGCGTCGTCGGGATAGGTGGCGAGGTCGGTGTCGGCGTCGCCCTGGATCACCGGCAGGCCCCGGGCCACGCACAGGTTGACGCCGCCCTGCGACAGCTCCAGCCCGCGCGCGTCCACGCCGCGGGTGTCGGCGAGGAGGCTGAGCAGCGAGCCGTCGCCGCAGCCGAGGTCGAGCACGCGCGACCCGTGCTCCACCATCTCGGCGACGAGGCGCAGGTCGTTGCGGGCGTCTTCGCGGCGGGTCGGGCGGCGCTCGACCGTCGGGTCGAGGCCGGACAGGCGCGGGGGGCTCACGGCGCGGGCTCCCCGGCGGGCGCGTCGAGGCCGCGGGCCCGCGCCGCCGCGGCGATGAAGCCGCGCGAGGTGGTGATGAGGTCGGGCACGTCGAGCAGGAAGGCGTCGTGGCCCTTGTCGGTCTCGATCTCGACGAAGGACACGGACGCGCCGCCGGCGTTCAGGGCGTGGACGACGGCCCGCGACTCGGACGTCGGGAACAGCCAGTCGGAGGTGAAGGAGGCGACGCAGAACCGGGTGCGCGTTCCCCGGAACGCGTCCGCGAGCCGGCCGCCGTGGTCGGCGGCGAGGTCGAAATAGTCCATGGCGCGGGTCATGTAGAGGTAGGAATTGGCGTCGAAGCGCTCGACGAAGCTCCGCCCCTGGTAGCGCAGGTAGCTTTCCACCTGGAAGTCGGCGTCGAAGGTGAAGGTGGGCGCCGCCCGGTCCTGGAGCCGGCGGCCGAACTTGGCGTGCAGCGCCTGGTCGGACAGGTAGGTCACGTGCGCCGCCATGCGGGCCACGCCCAGCCCCTTCTCGGGCCGCGTGTCGGCGTCGAGGTAGCGGCCGCCCCGCCAATCCGGGTCGGCCATCACGGCTTGCCGACCGACCTCGTGGAAGGCGATGTTCTGCGACGAGTGCCGGGCCGCCGTCGCGATCGGCACGGCGGAGAACACCCGCTCCGGATACACGGCCGCCCATTGCAGGACCTGCATGCCGCCCATCGAGCCGCCGATGACGCAGAACAGCGTGTCGATGCCGAGCGCGTCGACCAGCATGGCCTGGGCCCGCACCATGTCGGGGATGGTGATCACCGGGAGGTCGAGCCCGTAGGCCCGGCCGGACGCCGGGTCGACCGAGGCCGGCCCCGTCGTCCCCATGCAGCCGCCGACCACGTTGGAACAGATCACGAAGAAGCGGTCCGTGTCGATCGGGCGCCCCGGCCCCACCATGGCGCCCCACCAGCCGGGCTTGCCGGTGACGGGATGGACGTTGGCGACGTGCTGGTCGCCCGTGAGGGCGTGGCACACCAGGACGGCGTTGGATTTGGCGGCGTTCAGCGTGCCGTAGGTCTGGTAGGCGACCGTCAGCGGCGCGATGGCGGCGCCCGAATCGAGCTGCAGCGGACGGTCCGCCGCAAACGTCATGACCAGGCTCGTGGGCGTCTCGGCTTCGCGGTGGGGCAGGGGTCTGGCTGCGAGTGTCGCCACGATGTCGTCCCGGTCGCGTTCTGTCTGTCGAACGTTGCGTCCGCTTTATGGGATTTTCGTCCCGACCCCGTCAAGCGTGCCCGGCTTGACCGGCCGGCGGCGGCCACCCCAGATGGCGCGATGCGCCTACGTCCCGAGCCGACCGCCCCCGCCCGCCGCGCGGCTTCGCCCCCATGAGCGGCGCCGAGCCCGCCCCGCGCTCCTTCGCGGCGCTGCGCGACCTGCTCCTCGAGCGGCGCGCGGGCCTGCCCAAGCGCCTCGCCCAGGTGGCTGATTTCGCGCTCCACAACCCTGACGAGATGGCGTTCGGCACCGTCGCGGCGGTGGCCGACCTCGCCGGGGTGCAGCCCTCGACGCTGGTGCGCTTCGCCCAGGCGCTGGGCTACGGGGGGTTTTCCGACCTCCAGACCGTGTTCCGCGCGCTGCTGCGCAACCGCTGGCCCGACTACGAGGACCGGCTCAAGGCCCTGTCGCCGGGCAGCGACGCGAGGCCGGAAGCGCTGCTGGCCGGGTTCTGCGAAAGCGCCGCGCTGTCGCTGGAGCGGCTGCGGGAGCGCGTCAGCGGGGAAGCGCTGGGCCGCGCCGTCGACGTGCTGGCCGGCGCCGACACGGTGTACATCCTCGGGCAGCGCCGCACCTTCGCGGTGGCGGCCTACCTCGCCTACGCGTTCGCCAAGCTGAACATCCGGTCGGTGCTGGTCGACAACGTGGGGGCGCTCGGCCCCGACCAGGTGGCCTTCGCCCGGCCCGAGGACGCGCTGCTCGCCGTCAGCTTCGCCCCCTACACGCCGTCCACCGTCGAGATCGCGGAACGGCTGGCGCAGCGCCTGCCCGTCGTGGCGATCACCGATTCCCCCTTTTCGCCGCTCGTCGGCAGCGCCCGCGCCTGGCTGGAGGTGGCGGAGGCCGATTTCGGCGACTTCCGCGCCGTGTCGGGCACCTTCGCGCTGGCCATGACGCTGGCGGTGGCGGTGGGGCAGCGTCGGGCGGCGCCCTGAGCCGCCGGGGCGACCCGACACCGCACCGCTTCCCGGCGCGCCGCCCCCGGTGCGCCGCGCGCCGCCCTTGACGCCCGCGCCCCCGGGCGCTTCAACGGCGGCACGCCAACGTCGGGCCGTCCACGCGCGTGGTGGCGGCCCGCCCAGCCGGACCGGTCCCATGCGGGTGCTCCTCATCGAAGACGACCTCATGATCGGCAAGAGCCTGAAGCAGGCGCTGCAGAACGAGAGCATGGTCGTCGACTGGACGCGCAGCGGCGTGGAAGGCGAGGAAGCGCTGACCACCAACGATTATTCGGCCGTGCTGCTCGACCTCAACCTGCCCGACAAGAACGGCATCGACGTGCTGCGCGCGACGCGCCAGTCCGGCAACAAGGCGCCGATCCTGGTGATCACCGCGCGCGACGACATCGACGACCGCATCTCGGGCCTCGACCTCGGCGCCGACGACTACATGGTCAAGCCCTTCGACATGCGCGAACTGGTGGCGCGCATGCGGGCCGTGCTGCGGCGGCGCTCCGGCATCGCCCGCTCCATGCTGCAGACGGGCGCCACGACGCTCGACCTCGCCACCCACGAGCTGACCTACCGCGAACAGAGCCGCGTGCTGTCGGCGCGCGAATTCGCCCTGATGCGGGCGCTGCTCGAGCGGCCCGGCATCATCCTGTCGCGCGCCCAACTCGAGGAAAGGCTCTACGGCTGGGGCGAGGAGGTGGAAAGCAACGCCCTCGACGTGCTGATCCATTCGCTGCGCAAGCGCTTCGACAAGGACATCATCCACAACGTCCGCGGCGCCGGCTGGATGGTGCTGCGCGCGTGACGGCGGGCGCCGGCGGCCGCGATGGAGCTTGAACGCGCGGGCGGCACGTCGGTGCGCCGCGCCGCGCTGTTCTGGATGACGCTGGGGCTGACGGTGATCGGCCTCGCCGCCGCCGCCATCGCCTACCGCATCGACATGTCGGATGCGGACCGCCTGCTCGACGAGGAACTGCGCGTCATCGCCTTCTACGCCGGGCCCAACCTGTCGGCGGATTCGCCGCGCGGCCACGTCGACGACGACCACGAGATCGTCATCCAGGTGCGCGACCCCGCCGGCGCGATCGTCTACACGTCGGACGCCGCCCTCGCCCTCCCGGCGCCGCCCTCGCTCGGCTTCGCGGACGTCCGCCTCGGCCCCGACCGCTGGCGCAGCTATCTCAGGGCGCAGGGGTCGAACACCGTCCAGGTGTCGCAGCGCGCCAGCCCCCGCCGGCAGCTGGCCCGCACGGCGGCGCTCGAAGCTTCGCTGCCCATCCTGGTAACCATCCCGCTCGGGTGGCTCGTGGTCGGCTGGGGACTCGGCCAGATGCTGAACAGCCTGTCGCGGCTCGCCGGCGCCATCGCGGCGCGGGGCGTCGAAAGCCACACGCCGATCGACCTCGACCGCGTGCCCGCGGAATTCTCCAGGCTCGTCGAGGCCATGAACGCCCTGATCGGGCGGTGGCGCCTGAGCCTCGACCAGCAGAAGCAGTTCCTGTCGGACGCCGCCCACGAGCTGCGCACGCCCTTGACGGCGCTGCGCCTGCAGATCGATCTCCTCCAGGCCGACCGCGCCGAGCTTGACACCGCGCTGCCGGAGCTGGCGCGCGGCGCCGGGAGGGCGTCCGCGCTGGTGGACCAGCTCCTGCGCATGGCGCGCTACGAGTCGGGCGAGCGGCCGAGCGAGAGCCGCGCCATCGACATGTCCGAGCTGGTCGTCGAATGCATGGCCGACCTCGTCACGCTGGCCGAAACCCGGCGGGTCGACCTCGGCCTCGTCTGCTCCGAGCCCGCCCGGCTGAACGGCGTCGAGCGCGACTTCCACCTCCTCGTGTCGAACCTCATCGAGAACGCCGTGCGCTACACGCCGGCGGGCGGCGTCGTCGACGTCGGCGTGCGGATCGACGAGGGCCGGGTCGTCGTCGAGGTGGCCGACACGGGCGGCGGCATCCCGGACGAGCTCCTGCCGCGCGTCTTCGACCGGTTCTTCCGCGCGCCGGGGCTCGTGGCGGAGGGGACGGGGCTCGGCCTCGCCATCTGCCGCGCCATCGCGCGCCGCCACGGCTTGGCGCTCACCCTGCGCAACCGGTCGAGCGGCGGCCTCGTGGCGACCGTGACGGGCCCGGCGGTCCCCAGGGCGGCCCCGCGCGCTTGATCCGTGGCGCGATCCGTGCAGGGTCGCGCCGTCCGGCACGGCGCCGGTGGAGACGCTGCGACAGATGACCGAGCTCAAGATCACGGCAGGCCCCTTCACGTTCGGGGCGAAGTTGGAAGAAGCGCTGGCGCCCAAGACCTGCGCGTCGTTCCTGTCGCGGCTGCCGTTCGAAAGCCAGGTCGTGCACGTGCGCTGGAGCGGCGAGGGCGTCTGGATCCCGCTCGGCGACATGGATTTCGCGGTGGGCTACGAGAACCACACGAGCTACCCCGCGCCGGGGCAGATCATCCTGTACCCGGGCGGCATCTCCGAAACCGAGATCCTGCTCGCCTACGGCGGCGTTCACTTCGCCTGCAAGATGGGCCAGCTCGCCGGCAACCACTTCATCACGATCACGTCGGGCGGGGAGAACCTGGCCGCGCTCGGCAAGATGGCGCTGTGGCAGGGCGCTCAAACGATCGTCTTCGCCCGGGCCTGAGCCCGGCCCCGCCGCCGACCCGCCGCCGTCAAGGCTTGGCGGCGCGGGGCCGGCGCGGCTTCAGGTTCTCGGCCGCTTCGCCGCGGTCGATCTCGTCCACCGATTCGCGCACCTCGCCGAGATGCACCCTCATCTCGGCTTCCGCCGCGGCGGCGTCGGCGCTTTCGAAGGCCGCGACGATGCGCTCGTGTTCGTCGAAACTGTTCGCCATGCGGCCGCGCCCCTCGAACTGGGCCCGGCGGAAGGGCGACAGGCGCAGGCGCACCTGACGCGTCGTTTCCGCCAGGAAGCCGTTGCGGGACGCGTCGTAGATGGCGTCGTGGAAGGCGTCGTTGGCCGCCACGTAGGCGTCGCGGTTCTGGCTCTTGACCAGCGCCGCCGACGCGTCGTGCAGGGCGCGCAGGCCCGCCCGCTCCTCCGTGGTCATGGCCGAGGCGGCGAGGCGGGCGCAAAGGGCTTCGAGCTCGCGCATCACCGCGAACATGTCGTCGAGCCGCTCGGGCGGCACGTCGCAGACCACGGCCCCGCGGTGCGGCCGCGCTTCCACGAGGCCCGTCATCTCCAGCTGGCGGATGGCTTCCCGGATGGGCGTGCGCGACACCGCGAAGGCGCGCGCCAGCATGGTCTCGTCGAGCGACGTGCCGGGCGCCCGCCGCCCGTGCACGATGTCGTCCGAGATGGCCTTCTGGATCTCGAACGCCTTGGTGATCTTGGTCATGGCCCCAGTGTCGCGGTTCACCCGCGGAGGCTCCGCGGTCGCACCGGGGTGTAGAGCGGAGCCGCCGTCTCCGCAATGCAACCCCGGCGCGCTCCGGCCCGGCACCTCGCAGCGGGCGACGGACGGGGTCGGCGCGCTTCCGTGGCGACGCCATCCACCCCGCCCGCGCGTCCCTTGTCGATAGCCAACCGCAGTGCCCGCCTTTATGGTCCGGCCCAGTTTCAACGAGACCGCCGGACACGCCATGAAGACTCGCGCCGCCGTCGCCTGGGCCGCCAACAAGCCTTTGACGATCGAAACCATCGAGATCGGCGGTCCGAAGGCCGGGGAAGTCCTGGTCGAGAACATGGCGACGGGCATCTGCCACACCGACGCCTACACGCTGTCGGGCCTCGATTCCGAGGGCAAGTTCCCCGCCGTGCTGGGCCACGAGGGCGCCGGCATCGTGCGCGAGGTCGGCGCGGGCGTCACCGCCGTGAAGGTCGGCGACCACGTGATCCCGCTCTACACGCCCGAATGCCGGCAGTGCAAAAGCTGCCTCAGCCAGCGCACCAACCTGTGCACCGCCATCCGGTCGACGCAGGGGCAGGGGGTGATGCCGGACGGCACCAGCCGCTTCTCCTGCGACGGGGGCGAGATCTTCCACTACATGGGATGCTCGACCTTCTCGAACTTCACCGTGCTGCCCGAGATCGCCGTCGCCAAGGTCCGCGAGGACGCGCCCTTCGACAAGATCTGCTACATCGGCTGCGGCGTGACGACGGGCATCGGCGCCGTGGTGTATACCGCCAAGGTGTGGCCGGGCGCCAACGTCGTGGTCTTCGGCCTCGGCGGCATCGGGCTGAACGTCATCCAGGGCGCCCGCATGGTGGGCGCCGACAAGATCATCGGCGTGGACCTCAACCCGGCCAAGGCCGAGATGGCCAAGAAGTTCGGCATGACGCATTTCATCAACCCCGACGAGGTCGGGCGCGATCACGTCGTGCAGGCCATCGTCGACGCGACGGGCGGCGGCGCGGACTTCTCCTTCGAGTGCATCGGCAACGTGCACACCATGCGCCAGTCGCTGGAATGCTGCCACCGCGGCTGGGGCGAGTCGATCCTCATCGGGGTCGCGCCCTCGGGCCAGGAAATCTCGACCCGCCCGTTCCAGCTCGTGACGGGCCGCGTGTGGAAGGGCTCGGCCTTCGGCGGCGCCCGCGGCCGCACCGACGTACCGAAGATCGTCGACTGGTACATGGAGGGCAAGATCAACATCGACGACCTGATCACCCACACCATGCCGCTCGAGAAGATCAACGACGCCTTCGACCTGATGCACGAGGGCAAGTCGATCCGGAGCGTGGTGCAGTTCTGAGCGACTTCGGCGCGCCGGCCTGCCGGCGCGGGCCGGGACGCATCACCCGAACCGCTCGGCCCTGATCGCCCCCGGCGCCATCCCGGCGTCGACCAGCAGCGTGGTGGCGGCGTCCACGAAGCCGCCCGAGCCGCACACGAAAGCCCGCCGCGGCGGGGCCGGCAGCCGCGACAGCGCGTCGTCGACCGCCGCGCGGCCGATCCGGCGCGCTTCGCCTTCGCGGCTCAGCGCGAGCGTCAGTCCGAAGCCCGGTTCGTCCCGCGCGCGCGCTTCCAGCTCGGCGAGGCACAGCGCGTCGGCCCGCGTCCGCGCCGCGTAGAGCAGCGCCATCGCGACCTCGGGCGCCGCGGCGGCCCGCTCGCGCAGCATGCTGAGCAGCGGCACCACGCCCGAGCCGCCGCCGACGAGCAGCACCGGCCCGCCGTCCTCCGGCGCCCAGGAGAAGGGCAGGCCCGCGGGCCCGCGCATCTCGATCAGGTCGCCCGCTTCCGCCACCTCGTGGAAGAACCGCGACACTTCCCCGTCGGCGGCGAGCTCGATCAGCAGGTCGATCCCGCCCCGCTGCGAAGGCGGGGACGCGACCGAATAGAAGCGGTTCGCCGCGTAGCCGTCCGGCGCCGTGAGCCGGAGCTCGACATATTGCCCGGCCCGGTGCGGCCGCTCCCAGTCGACCGCGAAGCGGAAGCGGGTGACGCGCCCCGTCACGGGCTCGCGGTCGAGGATGCGGGCTTCTGCCCAGGCGAGCCGCGCGGGGGGCGTCGCGCTCACGCGGGGCCGTGCCCGGCGTCCTCGCGGGCCGCGAAGGCCGCCTGGGCGGCCGGTGCGGCTTCGGTCTGGTGGAGCGCCTTCCATTCGGCGTAGGGCATGCCGTAGACCTTCTCGCGCCCGTCGTCCCGCGACAGCGGCAGGCCGCGCTCGTTGGCGGCCTCGGCGAACCAGTTGCCGAGGCAGTTGCGGCAGAAGCCCGCGAGGTTCATCAGGTCGATGTTCTGGACCTCGGTGTGCTGGCGCAGGTGGGCCACGAGGCGCCGGAACACGGCGGCCTCGAGCTCCGTCTGCATCGCGTAGTCGATCTCGTATTCCATCGCGGGGTTTCCTTCACAGCGCCGACAGGCGGCGGCCCGGCCCCGTGCGGGGCCCGAAGACTCTCACTTGATGCATGTCGGGGCGGCCGAGGATGGGCGCAAGCAGCCGCGCCAGCCGGCGGCCCCAGGCTTCGGCGCCCGCGTCCGTCGCCATCAGGTCCTGGCGCACCTCGATCAGCACGTTGGCATAACCGTTGCGGGTCGCATGGGTGTCGATCGTGTCGCCCGGCAGGGCGCCGTCGTAGGGTTCGTTGTCGCCGACCTTCTCGCTCCATGGCTGCAGGTCCGGCTCCGCCTTCAGGGCGTCGAACAGGGGGGCGGCGAGGCGCGGGTCGTCGTCCCACAGCAGGCCGACGTGCCAGGGCCGCGCCACGTCCTTCCAGAACGGCGTGAACGAGTGCATCGACACGATGGCCGGCACCGTGCCGGTCGCCGCCATGGCGCGCAGCGTGTCGGCGATCGCCCCGTGGTAGGGGTGGAAATAGGCCGCGCGGCGATGCTCGATCTCGGCCTCGTCGATGCGCGCGTTGCCGGGCACGATCGCGCCGTCGCTGAGGCGCATCACCAGCGTCGGGTCGTGGGCGCCGCGGTTGGGGTCGATCAGCAGGCGCGAATAGGTGGTGAACAGGGCGGGTGCGCCGAGCGCTTCCGCCATCGCTTCCGTGGCCCGCGCCGCGCCGATGTCGTAGGCGATGTGGCGCTCGAACTGCGCGTCGGGGAGGCCGAGCCGCCCGTAGGCCGGGGGCAGGGCGTTGGACGCGTGGTCGCACAGCAGCAGCACCCCGGCGTCGAGCCTGCCCTCGATGCGGCGCACCGGCGCGAAGGGGGCGGTCGTCTGCGGGCTGGCTAAAGGCATGGTCCTGGCCTATGGGGATCGCGGGTCGGGGCCCGGCGACCATAGGGTCGCCCGCGGTCCCGCACCACAGGGACCTGTCTCGATGGGAGGCGGTCGAGCGCCCGCGGGGGATTTCGCGGGCCGGGCGGGGAAAGCCGCGGCGCGATGCCCCGCATCGTGCCGGCGTTCCGACGCATCCGGCCCCGAAGCCGACCGCCGGACCGGTTCGACCTCACCTCGGTGCCGGTCCCCAGGCTTTCACCCCGCGACCCCGCCCGGGTGGTCCGGCCCCGCGCGGTAGATCGAATGTCCAACGCCGACACGCCCGCGCTGTCCGCCGCCCCCGCGGCGCTCCCGCCCGGGATGGCGCTCGGCATCGCCGCCATGGTGGCGGCGGCGCTCGCCATGAGCATTTCGCCGAGCCTCGTGCGGCTGGCCGACGTCGGCCCCTTCGCGAGCGCCTTCTGGCGCGTGGGGCTGGCCCTGCCGGTGCTGTGGGGCTGGATGCGAGGCGAGGACGCGCGGGCGCCGTCGGCCCCGCCGGGCCGCGCGAGCTTCACGCGGCCGACGGTCCTGGCCGGGCTCGTCTTCGCGGGGGACCTGTTCTTCTGGCACCTGTCGGTGATGAACACGACGGTCGCCAACGCGACCTTCTTCGCCACCTGCGCGCCGATCTGGGTCGTGCTGTTCGGATGGCTGATCTTCGGGCAGCGCGTCGGCCGCCCGGTGCTGGCGGGGCTCGGGCTGTGCGTGCTCGGCGGCGCCGCGCTGGTGGCGCAGAGTTTCGCCTTCAACCCCGCCCACGCGGCGGGCGACGGACTCGGCATCGTCACCGGCGTGTTCTTCGGCCTCTACTTCCTCGCCGTCGGGGCGGCCCGCCGCCGCACGGGCGCGGCCCGCGTCACCTTCGAGATGAGCATCGTCGCGGCGCTGGTGCTGCTCGCCACGGCGCTGGCGCTGGAGCCGCACCTGCTGCCGCGGTCCGCCTCCGGCTGGGCCGTGCTGCTGGTGCTGGCGCTGGTCAGCCACGCGGGCGGGCAGGGGCTCCTGTCGGTCGCGCTCGGCCGCCTCCCGGCCGCCTTCTCGTCGTTGGTCATCTTCCTCGAAGCCATCGCGGCCGCCGCCGTCGCCTGGGGGATGCTGGGCGAAGCCGTCGTGCCCGTGCAGGTGCTGGGCGGCGCCTTCATCCTGGTCGGCATCTGGGTCGCCCGCCCCCGCCCCACCGCCACCCCCGTTCCGTGAGGTTCCCCGCCGCCATGCGCCTTCCGCTCCTGACAGCCGCTTTCGCCGCCGCGCTGGCGGCTTCCGCCCCGGCCGCCCGTGCCGATTTCCGCGTTTGCAACAACACGGCGAGCCGGGCCTCGGTGGCGCTGGCCACCACCAACGGCGCCGCCTGGGTGTCGGAGGGCTGGTGGAACCTGAAGGCCAACAGTTGCGAAACGCTGATCGGCGGCGCGCTGGCGGCACAGTTCTACTACGTCTACGGCATTGACGAGAGCGGCGGCGAGTGGAAGGGGCGGGCCTTCATGTGCACGCGCGACCGCGAATTCCGCATCGACGGCCGGCAGGACTGCTTCGTCCGCGGTTTCGACCGCACCGGCTTCCTCGAGATCGACACCGGCAAGGACGCCAAGGACTGGACCGTGCAGCTCACCGACCCGGCCAAGCCCGGTGCCGTGACGGGAAGCGCGGCGCCGGCCGCCGCGACCCCGGCCCCGCCCGCGCCGGCCGAGCCGACGCAGGCGAAGGCCAATGCGGCTCCCAACCCGCCCGCTCCGGCTCCGGCCCACTGACGTCGCGGCCCGCGCGAAGATCGGGCCGCATCGAACCCATCCCGCCTCCCATTCGTTGTGCGGCGGGCATGACGCGAGCCGCACCGGATCGGCCGATCGATCCGCCGGGGCTCGCCTTTCATCAGCCGGAGCCCGCCTGAACGGGGTGTGCCCGGCCCGACGGCCCGGGGGAACGAGCATGAGACGATTGCGCCGCGTGAAGATCCTGGCGACGCTGGGCCCGGCTTCGCAGGATCCCGCCGTGCTGGCGCGCCTGTTCGAAGCGGGCGCCGACGTGTTCCGCATCAACATGAGCCACGCCAGCCACGACGCCATGCGCGAGCGCGTGCGCGCCATCCGCGCCTTGGAGGCCCAGTTCGGTCGCCCGGTCGGCATCCTGGTCGACCTGCAGGGCCCGAAGCTGCGGGTCGGCACCTTCGTCGACACGGGAGTCGAGTTGTTGAAGGGCGACAGCTTCGTCCTCGACGCCGACCCGACACCCGGCGACACCACCCGGGTCCACCTGCCCCATCCCGAGATCCTGCGGGCGCTGCGCCCCGGGCACGCCATGCTGATCGACGACGGCAAGGTGAAGCTGCGCGTGACGGAAGCCACCGAGGCCCGCGCGGTCGCCACCGTCGAGGTGCCCGGCCGCATCTCGAACCGCAAGGGCGTGAGCCTGCCCGACACCGAGATCCTGGTCTCGGCCATGACGGCGAAGGACCGCTCGGACCTCGATGCCGCGCTGAACGAGGGTGTCGACTGGATCGCGGTGAGCTTCGTGCAGCGCGCCGACGACGTGGCGGAGGTCAAGAAGATCGCCCGGGGCCGCGCCCTGGTGCTGTCGAAGATCGAGAAGCCCCAGGCCATCGACCGGCTCGACGAGATCATCGAGATGTCGGACGCCCTGATGGTGGCGCGGGGCGACCTCGGGGTGGAGATGCCGCTCGAACGGGTGCCGGGCCTGCAGAAGCGCATCACCCGCATGGCGCGTCGCCTGGGCAAGCCCGTGGTGGTGGCGACCCAGATGCTGGAATCGATGATCACGTCGCCGGTGCCGACCCGCGCCGAGGTGTCCGACGTCGCCCAGGCGGTGTTCGAAGGCGCCGACGCGGTGATGCTGTCGGCGGAATCCGCTTCGGGGCAGTTCCCCGTCGAGGCCGTGGCGACGATGAACCGGATCGCCGAGGAGGTGGAATGCGATCCGCTCTACGCCGGGATCATCGCGGCGCAGCGCGCCGAGCCCGAGCGCACCGGTGCCGACGCCATGGCCCACGCGGCGCGGGACATCGCGGAAACGCTCGACCTCAAGGCCATCGTGGCCTGGACGGCATCGGGCGCGACGGGCCTGCGCATCGCGCGCGAGCGACCCACCGTGCCGGTGCTGGCGCTGACGCCGCACCACCATGCGGCGCGGCGCCTGTGCATCGCCTGGGGCATCCACCCCGTCATCGCCGAGGACGCGAGGACGGGCGACGACATGGCCAACCGCGCCTGCGCCACCGCCCTCCACGAAGGTTTCGCCAAGAGCGGCGACCGCGTCATCGTGCTGGCCGGGTTCCCGTTCGGATCGCCGGGCGCCACCAACAACATCCGCCTGGCCTACGTGGGACAGGACTGACCGCTCCGGACGCGCGTCTGCCGTCGAACAAGCCGGCGTGCTTACCCGTCGCCGCCGAGGCGTCGCGTGCTGGCATCACATGGCGGCGGACCCGAACCGGCGGCAGCCCTCCGGGCCGTCAGCGGGCCTTCTCGCCAGCGGTCGAATGCCTCGACCGCCGGACGGCGCGATCGGGCGCCGCCGTCCGTGCGGCGCAGCGCGACGGACACGCGCCGGCCTGTCCGTCGCTCGATGTCAGTGGGACGCGCCACCTTCGCGGCGGGCGAGTTCTTCGAGGGTTTCGACCGGGACGGCGTCGCCGTCGTCGTCGATGATCGCCGTCAGGCGGTAGCCGGCGCCGTGGAGCTGGCGCACGGCCTGCAGGGCTTCGGCGGCGGTGGGCTTGGCGATGCCCGTGGAAGCGTCGGAGTTCCGCGCCACGATCCGATAGGTCATGGGATTTTCCTTTTTGGGGGCGGCAGGGCCGCCCGAGGTCGGGATGGTCCACGGCCGGACGACCACACACGACGCGCCCGGACCGTGAGGCGGGATCGTGATGCCCCGCCGCCGGCGAACCCACCACAGGCCCTCGTAGCCCGCAACCCGGGCCGCCGCAGGCGAGCCATACCCGAATGCGCCGGCCGGCCGGTGAGGCACGGCCGCGCTGCCGGCCCTCACCGCACCCGAAGCGCGATCCCCATCTCGTGCGAAACGCCCCGCGCGCCCTCGACGGTCACGGTCAGGCGATGCTCGCCCGCGGCGATCCCCGACGCGTCGAACGACGTGGTGAACACCGTCTGAGGGCTGTCGTCCCAGTCCCGGTAAGGGGCTCCCGGCTCCCAAACGGTGGGGCCGGCCTCAACGGCGGCGCCGTCCACCGCCAGCCGCAGGCGCTTCGGCGCATCGCCGCGCAGGGCGATCCAGCCCGCGACGCGCGTCGTCCCCTCCGCTTCGATGCCGTAGCTTTCGGTGAAGGGTTTCGTCCGGTCGTGCCCCTGGTCGATCCGGCCCGTCGCGTCCGGGTTGAAGGCCTGACGGGTGGCCGCCTCGACCACGCGCATGTGCGGGCGCGGCGGCGTCCCGCGCGCCGGTTTGCGCATGACGCAGATCGACTGGTAGTCGAGCAGCGCGTCCGGGGCCACGAAGTCGATGTCGAACAGCGAGCCCCAGTGGCGTTCCACCCATTGGGGCGACATGAACACCATCGGGCCGCCGCGGTTCCAACTGTTGAACGGGCTCTTGACGTAGAGGCCCGGATGGGCGGCGAAGCCGTCGTAGGGGATGGACAGCATCTCCTCGAAGGGGACTTGCCCGGCGTAGCTCATGAAGAACACCCCGCCGGGCTTGAGCACACGCCGGATCTCGACGGCCCAGTGATGCCAATCGTCGTAGACCTGGCTGAACACCGCGATGGCATAGATCAGGTCGAAGGAGGAATCCTCGAAGGGCAGCGTCGGGCTCTGCGACATCTGGTAGAAGCGGAAGGGCGGCGTCATCGTCTCCACGGCCCAGCGGATGCTGGTCCCGTCGATGTCGCAGCCCCAGAACTCGGCCGAGCGGGCTTCCTCGGCGAAGTGGCGGATGACGCGGCCGATGCCGCAGCCGAAATCGAGGCACCGGCTGCCGCGGAAGTCGAACCCGGGCGGCAGGCAGCGCAGGATCACCTCCTTCACGCCCCGGCCGATCTCCTCGAAACTGTCGAGCGTGAGCGAGCCGATGCGGACCGACAGCTCGAGGGGCGGCAGGGGCAGGAGGCCGTGCGGCTCCGCCGCCTTGGCGTCGAGGGCGTAATGGACGTGGTCGACTTGGGAGCGCTCGCGCTCGGAGAACGGCAGCCGGCCGCCCCGCGTGGCGGACAGGAACGAGTCGAAGGACTGCCCCTCGTCGAGCGCTTTCGGGCTGTGGCCCAGGGCCCGCCCCCGCCTCAGGTAGTGCAGGAGCGGGTTCGTGCCCGGCGCGCCGGCCTCCGGCATTTCCCCGAGGTACCAGGTCACGTCGAAGCGAGGTCCCGGGAACCGCCCTTCGGCGGCGCCCGCCGCCACGTAATGGAGCAGGGGGTCGAGCCCGGCCTGGGCGACGTCCGGATAGCGGTTCAGATACCAGGCCGGGTCGAACAGGCCGCTGTCGGCGATCTCGGCGATGGCGACGTTTCGCTCGTCCGTCGAGGCCGCGTCACGGTCGATCCCGGTCCGCTCGGGCGGGGCGGGGCGGAAGCGCTTTCGAAAAGGCATGTGATCGTGTTCCGCTGCGAGGGACCGCGGGTTTCGGCCCGCCGGCCCCGAGGTCGCCCGGGGCCCGGCCCCCGGCGGGGCGTCGGCTCACTCTGCCGCGCGGGCGAACTCCTGGGTGATGCGGTGCGCTTCCTCCTCGGGGTCGACACGCTCCTCGTCGCGCGGCGGCCCCATCAGGGCGGGCTGGAAGAAGATGGCCGACACCAGCGTGCAGGCGAGCGACAGGGCGAGCAGCTTGCCCATGCTCGACGTGCCCGGATGGCTCGACGCCCACAGCGAGCCGAAGGCGACCGCCGTGCAGGACGCGGAGAAGAACACCGCGCGGGTCAGGCTGGACTGCAGCACGTGCCGCTGCCCGGCGCGCCACGCCAGCACGAAGTAGATCTTGAAGGCCACGCCGAGCCCGAGCAGCAGCGGGATCGCGATGATGTTGGCGAAGTTCAGCGGCATGCCGATCAGCACCATGATCTCCATCGTGAGCAGGCCCGCGAGGATCAGCGGCACGAGCGTCAGCAGCACGTCGACCACGCGGCGCAGCGCGAGGTAGAGCAGCACCGCGATCGACGCCAGGGCCAGAAGGCCGGCCTCGATGAAGGCGTGGATCACCGAATCGCCCGAGTCCTTGATGACGATCGGCTGGCCGGTGGCGTCGGGCGCGACGCCGAGCACGGCGTCGCCGAACGCCTGGATGCTGGCGTTGGAGGTCGACAGGTCCTTCGGCGTCACCTCGATGCGGGCCTGGCCGTCGTCCGTCACCCAGTCGCGGTGGATGCGCGCGGGCAGCGTTTCCAGGGTCACGCGCTCGGCCGAGATCAGTCCCTTGATCTGGTCGATCAGGAGGTGCATGGCGGGCACGAAGGCCTGGGTGGCGACGTCGCGTGCCTTGGGCTGGGCTTCGGCCAGCTTGGCGATGTCGGCCGACAGGCGCTTCGCCGTCGCCTGGGCGTCCCCGGTGCCCTTCAGCGCCGCCTTGTCGAGCCGCACCACGGCGCCCTTCAGCGCGTCGACGTTCTCGGCGTCGGTCGGGGCGGGCTTCAGGTCGTCGCCGGGTTCCAGCGACGGGCCGAGCGTGTCCTTCAGGTCCGAGATCAGCAGGAGCTTCGGCTCCTGCTCGGGCGGCACATAGGCGTCGAGCGTCTTGGCGTTGGCGACATGGGGCAGCTTGGCAATCTCGGCCGCGACCGCATTCGCCCGGGCGAGCGTCGGTTCCAGCACGTCGATCTTGTAGGGCGTCGTGTTGGCGTCCTTGGCGAGGTCGCGGATGGTCGCCACGGCTTCGGCCTGATCGCTGTTCAGGTCGAGCGGGTCGAAGTCGAAGTGGACGTGGAACAGCAGCGGCGACATCAGCAGCACCGGCCCGAGCGTGGCGGCGATCACCAGCAGCCGGTGCGTTTCGAGAAAATGGTCGACGGGCTTCAGGAAGGCGTAGCCCACCTCCGTCCCCTCGGACGGCGGGTTGAACAGGCGGATCAGCGCGGGCAGCAGGGTGATCGCCACCACGAAGGCGATGATCATGCCCGACCCGGCGATGAGCCCGAGCTCCGACACGCCGCGGTAGTCGGTCGGCAGGAAGGAATAGAAGCCCGCCGTCGTGGCGGCGGCGGCGAGCAGCAGCGGCCGGCCGGCCTTGACGCCCGCGCCCACGATGGCGGGCACCAGCGCGTCCTCGATGTAGCGCTCGTCGCGGTAGCGCACCGAGAACTGGATGCCGAAGTCGACGCCGATGCCGATGAACAGCACCGCGAAGGCGACCGAGATCAGGTTCAGCGCCCCCACCATCAGCAGGCCCAGCGCCGCCGTGACGACGAGGCCGACCGCGGTGGCGAGGAACACCGCCACGATGAGCCGGCCCGACTTCAGCGCCAGCCACAGCAGGAACACCACGGCCAGCACCGTGAGGATGGAGTTCAGCGCGAACCCGTCCTTCAACGTGCCGAATTCCTGGTCGTCGAGGGGGATCTGCCCGGTCAGCCGCACCGTCACGCCGGTCTGCGGCCCGATGCCGAGGTCCTGCACGGCCCTGTGGACGACCTCGGTCGCGGCGGCACCCGGCTCCAGGGCGCCGTAGTCGAGCTTGGGCTTGATCTGGACGAAGCGGCGGTTCGGATTGGCCTGGTCGTCCGAGCCCCCGGCGAGGCCCTGGAACGAGAAGGGCACGAGCCGGCCCGCCAGCGCGCCCTCGACCGTGTCGGCCATGTGGCCGAAGAAGGGCTGCACCTGCGCGAGCGGGATCTTGCCCTGCTCGATGCCGATGCCCATCATGCCGATCATCTGCGACAGGCCGCGCAGCGACGGGTCGTCGGCCAGGGTCGAGATGAGCGGCTGGGCCTTGTTCAGCTGGTCCGACACCTGCTGCACCTTGGCGACGGGCTGGAACAGCAGCCCATCGCGGCCGAAGAAGCTCTGCTCGGGCGGCAGGCGGACGAAGTCGAAGTTCTTGGAATCGTCCTTCAGGCGGGCGACGATGCGGTCCGCGGCGTCCTGCGCGGCCTCGGGGGTGGCTCCGTCGAGCACCATCAGGATCAGGCCGTCGTTCTGCGGGAAGGCCCTGTTGAAGGCTTCCTGGCGCTGGCGCCAGGGCAGGTCGCTGGCGATCAGCGTGTTGGAATCCGTGTTGATCGCGAAATGCGTCACCGCGAACCAGGCGGACAGGACGGTGAGGAGGCCCGAAAGCAGCACGACCCAGAGGGCGTGGCGGCTGCAGGCGGCGACGATCCGCGCTACGATCCTGGTCAACATTCGGTCGTCTGCATCCTCAATGGCCGCGAAGCGGCACGCCGAACAAGCGCCTACGCGCGCCCTCGGGCCGTTTCATGGCGAAGCTCCCGCCGGCACCCGACGCGTGTGGTCCGACCGCCGGGCGCGCCGGTCCGGGCGGGCCTGCAGCCCGCATCGCCGGAAGCAGTGCCACGACTTCGGCCGTCAAGGCAAGGTTGAGCGAATCGGCCTCCCAATGCCGATCACCCCTCGGGCGTCGTGGATCGCGCGCCGCCGCAGGTCGCCATCGCGGGCGTTCGCGTCGCCCGCCCGCCTGGGCGCGATGGCCGAAGCGTGCCATAGGGCGGGCTGGTGAATCGTGGGACTCTCGGGTCCGCGTGCGAACGCGTGCCGGCACGGTCGAGGACACTGTCCTCGCCCGCGCCGCGGTGGCGTCGCCGACGGGCTCTCGGGCGAGGTGGGGCGATGGGCGAGACGCGGGTCTTGGTGGGCGTGTTCGGGGCGCCCCAGGGGGTCAAGGGCGAGGTGCGGATCAAGTCCTACACGGGCGAGCCGCGCGACATCGGCGCCTACGGCCCGCTGACCACCGCCGACGGCGCGCGCGCCTTCACGGTGCTGTCGCTGCGCCCGCTGAAGGACGACATGCTCGTCGCCCGCGTCGAGGGCGTGGGAGACCGCGACGCCGCGGCGCGCCTGACCAACACCGAGCTCTTCATCCCGCGCGACAGGCTGCCGCCCCCCGAGCCCGACGAGTTCTACCACGTCGACCTCGTGGGGCTGCGCGCCGTGGACGAGGACGGCGCCGTGCTGGGCCGCGTCCGCGGCATCGTCAACCACGGGGCCGGCGACATCCTGGAAGTCATGCCGGACGGGCCCGGCGAAACGCTGCTCGTGCCCTTCACGCTGGCCTTCGTCCCGGTGATCGACTTCGAGGGCGGCCGGGTCGTGGTGGCGCGCGGCGCGCTCCTCCCCGAGGAGGAAGGCGACGCCCGGATCGACGACGCCTGACCATGTGGCGCGCCACCCCGCTCACGCTGTTCCCGGCCATGTTCCCGGGGCCGCTCGGCCTGTCGCTCGCCGGTGACGGCATCGCGCGGGGCCTCTGGTCCTGCGACCCCTACGACATCCGCCTCCACGGCCTCGGGCGCCACCGCACGGTGGACGACACGCCGGCGGGCGGCGGCGCCGGCATGGTGATGCGCGCCGACGTGCTGGCGGCGGCGCTCGACGCCGCGGCGCCGGCCGGCGACCCGCGCCCGCGCCTGCTGATGAGCCCGCGCGGCCGCCCGCTCGATCAGGCCCGCGTCCGCGCCCTGGCGTCAGGCCCGGGCGTCGTCGTGCTGTGCGGCCGCTTCGAAGGCGTCGACGAGCGCGTGATCGCGGCGCGGAGCCTCGAGGAGGTGTCGGTCGGCGATTTCGTGCTGTCGGGCGGCGAGGTGGCCTGCCTGGCGCTGCTCGACGCCTGCGTGCGGCTGCTGCCCGGCGTGATGGGCAAGGAACTGTCCGGCGCGGAGGAAAGCTTCGAAGGGGGGCTGCTCGAATATCCCCACTACACCCGCCCCCGCGACTTCGAGGGGCGGGACATCCCGCCCGTGCTGCTCGGCGGTGACCACGGCCGCATCGCGGCGTGGCGGCGCGCCGAAGCGGAGCGGATCACGCGCGAGCGGCGGCCCGACCTCCTGGGGCGGAAGGGCTGAGCGGACCGTCGCGGCGACGCGCCCCGCCCTTCAACGCCCCTTGTCGTTGCCCGGCAGGTGCTGGGCGTAGTCCTTCTCGCGCGCGACGCGCTCCTCGATCAGCTTGGCATAGGCGGCCTTGTCCTCGGCCGACATGGCGACCCGTTTTCCCTTGGACGGCTTGCGCTTGGGCGCGCGCTTGAACTGATCGGTCGGCTCCGGCATCGGCGGTTCCCCCTCTCGCTGCCGGTCACGTCTAGACCAACGGAGGGCGCGGGAGAAGCGCGACCGATGGTGCCGCCCGAGGGCGCCCGTGTTGCACCGCTCCTGGCGGATGCTAGGCTCGCCGGGCTTGCCGCCAAATCGAGGAGGACTGCCATGCCCCGTCTGTTCACGGGTCTTGAGATCCCCTCCGACCTCGCCGCCGAACTGGCGTTGATGCGGGGCGGACTGACGGGCGCGCGATGGATCGACGTCGCCGATTACCACCTCACCCTGCGCTTCATCGGCGACATCGATCCCGAAACGGCCGACGCCGTCGACGAGGTGATGGCGGGCATCCGCCGGAAAGCCTTCACGGTCACGCTGGAAGGCCTCGGCTGTTTCGGCGGCGACAAGCCGCGGGCCATCGTGGCGAAGGCGCAGCCCTCGCCGGCGCTGGTGGAACTGCAGGCCGAGCAGGAGCGCCTGCTGCGCCGCGTCGGCATCCCGCCGGAAACGCGCCGCTTCGTGCCGCATGTCACGCTGGGGCGGTTGCGCAACGCGTCCCAGACCGCGGTGGCGCATTACCTCGGCACACGGGGCTTCCTGACGCGCCGCTTCGAAGCCGCGAACTTCCTGCTCTACTCGTCGCGCGACTCCGTCGGCGGCGGCCCCTACGTGGTCGAGGCCGAATATCCCCTCGCCTGAGCCGCGGCCGGCCGCGGTCCTGAAGCCCGCGGCGGTCCCTCGCCGACCGACCGCGTGAACGGGAAAGGCCCGCCTCCGTGGTGACGGAAGCGGGCCTTGGGTGGTTCTCGGCGCCCGAAGGCGCGGGAGCCGGCCTGTGCGGCCGGCCCATGCATCACTCGAAGTGGTAGGCGGCACCGACGCGGAAGAAGTCGCCGTCGATCGACTGCTTGGCGTAGTTGGTGTTGTTGAGGTTCACGATCTTGTCGTTGATCCCGAACTCGTGGAGGTATTCGCCGCGGACCGAGATGCGCTCGGAGATGCGGTAGTCGAGGCCGGCGCCGGCTTCGATGGCCTCGTTGTTGACGCGGCCGAGCTGGGAGCCGGTCGTGGTGTTGATCTGCTCCGAACGGCCGTAGGCGAAGCCCGCGGACACGAACGGCAGGTACGACCCGTAGGCGTAGCCGGCGCGGGCGCGCAGGTCGGCGTTGATGTAGTTGCGGAAATGCGTCGGGCCGGTCGGCTCGCGGCCGTTGCCCTCGATGTCCGTGTAGGCCGTCGAGCCTTCGAAGCCGAGCATGTAGTGGTCGCGGAACATGAAGTTCGTGCCGGTGTAGAGCCCGCCCTGGGCGCCCGACGTGTCGAACTTGGTCTTGCCGCCGCCGATGACGTTCTTCGTTTCCGGCGTGATGAAGCCGCCGCCGCCGAACACGCCGCCGTAGCCGCCGGCCCAGTTCACCTGCTGCGTCGCCGCATCGATGTAGGGCCGCGGCGGGGTGTCGCCGAAGCGCTGGATGATGGCGGCGCGGACGATGTCGCTGTCCGAATGGGTGCGGAAGGTGCGGCCGTCGAAGGCGTAGGTCGAATCCGGGAGGCTGTCGTGCAGGTATTCGACGCGGACCACGAGCGGGCCGAGCAGGCTCGCCAGGAACCCGTTCTGCAGGCCGAGGTAGCCGGCCGGGTTGACCTTGACGTCGACGCCGCCGCCGATCGTGTAGCCCACCGACTGGTGGTTGGCACCCGAGGCGTTGAGCGGGGCCTCGGCGGACTGGTAGCTCTCGTTGATGACCGCGCCGCCGGCGATGAACGGCATGAACATGCCGAGGTCGTAGCCGAGGCGGCCGCGCAGGCGGATGTCGTAGAGGCTGTCGAGATGGGTCGGCAGGCCGGCCGTGGTGACGCGCTCGTTGCCGCGCACGAGGTTCAGGTCGATGCCGCCTTCGGCGCCGACCACGAAGCGGTTGTATTCGTAGTTGTAGCCGACGAAGCCGCCGCCGCTCTGGCCGGACTTGTCGAGGTTGCGCGACGCGCCGTTGCCCTGGCGGGTGTGGAAGTTCGTGAAGTCGTAGCCGTAGGTGGAGCCGGCGTAGAAGCCGGTCCAGCTGCTGAGAACCGGCGCCACGAAGACGGGCGTCGGCGCCGTGCGGGCCGGGAGGTCGGCGGCCTGGACCAGCGCGGTGCCCGACAGGAGCCCCAACGCGGCGACGAGGCCGCCCTTCACATGATAACGCATAGAACCTCGCCCAGAGCAGAGCCGATAACTCGTCACCGAAGGTACAGGAGCCCGGCTCCCCCCGGAACCCCGGCGGCGGGAGGCGGCGCGACTTCACCCGCGCTGTGGCATTTGTGCGACGTGGCGTCCCGCCGGGACGGCCGGCGGATCACGAGCGGTAGTCGCCGTTGATCTCGACGTAGAGCTTGGTGAGGTCGCAGGTCCAAACCTTGGCGGTGCCCGCCCCCAGGCCGATCTCGACGCGGATGTCGATGTCCTGCCCGCGCATGTAGGCCGAGGTGGCGCTCTCGTCGTAGGCGGGGTCGCGCAGGCCATCGGCCGCGACGCGGATGGGGCCGAACCAGATGGCGAGCCGGTCGCGGTCGGCGGCTTCGCCGGCCTTGCCCACCGCCATCACGACGCGCCCCCAGTTGGCGTCCTCGCCCGCCACGGCGGTCTTCACCAGCGGCGAGTTGGCGATCGACAGCGCGATGCGCTTGGCGGCCGCGTCCGTTTCCGCGCCTTCCACCGCGACGGACACGAACTTGCGCGCCCCTTCGCCGTCCTTGACGACCTGGTGGGCGAGGTCGAGCAGCACGCGGTCGAGCGCCGCCGCGAAGCCGGCGAGCCGCGGGTCCCCCGCGTCGGCGATGGCCGGGGCGCCCCGCTCGGCCGCGCCGCCCGTGGCGAACAGCATCAGCGTGTCCGACGTCGACGTGTCGCTGTCGACCGTGATGGCGTTGAACGAGCCTTCCACGGCCCGCGACAGCATCGCCTGGAGGGCGGGGGCCGCGATCGGCGCGTCGGTGAACACGAAGCTCAGCATCGTGGCCATGTCGGGCGCGATCATGCCGGCGCCCTTGGCGATGCCGTTGATCGTCACGGACGTGCCGCCGAGGTCGACGGTCGCGGTGGCGAGCTTGGGGAAGGTGTCGGTGGTCATGATGGCGCGGGCGGCGCCGGCGATGCCGTCCTCGCGCGCGTCCGCGACGAGGCGGTCGAGCACGCCTTCGAAGCGCGACGCGTCGAGCGGCTCGCCGATGACGCCCGTGGACGCGAGGAAGATCTCGGCGTCCGGCGCGCCCGAAGCGCGGCCGGCGATGTCGGCGGTGAGCTTCGTGGACGCGACGCCGGTGCGGCCCGTGAAGGCGTTGGCGTTGCCGGAGTTCACCACCAGCAGCCGCGCCCGCCCCCCCGCGAGGTTGGCCCGGCACCAGTCCACCGGCGCCGACGGGCAGCGCGACCGGGTGAACACGCCCGCCACGGCGGTGCCTTCCGGCAGGACCGCCACGGTGACGTCGGTGCGCCCCTTGTAGCGGATGCCCGCCTCGCCGGCCGCGAAGCGCAGGCCGGCGATCGGGGGCATGTCGGGCAGGGACGTCGGCGCCAGGGGCGACACGGGGACGGGAGGGGCCATGGTGCGCGGATCTCGGAGCGGCGCGAAGCCGCGGGGGCGGGTCGGCCCGTTGTAGCCTCGCCGCGACGGGGCGAGGAAGGAGGGAGTTTCACCGGGTCGCACTTTGCGCCGTCGAGCCGTCGATGCAGGCGGAGAAAACGGGGTTCGGCATGGCCGACCCCTCGCCCCGAGGCCCTGGACCTGCGATGCCGTCCTCGCTCGGCAGGCACGGCAGCCCGAGCGCGCCGAGCTGGTTCCCGCTGAAGACGATGGTGGGCGTCGGCGGCGTTCACGGCGGTGTCGCCGTGAACGTCCCGGTCGCCTCCCGCGACCGGCTCCGCGCCATGCCGTGACGTCCCTTCACGGGGGAGGACGCCAGCGAGACCTTCCCGCCGCGCTTGCGATCAATACACGTCGAGCTGGAACCTCTTGTCCTTCTTGAGCTGGCTCACGAAGGCGACCGCCTCGTCGGTGGTCTTCTTGCCCGCCGCCACGGCGATGTCGACCATCGCGGCCTCGACGTCCTTCGCCATGCGCTTGGCGTCGCCGCACACGTAGACATGCGCGCCCTCCTCGAGCCAGCGCCACAGGTCCGCGCCGACCTCGCGCATGCGGTCCTGCACGTAGAACTTCTCGCCCGCATCGCGCGACCACGCCAGCGACAGGCGCGTCAGCACGCCGTCCTTGCGCAGCGCATCGAGCTCGTCGCGGTAGAAGAAGTCCGTCGCCGACCTCTGGTGGCCGAAGAACAGCCAGTTCTTGCCCGGCGCGCCGGACGCCTTGCGCTCCTGCAGGAAGGCGCGGAACGGCGCCACGCCGGTGCCCGGCCCCACCATGATGACGGGCTTGGTGAGGTCCGCCGGAAGCGCGAAATTATGCGCCTTCTGGACGTAGACCTTCAGCTCTTCCCCGGGCTCGACGGCATCCGCCAGCCACGTCGACGCCACGCCGGTGCGCCTGCGCTTGTTGACCTGGTAGCGCACCGCATCCACCGTCAGCGACAGGCCGCCGAGGTTGAGGTTGGGCGAGGACGAGATCGAGTAGAGCCGCGGCTGCAACGGCGACAGCGCGTCGACGAAGGCTTCCGGGTGGGGGCGCACGTTGGGGAACTTGTGCAGGACGGCGAGGACGTCGAGCTGGGCGGCGTCGCCGTCCGGGTCCTCGCCCTTGGCCAGCGCGCGGGCTTTCTCGCGGCTCTTGCCGCCCGAGATGTAGGAGAACAGTTCGAACAGCGAGTCGGGCGCGAGCCCGAGGTCGACGTCCTCGCGCAGCACGTGGCGCAACGTCCTGCCGTTCACCTCCGTCAGGTGGGACGCGCCCAGCATGGCGATGATCTGGTCGACGAGGCCCAGGTTGTTCTTCGGGAACACCCCGAAGCTGTCCCCGACCACGTAGTCGACGCCGCTCTTCGACAGGTCGAACTCGACGTGCCAGGTGTCCTTGGCCGAGCCCTCCTGGTTCAAGCGGCGGCGCGACTTGAACACCGCGACGGCGGGCGCTTCGCGCGACGTGCCGGGGACGATGTCGGCCTGGGCGCTCTCGACCGAGCGCGACTTGCCGCCCTCGGCCGCGCCGACGTCCGCGGCGGTCTTGTCGCCGTTGACGTCGTTCAGTTCGACCGCCAGCCCCTTCAGCAGGCGCGCCGTCACCTTGCCGCCCGGGGCGCACAGGTTCAGCCGCTCCTCGCTGTGCAGGAAGATGGCGTTGGCGTAGTCGGCGCAGTTGTAGCCGCACTGGCCGCAGTCCTGCTGCGCCATGGCGGCCATGAGCCGCGGCGCGATCGGCCGGTCCTTGGCCATCTCCATGCGGGCGCCGGGCTCCAAGGAGGGGTCGTGCCAGGGCGCCTCGTCGTTGGTGGCCAGCACGGGCCCGTCCGCCGTGGTGGCCGCCGAATCGTTGGACGCCGTCGGCGGGCCCTCGGCCGCCATGGCGGCGACCGAAGCCGAGAAGAAGCCCGACAGCCAGGACCGTTGCTCGGGCGAGAACGGTGCGGTGTCGGGGATCGTGACGGTGATCTGCGGCGCGGCGCTCATGCGGGCATCCCTTCAGCGAGGCTCTTCAGGGCCTCGACCTCGTGGCGGTTGGCGAAGCTGTGGAAGCTTTCGGTCGGCTCGGCGCGATGGGCCAGATAGGCCTTCAGCAGGGCTTCGACGCGCGCCGGCGCGTCCTCGGCCTTGGTGTCGGGGTAGATCATCTTGGCGATGGAGGCCTCGGTGCCGAAGCCGCCGCCGACGTGGATGTTGTAGCCCGGCACGGTGTCGTCGTCGCCGATCGGCACCTTCACGCCGATCAGCCCGATGTCGCCGATGTAGTGCTGGGCGCAGGAGTTGGGGCAGCCCGTCAGGTGGACGTTGATCGGCTGGTCCATCGCCACGCGGGGCTCGATGTAGCTGACGATCTCGTTGCCGTTGCGCTTGGTGTCGGCGTTGGCGAACTTGCAGCCGAAGGACCCCGTGCAGGCCACGAGGCCGGCGCGGATCGTCGAGGCTTCGGTGTCGAGGCCGATCGCCTTGACGGCGGCGCAGACCGCCGCGACGTCGGCGTCGCGCACGCCGGACAGGATGAAGTTCTGCCAAACGGTGAGCCGGATGTCGCCGTCGCCGTGGCGGCGCGCGATGTCGGCGATGGCCCGCATCTGGTCGGTCGACAGGCGTCCCGCTTCCAGCACCACCCCGACGTAGTTCAGGCCCTCCTGGCGCTGCTTGTGGACGCCGATGTGGCCCAGCCGGTCGTAGCCGGGGCGGGGCGCCACGTGGGCGGCGTCGAGGCGCGTCAGCCTTTCGCCGAGCTTCTCCTCGACGAGGCCGAGGAACTTGTCGAAGCCCCAGGCATCGAGCACGTATTTCATGCGCGAATGGTTGCGGTTGGTGCGATCGCCGTGCTCGGACCAGACGCGGATGATGGCGTCGGCGATCTTGATGCAGTCCCCCGGCGGCAGCACCACGCCGGTGTCGCGCGCGAGGTCCTTGTGGCCCGAGATGCCGCCGATGGCGAGGCGGTAGTAGACGCCGGGCGGGATCGGCGCGCCATCCATGACCTCGACGGCCTGGAAGCCGATGTCGTTGGTGTCCTCCAGCGTGGCGATCTTGCCGGCGCCGTCGAACGACACGTTGAACTTGCGCGGCAGGTTGTACATCACGCGGGTGTTGAGGATGTGGTGGTGCCAGTCCTTGGCGTGGGGGCGCGTGTCGAGAAGCTCGCCGGGGTCGATGCCGGCCGTGGCCGATCCCGTGACGTTGCGGATGTTGTCGGAACCCGCGCCGCGCGGGATGATGCCGACGTCGGCCAAGCCTTCGAGGAAGTGAGATCCGCGCTCGGGCTGGATCTCGCGCACCTGCAGATTGCACCGGGTCGTGACGTGCGAGTAGCCCCCGCCGTCGCGGTCCGCCAGGTCGGCAATGGCGGCGAACTGCCAGTGTTTCAGGATGCCGTTGTGCACGCGCATGCGGCACATGTAGCTGTCCTGCGCGGGACCCACGTAGAACAGGCCGTGGTAGCGCCAGCGGAAATTGTCCTCCGGCTTCGGGCGCGCGCCCGTCAGCGCGATGGCCTTCAGCCGGTCGTAGGACTCGAACGGATGCTCGGCCCGCTTCCACTTCTCCTGGTCGACGAGCTTCTTGCCCGCCGCCACCTGGCGGTCCTGCGCCTTGATCTGTTCGGCGTCGGGGCCGGTCGGCTCGGCGACGACGCTGGCCGGCGCGCGGCCGATGGCCCGCATGGCGCCGAGGCCGGAGGCGAAGCCGTCCAGCCAGTTCTTCTGGTCGGATGTGAAGTCCATACCCATGGTCAAACCCTATGCGGCCGGGGCGGGCAGGCGCCCGGCGCGGGCCGGACCGCGAGGGCGCCCAGCCGCCCGGAAGCCGATGCTGGACGTGCACTCGCGGTCGGCCTGCATCCGTGTGGCGTCCTGCGATGGTGTGACGGTCGGTGAGCCGGCCCGGCACCCGGGAACCGGCTTTGCCGCGTGGGGCAGCAAAGGCCGTGCCACGGCCGCCTTCGCCCGACCGCCCCGGCGCCTCCTGCGGGCCCGGCGGGAGCGCGGCTTTGTGCGATGCACAAGAGGCGGACAGATGCCGCGCCGGTGGGCGCGCGGTGCTGCAGATCGGGCGGCGGGCAAATGTCCGACAAAAGCGAGATCGCGCCTTTACGGGCATCGCCGGCGCCCGTAATCCTCAGCGCTGCCCGAAGGCGCCGTGTCGAGCGCCCGAGGCCGGGAGACAGCCCATGACCCTCGCCCAAGACACCAGAGTTCCCCTCACCGGCATCTTTCCCGTGGCGCCGACGCCCTTCACGGCGGACGGCGGGCTCGACCTGCCCGGCAAGCGGCGCGTCATGGACTGCATGGTCGACCAGGGCGTCGACGGCATCTGCGTGCTGGCCAATTATTCCGAGCAGTTCGCCGTGACCGACGCCGAGCGCGACCAGCTCGTCGACGCCAGCCTCGACCAGGTGGCGGGCCGCGTGCCGGTGATCGTCACCTGCTCGCATTATTCCACCGCCATCGCGGCCGACCGCGGGCGCCGCGCCGCCGCGGCGGGCGCCTCCATGCTGATGCTGATGCCGCCCTACCACGGCACCGGGCTGCGCGCCGACGAGAACCTGATGGTCGAGCACTTCGCCCGCGTCGCCGACGCCGCGAAGCTGCCCATCATGGTGCAGGACGCGCCGCTGTCGGGCGTGCCCCTGTCGGTGTCGTTCCTGGTGCGCCTCGCCCGCGAGGTCCCCCTGGTGCGCTACTTCAAGATCGAGGTGCCGCAGGCGGCCGCCAAGCTCCGGGCCCTGATCGCCGCGGGCGGCGACACCATCGAGGGGCCGTGGGACGGCGAGGAAGCCATCACGCTGATGGCCGACCTCGACGCCGGCGCCCGGGGCACGATGACCAGCGCGCTCCTGCCCGACCTCATCAAGCCGATCGTCACCGCGCATCTCGCGGGCGACCGGAAGACCGCGGCGGCGCTCTACGCGAAGTGCCTGCCGCTGATCAACTACGAAAACCGCCAGTGCGGCCTGCGCGCCGCCAAGGCGGTGATGATGGCCGGCGGCGTCATCGGGAGCGACGCCGTGCGCCACCCCTTCGAGCCGCTGCACCCCGCCACGCGGGCGGGGCTGCTCGAGATCGCCGAAGACCTCCAGCCGCTGGCGCTGCGCTGGGGCAAGTGATAGCCGAAGCCTTCGCGTGAGGGGCCAGGGGGCTTGGACGTCATCGACACGGATCGCCGCTGGCTCGTCGTCGTGGCGCATCCCGACGACGAGGTGCTGGGCTGCGGCGCGCTGCTGTCCCGCCTGCGCGACGTCGACGTGGTCCACGTCACCGACGGCGCGCCGCGGGACGGCGGCGACGCCCGCCGGCACGGCTTCGAGGGCCGGTCCGCCTACGCGGCGGCGCGATGGCGCGAAGCCAGGGCGGCGCTCGACATCGCGGGCGTGCCGGACGGGCGCCATCGCGGGTTCGGCGTGGCCGACCAGGGCGCCGCGCGGCGGATGGGCGAGGTCGCGCGCCGGCTCGCGCCGTTCGTGGCGCGGGCCGGCGCCGTCTTGACCCACGCCTACGAGGGCGGCCACCCGGACCACGACGCCGTGGCGTTCGCGGTCCACGCCGCGGTGCGCGATGCCGGCGGGGCGGGGCCGGCCATCGTCGAGATGCCGTTCTACCATGCCGGAACCGAGGGTTGGGTGCGGCAGCGCTTCCTGCCCCACCCGGACGCGGGTGCCGAGGAGGGGCTCGCCTTCACGCCCGCCGAGCTCGCCGCGAAGCGCCGCATGGCGGCCTGCCACGCCACGCAGGGAGCCACGCTGTCCTCCTTCGACCTCGGCCGCGAAGTGTTCCGCCGCGCCCCCGCCTACGATTTCGCCCGGCTTCCGCACGGCGGCGACCTGCTCTACGAGCGCCACGGCTGGAACCTCGACCGCGCCGGCTGGCTCGCCGCCGTGCGGGCCGCCGAAGCCGAGCTCCGCGCCGGAACCGCGCCGTGAGCCTGTCCGTCCTGTCCGTCGCCTATCCGTTGGCGCGCGTGTCGCCCGACAGCACGGGCGGCTCCGAACAGGTCCTGTCGACGCTCGACCGCGCCCTCGTGGCCGCCGGCCATCGCTCGATCGTGGTGGCGCCGGAAGGCTCGCGCGCGTTCGGCGCGCTGGCGGCCGTCCCGTGGACGGGCGGCGTGCTCGACGACGACGCGAAGGCCTCCGCCCAGGCCGCCAACCGCGCCGCGATCGCCGACGTCCTGTCCCGCGAGCGGGTCGACGTGGTCCACCTGCACGGCATCGACTTCGACCGCTACCTCCCCGCGCCCGGCCCGCCCGTGCTGGCCACCCTGCACCTGCCGCCCGGCTGGTACACGCCGGAAGCGATCCGCCCGGCGCGCGCCCGCACCTGGCTCAACTGCGTGTCGGCCGCCCAGCACGCCGCCTGCCCGCCGTCCCCGAACCTCGTCGGGCCGATCGAGAACGGCGTGCCGGTCGCCCGCCTCGCGGCGCGCCACGCCAAGCGCGGCTTCGCGCTGTTCCTCGGCCGCATCTGCCCCGAGAAGGGCGTCCACCTCGCCCTGCAGGCGGCCCACCGCGCCGACATCCCCCTGATCGTCGCCGGGGAAGTCTACCCCTACGCGGCCCACCGAGACTATTTCGACGCGATGGTGAGGCCGCTGCTCGACGCGCGGCGGCGCTTCGTCGGCCCGGTCGGCTTCGCCCGCAAGCGGCGGCTGCTCAGCGCGGCGTGCTGCCTGCTCGTGCCGAGCCTCGCGGCGGAAACGTCGTCGCTGGTGGTGCGCGAGGCCGCGGCCTGCGGCACACCCGTCGTGGCCTTCCCCAGCGGCGCCATCGCCGAAGCGGTGGAGGACGGGCGCTCGGGCTTCCTCGTGCCCGACGCGGACGCGATGGCGGCGGCGATCCGGCGCGTCGGCGCCATCGACCCCGAGGTCTGCCGCGCTTTGGCGCGCGACCGCTTCGACGAGTCCGCCATGGTGCAGCGCTACCTCGCCCTCTACGCGCGGCTGGCCGGGGGGGCGGCGGCGTGACGACGCCGCGCCGCATCGAACTCGTCGCCGACGCCGGGCGGCTGTTCTCGCTCGAAGCGGCGTGGTGGGACCTGTTCGAGCGCTGCGCGGGCGCGACCCCGTTCCGCTCGCCGGCCTGGCTCCTGCCCTGGTGGCGGACCTTCGCGCCCGGCCCGCTCTGCACCGTGGCGGCCTGGCGCGGCCCAAACCTCGTCGCGCTGGCGCCGCTCTACCGCGAGGAAGCGAGCCGCCGCCTGCTGCCGCTCGGCATCGGCCTGTCGGACGACCTCGACCTCCTCGTGGCCCCCGACGCGGGACCCGGGGTCGGGGCCGAGATGCTCGACGCCCTGTCGCGCGTCGCGGGCTGGGACGCGCTGTCCCTGGAGGAACTCGCGCCCGGTGCCGCCGCGCTCGGCTGGGCGGCCCCGCCGGGCTGGCGCGACGACGTGGCGGCGCAGAGCCGCTGCCCCGCGCTGGCCTGGGGCGACGACGCGGCCGACCCCGGGGCGGTGGTCCCGCCCGGCAAGCTCCGCAAGCTGCGCATGGCCCGCCATCGCGCGGCGCGGCGCGGTGCCGCCGTGGAGGCCGCCACGCCGTCGACCGCGCCCGCCCACCTCGACGCCCTGTTCCGCCTCCACGCGGCGCGGTGGGAAAGCCGCGGCGAGGCCGGCGTGCTGGCCGACGCGTCCGTCCAGGCCTTCCACCGGGAAGCCACGCCGCGCCTCGCCGCGGCGGGGCTGCTCCACGCGACGCTGCTGCGCATCGAGGGGCGGGTCGCGGGCGTCTTCCACGGGCTCCGGCGCGGGCGCACTCTCCATGCCTATCTCGGCGGCTTCGACCCCGCCTTCGCCTTCGAAAGCCCCGGCACGGTGCTGATGGGCCACGCGCTCGACGCCATGATGGCGGGCGGCGCCGGCACGCTGAGCCTGCTGCGCGGCGAGGAGCCCTACAAATACGAATGGGGCGCGGTCGACCGGATCAACAGCCGCCGCCTGCTGCGGCGGACCGCCCCGTGACGGCCGCCGACGACCTGGCGGCCCGCCTGCGCGACGGCGCGCCCGCCAACATCGCGCTGATGCACCTGCTCATGGCGGCGGAGTCCCCCGGGGCCGCCGCGGCGGCGCTCGCTGACGCGGCGGAGCGGCATCCCGGCCTTACGGCGCCCGTCGCCGAGGTGGACGTGCTGTTCCGCGCCCACCCGGACGCGTGGCGCACCGTCCACGCCGTGGCGGGCGGGGTGGACCACGCGCCGGCCCTGGGCGGCGCCGAGGCGACGCTCGACCATTGGCGCGCGAGCTTCGACCGTCTGGCCGAAACCGCGCCCGAGGCCGGCGTGGCCCTCTACGCGCTCGGTGATCCGGCGCTGCTCGCCGCCGCCACGGCCGAGGTCGTCGACGCCCTGGACGCCTGGGGCCTGCTCGGGCCGGACCGCGACGCCCTCGACCTCGGCTGCGGCATGGGGCGGTTTTCCGAAGCGATGGCGCCCCGCCTCCGCTCCGTGCTGGGCGTCGACCTGTCGGCCGGCATGGTCGCGGAAGCGCGGCGCCGGTCCCGCCACGCCAACGTGCGCTATGCCGCCGGGACCGGGCGCGACCTCGCCGGCGTGCCGGACGGCTCCGCCGACCTGGTGCTGGCGGCCGACGTGTTTCCCTACCTCGTCGAGGCGGGGCTGGCCTGGGCGCATGTGGCCGAGATGGCGCGCGTCCTGCGCCCCGGCGGCGCGGCCGTGCTGCTCAACTATTCCTACCGCGGCGACCCGGCGCGCGACCGCGCCGACCTCGCCGGTGCGGCGGCGGCGCACGGCTTCGCCCTCGAACGCGTCGGCGAGCGCCCCTTCCGCTTGTGGGACGCGACGGTGTTCGTGCTGCGGCGGCCCGCGTGACCGCGCCCGCCGCCGCCCGTCCTCGGGCTCGCGGGCGCTTCGGCGCCGCCGCTCGCCGCCGCTCGCCGATGAGGTGCCCATGATGCCGCCCCGCCCCTCCTCCGACCGTCCCGTGACGCCCGGCGAGCGCGTGACCCGCTTCGTCCTCGGCGGCTTCCTGGCGACGCATGGGGCGGAGGAGCGCAAGCTCGGCGTCTTCGAGGCCGTGCCCGCCATGGGCCTCGACGGCCTGGGGTCCTCGGCCTACGGGCCCGAGGCGGCGTTGACCGTGCTGCTCCCGCTCGGCGCAGGCGGCCTCGCGGTGGTCGGACCCATTATGCTGCTGCTCGTGGCGCTGCTGGCGATTCTCTACGCGTCCTATCGGCAGACCGTGCTGGCCTATCCGTCCAACGGCGGGGCCTACACGGTGTCGAAGGCCAACCTCGGCACGGGCGCGAGCCTGCTCGCCGCCGCGGCCCTGATGATCGACTACGTGCTCAACGTCGCCGTGGGCATCTCGGCCGGCATCGGCGCGCTGGTCTCGGCGGTCCCGGCGCTCGGCCCCCACACGCTGGCGCTGTGCCTCGCCGTCCTCGCCCTGCTGACGCTGGTGAACCTCCGCGGCACGCTGGACGGCGGACGGCTGTTCGCGCTGCCCACCTACCTCTTCATCGCGTGTTTCGTCGTGGTCATCGCCCTCGGCGTCTGGGCCACGCTGGCCAGCGGCGGCCATCCCGAACCCGTCGTGGCGCCGCCAGCCGTGCCCGCCGCCACCGAAACGCTCGGGCTGTGGCTGTTCCTGCGCGCCTTCGCGTCCGGCTGCACGGCGATGACGGGCGTCGAGGCCGTGTCGAACGGCGTGTCGGCCTTCCGCGCGCCGGTGGTGGGGCGCGCCCACGGCACGCTGACCGTGATCGTGGTGACGCTGGGCTTCCTGCTCGTGGGCATCGGCTATCTCGCCCGCGCCTACGGCATCGACGCCATGGATCAGAGCGCGCCCGGCTACCAGAGCGTGCTGTCGCAGCTCGTGGCCGCCGTGGCGGGCCGCGGCTGGCTGTACACGGTCGCCATCGGCAGCCTGCTGTGCATCCTGTGCCTGTCGGCCAACACCAGCTTCGTCGACTTCCCGCGCCTGTGCCGGCTCGTCGCGCGCGACGGCTTCCTGCCGCGGCCCTTCGCGGTGGCAGGGCGGCGGCTGGTCTATTCGGTCGGCGTCCTGTACCTCGCCGCCACCGCGGCGCTGCTTCTGGTCGCCTTCGGCGGCATCACCGATCGGCTGATCCCGCTCTTCGCCATCGGGGCCTTCCTCACCTTCACGCTGTCGCAGGCCGGCATGGTGGTGCACTGGGCCCGGAAGGGCGCGCGCCGGCACGGCATCCGGCTGGGCGTGAACGCGCTCGGCGCCGCCACCACGGGCGTGGCGCTGCTGGTCATCCTGGCCGCCAAGTTCGTAGAAGGCGCCTGGATCACCGTGATCGCGATCCCGCTGGTGATCCTGCTGCTGCGCGGCATCCACGGCTATTACGCCCGGCTCGACGGGCAGCTCCGCGACGACGAGCCCCTGGTCATCGGCGCGTCCGAGGCGCCCCTGGTGCTGGTGGCGACGCGCGGATGGGACAGGCTCACCGACAAGGCGGTGCGCTTCGCGCTGCAGATCTCGCCCGACGTCGTCGCCGTGCACCTGCTCGACCTCGACGGCGAGGACGACGACGAGGGCGCGTCCCAGCGGCTCCGCGACGCGTGGGAGCGGGACGTCGCCGAGCCGGCGCGGGCGGCGGGGCTGAACCCGCCCCGGCTGATGCTGCTCCAGGCGACGTTCCGGCGCATCCACGCGCCGTTGCTGCGCCTGGTCGAGCGGCTGCGGCGCGACCAGCCCGGCCGCACCGTGGCGGTGCTGGTGCCGACGGTGGCGAAGACGCACCTGTGGCAG
Organism: Lichenibacterium minor; assembly: GCF_004137685.1. Taxonomy (GTDB): domain Bacteria; phylum Pseudomonadota; class Alphaproteobacteria; order Rhizobiales; family Beijerinckiaceae; genus Lichenihabitans; species Lichenihabitans minor. The sequence goes on along the minus strand of NZ_QYBB01000001.1, from coordinate 297,358 downwards.
CACCTGCTCCACACCCACAACGCCGCGCGCCTCAGCCACGCGCTGATGCGCTTCGGCGGCGACGGCGTGGTGGTGGTGACGATCCCGTGGCACCTCGAGGCCGAGCGGTTCGACGACGCCCTGATCCCCGAAGAGCGCAGGGGCGACGACGCGGCGGCGTGACGGGCGGTGGATCCGGGCCCGATCCCCCGACAAGGAAGAGCTATTCGGTGAACACCGGGTAGAGGGAGGCCACCAGCAGCGCGGCCATGATCCAGTTGAAGGCGCGCAGCGTCGCCGGCCGGCCGAGCGCGCCCCGCATGGCCGTGCCGAACAGCGCCCAGGTGGAGATGCACGGCAGGTTGACGATGCCGAACACCAGGGCCACCACCAGGACCGTGCGGGTGTAGTCGGCCGGATCGGTGTAGGTCGCCACCGCCGTCAGCGCCATGATCCACGCCTTGGGGTTCAACCACTGGAAGGCGGCGGCCTGCAGAAACGTCATGGGCATGCCGGCGGCGGCGCCGGACGTCAGCGGCGCCGCGCGGGCGAGCTTCGCGGCGAGCCACACCATGTAGGCGGCCCCGACCCACTTCATCGCGACGAGCAGGGCGGGATAGTGCGCGAAGACCCCCGCGAGGCCGAGCCCCACCACCGCCACCATGACGACGAAGCCGATGCCGACGCCGAGCGCGTGGGGCACGGTGCGCCGCACGCCGAAGTTCACGCCCGAGGCCATCAGCATCAGGTTGTTCGGGCCGGGCGTGATCGAGCTGACGAAGCAGAAGACCGCGAGACCCCAGAGCAGCGCGGCCGGCACGGGATCACATCCCGTCCGGACCGCGCGAAATCGCCGCCACGCCGGTGCGCGACACCTCGACGAGGCCGACGGGGCGCATCAGCTCGACGAAATGGTCGATCTTGGACGGCGCGCCGGTCAGCTCGAAGGTGAAGGACTCCGTCGTGGCGTCGACCACGCGGCCGCGGAAAGCTTCCGACAGCCGCAGCGCTTCCATGCGGTTCTCGCCCCGTCCCCGCACCTTCACCATGGCGAGCTCGCGCTCGACGAAGTTGCCCTGGGCGGTGAGGTCCGTGACGCGGTGGACCGGGACGAGGCGCTCGAGCTGGTGGCGGATCTGCTCGATGGCTTCGGGCGTGCCGGAGGTCAGGATGGTGATGCGCGACTGGTGGTCGGCATGGGCGACCTCGGCGACGGTCAGGCTCTCGATGTTGTAGCCGCGGCCGGAGAACAGGCCCACCACCCGGGCGAGCACGCCGGGCTCGTTGTCGACGAGCACCGACAGCGTGTGAGACTCGGCCTTGGAGGTGACGAGTGCGGAGGAATAGGGGGACGGCGGCGAGGCGGGGGCTGGGGTCAGGGCGTTCATGGTGTCGTCTTTCGAGGTGATCGATGCTTCTCCCGCGGCGGGGAGAAGGCGGCCCGAAGGGCCGGATGAGGGGCCGGGGCGGGGCGACCCGATGGCGGGCGAAGGGACTCGTGCCCACCGAGGCCGCGGTCGCGCAGCCTGCCCCGGGGCCGTCGTTCGACGTCGGCCCTGTCGCGCCGGAAGGCGCGGGCGCGATGGGGGCCGGTGCGGGACGCTCCATACCCTGAACCACCCATCCGGCGCTTCGCGCCACCTCCCCCCTGGAGGAGGGGAGGGGCCGCTCGACGCGTCACACCAGCATCTTGCCCTTCTCGTCGATGACGGCGCCGAGGTCGGGCGCGCCCCAGTCGTCGATGCCGGTGGGCAGCAGCATCTCGTTGTGGGCCTTGCCCGACGGGATCATCGGGAAGCAGTTCTCCTCGCGCTCCACCACGCAATCGAAGATCACCGCCTTCGGGGTGTCGATCATGCGCAGGATCGCGGCGTCGAGCTCCGCCGGGTCCTCGCAGCGGATGCCGACCCCGCCGTAGGCCTCGGCCAGCTTGACGAAGTCCGGCAGGGCTTCCGAGTAGCTTTCCGAATAGCGGGAGCCGTGCAGCAGCTCCTGCCACTGGCGCACCATGCCCATGTAGCTGTTGTTGAGGATGAAGATCTTCACCGGCAGGCGATATTGCAGCGCCGTCGACATCTCCTGCATGTTCATCAGGATCGAGGCTTCGCCGGCTACGTCGATCACCAGCGCGTCCGGGTGCGCCATCTGCACGCCGATGGCGGCGGGCAGGCCGTAGCCCATGGTGCCGAGCCCGCCGCTCGTCATCCAGCGGTTCGGCTTCTCGAAGCCGTAATGCTGCGCTGCCCACATCTGGTGCTGGCCCACCTCGGTGGTGATGTAGGTGTCGCGGTCCTTGGTCAGCTCGTGCAGGCGGCGGATGGCGTGCTGCGGCTTGATGACGGACGTGGAGTTGGCGAAGCCGAGCGAGTTGCGCTTGCGCCAGCCGTCGATTCTGCCCCACCACTCGGCCAGCGCGGCGCGGTCGGCCCCGTGCCCTTCCGAGCGCCACAGCCGCACCATGTCCTCGAGCACGAAGGCGCAGTCGCCGACGATGCCGAGGTCGACCTTGACGACCTTGTTGATGGACGACGGGTCGATGTCGATGTGGATCTTCGTCGACCCCGGCGAGAAGGCGTCGAGCCGGCCCGTGATGCGGTCGTCGAAGCGCGCCCCGACGGCGATCATCAGGTCGCAGTCGTGCATGGCGTGGTTGGCCTCGTAGGTCCCGTGCATGCCCAGCATGCCGAGCCAGTTCTCGCCCGAGGCCGGGTAGGAGCCGAGACCCATCAGGGTGGACGTGATGGGGAAGTTCGTCAGCCCGACGAGTTCGCGCAGCAGCGCGGAGGCTTCCGGGCCCGCGTTGATCACGCCGCCGCCGGTGTAGAAGACGGGGCGCTTCGCCGCCGCCATCAGCGCGACGGCGTGGCGGATCCGGTCCATCTCGCCCTTGACCCTGGGCTGGTAGGTCTTGTGGACGATGTTCTGCGGGCCGACGTAGGTGCCGGTGGCGAACTGCACGTCCTTGGGGATGTCGATGACGACGGGGCCCGGGCGCCCGTGCGACGCCACCCAGAAGGCCTCGTGCAGGATGCGCGGCAGGTCCTCGACCCGGCGGACGAGGTAGTTGTGCTTGGTGCAATGGCGGGTGATGCCGGTCGTGTCGCATTCCTGGAACGCGTCCGAGCCGATGAGGTGCGTCGGCACCTGGCCGGTGATGCAGACCAGCGGGATCGAGTCGAGCAGCGCGTCGGTCAGCGCCGTGACGGCGTTGGTGGCGCCGGGGCCGGACGTCACCAGCAGCACGCCGACCTTGCCCGACGATCGCGCGTAGCCCTCGGCGGCGTGGCCGGCCCCCTGCTCGTGGCGGACGAGGACGTGCTTCACGCTCTGGTGCCCGAACAGCGCGTCGTAGATCGGCAGGACGGCGCCGCCCGGATAGCCGAAGATCGTGTCGACGCCCTGGTCTTCCAGGGCGGTGACGACCATCTCGGCGCCGGTCATCTGTCTCGACATGGGTGGGCTCCGTTTCGAAGGCTCGGGGGGCGTGGGTCGACGGAATTCTGGGCAACAAAAAAGGCCCGCGAGGGGCCTTGGGAATGCGCCGAAAGCGGAAGCCGAGAGCTAGTCTCGGTCCGCTTCGGGCGCCAGAATTACGATGAGCTGGGTCGACATGGATGCCACGCTTGCTATCAGTGGGACAGGGCTACCACCCCGGTTCCGGGGCGTCAAGCCCGCTTTCGCGCCGCACCGCTCAGGGTTTGGGCCACGAAAAGTCGTCGGCGCGGCCGGGCCGCGGCGGGCCGGGCTCGGCGCCGACGGGCGCCCCGGCCGGCACTACGAGGCTGGCCAACTGCCCGTCCGGCGCCACCGGCGCGGCCGTCAACGGCAGCACGGGGCCGGCCGCCGGGCCCTGGGGGAGGGCGGCGAACGGCACCGGTGGGGCGCCCGCTCCCTGGGCCCGCGCGGCTTCGCGGCGGATCTGCGCGTTGACGTCGACGTCGAGCGCCGCGTCGAAGCCGCGTGCCCGCTCGATCGTCAGGTTGGCCACGTCGGCGGCGCCCGCGGCGGCGGCGCCTCGTCCCAGCCGCGCCACTTCGGGGGCGAGGAAGCTCGCGAGCTTGCGGGCGCCGGCGCGGGTGAAGCCGAGCCCGTCGGCGCGGCGCAGCTTGGCGGTCGCGCCGTCGGCGTCCGGCCCCACCGGGCTGTAGCGCCCGGCGGCGTCGGTGAAGCCGTCGAAGCTGTCCACGTAGGCGGCGCCGTCCTTCGCGGCGCGGTCGCGGATCACCCCGTTCTGCCGCACGATGTCGGCGGACAGCTCCGCCGAGCGCACCGCCGGCAGCCCCACCCAGACCAGCGGCACGCCGGCGTCGCGGAACAGCTTCGACACCTGGTCGACGCGGTCGCCGTAGAGCTTGGCCCAGCCGGGCGAGCCGGGCTCGAACCGGATGGCGCCGTCCGACAGGGCGTCGCGGTCGTCGGCACCCACCATCACGGCGGCGAGCGCGGGCTTGTCGGCGCGGGCGAGGCGGTCGCGGATCGTCGGCAGCGAGTCGGCGAAGGTCGGTTTCGTCAGGCCGAACCCGTCGCCCGTGGTCCGCGACACCGCGATGGCGGGGTCGGCTTCGAGGCCGTCGGCCAGCGCGGTGGCGAAGCGGTCGCCGACGACGAGTACGACCGGCTTCGCGCCGGGTTGCGGCCGCGCCGCGGCGGCGGGGCGGGGCGGCGCGGCGGGCTCCGCCCCGGCGGCGAGCGTCCCCGCGCCGAGCAGCGCGGCGGCGAGCAGCGCCGTCCGGGCGGCGCGGGCAGGGAAGGTCGTCATGGGATCACCGTCGTGGGTTCACCGTCGTGGGTTCACCGCGTTTGCGCCAGGGTAGCGCCGGGCCAGCGCGCTTTCAAAGGCCCCCAGCCGGCGATGCGGTCGCCGAGAAGGCAGACGCCGAGGGCGTAGGAGGTGGAGTTGTTGTAGCTCTTGATGACCTTGAAATTGGGCGTGACGAGGAAGGCCGGCCCGCCGGGCCCGGCCGGGCGGAGCAGTGCCGCGACGCCGCCGCGGGGCATCTCGCCCCCGTCCGCCCGAACGGCGCCGCGGGCCGCCCAGGCGCCGAACGGGGCGAAACGGTCCGCGGGCGCCGTCACGTCGTCGGGCAGGTGCACCTCGTAGCCCCAGGTTTCGCCCGCGACCCAGCCGTGCTTCTTCAGGAAGTTGGCCGTCGACCCCACGGCGTCGGGCACGCTGGTCCAGATGTCGCGGCGGCCGTCGCCCTCGAAGTCCACCGCGTAGGGCTTGAAGTTCGACGGCATGAACTGCGTCTGCCCCATGGCGCCGGCCCAGGAGCCGATCATGTGGGCGGGGTCGACGTGGCCTTCCTGCAGGATCACCAGCGCCTTGACGAGCTCGGTGCGGAAATAGGTGCCGCGGTAGCGCGCATGGGCCAGGGTGGCCAGCGCGCGGACCACGTAATGGTCGCCCATGTAGGTGCCGTATTTCGTTTCCAGCCCCCACACGCCCATGATGATGTAGCGGTCGACGCCGAAGCGGTCCTCGGCCTTGGCGAGCCAGTGGGCGTTGGCGGCGTACTTCTCCTGGCCGAGCGCGATCCGCTTGTCGGACACGGCGGTTTCCAGGTACTGGCCGATCGTCTTGTGGAATTCGGCCTGCGTCCGGGTCTTCTCGATCACGTCCGGGTCCGGCGTCACCCCCGCGAAGGCGGCGTCGAAGGTCGCGCGCGACACGCCGTGGGCGTGGGCTTCGGGCCACAGCGACCCGACGAAGGCCGCGAAGCCCTCGCCCTGCGCGGCGGCGGGCGCCGCCGCGAAGGCGAAGCCGGGCAGGGCGGACGCCAGGAGCGCCAGGGCGCCCCCGGCATGCCGCCGCTTCGCCGTATCGACGGACTCGGCCTGACGGACGGATTTGGCCATGATGGAGCCCCGGTCGCGGCCGACTGTTCGGCCCCCGCGCGAGCCTAGCGGCCGGATGGTTGACAGAGCGTTCACCATGCGGCGCTAGCTTCGCGGGCATCGAAGCCGCGGGGATGTTCAGGGATGGTGACGGATCGACGGGGCGCCATCGCGGGCGCGCTGGCTTTCATCGGGGCGGGGGCGCTGCCGCGCCCCGTGGCCGCACAGGCCGGCAGCCTGTTCCCCTTCACGGCCGACGACGGCAAGCAGGTCTACAACTACCGCCTCCCCTCCGACCTGTCGGTCGAGGGCCTGCCGGGCGTGGTGTGGACGGGGGCGAATCACCCCGACGTGATCCTGGTCGAATATTTCGACTACAACTGCCCCTTCTGCCGCAAGGCCGAAGCCGACCTCGACGGCCTGCTGCGCATGAACCCGGGCCTGAAGCTCGGCCTGGTCAACAACCCCATCCTGAGCCTCGGCTCGGTTCAGGCCGCCAAGGTGCAGCAGGCCGTGCTGCGCACCGCCGGTCCCGCGCAGGCCTACGCGTTCCACCGGGCCGTCTATGCCAAGCGCGGACCCATCGACGGGCCGATGTCGCTCGGGGTGGTGGGCGAGATGGGGCTCGACGCCCGCGCCATCGAGGCGGCCGCCGACCTGCCGCAGGTCGGCGCCGTCATCAAGCGCCAGGCCGAACTCGCCCAGTCGCTCGGCTTCGAGGCGACGCCGTCCTTCTCGCTCGGCAACATCGGGATCCTCGGCTACCCCGGCCCCGACGCGCTGCAGAAGGCGGTGGCCGACATGAAGCGCTGCGACAGGCTCGCCTGCGGCTGAGGAACCCTCACATCCCCAGCCGACCGCGGAAGAAGCGGTCGATCTCCTCGACCGACCTGTCGGGGTCCTCGCGGTGCGGGAAGTGGCCGAGCCCGGCGAAGGGCTGGAAATCCAGGTCCGTGAAGGTGTGGCCGAGCGTGTCGCCCCAGGCGGCCTGTAGGATCGGGTCCCGGTCGCCCCAGCGCACGCAGGTCGGCACGGCGATCGGCGGCTTCTCCGGCGCCTGGCCCTTGAACGTCTTCAGCCGGTCGGCGCCCTGGCTGACGTACCAGTTGAAGCCGCCCTGCAGGTTGCCGGGCTTGGCGAAGTTGTCGACGAAGCGTTCCACGGTCTCGTCGTCGAAGGCCGCCGGGTTGCCGCCCGCCCAATGCCGCAGCATGGAGCCGATGTAGGTCCGGATCGACTCGCGCGAGGCGCCGACCATCTCGGCCGCCCAGGGGAGCTGGTTGAAGCTCTGGTACCAGATTTCCCCCAGCATGTCGGGCGCCGCCCCGCGCGGCCCGATGCCGGGATGCGGGCAGTTGAAGAAGAACAGCCCGCTCAGGCGCTCCGGCGCCAGCCGCGCGAGGCTCTGCGCCGCATAGGCGCCGACGTCGTGGCTCACCACGCCGACGCGGCCGAGCTTCAGCGCGTCGAGCACCGCCAGCGCGTCGGCGGCGTGGACGTCGGCGCCGACTTCGGCGGAGCGGCCGGCCGGGTGCTTGTCGCTGTCGCCGAAGCCGCGCAGGTCGGGCGCCACGCAGTCGTAGCCGCGCGCGGCGAGCCGTTCCATCACGGGTGACCACGTCCACCAGAACTCCGGCCAGCCGTGGAGGAACAGCAGCGTGCGGCCGTCCTCGGAGCCGCGGCCGCTGTTCTCGGGCCGCTCCAGCGATTCCAGGCGGGCCACGTGCAGGCGCGTGCCGCCGTGCTCCACCGTCTCGTGCTTGGGGGGAAGGATGTCCATGGCGGCGCTCCTGGTGGGATGAAGCGTCAACGGCGCAGCCGAGCGCGGGGTTCAGACCCTGTTCGGCCGAGGGAGCGGGGCGGCGTCGCGCGGCGACCCGGGGGGCCGAGCCCTCTTCGGCGCTCGGTCCGCCGACCCGCCCGACCGGGGCTCGGGCGCGCTCGCCGCGCTCCCCCCCCCCCCCTGCCGACCGCGCGATGAGCACTGCGGCGCAGCGGCACTCCGATGACCGGCCAGGCCCCTCGGCCGGCGGCACGGATCGTGAAAGCCGGCCTTTTGACCCGTCGCCCGCCCCGTCCGGAGCCGCAGCCTTGAGCAGTCCCCACCCCGTGCACGACACCGCCGAGGGCCGCCGCCTGCGCGAGATCGCCGACGGCGCCGCGTGGCGCCGCTGGGGACCCTACCTCGGCGAGCGGCAGTGGGGCACGGTGCGCGAGGACTACAGCGCCGACGGCGACGCCTGGGGCGCCTTCCCGCACGACCACGCCCGCTCCCGTGCCTATCGCTGGGGCGAGGACGGGCTCGCCGGGTTCTGCGACGACCAGCAGCGCTGGTGCCTCGGCGTCGCGCTGTGGAACGGCCGCGACCCGATCCTGAAGGAGCGCCTCTTCGGCCTCGCCAACGCGGAAGGCAACCACGGCGAGGACGTCAAGGAGGTGTACCACTACGCCGACGCGACCCCGACGCATTCCTACAACCGCTTCGTGTACCGCTACCCGCTGGCGGCCTTCCCCTACGCGGAGCTCCTGTCCGAGAACGCCCGGCGCGGCCGCCACGATCCCGAATACGAGCTCCCCGACACGGGCGTGCTCGACGGCGGCGCCTACGTCGACGTGACGGTGGAATACGCCAAGGCGGGTCCGGACGACGTCCTGATGCGGGTGACGCTGCGCAACGCGTCCGCGGCGGCGGCGCGGGTCCATGTCCTGCCGACGCTGTGGGCGCGCAACACCTGGTCCTGGGCCGACCCGGAGGACGGCGTCGCCCGGCCGAGCGGCGGACGGCACAGCATGGAGGCGGCCTCGGCGGGCCGCGCCGTCATCGCGCCCGCGTCGGCCGGCGCCGTCCTGGCCGAGCGGCCCGAGATGCCGGCGCGCCGCCTGTCGATCGACGGCGCCTGGCCCTGGCTGTTCACCGAGAACGAGACCAACGCCCCGCTGCTCTTCGGCACGCCCGCGCCCGGTCCGTTCAAGGACGGCATCGGCGCTGCCGTGGTCGATGGCGCCGAGGGCACGCTGGCGCGCTCGGGCAGCAAGGCCGCCGCCCATGCGGCGCTCGACCTGCCCGCGGGCGCGGACGCGTCCCTGCGCCTGCGCTTCCGCCCCGCCGACGACGCGGCCGATCCCTTCGCGGATTTCGACGCGGTGCTGGACCTGCGCCGCGCGGAAGCGGACGCGTTCTTCGCGGCGCTGCAGGCCGGCATCGCGGACCCGGACGCCCGCGCGGTGCACCGTCAGGCCGTGGCGGGCCTGCTGTGGTCGAAGCAGGTGTACCTGTTCGATGTCGGGGTGTGGCTCGCCGGCGATCCCGTCAACCCCCCGCCGCCGGCTGCGCGCCGCCGCGGCCGCAACGCCGATTGGGAACACCTCGCCAACGCCGACGTGATCCTCATGCCGGACAAGTGGGAATATCCCTGGTACGCCGCCTGGGACCTCGCCTTCCATTGCGTCGCCATGGCGCCGGTCGACGCCGGCTTCGCCAAGGACCAGCTCGTCCTGCTGCTGCGCGCCTGGTACATGCACCCCAACGGGCAGCTCCCCGCCTACGAGTGGAACTTCGGCGACGTGAACCCGCCCGTCCACGCCTGGGCGGCCTTCCGGGTCTACGAGATCGACCGCGCCGCCACGGGCGTCGCCGACATCGCCTTCCTGGAGCGCATCCTCCACAAGCTGATGCTCAACTTCACCTGGTGGGTGAACCAGAAGGACGCCGGCGGCCGCAACATCTTCCAGGGCGGTTTCCTGGGCCTCGACAACATCGGGCCCTTCAACCGCTCCGAGCCCGTGCCGGACGGCGGCATCATCGACCAGGCGGACGGCACCGCCTGGATGGCCATGTATGCGCTCAACCTCATGCGCATCGCGCTGGAGCTCGCGCAGTCCAACCGCGTCTACGAGGACATCGCGACGAAGTTCTTCGAGCACTTCATGACGATCGCGGGCGCCATGGCGCATATCGGCGCCGACGGCGTGTCGCTGTGGGACGACGGCGACGGCTTCTTCTACGACACGCTGCGCCAGCCGGACGGGCACCACGTGCCGCTGCGCCTGCGCTCCATGGTGGGGCTGATCCCGATCTTCGCCGTGGAGGTGCTCGACGAGAGCGTCTTCGCCAAGCTGCCGGACTTCACCCGGCGGCTGCGCTGGTTCCTGAAGTTCAAGCCGGAGCTGGCCGCACTGGTGTCGCGCTGGAACGAGCGCGGCGAGGGTGAGCGGCACTTGCTATCGCTGCTGCGCGGCTCGCGGCTGAAGAAGCTGCTGCTCCGCGCCCTCGACGAGACCGAGTTCCTGTCAGGCCACGGGCTGCGGTCGCTGTCCAAGGCCCATGCGGCGGCGCCCTTCGTTCTGGAGCGGGGCGGGGCGCGCTACACCGTCGACTACACGCCGGGCGAATCGACGAGCGGGCTCTTCGGCGGCAATTCGAACTGGCGCGGCCCCGTGTGGATGCCGCTGAATTTCCTGCTGATCGACGCGTTGCGCCAATTCCACAGCTATTACGGCCCGGATTTCCGGGTGGAATGCCCCGTCGGCTCGGGGACGATGCTCGATCTCGGCGAGGTAGCGGACGAGCTGGCGCGGCGGCTCGGCCGGCTGTTCCTGCCCGGCCCCGACGGGGCGCGGCCCGCCGTCGACGCCGCGGCGGCGCGGGGCGGGGCCGTCGAGGGCCACCTGCCGTTCCACGAATATTTCCACGGCGACACCGGCCAGGGCCTCGGCGCCTCGCACCAGACCGGCTGGACCGCGCTCGTCGCCAACCTCCTGGCGCGGCCGTCGCTCGGCGTCGCGCCGCGCTGACCCGAGATTCCCCCACCGTTCCGGTCCGGGGTCGGCGACGCCGCTCCGCGCCCGCCGCCGACCAATCGCTGCGACCGGTGGTTTACTTCACGACCAGTTTGGCGACCTGCCAAGCTGAGCGGCTGTAGAAGATCTGGCTCTTCAGCTCGGGTTCGCTGTCGTAGGGATAGACCACGAAAAGCGGGCCCTTGTCGCGAACAGACATATATTCGCCATTGCGTTTCAGCGCCAAGATGACATGGTGCTTGGCGAAATCCTCCATCGGGATCTCGGTGGTGTAGTCGTTCAGGGCGTAAGCGACGACCTTCTGACCTTTGGCTCCGACCTCGGCCATGAGCTTGTCCATGGGAACGCCTTCGAACGTCACCGTCCCCTTGTACCAGGGTGTCGTGGTCTCGATCTTCACGACGCCGAGGTGTTCGAGCATGGATCGGTCGAACTGGGCCGTGTCTCCCACGTTCTTTTCGGTGATGTCGCCCGAGATGGTCAGGATGGGCTTGTCGGCGGGCGGCGGCAGGTTCGCGGCCTCGGCCGAGGTCATCAGGCCCAGCAGGCCCGCAGCGGCGATCCATAACACTGTCGATCTCATCACGTCTGTCCTCGTGCAGTGTGCCGCCGCCGCGAGCCTCACCCGCCGCCTGTTAAGAAAGCGTGTCGGGCGGCATCCGCGGGGCGGCGTGTTGCGCCCCGACCCAGGGGGCGTGCGGCGTTATAACGCGTTTTTCATCCCATTCCATGATGGTTGCCTGTGCCTGAGCTTAAAGAGGGGCGTGACTTGAACAAAATCGTCGATACGGCGGCCGCCGCCAGCTTGGGCAATCAGTCCATCGTCGGCATCCTGAACGATGGCGACAGGCTCGCGATGCGGGAAGCTGCGGCCCAGAAGATCGAAGAACTGTTCGACATCCTGATGATCGATCATCGCAACGACCACAACACGCGGGAAACTCCCGCCCGTGTCGCCAAGATGTATGTCGAGGAGATCATGAGGGGCCGGTTCTCGTCGCCGCCCAAGATCACCGAGTTCGACAACGTCGAGCGTTGCGAGCAGCTCATCGTCACGGGACCTTTGGAGGTCCGCTCGACCTGTGCACATCATCTCATGCCGATCTACGGCCATGCCGTGATCGGCATCCTGCCGTCGCCGGACGGCAAGATCATCGGACTGTCCAAGTACGATCGCATCGTGGACTACTTCTGCGCCCGCCTGCAGATCCAGGAGGAGCTGGTGAAGCAGATCGAGCGGTTCATCGTGGACAACACGGCGCCCCGGGGCTTGGCGGTGCGCGTCAGCGCCGTGCACATGTGCAAGAGCCACCGCGGCGTCAGGGCGTCGCGCGCCAGCCGCATGGTCAACACCACCTATTACGGCGAACTCGCCACGGATCCGCAGCTGAAGGCGGAATTCCTGCAGGAATGTTCCATGCTCGAGCGCGGCGCCGGCTGACGATCCCACCGCCGCTCCCGATCCGCACCGCGGGACCGCGGTGTCCGAATCGGGACGTCCCATCCCTCACGCGAGCCTGCGCGGCATCATCCGGGGCACCGTCGTGTCGCACCCGAGCTGCGTGGAGGAGATCCCATGGATCACATCTTGGATCCCGTCCGACTGAAATCCGAGTCGGGGGGAGGCACCTACCGCTCGACGAAGACCTACGACCACAACGAAGGCCTGTCCTGCACGTTCCGACAGTGGAGGGCCGGGCAGTCCCACTGTCGGCTGCTGCACGGCTACGCGCTGGCCTTCAAGTTCGTCTTCGTCGCCCGCGAGCTCGACGAGCGCCATTGGTGCTTCGACTTCGGCGGCTTGAAGCCCGTGCGCCAATGGCTGCACGAGATGTTCGACCACACCCTGCTGGTCGCGGCCGACGACCCGGAACGCGACAGGCTCGAAGAGCTGGGACGGCTCGGTCTCGCCGACGTCAGGGTCCTGCCGGCCGTCGGATGCGAGGCGACGGCCCGCCTCGTTTACGCTCGGGTAAACGATATGGTGCAAACAAGCACTGACGGTCGCGTCTGGCTAGAAAGCGTGGAGGTCCGCGAGCACGGCGGAAATTCGGCCCTCTATACCTGCGACTGACGCCAAACGGCGCCGCCCATCCGACGGCTCGTCGAACGCTCGCATCTGTGGAGCTCGCTGCGCGTGTGGTCGATCAGAACCGGCAAGTTCGTCATCTTCGCCCTGATGTGCATGCTCATGGCGACGGCCGGCGCGGTTTCCTGGCTGATCGTGCAGCGGCAGGATGCCCTGCGGCAGGTGTCGCGATACAACATCTGCTGGCTCGCCAGCCAGGCCAACGGCGAGTTCAACCGCCTCGAAGAGAAGATCGCCGCCGCCAACATGCCGGGCTCGGGCGTCGGCGCGGACGACGTCGGCCTCCGCTACGACGTGCTGGTGAACCGCCTGTCGCTCATGACCGACGGGGAGTTCCGCGTGTTCACGCTGCGCGACCCCGAGGACACGGCGACCGTCCAGCAGCTGGCCGACGCGGTCGCGGCCATCCAGCCCATGATCGACCGCATCGCCCGCCCGGGCGTCGGCGACGCCGCGCTGGCCATCCTGGCCCCGCTCGAGCCCAAGCTCGTCCATCTCGCCGCATCCGCCAACAGCTTCGGCAGCGAGAAGGTCGCGGAAGACCAGCGCGAGCTGGTCCGGCTGTTCTGGATCTTCTCGGCCGTCGTGGCGGGCCTGTTCGGCTTCGGCGGCCTGCTCATGGTGATGGTGGGTTGGCACAACGCGCAGCTCGTGCGGGCCCGCGACGAGACCGACGGCCTCACGCGCGAGGTCCACGCGATCAACGGCGAGCTGCAGTCCCGCAACGAGATCCTTCAAAGGCGGGACCGCGAGATCGGCATCCAGAACGGCAGGTTCGACGCCGCGCTGAACAACATGTCCCAGGCGCTCTGCATGGTCGACGCCGAGGAGCGCCTCGTGGTCTGCAACCACCGTTTCACGGAGCTCTTCGGGCTGAGCCTCGAGCCGATGCCGGGCATGGCGATGGACGACCTGATCGGCCGGTCGGCCGACGGCCGGCTGGGCGACGTGCAGGCGCGCCATCGTTCGCTCCAGGCGAGCGGCGGGGCGTCCCGGTTCGTGGAGGATGGCGGCGGCCACACGATCGTGTCGGTGTCGCACGAGCCCATGCCCGAAGGCGGATGGGTCGCCACCTACGAGGACATCACGGAACGGCGCCGCGCCGAGGACCAGATCAGGTTCTTGGCCCACCACGACGGTCTGACCGGGCTCGTCAACCGGGTCTTCTTCGGCCAGGAGCTCAATGCCGCCCTGGCGTCTCTGCCCGCCCGCGGCGGCCGGGTGTCGGTGCTCTGCCTCGACCTCGACGGCTTCAAGGACGTCAACGACAGCCACGGTCACCATGTCGGCGACGCGCTGCTGTGCGAGGTCGCGCGCCGCTTGTCCGCCTGCGTGCGCGACGGGGACGTCGTGGCGCGGCTCGGGGGTGACGAGTTCGCGATCCTGCAGTGGCAGGGCGCCGACCCCCATCGCGAGTCGCCCTTGGCCGACCGCCTCGTGAGCCTGCTCGGCGAGCGCTTCGACCTCGACGGCCTCGTGCTGTTCGTCACCACGAGCGTCGGCGTGGCCAGCGCGCCGGACGACGGGGCGACGGGCGACGAGCTGATGAAGAACGCGGACCTCGCCCTCTACCAGGCCAAGCTCGGCGGCAAGAACAACGCGCGCGTGTTCGAGCCCGACATGGATGCGGCGCGGCGCTTCCGGCGCGCGCTCGAGCTCGACCTCGGCTCGGCGCTGACCAACGGCGAGTTCGAGGTGTTCTTCCAGCCCCTCGTGGACGCGCGCCGCATCGCCATCGTGGGCTTCGAAGCGCTGCTGCGCTGGCGCCACCCGGTTCGCGGGCTGGTGTCGCCGGCCGTGTTCATCCCGGTCGCCGAGGAGATCGGGCTCATCGGCGAGATCGGCGCCTGGGTGCTCGGCGCCGCTTGCGCGCAGGCGGCGCGGTGGCCGCGCGAGCTGACCGTGGCGGTCAACCTGTCGCCGGCGCAGTTCCGGTCGCGCGACCTCGTCGGCACCGTCAAGGACGCGCTGCTGCGCTCCCACCTCCGCCCGACGCGCCTCGAACTGGAGATCACCGAAAGCGTGCTGCTCAGCGACAGCGACGGGTCGCTCGCGGCCCTCCACGACCTCCGCGCGCTGGGCATCCGCATCGCCATGGACGATTTCGGCACCGGCTATTCGTCGCTGAGCTACCTGCGCCGCTTCCCCTTCGACAAGATCAAGATCGACCAGTCCTTCGTGCGCGAGATGTCGACGCGGCCCGACTGCATCAAGATCGTGCAATCGATCGCGGCGCTCGGCGCCAGCCTCGGCATGACCACGACGGCCGAGGGCGTGGAAACCGCCGAACAGTTCGCCCAGCTGCAGGCGGCCGGCTGCGATCAGGTGCAGGGCTACCATTTCGGCCGCCCTCAGCCGGTCGGCAGCATGATCTTCGACCTCGCCCCCTCGCTGATCGAGGAGCCGGCGGCGGCGTGAGCCCCCGCGGGTCCGCCGCGCTTCACGCCAGGCCGATCGCGTAAAGGTCGTGGATGTGGAGGATACCCACCGGCACGCCGTCGCGGTCCACCACCGGCAGCACGCTGCGCCTTTGCCCGTTGAGCAGCGCCAGCGCTTCCACGGCCAGCGCGTCCGGGCCGATCGTCAGCGGCCGGGCGGTCATCACCGCGTCGACCCGCAGCGCCATCAGCCCCGGTCCCATGTGGCGGCGCAGGTCGCCGTCCGTCACCAGGCCGGCGAGCCGCCCCGCCGCGTCGAGCGCGCAAACGCAGCCGAAGCGCTTTCCCGTCATCTCCACCACGGCTTCGTCCATGGCGGCGCCGACGGACACGCGCGGCACCTCGGCGCCGGCGTGCATCACGTCGCGCACGTAGGTGAGCTGGCTGCCGAGCTTGCCGCCGGGGTGCAGCGTCTTGAAGTCGTGGGCCGAGAAGCCGCGCGCTTCGAGCAGGGCCACCGCCAGCGCGTCGCCCAGCGCGAGTTGCATCGTGGTGGAGGTCGTGGGGGCGAGGCCGTTGGGACAGGCTTCCTCGGACTTCGGCAGCGTCAGGCACAGATCCGCCTGGCGGCCCAGCGCGCTGTCCGGGTTCGAGGTCAGCGCCACCAGCGGCATGCCGAAGCGGCGCACGTAGGTGATGATGGCGGCGAGCTCCGCCGTTTCCCCCGACCACGACAGGGCCACCACGGCGTCGTCGGCCTGGATCATGCCGAGATCGCCGTGGCTCGCCTCGGCGGCATGGACGAAGGAGGAGGGGGTGCCGGTCGACGCCAGCGTGGCGGCGAGCTTGCGGCCGACATGGCCGGACTTGCCCATGCCGGTGACGATGACGCGGCCGCGAACGCGCAGGAGCAGCGCCACCGCGGCGGCGAACTCGTGGCCGAGCCGCGCGACGGGCCCCGCCAGCGCGGCTTCCAGCGCCGCGATGCCGGCGCGTTCGAGCCGCAGCGTCCGTAGCGCCGACGGCACGGCGCCGTCGTGGGGGAGGGCCGCGGGGGCGGGACGGGCGGACGGGATCGACATCGGCGCTCGATACCACCGGCGCGGCATCATTGCACGCCGGGCCGGGATCCGGACGCCTCCCCCAGCGGGCCGGGCCATAACCCGGCATTAACCAAGATTGCTTACCGTCCGTTCATCGCATCGGCAGGGGCCGGAAAGGGCGGGCGCCACGTGTCTTCGACGAACCGCCGTCCGGTCTGCACCGCGGCCCTGCTGCGCGCCGCCGGCCTCGCTTCCGCCCTCGCCGCCGGATGCGCGATCCCGCCGGCCGCCGCCCAGGACGCGGCGGACGGTGCCGCGATCGGCGCCCCGAGCCTGAGGGGCGCCCTCGACGGGACCGCGGCCGGTTCGTCGGCCGCGTCCCCCGGGGGGACGCCGCGCTTCGATGTCGGCATGGACGCGGATGCGCCCGGCGCCGCCGCGCCGCGGTTGCCGTCCGACGGCGGCGTCGGGACCGCGAACGACGGCTCCCCCGGCCCGCAGCAGCCGCAGAAGCCGCGCGGCCGCTTCGCCCCCCCGAAGGGCACGGCCAAGACCGAGGACCGGATCCGCTATCCCCGCAGGGGCGCGCCGACCCTCCCCGAACTGCAGGCCTATCCGACCTCGACCGCGCCGTCGCAGCGGCCGCGCGGCACGGGCGGCGACCCCGCCCTGGCGCTCAGGGGATCGGGCGCCGCGATCGACACGGTGGGCGACGTCATCCGCCCCGGCCCGACCGTCGCGGCGCTGCCCTTCGCCGGCCGCCTCCGCGGCCGCGTCGAGGACGCTCCGTTCGACGCCGTCGGCTACGACGTCGGGTCGCTGCGCCTGACGCCCTACGTCACGCAGAGCGTCGGCTACGATTCCAATCCCAACCAGACCCAGACGGGCCTGCGCCCTTCCGCCTTGGAGCGGACCGAGGGGGGCCTCGCCGTGGCCTCGGCCTGGTCGCGCAACAGCTTCACGGCGAGCCTGCACGGCGGCTACGACGTCTTCTTCTCGACCCCCGAAGCCGACCGCCCCGACGCCGTCGGGGTGGCGAACTACCGCTTCGACGTCGACCGCGACACGACGCTCGACGCCGAAACGCGGTTCGCGCTCGACACCCAGCGCCTCGGCTCGCCCGAGGTCGGCGTGCTGAGCGCCGCCGCGGCCAACAGCACGACGCGGCCGCTGATCACCACCTTCGGGGGCTCGGTCGGCGGCGCCGAAACCTTCGGCCGCCTGAACCTCGCGCTGCACGGCTCGCTGGACCGCACCGCCTACGACAACGCCGACGGCGTCGCCAACACCTACTTGCAGAACCTGGCGAGCCTGAACTTCAACGACGCCGGCCTGCGCCTGCGCGCCACCTACGAGGCGACGCCGGTGCTGCAGCCCTTCGTCGACCTGTTCGGCGACGAGCGCATCCACGACCACACGGTCGACTACACGGGCTACGCCCGCGATTCGGTGGGGTTCGTGGGGCAGGTCGGGTCGAGCTTCGAGCTCACCCGGCTGCTGACGGGCGAAGTGTCCGCCGGCTACGGGACCCGCGCCTACCAGGACCCGCGGTTGAAGGACATCGCCAGCCCGGTGTTCAACGGCGCCGTCACCTACGCGATGACGCCGCTGACGACGATCAGCTTCCGGGCCGCCACGACCTTCGAGGAAACCAACGTGGCCGGCTCGTCCGGCTCCGAATCCCGCTCGGTGACGCTGGAAGCCTCGCACGCCCTGCTGCGCAACCTGACGATCACGGGCGCGCTGTCCTACCTCAACACCGATTACGTCGGCGTGGCCATCGCCGAGAACACGCTCGCCGAAACGCTGAAGGCCGAATACCACCTGACGCGCGACCTCGTGGCCACGGCGACCTACAGCCACGAGCGGCTGAACAGCACGCTCGCGGGGTCGAGCTTCGGCCAGAACGTCGGGCTCGTGGGGTTGCGCCTGCAGCGCTGACCGTCGGGCCGCGCCGGACGGTCCGGCGTCGGAGCCGGGACGCCGCCCGCGCGGCGGCGAGCGAAGGATTCATGACGTTGCGGAGCTGCGCGTTGTTCCGGCCCGGCAACGCTGTTATGACGCAGCCGCCCCGGCGCCCCCACGGCCGCCGCGGCGGAGCGCCGCCGCCGCGGCCTCCCGTCACGAACCGCGCCCGCCGCCCCCGGGCCGGCGCGCCGTCATCCGTCGACCTCGAGGTGAACCCATGGCCGGAACCATCAAGATCCTGTCGGGGAATTCGAACGCGCCCCTGACGGAAGCGATTGCCGCCTACCTCGGCGTGCCGCTGACCCGCTGCGTGGTGAAGCGCTTCGCCGACATGGAGATCTTCGTCGAGATCCAGGAGAACGTGCGGGGCGAGGACACGTTCATCGTGCAGTCGACCGCTTACCCGACGAACGACCACCTGATGGAGCTGCTGATCATGACCGACGCGCTGCGGCGCGCCTCGGCCCGGCGCATCACCGCGGTGGTGCCCTATTTCGGCTACGCTCGCCAGGACCGGAAGGCGGGGCCGCGCACGCCCATCTCGGCCAAGCTCGTCGCCAACCTCATCACCCATGCGGGCGTCGACCGCGTGCTGACGGTCGACCTCCACGCCGACCAGATCCAGGGCTTCTTCGACATCCCGACCGACAACCTTTTCGCCGCCCCCGTGATGGTGCGCGACGTGAAGGAGCGCTTCAACTGCGCGAACGTGATGGTGGTGTCGCCTGACGTCGGGGGCGTGATCCGCGCCCGCGCCCTGGCGAAGCGCATCGACGCGCCCCTCGCCATCGTGGACAAGCGCCGCGAGCGCGCCGGCGAATCCGAGGTGATGAACATCATCGGCGACGTCCGGGGCAAGAGCTGCATCCTGCTCGACGACATCGTGGATTCGGGCGGCACGCTGTGCAACGCCGCCGACGCGCTGCTGGCGCAGGGCGCGTCCGACGTGTCGGCCTACGTCACCCACGGCGTGCTGTCCGGCGGGGCCGTGTCGCGCATCGCGTCCTCCAACCTCAAGGAACTGGTGCTGACCGACACGATCCGCGCCACCGAAGCGGTGCGGGTCGCCAAGAACATCCGCGTGATGTCGGTGGCGCCGCTGATCGGCGAAGCGATCGGCCGCATCTCGCAGGAGCAGTCGGTGTCGAGCCTGTTCGAGAACGCCACCGTGGCGGGCGTCTACGCCGTCCCGGCTCCGCCCGCCATGCAGCACCAGAAGCCGGCGATGGTGCAGGTCCTGCCGCGGGCGGCGGCGGCCGGGGCCTGAGGTTTCTCGCGGAACCCGCAGCACCGTCTCACACTTGCCGGGGTCCGGAGCCGCGACCAGATAGCCGGCACGGGGCGGAGCACGGGTGAGGGCATGCGGGACGAGGTCGATGTGGCGGTGATCGGGGGCGGGGCTGCGGGAATCGCGGCGGCCCGGCGGCTCGCGCGCCAGCCGGGGCTCTCGGTGATCTTGATCGAAGCCAAGGACCGCCTGGGCGGTCGGGCCCACACGGTGCCGCTGCGGGACGGCGGCGGCGACGTCCCCATGGACCTCGGCTGCGCCTGGCTCCACAGCGCCCTCACCAACGTGTGGACCGGCATCGCGGACGACACGCCGGGCTTCACCGTCGACCGGCGCCCGGCGCCCTGGGACGACGAGGGCCGCGACCTCGGCCTCGCCCACGACGAGCGGGAAGACTACGAGCGCGCGCTCGTCGACTTCCACGGCCGCGTCGAGCGCGCGGCCGCGGCCCGCGCCGACGGGCCCCTGTCGGACCTCGTGCCGGCTGGCAGCCGCTGGCGCGGGCTCCTCGACGCCGTGTCGACCTACGTCAGCGG
This sequence comes from Lichenibacterium minor, assembly GCF_004137685.1. Lineage (GTDB taxonomy): Bacteria > Pseudomonadota > Alphaproteobacteria > Rhizobiales > Beijerinckiaceae > Lichenihabitans > Lichenihabitans minor. The sequence goes on along the minus strand of NZ_QYBB01000001.1, from coordinate 277,439 downwards.
TGCCGAACTCGACCGCGTGTCCGTCCAGGACTCCGCCGACTACCAGCCCGGCGAGGGGGACGACTGGCGCGTCGTCGAGGGATATGGCGCCCTCGTGGCCCACCACGGCCGCGACCTGCCGGCGGTGCTGAACACCGCCGTGCGCCGGATCGACCATTCCGGCGCGGACCGGATCCGGGTCGAGACCGACCGCGGCACGGTGAAGGCCCGCGCCGTGGTGGTGACGGCCTCGACCGACGTGCTCGCCCGCGAGGGCATCCGCTTCCATCCCGCGCTGCCCCGCAAGGCGGAAGCGGCGGCGGCCCTGCCGCTCGGCCTCGCCGACAAGCTGTTCCTGCGCGTCACGAAGCCCGAACTGTTCCCCGTCGAGGGCTACGGCCTCGGCGCGTCCGACACCGGCCGCACCGCCGCCTACCACATGCGCCCCTTCGGGCGCCCCTTCATCGAATGCTTCTACGGCGGCGAGCTGGCCCGCGACCTGGAGCGCGACGGCACCGCGGCCGCCCTCGACTTCGCCCGGGGCGAGCTGCGCGGCCTTCTCGGCGCCGAGGCCGCCGCCGCCGTGGAGCCCATCCACATGACGGCCTGGGGCCGCGAGCCCCACGTCCTCGGCTCCTACGCCTACGCGGTGCCGGGCGGGGCCGGCATGCGGGCGCGGCTGGCCGAGCCGGTCGACGGGCGCCTCTTCTTCGCCGGAGAGGCGACGCACCCCGAGCGCTTCACCACGGCCCACGGCGCCCACGACACCGGGAAAGCCGCCGCCGAAGCGGCGCTCGCCGCGGTGGCTCAGGCGAGGTCGGCGATGCCGACGAGCTGAACGCCGCCGTCCGTCATGGCGCGGCAGGCCGCGTCGAGCGTGCTGCCGCCGGGACCCGCGGGCGCCGCGATGGCGCGGCACGCGTCGGTGACGACGACGACGTCGAGGCCCAGCGCCCGCGCGTCCTGCGCCGACCAGAAGACGCAGAAGTCGAGCGCCAGCCCGCACAGGAACACGCGGCGGAAACCGCGCTCCCTGATCCAGCCGCCGAGCCCCGTCGTGCTGACCCGGTCGTTGTCGCGGAACGCCGAATAGCTGTCGATCCCGGGCCGGAACCCCTTGCGGAAGATCGCGTCGACGCGGTCGAGCGGCAGGCCCGGGTGCAGCGCCGCCCCCGGCGTGCCGATGATGGCGTGGTCGGGCCACAGCACCTGGTCGCCGTAGGGGAGCCGCACCGTCGAGAAGGGCGCGGCGCCGTGGGTCGACGCGAAGGACACGTGGCCCGGCGGATGCCAGTCCTGCGTCGCGAAGGCATGGGCGAAGACGTCGGCGGTCAGCCTCCGGGCGATCGGCACCACCTCGTCGCCGCCGGCCACCGGCAGCTCGCCGCCGGGCATGAAGGTGGGCTGCACGTCGATGAGGCCGAGCACGTCGGTCGTGGGATCGATGCGGATCATGCCGTCCTCCTGCGGGCCCAAGAAGCCGGCCCCGGCGCCAGGGTCCCGGCATAGCGCGCCAGGCCGGGGCGGAACAGCGCCGCCGGCCCGTCCTCGCACCCGTCGCGGCGGCGGGTCCGCGCCTTTGGGCCGCAGGCGAACGAGGCCTCCACGGCGCCCCGGCGCGAACACGGATGCGGTCCCGGGCCGTTGACGCGCCGCGGGGCCGGACGGACCACGCCGGGGACGGAAGGCGGCACGACATGGCGGCGATCGGGGCGCGCAGGCTGATCGCGGGCGATTTCGACGGGACCCGCGGCGGCCCGCTCGGCGTCCGCCTCGCCATCGACGGCGCCCGCACGGTGGATTGGACGCTGGCCCGCCTCCACGCCGCGCGGCCGGTCGCGCTCGTCAGCGGCTTCTGGCGCAGCGGCACCACCTGGGTGCAGGAATGCCTCGCCGAAGCGCTGTCCGCCAAGACGGTGTTCGAGCCCCTGTCGCCGCTCGACCCCCGGCGCCGCGCGATGCTGGCCGCCCTGCGCCTGCCCTACGACAGCCTGCAGGCCGCCATGCCGGGCCCACTGGCGGACGACGACCCCCTGTGGGGCTTCCTCGACCACGCCTGCACGGGGCGCCACACCAGCAACTTCACCCTGAACTGCCGCTCCTCGCTGCGGGATTCCTTCGCCACCCGCATCGTCGTCAAGGACGTGCGGATGCCCTTCAACCTCGCCGGGTTCCATCGGCGTTTCGGCATCCCGGTGCTGCACCTGCGCCGCCACCCCTGCGCCGTCGCGGCGAGCCTTCTCGCCGCCGATTGGGATTGGAGCTTCTCGCGCGTGGGGCTCGGGCACCTGCTGCCGGACATCGACGATCGCTCGGCCGTGTTGGGCGATTGCGACGGCGACGGCCTGTCCCGCATCGCCGCCTGGTGGGCCGTGACGGAGCGCCACGCCGCGGCCAGCCTCCGGGGCTGCGTTTGGGGCCACGAAGCCATCTACGAGGAGGTGGCGCGCGACCCCGCGCCGGCCTTCGCGGCGCTGTGCGGCTGGCTCGGCCTGCCGCAGCGGCGCGTGCCGCGCTTCGCCCGGGTGTCGGCCTCCACGGTCGGCGCCGCCGCGCCGCGCGACCGGTGGCGGTCGAGCCTGTCGCGGCGCGAGATCGCCCGCGTCGAAGCCATCGTCACCCGCATCCACCCGGGCTGCCTCGACGCCTGGGGCGGCCCCTCCGCCTGAGCCCGCGGCCGGGAACCCTCGCCCCCGCGGTCCCGTTGGATCGGGATGGATGGGAGGGGAGCCATGGCGAAGGACGAGACCACCCGGGTCGACGGGGCCGCGCCGGTCGCCGTCGACGAGACGGACCGGCTCATCGCGTCCGACAAGGTCGAGGGCACGGACGTGTTCGGGCGGGACGGCCAGCGGATCGGCTCCGTGTACAATTTCATGGTCGACAAGGCGACGGGCCGCGTCGCCTACGCGGTCGTGTGCTTCGGCGGCTTTTTGGGCCTGGGCGAGCGCTTCTTTCCGCTGCCCTGGGCGGCCCTGACCTACGACCAAGCGCGGGGCGGCTACGTGGTCGACGTCGACCGCGACACGCTCGACCGCGCCCCGAGCTTCGGGCCCGGCGAGGACCCCTGGCGCGACCCCGAACACCGCCGCAACGTGTTCGGCTTCTACGGCTTCAACTACGGCCTTTGAGGGACTCCCCATGACACGACTGCGCCACGCCGCCCTCGCGGCGGCTTTTCTCGGCTTCGCGGCGGCCCCCGCCTGGGCGCAGGCCACGGCGCCCGCCACGCCCGCGCCCGCCACCAACCTCGACTCCAAGCCCGGCACCTTGAGCGACAAGCTGAGCGACACGAACGGCGTCATCAAGCCGACCGGGAACGTCGACCCCGAGATGCACAAGGCCGCCCCGCAGGCGGGCACCATGCCGGTGATCAAGCCCGGCGCGGTGGCGCCCGGCACGGCGAAGTAGCTCCGGGACGATGGCGCGCCGCGCCGCCCGCGCGACGTGACGCGCCCTCGACGGCTCCATCATCGACGGCGGCCGGCCCGTGAACGCCCCGGCACGGCCAGACCCGGAGGACACCCATGCGCATCGTCGACGTCCGCGAGGTGACGAAGCCGATCTCGTCGCCGATCCGCAACGCCTACATCGACTTCACCCGGATGACGACGAGCCTCGTCGCGGTGGTGACGGACGTGGTCCGCGACGGCCGGCGCGTTGTCGGATACGGCTTCAACTCCAACGGCCGCTACGGGCAGGGCGGGCTGATCCGCGAGCGCTTCGCCCCGCGCCTCCTCGAAGCCGACCCCGCCGCGCTGCTCGACGACGCCGGGTCCAACCTCGACCCCGACCGGGCCTGGGCGGCGCTGATGGCCAACGAGAAGCCCGGCGGCCACGGCGAGCGCTCGGTGGCGGTGGGCACGCTCGACATGGCGATCTGGGACGCGGTGGCCAAGATCGAGGGACGCCCGCTGTTCCGCCTGCTCGCCGAGCGCCACGGGCGCGTCGCCGAACCGCGGGTCTTCGTCTACGCGGCCGGAGGCTACTATTACCCCGGCAAGGACACGGGCGCGCTGCGCGCCGAGATGCGCCGCTACCTCGACCGCGGCTACACCGTCGTGAAGATGAAGATCGGCGGCGCCCCCCTCGACGAGGACCGTGCTCGCATCGAAGCCGTGCTGGCCGAGATCGGCGGCGCGGCGCGCCTCGCCGTCGACGCCAACGGCCGCTTCGACCTCGACACCGCGGTGGCCTACGCCCGCATGCTGCGCGACTATCCCCTGTTCTGGTACGAGGAAGCCGGCGACCCGCTCGACTACGCCCTGCAGGCCGCGCTGGCCGACCATTATCCCGGCCCGATGGCGACCGGGGAGAACCTGTTCTCCCACCAGGACGCGCGCAACCTGCTGCGCCACGGCGGCCTGCGGCCGGATCGGGACTGGCTGCAGTTCGACTGCGCGCTGTCCTACGGCCTGTGCGAATACCGCCGGACCCTGAAGGTGCTGGACGAGATGGGATGGTCGCCGAGGCGCTGCATCCCGCACGGCGGCCACCAGATGTCGCTCAATATCGCGGCGGGGCTCGGCCTGGGCGGCAACGAAAGCTATCCCGACCTGTTCCAACCCTACGGGGGCTTCCCGGACGGTGTCGCGGTCGAAGACGGCCACATCCTCATGCCCGACCTGCCCGGCATCGGCTTCGAGGGCAAGGCCGAGCTGATCCGGGTGATGCGCGACCTCGCCGAATAGGCACGGGAGGGCGCCTCAGGGGAGGCGTGGGCGCTCGTCGGCCTGCAGGTGCAGGAACGTGGCGTCGAAGTCGCCGAGCCGCGCCAGCGCGTCCCAGTCGAGGATCTCCAGCCGCTGCCCGTCCAACGCGATGAGGCGGCGCTCGCGCAGTTCGCGCACCATGCGGTTCACATGCACCGGCGACAGGCCCAGGGCGTCCGCGATCTCCACCTGGGTGATCGGCATCGGCAGGACGAGGCCCGGCGCGAGGTCGACGGCCACCAGCCGCTTCGCCATCTCGCACAGGAAATGCGCGGTGCGGCTCAACCCGTCGCGCTGGCCGATCGACACGACGCGCTCGCGCAGGATCGCGGCGTCGACGAGCGTGTTGCGCCACAGCGCGCCGGTGATGCGCGGAAAGCGCGCGCTGACCTCGTGCACCGCGTCGTGCCGGATGAAGCCGGCCGTGAGCGGCGTCAGCGCGGCGAGGTTGTGGTCGATCACCGGCAGGTGCAGGCTTTGCAGGTCGGGGATGTCGCCCGGGACGTGGAAGTTGAGGATCTGCCGCCGCCCTTCGCCGATCAGCTTGTAGCGGAAGGCGAAGCCCGCCAGCACCAGGCAGCATTGCGACGGGCGGTCGCCCACGCGGACGATGTCCTGCCGCGCCGGGATGGAGCGGATCGACATCGGCAGGCGTTCGAGCGCGGCCCGTTCTTCGGCCGACAGGTGGGCGACGCTCGCCACCTTGCGGACGAGGAGACCTGCGTTCCCGACCTCGCCCATGCCCCACCCCGCCCCGCGATCCCGTGTCGACCCGCCACCATAGGCGGGGTCTCGACCGCCGAACAGGGCGGGGTCGCGCGCGGCTGGGGACGCGGGCGCATGCTCAGCGCACCAGGATGGCGCGGAAGTCGTTGACGTTGGTGCCGGTCGGCCCCGTGTCGAACAGCGCGCCGACCCCCGCGAAGGCGGAATAGCTGTCGTTGGCCATGAGGAGCGCCCGCGGGTCGAGCCCGGCGGCGCGGATCGCCGCCGCCGTGCCGCCGTCCGCGAAGGCGCCGGCGTTGGTTTCCGAGCCGTCGATGCCGTCCGTGTCGGCCGCGAGCGCGGACACGCCGGGTACGCCGTCGATCGCCAGGGCGAGAGACAGGAGGAACTCCGCGTTGCGGCCGCCGCGGCCCCGTCCCCGCAGCGTCACGGTGGTTTCTCCGCCGGACAGGATCACGACCGGCTTGGCGAAGGGACGCCCGCGCGCCGCCACCTCCCGGGCCAGCGCGGCATGCACGAGGCCGACGTCGCGGGCTTCGCCCTCGATGGCGTCGGACAGCACGGCGGCCGCCACGCCGCGCCGCGCCGCTTCCGCCGCTGCGGCGTCGAGCGAAAGCCCCGCGGAGGCGACGATGACGTGCGTGTGGCCGGCGAAGCGCGGGTCGCCGGGCAGGGGGGCGTCCGCCGCCCCGGAGGCGAGATGCGCCAGCACGCGGTGCGGCAGGTCGATCCTGTAGTCGGCGACGGCGCGCAGGGCTTCGGCGCGGGTGGCGCCGTCCGGCACCGTCGGGCCGGACGCGACGAGGTGGGGCGCGTCTCCCGGGATGTCGGACAGGATCAGGCTCGCCACCGGCGCGCGCGACGCCGCCGCGAGCCGGCCGCCCTTGATGGCGGACGCGTGCTTGCGCACCGCGTTCATGGCCCCGATGGGCGCGCCGGAGCGCAGCAGCGCTTCGTTGAGCGCCATCTCGTCGCCGAGGTCGAGGCCCGGCGGCGGGGCCGGCAGCAGCGCGGAGCCGCCGCCCGACACCAGGGCGATCACGAGGTCGTTCGGCCCCGCCGCGGCGACGAGCTCGACCATCCGGCGCGTCGCCGCGAGCCCGGCGGCGTCGGGCACCGGGTGGGCGGCTTCCAGCACCTCGATCCGGTCGCAGGGGCAGCCGCAACCGTAGCGGGTGACGATCGCGCCCGACAGCGGCCCGTCCCAAGCCCCTTCCAGCGCCCGCGCCATCTGGGCGGAGGCCTTGCCGGCCCCGACCACGATCGTGCGGCCGCGAGGGCGCGGCGGCAGGTGCCGCGGCACCGCGACAGCCGGATGGGCAGCCGCCACGGCGGCGCGGAACAGCTCCGACAGGAAGACCCGCGCGCCGCCGTCGTCTTCGATCATGCCTTGCCTCCCGGGATCGGCCATGTCAGCAGAATGCCGACCGTTTGACGCCGAATGTGGAGCCGCCGGCATGGCCCGTAAACCGAATTACGATTTCGAACGCCGCGAAAGGGAAAAAGCCAAGGCCGCGAAGGCCGAGGAGCGGGCGAAGCTGAAGGCCGAGAAGAAGAACGCGCCCGGCGAGGGCGAGGTCGACGCCGGATCGGCCGAAGCGGCCCCCGAAGGCCCGGACGCGTCCGCCAACAAGATCTGAGCGAGGGCGGGACACGCGCGGGGCGGCGCCGGGCCCGGGCGGCCGGCCTCCCCTGCGGCCCGCCTCCGCGGGAGCGGGCGTCCCCGCCGCTTCACCCGGCCGATGCGGCCGCGATCTCGGCGGCCAGCCGCGCGTTGCCGAGGATCAGCGCCACGTTGGTCCGGAGGCTGCGCCCGCCCGTCAGTTCCAGCATGCGGGACAGGACGAAGGGCGTCACGGCCTTGCCGCCGATGCCGCGCCGCACCGCATCCGCCACCGCCTCGTCGATGTGCGCGGCGATCTCGCCCCCCGGGATCTCGTCCGCCGCCGCCACGGGGTTGGCCACCAGCACGCCGCCGCCGAGGCCGAGCCGCCGCTGCGCCGCCGCCAGGGCGGCGATCTCGGCGGCGGAGTCGAGCCGCAGCGGCGCCGGGAGCCCGCTGTCGCGGCTCCAGAAGGCCGGGAACCGGTCGGTGCGGTAGCCCACGACCGGCACGCCGCGCGTTTCGAGGTATTCCAGCGTCCGCGGCAGGTCCAGCAGCGCCTTGGCGCCGGCGCAGACCACCGTCACGGGGGTGCGTCCGAGCTCGTCGAGGTCGGCCGACACGTCGAGCGTGCTTTCCATCCCGCGGTGGACGCCGCCGATGCCGCCCGTGGCGAACACGCGGATCCCGGCGAGATGCGCGCAGATCATCGTCGCCGCTACCGTGGTCGAGCCGTCCCGGCCCGTCGCCACCGCGAAGGCGAGGTCGGCGCGGCTGAGTTTCAGGGCGCCCGTGCCGCGGCCCAGCGCTTCCGCTTCCGCGTCCGACAGGCCCACCCGGATGCGGCCCCCCAGCACTGCGATGGTGGCCGGCATGGCCCCTCCGGCCCGCACGGCGGCCTCGACGGCGCGCGCCGTCGACACGTTGTCGGGGTAGGGCATGCCGTGGGTGATGATGGTGGATTCCAGCGCCACGACGGGCGCGCCGCGGTCGAGCGCGTGTTTCACCTCGTCCGACAGGTCGAGGGGCAGGTCCTGGGTCATGGCGGTCTCCGAAGCGTCCGCCGCTTAACCACGGGCGCGCCGATGTGCCAAGCCGCACCCGCGGCGCCTTGCGCGGGGCCGGGGCCGGCGCTTAGCTGTGCGGGACCACGGAGGGACCCGCCCTTGAACCTCGCCCAGCGCGCGTCGAGCGAATGGGCCTTCGCCCGCGGCCTTCTCCGGGTGCTGCGCCGCACCACGCCCGTCGCGCGCCACCCGCGCCACACGGTCGGCGACCTCGCCGACGAGCTCGCGGCCCGCTTCGGCGACCGGGTGGCGCTCGAATCGGAAACCGAAAGCGTCACCTACCGGGCCTGGAACGCCCGCGCGGACCGTTACGCGCGCTGGGCCCTCGCCCGCGGGCTCGGCCGCGGCGACACGGTGGCGCTGATGATGCCGAACCGGGTCGAATACCTGTCCGTGTGGGTCGGCATCGCCAAGGCGGGGGCCGCCACGGCGCTCATCAACACCAACCAGAGTGGCGCGGCGCTCGCCCATTCGCTGAACCTCGTCGGCGCGTCCGTGGCCATCGTGGACGCGAGCCTGATGCCGCAGTTCGAAACGGCCCGCGCCCTGCTCGACCACCCGGTCGACGTGCTGGCCTACGGCGCCTGCGGGTCCCACCCCCGCCTCGACCTCCTCCTCGACGCGCTGCCGGACGCGCCGCTGCTGGCGGCCGAGCGCCCGGCGCTGACGATCGACGACCCCTGCATCCTGGTCTACACGTCGGGCACGACCGGCCTGCCCAAGGCGGCGAACCTCAACCATTGCCGCGTGCAGCTCGCCATGCAGGCCTTCGCGGGGGTGACGGGCGCGGGGCCGGGCGACCGGATCTACGATTGCCTGCCGATGTACCACTCCAACGGCGGCGTGCTGGCGCCCGGGCTGGCCATGCTGGCCGGCGGCACCTGCGTCATCCGGGAGCGCTTCTCGGCGCGCGATTTCTGGGCCGATGCGGCGCGCAGCCGCTGCACCATGATGGTCTACATCGGCGAATTGTGCCGCTACCTGCTGCAAACGCCGCCCGGCCCGGCGGACCGCGCCCACCGCGTGCGGCTTTGCGTCGGCAACGGGCTGCGCCCCGACGTGTGGCGGCCCTTCCGCGACCGGTTCGGCGTGCCGCACATCCGCGAGTTCTACGCCTCGACCGAGGGCAACTGTTCCATCTTCAACCTCGATTCCCGGCCCGGGGCCGTGGGGCGCGTGCCGGCCTGGATCGCGTCGCGCTTCCCCATCAAGGTGCTGCAGGTCGACCTCGCCACCGAGGCGCCGCTCCGCGGCCCCGACGGGCTTTGCCGCGAATGCGCGCCGGACGAGGTCGGCGAAGTGGTGGGCGAGATCCTGTCCGACCCGAAGAAGCCCGGAAACCGCTTCGAAGGCTACACCGATCGGGACGCGACGGCCCGCAAGGTGCTCCACGACGTGATGAAGCCGGGCGACCGCTGGTTCCGCACCGGCGACCTCATGCGGCGCGACGCGCTCGGCTACTTCTTCTTCGTCGACCGCGTCGGCGACACGTTCCGCTGGAAGGGGGAGAACGTGTCGACGCTGGAGGTCGCCGAAGCCCTGACGGGCTACCCCGGCATCGCCGAGGCCAACGTGTACGGCGTGGCGGTGCCGGGCGCGGACGGCCGCGCCGGCATGGCGGCGCTGGCGGCGGAAGAGGGCGCCGAGATCGACCTCGCGGGCCTGAAAGCCTTCCTCGCCCGCCGGCTCCCCGCCTATGCGGTGCCGGTGTTCCTGCGGGTGCAGGCGGGGCTGGAGGTCACGGGCACGTTCAAGCAGCGCAAGCCGACCCTCGTGGCCGAGGGGTTCGACCCCGCCCGCGTCGCCGGTCCCCTCTTCGTGTCGGGGGCCGGCGAGGGGGCCTACCGGCCGCTCGACGGCGCCACCGCCGCGGCGATCGCGTCGGGCGCGCTGCGGCTTTGACGCCGGCGGCCCGATACCCCGGCCGTCGGCCCGGCCCGGCCCGGGCGCGGGTTAAGCCTTCCTACACGCGCCGCGTGGTGACGTGGCGTCGTCGCACCGCGGGGTGACCCGCGCGGACCGGTCCGGATCGTGGACGCGCACGGATCCGTCGCGGGACGGGGCGGACCTGGAGGCTGTGCCGGACATGTCGCTGCTCCACCCCCGGGCCGCCCCGCCCGAACCCGCGCGGCCGTGGTGACGGCGCGCGAGGCGGGTTTCGCCGTCGACCGGCTCGACGCCGCGGACGCCGTCGCGCATCGCGACGCCTGGGCCGACCTCGTCGGGCGGGCGCTGGAGCCCAACGTCTTCCTCGATCCCGACTTCGCCCTGCCGGCCGCCCAGCACCTCGCGGGCCGCCGGAAGCCCGGCTTCGTGCTGGTGTGGGCGGTGGAAGCGGGCGAGCGGCGCGACCTCGTCGCCGTGTGCCCCGTGGTGGGGCGCCGGGGCCCGTTGAAAGGGCTGGCGTCCGCCTGGATTCACAACCTATCGACGCTCGGCTTCCCCCTGCTCGACGGATCCCGCGCCGCCGCGGCGCTGCGGGCCCTGCTGGCCTGGGCGGGGGAAGCCCTGCCGGGCGCGTGCGGGCTCGTGGTCCCGTCGCTGCCGATGGACGGCCCCACCGCCGCCGCCCTGCGCGATGTCGCGGCGGACGGGGGTCTCGACCTCGTGCAGCTCCGGACCTGGGAGCGCGCGGCGCTCCGGCGCGGCGGGCGGGCGGGCCCCGCCGCTCTGTCGCCGAAGGCCGCCAAGGAGATCCGTCGCCAGCGGCGCCGCTTGGCCGAGCGCGGCGCGCTGAGCTACACCGGCGCCGAAGCCCCCGACGCCGTGCGGGCCGGGATCGAGCAGTTCCTGTCGCTCGAAGCGGGCGGCTGGAAGGGCGCGGCCGGCACCGCGCTGCTGTCCCGGCCGGGCACCACCGCCTTTCTCCGCGCCGCCACGCGCATGCTCGCCCGGCGGGGGCTGTGCCGCGTCGACAGCCTGACGCTCGACGGCGCGCCGGTCGCCATGGCGGTGACCCTGTCGGCCGGCGACGTCGGATTCCTGTGGAAGATCGCGTATCGGGAGGACGTCGCGCGGTTCTCGCCGGGCGTGCAGCTCGTGTTGGAACTCACCGAGGCCTGGTGCCGGCGGGGCGGGGCGGGGACGATGGATTCCTGCGCGGTGCCGGACCACCCGATGATCGATCGGCTGTGGAAGGACCGCATCCGGCTGTGCGACGTCGCCGTGGCCCTCCGGCCCGGCCGCGCGGGCGCGTTCCGCCGGGCGGTCGGCATCGAGCGCGCGGCGCGGCGGCTGCGGGCGGAAGCGAAGCGCCTCCTGTCGGGCTGGCGCGCACGCCGGGCCGCGTCGCGCAGGTGACGCCGGCGGTCGAACGGGTCGACGGCCGGCGCGCGCGAACCGGCCCCGCCCCGTGCCGGCACCCCGCCATGACGCTGCCGCTTTTCTGTTCACCGCCCTGCCGCACTCCCGGCTTTTCCAGGGCGCCGCGTGCTTGCACGGCGGAAATCGCCATGTTAGTCCCCGCCCTGCAACGACCGGACAGGTTGTGATTGCAACAGCGGCAATCCGTGGTCAGCCACGGTGCCGGGGCGGACGCATGCGGCGGCCCCGGGACGCGCTGGACCGTCTTCGTCGAGGGTGAAACACCGTGGCCGATGCCGAAAACATCGTATCCGGGATGGCTGGCCGTTACGCCTCCGCCCTGTTCTCGCTGGCCAAGGATTCGCGTTCCATCGACAAGGTCGCCGGCGAGCTGAAGGGCTTCGACGCGCTCGTCCAGGGCAGCCCGGACCTGCAGCTCCTGGTCCGCTCTCCCGCGTTCACCGCCGAAGACCAGTCGCGGGCGCTGAAGGCCGTGCTGGACCGCGCCGGCATCTCCGGGCTCACCGCCAACTTCCTCCTGCTCGTGGCGTCCAAGCGGCGGCTCTTCGCCGTCCGCACGATGATCCGCGACTTCCTCGCGCTCGACGACGCCGACCGCGGCGTGTCGCGCGCCCAGGTGACCGTCGCCGAGCCGCTGACCGACGGCCAGCTGTCCGCGCTGAAGCAGTCCCTCGTCGAGGCCACCGGCGGCAAGTCCGTCGAAGTCGACATGAAGGTCGACCCCGAGATCATCGGCGGCATCGTCGTGCGGCTCGGCAGCCGCATGGTCGACGCCTCGATCAAGACCAAACTCAACTCTATCCGCACACGCATGAAAGAGGTCGGCTGATGGACATCCGCGCTGCTGAGATTTCCGACATCCTCAAGCGGGAGATCCAGAACTTCGGCACCGAAGCCGAGGTCACCGAGGTCGGCCAGGTCCTGTCCGTCGGCGACGGCATCGCCCGCATCTACGGCCTCGACAACGTCCAGGCCGGCGAGATGGTCGAGTTCGAGTCGGGCGTGCGCGGCATGGCGCTGAACCTCGAGGCCGACAACGTCGGCATCGTGATCTTCGGCTCCGACCGCGAAATCGGCGAAGGCCAGACGGTGAAGCGCACCGGCGCCATCGTGGACGTGCCGGTGGGCAAGGAGCTGCTCGGCCGCGTCGTCGACGCGCTCGGCAACCCGATCGACGGCAAGGGCCCCATCGCCACCACCCGCCGCGCCCGCGTCGACGTGAAGGCCCCCGGCATCATCCCCCGCAAGTCGGTCAACGAGCCGATGTCGACCGGCCTCAAGGCCGTGGACGCGCTGATCCCGATCGGCCGCGGCCAGCGCGAGCTCATCATCGGCGACCGCCAGACCGGCAAGACCGCCGTGGCGCTCGACGCGATCCTGAACCAGAAGTCGGTCAACGCCGGCACCGACGAGGGCCAGAAGCTCTACTGCGTCTACGTCGCCGTGGGCCAGAAGCGCTCCACCGTGGCCCAGCTCGTGAAGGTGCTCGAGGAGCAGGGTGCGATGGATTATTCCATCGTGGTCGCCGCCACCGCGTCCGATCCGGCGCCGATGCAGTTCCTGGCACCCTTCGCGGGCTGCGCCATGGGCGAGTTCTTCCGCGACAACGGCATGCACGCCCTGATCGTCTACGACGACCTGTCGAAGCAGGCCGTGGCCTACCGCCAGATGTCGCTGCTGCTGCGCCGTCCCCCCGGCCGCGAGGCCTACCCGGGCGACGTGTTCTACCTGCATTCCCGCCTGCTGGAGCGCGCCGCCAAGCTGAACGACAGCCAGGGCAACGGCTCGCTGACCGCCCTGCCGGTGGTCGAGACCCAGGCCAACGACGTGTCGGCCTACATCCCCACCAACGTGATCTCCATCACGGACGGCCAGATCTTCCTCGAGACCGACCTGTTCTACCAGGGCATCCGCCCGGCCGTGAACGTCGGCCTGTCGGTGTCGCGCGTCGGCTCTGCCGCCCAGACCAAGGCGATGAAGAAGGTCGCCGGCAAGATCAAGGGCGAGCTCGCGCAGTACCGCGAGATGGCGGCCTTCGCGCAGTTCGGCTCCGACCTCGACGCCACGACCCAGAAGCTGCTGAACCGCGGCTCCCGCCTGACCGAGCTCCTGAAGCAGCCGCAGTTCTCGCCGCTGAAGATGGAAGAGCAGGTCTGCGTGATCTACGCCGGCGTGAACGGCTACCTCGACTCGCTGCCCGTCGCCCGCATCCGCGGCTACGAGGACGGGCTCCTGGCGCTGCTGCGCTCCAGCCACATGCCGCTGCTCGACGCGATCCGCACCTCCAAGGATCTGTCGGACGATTCGGCCGGCAAGCTGAAGTCCGTCGTCGAGGGCTACACCAAGTCCTTCGCCTGATCCTCGGTCCTTCGCGGGACCCCGGGTCCTTCGCCGGACCCATCGAGCCTATCGCCCCGGGCCAGGCCGGCCCGGGGCGCCTCCTTCTCCGACAAGAGCCCTCGATATGCCGTCCTTGAAGGACCTGCGGAACCGGATCTCCTCGGTCAAGTCGACCCAGAAGATCACCAAGGCCATGCAGATGGTCGCGGCCGCCAAGCTGCGCCGCGCCCAGATGGCCGCCGAAGCCGCCCGTCCCTTCGCGGAGCGCATGGAGAAGGTGCTGGCCAACCTCGCCCGCGGCGTCGGCGACGGCGCGCAGGCCCCGAAGCTGCTGGCCGGCAACGGCCAGGACCGCACGCACCTGCTCGTCGTGTGCACGGCCGAGCGCGGGCTGTGCGGCGCCTTCAACGGATCCATCGTCCGCCTCGCCCGCGAACATGCCAACCGTCTGGCCCGCGAAGGCAAGACCGTGAAGATGCTGCTCGTCGGCAAGAAGGGCTACGAGCAGCTTCGCCGCCAGTTCGAAGCCCAGATCGTCGAGGTGATCGAGCTGCGCAACGTGAAGTCGGTCGGCTTCGGCGATGCCGACCCGATCGGCAAGAAGATCATCGCCATGTTCGAGGCGGGCGAGTTCGACGTCTGCACGCTGTTCTTCTCCCGCTTCCGCTCCGTCATCTCGCAGATCCCGACGGCGCTGCGCCTGATCCCGGCCGAACTCCCCGCGACCGCGGATGCGACCGGCACCGGCGCCGCCTACGATTACGAGCCCGGCGAGGACGAGATCCTGGCGGCGCTGCTGCCGCGCAACATCTCCATCCAGGTGTTCCGCGCCCTCCTGGAGAACGCCGCGTCCGAGCAGGGCTCGCGCATGAGCGCCATGGACAACGCCACCCGCAACGCCGGCGAGATGATCAAGAAGCAGACGCAGATCTACAATCGCTCCCGCCAGGCGATGATCACCAAGGAACTGATCGAGATCATCTCGGGCGCCGAAGCGCTGTAAAGCGCCGCCTTCCCGCCCCATCTCCCTATCGACGCGCCCGCCACACAGCCGAGGAACCACCATGGACGACTTCACCCACAACCCCGGCAACAACAGCCTGAACGACGCGGGCGGGAAGCGCTCGCCCGGGCAGATCACCCAGGTCATCGGCCCCGTGGTCGACGTGAAGTTCGAAGGGCACCTGCCCGAGATCCTGAACGCGCTGGAAACCGACAACAACGGCAACCGCCTCGTGCTCGAAGTGGCGCAGCATCTCGGCGAGAACGCCGTGCGCTGCATCGCCATGGACGTGTCCGAGGGCCTGACCCGCGGCCAGGCCGTGACCGACACCGGCAAGCCCATCATGGTGCCGGTGGGCGAGGGCACCCTCGGCCGCATCATGAACGTCATCGGCGAGCCGGTCGACGAACTCGGGCCCATCGCTTCCGCCGACACCCGCGCCATCCACCAGCCGGCCCCGACCTACGCCGAGCAGGCCACGGACGCCCAGATCCTCGAAACCGGCATCAAGGTCGTCGACCTGCTCGCGCCATACGCCAAGGGCGGCAAGATCGGCCTGTTCGGCGGCGCCGGCGTGGGCAAGACCGTGCTGATCATGGAGCTGATCAACAACGTCGCGAAGGCGCACGGCGGCTACTCGGTCTTCGCCGGCGTGGGCGAGCGCACCCGCGAAGGCAACGACCTGTATCACGAGATGATCGAGTCCAAGGTCAACATGGATCCGCACGAGCACGGCGGCTCCGCCGCGGGCTCGAAATGCGCCCTCGTCTACGGCCAGATGAACGAGCCCCCGGGTGCCCGCGCCCGCGTGGCCCTGACCGGCCTCACCGTCGCGGAGGATTTCCGCGACAAGGGGCAGGACGTGCTGTTCTTCGTCGACAACATCTTCCGCTTCACCCAGGCGGGCTCGGAAGTGTCGGCGCTGCTCGGCCGCATCCCGTCGGCGGTGGGCTACCAGCCGACTCTGGCCACCGACATGGGCGCCCTCCAGGAGCGCATCACCACCACCAACAAGGGCTCGATCACCTCGGTCCAGGCCATCTACGTGCCGGCCGACGATCTGACCGACCCGGCTCCGGCCACCTCCTTCGCCCATCTCGACGCCACGACCGTGCTGTCGCGCTCGATCGCCGAGAAGGGGATCTACCCGGCGGTGGACCCGCTCGACTCGACCTCGCGCATGCTGTCGCCGCTCGTCGTCGGCGAGGAGCATTACGGCATCGCCCGCCAGGTGCAGCAGGTGCTGCAGCGCTACAAGGCGCTCCAGGACATCATCGCCATCCTGGGCATGGACGAGCTGTCGGAGGAGGACAAGATCGCGGTCGCCCGCGCCCGCAAGATCGAGCGTTTCCTCAGCCAGCCCTTCCACGTGGCCGAGATCTTCACCGGCTCGCCCGGCAAGCTCGTGTCGCTCGCCGACACCATCAAGGGCTTCAAGGGCCTGGTCGAAGGCAAGTACGATCACCTCCCCGAGGCGGCCTTCTACATGGTGGGCAACATCGAGGAAGCGATCGAAAAGGCCGGCAAGCTCGCCAAGGCGGCTTGAGGCGTTTCGAACTCGTCTTCCTGGTAATCTCGGCGGCGGGGGCCTGTGTGGTTTCCGCCGTCTTCGGATGGCTCGAACTCGCGCTGGCCGCTTTCGACTGCTTCTACGCGGAACCGATCGGCGGTGCGAAGCGGTCCCATATGCCATAGGACCCATTCTGGGTCGGCTTCTGGGATGCGCTCGGGCTGCTCGGCATCCCATGGATGCTGACGCTCACCTTCTTCGCAGCAGATAATCATCGGCGAGCTCAGTGATGGCTTCTTTCCCCTTTGAACTCGTGTCGCCCGAGCGCCTGCTCTTCACGGGCGAGGTCGAGTCGGTCGTGGTGCCGGGGTCGGAAGGCGAGCTGACGGTCATGAAGGACCACGCTCCGCTGATGACGACCCTCAAGCCCGGCATCGTCACGGTGAACGAGGCGGGCGGCCGGGCGCAGCGGCTCTTCGTGCGCGGCGGCTTCGCCGACGTGGCGCCGACGGGCCTGACGATCCTGGCCGAAAGCTCCGTGCCGGTCGAGCAGCTCGACGGCGCCAAGCTCGACGCCGAGATCAGGGCCGCCCAGGGCGACGTCGACGCCTCCTCCACCGACGAGGGCCGTCGGCTCGCCACCGAGAAGCTGAACCAGCTCCAGGAGCTGCGCGGCGCCCTCGTGGCCTGAACCCCGGCTCGACGCCGCCTTCGAGGCCGCGCATCCCGTGAGGGATGGGCGGCCTTCGTCGTTTGGACCCGCGCCGATGGGCGCACGCCTGCCCGGACATCGGCGGCGGATCCGGTCTATCCTGGCCGCATGACCGACCCTTCCAAGACCACACTCCGCCTCGCGGCCGACCCGGCCGGCATCGGGCGTGCCGCCGAACTGCTGCGCCGCGGCGGCCTCGTGGCCTTCCCGACCGAGACCGTCTACGGGCTCGGCGCCGACGCGGCATCGGCGGAAGCCGTGGCGGGCGTGTATGCCGCCAAGGGGCGACCGCGCTTCAACCCGCTGATCGCCCATGTGGCGGACCTCGACGCCGCGCGGCGGCAGGGCAGCTTCGGCGCCGACGCCCTGGCGCTGGCCCGCGCCTTCTGGCCGGGTCCGCTGACGCTGGTGGTCCCGGCCGCCCCCGGCTGCACGCTGTCCGACCTCGCCCGCGCCGGGCTCGACAGCGTGGCGCTGCGCGTGCCGGCCCATCCCGTGGCCCTGGCGCTCATCGCGGCGGCCGGCCGGCCCGTGGCGGCGCCGTCGGCCAACCGCTCCGGGCGCATCAGCCCGACGGCGGCCGATCACGTCCATGCGGACCTCGACGGCCGCATCGACGCCGTGCTCGACGGCGGCGCGACGGCGGTCGGCGTGGAGTCCACGATCCTGTCCTGCCTGGGTGAACCCACGCTGCTCCGCCCCGGCGGCACGACGCGCGGGGCGATCGAGGCCGTGCTGGGCCGCAGCCTCGCGGATGCGGCGCCGGGCGGCCCGGCGATCGCGCCCGGCATGCTGCTGTCCCATTACGCTCCCCGCGCGGTCGTGCGCCTCGACGCCGAAGCCCTGCGGCCCGGCGAGGCCGGGCTCGACTTCGGCGGCCGCTTCGCGGGGCAGGGCGGGGCCGTGCTCGACCTGTCGCCCCGGCGCGACCTCGCCGAAGCCGCCGCCAACCTGTTCGGCTTCCTGCGCCGGCTCGACGAGGACCTCGGCGGCACCGGCGCCATCGCGGTGGCGCCGATCCCACCGTCCGGGCTCGGCGAAGCCATCCGGGATCGCCTGGCACGGGCCGCGGCGCAGCGGTGATGCCGGGGGCGCCGCCGCGTCGCATGGTGCCCCTCAACGGCCGTCGCTCCCCGACGGCATCGAGACTCCGTCTGCGATCAGGGGGAGCGCATCCGTTCGCGGTTACACGGGTTCGCCGCGGGTCCGGCGCCGCCGGCCTCGACGCAGGCCGGGCCTCCACGCTGGGCCCACACGGGAAGCGGGACGGTTCGGAGGAGGGCCGCCGCGAAGGCTTCGGCGGCGACGACAAACTCGGAGCCTGCTCGGCGCAGCGAGCCGACGCGACACCGCCGGCGTTCCGCACCGTCGATCAGGCGAACGACCACCGGATGCTACGAGGAAAGACGTTGAAAAGGGAGCGAGGTGAGTTGGCGGAGAGAGCGTCTGTCGAACCGGCTGTCGCTGAGTTTCGCTGACGTCCGGAAATCCTCTGAAACAACAGGGAAGTAGCCCCTTGTCGTGTCGCCGACGTTCGCCGATATCCGCCTCGGACCGCTCCCGAGACTAGGGAAGCGACTAGGGAACGGTGACGATGGCCCTTCGACGAAACCTCCTCTCGGCCCGCTCGGTCATGAACGTCAAGGAGCCAGGCCGACACGCCGATGGGGGCAACCTGTACCTTAACGTGACCAAGTCGGGCGCGAGGTCGTGGGTCTTCCTCTACAAATTGGCGGGACGGCAGCGCGAGATGGGCCTGGGTTCCGCCCTGGACGTCAACTTGGCGAAAGCCCGAGTTCTCGCCGAGGCGGCGCGCGGTGAGCTCCGGGAAGGGCGAGACCCCCTCGCGGCTCGGGCCAAGGTGGCTGCGGTCCCGACCTTCGGTGAGGTCGCCGACGCCTACGTCGAGGCCAAGCGTCCCGAGTGGACCAACCCGAAGCACGCCGATCAATGGGCGATGACGTTGACGAAGCATGCCGCCGCGATTCGCCCGAAGCGGGTCGATCAGGTGGAGACGGGGGACATTCTTGGGTTGCTCGAAACGATCTGGCTTGAAACTCCCGAGACGGCTTCACGGCTGCGCGGGAGGATCGAGAAGGTCCTCGATGCCGCGAAGGCCAAGGGACACCGCGCCGGGGAGAACCCGGCACGCTGGCGAGGTCACCTCGATCAACTCCTCCCCAAGGCCTCGAAGCTGTCTCGCGGTCACCATGCGGCGATGTCGATCGATGATTTGCCTGCGTTCCTGGGGCGGATTCGATTGCGGGAAGGACTCTCCGCTCGGGCGCTGGAGTTCACGATCCTTAACGCGACGAGGACGACCGAGACGCTCACCGTCGAGTGGTCCGAGGTCGACTTCGACAAGGCTCTGTGGGTGATCCCGAAGGAGAAGACGAAGACCAAGAAGGAGCATCGAGTCCCCCTTTCGTCCGGGGCCCTCGCCGTCCTTGAGCCGCTCCGCCAAGCGGCCTCGGGGAACTACGTCTTCCCGGGCATGAAGCCGGGGAGGCCGCTATCGAACATGTCGATGGACAAAATTCTCCGGCTGGAGGAGCAGGACATCACCGTCCATGGCTTCCGGTCGACGTTCAAGGATTGGGCGACCGAGCGCACGAAATACCCGAACGAGATGAGCGAGGTCGCCCTGGCCCACGGCATCACCAACAAGGTGGAGGCTGCCTATCGTCGGGGTGACATGATGGAGAAGAGGCGCGGCATGATGGAAGCCTGGGCTCGCTTCTGCCGAGGTGAGGTAACAGCCTGCTCATGATCGCCGCCGCGATCAAGAGTTTTGGATTTCCAACAAGCATTTAAGGGCTGATATCGAGTAGATATGTCCAACGCCGGGTCCATGAAAAGGCCGAATGGTCCGGAGTAGGTCTTCGTTGTTGCCCATCGGGTCGACATCGGCATACGATACACGGGTCCGGGTGGGTTAACACCGCGCACCCGGAGAGCGCTCTTCCGGCCTTCGCCACGTCCTCGTTGGGATGAACGTGGCGGCTCGGGCGTCGGGGAGACCGATCCCGCTCGGCACCTCACGCGCGAACGCCTGGAGGGGCTTCGCGCGGGGCGGGCCACCGCCGGAAGAGCGCTCCCCCAATAGACGATTTAGCCTCGACCTCGGACGATTGTGGCGGACGATGCCGAAAATGAGGGCGGGGGCTCTCCTTCTGGACATAGCCGCTTTCGGGCGATCGGAGCCGGTGGGCGCCGCGACGGAAAATGCCTAGCCGGGCTTCCTTATTTTTCGTCGCGGCGCCGGATTTCCTCGCGCCCTCTACGGCCGAGGGCCGACCTCCATGAACGGGCTGGTGACGTCACCGTCCCGGGCTCCGTCGCTGCCCTGTCCGAGGCCGAGCTGGTGCTCCGTCACTCTTGGGGCACGAACCCTTGGGGGTCACTTACCCGTAGCCTAAGGGCGGGATCGTGGGACTCAAGTCCATCTCTGACCGACCAGTCGGTGGTGGCCTCGACGAAGCCGAGGAGGTCGCCACTCAGGCATTGTGAGGGGCCTTCCGATCCCTATGGTGGCCGCGATGGCCGTCCGGAGGAGGAAGCCGTCCATGAAGCCCCTGGATGGCCTGGGGCCCGTGGGATGTGTGTCCACCATCGGCCTCGCCAGACCTGACGATGTCCGAGGTCTGTCCCGTCAATGAAAGGTGGTGACCTGGAATTGTAGCCGCAGGTGCCGCGCCGGTTGTCCTCATCCAGGTAGGCAGGGTGGGGGCTGGTCCCTCGACGATGTCGGCGGGATCGGATGGGCCGTGGTCGACCTTCACGCTCGGGACGAATGGCTGTGGCGGGGCGTCGGCCGGGATCGTGGTCGGACACAGATGGGTCGGGCTTGATGCCCTCGAACGCCCTGGACAAAGTCCATGGCGTGTTCGAGCGTGTGGCGGCCGGTGGGACGTCGATTGCTGACCCACACAGGCTGCACGAGTCGGGCCCGTCGGGTCGGGTCCTCGGCAAGTCGCTGGACTTCAAAGCCGGGCGACGGCCGACCCGTGTGCGGACCGCACAGGCCAAGGAAGGCACGAAATGGAAGGCCCGAGAGGCTGAAATGGAAATGGAAGTCAGAAAAGCATCATGTCGCAATGACTTGGATGTCGAAGCCGCTGCTGCTGCTCGCCCCGCCTGGGCCATCCGGTCATACCTCGACGAACGGACTCGGGGCGGCGTCGGCCGTCGCGGTAAGCGGTCAGAGTCAGATGGGCTGGCTCTGGATCGGCAGGCCGGGGCTTCTCTCGGCTACCGGCGGGGCGTTTGGCTCATCGCCGGGCCGTCATAGGCAGGTGTCTCGGGGTCTGGTGGGGGAGGGCCGGCGGGGCGGGCCCGGCGGCGGAGCCGGTGGTCCGGGCGGCTATGGCTCCCCGGCGGCGGCGGGGGCGGATAGCGCTCGCGCGGTCCCCCCTTACCCCCCGCGGCTTTGAAAACGTCTTTACGACGTCGCCGAGGCTACGGTCAGGGTTGCCGAGCAACACGGAAACCAGGAAAGTCGGGAGGGCGCCGGTGCCGGCCGCACTTTCCTTCGGAGGTCACCCATGCCGGTCGATGTCGGTCAGGTACCGCGCGTCCCTGACCTCTTCGTCCCCGTTCTCAGGGCCCTTGATGGGCTGGGCGGCTCCGCCTCGAATGATGAAATCAATGACCGCGTTGCGGAGGTGCTCGCCCTGCCGGCCGAGGTGCGGGCTTACGTCCACAAGGACGGCCCGCTCCCGAAAGTTGACTACCGGTGCGCTTGGGCGCGGAGCTGGTTGAAAAACGCTGGCCTCGTCGAGAACAGCGGGCGCGGGGTCTGGGCCCTCACCGGCGAGGGACGGACAGCGCTCGCGGGCGGTGACGAGCCCGGGCTTGTGAAGCGAGTGCGTCAGGCAAGTTACGCGCTCCGGAAGGGCGCCTCTCTCGTTGAGGACGCACCTCCGGGGCCCGATGAGTCCTCGCCCTCGAACCACGAAACGGTAGGATGGCGAGAATGCCTCCTCATGGCGCTGGGCGACATACATCCCGCTGCCTTCGAACGCCTTTGTCAGCGCCTCCTCCGCGAGGCGGGCTTCACGCGCGTCGAGGTCACCGGCAAGACAGGAGATGGCGGCATCGACGGCACCGGCGTGCTCCGAATGAATTTACTCTCCTTCCAGGTCATCTTCCAGTGCAAGCGGTGGAAGGGCTCTGTGGGGGCTTCGACAGTTCGGGACTTCCGTGGAGCGATGGTTGGGCGCGCCGACAAGGGGCTGATCCTGACCACCGGGGCGTTCACGGCTGATGCGCGGCGTGAAGCCACCCGCGATGGGGCGCCGGCCATCGATCTCGTCGACGGTGACGCGCTCTGCGACCTCCTCAAGGCGCACGGGATCGGGGTCAAGGTCCGGATGGTCGAGGAGGTCACCATCGACGAAGCGGCCCTGGCGAGCTTCTGACGGATGGTTTATGCAACGACGGGCCGGCGACTACCGGGATCATCTCTAAGGTGCTAGTCGACCTCCGCGCCGAGAAGGAGGTGCAGATCGTAAGCGCCGACGGACGGCCGCAGCCGCGGACCAACACGGTCGACTGGACCGACCTGATCGACCTATCCGAGTTCGGGAAACCTCAGGCCCAAATCACATAGCCCGAAAGCCCGGTCTGGCTCGCCGGCCTCTAACTCGGTCAAAAGCCACGTCGCATCGGTGTCGGGCTTGAACAGCTTCACGACGGGCGATGGGTCGATGTCGGCGCCGGCCGTGGTCCAACGCCCGTTCGCGACGAACGCTGTGCGCTGGTCGGGTGTGAGAAGGTCGTTCAACGGCGGAGAGCTGAGCGCCATCGAAGGCATAGCGAGATCGGGCACGCAAGGGATGTCTGCTGCGGCGTCCGGGGTAGCGCCGTCGGGGTCAGCTTCTGGACGAAAGGGCGGTCTACCGAGGTGGGCATCCACGAAGCGTGGCTGGGCGTTCATGCTTAGTCACGGGCCATCGATGACATTGGGCAGCTGAGGGCCCGGGACTACCCGTCCGCTCACCGCTCAAACTGCTTGGCGAGGGACGACATCATTCCGCAACGTGAACTCATCGCCGTTGTTGTCGTGGACCCGGTAGCCATGCCGGAACAAGTCGTCGCAGGCGGGCCCGAACGGTTTGCCCTCGATCACTTCTCGCCGTCTCTTCCTCGAGTTCCATCCCCTGTAAATGGCGTAAGCCAAGCCAACCGCCGAGAACGCCGACATGACCGGGTGCTTGAACTTGAAGCTCCTGATGAACTCGAGCAACTTGTGGAAGTCACGGCCGTGAAGGATTTTCGACAGCTCTTCGCTTCGCTCGAAATAGTCCGTGAACACGGTCTGCACGGCCGCAGGCAAGCCCACGAGCGCGTCGAGGAAGATCCCGTTCCCGTGTTCGAGCAGGTAGTCGAAGGTTTCCTTTACTCCGGGCACGACGATGCCCTTGCAACGGATCGCGTCGACGCTGCCTTTCTTAACTCCCTGCAAAGCCTCCTCGAGTTCCTCCTCGGTCGAGGCCACGACGACGCTGGGCGAGCGAGACGCTACCTGGTAGGCTTCGGGCTTCAAACTAGGTGGAGGCTCCCCAGCCGAGCCGGACTGCGCTCCGAGCGGCGGACACGTGCTATCGATGTACATCGTCTCGTCTCCTCCGATCGACGAACAAACTTCAGTCTCAGTTCAGGTATTGACGAAAAGTAGGCGGTCCCATGTTCGTTTCTGGGCGCGTTCGGATCGGCATGGCGGCCGGGGTCGCGCGTCTTTCAACTATTGAGCGGCGTGCCCCCGCGCATCGAGCTGACCCGACGTCGACGTGCACCGGACGGAGGGCGAAGAGCTCGTGACGGAATGGTGCGGTCAGCCCTCGCTACCTCCCCGACGATGCGGTCGGCCGTGACGACCGGGGCCACTCGCATCATGTGGACATCCAAACGTCTCCGTAGGCCGGTGGATCGGTCCCGCCCATGCGTCGTGGTATAGTTGGGACGGCAAGGGTCGAGGAGTGATCGGTGATGGAGACGCAAGGCCGTGAACGCCCCGTCGTTGGCGGCCCTATCGACGCGGTCCCCTCTCCTCGTTCGGCCCAAAGGGTCATAAGACGCGTGGTTCCCGGATCGCGTCGGGGTGGCCCGTGAGCAACGCGGTCGAGCGCGCGCTCGTCCGCACCGGCTTCGTCGTGCCGGGTGGAGGCGATGTCGAGGGGCTTTTCCGCGACGTCGGCGAGGGCGGTCCCTCATTTGAACCTGCGTTCGCGCGGCGTTCGGGGCTTGCGGCCGACGCGGTGTACTCCTCAGGCGACGGGCCCAAGCTGATCGTCAAGGGCTCGGGGGTCGTCGACGCGGAGGTCGAGTTCGACGCTTGGCATGAGAGGGCCTGGAATCTCGGTTTGGCGCCCCTGCTCTGGATCGTGACCCCGGTGGATGTCCGCGTGTACGACGCATTCAGCGGCGTCGGCGACGGTGGGGTGCGGGGCCCGCTCCGCCGCTTCCTTCTGGACGTCGATGAGCAGATGGCTGAGCTCGAAGCGTTCTGCGGCCGGTTCTCGCTCGACACGGGAGCGTTCTGGGCGTCCGGACTGGCGAGGGGCATCGACCGATCCCGCAAGGTCGACCGCGTCCTCTTGGACGAGATCCGCGCGCTCGAGCAGGCGCTCCTCCCATCCGACGCGGACGGAGCCGGCCGTGCGGTCGCCGCCGTCGAACGGGCGCGCTGCCAGGAACTGGTCACGTGCACCCTCTTCGCGAGCTACCTCTTCGACCGCGGCATCGCACAGCCCATGCTCCCCGTCGGCATCACAGCCGATCTGGTGGACGCGTTCACGGACCAAGCCTCGGCGCTGCAACTGTTCGATTGGTTGACCGCCACCTTTAACGGCGACGTGTTCCCCCCTGGAACCGGCGATCGGATCGACGACGCCCAGGTCGGCCTACTCCGTGACTTCGTGCAGGGGACAGGCATCTCGGAGCGCGACAAGGGACAGTTGCGCCTGTTCCGCTTCCGGTTCGACACGGTCCCGATCGATCTAATCAGCTCGGTGTACGAAACGTTCGCCCGCCGTGCCGTCGGCGACTCCGCCAAGCGTCTGGGACTGCACTACACGCCGGTGGAGTTAGTCCACATGGCCCTCGACCCCGTCTTCGAGAGACTCCCGACCAAGTCGCGCGTCCTCGATCCGACGTGTGGCTCGGGCCTTTTCCTCGTGGAGGCGCTCCGTCGGTTGGTCTGGACGAGGTGCCGCGACGGCATCCGTCCGCGGAGAATCGTCCGACAAATACTTTATGGGCAGGTCTACGGCATCGACGTCAACTCGGCCGCGCTCCGGATAGCCGCGTTCAGCCTATATCTGGCGGCGCTGGAACTCGAGACCGAGGCGGAGCCCGGTGAAGGCACGAGGTTCGATCGACTCATCGGCCGCACCCTTTTCGAATGCGACTTCCTTTCCGCGCCCGGGCTGGATCTCGCGAGGAGCCTGCACCCGCACGTCATTGTCGGCAATCCACCCTGGACGCATGGCGCCTTGGGGACACGGGATGACGAGCCTCACACGGACGAGGACGAGTGGGACGAACGCGGGAATGTCGGGTTGGAGAACCGCATGGGGGCGGTCGAGGAGGGACGCGACGGCCCGACGACGGAGGAGTTCGCGAGCCGGGCACCCGACCAGCGCTTCTTCGCCGCAGCCGTCGGTCTGTCCGAGGGTCGTGGTCGCATTGCCATGTACCTGAAGACGACGGCGTTCCTGTCCAGCGCGGCAAACGCCACACGCTTCCGTGACGGCGTGTTACGACGGATCAACCGCCTTGCCTTACTGGACCTGTCGTCATTCCGGCATGCGGGACTGTTCTCCAAGGCCCAGGCGCCCGGCCTGCTCGTTTGTGGCAACTGCCCGGCCCTGCCGACGGGCGGGACGATCCTCGTCGGTTCGTTGGCCTGGGACCCGGATTTCGCGCGGAGCGGGGCCATCACGATCTCCTCCGCGGAGATGAGGACGATTCCCAAGGTCTCGGTCATCGGAAACCCATCGCTGATGAAGGCGTCGATGCTGGGCACGCCGCGGGACGCGCGCCTTATCGAGCGACTGACAACCCAATTCCCGACTTTCGGCCAAGTCGTCGGCCCACATACCACGAGTTACGGCCAGGGCTTTCAAATGAAGAGCAAGGGAGAGGTACCGCCCAAGCTGCTCGGGGATTGGATGGGTAGCCTCCCGGCGCTCATGCCGAAGGACTACTCCGCCATCACCTTGGACGGCTGCAAGATGGATTCCCTTCCAGAACGCGGGATCCATGCGCTCCATAGGGAGCGTCGGCCCCGCTTGTACCAGGGCCCACTCGTGGTCTTCCCGAAGTCCGCGCACGCCAAGGCGCTCCAGAAGGGGCGCACCTCCGCAGCCTTGCACACGGGGGATCTCGCATTCTCCCATGGCTTCTACGGCTTCTCGTTCGCGGGTCGCGACCGACGCTGGGCGGTCGTGGTGTGCGCGCTCCTCAATTCGGCGGTCCCGGGTTTCCAGCTACTCTTCGGTGCCGGGCCCCTCGGTTTTGAGAGGCCATCCGTGAACCTTACCGATCTGCTGGGCATCCGGTTCCCCATCATCGACATGTCGGACGAGCTCGCGGAACGGGCTACGGCCGCAATGGCGACCGCACGATCGGACGATTGTGCGGTCTTATGTAGCTGCCTCACCAACGTGGAAAATCAGGGACTTAGCTTCCCCCTCAACCCGCGCGCCGCGGGCGCCTCAATTTCCAGGATGATGACGGTGCTCAGGAGCATCCCGGTATCGTCGCTCACCTCGATCCGGAACGTTGTGCCTGACCATACCTCGATCGGGTGGTCCTTCACCGTCGCGGCGGCGTAGCGGATCGCTTCAAGGCGGGCGGCATTGAGATCAGGCAGCTCGGTTCCCTCACGGTCGGGATCGAAATCACCATCGGTACGGTGGAAGAAGAAGCGGGGCATGGCGGATCTCCAGCGCTGGCCTGCGGCAACCTGACGGATCAAGGGTCGGTTCTGCTCCGACGGGATGATGGGGTGAGGTCATGCCGCCCGCACGGGGCG
This sequence comes from Lichenibacterium minor, assembly GCF_004137685.1. Taxonomy (GTDB): domain Bacteria; phylum Pseudomonadota; class Alphaproteobacteria; order Rhizobiales; family Beijerinckiaceae; genus Lichenihabitans; species Lichenihabitans minor. Next base: position 250,424 of record NZ_QYBB01000001.1, on the reverse strand, counting down.
TACGGAAGGGCGTGGGGCTGCTGGCGGCATAGAAACGGAAAGGCCGCCTTAGTGGGCGGCCTCGTCGTTCTTCGGCTTGGGCAAGAGGCCCTTCATCGCCTCTAACGCTCTGACGAGGTTGTCGACGGCTTCGGCATCAGTGAGTATCGCAGATACCTCGACACTGCCGCCCGTGAACGACACCTTCATAGGGCCATCCAGATTTGGAGGCCGGCGCTGCGCGGGCGCCTGCTCAATCGCTGGCACACTCTCCTCCTCTTCTTCCTCTTCCTCTTCACCCGTTTCAGGGCGAGAAGACGCATTGGAAGGATACGAGGCGGTGGCGTTCTGAGCAAGCGCCATAGTTTCACGAAAAGACTGCACGACGCCGCCGAGGGACCCTTGCGTAAATCCTCGGCGAATAAGGTACGCTCGAATGCTCTCGTCGCTGGGAAGGCTGCCCTTATAGTGGTCCAGCAACTCGGCAAAAAGCGCGGGTGCCCTGGCCGCTGCGTCCAGGGCTTCTGCCTTTTCCGCAAGAGTATGGGGGTGGAAAATCGCAACAGCTCGATCGGAAACCTTGTATTCCTCACCTTTCCCGAGCCGCTCCAATAAGCCGAATTTCCGAGCTGCGGAGAGGGCTCCGAGTGACGCTCCATTTGAGCTGCCATATCCCATCCACTTCATAACGACATCACGTGCCGTCGAGTGCTGACGCTCACGATCGTGAACCTTCTTTACTCGCTCAAGGGCTTCGGCAAGGCTGATGGACGGGTAATTTGGGCTACGGATGTGAGCCATCGGAATCGCCCTCCGATGGCGATAACCGCAAATTAGCACAACGAAGACGCGCTCTCAAGATGACGTTCTTCTTTTATCGTTTTTCGCGTTGACTTCGCGTCTGGTCATGTGGCAGAAAGCGGCATCGGCAGGTTGCCGGGAAAGGTTGGGTATGACGACAACAGCCGCTCATGTCGCGATCACGCTCACGGACGCGGTAGGGGCTAATTGAGAAAGGCCGCTCACCTGGCTAGAGGTGGCGGCCTTGATGTGAGCACCAAGGATGCATCACGAGATGAGCTGTGACGGGCGACCGCCACGGCTTTTGTACCAGGGCTAGAGCCGGTGCTGGCCGGGGGCTTTCCATCCGTCCTGCCGAGGGTCCGACCCCCTCCTAGTCCACCTCTGTTTCTACCAGCTACGGCGAATCACGTCCAGCGCCGGGCTTCGGTCCGGTGACGCCCAATGTCGTTTCGCCTTCAACGAACGCGATCCCTTGCCCTTCAAGGGCAGCTCGCATTGCCCCTAGATTATTCGAGATCGGAACCCGTCGCCCCTTCTCGAAATCCCGAACCGTCGAAAGGGAGACGTTCGCGGCGGCGGCAAGCTCCGCTTGGCCCCAATCCAACCATCCACGCGCAGCGCGGCTCTGTTCCGGTGTCAGGATCGGGGGCGTCGTCGTCATGTGAGCGTGGTACGGAAATCCGCCGCCCACGTCAACGTTTTGAGTTGACGCCAACGGTTTCGATGCTTATCACTGAGGTCAACGGAAAACGTTGGACCTCTCGCCGTGCCTCAGCACTTCCTCCTCTCCAAAGCCGCAAGGAGCCTGAGCCTCGCTCGGGTTGCCCGGCTTTCGGATGAGGAAGCGCATGACGCTTTCCGGCTGATCCGCTGGACGGAGACGAAGGGCGAGGCCGTGTGCCCCCGCTGCGCTTGCGCCGCCACCTACGTCTACCGCGCTCGCAAGCTGTGGAAGTGCAAGGCGTGCTCCCACCAGTTCTCCGTCACGTCCGGCACCATCTTCGCCAGCCGCAAGATGCCCATCCGTGACATCCTGCTCGCCATCGCGATCTTCGCCAACGGCGCCAAGGGCCATAGCGCCTTGCAGCTCTCCCGCGATCTGGATTGCCAATACAAAACGGCTTTCGTCCTGGCCCACAAGATCCGCGAGGCCATCACGGCCGACTGTGACGAGCGCACCCTTGCAGGCGATGTGGAGGTGGATGGCGCCTATTTCGGCGGCTACGTGAAGCCCGCCAATGAGAAGGCGAACCGCGTCGACCGCCGCAAGGCCGAGCATCAGACCGGCAAGCGCAAGGTGGTTGTCGTCATGCGCGAGCGGGGCGGCGAGACGCTGCCTTTCGTGTTCCGCTCCGAGGCCGCCGCCGTGTCAACGATCGGCGCCAAGGTGGCGGCCGGCTCGACCCTCTATGCCGACGAAGCGGCGTCCTGGGATCGCCTGCACGACCGCTTCCTGACGAAGCGCATCAACCACCAAGAGGCCTATTCGACCGCAGAGGCCTGCACCAACGGCGCGGAGTCGTTCTTCTCCCGCATCCGCCGCTCCGAGATCGGCATCCACCACCACATCGCCGGCCCCTACCTCGAAGCCTACAGCCAGGAGATGGCGTGGCGCGAGGATCACCGCCGGGTGTCCAACGGTGAGCAGTACCTCGCCATGACCGAGGCGGCGCTGCGCCACCCGGTCAGCCGCGTGTGGAAGGGGTACTGGCAACGGGCGGCGATCTGAGCCGCTTCGCTCAATTTTAGGTGTGGCGAATTGCAGCGGCGGTTCTCTTTTCGTCCTATGTCGCTCGAAAATTTCTTGACAACGAAAAAAACATGTTCGACAAGTTAGCTTATGAAATGTTCTGTTTGTATAAATCTTCCGTAGCAGTGATCGGTTTGAGGGCGCATCCCACCGGCAAGGGCGGGAGGCCGTCATAATGCGTCAGTCTGTCCCTGCCGGAAGCAACGGTCCTAAACTGAAGTTTAAGCCAAAGCTCGACAAGATTGTTGAGTTATTGCTCTATCTTGCTCACAAGCACCCGAACTCAGATCAGTATCAAGCTGTAAAATTTATGTATCTTGCTGATCGAGAGCACTTCAACAAGTTCGGGAGGCCAATTACGTTCGAAACGTACTATGCGCTCGATTATGGTCCAGTTGCGACTAATGCTCTTGATCTCATCAAAGGTAAATTTTACGCACTAAAGGCGGCTGGCATATCGGGTCTGCCCATTGAGCTTGAGCGTAGGGACAACATAATTATCCTCTCGCATCCATTGAGAGCGGTAGACTATGATATTTTCTCTAGAAGCGACATCCATGTCTTCGATGACATTCTGAAAAGGTATGGAGATAAGAGCTTTGATGACCTGTATCGCATCACTCATAAGCATTTTGCTTATGACTATGCGTGGAAGAATAGGAAACAGGGCAATCGCGCGCTCATGTACTATGAAGACATGCTGGATGAGAACCCAAAAAAGTCTATCATAATTAATGAGCTTGAGCTAATAGCAGAGAACATGAAATGAGATTGGGAGAAGTTTTTTATTGGGAGACAGATAAAGCTAAAGGTCACGACCTCCGACACAAATACCATGTTTTCATCTGCGACGCTGATTGGCAGGAAGATCATACCTTTCTGTTCATCAGCTCTGATGACAACGGGGGTGACTATAAGATCGATAACCCACCCTATACATTTCTCACGAAAACACATAGCTTTGTTAGTTGCAATAGCATCGTTGCTTACCGTGATGACGAGCTTGGAAGTATCGGCAATTGTATAGGTTGTCTTTCCAGAGCGCATCTCCTCGAATTGCACAACGCGATTTCCAACAGTTTCACGATGGAAGGCAGGAACATTAAGCGGATCTGCAACGCGATACGTCAAGGATGTCCATAGAAGGCGATGTCCTCTTCTCACGCTGGCCCCACACCACTGTCGATCACCGGCCTTCACCGCCCCGCCAGCCGCCACAGCATGTTCCCGTGCGAGTCCTTCGCCGCCGTCACGCGCCCCTCGCTTTTGAGCACGCGGAGAGCCTTGGACACCCGCCTCGTGTGATCCGCCATGAGCTTGCGGTCCCGCGCGTCCTGGCCTGAAACGGAGAGCAGCGCCTCGGCAACCTGACGCGACGTGAGCGGGCCATCCGCTTCCCGCAGCTCGTCGATGCAGCCGCGCGTCAGCTCGCCTCGGCCGAAGATGACCTCGCGCTTCTGACGCGGCATGGCGGCGTCGAGATCACCCGTATAGCCCAGCGTGCCGAGGACACGGTCCATCGCGGCGACGTCGTTTTTGATCTCCGCCAGCCGATCGCGGATGCGCTCCGCTTCGCCGAACAAGTCGGCGCGCTTGGTGAGCAGGCCGGAGATGGTGTGCTCGAAGGTGTCGGTGCGAGCGGGGCGGATGGTATCGGACATCCCGCTATGGTATCAAACCTAAGCGATCTCAGGCAGATAGCCCTTGGTGAGTTTGCTACCTAAGACCGCGATTGTGCGGCCCTCGACGCTTTCGCGGCCAAGATGTACCGCCTCAGCGCCGACGAGCGCGACCTCGTCAAGGACGCCGTGTCCCGGGGCGCCTCGACCTTCCTCGACACGCGGGCATCGCGCGCCCAGGACATCGCGGCCGCCTCCGAGGCGGAAGTTGAGGTGTACGCACGCGCGGTGTGCGGGACGGTGAACGCGGTGCTCCGCGTCTCCGGCCGACGCCACCTCGTCGCCTGCGTCGCCGCAATGCCGGACGCCGGAGGGGGACCGCTCGACAGATTCGCCTCCGTCCGTTTCGCCATGCGCCCCGGTCGCGCACCCAGGAACGCGGTCGTCGATTGGGACCGTGCCAGGGCGGATGATTCGGTCGCGCGCTTACGGACGCTGCTGATGCGTTCACCCACGCCCTACTTACGCGAACGAAGGCACGTCCGGCTGTACGGTGAGGGCGACGTTACTGTGATCAAGCCGGTGCAGCGCAGGTATTGGAACGTGGCATCGGGGCTGATGGACGGGGACGCCATCCTCGCCGACCACTGGCTGCGGCGCTCCCAGTGACCTTCCGCCTCGCGGACGATGGACGACGTGGCGCCCCGAGCCTGGGCATCGCCGAGGAGGAACTGGCCGCGGTCGTACGGCTCATTGTCGTTGCGGCGAGGAGGACGCGCATTAAGGACCTTCCCGGGGACCCCGAGGCTTTGGAGAATCGCCTGTCAGTGTTCCTGCACCAAAACCTCATCGACTTGCAGCGGCGGGCCCGGATCGAATCGCTGGAGTTCTTTCTTGAGGCGTCGATCAACCTTCCGGAGTACAAGCGTGGCAAGGTGGCCGGCCGCATCGACCTGAAGGTCAAGTTCCCACATCAGTGGGGTAGGTACGAGTCGTACTTCGGCGTGGAGTGCAAACGATTGGCGCCCGGACAGAACGCGCTCTCCCGGTATTACATGACCGCTGGTATCGGTAAGTTCATCGACGGCACCTACAGTCGAGGGCACCCAGCCGGCATGCTCGTCGCCTACGTACTGGGACCGACGCTCGAAGATTGCTCCCGGGAAGTGGCCGAACGGGTCGCGGCGGGCCACCCGAGAGCCGGAAAGTTGGTGGACTGGGCGCCTCCGGTACACGACGCCGTCGTGCTCGAGGGAGGGATGCCGAGAAGGGTCGGCGACGACATGAGGCTACTGCACACCTTCGTCCGCATGTACGGGTAACGGCGGCTCCGGGCCGCCATACCCGGCGGGGCGACGAGCCACCCGGCGATCCCACCACGCCCCGTGGGGCTGTCTGCGGACCTCCAGGTGTGCTTTGCCGTGGGACACCGGGAGACGGAGGCTATCCCATGCCCCGCGGGCTACCACGGGGTGGTCCTGACCCTGTCCGGATGCCTCGCAACGGACGGCGAAGGCCCGCCGCCGCGACCTGAGGGCACCTGGACGAAAACCGATCGGCTGCTGCAGGTTCGATATAGCGGTCCGAAGGCTGCTCCGGGCCTCCTGGAGCGGCTATGTCGTCCTTAGGCCGTCAGTTGCGCCTCGCGCGCTTTGAAGGCGCCCACGAGCGCCCCGACGGCGATGAAATGTCGCTCCGCCGGTCGAGGCGGTCCACGGCCGCGTCGTGTGCCACGAGCGCACTGTAGGGGCCCATGAAGGCCCGGGCCGCGGGCGTTGCCTTTCGATCGACGTCGGCCAGATAGGGCCGAAGCTCGTCCAAGACGGCGCGGACGGAAGCCGCCCGGCGATGAAACTCTTCCAGCCGATCCCCTCCGGCACGACCAAGACCGGGGAGCTTCACGGGAGGGTCGCGTTCTTCACGGCCAACGGCAGATTTTCCGCCGCGTTGGTCGACGGGACGCGTCGCGCGCGAAGCCCGGCCCGTCCGGAGGGGGGCGGCGGAGCTTCCGAGCGGCTCCGGCGGGACCGCATGTGCCATCTCCGAGGTCGAGGACGGCGGGGCGGACATGCCGAGGAGGCCCGAAATGGAAGTGCCCCGAGCCCGAAATGGAAATGGAAGTCAGAAAGGCGGGAGATCACAACGGCTTGCGATGAAGGGCCGGTGCTGCTCGCCCCGACGAACGGGCTCGGCGCGTCGTCGGCCGGGATCGTGGTCTGTCAGACTCAGATGAACTGGCTCTGGATCGGCGGGCCGGAGCTTATCTCGGCAACCGGCGGCGCGGGCGGTTCATCGGCGGGGGGTGATAGGTATTTCTCTTGGGGTCTGGTGGAGAGGTCTGGCGGGGTGGGCTCGGCCGCAAGCGCCTCGCGGGTGCGGGTCGAGATGAGGGCGCGCTCCTTCTCGGCGAGCGCCGCATACAGATGGAGCATGAATGGATCCGCGTCAGGCCCTAGCTCGGCGACGAGGAAGGGGATCTTCTCGGCCATGAGACCGGAGATGAAGGCCACGTCGCGGGACAGACGATCGAGCTTGGCGACGGCCACGGGGCACTTCCGCACCTTCGCGGCGGCGAGGGCAGCGGCGAGCACCGGGCGCCGGTCGAGCGCGTCAGACCCCTTGCCCGTCTCCACCTCCACGAACTCGGCCGCGATCGTGAACCCCTCGGCCTCGGCGAACGGGGCTAGCGTCGTCCGCTGGGCGTCCAAGCCGAGGTCGGACTTGCCCTGGCCCGCCGTCGACACCCGAAGGTAGGTGATGAGCGGTTTCGGCATGGCGACCCTTCCCTGTCACGTAAACGTCGACGTCCGTCGAGGTTCGTGTGACGTGGGGCCGGGGCCGGTCGGCCGCAACCAGATCCGTCCGTTTCGACCGTGGAGAACCGCTGAAGCCCGTGGAGGTCCGCCGAGCCCGGCCGACGAGGACGGGCCCGTCATATCGGATGGGGTGACCTCGGCGGTTCCCCGAAACCACCGCCGACAGATCCACCGCCGGTCCGGCTGCGGAAACCGTCGCCGTCGCTCAGCTCCCGAGCCGGCCGGCGAAGGTTCCCGAAGGGTTGCCCTCATACGAGATGAAGTCGCTGTCCGTGTTCTGGACGTCCACGAGGAAACCGTTGACCTCGGACGCGAGGAGGAGCCGGTACGCCTCGAACTGGACCGCGCACATGGAGTAGAGCGGCTTGCCGTTGCGAATGTGCGATTTCGAGAAGGTCGGGTTCAACCGCCTCACGACGAACCACTTCGGGGTTTGGAACCACCGCCCGATCGAGATCCCGACAGCGCCGCGAACGTCGGAGTTCGTGCCGGCGTAACCGTTCGGGGCAGATAGGACGAGGCCGCCCAAGGAATTGACGTAACTCGTCACCTTCTTGCCGAGTTCGCCCGTGAAGGCGGGAGCCTGTCCCTGCGTGGGGAGGGCGAGCTGCTGAAGGATCTGGATCGGCGCCATGACGTCGGCGTCGGGGTTGGTGGCGACGAACATGAGGTTGAGCGTGAAGGCGATCCGCTCGGACCCCACCCATTGGCTCACGGTCTGGTTGAGGTTGCGGAAGATGAACTGGCCGACGTTCACCCTCTTGTTGGCGATGAGCGTCGCCATCTGGGCGTACTGGTTCGCCCCGCCGATGCTTTCGTTCAAGGCCTCGAACTGATTGCCGAGGGTGTAGGCGAAATCATCCGTGACGAAGCCGTACACGAGCGGACCGCCGTCGATGTCCAGCGCGACCCGGTTGTCGACGTCGCGCGTGGCGCGGTCGAAGTCGAACAGGACCTTGGACACGGGCATCAGCTCCGGTTGTTCGAGGCGCCGCCCATCGCCAAAGCGGCGAGGTGGTCGAACGGCTCCGGCGCGGTGCTCGGAGCGATCTGCAACGGCATCGCGGTCGCCTACCTGGGCGCGGACTGTTCCTGACCATCGGCGCCGTTGATGATGCCGATTGGGAAATCCAAGCTGTTCACCAGAGGAGGGGCATCCTCGACAGCACCCCGGCGAGGCAGGGACTTCGACGCAATCCGGGTCTCTGGAATGCGGCAAGGGGTTGAGGCAACCTCAAGCTCGACCCAGCGCGAGACGCGGTGTAGCTCATGTCGTCCGGCTACCACCGAGTGAGAAAGCCGACGCCCGTCCGAAGTCGCTCCGCCCCCCCTTCCGCCCGGACGTGCCGACCTCTCACCCTGTGCGTGACCACGCTGAACTGAGAGGCAGGCCTTGGCGAAGTGCATCCTGTGTCAAACTGCCGAGGTGGGCCACGGCACGAAACCCGAGCACGTCCTCAACGACGCGCTCGGCGGGCGCCGGAAGACGCGCTGGGCCATCTGCTCGGCCTGCAACGGGAAGCTCGGCTCGACTGTGGACAAGGCTGTCGCCGAGCAGGTTAAGCCGATCCGAAACATGTTCTCCATGGCGTCCGGGAACGGGGAACCTGCGCCGACAATCCGTGTCACCTCGGGGGACATGACGTTCGACGTCTTGGGGGACGGTCGGCTGCGGCTGGTGACATCCAAGCCGTTCAACGACACGCTGGCGCCGGACGGCACCTTCTCGCTCCAGATAACGGGGCGATCCGAGGACGATATCGCGCGCTCGTTCGCACACGCCGCGGCCAAGCGCGGGATGACCGTCGAAGAACTAATTTCCAAGATTGCGAAGGTCACGGGCGTCGTCCAGGATCTCCCACCGGGCAGCGTCGGGCACCAGATCTCGTTCGGCGGTCTGGATTGCAGCCGCATGATGATGAAGTCCGCTCTGGTGCTCTGGTGCACCGCGGTCGGAAACGATGAACTGCACAAGGGCTGCTACGACGACGCACGCCACTTCGCCCTGAACGGGGACTACAAAGGTGAGGTGGCCCTGACGACCATGGACGATAGATACGTCGAAGGCCATGCGGCGTTGGCGGAAGCGTTCGGCCCCCTGTTCAACTACATCGCCGTCGCGAGCGACACCAACGGGCGGGTGAAAGCTTACTTCGGTCTCTACAACCTGTACGCACTTTGCCTGACGCTCGCGCCGTCGGGTGGCATCGCGGAGCAAAAGGCGGTGCTCGTCTCCAATCCGCTCGATCCCGGTCGGTGGTCCGACGACATCGGACCCAACATGTCGATCGACGCGGCTTGGATGGACGCCCCACACTGGTCCGAGGACCACTCCGGCTACCTCGACAAGCTCAACAAAATGGGTGCCTTCCACCAACAGTTCTCGCGTGAGCGCATGATAAAGATTGAGGTTGAGGATCGATGGCGTGAACTGCGTCCGGATGGACTCGAAGTCGGCTCACCCGAAGGACATAGCTTCATCGGCGAGCTCTCGCACGCTATCTCGCACAACGTCCTCGGACTACCACGATCTAAGCCCTTCACGATCGATAATCTCATGCAGATCGTGCGCCGGAAGGGCGAAAACTGATGAAGAGCACGGAAGCCGCCGGTCTCGCGATGAAGACCGGGGGTCACGCCACGTGAAGGTAAATTTCGGAGCTGGACCGGACGAGGCTCAAGGCCAAAGCCCCGATCCTGTGGCGTTGCGCGAGCGGCTCCAGCCACCTCGCCGGGATGGCTTCGGCGCCGAACTTGGCCCCGGCGATGGCGCCCGTCACGCAGGCCGTCGTGTCGGCGTCCCCGCCCAGGTTTGCGGCCAAGGTCACGGCACGTTCGAAATCCGGAGAGTTGGCACACGCCCACAGAGACGCCTCCAACGTGTGGACGACGAAGCCTGTCGATTTCACGTTTCGTCGCTCAAGCCCACCCCACAGAGCCGTCTTGGCCCTGAGGATGTCCGGATGGCCTTCGAACTGTGGCATGGCGAGCTTCAGCGGATCCGACTCCCCACGGAGGATGAGCCGGAGGAGCTGCACGAGGTACGAGCACGAGTCTAGACAGACGTCGGAGCCGTGCGTGAGCCTAGACTGGTCGCGAGCGATCCGGACGGCCTCGGCCTCTGGAGCGTCGAGCGTGAAAATCGCCACCGGGGCGAGCCGCATGATCGAGCCGTTCCCAGATGAATGCTCGTCCGTCGATCCGGAGTAGGCGTTTCCGGTCCGCTCGAAGCGCTCCAGAGCTTGCCGGGTCGTCACGCCTATGTCGACGCACGTCCCCGGCACGCTCGAATACTGGCCCTCCCGGTAGTATGCGAGGAACCGCTGGGCGGCGTCGAGCGGGTCCCACTTTCGGCATACCAAGAGGCTTTTCGACAGAGCGTTGGCGAGTGCCGTGTCGTCGGTCCAGCACCCGACGGGGAGGTCGAACGGGCCGCCGCCGGTCATCTCTCGGCGTGCAAGGGGCGGCGAGATACGGGGGCCAAACTCCAACGAGCTTCCAATCGCGTCGCCGACGGCGAGGCCGAGCAACATACCCCGCGCCCGCTCGATGATGCCGGGCTTGTCAGGGACAGGCTCCGGCTCCGGGCGGTCGGCGCGGGCCTCGACGGCCCTGAGCTTCTCGCCGAGCGTGGACGAAGGGTCCGCCCTGCGCCGTGCGCGACGTCCCTCACGGTCACCTCTTCCCTGATTGTCCTCGCTCATGTGCTCTCCCACCATGCCAGCCATCGATGGCCCCGGGGAGCTTCCGCGGGGAGGCCGCGACTTCAGACAGATGTGAGGATTTCTTCGGCCGTACCGCCGCCTCCGGTTCTTTTTGGGTGTACCCATACCGAACCGGCGCGAGGCACCCCGTCCTGGCCGGTTCTCTTGGGGTACACCTATAACGGATAGACGCGCTGGCCTCGACGAGATCTTCACCACCCTGGTGACCCCTACGCTGCAGGCTTTTCCCCCCGGGCTGCGTCCGATCGCGATATTCGAGGAGGCGGTGCGCCGCCACCCCGAATTCGGGTCCGGCGTCCGCCACACGCTGGAACGCCGCATCCGGACCTGGCGCGCCATGAACGGGCTGGAGCAGGACGTCATCTTCCGTCAGACCCATGAAGGGTGTGCTGACGTCCCAGACCCATTGGACGGGCCGACAGATGACCCACCCTGCCACCATTTGTTCATCGAACCGCTAAGATCCGGTCGCTAACATCCCGCTAAGTCCGACCAGCGGGACGTGCCATGCCGACCGAAGCCGCGTCGATCGAAGCCGTGACGGCCCTGAACCGCTTCGGCCTCGGCGCGAGGCCCGGCGACCTCGCCCGCGTGGCGGCCGACCCGCGCGGGGCGCTCCGGGCCGAGCTGAAGCCCGAACGCGCCATCGTGGGGCCCGATGCCGCCGGGAGCCTCGCCGGCACGGCCGCGAACCTCGAGGCCGCCTTCGCCGCCGAAGAGGCCCGCAAAGCCCTGCGCGAGGCGGCGGCGGCGGGGGCATTCCCCCTCCTCTTGCCCTCCGCCATGACGGGAGGCTCGCCCGGACGGGCGCCACCCCAGCCCGAGGCCGCCATCTACCGGGCGGAGGCGCTGGCGCGGTTCCGCATGGCACAGGCCGCCGAGGTCGGCTTCGTCGAGCGGCTCGTGGGGTTCTGGTCGAATCACTTCTGCGTCTCGGCCGCCAAGGGTCTGATGTTGCGCGCCAGCGCGGGCTCCTTCGAGCGCGAGGCGATCCGCCCCTTCGTGCTCGGCCGCTTCGCCGACCTGCTCCTGGCGGTCGAACGTCACCCCGCCATGCTGTCCTACCTCGACAATGCCCGCTCGGTGGGCCCGGCCTCGCGGGCCGGCGGCAACGGCAGGCACGGCCTCAACGAGAACCTCGCGCGCGAGATCCTGGAACTGCACACGCTTGGCGTCGACGGGGGCTACGGCCAGGACGATGTGACAGCGCTCGCCCGCGTCATCACCGGATGGACCGTAGCGGGTCGGGACGGACGGCACGGCGAACCCGGCGCTTTCGCCTTTGACGCCGCCACGCACGAGCCCGGGGACCAGACCGTGGTGGGCCGCACCTATCCGGGCGGGGGCTTCGGCCAGGGCGAGGCCGCGCTGAACGACATCGCCCGCCACCCGGCAACCGCGCGCCACATCGCCGTGAAGCTCGTGCGCCACTTCATCGCCGACGATCCCCCGCCGGCCGCGGTGGACCGGATTGCGACGCTGTTCCGCGCGCGCGACGGGGACCTCCGCGCCGTGGCGCTCGCCCTCGTCGACCTGCCGGAGGCCTGGTCGGCGCCGCCCACCAAGATGCGCAGCCCCAACGACCTCCTCGTCGCGGCCATGCGCCTGCTCGGCGCGGCGCCCGCCAACCCCGGGCCGATGCTGGGCGGGCTGCGCCTGCTAGGACAGCCACTCTGGGAACCGCCGGGGCCGAACGGCTTCCCGGACACGGCCGCGGCCTGGGCCTCGCCCGAGTCCATGAAGCTGCGGCTCGACCTCGCCGCCCAGGTGGCGCACGGCGCGCGGGGCGCCGGGGCCGACGGCACCGCCGACCCGCTCGCCCTGCTGGAAACTGCGGCCGGCGACGCCCTGTCGCCCGAAACCCGCGATGCCGTCGCGCGCGCCGAGTCGCGCCAGCAGGGCTTCGCCATCGCGCTTATGTCGCCCGAATTCCAGAGGAGGTGACCCTTGTCGCTCTGCGAAACTCCGAGCCCCACCCGCCGCGCCCTGCTGGGCGGCGGTGCCGGCTGCTTCGCCTGGGCCTTCATGCCCCGCTTCGCCCGGGCCGCCGGCGCGCGCGACATGCGCCTCGTCACGATCGTGCTGCGCGGCGCCCTCGACGGGCTCTCGACTGTGGCGCCGCTCGGCGACCCCGCCTATGCCGGGCTGCACGGCGCGCTGGCGCTGCAGCGTGATGGCGACCACCCCGCCCTGCCGCTCGACGGATTCTTCGCCCTCAACCCCGCCATGCCGGCCTTCGCGCGGCTGTTCCGGGCCGGGCAGGCCGCGGTGGTCCATGCCACCGCGACCGGCTACCGCGAGCGCTCGCATTTTGACGGGCAGGACGTGCTGGAAAGCGGCCAGCCGGTGCCGGGCCTCACCGCCTCAGGCTGGCTCAACCGGGCCATGGCGGCGCTGCCCGCGGGCGAGCGGGTCGGGACGACGGGCCTCGCCGTCGGCGCCGTGGCGCCGCTCGTGATCCGCGGACCGGCGCCGGTGCTCGGCTGGGCGCCGCAGGCCGGCCCCGCAACGGCGGGCGCGGACCTTGCTGGCCGCGTGCTCGACCTCTACGCCCGGCGCGACCCGGCGCTGGGCATGGCGCTGGCCCAGGGGCTCGCGACGGAACGGTTGGCCGCGACCGAGACGGGGACGCCCGGCGGCATGGGGCGAGGCGGCGACATGGGGTCGCCGCAGGGCATGCGGCAGGCCGCCGAGGGCGCGGCGCGCCTGCTCGCGGCCGCCGACGGGCCCCGCATCGCGGCCCTGGCCTTCGACGGCTGGGACACCCACGCGAACGAGGGCGGGGCGACGGGACGGCTGGCCCAGCTGCTCGGCGGGCTCGACGGCGCGGTGGCGGCTCTGGAAGCGGGGCTCGGCGAGCATTGGCGCGACACGACGGTCGTGGTGGCGACGGAGTTCGGCCGCACCGTCCACATCAACGGCACGGTAGGTACCGACCACGGCACCGGCACAGTGGCGCTTCTGGCTGGCGGCGCGCTGAAGGGCGGCCTCGTCCTCGCCGATTGGCCCGGCCTCGCCCCCGCTCAGCTCCACGAGGGCCGCGACCTGAAGCCCACGACCGACCTACGGGCGATCTTCAAGGGCGTTCTCGCCGTCCAGTGGGGCCTGTCGGAGGAGGTGCTCGCCCGCAGCGTGTTCCCGGGCTCAGAGGGCGTGCGGCCGATGGCGCGGCTCTTCGCTTGATGTCCTCGACGAGCGCAGCCTTCTCGCTCGCGGTGAAGCGGCGTCGGCGCCCCCTGCCGGTGCAGACGTCGAAGCGCTGCGGCCTCTCAGACACGAGCACAAGCCCAGGCATAGACATGGATCGAAGCCTCCTTGGGCCTCGATCTTCGAACGCCACGCAAGGCCTCGAAAAGTGAGGGCGGAGCGACGCTTACAATCAATTCGACACAAGGGACGATGCCTTGATATCTATTTCAAAGCAGAGGATCACAGCTCGTAACTTAGTCTAGCCCTGGCGACCAAATCATCGCCAGGGTCGAAGGGTTTACCCTACGTGCAGCGGCCGAGCCGTTATGTCATCGCTCGAAAAAAAACCAGTCGGGATGAGCCCGACGCCAATCAGCTTGCCGATCGGCATTCTGCTGCAGCATCATTCCGAACTTGACACAGGCTTTCTTATCACCGTGGTCACAGAGATCATGGAAGCCAATCATCTGCGCCTCACGCCCGTCCTGAGCAAAAGTCGGAACCGATCCAGCGGAAATCAGAATCAACACGGTACCAACGAGGATATTCTTCATTGTGTCATTCCCGTCTCCAGCGCCGCGCGGTACGGTGCGGCATGACAGACATTAGCTGGGGGTTTTCGGCTGAATGAGGGCTGGCTCATTTTTTCATCGTAGGTTCACGACCTCTGTCCCTGTACGGCCCAAATCTGCTCGTCTAATCCCTGCCCTAAGCTTCTGTCGCGTCAGTTCGCCTGGGTATGTCCGGAAGAGACCAATGGAGGTGGACTCTGATGGGCTACCTGGACCGGTTCGCTATGAGTACACCTCAAACGAACCGATGCGGGCCGTCATTGGAAACACAGCGTGCCAGTCTACGCTTTCCTATCCAGCAATATGCACCTCAGATCCATACAGATCGAAATCGAATGTAAGCCCTCTTGAACTACCTGCCTGCAAACTTTCTAGAGAAAGTGAAACTCCCTCGTTGTAAGTTGCGAGCTGGATCCCAAAGAACACATCCGCTTTGAACTGATAAGAAAGCATTCGCCACACTTCGAGATCGTCTGTAAGGTGCCGAAATAATTCGATCACATGGCGATCGAGATCGCCTGGACGGAGCCGGGCAGTTTTTAAGCGCCACGATCCTGTGGGTGCTCGTACTTCGGAACCGTTTTCCGCCAGTCTGACCGGGTCACCTTTGCGCGAAGAGAGCGTGGGGTGCCCCCCAAGCATCTCAGATAGACGATCTGGGATCAGCTCATCTCCGAAGAATCGCAACGTGGCGACCGACTCGAAAAGCTCACCCATCTTCTATCCCACAGCGAAGGAGCGTCAACAACTGCTCCCTGTGTATCTGATGCCGGCGCTTGGCGGCAGCTTCTTCCGTTTCGGTTCGCTTGGGGTAAGCCCATAGCGAACCGCTCCAGCAGTCTATTATGAGCCTGATGACCCCACCAACCAAAACAGACTTTCCTAAATAGACCATCCAAAACGAACCGGCCCGAAGCGGCACGAGCTCGGTCAGATGGAACGACGGTGCCTCGGTTGGGAAGGTCGCATGTGTTCGAGCGGCGGGCTTGATGGGCGGGGTCGCCCGGGCTGGCGAAGCGGCACTCCCGCGCTCCCCGGATGACGAACGACCTCCGACTCACCCCGAAGCCATGATGACAAAGCCCATCGGGCGTGGATGCATTGATAGGGTGTGGAAGCCCATGCGGAGCTGCGTGGGCGGCATCGCCGGGGCGGGGTGTTACCCGCCCACCTCGTCCCGCAACGGGCGCCGTCAGGGGGGACGAGATCACGTCTCGATGCGGCGCCGGTCGTGGGCGACGTCGGCATAGGCCGAAAGCTGGCGGTCGGCGATGAAGTGCTGGTCCCGCTCGACGGCGAGGCCCAACGGGCCGCGGATGGCGCGCAATTCCGACAGGGCGACATACCCGAGTTCAGGAAGTCCCAGGCCCAAGTCAGAGAGACCGAAGGCGCGGTCGGGCTCGCCCGGGTCGAGTTCGGCCAACAACCACGTCGCGTTCGCGTTCGGCGTGAACAGCTCGACCAAGGGATAAGGATTGACGTCCTCGCCGGCCGAGCGTGAGGCGAGGTCAATTATGAAGGGGAGGCTCCCGCGGCGCTCGGGATGGCGCCGTCAGGGTGTAATTCATCGCGGATCGCGGATGTTCAGGACGGTAAGTCATCTGACATAACAACATCTCACTTGCTAGGGGCGAGCCTGCGATTCCTTAGGCTCGTATCGTATTTTAGAGCAGGGGACTGAAGGTTGATAAATTTTGTTATTGAGAACATCGACAATAGAAATATCTCGAACGATCCTTACGAGAGGGTTCGATATAAAATTCTCATTCAGACGGTTAAACTCAGCTTCGCAGAAAATATAGTTACTTGTATGACTATTGAATATAGATGAAATTTCAGAATATTTAATTATTCGATATAGATATGGCGATATATACAATGCCTCGCAATAAGAGTGACCGGGGAGATTGATGAACATGCCAGCGATGTCCCAGTCATCGTCGCTCGCTCCGACGATATCTTCGTACGATAGCGTCGCTAAAAGATCTCTTTCACCCTCTGCGTAAATATCTCTTGATTTGTGAGCGAGAAAGGCGATTCGAGTCGCCTGGAAAATGCATGCAGCCGGACCAGAGTTAGACAAGACTTGCATCCGTTGTGGGAGGCTTGAGCCCCCGTTGAGAGGCCTCTCAGGTAGCTCATGTTTTCAGGTTCGGGGAAACCTTGATGCGAATTTCGTGAGCGTTTGGGCCGATCTCCCAAGTTTCATTCTATAGTCGTGGCGCTTCTGACGCAAATCAACTCGGGGTTCAAAGTCCAGCTTATCCGCATGAGTGATTTCCCGAGCAGATGCCTGAGTTGAGTCGTGCCGGGGTGGAGGCAGGCGTTTTTGGAACGTCGAATCGGGCGATACGATCTCCAAAGCGGCTTGATGGTCAAATATGAAAACCACCGCTTTCGAACTCCGTCAGATCTCCACGTCGGCGAGGCCGACCACATCGGCGAGAAGTCGACGGAGATTGAACCACGGTAACACGGCGGACTCGGGAGGCCCTGCTTCGCCCGCCGCGATGAACACGGCCAGCTTGAGCGCGATGTCGTCCAACCCCGAGCCGGGGCCGACAGCAGATGGGCAGCCGAGCCCCGCACCAGCCGACTTATGCGCATCTCCCGCGCTTGGCGGACGATGGAGACCCGCCGCTTCGACCCGAGACCCCGCCGCCGTCCTGCCCCAGCCTCGCCCTTCGGTATCGAAGCGGCGGCGAGGGCCGCCTCCGCCCGGTCGAGGGCGACGAGCGCCTCACTGTGGACCATGAGCGCAGCGTCGACCGCGACGAAGGCGCGGGCAACGGGCAACACCCCTCGAACCGCGTCGGGCAAGAGGGGTCGAAGCTCGTCGAGGACGCGGCGCGATGGGAGCAGGCCGCCGATGATGTCGTCCAAGCCGTTCACCCCGACACGTTCCAGACGGTGGTGCTTTGCGGCGGGGATGATGCGGTGTCGGTCATGAAGCGGATCTCCCGCGGCGCTCGGGACGGCGCCGTCGAGGGTAGCTTCCGGGCGGGCCGGTAAACTTCAGAGCCGGGCATCATCACCCGCAAGAGTCGTAATATCCGAGCAAATACCTCTACCTGTGCGTGTTCAAAATTTATTTTCTGAAAGCCGTGAAGTTCTCCGGCCCTCTGTGAAGCTCCCATCACGAGGCATTGAACCGGGCAGCAGATCGCAGCCCGGGTGCCTTCAGGTAGGAGGTCCCCATGAACAGATTCCAGGAAATGGCCGAGGCCGGCGCGAGGGCCGAGCCGGAGCCCGTCGCCACGAACCCCTTCAGGACGCTTGGCAAGAAGCTCGACGACGAAGCCTACGAACGCGCTCGCGTGGCCTTTTACGCCTCGATGGACCCGGAGCCCGTGAAGAACAGGCGTGGCGCGAAGCCTGGGAGGCTGCGCGTCTCGATGCACGAGAAGCTCGGCGACGCCCACTGGTCCCATACCGTCGACGGCCGGGAGGTGGCCGAGATCGAGAACATCAACGCCACCTTCCGGAGGCTTAGCAACCTGGACTTCGAGGTCGACGAGGATGAGCCGCAGGAGCTGAACTACCTCACGATCAATCAGGTGCAGCGCGCGTACAAAGCGATGATGCTCCTGCACTGTATGGGCTTGAATTTCAACATTTGGTATACCTGCAACTGGACCTCGGTCAAGCTCACCACCGATGAACAGGTCGCCGAAGCGGTCGAGTGGCAGATCGTCCTCCTCCGCAAGTGGCTGGAGTACAGGGGGGCGGAGTTCCACTACATCTGGGTCGTCGAAAGGGGCGAGGGACGGGGGCTGCACATGCACGTCCTGCTGCACCTTCCGAAGGAGGTCCCCCTCAAGAAATTCGAACGGCAGGTGTCGCAGACGATCTTCACCATTACCGGCATGTATCCCCGCTGTCCCGCCGCCAAGCCGTCTAAGCGGCCGAAGCGGGCTAAGCGGTCGATGTCGGCCAAGCCCATTGATCCGTCCGTTAACCCCTTCGCCGACGTGCCCATCGAGGTGGACGACACCAGGACGGTCAAGATCGAGCGGCTCACGAGCGTCGGCGAGCAGTGGCATCTCTGGCGCTACATCATGAAGGGGATCCACCCCGAGGAGGAGATGCACATCCGCGGGAGCCGGCGCCGGAGCCGCGCGTGGATCCCGCTCGCGCGGTACCTCGGGCTGGAGGAGAACTCGCACCAGGGCCAGTATCTGGGCCAGCGGTTCGGGCGGTCCCAGACGCTCGGGCCGGAAGCGTGGCGCTGGTTCAAGGTGATGTACGGGATGCCGCCCAACCCCTTCTGGACCGCCGAGAAGCCGGGCGAACTCTACGGGCGGCAGTTCCTCGACTTCGCGAAGGCGCTGGGAAACCCGCAGCCGAAGCCGAAGAAGGATTCGGTGAAGTTGCTCAGGTTCCTCGAAATCTGAGCGTCTCGACCGTCCGCGCCCCCACGCGCCGACATCGACGACACCGGCGCCCGACCTCCCGTGGCCGACGGTGTCGCGGGGGGCCGGCTCCGCCCCTGCGGATAAGCCCCGTCGAGAATACGCCTCGGCGCCGCGTCGGCACGCCCCGAACCTTTCCCCACCCCTGCCGGTGGTCATACTGGATGGCATCCGGGCGGGCCTCGCCGTCCCGGCTCGGACGCCGAAAACGGAGGAACCCCCGCGCAGAAAACGGAGGAACTCCTGCGCAGAAGCGGAGGAGGGACTCCCGTAACCCTCTGCTAAATAGACACAATCCCAAGGCCAAAAACCACTGAAGACGGGGCTGGGCTCGGGAGGCGCCCGGTGCCACGGCTCGAAGGCGGCCGAGGAATGGCGGCACAGCGCGAGCGATCACCACGGGATAGACTGGACATCTGGAGCGCCGAAGAACGCGCCGGCCGCGATGAAGGCCGACCGGTCGTACAACGGTGCGCGGGGTCGGCACAGGGCCGACGGCGGGGTCGTGGGCGATGGCGGCGGGGACCGGGATCCGAGCCTCGACGCGATCCGGGCTGCACCGGCCATGACGTTCCGCGCCACGGAGCGCCCGAGGACGGCGAGCGACGCGATCACGGCCCTGTGGGACGGAGAGGTAGGTCCTGGCTCTGCCGGGACGTCGGGGGACACGATCACGGCCGGGATGGCGCCAGCATCGATCGCCGCCGGAACTGCCAGGGTGACGGCCTCGATCAATTCCATGGCATCAGCCTCGACCGGGACCTCGACGATCGCCGCGGCCGGCTCGCGAGGGATCGGCACGGGCTCAGCCGGCGCGGCCAGCCGGGTCTCGACCTCGACAACGTCCATCTCGCTGTGCTCCGTCTCGTCACGATGAACAGGGCCGGCCGACCCAGGTGTTAGAAAGGTAGCGGGCTCGATGGGCTCGGGCTCGACGGCGGCGGTGACGAGAACCTGTGCCGGTGCAGGCGTGGCGGGGACATCGACCGGCACGATCTCGGCATGGACATCGGACGGGGCGGACCGCTGAGCCCGGAGCAGCGAGCGAGGGTTCTTGGCCGGCTCGGAGCCGCTCCGGCGCATGATGACCCGGTCGTTGTCCCTGAGCTGCGTCAAGGCCTGGACGTCGATTCGGTGCGCCTCGACCCGGTCGGGGTCGAGCAGGAACGGCGAGAATTTAATCCGGGGGCCGGTGATGAACCCGCTCTTCTTGTACCAGATAGTGGAGTCGGAGTGATAATCTTGGGGGTTCGCCATCTTGACGAAATAGCCGAAGGCCGACTTGAACTTCGAGCCGGTCCAGTGCTCCCAAGGGTGGATCCGCGCGAACTTGGCGTTCGGGCACCACCTCTTGACCTTCGGGTTGGTCGCCTTGCGCTTCTCCTCCATCAGCTTGACCATGCGCCGCCGCTCGTCCTCCGGGGCGTAAAAGACGAGGTGCACGTGTTCCTTGAGGTTGGTCCAAGGGTCGGACTCGCGGACCCACCCCCACACGGGCGGCCACCACGAAAACGGCATGCCGCGGGCTATGCAGCGGCCCCGGGCGTAGGCGAGGAGGTTGCCCACGATCTTCAGACAGAAAGCGATCCGCTCCTCGACACTGAGGTCGTCCAGGTGCCCGGGGTTCAAATCGGCCTTCATGTTAAACGGGCAACCCAACGCTTCCGCCATGAAAAAGCAAAGCTCCGCCTCGGCCCTCTCGTCCCGGGATATAGTCAGTTTCCGTTCTCTCTTCGGCTTGGATTTGGCTTTGGTCCTCGCCAAGGCCTTGATCCTGGCCTTTGCCCGCGCTGTGGCCTTGGCCTTAGACTTAGAGTCGGCCTTGGGCCTGGTCTTCGGGATGAGCCCAGTCTCAAATATAAAGTTGGGATTGGGCTTGGAGGATGTGCGTGCTCGCTGGAGCTTCTGTTGGGGCTGCGGAGGGGTCTCGCTCTTAACAACAATACGGGAGACTGAAATCACCCCCTCGGACGGCGAGCCTGCCGCATCCGAAATTCCAACGATTTCAACATCACTCACCGCCGAAGTCGGTAGCACTTCGCCCGTTGTGTCTTTTCGATCACAGTCGACGTTTTCAGGGCCGATTTCAGCCTCGCCGAGGGGTCGAAAATGCTCAGCTTCGGCTCCTTCCAGCGGCGCTTGGATGGCCTTCCCGAAGGGCTCGATCCGGTCGATTCCGCCACCGAGATCGTGGACCACGACGACACGGACGCCCTGGCGGAAGCCGGCCTCGGACAGCGTGAGGGCGCGAGCGGACACCGCCCCGCGCTCGGCGAGTTCGGCGAGTTCGTCACGGATCTGGTCGACGGTCTGGATCGGCTTCGGGATCGGGCCGGGGCCGTGATCGAGGAGGCGACGCCAGAACTCAACTTCGGCCGGATCGCGCGACTCCGGCTCGTCGGGCCGAATGGGTGCCTTGAAGTAGAACAAGTCGGGCTCGTAGTCATGGCGACGAGCGGGCGCGAGCGGGCTTCTTCGGCGGAGCCGATAGATCTTCGAGCTTGCGAAGACGAAGGTGAGGCGTTACTTGAAGCGTTGCCACACGCCTTCAAGATACGGCCCCGGCCGGCACGCGCCCACCTTCACCGAGGTGGGCGTCGTTGTAGGTGGGGTAGGCTGGTGGACCTCAGGTCCCTTCCGGCTCCCACCGGGGGAGGGCATCCATCCACGCCAAGAGGTCGGACCGGAGGATGATGATTCGCCGCCCGATCCTGCGGGCGGGCACCGAGCCGCTCCTGAGCAGCTCATACATCCTGGTCTTGCCAATCCCTGCGACGTGGCAAGCCTCGTCCACGGACAAACCCACTCGGCCCGTGGTGTCCTGTTCGTTGTCGTTGCGCATCGCTCTCACTCGCTGAGAGCCGTTGACGTTCGCTCGGCTCCTACCTGAGTCCGGGGGACCGCGTGTTCGACACTTGCCGAGAGCCGAAGTAGGGATTTTTAATCAACCGCGGAGAGCGCGTCGGGTTTGTTTCGCGGCGTACTTCGCCTGAGCGATGTGGTCCCTCGAACCCAAGAAAAATATCGGTCGGAATGTCCACGCATTTTCGATGTGGAATGAGCTTCCGGATCGCGGTCTGGAAGGCGTGTGCGGAGCGCCGGGTGGCCGTGCAACGACCGGCGATGCCGAAGGGCGCTCACCCGCATCGTCGAGCACCTGTTGGAGCTGTGAGGCCCCTGGATGGAGTGCGCTCGAACGGGTGATACGGACCGTGCGGCGCTGGAGGCCTCGGCTCACCGCTTGCACGGCCCATCCGCGGGCGTCACGGGCCGCGCCTCTTCCCCGTCGCGCTGTTCCGATCTCACGCGTCGGCTCATGGCCCACACGGCCTTCGATGCCGCCGACGTTCGCTGACTGTCGTCAGAAACCGGCATCAGAGCTAGGGAATGGTCTAGGGAAGCGCTCAGACCGGTGTCGAAAAGCGCAACAAAAACAGAGACTTAGTAGAAATCGCTGGCGGAGAGAGCGGGATTCGAACCCGCGATACGGTTTCCCGTATACACACTTTCCAGGCGTGCGCCTTCAACCACTCGGCCACCTCTCCAGCCGACGCGCGAGCGCCGGGCCGATGCGAGATCGGCGGACCCCCGGTTGGCGGGGCCGAGAGCGGTCTATCACCCGAATCGCCGCGAAGGCAACAGCCCGGGCGCGCTTTCGCGACGGCGTTCCCGCCTGCCGTAGCTCCCCCGGGCGCCGCGGTGTAGTGCTCGGGGGCGGGTCGCGCTGGCCCGGCTGCAGGATGGCGGTCCATGCTCCGGTTCATCTTTCGCGCCCTGGGCTTCGTGCTGCTCGCCGCCGCCTTCGCGGTGCTGGTGGTGGACGGCAGCCGCTCCATCGCGGGCGGGCGTCCCCTGTTCACCTCGCTGGGCGACGGCGCGGCCGCGATCGGCGGGGTGCGCTACGGCGCGGCACTCGCGGTCGCCGCCGGGTGGCCCGGGCCGGCGCAGCGCATCGTCGCGGGGCTGCTGGCCGTGCCGGGCGCCCTCGCGGCGGGCGCGCTCGGCCTGGGGCTGCTCCACGCCGGCCGGCCGGCAGACGGCGCCTTTTCGGAGCGCCGAACCTGAATTTTCCGGGCCCGGATCTCCATATCGGGGGCATCGCAGCCTTTCGGAGACCATTCCCCATGCTGTTTCGCAAGACGTCCACGCTGCCCACGGCCGCCGAAGCCCTGCCGGGGCGCTCCACCCCCCTCCCCACGCAGGACCGGCACCTCGTCCTCGACACGCCGCTGAAGGGCCCCCATCCGGCCGGAACCGAGGTCGCCTATTTCGGCATGGGATGCTTCTGGGGCGCCGAGCGGCTGTTCTGGCGCCTGGGCGACGGCATCGTCACGACGGCGGTGGGCTACCAGGGCGGCGAAACGCCCAACCCCACCTACGAGGAAACCTGCACCGGCCGGACGGGGCACGCCGAGGTCGTGATGGTGGCCTTCGATCCCAAGGCGGTGAGCTACGCGTCGCTGTTGAAGCTGTTCTGGGAGGAGCACGACCCCACCCAAGGCATGCGCCAGGGCAACGACGTGGGCACCACCTACCGCTCGACGATCTACACCACGAGCCCCGCCCAGCTCGCCGAAGCTGAAGCCTCCAAGGCCGGCTACGACAGGGCCTTGAAGGCGTCCGGCAAGGGCCCGATCACGACGGAGATCCGCCCGGCGCCGGAGTTCTTCTACGCCGAAACCTATCACCAGCAGTACCTGCAGCGGAACCCGCGGGGCTATTGCAACCTCGCCGGCACGGGCGTGTCCTGCCCGGTGGGCCTCGGCGTCGCCGCGGAGTGAGGCTGGAACGGCGACCCGCCGGTGGCGGGCCGCCGGCGCCGGGACGGGAGGCGGGCTCCGAAAGGCCCGCTCCCTCCCGTCAGCCGGTGAGCGGCTCGTGGGCGCCGAGCGGGCCGAAGCTTTCCACCACGCTCTCGTACACCTGGCGCTTGAACGGGATGATGAGTTCGGGCAGCCGCTCGATCCGCTCCCAGCGCCACGCGTCGAACTCGGGCTTCAATCCGTGCTCGGGCCGGTCGATGTTGATCTCGCGCTCGTCGCCTTCGAACCGGAACGCGAACCATTTCTGCTTCTGGCCGCGGTAGCGTCCCTTCCAGCTGCGGCGCGTCAGGTCCGCGGGCAGGTCGTAGGTCAGCCAATGCGGCGCTTCCGCCATGAAGGACACCGACGACACGCCGGTCTCCTCGCGCAGCTCGCGCAGCGCCGCGGCGCGGGGCATCTCGCCCGAATCGATGCCGCCCTGCGGCATCTGCCACTCGTAGCCTTGGGCGGCGGGGTCGATGGCCCGCTTCGAACGGCGCCGGCCGATGAACACGAGCCCGTCCGGGTTGAACAGGGCGATGCCGACGCAGGGCCGGTAGGAGGCATGGGACATGGGGGTGACGTCCGAGGGTCGGAGTTTCTCTTCGCTGCCCCCAATTTCGCCGATTTCCGCGGAAGCAGAAGAGAAAACTTGGGCTTCGCCGCCTCGCCGCCTGTGGACGTGCGACACTTTCGCGACGCCGGGGCCCCGCCGGCCCGCGAGCGCCACGGCGGGGCTGGATTTTTCGCGGGCGGGGGCCTACATCGGTCGGGCGGAGCTGCGGGGTGCGTGAGGAAAGTATTCCCGGGGCCTTATCGATTCCAACGGGAGCTGTCCCTGTTCTCGACCGTGGTCTTGAGCACACGGCGCCCACCTACGTTGTAGGTTCCCGGGATCGATGTCCCACGGCCACTGCGGCCCCGCACTCATCCCATGCCGTCGCGAGGCGGGCATGACGATGATCCTCGACAAGGCTTCGATCCGCGCCGCCTCCCTGTCGCGCAGGGCGTCCGTCGCCCCCGAGGTGCGGGCCGCCTTCGCGGCGCGCCTCGCCGAAACCGGGCTCGACATCGCCCGGCGGCGAACCCCGTCGCCCGTCGTTTCCGCCTTCCTGCCGATCCGCGGCGAGCCCGACGTCCTGCCGCTCCTCGACGCCCTGTCGGCGGCGGGCCTCCGCATCTCGCTCCCCGCCACGCCGCCGCGCGGCGCGGCTCTCCCGTTCCGCGCGTGGCAGCCGGGCGACGCGCTCGTGCCCGGCCGGTTCGGCACCGCCGAGCCCGAGCCGACGGCGGCGGTCCTCGACCCCGACCTGCTGTTCGTGCCGCTCGCCGCCTTCGACCGGCGCGGCTTCCGCCTCGGCTACGGGGCGGGCTATTACGACGGCGCGCTGCGCCGGTTGCGGGCCGCGAAGCCGGTCCTCGCCGTGGGGGTGGCCTTCGCGGTCCAGGAAGTCGCGGCCGTGCCGACCGAGCCCCACGACGAGCGGCTCGACGCCGTTCTGACCGAGCGCGGCCTCACCATCTTCGGAGACTGACCCTTGCGCATCCTCTTCGTCGGCGACGTGATGGGCCGCTCCGGCCGCGCCGCAATCGCGGCCGAGCTGCCGAACCTGCGCGCCCGCTGGCGGCTCGACCTCGTGGTGGTCAACGGCGAGAACGCCGCCGGCGGCAAGGGCATCACGGAGAAGATCTGCGACGAGATCCTCGACGCCGGCGCCGACGCCGTGACGCTCGGCAACCACGCCTTCGACCAGCGCGAGGCCCTGGTCTTCATCGACCGCCAGCCGCGCCTCGTCCGCCCGCTGAACTTCCCGCCCGGCACCCCGGGCCGCGGCGCCGCGCTGGTCGACCTCCACGACGGCCGCCGCGCCCTGGTGCTCAACGTCATGGGCCGCGTCTTCATGGACCCGCTCGACGACCCCTTCGCCGGGCTGGAGCGCGAGATCGAGGCCTGCCCGCTGGGCGTGGCCTGCGACGCCGTGGTGGTCGACGTCCACGCCGAGGCGACGAGCGAGAAGGTGGCCATCGGCCACGTGCTCGACGGCCGCGCCTCGCTGGTCGTCGGCACCCATACCCACATCCCGACCGCCGACCACCGCGTTCTGCCCAACGGCACCGCCTACCTGACCGACGCCGGCATGACGGGCGACTACGACAGCGTCATCGGCGTCGCCAAGGAGGAGCCCATCCGCCGCTTCATCCAGCGCACGCCGGGCAGCCGCTACGAGCCCGCCGACGGCCCCGCCACGCTCTGCGGCGTCGCGGTCGAGACGGACGACCGAACGGGGCTCGCCGTCAGGATCGCGCCCGTGCGGGTCGGCGGGCTGCTGTCGCGGGCGGTGCCGGACTTCTGGGAAGGGGAGGAGGGTGCCATCTGGCGTTGATCGGGGGATCGTTGTAGCCTCCGGCCCGTGGTCCCGCCCCGCCTCCTCGCCGTCACGCTAGCCGCCGCCGGGCTCCTCGGCGCCGGCCCTGCCGCCGCCGTGAGCGCGACGGGCGCGGGCGCCACCTTCCCGCAGCCCGCCTACGCCCGCTGGGCGGCCCTCTATGCGGCCGAAACGGGCGACGCCATCACCTATGACGGGATCGGCTCCGGCGCGGGCGTGACGGCGATCGAGGGGAACGGCGTGACCTTCGGGGCGAGCGACAAGCCCCTCGGGGAGGCCGAGCTGACATCCCACGGGCTCGTGCAGTTTCCCACGCTGGTGGGCGGCGTGGTGCCGGTGATCGACCTGCCCGGCGTGGGGCCGGGTGACCTCGTGCTCGACGGCCAGACCCTCGCCGACCTGTGCCTCAGGAGCATCGATTTCTGGGACGATCCGGCGATCGCGAAATTGAACCCGCACCTGCTGCTGCCCCATCTGCCCGTCCGGCCGATCCGGCGGTCGGACGGATCGGGGACCACCGCGGCCTTCGCCGCCTACTTGGCCGGCGTTTCCAAGCGGGACCAGGGCTGGTTCGCCGAACATCCGAATGACCTTCCCCCGAACGGCACGGCGGTGGAGGGCAGCAAGGGGATGGCGGACGCCGTGGCGGCGACCCCGGGCGCCATCGGCTACGTCGGCTTCGACTATGCCCAGGCGAACCGCCTGGTCTACGTCGATCTCATCAATGCCGACGGCCGCGTCGTGCAGCCGACCCTGGCCTCCATCGCGGCGGCGGCTGCCGCTGGGGACTGGTCGCACGGGCTGACGCCGTCGCTGCAGGCTCGACCGGGCGGCGCGAGCTGGCCCATCGTGTCGGCCACCTACGTGTTGATGCGGAAGTCCAACAAGGACGATCTGGCGGCCTGGACGGTCCTGAAGTTCTTCGGCTGGGCGTTCCGCTCCGGTGGCCCCGCCGCCGAGGACCTCGGCTTCGTCCCCATCCCCGCCCGGGCCGAGGCCGAGGCGCGCCGCGCGCTGCTGGGCGTGCAGGACCTGCAAGGCCGCGCGCTGGCCCCGCCGGACGTGACATCCCCCCCGCCCGGAGCGTCGCCCTGAGCCCCGCCGATCCCCGAGCGGCCGTTTCCGCCGTCCCCGACCTCGCCGCCGGCTGGGGCGCCGAGCAGCGGCTCGACCTCGCGCGGCTGTCGCCCAACGACCGCGCCCTGGCCGAGCGCGTCGCCGCCGACCTGCCCGCGCTCGACGGCGCCGCCATCAACGGTTTCGGCGCCGACACGCAGACCCGCGCCAACGCCTTCCTCGACGAGCTTCTCGACGGCATCCGCACGGCGGACGCCGGCGTGTCGGGCCGCCTGCTGGCCGAACTCGCCACCGGCGTGAAGGCCCTGAACATCCCGGGCCTGAAGCGCGAGGCCGAAGGGCGCGGCACCGCGCTGATGCGGGTGGCGGGCGAGCTGCCGATGGTGGGGAGGTACGTGTCGGCCTTCACGCGCTTCCGCGCCGACTACCGGATGGTGGTCGACCAGTTCTCCGACATCGAGAAGCGCGGCCGCATCGAGATGGGCCGGCTCGCCGCGATGGACAGCCGCCTGGACAAGCTCGTGGCCGAGAACCTGCGGTCGCTGCGCGAGCTGGAGGTGCAGGTGGCGGCCGGCCAGATCGTGCTCGACCGCGAGCGCGCCCGCTTCGCCCGCGAGCGGCGCGACGCGCTGCAAAGCCGCGATCCCGCCGCGCTGGCCGCCGTGCGCGACTTCGGCGAGCAGATCAACGGCTTCGAGGCGCGGCTGCTGCGCCTGTCCATGGCGATGGGCGACGCCATGCTGTCCGTGCCGCAGACCCGCACGGCCCAGACGGCCGGGCGCATCGAATACCGCAACATCCTCGACACGCTGCTGTTCGACCTGCCGCGGCTGAAGTCCGCCATCCTGCGCATCGCGGCGCTGAAGGGCATCGCGGACGCGTCCAAGGCCAGCGACGCGCGCCGCCGCCTGGCGCAGCAGATGAACATGGCCGGGATCGACGCGCTGGAAAGCGCCTATCTCCGCGCCAAGGACAGCGAGGGCGGCTCGCTCGGCGAGGTGGCGGCGCTGGGCGAGATCGCCGACCGCATCATCGGCATGGTCGACAAGGGCGCCGCCATCGACGCCCGGAACCGCGCCGAGCGGGCGCAGGCCCAACTGGCACTGGAAGGCACGAAGAAGCGTTACGTGGACGGGCTCGCCGCGGCCGGCGAGCGGGCCGTCCAATCCGAGCGTTCGGCCTGATCCGGAAGGGTCGGGCGGGCCGGGGGGCAGGGGATCATGCAGTTCAGGCTGGACAGCTTCTTCAACCCGCACCTCGCGCCCGGCGTGCGGCGGCTCGACGCCATCCTCACCGTGACGGCGGACGGGGACGCCGGGGCCGCGGCGGCGCGGCGCGCCGTCGGCATCGTGCTCGACAACTCGAGCTCCATGAACTTGCAGGGCAAGATCGAGGCGGCCCGCCACGCGGCGCGGCGCTGCATCGACCTCCTGCCGCGCGACGCGCTGTTCACCGTCGTCACCTTCGGCACGGCGTCGCAGGTCGTGGTGCCGCTGTGCGAAGCGACGGACGCCAACCGCGCCGCCGCGCACCGCGCCGTGCAGGCCATCGCGGCCAACGGCGCCACCTTCATGTCGAAGGGGCTTTCGGCGCTGCGCCGCGAGCTGGAGAAGGCACCGGACGCGATCCCCTACGGCTATTTCCTCACCGACGGGCAGAACGACGTCGACGACCGCGAGGACCTCCGCCGCGCCGTGGAAGCCTGCCGCGGCCGGATCGGTGTCGACTGCCGCGGCGTCGGCACCGATTGGGAGCCGGACGAGCTGCGCCGCATCTCGTCCGTGCTGCTCGGCACCGCCGATGCGGTGCCGGAGCCCGCGAATCTCGAGGCGGACTTCCGCGCCTGCCTGGCGCGCGCCCTGTCCAAGGCCACCGGCAAGGTGATGCTGCGCTTGTGGCAGCCGGCTTCGGCGCGCCTCGTGTCGCTGCATCAGATGAACCCGGACGACATCGACATCACGGCGCTGGGCGCGCCGGCGGACGCCCGATCGACCCTGTGGAACCTCGGCGCCTGGGGCCGCGAGACGCGCGACTACCACGCGGTGTTCCAGGTCGGCGACGGCGGCGTCGGCGAGGACATGCTGGTGTGCCGGCCCACGGTGCTGTGGGACGCCGGCGCGGGCGAGGGCAAGGCCGCGGGCGCGCCCGTCGTCGCCACCTGGAGCGAGGATGCGGGGCTGACGGCGCGGCTGAACCCCGAGGTCGCCCACTACACCGGCCAGGCCGAGATCGCCGCCTCCATCCGCGACGGCCTGGAAGCGCGGGACCGCGGCAACGACGCCGAGGCGACCCGCCTGCTCGGCCGGGCGGCCCGCATCGCCGCCGCGTCGGGCAACGAGGACGTCACGCGGCGCCTCAACAAGGTGGTGGACGTGGTCGACGCCACGGCGGGGACGGTGCGGCTGAAGCGCGGCGCCGGCAAGGCCGAGGCGCTTGAACTCGAGATGGGCGGCACCCGCACGGTGCGCCGCCGGCCGGGCGCATGAGCGACGCCGTCTGCCCGCGCGGGCACCTGTCGGACGACCCGGACTTCTGCTCGGAATGCGGGCTGCGCATCGCCCCGCCCGCGTCGACGGTCCCGCCCACCACGCCCCCGGCCGCGGCTCCGCCGCCGCAGCCTTGCCCCGACTGCGGCACGCCGCGGGTGCCCGGCGCCCGCTTCTGCGAGGTGTGCCGGCACGATTTCTCGTCGGCGCCGTCCCCCGCTCTGCCGTCGGCCGGCCCGCCGCTCGCCGCGGCGGCGCCATCGGCCGCGCCACCGCCACCGCCGACAGGGGCCGCGCCATCACCTCCGCTGCCCGTTTTCGCCGGTGCGGCCGCGGGCAACATGTGGATCGTGGTGAGCCGCGACCCCGCCCGGCTCGACCCCGCCGTTCCGCCCGAGCCCGACCGCGCTTATCCGCTCGACCTGGTCGAGAACCTCGTCGGCCGCCGGAACGGCCGCCGCGACCTCCACCCCGAGGTCCCCGTCGCCGATCCGTCGGTGTCGGCCCGGCACCTCAAGGTCTGCCGGCGGCCGGACGGGAGCCTCTACGGCCTCGACGTCGGCTCGTCGAACGGGACGCTGCTCAACGGCGCTCCCCTCATCGAGGGCGTCGAAGCGCCGTTGAAGGTGGGCGACGTGCTGGCGCTCGGCGCCTGGACGGTGCTGAAGCTGGAAGCGCGCTGAGATGTCCCTGCCCGCCTCCGTCCCCCCGGGCCTCACGGTCGCGACCTTTCGGGCCGGCCTCGCGCGCGGCGCGGGGGCGGTCGCCGCGGCGGCGCGGCCGTGGCGGGGCGGGGCGGCGCCCGGGGACTACCGCTCGCCGTTCCAGGCGCGGCTGCGCGCTGCCCGCGCCGCTGTCGTGGTCCTGGCGCTCCTGTGGCTCGCGGCGGGCTTCCACGGGCTGAACGCGACGGCCTCCATCGTCCGCACGGTCGGCTACGACACGGCGCCCTCGGTGTCCTCCGCCGAAGCGGTCCGCACCGGTCTCGCCGCCGCCAACGCCGACTACGCCCTGGCGATGCTGTCGGACGAGGGCTCGGACGGCGCGATCCTGTCGTCCATGAGGCGGCGGCTCCGGGCGGTGCGGGCCGCCCTGGTCGATGCCGCCGCCAACATCACCTACGGCGACGAGGAGCGCGGCCCCATCGGCACGGTGCTGCAGGGGCTCGGCGACTACGAACAGGCCGTGGGGCGGTCCATCGCCAGCGCGGGCGACGCCCGCCGGAGCCTCGCCTTCGCGGCCGACGACCTCATGCACTGGACCGTGCTGCCCGCTGCCGCCACGCTGGAGCGCGTCAACGCCGATCATCTCGCCGCGGCCTATGGAGACTACCTGCGAGGGACGCCGCTGGCCTGGTTGACGGTCGCCACGCTGCTCCTGCTGGCGCCGCTCGCCGCCGCGCAGGTCGACATCGCCCGGACGGCGCGGCGCTTGGTGAACCCGGGGCTCGCCGGTGCGACGCTGGTTGTCGCCTCCGCCTCCGCCGTCGTCGCCCTTCGCCTGCTCGCCGCGCAGGGGGACCTGCGCACCGCCAAGGTCGACGCCTTCGACTCGGTCTACGCGCTGTCGACCGCCCGGGCGCTGGCCGCCGACGCCGATGCGGCCGAAAGCTTCGCGCTGCTGGCCGAAGGGGATACCGCCCGCGCGCGACGTCAGCGGGACACCGTCGACGCCCTCGCGGCCCGCCTGCTCCCCATCGACGGGGAGGTGGCGATCCGGTCCGCCAAGGCCGGGCGGAGCCCCGGCGGCTATCTCGGGGACGAGCTCGCCAACACGACCTTTCCCGGCGAAGACGCGGCCGCCACCGCGGCGGTCCGGGCCTGGGGGACCGTGCTGCAGGCCGACCGGGCCCTGGGCGCCGCGCGACAGCGGGGGGACGGCCCCGGGGCGGTCTCGGTCAAGTCCAGTGCGGTGCCGTCCGGGGCGCAGACGGCCTTCATGCGTTTCGACGCCGCGCTCGGTGCGGTGCTGGCCATCAACCAGCGCGCCTTCGCAGCCTCGATCGCTTCCGCGGAGCGCGACGACGCCCCGCTCGGGGCCCTGCTGGCGGCCGGTTTCGTGCTGGCGGTCGCGGCGGCGGGGTTCGGCATCGGCCGCCGCCTCGACGATTACCGGTTCTGACCGCGTGGAGCCCGCGCGCCGCGCCGTGGAGATGTGGCGGGACCGCCTCGCCGTGGCGGCCCGCAACCTCGCCGACCTCAACGACAGCGACGACGTTCGGCACCTCCGCGCGCGCCTCGCCGGCCTGGACGCCTTCGAGGGCGCCACGCTGGCCCAGGCCCGGCGGGTCGCCGCCTCGCTCGACGGGCTGTGGGCCGACTACCTCCTGGTGGCGCGCACCGTGGACGAGGCCGCCGCCCTGGCGCGCCGCCCGCTCTTCGGCCAGCCCCGCGACGGCGACGCCGCGGCGCTGCTCGACGGCCCGTCAATCCGCCTGCCGGCCGTGTCGGTGCCGTTGCGCGCGCGCGGGCTGCTCGACAGCGCCGAGCGCAGCGCCGCCGTCACGCCCTCGGCCATGCTCGACGCCATGGTGGAGGGCTTCGAAGCGGCGCGGCGCGGCGCGGCCGCGATCGCCGCCGCCGTCACGGCGAACTGCATCAAGCTCGACGGCCTGCGGGCCGAGCCCGCCGCGCGAGGACAGCCGATGGCGGCGCGGCTCGACGCCGCCGCGCGCGCGCTCGACCGCGACCCGCTGGGCGCCGCCGCCCTGCTGGCTCCGCTGCCCGCCGCCCTCGCGGTCGTCCGGGCCGAGGCGGAAGCTTTGGAGCGGCATCGCGCCGCCCTGGCCGGCGAGGTCGCGCTCGCACGCGCCGACCTCGTCGCGCTCGAGCTGGCGGTCGCGCGCCGTGACGCGGCGCGGCGGGGCGCGGCGGGGCTGGACATCGGGCCCTCAGCCGACGCCGCCGGGGCCCAGGACTTCGCTGGCGGGCCCCAAGACTTCGCCGCCGGGCTCCAAGACCTCGCCGCCTGGCTCGACCGGCTCGCCGCCCTGGCGGCGGCCGGGGCGGGCGCCGCCGCCGTGGGGCTGGGGCGCTGGCGGGCGGCCTGCGCCGAAGCGCGGCGCGCCGCGCAGGCCGAGGCGGACGGCATCGCGGCGCGTTCCCGCGAGCGCGACGACCTGCGCGGGCGCTTCCGCGCGCTGCTGGCCAAGGCCGAGGCCGCGCGCGGCACGCCGCCGCCCTTCGATCCCGTCGCGGTCGCGGCGGCGCTCGACGCCGAGCCCTTCGATGCCGGGCGTGCGCGGGCGTTGCTGGCGAACGGCGACGCCGGGTTCATCGCGGCGAAGCGCGCGACGTGAAGCGGCCGAGCCCGCGGGGGGAAGGCGCATGAGGAGAGCACCATGGCGGCCCTGACCTGCGCCCGCGTCGACGCCGGGGGCCGCGTCTGCGGCGGCGAGATCGACGAGGGCGTCTGCTCAACCTGCGGCCGGCCGGCCGAGGCCGGCGCTCTCGCGGGGGCCGTCGCGGTGGCGGCGGCCGCCACCGCCGCGCCCGGCGCCGCGGTGCCGACGGGCCCCTGGTCTCAGGCGCCGGCACCCGCCGCAAGCCCCCTGGCAGCGGGCGGCTGGAGCGGAGCCACCGTGTCGCGCACCACCGGCACGGCGGCGCGCACGGGCGCCATGGGCCACGGGGTCGGGCATACCCGGGGCAGCCGGGCCAGCCGCCGGCAGTCTCGCGGGACCACGAGCCGGCGGCAGTCGCTCGGCGGCGGGCTGGTGTCGCTGCCGCCGCAGCCCAGCCAGGACCCGCTGGCGCTCGTCATCGCCCGGCCGGAGGTGTCGCTCGGCAAGCGGCGCTGCCCGCATTGCGACGCGCGCGTCAACCGGGTGAAGGGCTTCTGCCCGCAATGCTCCGAGGCCTACGACTTCGAACCCAAGCTGAAGCCCGGCGACGTCGTGGCCGGCAAATACGAGGTCAAGGGCGCCATCGCGTTCGGCGGCATGGGGTGGGTCTACCTCGGCTGGGACGCCGTGCTGTCGCGCTGGGTGGTGCTGAAGGGCCTCCTGAACTCGAAGGACCCCGAGGCGGTCGCGGCGGCGCTGGCGGAGCGGCAGTTCCTCGCCGCCGTGAAGCACGGCCGCATCGTCGGCATCTACGACGTCGTGAGCCAGAACGGCGAAGCCTTCATGGTGCTGGAATACGTGGGGGGCCGCACCGTCGAAGCGATCCGCGAGGAGCGCGGCCCGCTGCCGCCCGAGGAGGCCATGGCCTACATCCTCGGCATCCTGCCGGCCTTCGGTTACCTCCATGCGCAGGGCTTCGTGTACTGCGACTTCAAGCCCGGCAACCTGATGATCGAGAGCGACGACGTGAAGCTCATCGACATGGGCGCCGTGCGGCGGGTCGGCGACCCGGACGGCGCGGTTTTCGGCACGGACGGCTATTCGGCCAAGGAAGCGTCGGACGAGCCGACGCCCGTGTCCGACCTCTACACCGTCGGCCGGACGCTGGCGGTGCTGCTGATGGACTTCCTGTACCGCGTCCAGAAGGACGCCGATCCGGCCACCGGCGCCGTCACGACCACGCGCCGCATGCGCGCCGACTACGTCCACGCCCTGCCGACGCCCGACGCCGAGCCACTGCTCGCCGCCAACGACCCGCTGTACCGGTTCCTGATCCGCGCCACCCACGACGACCCCGACCAGCGCTTCCAGACCGCCGAGGAGATGGAAGGCCAGCTCTTCGGCATCCTGCGCGAAACCGTGGCGTTGCGCTCTGGCCCGCGGCCGGCCGAAAGCCGCGTCTTCTTCGGCGACGGCCTGGTCGACGGCGGCGACCGCGCCGGCGCCGCGGCGCCCCTCGCCCGCCTGCTGCCCGCGCTGCGGCTCGACACCGGCGACCCCGGCGCCGCCGACATCCTCAGCCTCGCCGCCGTGCTGGATCCGGCGCGGCGCATCGAGGGGCTGCGGGCGCTGGCCCGCAAGCGCCCGAACTCGGCCGAGGCCAGGCTCCGCCTCGCCGAAGCGCTGATCGCCGCCGGGAGCGGCGACAGCGCCATCGCGCAGCTCGACACGGCCCTCGCCGCCAACGCGTTCGAGTGGCGGGCCTACTGGTATGCCGGGCTGGTCCACCTCGCGGCCGGGCGCGCCGACCGCGCCTTCACGGCCTTCGACAGGGTGTATTTCGAGATGCCGGGCGAACTCGCCCCGAAGCTCGCCATGGCGTTCGCCGCCGAGACCGGCGGGCGGGACGCCGACGCGGCGGCGCTGTACCGCCGCATCGTGGCGACGGACCCGTCCTACGCGTCGGCCTGCTTCGGCCTCGCCCGCTGCGAAGGCCGCGCCGGCCGCCGCGACGGGGCCGCCGCGGCTCTGTCCGCCGTGCCGGCGACCCACAGCCTGTCGGTGGCGGCGCGCACCGAGCTCGCCGGTCTGCTGATCGGCGCGGGATCCGCGGTCGACGAGGCGCGCCTCGTGCGGGCCGCCGGGGTGATCGAGGGCATCCGGGCCGACACGGCCGAGATGCACCTCCTGACGGCCCGCCTCTTCGCCGCCGCCCTGGAAGCGGTGGGCCGGGGGACGGCGGCGGAACGGCGCGACGTCGAGCTGCTGGGCCGGCCCATGACGGCGAGCGCCCTGCGCTTCGGCGCCGAGGCGGCCTACCTCCAGGCCGGCCGGCGCGCGGCGTCCCGCTCCGAGAAGGCGCGGCTGGTGGACCTCGCCCACGCGGTCCGCCCGGTGACGCTGCTGTGAGGCCCCCCGCGTCGTGCGCCGCCTGCGGGGAACCCGTCCCCGACCCGGCGGCGCGGTTCTGCGAGAACTGCGGGGCTTCGCTGGCCGTCGCGGCCCTGTCGGCGGTGCCGGCGGGGCCGCCGGCCGCCGGTTGCGAGGAATCCATCGACGCCGCCCTCGCCATGGCGAGCGACCGCGGCCGGCGCCACCCCCTCAACCAGGACGCCGGCGCCGTGGCGCGCCGGCCCGACGGCGCCGTGCTGCTCTGCGTCGCCGACGGCGTGTCGTCGGCCGACAACGCCGAGGGCGCTTCCGCGGCCGCGGTCGCGGCGGCCCTGGAGCGGTTCGCCGCGGGGCCGGGGAACACGGTGTCGGTGTCGGGCGAGGCCCGCGCCTGCGTCGAGGCGGCGGCCCGCGCCGTGCTGGACGTGCCGCGGCTCGGCGAAGACCCCGACCTCGACCCGCCCGAAACCACCATCGCGCTCGCGGTGGTGCGGGACGGCGTGGCCGGCCTGGCCTGGGTGGGGGACAGCCGCGCCTACCGCGTCGACGGCGCCGCGGACACGCTGCTGACCCGCGACGATTCCTGGGCCTGGGACGCGGTGGCGCGCGGCACGATGAGCCGCGAGGCCGCGGCGCGGGACCCGCGCGCCCACGCCATCACCCAATGCCTGGGCATGCCGCCCGACGACATCGAGGTCCACGCATCGACGGCGGCACTGCCCGCCGGGGCCGCGCTGCTGCTCTGCACGGACGGGCTGTGGAACTACCACGACGCGGCGGGCGGACTCGGCGAAGCCTACGCCGATGCGGCCGGGGGCGGCGCCGACGCGGCGCTGGCCTGTCGCCGCCTCGTCGCCGAGGCCAACGGCATGGGCGGGCGGGACAACATCACGGTGGCGCTCTTGAAGACCTGAGCGACGTGCGGGCCCTTTTCCCCGAAGGCGAGGAGGGCTCGGCGGGCGCCGCTATGCCGTCCCCACGCCCGTCACGGCCCGCGGCACCACTTCGCCGAGCGGCACCGGCCGCGCGTGCGAGCGGGTCGCCAGCATGTCGTCGATCAGCGCCAGCGCTTCCCCGCGGCCGCTGTTGCGCACCTGTTCGAAGGGCGTCCACGTCGACCCGAAGTCGAGCGGCGCGAAGACGTCGCGGTACCGCCGGAGCTCGGCCGGGCTCAGCGGGACCCCCCGGACGAAGGCCTTGTGGGCCGAGATGGTCGTGGCCCGCCTGCGGTCCGCCGGGTCGAGTTCGAACTTCAGCGCGTCGCCGCAGAACAGGATCCTCCGCGCCCGGTCGTAGAGGACGGTATGGCCGTCGAAATGCCCCGCCGTCAGGTGCAGCTCGAGGCCGGGCAGGGGCTCCAGCCGGTCGTCGAAGGGCCAGGTGACGCAGACGGCCGCCGACCAGGCGAGGTCGCCGGGATGCAGCGCCAGCTCGGGGTCGAAGCGGTCCTGGACCTGCCACAGCGCGCCGTAGCTGTGGGGGTGCGAGGCGGACAGCACCTGGACGCCGCCGCGCCCGGCGATGAAGTCCAGCGCCGCGTCGCTGAAGGCCGCGCAGCCCTCGAACATCAGGTTGCCCTGCGGCCCTTCGAGGAGATAGCTCATCGAGCCGATGCCGCTCACGGGCTCGTTCCAGAAGCGCCACACGCCGGCCTCCAGCTCCTCCCAGTGACACGGGTAGAGCGCCTGCGCCTCGGCCAGGGTGCGGAAGCTCCAGCCGGTCTGGGGCACGACGTGGCGGGCGTCGAGGCACAGCGGGCAGGAGGGCGGCACCTCGAAATGCCGCTGCCAGAAGCCGCAATTGTCGCAGAAGAAGGCCGGCAGATCGAGCGCGCCGGCGAAGGGCAGGTAGCCGGGGCTCACGGGCGGCGCTCGGCGCTGGGCGGGACGGTTGGGCTCGGGGTCAAGGCGCTCTCCGGGGTCGACGCCGACGACATCGCGCGCCCGGGCTCGCGCGTCCAGCCCGGCGGCGTCACGGCTCCGGTTCGATCAGGTCCCACAGGTTCCCGTACAGGTCGGCGAACACCGCCACCGTCCCGTAGGCTTCCCGGCGCGGCGCCTCCGTGAAGCGGACGCCTTTCGCCGTGAACGCGGCGTGGTCGCGGGCGAAGTCGTCCGTCTCCAGAAAGAACCCGACCCGCCCGGCCGCCTGTCGGCCCACGGCCGCCCGCTGGTCGTCGCCGTCGGCCCGCGCCAGCAGCAGCCCGGCCCCGCCGCCCGCGGGCGCCACCGTGACCCAGCGCTTGCCGGCGCCGTCGAGCGGCTCGTCCTCGCCCACCGCGAAGCCGAGCGCGCCCGTGAAGAAGGCCAGCGCCTCGTCGTAGTCGCGCACCAGGAGCGTCGCGAGGGCGATCCGCTTCGCCATGCCGTCACCTCTCAGCGCGCTCGCGCGTTGCCGTGCCGCCCGGCTTGGGCGCACGACGGAGGGTAGCATGAAGGTCGACAGCCTGGACCACCTCGTTCTCACGGTCGCCGACATCGAGCGCGCCTGCGTGTTCTACGAGGCCGTGCTCGGCATGGAGCACGTGGAGTTCGAGGGCCGCCACGCGCTGCGTTTCGGGACGCAGAAGATCAACCTGCACCAGAAGGACCACACGTTCGAGCCCAAGGCGCGGCATCCGCTGCCGGGCTCGGCCGACCTGTGCTTCCTGACCTCCGTGCCGATCCCCGACGTGCTGACCCACCTCGCGCGCTGCGACGTGCCGGTGGTCGAGGGGCCTGTCGCCCGCACCGGCGCCACCGGCCGGCTGCTGTCGGTCTACGTGCGCGACCACGACGACAACCTCGTCGAGATCAGCAACCTCGCCGGCTGATCCTCACGCGAAGCCCGTCGGCAGCGCCGTGTCGTCCTTCAGCGTTTCCATGGAGATCGACGCCGACACGTCGAACAGCTCCACCCGCCCGACGAGGTCCTTGTACACCTTGTCGTAGTGCTCGACGTCGGGCAGCACGATCTTGAGCACGTAATCGTAGTGGCCGGTCAGGCGGTGCACCTCGACGATCTCGGGGATGTCGGCGACGGCCCGGCGGAAGCTGTCGAGCCAGTCGGCGGCGTGGCGCGTCGTGCGCAGCATGGCGAAGACCGTGGTGGGAACCCGCATGGCGCGGCGGTCGAGGATGGCCACCTGCCGCGCGATGTAGCCCGCCTCGCGCAGGCGCGCGATCCGGCGCGAGCAGGCCGACACGCTGAGCGCCACCCGCTCGGCGAGCTCCGTCACCGAAGCCTCGGCGTCGCGCTGGAGGAGGGTGAGGAGCTTGCGGTCGCGGTCGTCGAGCATGCCGCTTCTTGCAGGCCGGCGGCGCCTCGCGCAACGCCTTTGCGCTTCTTCGATATTTTCCGCCCGGCCCTTGCACGTCAGATATTCCAGAGCGCGAAACACGCGCGCCCTTTGTCGGGCATCCGCGCCATCATGGCGGCAGGTTCGAAACAAGGAGCGCACGCGTGAAGACGATCGGCCTCATCGGCGGCATGTCCTGGGAAAGCACCCTGGTCTACTACCGCCTGCTCAACGAGGGCGTGCGGGCGCGCCGCGGCGCCCTGCATTCGGCCGACGTGCTGCTCCATTCGCTGGATTTCGAGGCCGTCGTGCGCCTGCAGAAGGCCGGACGCTGGGACGAGGCGGGCGCCCTGCTGGGCCGCGCCGGCGCCGGCCTCGCCCGCGCCGGGGCCGATTGCCTGCTGATCTGCACCAACACCATGCATCTCGTGTCGGGCGCCGTGGAGCGGGCCGGCGGCGTGCCGCTGATCGACATCATCGCCGAAACCGGCCGCGCCGTGGCGTCGGCCGGCTGCCGCCGCCCGCTGCTGCTCGCGACCCGCTACACGATGGAACACGGGTTCTACGCCGACCGCATGCGCGACGCCGCCGGGATCGACCCGATGGTGCCGGACGCCGAGGATCGCGCGCTGGTGCACGGGATCATCTTCGACGAGCTGTGCCAGGGCATCGTGCGGGATGCGTCCCGGGCGCGCCTCATGGAGGCGATCGGGCGCGGCGTCGCGCGGGGCGCCGACGGCGTGATCCTCGGCTGCACGGAGATCTGCCTGCTGCTCGACCCCGATCGCCTGCCCGTGCGGGGCTTCGACTCGACGGCGATCCACGCCGCCGCGGCCCTCGATTTCGCGCTCGGCGCGGAGGTCCCTGCGCTGCGCGAGGCCGCCTGACGCCATGTGCCGCTTCCTCGCCTATGCGGGTGCGCCGACCTTTCTCGACCGGCTGCTGGTCGAACCCGAAGCCTCGCTGATCGCGCAGTCGCTCGCGGCCCGCGAGGCCAAGACGGTGGTCAACGCCGACGGCTGCGGCATCGGCTGGTATGGCGAGCGCGAGGAGCCCGGCACCTATCGCGGCGTGCTGCCGGCCTGGTCGGACGACAATCTGGCGTCCCTGTGCCGGCAGATCCGCTCCCGCATGTTCGCCGCCCACGTCCGCTCGGCCACCTCCGGCGACGTGTCGCCCGCCAACTGCCACCCCTTCACGCTCGGGCGGCACCTGTTCCTGCACAACGGCCAGATCGGCGACTACGAGCGCATCCGCCGCCGGATCGACGCGCTGATTCCCGACGACCTCTACGCTCACCGCCGCGGCAACGGCGACAGCGAGGTGATCTTCCTCGCCGCGCTGGCGCGTGGGCTCGACGCCGACCCCGTCGCCGCCGTCGCGGCGACGCTGGGCGAGATCCTCGCCGTCATGCGCCGGGCGGGGGTGACGAAGCCGCTGCGCTTCGCGGCCGTCCAGGCCGATGGGGCGGACCTGCGCTGCTTCCGCTGGTCCAGCGACGGACGGGACCCGTCGCTCTACTGGCGCGACGAGGACGGCGGCTGCGTCGTCGCTTCCGAGCCCTTCGACGCCGAAGCGGGTTGGCACGCGGTGCCGCCGGGCAGCGTGCTGACGGTGGACATGCGCGGGCGCACCACGCTCGCGCGCTTCGCCCCCGCGAGCATCCCCGTCGCGGCCTGACGCCCGGCCGACCCGGCTTGCGCTCGCGCTCGGTTGCGGTCACGACACGCGCGGTCCACCACCGCCAGGAGTCCCCATGCCATCGGCCGCGACCGGCGCCGCCCCCCGCAGGCCACCCAGCGGCTCGTGGATCCAGCCCGCGACCTCGGGCTTTCTCGGCGTCGTGGTGGGCTTCGCGTCGAGCTTCACCCTGATCCTCGCGGGGCTCGCGCGCGTCGGCGCGTCGCCGGCGCAGGCCGCCTCGGGCCTGTTCGTCCTGTGCCTGCTGATCGGCGTGCTGGCCTTCGGTTTCGCCCTGTGGCGGCGCGAGCCGATCGCCATCGCCTGGTCGACGCCCGGCGCGGCGCTGCTGATCGCGACCGGCCTGCCGACGGGCGGCTATCCGGCGGCGGTGGGCGCGTTCCTGTTCGCGGCGGCGCTGATCGTGGTGGCGGGCCTTTGGCCCGCCTTCGGCCGCCTCGTCGGCGCCATCCCCCGCAGCCTCGCCAGCGCCATGCTGGCCGGCATCCTGTTCACGCTGTGCCTCGCGCCCGTCCGTGCCGTGGCCGAGATGCCGGCCCTGGCCGCCCCGGTGGTGCTGGCATGGGCGCTGGCCTGGCGCTTCGCCCGGCCCTATGCCGTGCCGCTGACCTTCGTGGTGGCGGCCGCGGCGATCCTGTCCGTCGCCAAGTTCCCGGCCGGCCTGTCCGCGCTGGGGCCGCCCGCGCTGGCCTTCGCCGTGCCGGTCCTCGTGCCGGCCACGCTGGGCTCGCTCGGCCTGCCGCTGTTCATCGTCACCATGGCCTCGCAGAACGTGCCCGGCCTGGCGGTGCTGTCCGCCAACGGCTACCGGCCGCCGACCGGGCCCATCTTCGTCGCCACCGGCCTGGGGTCCGGCATCTCGGCCCTGTTCGGCGGCGTGCCGGTCAACCTCGCCGCCATCACGGCGGCGCTGTGCGCGGGGCCGGAGTCCCACCCCGACCCGGCGAAGCGCTGGTATTCCACCGCCGTCTACGGCGTCGGCTACGTGGTGGTGGCCCTGTGCACCGGCGCCGCCACCGCGCTGGTGACGGCGGCCCCACCGCTGCTGATCGAGGCCGTCGCCGGCCTGGCCCTGCTCGGGAGCCTCGGCGGCGCGCTCACGGCGGCCCTCGCCGACGAGCGCGAACGGCTGCCCGCCGTGGTGACCTTCGCGGTGGCGGCCTCGGGGGTCGCCGCCTTCGGCATCGGCGCGCCCTTCTGGGCCCTGGCGGCGGGCGGCGCGCTGCTCGCGCTGGACCGGTGGCGGTGAGCGCGGCCGAGCGCATCGTTCCTGGACCGGCGGGATGCGGCGCGGCGCGGCTCCGCCACCCGCCGCGGTGGTCGGCCCTGGCGGCGTGGATCGGGGCCGCGGGCCTGGCGTCGCTCGCCGTCCATACGGTCCTGATCACGCTGCTGACCGTCGCCCGCACCCACAGCGCCATCCCGCAGGCCGACGAGTGGTTCAGCGTCGAACTCTACGACCGCTTCCTGCAGGCCCTCCAGGGCGGGCGGGCCGCGGCCGCGCTGCAACTCCTGTTCGAGCCGCACAACGAGCACCGGCTCGTCTTCCCCCGCCTCGTGTTCTTCGCCGATTACCGCGTCTTCGGCGGCTCCGGGCTGCTCGACAAGGCGGTCATCCTCGCCACGCAGGCGCTGCAGGCCGCGCTGTTGGTCTGGCTCGCCGTCCGGGCGGGCGCGGGCCCGGCGGCGCGCGTCGCGCTGGGCGCCGTCGCGGTCGCCCTGCTGTTCTCCCTGCAGCAGGGCGAGAACTTCGTTTGGGCCTTCCAGGTGCAGTTCGTGGGCGTCTTCGCCTGCGCGTCGCTGTGCTGCGCGCTGTTCGCCTTCGGCCTCCGCTCCGGCGTGGCGGGCCGGGGAGGGGCGCGCAGGGTGGCGGGCGCCTTCGCCCTCGTGGTCGTGGCCACCTTCACCATGGCCAACGGCCTCCTCGCCGGTCCCGTGCTGGTCGCGCTCGCCCTGTTGGCCCGCGCCGGCCGTCTCGCGGTGGTGGCCGCGGCGGCCGTCGCCCTCGCCGCCGTGGCGGCCTTCTTCGCGGGTTACCACCCCGACGCCGGCGGCGAGCCGACCGCGGACCTGCTCGCGCACCTGCCGCGCGTCGTCGCCTTCGCGGCCGGCTACCTCGGCACCTTCTCGCGCTTCGGCCTGGCGAGCCGGATCGCGCTCGGCGCCTGCGGGCTGGCCGCCACGGCCGCGGTCGCGGGCGCCCTGGCGATGCGCGGCGATGCCCTCCGCTCCGGCCGGGGCGCGGCCCAGCTCGCGCTGCTCGGCATCGCCCTGTTCGCCGCCGGTTCCGCGCTGGTGACGGCCGTGGGGCGATCCGGCTCGGGCCTCGAGTTCGTCGGGTCGAGCCGCTACGCCACGGGGGCGGCGTGCTTCTGGGGCGCGACCATCGTCAACCTGTGGACGCTGGGCCGCGGCGGCCTGCCCCGCCGCGCCGGACGGCTGGCCGCCGGCCTCGCCGCGGCCGTGCTGCTCGAAGCTACGGCGGCCGGCCAAGGCGACCGCGAGATCGAGATGGAGCGGCGGGCGGCGCAATACGGCGCGATGGAGGACGCCATGCTGCTCGGCTTCTACGACCTGCCGGCGCTGCGCAGCTTCGTGGAGCCCGTCGACCAGGCGCGCGAGATGGAGCCC
Organism: Lichenibacterium minor; assembly: GCF_004137685.1. Classification (GTDB taxonomy): domain Bacteria; phylum Pseudomonadota; class Alphaproteobacteria; order Rhizobiales; family Beijerinckiaceae; genus Lichenihabitans; species Lichenihabitans minor. The sequence goes on along the minus strand of NZ_QYBB01000001.1, from coordinate 207,523 downwards.
GTGCTGCGCCGGCTGCACCTGTCGATCTTCGGGACGCGCGACGCGGGCCTGCTCGGGCGTCCGCCGTCCGCCGCGGCGGCGCCGGGCGCACCGCCCCTGGCCTGCGCGGGAAGCTTCGCGTCGGCCATCGCCGAACCCGCCCTCGGTGCCGACGGCGTCGCGGTCGCGGGGACGTCCGGCCTGCGGTCGCGGTCCGGCCGGCCGGGGCGGGTCTACGTGGCCGACGGCGAAGGCCGGATCGTCGGCTTCGCCCACACGGGCGTGGGCGACGCCCGATGGACCGGCTATGCCCGCGCCCGGCCGGGCGCCGTGCTGGCCGCCTGGGCCCTGTCGGACGCCGGCCGGCTGTGCCGCCTGGGCGAGATCCCGGTGTCGGCGGGGCCGCCGCCGGGCGACTGACCGCGGCCGTTCCGCTTCACCCAGCCTCGGGCCGCCGCGCCGCGAGCAGGTAGTTGACGTCTGTGTCGCGCGACAGGCTCCAGCGGTCGCGCAGCGGGTCGAACACCATGCCGGTGCGGTCGACGATCTTCAGCCCCGCGCGCCGCACCGGCGTGGCGATCTCCTCCGGCGTGCGGAACTGGCGCCAATCGTGGGTGCCGCGCGGCAGCCAGCGCAGCACGTATTCGGCCCCCACGATCGCCAGCGCGAAGCTTTTGGCGGTGCGGTTCAGCGTCGACAGGACGAAGAGCCCGCCCGGCCGCACCAGCGCGCAGGCCGTGGCCACGAAGGCGTCGGGGTCGGGCACGTGCTCGACGACTTCCAGCGCCAGCACGGCGTCGAAGAGGTCTCCGGCCGCCGCCAGGGTTTCCGCCGTGGTGGCCCGGTACGCGACCCGGACGCCGCCGGCTTCGGCGTGGCGGGCGGCGGCGCGCACGTTGTTGGGCGCGGGGTCGATGCCGGTGACCCGGCCGCCGAGGCGCGCCAGCGGCTCCGACAGCAGGCCCCCGCCGGAGCCGATGTCGAGGATGGACAGCCCGTCGAGCGGCAGCGCCGCGTCGGTCGGCACGGCGAAGTGGCGCACCATCGTGTCGCGCAGATAGCGGATGCGGGTGGGGTTGAGGCGATGCAGCGGCGCCATGGCGCCCTTCGGGTCCCACCATCCGTCGCCGAGCGCGTCGTATCGGGCGACGTCGGCGCCGTCGACCAGGTTGGCCGGGCCGTAGTCGGCGGGCGGGGCGGTCTCGGTCATGGCAACGGTTCCGGCAGGTGACAGGCGACGCGCGGTCGCGACGGGTTCGCGCCCGGCGGCCTCCTCCGACGCCCCGGGTGCGGTGCCCCGGCTCCTCGGGCGGAGGAGGGGACCGCGCCGGTCGCGGCGGCCGGCCCCGCGCCTTCGATGGTGCGCCGCATCGGGCCCGCGTTGACAAGCCGATGCGCTGCCGCCATCCATACGCGCCCTCCGGCCCGGGGGCGAGTCCCCCTTCGACGGGCGGGCGCGCGACCGGCCGGCCCCTCCAGTTCAGAGCCGATGAGCCGTCTCGTCCTCAAATTCGGCGGCACCTCCGTCGCCACCATCGACCGGATCCGCAACTCCGCCCGCCACGTCAAGCGCGAGGTCGACGCCGGCCACGACGTCGCCGTCGTGGTGTCGGCCATGTCGGGCAAGACCAACGAACTCGTCGGCTGGTGCGCCGAAGCGGCCCCGCTGCACGACGCCCGCGAATACGACGCGATCGTGGCGTCGGGCGAGCTCGTCACCGCCGGCCTCATGGCGATCGTGCTGCAGGAGATGGGCGTGCAGGCCCGCTCCTGGCAGGGCTGGCAGATCCCCATCCTGACGTCGGACGCCCACGGTGCGGCCCGCATCCAGTCGATCGACGGCGGCGAGATCGTGCGCCGGTTCTCCGAGCGCAACGAGGTCGCCGTGATCGCCGGCTTCCAGGGCCTGCACGAGGCGACCGGCCGCGTCACCACGCTCGGCCGCGGCGGCTCCGACACCAGCGCGGTGGCGGTGGCGGCGGCGCTCGGCGCGGACCGCTGCGACATCTACACGGACGTCGACGGCGTCTACACCACGGACCCCCGCGTCGTGCCCAAGGCGAAGCGGCTCGACCGCGTCACCTTCGAGGAGATGCTGGAGATGGCGTCGCTCGGCGCCAAGGTGCTCCAGGTGCGCTCCGTCGAGGTGGCGATGAACCACAACGTCAAGGTCTTCGTCCGCTCGTCCTTCGACGATCCCAGCCACCCCAAGCCCGGCACGCTGATCTGCGCCGAGGAAGACATCATGGAACAACAGGTCGTCACCGGCATCGCCTTCGCCAAGGACGAAGCGCAGATCACGCTGCGCCGCATCGCCGACAAGCCCGGCGTGGCGGCGGCGATCTTCGTGCCGCTGGCCGAAGCGGGCATCAACGTCGACATGATCATCCAGGTCGTGTCGGACGACGCCGCCACCACGGACATGACCTTCACGGTGCCGGGTGCCGATTTCGAGCGCACCAAGGCGCTGCTGTCCGAGCGGCGCGAGGAGATCGGCTACGGCGTGCTCCAGGGCACCGACGACGTCGTCAAGGTGTCGGCCATCGGCATCGGCATGCGCTCGCATGCCGGCGTGGCGGCCCGCGCCTTCCGGGCGCTCAGTGACAAGGGCATCAACATCCGGGCCATCACGACCTCCGAGATCAAGTTCTCGGTGCTGATCGACGCGGCCTACACCGAGCTCGCGGTGCGCACGCTCCACACGCTCTACGGGCTCGACAAGGCCTGACCTCCGTCGCCCGGTTGCGGCCGGATCCGCTTGCCGATCCGGCGACGCTCCGGTTATAGGGTCCGGGGCGACAGGGCGGGGCGGCCGGCGCGGTGCCGGCTGATCCGCCCTGATGAGGCGTGAGGGAAGCGGGCGATGCGTGGCGCTCTGGCCGGACCGCGACTGCTGCTGCGCCGGCTGCGCGAAGTCATGGCGGAGCCGATCGCCGCCCAGGCACGCCTCGACAAGATCGTCGTCCAGATCGCCTTCAACATGGTGGCCGAGGTGTGCTCGGTCTACGTGCTCCACACGGACGGCCGCCTCGAGCTCTACGCCACCGAGGGGCTGAACCGGGAAGCCGTCCACAACACCACGATGCGCAAGGGCGAGGGCCTGGTCGGCCTCATCGCCGCATCCGCCGAAGCCCTGGCGCTGCCCGACGCCCAGAACCACCCGGCCTTCTCCTACAAGCCCGAAACCGGCGAGGAGATCTACCTGTCGTTCCTGGGCGTGCCGATCCTGCGGGCCGGCAACACGCTCGGCGTGCTGGTGGTGCAGAACAAGGCCCGGCGGCAATATTCCGAGGAGGAGGTCGAGGCCCTCCAGACCACAGCGATGCTGATGGCCGAGATGATTGCCGCGGGCGAGCTGCAGTCCATGCTGCCGGGGCCCGCCGTGCTGCGCCAGCCGCTGTCGCTGCGCGGCGCCGGCGTGGTGGACGGCGTCGGGCTCGGCCACGCCGTGCTGCACGAGCCCCGCGTGGTGGTGACCAAGCTCGTCGCCGAAAACCTCGACGCCGAGATCGCGCGCCTCGAGGACGCCATCGCGGCGCTGCGCGAATCCATCGACCGGCTGGTCGAGCAGGGCGACGTGGCCGGGCCCGGCGAGCATCGCGAGGTGCTGCAAACCTTCCGCATGTTCGCCAACGACCGCGGCTGGCTGCGCCGCCTGCGCGAAGCGGTGATGACGGGCCTCACCGCCGAGGCCGCCGTGGAGCGGGTGCAGAGCGACACCCGCGCCAAGCTCGTCCGCCAGACCGACCCCTACCTGCGCGACCGCCTGCACGACCTCGACGAGCTCGCGAACCGGCTGCTGCACCAGCTCACCGGCGACAGCATGGTGGCGCCGCTCGACGCGCTGCCCGAGAACGCCGTGATCGTGGCGCGATCCATGGGGCCGGCGGCGCTGCTCGACTACGACCGCTCGAAGCTGCGCGGCCTCGTGCTGGAGGACGGCGGCGCGTCGAGCCACGTCGCCATCGTGGCCCGCGCGCTCGGCATCCCGCTGGTCGGCGACGTCGCCAACGTGTCGAGCCTCGTCGAGCCCGGCGACGCGCTGATCCTCGACGGTGCGCTCGGCGTCGTCGAGGTGCGGCCGCCGCCCGACGTCGAGTCGTCCTATGCCGAGAAGGCCCGCTTCGGCGCCCGCCGCCAGGAACAATACCGGCGCCTGCGCGACGTGCCGGCCGTCACGGCCGACGGGGTCGAGATCGGCCTCCACATGAACGCCGGGCTGCTGCTCGACCTGCCGCACGTCGCCGAAACCGGTGCGGGCTCGATCGGCCTGTTCCGCACCGAACTGCTCTTCATGGTGGCGTCGAAGTTTCCGCGCATCGAGAAGCAGACCGAGCTTTACCGCTCCGTGCTCGACGCGGTCGGCGGCCGGCCGGTGACGTTCCGCACCCTCGACATCGGCGGCGACAAGATCCTCCCCTACATGGCGCGGCCGGACGAGCCGAACCCGGCGCTGGGCTGGCGCGCCATCCGCATCGGGCTCGATCGCCCGGGGCTGCTGCGCTCGCAGCTGCGCGCCCTGCTGCGCGCGGGCGGGGGTCGCGTGCTGCGCATCATGTTCCCCATGATCGCGTCCGCGGCCGAGTTCGACGCCGCCAGGGCCATGGTGGCGCGCGAGGTCGACCACATGGTCCGCCACGGCTACCAGACGCCCTATGAACTGAAGCTCGGCGCCATGGTGGAGGTGCCGTCGCTGCTGTGGGAGCTCGACGAGCTGACGAGCCGCGCCGACTTCATGTCGGTCGGCTCCAACGACCTCATGCAGTACCTCTTCGCCGTCGACCGCGACAACAAGCGCGTGGCGACGCGCTTCGACCCGCTGGCGCCGTCGATGCTGCGGGCGCTGGGCAGCATCGCCGAAGCCGGCCATCGCCACGGCATCCCGGTGACGCTCTGCGGCGAGTTCGGCGGCAAGCCGCTCGGCGCCCTGGCGCTGGTCGCCCTCGGCTACCGCAACCTGTCCATGTCGGCCTCCTCGCTCGGCCCCGTCAAGGCGATGCTGCTGGGCCTCGACGCCGCGGACGCATCCGCCTATGTCGGGGACCTCCTGGCATCGCGGGACGGCGCCGCCTCGCTGCGGCCGGCCCTCACCGCCTATGCGGAGCGCCACAGCCTGCCGCTTTGACGGCCGGCCGGGGACGCCGCCGCCCGGCCCGATCGGCGCAGCCGCGCCAACGCTTCGCCCCTCTCTCGCCCCGGTCCCGATGCTCCCCCATTCCAAGCTCGACCTGATCCTGCGCCGCCACGAGGAGGTGTCGGCCCGCCTGTCCGACGGGCCCGATGCCGCGACCTTCGTGGCGCTGTCGCGCGAGCTCAGCGACACCGACGGGATCGTCGAGGCCATCCGGGCCTATCGCGGGATGCGGGCGGAGCTCGACGGCGTCGAATCGATGCTGGCCGAGCCGGCGCTCGACGAGGAGATGCGGGCGCTGGCGGAGGCCGAGCGCGCCGCGGCCCTGGAAAGCCTGGACGCCCTCGAGCAGGGCATCCGCCTGGCCCTGCTGCCGAAGGACGCCGCCGACGCCAGAAGCGCCATCCTGGAGATCCGCGCCGGCACGGGGGGCGACGAGGCCGCGCTCTTCGCCGGCGACCTGTTCCGCATGTATTCCCGCTACGCCGACCTCCACCGCTGGAAGGTCGAGGTGCTGTCGGTCAGCGAGGGCACGGCCGGCGGGTTCAAGGAGATCGTCGCCGAGGTGCAGGGGGCGGGGGTCTTCGCCAAGCTGAAGTTCGAAAGCGGCGTGCACCGCGTGCAGCGCGTTCCCGACACCGAAACCCAGGGGCGCATCCACACCTCCGCCGCCACCGTGGCGGTGCTGCCGGAAGCCGAGGAGGTCGACGTCGCCATCAACGACGCCGACCTGAAGATCGACACGATGCGGGCGCAGGGCGCCGGCGGCCAGCACGTCAACAAGACGGAATCGGCGATCCGCATCACCCACCTGCCGACCAACACCATCATCTTCGTCCAGGACGAGCGCTCCCAGCACAAGAACCGCGCCCGCGCCATGGCGCTGCTGCGCGCCCGCCTCTACGACATGGAACGCCAGAAGCTCGACGCGGAGCGCTCCGCGGACCGCAAGTCGCAGGTGGGCTCCGGCGACCGCTCGGAGCGCATCCGCACCTACAATTTCCCGCAGGGCCGGATGACCGACCACCGCATCAACCTGACCCTCTACAAGCTCGACAAGGTCATCGCCGGCGAAGCGCTCGACGAGGTCGTGGACGCGCTGACGACGGAGCACCAGGCGGCGCAGCTGGCCGCCGCGGACGGATAACGGGTCCCGCCGGGTCACCCGTGCCTGTTCATGACGAGCTCGCCCGGACCATCCATCGAACGGCGAGGGTGTAGACTGCCGCTCCGGTGAGCCCACCGAAAAGATAGGCAGGCGCTCCATTGAGGACGCTCTCCGGCATTCCGAAGATGTTCGCCCCAAACGTCTTCCCCGCCATGACCGAGATCATCGGCGGTACAGCGAGAAAGCTGTATGCTCCGACGAGGGCAATGAAGGTGACCAACGGGAGAAGGCCATCGTATAAGTCGAAGACCAGGTCGGCCTGGCGTTGCGCCGCGCGGTCGATCCTGTTCGTCGCCGCGATCAAGGGAGAGCTGAGGACGACGTTGAGGATCGACATGACCGGTGTCGCGAGAAGGAGGAGCCACGCTCCAGCCTCGTTGGCTCCGTGCAAGTCCCGTTCTGGAACGGTCCGGTACAGCGTGGCGATGAAGTTGAACGCCGACGAGGCGAACGTTCCTGCGGTGACGCCTAGAACGAGGCTTCCGCCGCGAACCTGAGCGCGGGTGACCCGGGGCAGGCCGGGCGCGGCACGAAGGTGGGAGGCGTCCCGCTGCTCACCCATCCCGCTTCTTCCACCACAGCTCGATCGGCGTCACGTTGCTGAAGCCGAACAACGGCACCTCCTTCGGGCGTCCCAGCCAGGACGCATAGGCGATCCACTGGTCGTCGGTGTGGAACAGCGGCACGATGTAGAAGCCCGTCAGCAGCAGCCGGTCGAGCACCCGCACGGCGGCGGTGAAATCGTCCTCGCTCCGGGCGGCCAGGATCGCCGACAGCGCGGCGTCGACGGCGGGCGAGCGGGCGCCGGGCAGGTTGAAGGACGCGGGCTGGTCCGCCGCCGCCGAACTCCAGCGCGAGCGCTGCTCGGCGCCCGGCGACGCCGGCGCGATCCACTGACCCAGCATCATGTCGAAGTCGAAGCTTTGCCGACGGCGCTGGTACTGCACCTCGTCGACGAGCCGCACCGTGGCGTCGACGCCGATGTCCTTCAGGCTGTCGGCGAAGGCCAGGGCCAGCCGCTCCTGGCGGCGGTCCACCACCATGATCTCGAAGCGGAACGGCGCGCCGTCGGGGAGCCGCATCACCGTGCCGTCGAGCTTGTCGCCGGCGGCGGCCAGCAGGGCCAGCGCCCGCCTGGCCTCCGCCCGGTCGCGGCCCGATCCGTCGCCGGCGGGCGGCTTCCAGGTGCCGGCGAGGATGTCGGCCCGCACCGCGCCGGGGTAGGGCGCCAGCAGCGCGGCTTCGGCGGCGTCGGCGGCGTGCCCCGTGGAGCTGAGCGGGCTTTCGGCGAAGAACGACGGGGTGCGGCGGTAGAGCCCGCCGTAGAGCGCCCGGTTCACCCAGCCGAAGTCGAACATGTCGCCGATCGCTTCCCGCACGCGGACATCGGCGAAGAGGGGGCGCCGCGTGTTGAAGGCGAAGCCTTCCATGCCCTTGGGGAGGCGCAACGGCACCGCCTGCTTCAGGTCGCGCCCGTCGCGCAGCGCGGGAAAATCGTAGCCCGTCAGCCAGCGCGCCGGATCGGTCTCGATGCGGAAGTCGCACAGGCCCGCCTTGAACACTTCGAACAGCGCGTTGGCGTCGCGGTAATAGTCGATGTCGACCCGATCGAAGTTGAACATTCCGCGCCGCGTCGGCAGGTCGCGCGCCCAATAGTCCGGGTTCCGCTCCAGGACGAGCCGCGTGCCGGGGTCGACCGCGGCTACCCGGTAGGGGCCGCTGGCCACGGGCGGCGCCAGCGTCGTCTCGTCGAAATGCGCGGCGTCGACGCCGTGGCGCGGCAGCACCGGCATCAGGCCGAGGAACAGGGGCAGCTCGCGGTCGCCGAGGCCGGCGAGGTCGAAGCGGATCGTCAGGGCGTCGGGCGTGGCCACCGCCTTCACCTGCCCGAAAGCCTGGCGCTGCTGCGGGCGGCCGTGGGCCTTCAGCAGCTCGAAGGTGAAGCGCACGTCGTCGGCGGTGATCGGCACGCCGTCCGAGAACCGGGCCAGGGGGTCGAGGTGGAACGTCGCGAAGGACCGGGCGTCGTCGGTGTCCATCCCGCGCGCCACGAGGCCGTAGAGCGTGAAGGGCTCGTCCTGCGAGCGCGCCATCAGGGGTTCGAACACCATGGTGTTCAGCCCCTGGGCGGTCGAGCCGGCCTTCAGGTTGAAGGGGTTCAGGCTGTCGAAGGTGCCGAGCAGGCACAGGCGCAGCCGCCCGCCCTTCGGCGCGGCGGGGTCGGCATAGGGGAAATGGGCGAAGCCCTCGGGCAGGGCGGGGGTGCCGTGCATGGCGATCGCCGGCGCCGCGCGGGCCCCTGTGGCGCCGCCCAGGGCGACCAGGAGGGTGAGGGCGGCGCGGCGGAAGCGTCGCCCCGCGAGGGTCGGGATGGCGGTCATGCCGGTCACGCTGGCACGCGATGCTGGTGTGGGTGTGACCAAGGCCGGGCGAAGGCCGGCGCACCGGCTTGCAATCGCGGCCGAGATCGACGACGAGAGGCCGCCGTCGCTGCGGCGGGCCGGCCGACACCGTGTCGCCGCATTCCGCCGCGATGACCCGCGCGCCACGCCCGCCCGGGCGGCGATGCCCCGTCCCGACGGACCGGGACGCCGACGTCGCCCGGTTCCGCCGGCGGGCGCCCGGACATGAATCTCGACACGCGTCGCCCCGACGCCCGCCATCCAGACCACGAGGAAGTCCCATGTCGATGCAGACGATGAAGCTCGGGGCCGCGGCCCTCCTGGCGGGCGCCCTGCTCGCCTCCCAGGCGCAGGCCCAGACCGCCGGCGCTCCGGCCGGCGGCCAGCCGGGCCAGGCGCCGAACCCCAGCGCGCCCGTCAAGCTCGACATGAAGACGCTGGAGGGCAGCGACTGGACCAAGGTGTGCGGCAAGCCCGCCCCGGGCCAGAAGGAGACCTGCTTCACCACCCGCGACTTCACCACCGACCCGAAGCAGCCGCCGCAGGTCGCCCTGGCGATCTACGACGTCAAGGGCGAGGACAACCGCATCGTCCGCGTGCTCCTGCCGATCGGCCTGATGCTGCGGCCCGGCGTGCGCTTCTCCGTCGACAAGGGCGCGGCGTCGAGCGGGGCCTACGAGTTCTGCATGCCGAACGGCTGCTTCGCCGAGGCCCAGGTCAACGGCAAGGTCGTCGACCAGATGAAGAAGGGCACCGCCCTCAACGTCGTCGCCAAGGGGCCGGCCAACAACGAGATCACCTTCTCGCTGCCCCTCGCCAACTTCGGCAAGGGCTTCGACGGCGCCCCGATCCCGACCGAGGTGCTCCAGAAGCGCCAGGAGGACCAGCAGGCCGAGCTGCAGAAGCAGCTCCAGGCGCGCGCCCAAGCGCAGCGCCAGCAGCTCGAGCAGGCCCCGGCGGCCGGTGCGCCCGCCGCGACCCCGCCGGCCGGCGCCACCCCGGCCCCGACCGCTCCCGCCAAGCCCTGACGGGCAGCCTCCGCACGGAGGGAAGAGGGGAGGGCGCGCACCGCGGTGCGCGCCCTTTTTTTCGAGCTGTCGGCCCGGCCGGCGCCGGGTGCGCCCGGTTCAGTTCCGCGCGGCCGTCTTGGCGCGGTAAGCGCCTCCCGCCGTGCGCTCGAAGCTGTCGCCGATCTGCGGGTGGCGCAGCGGTTCGCCCGATTCGTCCGGCAGCAGGTTCTGCTCCGACACGTAGGCGATGTACTCGGTTTCGCCGTTCTCGGCGAACAGGTGGTAGAACGGCTGTTCCTTGATGGGGCGCACGTCTTCCGGGATCGACAGCCACCATTCCTCCGTGTTGGCGAACACGGGATCGACGTCGTAGATCAGGCCGCGGAACGGGTATTTGCGGTGCCTCACCACCTGCCCGATGCCGAATTTCGCGGTCAGGGCTTTCATCCTCGTCTCCGTCTGCGGGTGCCGGCCGGGCCCGATCCGGAGCCGCGGGCGCGTTGCGGCCCCTCGCCCTCGTGATCCCGGAAAGATGTCCACCGCCCGACCATCCGTCAACCGATCCCGAGCACACCGGCGGACGACGCGCCGCTTGCCAGCGGGGCCGAAATCGGGCATGAAGTTCGGGCGCGGCGTCGCAGGCTTCGGTCGTGATGGATGCCGCTCCGCAGGAGTGTAGCTCAATCGGCTAGAGTACCGGTCTCCAAAACCGGGGGTTGTGGGTTCGAGTCCCACCTCTCCTGCCAGTCCGACTGGCGCCAAGCCCCGAGCTTCCGTCCCGACAATCTTTTCACTTGGTTCCCTCACGTCCTGCCGCTATAGGACCGTTCAGGGGCGCGCGGCCGAACGGTCGCGCGCCGCTCTTCATTCAGGCGCAGCGGGAGTCCACGCCCTCGCGAATGCCGCGCGGAAACGACATGGCCAACCCGTTCGAGTTCATCCAGGACGTCCGCACCGAAGCCGGCAAGGTGACCTGGCCCACGCGTCGCGAGACGGGCATCACCACCGTGATGGTGCTGATCATGGTCGTACTGGCCGCCGTGTTCTTCGTCGCCGTCGACGAGATCATCCATTTCGGCGTGTCGCTGATCCTCGGCTACGGCGCGCTCTAGGGCGATCTCCGCCCGGCTGGCGGCGCTTCCCCGCCCGTCCCACACGTTTCGCCGCGCCGAACGGCCCCTCCCCACCCCGAGTCCCCGTCCATGAGCATGCGTTGGTACATCGTTCACGCTTATTCGAACTTCGAGAAGAAGGTGGCCGACTCCATCCGTGAGCAGGCGGCCCAACGGGGCCTGACGGACCGGTTCGAGGACATCCTCGTCCCCACCGAGAAGTTCACCGAGGTGAAGCGCGGCCGGAAGATGGAGTCGGAGCGCAAGTTCTTCCCCGGATACGTGCTGGTGCGCACCGACCTCACGGACGAGATCTATCACCTGATCAAGAACACCCCGAAGGTGACGGGCTTCCTCGGGGCGGACAACAAGCCCCACCCGATCTCGGATTCCGAGGCGGACCGCATCAAGGGCCAGGTCGCCGAAGGGGTCGAGCGGCCGAAGTCCTCCGTCACCTTCGAGATCGGCGAGCAGGTCCGGGTGTCGGACGGCCCCTTCGCGTCGTTCAACGGCACCGTCGAGGAGGTCGACGAGGGCCGGTCCCGCGTCAAGGTCGCGGTGTCCATCTTCGGCCGCGCCACGCCGGTCGATCTCGAATTCGGCCAGGTCGAAAAGCTCTGACCTGACCGCATCCGCGCCTCGAAAGAGACGCGGCCGCCGGCCTTCGACGGCCGGCACGGGGCCCCATGGGGTCGCGCTCCGCATCGCCGGCCGGTTCCGAAAGGGCGGCCGAGGCGGCGCTCGGCCCCGGTGGACGCCTTTCGCCGTGGGAGTCGCGTCCGGTTCGCCAGGCCGGATTCACCGACGGACCACGATCCTGTCATGCCCCGCCGCGACGCGCGGGGCGCCACGAGGAGTATTCGATGGCGAAGAAGATCACGGGTTACATCAAGCTTCAGGTCCCGGCCGGAAGCGCCAACCCGTCCCCCCCGATCGGTCCCGCGCTGGGTCAGCGCGGCCTGAACATCATGGAATTCTGCAAGGCCTTCAACGCCCGCACGGCGCAGATGGAGAAGGGTTCCCCGATCCCGGTCGTCATCACGGCGTTCCAGGACCGCTCCTTCACCTTCGAGCTGAAGCTGTCGCCGGTGTCGTTCTTCCTCAAGAAGGCGGCGGGCATCAAGGCCGGGTCCAAGACCCCGGGCCGCGGCACCGTCGGCCGCGTCACGCGCGACCAGGTGCGCGAGATCGCGGAGAAGAAGATCGTCGACCTCAACTGCGCGTCCGTCGAGGCCGCGATGTCGATGGTCGAAGGTTCCGCCCGTTCCATGGGCCTCGAGGTGGTGGGGTAACACGATGGCCAAGTCCGGTAAGCGCATCGCCGCCGCCCGCGAGGGCATCGACCGCATCAAGCTTTACGGCGTCGGCGAAGCCGTCGGCCTCGTGAAGAGCCGCGCCAAGGTGAAGTTCGACGAGACCGTCGAGATCGCCATGAACCTCGGCGTCGACCCCAAGCACGCCGACCAGATGGTCCGCGGCGTGGTCAACCTGCCGAACGGCACGGGTCGCACCGTGCGGGTGGCGGTGTTCGCCCGCGGCCCCAAGGCCGACGAGGCCCGCAACGCGGGCGCCGACGTGATCGGCGCCGAGGATCTGGTCGCGGCCGTCCAGGGCGGCACGATCGACTTCGACCGCTGCATCGCCACGCCCGACATGATGGGCCTCGTGGGTCGCCTCGGAAAGGTGCTGGGCCCGCGCGGCCTGATGCCCAACCCGCGCGTCGGCACCGTCACCATGGATGTCGCCGGCGCCGTCAAGGCGTCGAAGGGCGGCGCGGTGGAGTTCCGCGTCGAGAAGGCCGGCATCGTCCAGGGTTCGGTCGGCAAGGCCTCGTTCGACGACGAGAAGCTCGTCGAGAACATCAAGGCCTTCGTCGACGCCGTCACCCGCGCCAAGCCGGCCGGCGCCAAGGGCACCTACCTGCAGCGCGTGGCCCTGTCGTCGACCATGGGCCCGGGCGTGAAGGTGGATCCGGCGACGCTCGGCACCGCGTGATGCGCCCGTCCCTCGACGAGGGACGACGAATCCGCTTGGCATGAAGATGTGAAGTCTTTATGAGGGCTGAAGGGTCCATGATCGGACCTCGAAGATGGCACCGCGCGGCTCCCTCCGGGAGGTCGGGCGGTGTGTCCTGATAAGGCCGGGCGGTGCTGGAGCGATCCTGCATCCTGTCCGGCCGTGTCCTGTCCAAGACTGCAGGTGCCGCACCCGCCCCCGGGCGGGTGGCTTGAATCCCAGCATCGGAGGCGCCAGCGCCGCCGATGGCCGGGGAGCCCGCATAGACGGTGAAGCCGATTTGAATTCCGGGCCCGCGCGAGCGGGCCTTCAGATTTGGTTCGATCCATCTGTCCGGAGGCCGACGAGGTCGCCGGGGGCAGGCACAGACCGTCGGCGTCGGGCGCTCCGGCAACCGGCACGGCGGACCACTTGTGCAGTCGCGGGGCTAGACTTCGCTATTTCGGAGTTTCAACTTTGGACAGAACGGAAAAGAAGGAGCTCATCGACGAACTCAACGGCGTCTTCCAGAAGACCGCCGTCGTCGTCGTGGCTCACTATTCCGGCCTCACTGTCGCGCAGCTTCAACGCTTGCGCAAGCAGATGAGAGAGGCCGGAGCAACGGTGCAGGTCACCAAGAACCGCCTGACCAAGATCGCCCTCGAGGGCACGGACGTCGCTTCCATCGGCTCGCTGCTGACGGGGCCGACCATCCTGGCCTATTCGGACGATCCGGTCGCGGCGCCGAAGGTGGCGGCGGCCTTCGCCAAGGATTTCGAGAAGTTCGTCATCCTCGGCGGGGCCATGGGCAAGACCGCCCTCGACCCCAACGGCGTCCGCTCGCTCGCCACCATGCCGTCGCTCGACGAGCTGCGCGGCAAGCTGATCGGCCTCATCCAGGCGCCGGCCACGAAGCTCGCCCAGCTGACCACGGCCCCCCAGGCCAAGCTGGCGCGCGTGTTCCAGGCCTATGCCGACAAGGATGGCGCCGACAAGGAAGCGGCCTGAACGTCGCGGCCCGACCGGCACCCTTGATTTCACCCTTCACGAACCAAACCTAGAGAACTGACAATGGCCAACCTTTCCCAGATCGTCGACGACCTGTCGGCCCTCACCGTCCTCGAAGCCGCCGAGCTCGCCAAGATGCTCGAAGAGAAGTGGGGCGTTTCCGCCGCCGCCGCGACGGTCGCCGTCGCCGCCGGCCCGGCCGGCGCCGCCGCTGCCCCGGTCGAGGAGCAGACCGAGTTCACCGTGATCCTGTCCGCCGTCGGCGACAAGAAGATCGAAGTCATCAAGGAAGTCCGTGCCATCACGGGCCTGGGCCTCAAGGAAGCCAAGGACCTCGTCGAGGGCGCCCCGAAGCCCGTCAAGGAAGCTGTTTCCAAGGACGACGCCGCCAAGCTCAAGGCGCAGCTCGAGAAGGTCGGCGCCAAGGTCGAGCTCAAGTAAGCAGGTGGGAGACCGCGCGATCGAGATCGCGCCCCTCCGCTGACGATGATGATCGGTCCCGGGGACTTTCTCCGGGACCTTTCAGTCGTTTCCCGTTCGGCCTGCCCGGGAAGCGGCTTCGAAGCGAGACAGGCCCCCGTCGCGGCGCGAGCCCGCCCGGCGGCGACGGACGGCACGTCGGTCCCCCTCTCGTCCAGGGGTCGACCGCCGGGATGCCGGGCTCGGACATTGGCCGGAGGGTCGTCGCGTGACGGCACCTTCGAGGCGGAGACCGGGCGTCGGGCCCGGTTCGAGGTTCCGCCGCACGAAAGGTACGAGGAGCGACATGGCGCAGACGTTCACCAGCCGGAAGCGGGTCCGCAAATTTTTCGGCCACATCCGCGAAGTCGCCGAGATGCCCAACCTGATCGAGGTCCAGAAGGCCTCCTACGATCAATTCCTGCTGGTCGATGAGGCCCAGGGCGGCCGCCCCGACGAGGGGCTGCAATCCGTCTTCAAGTCCGTCTTCCCGGTGTCGGACTTCGCCGGCACGGCCCTGCTCGAATTCGTCAAATACGAGTTCGAGCAGCCCAAGTTCGACGTCGACGAGTGCCGCGCCCGCGGCATGACCTTCGCGGCGCCCCTCAAGGTGACGCTGCGCCTCATCGTGTTCGACGTGGACCCGGACACCGGCGCCAAGTCGGTCAAGGACATCAAGGAGCAGGACGTCTACATGGGCGACATGCCCTTCATGACGTCGAACGGCACCTTCATCATCAACGGCACCGAGCGCGTCATCGTTTCGCAGATGCATCGCTCCCCGGGCGTGTTCTTCGACCACGACAAGGGCAAGAGCCATTCGTCGGGCAAGCTGCTCTTCGCGGCCCGCATCATCCCCTATCGCGGCTCGTGGCTCGACATCGAGTTCGACGCCAAGGACATCGTCTACGCCCGCATCGACCGCCGCCGTAAGATCCCGGTGACGTCGCTGTTCTACGCGCTCGGCATGGACGGCGAGGAGATCCTGTCGACCTTCTACAACACCGTGCGCTACGAGCACGCGGCGGACGGCTGGCGCGTGCCCTTCAACGCCGAGCGGCTGAAGGGGATGAAGGCCACCGTCGACATGATCGACGCGGATTCCGGCGAGGTCGTCGTCGAGCTGGGCAAGAAGATCACCGCCCGCTCGGCTCGCCTGCTCGCCGAGAAGGGCGTCAAGGCCCTGCGCGCCACCGACGAGGACCTCTACGGCCAGTACCTCGCCGAGGACCTGTACAACGCCGAGACGGGCGAGATCTACGCCGAAGCCGGCGACGAGATCACGGCGAAGACGCTGCCGGGCCTGCTCGACCACGGCTTCGACACGCTGCCGATCCTCGACATCGACCACATCAACATCGGCCCCTACATCCGCACCACCCTGGCGGTCGACAAGAACTCGTCGCGCGAAGACGCGCTCTTCGACATCTACCGCGTGATGCGCCCCGGCGAGCCGCCGACGCTCGACACCGCGCAGGCGATGTTCCACTCGCTGTTCTTCGATCCCGAGCGCTACGACCTGTCGGCCGTGGGGCGCGTGAAGATGAACATGCGCATGGACCTCGACGCCGAGGACACCGTGCGGGTGCTCCGCAAGGCCGACATCCTCGCGGTCGCCCGCGCGCTCGTCGACCTGCGCGACGGCCGCGGCGAGATCGACGACATCGACCATCTCGGCAACCGCCGCGTCCGGTCCGTCGGCGAGCTGATGGAGAACCAGTACCGGCTCGGCCTGCTCCGCATGGAGCGCGCCATCAAGGAGCGCATGTCCTCCGTCGACATCGACACCGTGATGCCGCAGGACCTCATCAACGCGAAGCCCGCCGCGGCCGCGGTGCGCGAGTTCTTCGGCTCGTCGCAGCTGTCGCAGTTCATGGACCAGACCAACCCGTTGTCGGAGATCACCCACAAGCGCCGCCTGTCGGCGCTCGGCCCGGGCGGCCTGACGCGCGAGCGCGCCGGCTTCGAGGTGCGCGACGTGCACCCGACGCATTACGGCCGCATCTGCCCGATCGAGACGCCCGAAGGCCCGAACATCGGCCTGATCAACTCGCTGGCGACCTTCGCGCGCGTCAACAAGTACGGCTTCATCGAGGCCCCGTACCGTCGCGTCCGCGGCGGGGCGGTGTCGGACGACGTCGTCTACCTGTCGGCGATGGAGGAGACCAAGCACTACGTCGCCCAGGCCGACGCCGCGCTGAGCAAGGAGAACACCCTCACCGAGGACCTCGTGCTGTGCCGCCACGCCGGCGACGTGATGCTGGTCCCGGTCGACCGCGTCGACTTCATGGACGTGTCGCCGAAGCAGCTCGTGTCCGTGGCGGCGGCGCTGATCCCGTTCCTGGAGAACGACGACGCCAACCGCGCCCTCATGGGCTCGAACATGCAGCGCCAGGCCGTGCCGCTCGTGAAGGCCGACGCGCCGCTGGTCGGCACCGGCATGGAAGCCGTGGTCGCCCGCGACTCCGGCGCCGCCATCGCGGCGCGCCGCACCGGCATCGTCGACCAGATCGACGCCACCCGCGTCGTCATCCGCGCCACCGAGGAGGTGGACGGCGGCAAGCCCGGCGTCGACATCTACCGGCTGATGAAGTTCCAGCGCTCGAACCAGTCGACCTGCATCAACCAGAAGCCGCTCGTGCGCGTCGGCGACCGGGTGAAGAAGGGCGACATCATCGCGGACGGCCCGTCGACGGACCTCGGCGACCTGGCGCTCGGCCGCAACGTGCTCGTCGCCTTCATGCCCTGGAACGGCTACAACTTCGAGGACTCGATCCTTCTCAGCGAGAAGATCGTCAAGGAGGACGTGTTCACCTCCATCCACCTCGAGGAGTTCGAGGTGATGGCTCGCGACACCAAGCTCGGGCCGGAGGAGATCACGCGCGACATCCCCAACGTGTCGGAAGAGGCGCTGAAGAACCTCGACGAGGCCGGCATCGTCTACATCGGCGCCGAGGTTCAGGCCGGCGACATCCTGTGCGGCAAGATCACGCCGAAGGGCGAGAGCCCGATGACGCCGGAGGAGAAGCTGCTCCGCGCCATCTTCGGCGAGAAGGCGTCCGACGTCCGCGACACGTCGCTCCGCGTCCCCCCGGGCGTCACGGGTACGATCGTCGAGGTGCGGGTGTTCAACCGCCACGGCGTCGACAAGGACGAGCGCGCCCAGGCCATCGAGCGCGAAGAGATCGAGCGGCTGGCCAAGGACCGCGACGACGAGCTCGCGATCCTCGACCGCAACGTCTACGCCCGCGTGGTGACCGTGCTCGACGGCCACACCGGCATCGGCGGCCCGCGCGGCTTCAAGAAGGAGACCGTGCTCGACCGCGAGGTGATCGAGGGCTACCCGCGGTCCCAGTGGTGGAACTTCGCCGTCGCCGACGACGCGGTGATGAGCGAGCTCGAGGCCATGCGCAAGCAGTACGACGAGTCGAAGAAGGGGCTGGAAAGCCGCTTCCTCGACAAGGTCGAGAAGCTGCAGCGCGGCGACGAGCTGCCGCCCGGCGTGATGAAGATGGTGAAGGTCTATGTCGCGGTGAAGCGCAAGATCCAGCCCGGCGACAAGATGGCGGGCCGCCACGGCAACAAGGGCGTGGTGTCCAAGATCGTGCCGCAGGAGGACATGCCCTTCCTCGCCGACGGCACGCCGGTCGAGATCGTGCTGAACCCGCTGGGCGTGCCGTCGCGCATGAACGTCGGCCAGATCCTGGAAACGCATCTCGGCTGGGCCTGCGCGGGCCTCGGCCGCCAGGTGGGCGAGCTCGTCAACGCCTACCAGCGCCAGGCCGCGCTGGAAGGTCACGGCGACATCGCCCCGCTGCGGGAGAAGATGGACGCGATCTACGGCGCCAACGCCGAAGTGAAGGGCCTCGACGACGAGGGGCTGGTCGAGCTCGGCCACAACCTCCGTCGCGGCGTTCCCATCGCCACCCCGGTCTTCGACGGCGCCCACGAGCCCGACATCGTGACGCTGCTGGAGCAGGCCGGGCTCGACGGCTCGGGCCAGTCGACGCTCTACGACGGGCGCACCGGCGACGCCTTCGACCGCAAGGTGACGGTCGGCTACATCTACATGCTGAAGCTCCACCACCTCGTGGACGACAAGATCCACGCGCGGTCCATCGGGCCCTATTCGCTCGTCACCCAGCAGCCGCTGGGCGGCAAGGCGCAGTTCGGCGGTCAGCGCTTCGGCGAGATGGAGGTGTGGGCGCTCGAAGCCTACGGCGCCGCCTACACGCTGCAGGAGATGCTGACCGTGAAGTCGGACGACGTGGCCGGCCGCACCAAGGTCTACGAGGCCATCGTGCGCGGCGACGACACGTTCGAGTCGGGCATCCCCGAGTCGTTCAACGTGCTGGTGAAGGAGATGCGCTCGCTGGGCCTGAACGTCGAGCTGACGTCCAAGGTGAAGCCCGAGACCGAGGCGCTGCCCGAAGCCGCGGAGTGATGCCCTGGCGAGCGGCCCCGCGCCGCTCGCCAGAACTCCCCGGGGTGCCGACCGGCGCCGGCGCCGAGGGGCGCCCGCCCGCGGGGCCGGGCCCGACGTGAATTTTCCCGAGGTGAGCCGCGAACCGCGCGCTTCCTCCGCGGTGGACATCGGCCTCGGTCGATGCCCGCCGGTTCCAGATGACGAGCCCGCTCGCGGGTTCTTGGAGAAGACCATGAATCAAGAGGTCATGAACCTTTTCAGCCCGGCGGTTCAGCCCCAGGCTTTCGACCAGATCCAGATCGGCATCGCGTCCCCGGACAAGATCCTCTCGTGGTCCTTCGGCGAGATCAAGAAGCCGGAAACCATCAACTATCGTACCTTCAAGCCGGAGCGGGACGGCCTGTTCTGCGCGCGCATCTTCGGGCCGATCAAGGACTACGAGTGCCTGTGCGGCAAGTACAAGCGCATGAAGTACAAGGGCGTCATCTGTGAGAAGTGCGGCGTCGAGGTGACGCTGTCGCGCGTGCGGCGCGAGCGCATGGGCCACATCTCCCTCGCCGCCCCCGTCGCCCACATCTGGTTCCTGAAGTCGCTGCCGTCGCGCATCGGGCTCCTGCTCGACATGACGCTGCGCGACCTCGAGCGCATCCTGTACTTCGAGTCCTACATCGTCATCGAGCCCGGCCTCACACCGATGAAGGAGCGTCAGCTCCTCACCGAGGACGAGTACCTGCGCGCCCAGGACGAGTACGGCCAGGACAGCTTCACCGCCATGATCGGCGCGGAAGCCATCCGCGAGATCCTGCGCAACATGGACCTCCAGAAGATCTCGGAAGACCTCAAGGTCGAGATCCAGGAGTCGACCTCCGAGCTGAAGCCGAAGAAGCTCGCCAAGCGCCTGAAGATCATCGAGGCCTTCATGCATTCGGGCAACAAGCCCGAGTGGATGATCCTGACCGAAGTCCCCGTCATCCCGCCGGACCTGCGCCCGCTGGTGCCGCTGGATGGCGGCCGCTTCGCGACCTCCGACCTCAACGACCTTTACCGCCGCGTCATCAACCGCAACAACCGCCTGCGGCGGCTGATCGAGCTGCGCGCCCCGGACATCATCATCCGCAACGAGAAGCGCATGCTTCAGGAGGCGGTCGACGCGCTGTTCGACAACGGCCGGCGCGGGCGCGTCATCACGGGCGCCAACAAGCGCCCGCTGAAGTCGCTCGCCGACATGCTGAAGGGCAAGCAGGGCCGCTTCCGCCAGAACCTGCTCGGCAAGCGCGTCGACTATTCCGGCCGCTCGGTCATCGTCGTCGGCCCGGAGCTGAAGCTGCACCAGTGCGGCCTGCCGAAGAAGATGGCGCTGGAGCTGTTCAAGCCCTTCATCTATTCGCGCCTCGACGCGAAGGGCCTGTCCACCACGGTGAAGCAGGCGAAGAAGCTCGTCGAGAAGGAGAAGCCCGAGGTCTGGGACATCCTGGACGAGGTGATCCGCGAGCATCCCGTGATGCTCAACCGCGCGCCGACGCTGCATCGCCTGGGCATCCAGGCCTTCGAGCCGACGCTGATCGAGGGCAAGGCGATCCAGCTGCACCCGCTGGTCTGCGCCGCCTTCAACGCGGACTTCGACGGCGACCAGATGGCCGTCCACGTGCCGCTGAGCCTCGAAGCGCAGCTCGAAGCCCGCGTGCTCATGATGTCGACGAACAACATCCTGCACCCCGCCAACGGCCTGCCCATCATCGTGCCGTCGCAGGACATCGTCCTCGGCCTCTACTACGTCACCCTGATGGTCGACGGCGACGTCGGCCAGTATTCGGAAGACCCGACGACCAAGATGCCGTTGGGCGGCTACTTCTCCAACATGGGTGAGATCGAGCACGCCATCGCGGCGAAGGCGATCACGCTGCACACGAAGATCAAGGGGCGCGCCTGGACCTACGAGGACGGGGTGCGCAAGTCCAAGATCTTCGACACCACGCCGGGCCGCATGATCCTCGGCCAGCTGCTGCCCGACCACGCCAAGATCCCCTTCGACGTCGCCAACAAGCTGATGACGAAGAAGGAGATCTCGAACATGATCGACACGGTCTACCGCAACTGCGGGCAGAAGGAGACCGTGATCTTCTGCGACCGGATCATGGCACTCGGCTTCCGCGAAGCGTTCCGCGCCGGCATCTCCTTCGGCAAGGACGACATGGTGGTGCCGGAAACCAAGCCCGCCATCATCGAGTCGACCTCGGCGCTCGCGAAGGAATACGAGCAGCAGTACAACGACGGCCTGATCACCCAGGGCGAGAAGTACAACAAGGTCGTCGATGCCTGGGCCAAGTGCTCGGACAAGCTCGCCGAGGAGATGATGATCCGCATCTCCTCCGTGAAGAAGGACGAGGGCGGCAAGGACAAGCCGATCAACTCCATCTACATGATGAGCCACTCCGGTGCCCGTGGGTCGCCCACGCAGATGAAGCAGCTCGCCGCCATGCGCGGCCTGATGGCGAAGCCGTCGGGCGAGATCATCGAGTCGCCGATCATCTCGAACTTCAAGGAAGGCCTGACCGTTCTCGAGTACTTCTCCTCGACCCACGGCGCCCGCAAGGGCCTCGCCGACACGGCGCTGAAGACGGCCAACTCCGGCTATCTGACGCGCCGCCTCGTCGACGTGGCGCAGGACGCCATCATCTCGACGGTCGACTGCGGCTCGCAGGGCGGCATCAAGATGCGGGCGATCCTGGACGCCGGGCAGGTGGTGGCCTCCTTGGCGATCCGCATCCTCGGCCGCACCACGGCGGAGGACCTCAAGGACCAGGACGGCAACGTCATCGTCGCCACCGGGGAGATGATCCAGGAGTGGCACATCGAGCGCATCAACGCCGCCGGCATCCAGGAGGTGAAGATCCGGTCGGTGCTGACCTGCGAGTCGAAGAACGGCGTCTGCGCGACCTGCTACGGGCGCGACCTCGCCCGCGGCACGCCCGTCAACATGGGTGAAGCGGTCGGCGTCATCGCGGCGCAGTCGATCGGCGAGCCCGGCACGCAGCTGACCATGCGCACGTTCCACATCGGCGGCGCCGCGCAGATCGCCGACTCGTCCTTCATCGAGACGAGCTTCGACGGCACGATCGGCTTCCGCAACAAGGCCATCGCCCGCAACGCGGAAGGCGACCTGATGGTCATGGCCCGCAACGTCGCCATCGTGGTCCTCGGGCCCGACGGCACGGAACGCGCGTCCCATCGCGTGCAGTACGGCGCACGGCTCAAGGTGGACGAAGGCGACAAGGTGAAGCGCGGCCAGCGCATCGCCGAGTGGGACCCCTACACCCGGCCGATCATGACCGAGATCGACGGCGTCGTCGGCTTCGAGGACCTGGTGGAAGGCTCGTCGATGTCGGAAAGCATCGACGAGGCGACCGGCATCGCCAAGCGCATGGTCATGGACTGGCGCCTGAACCAGCGCTCGGCCAGCCTGAAGCCCGCCATCGTCATCAAGGGCGCCGACGGCAAGATCGCCAAGGTGGCCCGCGGCGGCGATGCCCGCTACCTGCTGCCCGTCGAGTCGATCATCGCCTTCGATCCCGGCGCGACCGTCAAGGCCGGCGACGTGGTGGCCCGCATCTCGATGGAAGGCGCCAAGACCCGCGACATCACCGGCGGTCTGCCGCGCGTCGCCGAGCTGTTCGAAGCCCGGCGGCCTAAGGACCACGCGATCATCGCGGAAATCTCGGGCATCATCCAGTTCGGCAAGGACTACAAGAACAAGCAGCGCCTCCAGATCGTCCCGCACGAAGAAGGTGCGGAGCCCGTCGAGTACCTGATCCCCAAGGGCAAGCACATCCATCTCCAGGACGGCGACGTCATCGAGAAGGGCGAGTACATCGTCGACGGCAACCCGGCGCCGCACGACATCCTGGCGATCAAGGGCGTCGAGGAGCTGGCCGCCTATCTCGTCAACGAGATCCAGGAGGTTTACCGGCTGCAGGGCGTGTCGATCAACGACAAGCACATCGAGGTCATCGTCCGGCAGATGCTGCAGAAGGTCGACATCGTGGATCCGGGCGAGACGGACTTCCTGCCCGGCGAGCAGGTCGACCACGTCGAGCTCGAAGCCGCGAATGCCGCCGCGCAGGCGGAGGGCAAGAAGCTCGCCTCCGGCACCCCGGTGCTGCTCGGCATCACCAAGGCGTCGCTGCAGACGCGGTCGTTCATCTCGGCGGCCTCGTTCCAGGAAACCACCCGCGTGCTCACCGAGGCGGCCGTCAACGGCAAGAAGGACACGCTGGAGGGGCTGAAGGAGAACGTCATCGTGGGCCGGCTCATCCCGGCCGGCACGGGCGCGGCGATGTCGAAGCTGAAGCGCGTCGCGGCGTCCCGCGACGACATGATCCTGGCCCAGAAGGCCCAGGCGTCGCAGGAAACGCTGCCCCGCCTGCCGGCACCCGCCCCGGCGGAGTGACGCCGAGGCCATCGACCATGGGGGAAGGGGCGCTTCGGCGCCCCTTCTTCGTTTCGGGGGAGGGGGGCGCCGTTTCGGTCGGCGGAAACTGTCGGGAGCGCCCTGGCGCCAGTCCGCGCGGCAGTTTCTCCGGGCGCAGCCGGGCAAAGCGGTTGACGCCCCCCGAGTCGCCCGTTAAAGAAGGGCAACTTTCGGCAGGCCGTAGGCACCTTTGCTTCGGGACGACGCGTCCTGGACCCATAAGAGCCTAAACGCTGCCGGCCTCACCTGAGACCAAGCCTCGATCGCAGCCGCGGTCCGGGTCATCGAAAGAAGCATGATCGCGGTGCGTGAGCGTCGTGGTCCTCTGCGTTTCGTGCGCTTGAGATCCTCGCAGGATCATGAGCGCACTTCGCTTTGCACGCGTTTCGGCGCCGGCGTTTTCGCCATGCCGGGCCGCTCGGATCGGACCTAGAGAAGCAAACATGCCGACGATCAGTCAGTTGATCCGCAAGCCGCGCGTCGTCGCCAAGGCGCGCAACACGGTGCCCGCTCTCCAGCAGAGCCCGCAGAAGCGCGGCGTGTGCACGCGCGTCTACACGACGACCCCGAAGAAGCCGAACTCGGCTCTCCGCAAGGTCGCCAAGGTCCGCCTGACCAACGGCTTCGAGGTCATCGGTTACATCCCGGGCGAGGGCCACAATCTCCAGGAACATTCCGTGGTGATGATCCGCGGCGGCCGCGTCAAGGATCTGCCGGGCGTGCGCTACCACATCATCCGCGGCGTGCTCGACACCCAGGGCGTGAAGGACCGCCGCCAGCGCCGGTCGAAGTACGGCGCGAAGCGTCCGAAGTAAGGAACGAACACGATGTCCCGCCGCCACAGCGCAGAGAAGCGTGAGATCATCCCGGACGCCAAGTACGGCGACGTGACGCTCACGAAGTTCATGAACTCGATCATGTACGACGGCAAGAAGTCGGTCGCCGAGGCGATCGTCTACGGCGCCTTCGAGAACATCGAGCAGCGCCTCCGGGTCGAGCCCCTGCCGATCTTCATGCAGGCGCTCGATAACGTCGCCCCCGCCATCGAGGTCCGCTCGCGGCGCGTCGGCGGCGCCACCTACCAGGTGCCGGTCGAAGTCCGCCCCGAGCGCCGTCAGGCGCTGGCGATCCGCTGGCTCATCACCGCGGCCCGCGGCCGCAACGACAAGACCATGGTCGACCGCCTGTCGGCCGAACTGATGGACGCCGCCAACAACCGCGGTAATGCCGTCAAGAAGCGGGAAGACACGCACCGGATGGCGGAAGCCAACCGCGCCTTCTCGCACTATCGCTGGTAATCCGGCGAACACGCGCCGTCCGAGGATCGATCCATGCCCCGCAGCCACCCCATCGAAGACTACCGCAACTTCGGCATCATGGCCCACATCGATGCGGGCAAGACGACCACGACCGAGCGGATCCTCTTCTACTCCGGCAAGTCCCATAAGATCGGCGAAGTCCACGACGGCGCCGCGACGATGGACTGGATGGAGCAGGAGCAGGAGCGCGGCATCACCATCACGTCTGCCGCCACCACGACCCAGTGGAATGGCAAGCGCCTCAACATCATCGACACCCCCGGCCACGTGGACTTCACCATCGAGGTGGAGCGTTCGCTCCGCGTGCTCGACGGCGCCGTCTGCGTGCTCGACGGCAACCAGGGCGTCGAACCCCAGACCGAGACGGTTTGGCGCCAGGCCGACAAGTACAACGTGCCCCGCATCTGCTTCGTCAACAAGATGGACAAGATCGGCGCCGATTTCTACAAGTGCGTCGATGACATCAAGACTCGCGTCGGCGGCCGTCCGGTGTGCATCCAGCTGCCGATCGGGTCCGAGGCGGACTTCAAGGGGATCATCGACCTCGTCCGCATGAAGGCGGTCGTCTGGGAGAACGAGAACCTCGGCGCGAACTATCACGACGAGGAGATCCCGGCCGACCTTCTCGACCGCGCCAAGGAATACCGCCTGGCGATGATCGAAGCCGCCGTCGAACTCGACGACGACGCCATGTCGGCCTACCTCGACGGCGAGGAGCCCTCCGAGGAGACGCTGAAGCGCCTCATCCGCAAGGCGGTCCGCCAGATCTCGTTCCATCCCGTGCTCTGCGGCACGGCCTTCAAGAACAAGGGCGTGCAGCCCCTGCTCGACGCCGTCGTCGACTATCTCCCATCCCCGGTCGACCGCGAGTCGATCAAGGGCATCGACGTCAACACCGAGGAGGAGGTCACCCGCCCGGCGTCCGACGCCGAGCCCTTCTCCCTGCTCGCCTTCAAGATCATGGACGACCCCTTCGTGGGGACCATCACCTTCTGCCGCATCTACTCGGGTCACATCGAGAGCGGCACGACCGTGATGAACTCGACCAAGGATAAGAAGGAGCGCATCGGGCGCATGCTCCTGATGCACGCGAACAATCGCGAGGACATCAAGGAAGCCTATGCGGGCGACATCGTCGCCATGGCGGGCCTGAAGGACACACGCACCGGCGACACGCTCTGCGACATGCAGAAGCCCGTGATCCTGGAGAAGATGGAATTCCCCGAGCCGGTCATCGAGATCGCGATCGAGCCGAAGTCCAAGGCCGACCAGGAGAAGCTGGGCGTCGCCCTGCAGAAGCTGGCCGCCGAGGACCCGTCGTTCCGCGTGTCGACCGACCAGGAGTCGGGCCAGACCATCCTGAAGGGGATGGGCGAGCTCCACCTCGACATCAAGGTCGACATCCTGCGCCGGACCTACAAGGTGGATGCCAACATCGGCGCCCCCCAGGTGGCCTACCGCGAGAAGCTGACCCGCCGCGTCGAGCAGGACTACACGCACAAGAAGCAGACCGGCGGCACGGGCCAGTTCGCCCGCGTCAAGATCGTCTTCGAGCCGAACGAGGCCGGCGCAGGCAACCTGTTCGAGTCTAAGATCATCGGCGGCGCGGTGCCGAAGGAATACGTGCCGGGCGTCGAGAAGGGCATCAATTCGGTCATGGGCGCCGGCATCCTGGCGGGCTTCCCCGTCGTGGACGTCAAGGCCACCCTGATCGACGGCGCCTTCCACGACGTCGACTCGTCGGTCCTGGCATTCGAGATCGCGTCCCGGGCGGCCTTCCGGGAAGCGTTGCAGAAGGGCGGGTCGGTTCTGCTCGAGCCGATCATGAAGGTCGAGGTCGTGACGCCGGAAGAATACACCGGGTCCTGCATCGGCGACCTGAACTCCCGCCGTGGGCAGATCCAGGGCCAGGACGTGCGCGGCAACGCCAACGTCATCAACGCCATGGTGCCGCTGGCCAACATGTTCGGCTACGTGAACCAGCTCCGCTCCTTCTCCCAGGGGCGCGCCACCTTCACGATGCAGTTCGATCATTACGAGCAGGTCCCGGCCAACGAGGCTGCCAAGGTCCAGGCGAAGTACGCCTGACCTCCCCACACGTAGAACGAAGCTTGAGAGGAGCCTTCCATGGCTAAGGAAAAGTTCGCGCGGAATAAGCCGCACTGCAACATCGGCACCATCGGGCACGTCGATCACGGCAAGACGTCGCTGACCGCGGCCATCACCAAGATCCTCGCCGAGTCCGGCGGCGCCACCTTCACGGCCTACGACCAGATCGACAAGGCTCCCGAAGAGAAGGCCCGCGGCATCACGATCTCGACCGCTCACGTCGAGTACGAGACCAAGAACCGCCACTACGCCCACGTCGACTGCCCCGGCCACGCCGACTACGTAAAGAACATGATCACGGGCGCCGCCCAGATGGACGGCGCGATCCTGGTCGTGTCGGCCGCCGACGGCCCGATGCCGCAGACCCGCGAGCACATCCTGCTCGCCCGCCAGGTCGGCGTCCCCGCCCTGGTGGTGTTCATGAACAAGGTCGACATGGTCGACGACGCCGAGCTCCTCGAACTCGTCGAGCTCGAAATCCGCGAGCTGCTGTCGAAGTACGACTTCCCCGGCGACGATATCCCGATTACGCAGGGTTCCGCCCTGTGTGCGCTCGAGAACAAGCGCCCCGAGATCGGCCATGACGCCGTGCTCAAGCTGATGGAGACGGTCGACGCCTACATCCCGCAGCCCGAGCGCCCCGTCGACCAGCCCTTCCTGATGCCGGTCGAGGACGTGTTCTCGATCTCCGGCCGCGGCACCGTCGTGACCGGCCGCATCGAGCGCGGGATCGTCAAGGTCGGCGAGGAAATCGAGATCGTCGGCCTGAAGGCCACCGTGAAGACCACGGTCACCGGCGTCGAGATGTTCCGCAAGCTGCTCGACCAGGGCATGGCGGGCGACAACGTCGGCTGCCTTCTGCGCGGCACCAAGCGCGAGGACGTCGAGCGCGGCCAGATCCTGTGCAAACCCGGCTCCGTGAAGCCCCACACCAAGTTCAAGGCCGAGGCCTACATCCTCACCAAGGACGAGGGTGGCCGTCACACGCCGTTCTTCACCAACTACCGCCCGCAGTTCTACTTCCGCACCACGGACGTGACCGGCATCGTGACCCTCCCCGAGGGCACCGAGATGGTGATGCCCGGCGACAACGTGACGATGACCGTCGCCCTGATCGTGCCGATCGCCATGGAGGAGAAGCTCCGCTTCGCCATCCGTGAAGGCGGCCGCACCGTCGGCGCCGGCGTCGTCGCCTCGATCATCGAATAAGAAGCCAACAGGTCGGGGAGCGGGAGCTCTGCTCCCGCTCCAACCGATCAGGGGACATGACGATGAACGCCCAGAACATCCGCATCCGGCTCAAGGCCTTCGATCACCGCGTGCTCGATGCCTCGACCAAGGAGATCGTGTCCACGGCGCGCCGCACTGGCGCTCAGGTCCGTGGCCCAATCCCGCTGCCCACGAGGATCGAGAAGTTCACCGTGAACCGTTCGCCCCACGTGGACAAGAAGTCCCGCGAGCAGTTCGAGATCCGCACGCACAAGCGTGTCCTCGACATCGTGGATCCCACTCCGCAGACGGTTGACGCGCTGATGAAGCTCGATCTGGCCGCCGGCGTCGACGTCGAGATCAAGATCTGACGTCCGCCCACTGCGATACGCTGTAGCGAAGTATCTTGAAGGAAATCTGACATGCGGTCAGGTGTCATCGCCCAGAAGGTCGGAATGACCCGTGTTTTCACGGAAGCGGGCGAACATGTGCCGGTGACGGTGCTCAAACTCGACGGTTGCCAGGTCGTGGCGCATCGCACGGCCGAGGTGAACGGCTACAGCGCGTTGCAGATCGGTATCGGCAAGGCCAAGGTGAAGAACGTGTCGAAGGCCGAGCGCGAGCGCTTCGCCATCGCCAAGGTCGAGCCGAAGATGAAGCTGGCCGAGTTCCGGGTCGAGGCGGATCACATGATCCCCGTCGGCGCCGAATTTCAGGCCGACCATTTCGTGCCGGGGCAGTTCGTCGACGTGACGGGCACCTCCACCGGCAAGGGCTTCGCCGGCCCGATGAAGCGTTGGAACTTCGGCGGCCTGCGGGCCACCCACGGCGTGTCGGTGTCGCACCGCTCGCACGGCTCGACCGGCGGTCGCCAGGACCCCGGCAAGACGTTCAAGAACAAGAAGATGGCCGGCCACATGGGCGTCGACCGCGTGACCACCCTGAACCTCAAGGTCGTCCGCACCGACGTCGAGCGCGGCCTGATCCTCGTCGAGGGCGCGGTCCCCGGCACGGTCGGCGGCTACATCTACGTGCGGGACGCCATCAAGAAGGCGCCCCACAAGGACCTGCCGATGCCCGGCAAGTTCCGCATGACGTCCGAGGTCACCGACGCCGCCCCGGCCGCCGAAGCCGCCATCGAGGGTTGATTGAGCCAATGAAGATCGACATCACCTCCCTCGACGGCCAGACCGACGGTTCGGTCGAGCTCGACGACACCATCTTCGGCCTGGAGCCCCGCCAGGACCTCATCGCCCGGATGATCCGCTACCAGCTCGCCAAGCGGCGCGCCGGCACGCACAAGACCAAGGGCCGGGCCGAGATCGCCCGCACGGGCAAGAAGCTCTACAAGCAGAAGGGCACCGGTTCGGCGCGTCACGGCTCCGCCCGCGTGCCGCAGTTCCGCGGCGGCGGTCGCGCGTTCGGCCCCGTCGTGCGCTCCCATGCCCACGACCTGCCCAAGAAGGTGCGCGCCCTGGCGCTTCGCCACGCGCTGTCCTCCAAGGCGGCCGAGGGCGACCTGATCGTGTGGGGCGCCGCCTCCGCGGCCGAGCATAAGACGAAGCTGCTGAAGCAGAAGTTCGCCACGGCCGGCCTGAAGAGCGCGCTCATCATCGACGGCGCCGCCGTCGAGGAGAACTTCGCCCGCGCCGCCCGAAACATCCCGATGATCGACGTTCTGCCGGTCCAGGGGATCAACGTTTACGACATTCTGCGTCGCAACAAGCTGGTCCTGACCAAGGCTGCGGTGGACGCGCTGGAGCTGCGATTCAAATGAGCCAGGACCCCCGCCACTACGACGTGATCCTGTCGCCGGTCATCACCGAGAAGGCCACGGCCGCGTCCGACTTCAACCAGGTCGTCTTCAAGGTCGCCAAGACGGCGACCAAGCCGGAGATCAAGGCCGCCGTCGAACAGCTGTTCGACGTGAAGGTCGAAGCGGTCAACACCACGATCCGCAAGGGCAAGGCCAAGACGTTCCGCGGCATCAAGGGTCGTCAGGCCGACCTGAAGAAGGCCATCGTGACGCTCGCGGCCGGGCACAAGATCGACGTCACCACGGGTCTCTGAGCGCAGGCATAAGGATAAAAGTGCCATGGCACTGAAGACATTCAAACCGATCACGCCGAGCCTTCGCCAGCTCGTGATCGTCGATCGCAGCGGGCTCTACAAGGGCAAGCCGCTGAAGATCCTGACCGAGGGTCTGTCCAAGTCGGGCGGCCGCTCCAACACGGGCCGCATCACCGTGCGGTTCCGCGGCGGCGGCCACAAGCAGACCTACCGGATCATCGACTTCAAGCGTCGCAAGCTCGACCAGCCGGGCAAGGTGGAGCGGATCGAATACGATCCGAACCGCACCTCCTTCATCGCCCTCGTCCGCTACGCGGACGGCGAAGCCGCCTACATCATCGCGCCGCAGAAGCTCGGCGTCGGCGACGAGGTGGTGGCGAGCCGCCAGGCCGACGTGAAGCCCGGTAACGCCATGCCGCTGTCGGCCATCCCGGTGGGCACGATCGTGCACAACATCGAGATGAAGATCGGCAAGGGCGGCGCGATCGCCCGCTCCGCCGGCGCCTATGCCCAGATCGTCGGCCGCGATGCCGGCTACGTGTCGCTGCGCCTGTCGTCGGGCGAGCAGCGCCTGATCAACGGCCAGTGCTTCGCCACGATTGGGTCGGTGTCCAACCCCGACCACATGAACATCTCCTACGGCAAGGCGGGTCGCCGCCGCTGGCTCGGACGGCGCCCGCACAACCGCGGCGTCACGATGAACCCGGTCGATCATCCGCACGGCGGCGGCGAAGGCCGCACCTCCGGCGGTCGTCACCCGGTGACGCCGTGGGGCAAGCCCACCAAGGGCAAGAAGACGCGCACCAACAAGTCGACGGGCAAGTTCATCGTCGCCTCCCGCCACGCCCGGAAGAAGTGAGGGCTATCCATGTCACGTTCGATCTGGAAGGGGCCCTTCGTCGACGGTTACCTGCTCAAGAAGGCAGATACCGTTCGCTCGGGTGGCCGATCCGAAGTTATCAAGATGTGGAGCCGTCGCTCCACCATCCTGCCGCAGTTCGTCGGCTTGACCTTCGGCGTCCATAACGGCCACAAGCACGTCCCGGTCACCGTGACCGAGGACATGATCGGCCACAAGTTCGGCGAGTTCTCGCCCACCCGCACGTTCCACGGCCACGCCGCGGACAAGAAGTCCAAGAGGTGATCCGATGAGCAAGCAGGCGAAGCCCCGCGCGCTCCCCGAGAACGAGGCGAAGTGCGTCGCGCGCATGCTGCGCGTGTCCCCGCAGAAGCTGAACCTGCTGGCTCAGCTCATCCGCGGCAAGAAGGTCGAGACGGCCTTGGCCGACCTCGAATTCTCGCGCAAGCGCATCTCCGTCGAGGTCAAGAAGGCGCTGGAAAGCGCTATCGCCAACGCCGAGAACAACCACGAGCTCGACGTCGACGACCTCATCGTGTCGGAGGCCTATGTCGGCAAGGCCATGGTGATGAAGCGCTTCAGCCCCCGCGCCCGCGGCCGGGCCGGCCGGATCGAGAAGCCCTTCTCGAACCTCACCATCATCGTCCGCGAAGTCCAGTCGGCGGCCTGAAGGATTTAGCCATGGGTCAGAAGGTCAATCCGATCGGGCTGCGGCTCGGCATCAACCGCACCTGGGATTCGCGCTGGTTCGCCAGCAAGGGCGAGTACGGCAAGCTGCTGCACGAGGACATGAAGATCCGCGAGGTCCTCATGGCGGCGTTGAAGCAGGCGGCGATCTCCAAGATCGTCATCGAGCGTCCGCACCGGAAGTGCCGCGTCACCATCCACTCGGCGCGTCCGGGCGTGGTGATCGGCAAGAAGGGCGCCGACATCGACAAGCTCCGCAAGATGGTGTCGAAGATCACCTCGTCCGAGGTGGTGATCAACATCGTCGAGGTTCGCAAACCCGAGGTCGACGCCACCCTCGTGGCCGATTCGATCGCGCAGCAGCTCGAGCGCCGCGTCGCGTTCCGCCGCGCCATGAAGCGCGCCGTCCAGTCCGCCATGCGCCTGGGCGCCGAAGGCATCCGCATCAACTGCTCCGGTCGACTCGGCGGCGCCGAAATCGCCCGCCAGGAGTGGTACCGCGAGGGCCGGGTGCCGCTGCACACGCTGCGCGCCGATGTCGACTACGGCGTCGCCACGGCCAACACGGCCTACGGCACCTGCGGCATCAAGGTGTGGATCTTCAAGGGCGAGATCCTCGAGCACGATCCGATGGCGCAGGACAAGCGCGCCGCCAACCAGGAACACGCCCCGGGCGGCGAGCGCCGTCGCCGCGACGACGACCGCGGCGGCCGCGACCGTGACCGTGACCGGGATCGCCGGCGCGAGCGGGCCTGAACGGCCTGATCGACCACAGGGCGCGGGCTTCCGCAGGGAAGTTCCGCGCTTTCGGCGCACGTTGACGGTTGCGTGACGTGCTCCGGCATGAAATAGCAAGACCCATCGACCGACCTCGGGGCCTCTGAAAGGGCCTTCGAGCGGTCCGGACGTGCTCCGACCGACTTTCAGGACCCCTTTCCCATGTTGCAACCCAAGCGAACCCGCTTCCGCAAGGCCTTCAAGGGCCGGATCAGCGGCGAAGCCAAGGGCGGCTTCGAGCTCAACTTCGGCCAGTACGGCCTGAAGGCCATGGAGCCGGAGCGCGTCACCGCCCGCCAGATCGAGGCCGCCCGCCGCGCCCTCACCCGCCACATGAAGCGCGCCGGCCGCGTTTGGATCCGCATCTTCCCGGACGTGCCGGTGTCGAAGAAGCCGACCGAGGTCCGGATGGGCAAGGGCAAGGGCGCTCCGGAGTTCTGGGCCGCCCGCGTCCACCCCGGGCGTATCATGTTCGAGCTCGACGGCGTGCCGGTCGATCTCGCCAAGGAGGCACTCCGCCTCGCCGCCGCGAAGCTGCCGATCAAGACGCGCTTCGTCGAACGCATCGCCGAGTGAGGTAGGACCATCATGAAGACCAAGCAGCGCCTGTCCGACCTCTGGGTCATGTCGGACGACCAGCTCAACGACGAAGTGCTTCGCTTGAAGCGCGAACAGTTCAACTTGCGCTTCCGCCGCGCCACCGGGCAATTGGAGAACACCTCCACGGTCCGCACGGTCCGCCGCGACATCGCCCGGGTGAAGACCCTGGCGGCGATGAAGCGCGCCGCAGCGAACGGGTGAGAGACAACAGATGCCGAAGCGTATCCTCCAGGGCGTGGTCGTCAGCGACAAGCAGGAGAAGACCGTGGTGGTGAAGGTGGAGCGTCGCTTCACCCATCCGCTGCTGAAGAAGACCGTGCGCCGCTCCAAGAACTACCACGCGCACGACGAGGCCCGCACCTTCAAGGTCGGCGACATCGTTTCCATCGAGGAAACGCGGCCGATCTCGAAGTTGAAGCGCTGGATCGTCCTCGGCGCGGACGCGGCGGCGAAGACCGGGGCCGAAGCCTCAGCCTGAAGCCGATCCGGGGGAGGGGCCCTGAGCGGCCCCCCGAACCCCGCCAGGCGCAGTCCGGCACGCGATGCCGGAAACCGTTCTGACAGAAAGTCATATCCATGATTCAGATGCAGACTAACCTCGATGTCGCTGACAATTCCGGCGCCCGCCGCGTCATGTGCATCAAGGTCATCGGCGGCTCCAAGCGGAAGTATGCCGGCGTGGGCGACATCATCGTCGTGTCCATCAAGGAGGCCATCCCGCGCGGCCGCGTGAAGAAGGGCGACGTGATGAAGGCCGTGGTGGTTCGCACCGCCAAGGACATCAAGCGCGCCGACGGCACCGTCATCCGCTTCGATAGCAACGCCGCCGTCATCGTGAACAACCAGTCCGAGCCGGTCGGCACCCGCATCTTCGGGCCGGTTCCGCGCGAACTGCGCGCCAAGAACCACATGAAGATCATTTCGCTGGCCCCGGAGGTGCTGTGATGGCCGCCAAGATCAAGAAGGGCGACAAGGTCGTCGTGCTGACCGGCCGCGACCGCGGCAACACGGGCGAGGTGCTCCAGGTCATGCCGAAGGACGAGCGCGCCATCGTGCGCGGCGTTAACCTCGTCAAGCGCCACCAGGCGCAGAGCCAGCGCCAGGAAGGCGGCATCATCACCAAGGAAGCGACGATCCACCTGTCGAACCTCGCCCTGCAGCACCCGACGACCGGCAAGCCGGTCCGCGTGGGCTTCAAGGTGCTCGAGGACGGCCGCAAGGTCCGTGTCGCCAAGGGTTCGGGAGATCAGATCGATGGCTGAGGCACAGGCCACCGGCGGCAAGAAGGCCGCCAAGGGCAAGGAGAACCGCAAGTCGGGCTCCGACATCAACATGGAGGCCTCGCCGGCCCTCCCCGCCGGCTACGTGCCGCGGATGAAGCAGATCTACCGCGACACGATCCGCCAGGCGATGGTGGAGCAGTTCGGCTACACGAACCAGCTCGCCGTGCCGCGGCTCGACAAGATCGTGCTGAACATGGGCGTCGGCGAAGCCGTCAACGACACCAAGAAGGTGACGAGCGCCGCTTCCGACCTGTCGCTGATCGCGGGCCAGAAGCCCGTCATCACCCACGCGCGCAACGCCATTTCGACCTTCAAGGTCCGCGAAGGCATGCCGCTCGGCGCCAAGGTGACGTTGCGCGACACGCGCATGTACGAGTTCCTCGACCGCCTGATCACGGTCGCGCTCCCGCGCATCCGCGATTTCCGCGGCCTGAGCGCCAAGTCCTTCGACGGCCGCGGCAACTTCGCCATGGGCATCAAGGAGCACATCATCTTCCCCGAGATCGATTATGACAAGGCCGAGACGATGCTCGGCATGGACATCATCGTCTGCACCACGGCGAAGACCGACGACGAAGCGCGCGCGCTTCTGAAGGCATTCAATTTCCCGTTCCGGCAGTGAGGTCAGCGGGGGCAGGGGGAGGCCCTGGCCCCGCCGTGCAGTCCAGCACGGCTTCAGACGCGGAAAGGAGAGGACGACTCAATGGCTAAGAAGAGTTCTGTCGAGAAGAATGAGCACCGGCGGTCGCTGGTGAAGCAGTACGCCGCCAAGCGGGCCAAGCTGAAGGGCATTGCCGACGACGCCAACCTCCCGATGGAGGAGCGTTTCGAGGCGCGGCTGAAGCTCAGCGAGCTGCCCCGCAACTCGGCCGCGGCGCGCATCCGCAACCGGTGCGAGGTGTCGGGCCGGTCGCGCTCGGTGTATCGCAAGATGAAGATGTCCCGCATCGCGCTCCGCGAGCTGGGCAACAAGGGCCTGATCCCAGGCCTCGTGAAGTCGAGCTGGTGAGGGGAGGCGAACTATGTCGGTGAACGATCCCCTGGGTGACATGCTCACCCGCATCCGCAACGCCCAGCTCCGCAAGAAGGGTAAGGTGTCGACGCCGGGTTCCCGGCTCCGCGCCAACGTCCTCGACGTGCTGGAGCAGGAAGGCTTCATCCGCGGATACTCGACGACGGACCACGGCAACGGCCGCACCGAGTTCGACATCGAGCTGAAGTATTTCGACAACGCCCCGGTCATCAAGATGATCGAGCGCGTGTCGCGCCCCGGCCGCCGCGTGTACGCGGCCGTCGACGCCCTGCCGCGCGTCGCCAACGGCCTGGGCATCACGATCGTGTCGACGCCCAAGGGCGTCATGGCTGACCACGCCGCCCGCGACAACAATGTCGGCGGAGAGGTCCTGTGCAAGGTCTTCTGACCTGAGCCATGAAGGAATGAACGATGTCCAGGGTCGGTAAGAAGCCGGTCTCGCTCCCCAAGGGCGTGACCGCGACAATCGAGGGCCAGTCGGTTCAGGTCAAGGGCGCCAAGGGGACTCTGTCCTTCACGGTGCCCGACGACTGCGACGTGGCGCTCAACGACAACGAGGTTTCGGTGAAGCCCCGTTCCGAGACCAAGCGCGCGCAGGCCATGTGGGGCATGTCGCGCGCGATGATCAACAATCTCGTGACCGGCGTGTCGGCGGGCTTCGAGCGCAAGCTCGAGATCACCGGCGTCGGCTACAAGGCCGCGGTGCAGGGCAAGAAGCTCGTCCTGTCGCTCGGCTACAGCCACGACGTCGACTATCCGATCCCGGATGGCATCGACATCAAGGCCACGAAGCCGACCGAACTGGTCATCACCGGCATCGACAAGCGCGAAGTCGGCCAGGTGGCCTCCGAGATTCGCTCCTATCGTCCGCCGGAGCCCTACAAGGGCAAGGGCGTGAAGTACGCGGGCGAGTTCATCTTCCGCAAGGAAGGCAAGAAGAAGTAAGGGCGATGAGCAAGAGCGATCTTTCCGACCGCCGCAAGGCTCGCGTCCGTCTGGCGATTCGCAAGAACGCCGGCGGCCGTCCCCGCCTTTCGGTCTTCCGGTCTTCCAAGCAGATCTACGCGCAGGTGATCGACGACGCGCGCGGCGTCACACTGGCTTCGGCGTCCACGCTGGAGAAGTCGAACCGCGAGGGCCTCAAGACGGGCGCCGACAAGGCGGCCGCCGAGCAGATCGGCAAGCTGGTGGCCCAGCGTGCCGTCGAGGCCGGCGTGACCGAGGTCGTCTTCGACCGCGGCGCCTACATGTACCACGGCCGCGTCAAGGCGCTGGCCGACGGCGCCCGCGAGGGTGGCCTCAAGTTCTGATCGAAGCGTCGCTTCGGTTTCGAAGATCAGCGGGCCGGCTTGTGTCAGACGGAAGCGTCGGATACAGGTCGGCCCGTTCCCTTGCAGGGTCGGCGTGGCGCGGGGCGGTTCTGACCGCATCCCCGCGCTTTCGCTCATCCGCGACGGCACCATCCCAGCGAGCGGCAGGGCCCATCCCGGGTCGCCGCGTCAGTGACGGACAGTTTAGATGGCTCGTGAAAGAGAGCGCGACCGCGAGGATCGCGACAATGAATTCGTGGACAAGCTGGTCCACATCAACCGCGTCGCCAAGGTGGTGAAGGGCGGCCGGCGCTTCGGCTTCGCGGCGCTCGTCGTCGTCGGCGACCAGAAGGGCCGCGTCGGCTACGGCCACGGCAAGGCGCGCGAAGTGCCGGAAGCCATCCGCAAGGCGACGGAAGCCGCCAAGCGCGGCATGATCCGCGTGCCGCTGCGCGAAGGCCGCACCCTCCATCACGACGTGAACGGACGCCACGGCGCCGGGCGCGTGATCCTGCGGGCCGCCCCGGCCGGCACCGGCATCATCGCCGGCGGCCCGATGCGCGCCGTCTTCGAAACGCTCGGCGTCCACGACGTCGTGGCGAAGAGCCAGGGCTCGTCGAACCCCTACAACATGGTTCGCGCCACCTTCGACGCGCTCATCCACGAGGATTCGCCCCGCCAGGTCGCGGCTCGCCGCAACCTCAAGGTGTCCACCCTGCAGTCCCGCCGCCAGGGCGTGGACGCCGACGCCGTCGAAGTCTGAGGAGGACAGACATGGACTCCCAGACCCAGACCAAGTTCGTCGTCGAGCAGACGAAGAGCCCCATCGGCCGCCCGGCTTCGCAGCGTCAAACGCTGGTCGCCCTCGGCCTCAACAAGATCGGCCGCCGCTCGTCGCTGATCGACAACCCTTCGACCCGTGGCATGGTGGCGAGCGTCGCTCACCTCGTCCGCGTCGTCGACGGCGAGTGAGGATCCCGTCATGAAGCTCAACGAGATCAGGGACAACGAAGGCTCGTCCAAGCCCCGCATGCGCGTCGGGCGCGGCATCGGCTCGGGCAAGGGCAAGACCGGCGGCCGCGGCGTGAAGGGTCAGAAGGCCCGCACCGGCGTGCGCATCAAGGGCTTCGAAGGCGGTCAGATGCCGCTGCATCGCCGCCTGCCGAAGCGCGGCTTCACCAACATCTTCCGCCTCGACTACAACGAGATCAACGTCGGCCGCATCCAGAAGGCGATCGACGAGGGCAAGCTGCAGGCGGGGCCGATCACCATTGAGACGCTGGTGGACTGCGGCCTGTGCACGAAGGCGCGGGACGGGGTGAAGATCCTGGGTGCCGGCGAGATCACCGCCAAGGTGGAGATCGAGGCCGCCCTGGCGTCGAAGTCCGCCATCGCCGCCATCGAGGCCGCCGGCGGCTCCGTGAAGGTGCTGCGCGAGCCGAAGGTGAAGGCCGAGAAGGCCGCCTGATCCCCGACGGGATCGGTCGCGATCATCGACAGGGCGGCGGCGAAAGCCTGCCGCCCTGTCGTCGTGTCGGCCCGGGGACGGAGCCGGCGGGTGCCCCCGTCCCCGCCTTGGCGCCGCCATGGTCGGCTTTCAATCTGGCGTGACGGCGTCACGCGCGCTAAGGGTCGGCTTGGCTGCCGGGCCCTTCGCGGCGGTCTCTTGGAGCAGGTGTATGGCGTCGGCAGCGGAACAGCTCGCAGCGAACATCAATTTCGCGTCGATCGGCAAGGCCGAGGAGCTCAAGAAGCGCATCTGGTTCACCTTGGGTGCCCTGATGGTCTACCGGCTCGGGACATACATCCCGCTGCCCGGCATCGACCCCGCCGCCTTCGAGGCCAATTTTTCCGGCCAGAAGCAGGGCGTGCTCGAGCTGTTCAACATGTTCTCGGGCGGCGCCGTCCAGCGCATGGCGATCTTCGCGCTGAACATCATGCCCTACATCTCGGCCTCGATCATCATCCAGCTCATGACCTCGGTCGTGCCGTCGCTGGAAACCCTCAAGAAGGAGGGCGAGTCGGGCCGCAAGGTCATCAACCAGTACACCCGCTACCTGACGGTCGTCCTGGCGGCCTTCCAGGCTTACGGCATCTCGGCCGGGCTCGAGGGGCAGGCGGGCGTGGTCACCGACCCCGGCCTGTTCTTCCGCGTGAGCTGCGTCATCACGCTGATGGGCGGCACCATGTTCCTGATGTGGCTCGGCGAGCAGATCACCTCGCGCGGCATCGGCAACGGCTCCTCGCTCATCATCTTCGCCGGCATCATCGCGGCCTTCCCCGCCGCCATCGGCCACACGCTGGAGCTCGGCCGCCAGGGTGCGATCTCGACCGTGTTCATCCTCGCCGTCGTGGTCGTGGCGGTCGCCACCATCGCCTTCATCGTGTTCATGGAGCGGGCGCAGCGGCGCGTGCTCATCACCTATCCGAAGCGGCAGGTGGGCAACCGGATGTTCGAGGGGCAAACCTCGTTCCTCCCGCTGAAGCTCAACACCGCGGGCGTCATCCCGCCGATCTTTGCCTCCTCGCTGCTGCTGCTGCCCACGACGGTCGCGAACTTCACGTCGATGAACGGGGGCAGCGGCGGCTGGCTCGGCACCGTGACGAGCTTCCTCGGCCACGGCCGGCCCGCCTACATCGTCCTGTACCTGTTCCTGATCGTGTTCTTCGCCTTCTTCTACACCGCGGTGGTGTTCAACCCGGTCGAGACGGCCGACAACCTGCGCAAGCACGGCGGCTTCGTCCCGGGCGTGCGGCCCGGCGAGCGCACCGCGCAGCACATCGACACGATCCTGACCCGCATCACCGTGCTGGGCGCGGGCTATCTCGCGATCATTTGCCTTCTGCCCGAGCTTCTGATCTCCTACGCGGCGCTGCCCTTCTATTTCGGCGGCACGTCGCTGCTGATCGTGGTGAGCGTGACCATGGACACGGTTGCGCAGGTCCACGGCCACCTGCAGGCGCAACAATACGAGAGCCTGATCAAGAAATCGCGGCTCAGAGGGAAGAAGCGATGAGGATAGTGTTTCTGGGCCCACCCGGCGCAGGAAAGGGAACGCAGGCCGCGCGGCTCATGGCGCGGCACGGCATACCGCAACTCTCGACGGGCGACATGCTCCGCGCCGCCGTCAAGGCCGGCACGCCCGTGGGGCTGAAGGCCCAGGCCATCATGGAGCAGGGCGGCCTCGTGCCGGACGCCATCGTGGTCGGCATCGTGGCGGAGCGCTTCATGGAGCCGGACGCCGCCCGCGGCTTCATCCTCGACGGCTTTCCCCGCACCGTGGCCCAGGCGGAAGCGCTCGATCTCGCGCTGGAGAATCGCGGGCTCAAGCTCGATGCCGTGCTGGAGCTGGACGTCGACCCCAAAGTCCTCGTCGAGCGCATCGAGAAGCGCGCGGCGGAAACGGTGGCGGCCGGCGGCACCGTCCGCGCGGACGACACGCCCGACGTGTTGGCCCGGAGGCTCGCGACCTACCACGAGCAGACCGCGCCCGTGTCGAACTATTACGCCGGATCGGGCCGCCTCAAGGCGATCGACGGCATGGCGCCGATCGGGGCCGTGTCGGACGCGATCGACGCCGCCCTGTCCGTCGCGGCGCAGTGACGGGCGTCCACGAGGCCGCGTCTCCGTCTTCCGCGAGGGAGACGGTCGCGCCCGCGGTGGGCCGGATGCTTCGCGATCCATCCTTGACCAGGGTCTAGGAAATCGCTAAGGCGACCCTAGCGGGCTTTCGATCGTGCGACGCCGGGTCACCCCTCCGCGGGGATCCGGTGTTCGCCGTTGGCGCGCAATCCGACAAATCGGCGTCTTTCGGCACGGCGGTGCCCGGGCGCATGGAGAACACACGTGGCCCGTATCGCTGGCGTCAATATCCCGACCAACAAGCGCGTGGTGATCGCGCTTCAGTACATCCACGGCATCGGCGGGCAGAAGGCCCAGGAGATCTGCGAGAAGGTGTCCATCCCGGCCGAGCGCCGCGTGGCCCAGCTTTCGGACGCCGAAGTGCTGCAGATCCGCGAAACCATCGATCGCGACTACCTGGTCGAAGGCGACCTGCGCCGCGAGAACTCGATCAACATCAAGCGTCTGATGGACCTCGGCTGCTACCGCGGCCTGCGCCATCGCCGCCAGCTGCCCGTCCGCGGCCAGCGCACCCACACCAACGCCCGCACCCGCAAGGGCAAGGCGAAGCCAATCGCCGGCAAGAAGAAGTGATCCGCTGACGGCGAATCGTCCCGGGTTCGCCCCGGGGTCGAACATGTATCTCCCGAGCGCCTGGCATCACGGGCGCGCTTGAAGGACCAGGACTGGATATTATGGCAAAAGAGGCAACCCGCGTCCGTCGTCGTGAACGCAAGAACATCGCGTCGGGCATCGCCCACGTGAACTCGACGTTCAACAACACGATGATCACCATCACGGACGCGCAGGGCAACACCATCTCGTGGTCGTCCGCCGGCACCATGGGATTCAAGGGCTCGCGCAAGTCGACCCCCTACGCGGCCCAGATGGCCGCCGAGGACGCCGCCCGCAAGGCGCAGGAGCACGGCATGCGCCTGCTCGAGGTCGAGGTGTCGGGCCCCGGTTCGGGGCGCGAGTCGGCGCTGCGCGCCATCCAGGCCGCGGGCTTCACCGTGACGTCGATCCGCGACGTCACGCCGATCCCGCACAACGGCTGCCGCCCGCGCAAGCGTCGCCGCGTCTGACCGCCTGACACATCGACGGGGAGGGGCTGCGCCTTCGGGCGCCGCCCCTTCACGCGTTCCGCCGCCTCTGCGGCACAGGATCTCCACGGGCGCCTTCGCCGAGTGGGAGCAACGCCGCTCCCCGCTCCGCCAAGGTGCCCACCTTCACGCCGAGGCGCGCCGCTCTCCTGACGGCCTCCGGCGGGGTATTAAGCCCGGAAAGACGTCCATGACCACCGTGATCTCGAAGAACTGGCAGGACCTCATCAAGCCCAACAAGCTCGAGGTCCAGATCGGGGACGACCCGAAGCGCGTCGCCGTCGTGGTGGCCGAGCCGCTGGAACGCGGCTTCGGCCTCACCATGGGCAACGCCCTGCGCCGCATCCTGCTGTCGTCGCTGCAGGGCGCGGCCGTCACCGCCGTGCAGATCGACGGCGTTCTGCACGAGTTCTCGTCGATCCCCGGCGTGCGCGAGGACGTGACCGACATCGTCCTCAACATCAAGGACATCTCGATCAAGATGTCGGGCGAGGGCCCGAAGCGGATGATCCTGAAGAAGTCCGGCCCGGGCGTCGTCAAGGCCGGCGACATCCAGGTCGTCAACGACGTGTCGGTGCTGAACCCCGAGCTCGTGATCTGCACGCTCGACGACGGCGCCGAGATCCGCATGGAGTTCACCGTCGACACCGGCAAGGGCTACGTCCCGGCGGACCGGAACCGCAACGAGGACGCGCCGATCGGCCTGATCCCCGTGGACAGCCTGTATTCGCCGGTCAAGAAGGTGTCCTACCGCGTCGAGAACACCCGCGCGGGCCAGATCCTTGACTACGACAAGCTGACCATGACGGTGGAAACCAACGGCGGCATCTCGCCCGAGGACGCCATCGCCTATTCGGCCCGCATCCTCCAGGATCAGCTCAACGTCTTCGTGAACTTCGAGGAGCCCCGCCGCGAGGAGGTGTCCGCCTCGATCCCCGAGCTGGCCTTCAACCCGGCGCTGCTGAAGAAGGTCGACGAGCTCGAGCTGTCGGTGCGGTCGGCGAACTGCCTGAAGAACGACAACATCGTCTACATCGGCGACCTCATCCAGAAGTCCGAAGCCGAAATGCTGCGGACCCCGAACTTCGGCCGCAAGTCGCTGAACGAGATCAAGGAAGTGCTGGCGCAGATGGGCCTGCACCTCGGCATGGAGATTTCCGGCTGGCCGCCGGAAAACATCGATGAGCTCGCCAAGCGGTTCGAAGAACACTACTGAGTTTTCGCCGATGGCGCGAAGCGCCATCGTATCGGGATCGGTGCTCCTGTCATGAGCACCGTGGCGGGCCGCGAGCCCGCCCGGAAAAGAGCGCGGCCGTACCTTGGCACGGCGGCCGCATGATCAACGAAGGAGCCACTCATGTATCACGGACACAAGAAGCGCCGCTTCGGCCGCACCGCCGAGCACCGCAAGGCCATGTTCTCCAACATGTGCGCCAACCTGATCCACCACGAGCAGATCGTGACCACGCTGCCGAAGGCCAAGGACCTGCGTCCCGTCGTCGAAAAGCTGGTGACCCTCGGCAAGCGCGGTGACCTCCATGCGCGCCGCATGGCGATGGCGGAGATTCGCCAGGCCGCGGTCGTCAAGAAGCTCTTCGACGTCATCGGCCCGCGCTACAAGGATCGCCAGGGCGGCTATTGCCGCGTGCTGAAGGCGGGCTTCCGCTACGGCGACGACGCCCCGATGGCGGTGATCGAGTTCGTCGATCGCGACGTGGACGCCAAGGGCTCCTCGCTCGGCAAGTACACGGCCTCGCCCGAGACCGACGCCGCCTGAGCGACGGCGGACAACGATCGTCAACGGAGGCCGGGGCTCGCGCTCCGGCCTTTTTTCTTCGAGGGGACGGGACTTCGCCGCCCTCGGGGCGCCAGGGGAAGAGCCCGATGGGCACCGGCAGAGCGTGGGGACCACGCCCTGTCCGGCGTCGTCCGGGTTTCCGCGGCGCCCGGCCCGTTCGGAACCGGGAGCGATCCCCCGGGTTCTCGCCGATACACCCGACGCGACCAGGAAGCTCGACCCGATGAAGACCCGTCCGCGCGCCGTCTGCCTCATGGCCCTGCCGCTGCTGCTGGCAGGGGCGCCGTCGCGCGCCGACGACCGGCAGCTCCCCGCGTCCAAGGCCGACGTCGTCCTGTCCTTCGCGCCGGTGGTGAAGCGGGTCGCGCCCGCCGTGGTCAACGTCTACGCGTCGCGCGTCGAGAAGCGCCCGCGCAACAGCCTGATGGACGACCCGATCTTTCGCCAGTTCTTCGGCGGCCACGACCGGCCCGGCAACCCCACCGCGCAGTCGCTCGGTTCGGGCGTGGTGGTCGACGCTTCCGGCCTCGTCGTCACCAACTACCACGTCATCGACGGCATGACGGACGTGCGCGTCGCGATGTCGGACAAGAAGGAATATCCCGCCGACGTGGTGCTGCGCGACGAGCGCACCGACCTCGCGGTGCTGCGCCTGAAGG
This sequence comes from Lichenibacterium minor, assembly GCF_004137685.1. Classification (GTDB taxonomy): domain Bacteria; phylum Pseudomonadota; class Alphaproteobacteria; order Rhizobiales; family Beijerinckiaceae; genus Lichenihabitans; species Lichenihabitans minor. Next base: position 163,927 of record NZ_QYBB01000001.1, on the reverse strand, counting down.
GGGCTCAGAGCCTGCCCGTGATGGACCTCGGCGACTCGGACGCGCTGGAGGTCGGCGACATCGTGCTGGCCGTCGGCGACCCCTTCGGCGTCGGCCAGACGGTGACGCAGGGCATCGTGTCCGGGCTGGCGCGCAGCCAGATCGGCAAGAGCGACTACCAGTATTTCGTCCAGACCGACGCCGCCATCAACCCCGGCAATTCGGGGGGGGCCCTCGTCGACATGAAGTCGCGGCTGATCGGAATCAACTCCGCCATCTATTCGCAGTCGGGGGGCAGCGTCGGCATCGGCTTCGCGATCCCGGTGAACATGGTGAAGAGCGTCATCTCGGCCGCCCGGGCCGGCGAAACGCATGTGCGCCGGCCGTGGCTCGGCGCGAGCCTGCAGGGCATCACGCGCGACATGGGGGAAGCGCTGGGGCTCGACCGGCCGGCGGGCGTGCTGGTGTCCGACCTCGTCGACGGCGGCCCGGCGGACGCGGCCGGGCTGAAGCGCGGCGACGTCGTCACGGCGGTCGACGGCGCGCCGGCCGACGATCCGGACGCCTTCGGCTACCGCCTCGCCACCAAGTCCCTCGGCGGCACGGCCGGTCTGACGGTGCGGCGGGGCAACCAGACCCTGGCGCTGGCCCTGAAGCTGGTGCCGCCCCCCGAGACGCCGGCGCGCGACGCCGTCACGCTGCGCAACGATTCGCCCTTCTCCGGCGCCACGCTGGTGAACCTGTCGCCGGCCGTGGCGGAAGAGATGCAGATCAACGGCGTGCGCGCGGGTGTGGTGGTGGCCGCGGTGGCGGACAATTCCACCGCCGCCATGACGGGCATCCAGAAGGGCGACGTCATCGTCGGGCTCGACCGCTCCAAGGTGACGAGCACGCGGCAGGTCGAGAAGGCGACGGCGGCGCGTCAGGACTTCTGGCATGTCACCATCCAGCGCGGCGGCCAGATCATCGATTCCGAACTGGGGGGCTAGCGTCGAGGCCGGGCCGACGGCGGCCGGGCACGACCGCGTCGGCCCGCCTGGCGACGCGACCGAACGGGAGGCGGATGACGCGCCATGAGCGACCTGTTTTCCGCCGCCGGCCTCGATCCGGCCCCGCCGCCCGGGCCCGAGCCCGCATCCCCCGGCCATCGCCCGCTCGCCGACCGCCTTCGCCCCCAGACGCTGGGCGAGGTGGCGGGGCAGGGGCACCTCGTGGGGCCGGACGGGTCGTTGACGCGGCTGCTCGCCGGCGGCACCCCCGGTTCGCTGGTGTTCTGGGGCCCGCCCGGCACCGGCAAGACCACGGTGGCGCGCCTGATGGCGGACAGGACGAGCCTCGACTTCGTGGCCGTGTCGGCGATCTTCTCCGGCGTGGCGGACCTGAAGAAGCTGTTCGACGACGCCCGCGCGCGCCGGCGCGCCGGCCGCGGCACGCTGCTCTTCGTCGACGAGATCCACCGCTTCAACCGCGCCCAGCAGGACGGCTTCCTCCCCGTGATGGAGGACGGCACCGTGACGCTGATCGGCGCCACCACCGAGAACCCGTCGTTCGAGCTCAACGGGGCGCTCCTGTCGCGCTCCCGCGTGCTGGTGTTCCGGGCCCTCGACGCTGAAGCGCTCGGCGACCTCCTCGCCCGCGCCGAAGCGCTGGAAGGCCGGGCCCTGCCGCTCGCCGCGGACGCGCGCGAAGCGCTGCTCGGCATGGCGGACGGCGACGGGCGCGCGGCTTTGAACCTCGCCGAGGACGTGTGGCGCGCCGCCCGGCCGGGCGAAACGCTGGACGCGGCGCGGCTCGTCGCGGTGCTGCAGCGCCGGGCGCCGCTCTACGACAAGAAGCAGGACGGCCACTACAACCTGATCTCCGCCCTGCACAAGGCGGTGCGCGGTTCGGACCCCGACGCCGCGCTGTATTACCTCGCCCGCATGCTCGACGCCGGCGAGGACCGGCTGTTCCTGGCGCGGCGCGTGGTCCGCATGGCGTCGGAGGACATCGGCCTGGCGGACCCGCAGGCGCTCGTGGTGGCCAATGCCGCCAAGGACGCCTTCGACTTCCTCGGCAGCCCGGAAGGCGAACTCGCCATCGCGCAGGCGGTCGTCTATCTCGCGACGGCGCCGAAGAGCAACGCCGTCTACACGGCCTACAAGGCCGCGATGGCGCTGGCGAAGCAGGGCGGCTCGGTGCTGCCGCCGAAAAGCATCCTCAACGCGCCCACCAAGGTGATGAAGCGCGAAGGCTACGGCGAGCACTACCGCTACGACCACGACGAGCCTGACGCCTTCTCGGGCCAGAACTACTGGCCGGAGGCGATCGGTCGCCAAAGCCTGTACCGCCCGACGGAGCGCGGCTTCGAGCGCGACCTCGGCAAGCGCATGGCGTGGTGGGCCGAGCGTCGGCGCGAGCGCGGGGACGGTTGAGCCGCGCGGGCGCGCGTCAACCCGTCGTTAACCACGTTCTGCGATGAAGGGTGGTCTCAACCCATGGCCAAGGACGGACCGGCATGGACGCGGCCCTGACCTTCGATTTCTCTTCCTCGATCCGCTACGCCCTGACGCCCCGCCCGGCGCCGGGCGGCCGCTTCGACATCGTGCTGGACCTGTTCCGCGGCGCCGCCCCGGCGCTCACCCGCACGGTCGCCTCCGTGGGGTCGCACGAACTGGCCCCCGTCGTCCTGGCCTGCCGCCGCTACCTGGAGCGCCGCGGCGCCCACGCGGTGTCGCAGACCGAGACGGCGCCCGAGCCGGCGCCTGCCTGGGCGGCGCCGGTGGCGGCCTTCGACTGGATGTTCGCCGGCTGACCCCGCCGGCGGGGGCCCGCCCACGCTGGTCGGCCGGCGGTGCGCCGCCGTCCCCATGATCGCGTCCCGATGCGATGCCGAAATGCGATGACGGGTCGTCGGCAACGGTCTTGGACCGGCCCGAGCGCCGTCGCCTAGCCTGACCGGAACGGGGGCCCATCGCGACGCGATGCCGAACGGCGCCCCGCCCGGGGGGACGACGCGATGACGAGCCTGCATTCGATCGGACCCTGCGCGGCCGCGATGGCCCTGCTGCTGGCCCAGGGCCCGCTGTCGAAGCCTGCCCGGGCCGATGCGCCGTTCCGCATCGGCGTGGTCGAGGACCTGTCCGGCGTGTATTCGGGCAACGGCGGCTCCAGCATGGTGCTGGCGACCCGGATGGCGGTCGAGGACTTCGGCGGCACGGTCCTGGGCCGGGCCATCGAGGTCATCGCCGTCGACCACCAGAACAAGGCGGACCTCGGCTCGGCGCTGGCGCGCCAGCTCGTCGACGACAGCCACGCGTCCGCGCTCGTGCTGGGCGGCGCGAGTTCGGTCGGGCTCGCCGTGCAGGCCTATGCCAAGGAGAAGCGCGTCACCACGCTCGATGCCGGCGGCTACGCGTCCCAGTTCTCCGGGCCGGGCTGCTCGCCCTATGGCTCGCAATGGGTGCCTTCCACCAACGAGCTCGCGAACGCGGTCGCGGAGGCCATCGTGAAGGAGGGCGGCAGGAGGTGGTTCTTCATCACCGCCGACTACGTCTTCGGCAACGGTCTGTCCGCCGCGGCCAGCCAGGCCGTGAAGGCTGCCGGCGGCTCGGTGGTGGGCGAAGTCAAGCACCCGCTGGGCACGGCCGACATGTCGTCGCCGCTGCTGGAAGCCCAGGCTTCGGGCGCCGACGTGATCGGCCTCGCCAACGCCGGGCCCGACCTCGTCAACGCCATCAAGCAGGGGCGCGACTTCGGCGTGTCGTCGAAGATGGCCGCCATGCTGGTCTTCACCAACAACACGGTGGCGCTGGGCCTCGACGTGGCGCAGGGCATCCGCTTCTCGGTGAGCTTCTACTGGGACCTGAACGACGACACCCGCGCCTGGACGAAGCGCTTCATGGCGCGCAACGGGAACGCGGTGCCGACCATGGGCCATGCCGCAGGCTATTCGTCCACGCTGCACTACCTGCAAGCCGTGGCCAAGGCCGGTACCGACGACGCCGCGACGGTCGACGCGGCATTCAAGGCCCTGCCCATCACCGACAAGCTCCTCGACAACCCCCACATGCTCGCCAACGGCCGCGTGGTGATGGACATGCACCTCGTCGAGGTGAAGACGCCCGCCGAATCGAAGAGCCCCGCCGACCTCTACAAGGTCGTCGAGACCATCCCGGGCGACACGCTCTTCACCCCGGCCGCCAGGAGCGGCTGCCCCTTCACGGCGGGGTGAGGGGGCTGCCCGTCGCCCGTCGGGGGAGACGGCGTCGACGCGCCGCGGCGGCGGACGAGGGGCCGAGCGCCGCGCGGCCCGGCCGACGGAACATGGTCCCCATTGGCGCGGCCCGTCCGGTGTGCCACCACGGGGGCGCCTCGCCCCACGCCCCTCGGAGCCCCGCCCCCTTGCGCCTGACCGCCACCGACCTGCCCGCCGTCATCGATCCGTTCGGGCTGCACTTCACGATGGAAAGCCGGCAGGGGCCGGTGCGCTGCCACGTTTTCCGCGAAGCGGTGGACGAACTGGAGGAAAGCCACGCCCGCAACGCCGCCGAAATGCTGCGCCGGTTCACCGTCCATCGGAAGCGGCTGGAGCGGGTGGCGGACCGCATGTACGGCGCCGGCCACACGACGCCCTGGATCAACGTCGAGGACCTGCTGCTCGGGGTGTCGCCCGACGCGTGGGACTACGATTGAGGGAAGGCGCCTTCGATCCGAGATCGGCCTGAACCTCGCCGCTCGGCGCCGACGAGCCTCCGGACATCGACGGTCGTCCGCCGACAGCCTCGCCGCCCGGTTCGGCCCCGGCCGCGGCCCGCCAGGGGGCCGAGGTGCTCCTCGACATCCATCCGGAGGCCTGTCCTCGACGACGGAGATGCTGACCCATCTCCGTCGCGTTGCGCCGCACGAGCGGCGGCGCGCGATCGCATTTGCCAGCGATCACGATTTTCGACTGCTGGTGTCACTCCGGTGACGGTTGGCGGCTCGATCGCGAGCGCATCTTTCAGGGCGTCGGGCGGACAGCGTCGAACGCGTCGGATCCAACCCGCACAAGGAGGACCGCTCCCCGGCAGCTTGATCTCCCGAAAGCACCAGTGGGACGGCACCGACCGAGCCGTCATGTGCTTCCTCGCACGATCAGCTCGAAACCGACGTCGACCCGGCGCACCTTGGGGCTGCCGACCTCGATGGCGCCGAGGAGCTTTTCGGCGCCGATGCGGCCGATGGCGCGGCGGGGCGATACGATGGTGGTGAGGCCCGGCGTGACCAGGCCCGAGATGTCGAGCCCGTTGAAGCCCGCGATGGCGACGCGGCCCGGCACCGCGATGCCCTCGCGCTGGGCCCGCAGGATGGCCCCCACGGCGAGGTCGTCGTTGGCGTAGAAGATCGCGCCGGGCGGTGGATCGAGGCGCAGGGCTTCGACCAGCATGTCGCCGCCGAGCGCCGGGCTGGACGGGACGTTTCGCGTCAACGGCGGCCGCCGCGCCGCCCCGAAGGACGCGAGCGCGCGGTCGAAACCGCGGAAGCGTTGGCCCGCCCTGTAGTCTTCCGCGATCCGGCAGCCGGCGAAGAGCAGGTTCGCATGCCCCCGTTCGAGCAGGTGCCGCGCCATGGCGGCCCCGGCGGCCCCGTGCGACAGGCCCACGTTCATGTCGATCGGCTTCGCGCCGACCTCCATGATCTCCACCACCGGGCGGCCCCACCGCTCGATCAGCGCCCGCGTGCGCGGCTGGTGGCGCGTCCCCGCGAGGATGAGGCCCGGCGGGGACCAGCCCAGGAAGGTCGAGATCCAGGCGTGCTCGCGGTCGAGGTCGTATTCGGTGTTGCCGAGCAGCAGCTGGAAGCCCGCGCGCTGCACCACCTCCTGGATGCCCTGGATGGTTTCGACGAACACGGCGTTGGACAGGGACGGGACGACGACCGGGATCACCGGCGAACTCGCCGACGCCAGCGCGCCCGCCACCCGGTTCTGCACGTAGCCGAGCTCGTCCACCGCCAGCCGCACCCGGTCCCGCAGGTCGGCCGACACCATCGCGGGCTTGTTCAGCGCGCGCGACACCGTGATGGGCGACACGCCGGCCCGTTCGGCCACGTGCTTCAGGGTCGCCGCGCTCGGAACCTCGCGCGCACCGGGCATCCGCGGCACCGTCTTCATGGCGGAATCAAAGCATGAAACCGCGGCGGGGCCAAACCGCGGCCCGCCCGCCGATGATTGCGACATCATGATTGCGCAATCACGAGCGCCGGCCTACAGTCGGGGCGTCGAAAGAGCCCGAACGGCTCGGCGACGGCAGGGAGGGCCATCGGATGAGCGCGCAGCGCGACGCTGATTCGGCGATGCCGGGCTTCTACGCGGCCCAGGGCATCCGGAAGAGTTACGGCGCCATCCAGGTGCTGAAGGGCATCAGCCTCGACCTGAAGCCCGGCCGCATGGTCACGATCATGGGCGAGAACGGCGCCGGCAAATCCACCCTGTTCAAGATCCTGGCGGGCCAGGTCCCGCCGACGGGCGGCACGCTCCGCCTCGCCGGCGCGCCGGTCGCGCTGGCGTCGCCCTCGGCCGCCCACGCCCGGGGCATCTACCTCGTCCCGCAGGAGCCCGCGCTGCTGCCCGAGCTCAGCGTGGCGGAAACCATGTTCGTCGGCGCCCTTCCGACGCGCGGCGGCCCGCTCGGGCGGCGGGTGGACTGGGCCGCGATGCGGGCGCGGGCGCGGGCGGCGCTGGATGCGCTCGAACTGCCCATCGACGTGGACCGGCCGGCCCGCACCCTGTCCATCGCCCAACAGCAGCAGGTGGAATGCGCCAAGGCCCTGCTGCGCGGGTGCCGCATCATCCTCTTCGACGAGCCCACGAGCCCCCTCACGTCGCACGAGGTCGAGCATCTCTTCTCCATCATGCGGCGGTTGAAGGCCGACGGCTGCACGCTGAGCTTCATCAGCCACCGCATGGACGAGGTGCTGGAGATCAGCGACGAGATCGCGGTGCTGCGCGACGGCGTGCTGGTCGACGTCGTGGCGCGCCCGTCCTTCGACCGCGCGCGCCTGCTGTCGCGGATGGTCGGCCGGCCCCTGAAGGCCGTCCCGCGCCGGGCCGCTTCGAACGCGCGGGACGAGGTGGCCCTCGAGGTCCGCGGCCTGTCGGACGGCCTGCGCTTCGCCGACGTCGGCTTCAGCCTGCGGCGCGGCGAAGTGCTCGGCCTCGCCGGCCTCGTCGGCGCCGGCCGGACGGAGATCGCCGAAACCGTCTTCGGCGTCCGCCCGGCCGCGGCCGGCGAGGTCCGGCTCGGCGGCGCGGTCGTCACGGGCCTGGACTGCCACGCGATGATCCGCCGAGGCCTCGTCTACGTGCCCGAGGACCGGGCGCGCCACGGCGCGGTGCTCCCCATGACGATCACCGAGAACGTCACCTCGGGCCTGCTCGACCGCGTTCGCCGTCGCGCCGGCCTGCTCAGCGCCCGCGACGAGGCGCGGATCTCCGCCGCCGCCGTCCGCGATTTCCGCGTGCGGTGCGCGGGCCTCGACCAGCCCCTGCGCGAGCTGTCCGGCGGCAACCAGCAGAAGGTCGTCTTCGCCAAGTGGATGACCACCGGACCCCGCGTGGCCATCCTCGACGAGCCGACCCGGGGCGTCGACGTCGGCGCCAAGGAGGACATCTACGAGATGATCGACGCGATGGCCCGCGACGGCATGGCGCTGCTCGTCATCTCGTCGGAAAGCGAGGAACTGGTGCGGCTCTGCGACCGCATCCTGTCCATCTACGAGGGGCGGGTCGTCGCGGAACTGTCCGGCGCGGACATCTCGCCCGCCGCCGTCGCCCGCTCCTACCTCACCGCCGCGGCGCCGTCGGGCGGGGTCGCCGCATGAGCGCCGCCGCGGCGCGGCCCGCCGCCGACCCGCGTCCGGGCTGGCGGGACCGGCGGGAACTCGTCCTCGTCGCCGTCACGGCCGCCTCGGCGGGCGCCGTCGGCATCGTCAACCCGGGCTTCCTCACGGTCGAGAACCTCCGCTTCGTGGCGCTGAACTCGGTGGTGCTGTCCATCGTGGCCCTCGGCCAGACGCTCGTCATCGCCATGCGGGGCATCGACCTGTCGGTGGCGCCCCTCATGGGCCTGTCCGCGATGGTCTGCGGCCTGCTCGCGCAAACCCACGGCCTGCCGCTCTGGGGCGCGGTCGGGGTCGCGCTTGCCATCGGCCTGGCGCTCGGCACGCTCAACGGCGTGCTGGTGGCGGCGCTGAACATCCCGCCCATCATCACCACGCTCGGCACCTACAGCCTCTTCGGCGGCCTGACCTTCCTGTATTCGGACGGCACGCAGGTCGACCAGGTGCCGCCCGCCTACGCGGCCTTCGGCAACGCCGGGCCGCTCGGCCTGCCCGTGCCGACCCCCGTCCTGGTGCTGCTCCTGGTGACGGCCGCCTGCTGGTTCGCCCTCGGCCATTCGCGCTTCGGCCGGGCCGTGCTGGCGGTCGGCAACAACGCCGCCGCGGCCTACAACGCGGGCCTCCGCGTGGCCGTCATCCGCATCCAGGTCTACGCCCTGTCCGGCCTGCTGGCGTGCCTCGGCGGTCTGGTCTTCGTCTGCTACACGGGCTCGGCCACGGTCACGACCGGCACCGGCGACCACGTCGAGCTGCAGTCGATCGCGGTGGCGCTGGTGGGGGGCACCCTCATCGCCGGCGGCCGGGCCAACGTGCTCGGCACCGTGCTGGCGAGCCTGTTCCTCAGCACCGTGCTGACCGCGCTGGTGTTCCTGCAGGTTCCGCCCATCTGGTACTCGGCCGGCGAGGGGCTGATGATTCTCGTGGCGGTGCGGGGCGGCACGCGCCGCGCCGCCGGGAGGGCGTGAGCGTGGACATGCGCGCCCCCGCGGCGGCCGACGCCGCGACGCCCCGCGACGGCCGACGCCTGCCCGTCGGCGGGTGGGAACTGGCGCTGACGGCGCTGCTCGTGGCCGTCGTGGCTGGCTTCGGCGCGGCCGCGCCCGGCTTCTACGCCGGTCCGGCCTCGCTGCTCGGCCTGACCGAGAACTTCCTGCCCTTCGGCCTCGTGGCGCTGGGACTGAGCCTCGTCATCCTGACGGGCGGCATCGACCTGTCGGTCGGCGCCGTGGCGAGCCTGTCGGCCGTGCTGGCGGCGCAGCTGTGGAGCCGCTTCGGCGTCGACATCTGGGCGGCCTCGGCCCTCGGCGTCGCGATCGGCGCGCTGCTCGGGCTCCTGAACGCCGCCGTGATCCTGCGCCTCGGCATCGAGCCGCTCATCGCCACGCTGGGCACGAGCTTTCTTTACGGCAGCGCCGCCGTCGCGGCGGCCGGGGCCGCCCCGCCCTCGGGGTTCCCGGCGAGCTTCACGGCCGTCGGCACCGGGACCCTCGGGTCGCTCGGGCCCCTGGCCGGCCTCGTGCCGATCCAGCTCGCGCTCTTCGCCGCCCTCGCGGTCCTGTTCTCGGCCCTGGTCGCGCGCAGCCCCTTCGGCCGGGTGCTCGTGATGGTGGGCTACAGCCCGGACGCCGCGCGCTATTCCGGCATCCGGACCGGGCGCGTGCTGGCGACCGCCTACGCGGTCAGCGGCGCCATGGCGAGCCTCGCCGGGCTGGTGCTGGCGTCCTACTACGACGCCGTGCGGCCCGACATGGGCGACGTCCTGCTGCTCACAGCCATCACCATGGTGGTGCTCGGCGGCATCAGCATCTTCGGCGGCGAAGGCACGGTCGCCGGGGTCGTAGTGTCGGTCCTGGTGCTCGGCTTCCTGCGCCAGGGCATGCTCATCGCCGGCTTCTCCGACATGGTCACCACCATGCTGACCGGAGCCATCCTGCTGGCCTCCATCGCCGCGAAGAACCTGTTCAACAGGCGCGGTACGGGGCTCGCCAACCAGATCTGGGCGACCATCCGACGCCCCGAGCCCCCGCGCGCGAACCCGAACTGAGACGACGGGCCGCGCGGGACCACCCATCGGACCTCCCGGGAGGAGACACCATCATGAACCGTCGTCGTCGATCGTTGGGCGGAGCCGCCCTCGCCCTCGCCCTGTCCGTGTCGCCGCTCTTCGCGGCGGACGGCGCGATGCCCGACACCGCCAAGCGCATCAAGGTCGCCATGGTGCCGAAGCTGGTCGGCCTGTCGGTGTTCAAGGCCAATGAGCAGGGTGCCATCGCGGAAGCCAAGGACCTCAACATCGATTTCCTGTACACCGGGCCGGTGACGGCCTCGGCGCAGGGGCAGGTCGACGTCTTCAACAGCCTCATCGCCCGCAAGTTCGACGTGATCACCACCACGTCCAACAACCCGACTCAGCTCGCCCCGTCCCTGGAACGAGCCATGAAGGCCGGCATCAAGGTGGTCGCCTACGACAGCGACGTCGCCCCCCAGGCCCGCGACTTCTTCATCCAGAACACGTCCTACCCGGCCTTCGGCAAGGCGCTGGTCGAGTCGGTGATCAAATACGCCGGGCCGGACGCGAAGATCGCCATCCTGTCGTCGACCCCGGACGCCACGATCCAGAACGAGTGGATCGGGGCGGTGAAGAGCTACCTCGCCGCCACCTACCCGAAGGTGCAGATCGTCGCCACGGAATACGGTCAGTCGAGCCCGTCGCAGTCCCTCACGGCGGGGCTCAACATCCTGCAGGCCCACCCCGACGTGACCGGCATCATCGCGCCCGACGGCGCCGCCGTGGTGGGGGCGGCCGCCGCGATCGAGAAGCTCGGCAAGACCGGCAAGGTGTTCACGACCGGCGCCAGCAACCCCGACGCGGTCCGCCAATACGTCAAGAGCGGCGTCATCAAGGAAACGCCGCTGTGGGACGAGGTGAAGGAGGGCCGGCTCGTCCTGTACGTGGCGCGGCTCGCGGCCGACGGGGCCTTGAAGGACAACGACACGTTCACGGCGCCGGGCCTCGGCACCTACGAGGTCAAGGACAAGGTCATCGTGTTCAGCGAGCCGCTGGTCTTCGACGCTTCCAACATCGACCAGTACAAGTTCTGACAGGTCGAGTCCGACGGGGCCGCCCGCCCGCGGGCGGTTCCGATTCCACCACGATAGAAGGGTTTCCGGCATGAAACGCGTGATGTTCACGGGCGGCAGCGGCAAAGCGGGCCGCCACGTGGTCCAGCACCTGGTCGACCACGGCTACCAGGTGCTCAACCTCGACACCAAGCCGCTCGACAACCCGAAGGTCCGCACCCTCGTGACGGACATCACCGACAGCGGGCAGGTGTTCAACGCCCTGTCTAGCTACATGGGCCTGCACGAGTTCGACCCCGACCTGTCGCCCCAACCGGTCGACGCGGTGGTGCACTTCGCCGCCATCCCCCGCATCATGCTGGTGCCCGACAACGAGGTGTACCGCATCAACGTGATGGGCACCTACAACGTCATCGAGGCGGCCCTCAAGCTCGGCATCCGCAAGGTCATCATCGCCTCGTCCGAGACGACCTACGGCCTCGTCTTCAACCACGGCCACCGCGATCCCGAACACTTCCCCCTGGACGAGACCTATCCGGTCGATCCGCGCGACAGCTACGCCATGTCGAAGATCTGCAACGAGAAGACCGCCCAGGCCTTCGCGGGCCGCACGGGCGCCGACGTCTACGCGATCCGCATCGGCAACGTGGTCGAGCCCGACGAATACAAGCTGTTCCCGGGCTTCTTCGCCAAGCCCGACTTCCGCAAGCGCATCGCCTGGAGCTACATCGACGCGCGCGACCTCGGCCAGATCATCCGGCTCGGCATCGAGACGGACGGCTTGGGCTTCCAGATCTTCAACGCCGTCAACGACCACACCTCCTCGGACCTGCCGACGGCCGAACTGCTGAAGCGCTACTACCCGAACGTGCCGGTGCGCGGCGAGCTCGGCGAATACGAGGGCCTGCTGTCGAACCGCAAGGCGAAGGAGGTGCTGGGCTTCCGGGAAGCCCACAACTGGCGCCGCGAGGTCCCGGCGGCCTGACGGCCGCTCACCCCCCGTGCGCGTGTTCGGGCGGGCCGCCGAAGGCCCGCCCGAGCTCCGCCACCTGGGCGGGGGACAGGAGGCGGGGGTTGAGGCCGCGCAGCAGCATGTAGAGCTTCGCGGTTTCTTCCAGCTCCTCGATGGCGTTGACGGCGGCCGTCAGGGTGTCGCCCGCCATCACGGGCCCGTGATTGGCCAGCAGCACGGACGCGTAGCGGCCCGCGAGCCCCCGAATCGCATCAGCGACCGCGGGGTCCCCGGGGCGGTGGTAGGGCACCAGCGCCGTGTCGCCGACCCGCATCACGTAATAGGCGGTCAACGGCGGCAGCACGGACCCGGGCTCGACCTCCGGCAGCATGGAAACCGCCACCGAATGCGTGGAATGCAGGTGCACCACGGCGCCGGCGGCATGGCGCGTCTCGTAGAGGGCGCGGTGCAGCGGCCCCTCCTTGGTGGGCCTGTCGCCGGACAGGAGGCGTCCGTCGGCGTCCAGCAGCGACAGGCGGGCGGGGTCGAGGGCGCCCAGCGACGCGTCGGTCGGCGTCATCAGCAGCCGCCCGTCGTCCAGGCGCACGCTGATGTTGCCGGAGGAGCCGGGCGTCAGACCGCGGTCGAACAGGGATCGGCCGTGGCGGCAGATCTGGTCGCGGATGTCGATCTCGCGCATGGAACGCTCCGGCGGGTTGAGAACAGCGTTGACAGGAGCGAAGGCTCGGGTCGATGCTGGATGATAGCGCTATCATCGAGGGGTCGCAATCCGCCGCCGCTGGGGCGGGGCGCAGAAGAAGGGTTCGGTCGATGGGTGGGAATGGGACATCGGGCGCCGCAGCCGTGATCGGCCTGGGGTCCATGGGGTTCGGCATGGCGCAGTCGCTGCTGCGGGCGGGTTTCGTCGTCGCGGGCTACGATCCCGCGAGCGTCGCCCTGGACCGGCTCGCCGCCGCGGGCGGGCGCGCCGCCGCGAGCCCCGGCGACGCGGCGCGGGGCGCCGACGTGGTGGTGGCGGTGGTGGTCAACGCGGACCAGACCGAGGCCGTGCTGTTCGGGGCCGACGGCTGCGCCGACGCCATGGCGCCCGACGGCGTCGTCGTGTCCTGCGCCACCATGGCGCCGGAGCGGGCCCGCGCCCTGGCGAAGCGCCTGGAAGCCGCCGGCCGCCACTACCTCGATGCGCCGATGAGCGGGGGGGCGGCCCGCGCGGCCGACGGTTCCCTCACCATGCTGGCGTCGGGCAGCGAGGCCGCCTTCGCCCGGGCCGAAGCCGCGCTCGCCGCCATGACGGGCACGCTGTACCGCCTGGGCGACGCCGCTGGCCAGGGCGCGGCCTTCAAGATGGTCAACCAGCTCCTCGCCGGGGTGCACATCGCGGCGGCCTGCGAGGCCATGGCCTTCGCTAGCCGGGAAGGGCTCGACCTCGCCCGGGTGTTCGACGTGATCACCCAGTCGGCCGGCAATTCGTGGATGTTCGAAAACCGCGTGCCCCACATCCTGGACGGGGATTACGCCCCGAAAAGCGCGGTCGAGATCTTCGTCAAGGACCTCGGCATCGTGGTCGACATGGCGCGGGCGAGCCGCTTCCCGGTGCCGGTCGCCGGCGCGGCGCTGCAGATGTTCCTGATGACCGCCGCCGCCGGCATGGGCCGCGACGACGACGCGTCCGTGGCGCGCCTCTACGCCAGGATCGCCGGCCTCGACCTGCCGGGACAGGAGTGAACCCATGCCGCGCTTCGCCGCCAACCTGACCCTGATGTTCACCGAACTGCCTTTCCTCGACCGTTTCGAGGCGGCGGCCCGGGCGGGGTTCGACGCCGTCGAGTTCCTGTTCCCCTACGACCATCCGCCCGAGGCCGTGGCGGAGCGCCTGCGCCGCCACGGCCTCGCCCAGGCCCTGTTCAACCTGCCGCCGGGCGACTGGGCGGCGGGCGAGCGCGGCCTCGGCGCCCTGCCGGAGCGCCGCGACGAGATGCGGGCGAAGTTCGACGAGGCCGTGCCCTACATCCGCGCCACGGGCACGCCCTCGGTCCACCTCATGGCGGGCAGGACGGACCGCTCGGCCCCCCACGCCCGCGCGTTCCGCGACGCCGTCGCCTGGACGGCGGAACAGCTCCACGCCCTCGGCGTGACCCTGGTGCTCGAACCCCTCAACACGCGGGACAACCCCGGCTACCACCTCGTCGACTTCGACGAGGCCGCGGCGCTGATCCGCGACCTGGCGCTGCCGAACCTCAAGCTGCAGTTCGACATCTACCATTGCCAGATCGTCCACGGCGACGTGACGCGCCGGCTGGAGGCCGCCATGCCCATCGTCGGCCACGTCCAGGTCGCCAGCGTGCCGTCGCGCCACGAGCCCGACGGCGAGGAGCTGAACTTCCCCCACCTGTTCGCGCTCCTGGACCGGCTCGGCTACGGCGGCTACGTCGGCTGCGAATACCGGCCGCGCGGCGCGACCGCCGACGGCCTCGCCTGGTTCGCGCCCTATCGCGCCCGCCGCGGAGCCGACGCGTGAGCCTGCTGCTCGGCGCCGTGGCCGACGACTACACGGGCGCGTCCGACCTCGCCGGCACCCTCGCGGGCGCGGGCCTGCGCGTGGTGCAGACCATCGGCGTGCCGCCGGACGACCTCGCCCTGCCGGAGGTCGACGCCGTGGTGGTGGCGCTGAAGAGCCGCTCGGTGGCGGCCGGGCGCGCCGTGGCGCTGTCGCTCGCCGCGGACGCCTGGCTGCGCGGCCGCGGGGCGCCCCACGTGCTGTTCAAGGTCTGCTCCACCTTCGATTCCACGGACGACGGCAACATCGGCCCCGTGACGGACGCGCTGGCGGCGCGGACCGGTTCGGTGCCGCTCGTGTGCCCGGCCTTCCCGCGCAACCGGCGCACCGTGTACCGCGGCCACCTGTTCGTCGGCGACGACCGCCTCGACGAAAGCCCGCTGAAGGACCACCCGCTGAACCCGATGCGGGATTCGAGCCTCGTCCGCACGCTGGCGCGCCAAAGCGCCAAGCCGGTCGGCCTGATCCCGATCGAGACCGTGGAGGACGGCACTGACGCCGTGCTGGCGCGGCTGACCTCGCTCGCCGCGGAAGGCTGCGGCAGCGCGATCATCGACGCCGTGCTCGACCGCCACCTCGACGTTCTGGGCCGCGCCGCCCTGGCCGGCCCCCTGTCCACCGGCGCTTCCGGCCTGGGGCTCGGCCTCGCCCGTGCCGTGGGTCCGCGGCGGCCGGCCGCGGCCGCGGCGGCCCCGCGCCCGGGGCGCGGCGCGTCCGCCCCCGGCACGCTCATGCTGGCGGGCAGCTGTTCGGCGGCGACGCTCGGCCAGGTCGCGCGGGCGGAGGCGGCCGGCGTGCCGGTCCGCCACCTCGACGTCGAGGCTCTGATGGCGGGGGGCGACACCGGCGACGCGGTCGCCTGGGCGCGCGAGCGGCTCCCGCGCGGCCCGGCCCTGGTGGCGACGAGCCGGTCGCCGGCCGAGGTCGCGGCCCTGCAGGCCCGCTTCGGCGCGGCCGCGGTGTCGGAACGGCTCGAAGCCGCGTTGGCCGAGGTCGCCGCGGCGCTGGCCGCCGGCCTGTCCCGCCTGATCGTGGCGGGCGGCGAAACGTCGGGCGCCGTGGTGGACCGGCTCGGCTTCCAGGCCTTCGCGCTCGGGGACGAGATCGCCCCCGGTGTGCCGCTGCTGCGAGCCGTCGGGGCGCGCCACGCCGGGCTGAGCCTCGCGCTGAAATCGGGCAACTTCGGCGGCATCGACTTTTTCGCCGACGCCACGCGGGCCAACTGAGGAGAACGGGACATGGACAAGGAACGGGTCGGCTTCGCGGGCGTGGGCCTGATGGGGCACGGGATGGCGCGCAACATCGTCGACAAGGGCTGGCCGCTGTCGGTGCTCGGCTACAAGCGCCGCGATGCCGTCGAGGACCTCGTCGCGCACGGCGCCCGCGAGGTTCGCTCGGCGCGGGAGCTCGCCGAGAACAGCGACGTCGTCGTGCTCTGCGTGACCGGCTCGCGCCAGGTCGAAGCCCTGGTGGAGGGGCCGGACGGGCTGGAGTCGGCCGGCGTGCCGCTGGTGGTGGTCGACTGCTCGACCTCGGAGCCCGCCTCGACGACGCGCCTCGCCGCCGCCCTGGCGCCGCGGGGCATCACGCTGGTCGACGCGCCGCTGAGCCGCACGCCGAAGGACGCCTGGGCCGGCACGCTCGACGTCATGGTGGGCGGCGACGAGGACGCCGTGGCGCGCGTGCGGCCCATCATCGACTGCTTCGCCGGCCGCGTCGTGCCGACCGGCCCCGTGGGCACCGGCCACACGATGAAGCTGCTCAACAACTTCGTGTCGCTCGGCTATGCGGCGCTGTATTCGGAAGCGCTGATGCTCGGCGCCAAGGCCGGGCTGACCCCGCAGGTGTTCGATTCCGTGATCCGCGGCGGCCGCATGCACTGCCCGTTCTACGACACGTTCTTCACTTACGTGCTCGAACGCGACCGCGACGCCCACAAGTTCAGCCTGTCGAATGCCCTGAAGGACCTGACCTACCTGGCGGGCTTCGCCCAGGCCGCCGAGGTGGCGAACCCCGTCGGCGCCGCGGTGCGCAACAGCTTCGCCCAGGCGGTGGCGGGCGGCCGCGGCGCCGACTACGTCCCCATGCTGTCCGACATCGTCGGTGCCGCGAACGGCATCGCCGAGGGCTGAGCCGGGCGCGCCATCCATGGCGAACTCGAGCAGCGCAGATCGGCCCCGCCGCGACCGTCGAAGACGGGGGGATCGGGAGCCAGAGAAGTGATGCACGGAGTGCCGACGGATTGCTCGTGCGTGTTTCAGGCAACGCGACGGAGACGCGCCAGCATCTCCGTCGCTTGGTATAGAACGTCCTAGGTTCGGAAAAGTCGTTCATCGGCGGATCGCGCCAGGACGGATCGTGCAGCGATGGCCGGCACGCACAGGCCACCGTCCCGGCATCGATGCGCGAATGAACCCTCGGTCACAGGCGCCCGCGCCGGAAGGCGGCGAGCCCGTGCCATGTCGCGACCCGGCGGAGCCCGACGGCGACCGCCGGCGTCCCACGGGACGGGGCGCGCGGGGGTCGGGACACGGCACCGGCGGCTGCGAGAGGCGCGATGTCGGCCGATCGGTCACGGTCCGGGCGCGAAGGTGGTCCGAGGGCCAAGCGCTTCGCGCGGCGCGTCAGCCGGCCAGGGCGCCGTCCGCGACGGGCCGGAGCGTCAACGGCGACTCCTTCGGCCAGTGGGGCAGGAACCCCGACACGATGGACCGCGGGATGTCCAGCGGGCGATAAGTCTTGCTGTCCACGAACATGAGCGACTGCTCGCCCTTGCCGAGCAGCCCCTGCCTCAAGCCATGCACCTCGTGCAACAGGGTGACGAACTTTCGATTGTGGGAGCCGATCCGCAGCTTCACCACCACGTCCTCGAACTCCTTCGTTTCCCGCTTGAAGTCGTGCTGGAACGACTTGGTCAGCACGTAGAAGCTCGTGTCCTGCAGGTCGAAGTCGGGCATGCAGGCGTTGAAGAACAGTTCCCTGCACTTGCCGACCCATCGGACGTAGTTGGCGAAGTACACGTTGCCGACCGAATTGGTGTCATCGTAGGTCGGCGTCAGTCGCATCACGTACCACCCCTGCTCGAAGCCGTGGGCCTGCGTCGGGCAGATCCTGTCGGGCGGGGGGAGCGCCACGACCTGTTCAGGCTCGAACGCCGGCGCAGGGGCGGTGACCGCCGGGGACGGCGCTTCCCGCCCGCCGGCCATGCGACGCGCGACCGTCGGCAGAGCACCCGCGAGGCCCAGCAGGGGCGACAAGGCCAGGAGCCACGCGGATTGCGTGTAGCCCACCACGAAGGCCAGGGCCGACGCCAGGCCCAACAGCCAGCACAATGACCGGTCGTAGGCGCTGCGCAGGCCGAACACTTCGGCGACGAGGCACGCGCCGCCGCCCGTCAGCAGCGTCGCGTAGGGGAGCATCAGGTACATCATCGACAGGCCCGCCTGGGACGCCGCCGCCCAGGCGATGCAGGCGGCGAGCAGGGGCCACACGGGGCTGCCGACCAGGGACGCGGGCACGAAGGCCAGCAGCGGGGCGTTGCTCTTGGTCAGCACGCTCGAGGTCATCCAGCGGATGGACTGGTACGCGCCGTCGAAGGTGGAGACGGCCGCGATCGCCGCCCAGGCCAGGAGGGCGTAGCGGTGCCAGGACCCGGCCATCGCCGCCACCGCGGAGCCGTGGTAGTTGACGATCCCGTCGCTCGCCATCGCGCCTTCCCCGCCCCAGGCCCGCGCCAATGCGGCGTTGATGACCAGGAGCACGAAGAAGCCCGCCGCACCGGCCGCGTAGGACGCCCGCACCGATCCTCCCGCGCGACGGATCTCGACGGCCCGGTGCCATTGCTGCACGTCGAGCCACGGCCCGAGCAGGAACCCGACCAGCGTGGGCAGGACGAGGCCGAGGAACAGGGCGTCGATGTCCCCCGGCGGCAAGGCGCGGACCGGCGCGTCGCCGAAGGGCGGGAACGCCAGGGCCGCGGCCGCCACGCCGGCGCAAAGGTAGGCCGCGTGGACCTTGCGCAACTGGACGAGCGTCGTGGCCCGGCCGACCGCGCAGGACACGAGCAGGAGCATCACGGTCATCACCGCGGCTCCCGGGCCGAGCAGGGACGACGCGACGTAGCGCGTGAAGGCGAAGGCGGTCACCGCGACGGCGAAGACCTGGGCGGCGAGGAGCAGGCCCATGTAGGTGCCCTGGATCGCGCCGAACACCCGTCCCGGGTCGTTGCCGCGGGATTCCAGGACATGGCCGAACAGGAACAGGCCGATCGCGTTCGGGATCGCGAAGGCGAAGAAGCCGAGCCATCCGTAGGCCATGGCCACATGCATGGAGTAGAAGAACCCCAGCCCCCAGAGCCACGACATCGCGATCGTGGGCGACCAGGACAAGGAAACCTTAACGCGTCGCATGTCGTGTCCACCACCGGTCTCGATCCCCGCCGCCAGCATGAGTCGCATGACGGACGGAGGCAAGCCCGTCGGCCGCGGTCGGTCGTTTGCGGCAGCCCGGGGGCGCCGCGCCAAGGCACGGCCGCCCGCCGGCCCGGCGGCATCGCGCGGCGCCGTCCCGCCCAAGCGGCGCGACCGGGCCGCCATCCTGGCGCCGTCGCGGGATCCGTCGCGGGGTCCCGGGCTCGGCCGGGGCCGCCCTTGCGGCACCCGCGCAAAAAGGACATCTTCCGCCGTCAGCGTGCCTCGGCCGGCGCCGGGCCCCCCGGGGTCGCGCCGCCCATAACCCGACAAGGTTTCCGTGCCCGACCAGTCCTTTCCGCGCCGCCGCGCGACCCGTTTCGCGGCCTTCCTGCTCGCCGGCACGGCCTTCGCCTTTCCCGCCCTGGCCCGCGACGTGGTCGCCATGCCGCCGCCGCCGGACGTGTCGGGCAGCGTGTCGGGCAACTACCTGTCGGCGCTGGTGGCGGGCGCGGACCGCGACACGCAGGCGGCCTCGGCCTATTTCAAGGAGGTCCTGCGCTCCGATCCCCGCAACCCGGAACTGATCGAGCGGACCTTCGTGGCGTCGCTGGCCAACGGCGACATCGACGACGCCCTCGATTTCGCCCGCCGCACCGTCAAGAACGACCCCAAGAACGGGCTCGGCCACATGGTGCTGGGCATCGGCCAGATGCGGGACGGGCATTGGGTCGCGGCCCGGCGCGAGTTCATGTCCGGCGGCGCTGGCAGCGCCCACGACATCACGGCGACGCTGCTCGCCGCCTGGACCTTCGCGGGCCAGGGCGACGAGAAGAAGGGTCTCGCCGCCATCGACGAGCTCAAGGACACCGGTTTCCGGGTGTTCCGCGACTACCATGCCGCGCTGATCGCCGACCTCGCCAACGACCTCCCCGAGGCCACCAAGCGCTTCAAGGTGGCCTATGCCGAGGACCACACGATCCTGCGGCTCGTCGACGCCTACGCGCGTTTCGAAGCGCGCCACGGCGCCAAGGACGAGGCCCTGCGCGCCCTCGACGCCTTCGGGCAGGTGCTGCCGCACCATCCGCAGGTCGAGGCGCTGGCGGCCGACATCCGGGCCGACAAGCCGATCCAGCCGCTGGTCAGGTCCGCCCAGGAAGGCGCCGCCGAGGTGCTCTATGGGCTCGGCGCCGCCGGCGGGCGGCAAGGCGACGAACTCGCCGCCATGATCTACCTGCGCCTGTCGCTCTACCTCGCCCCCAACAACAGCCTCGCCAACATCACCCTGGCGGACCTCTACGCCCGGCTGAAGCAGAACGAGCAGGCTATCGCGGTCTACGGAAGGGTGCCGGACGCCAGCGCGCTCCGCAACAACGCCGACGTCCAGACCGGGCTCACCCTCGACGTGATGGGCAAGCCCGACGACGCCATCAAGTACCTGAACGACATCGTCGCCAAGCACCCCAGGGACCTCGACGCCTTGACCACGCTGGGCAACGTGCAGCGCGAGCAGAAGCGCTACGCCGAAGCGGCGGCGACCTATTCCAAGGCCATCGACACGCTGCCGAAGGACGACAAGAGCGCCTGGACGCTGCTGTATTTCCGCGGCATCTCCTACGAGCGTGCCAAGGACTGGCCCAAGGCCGAAGCCGACTTCCAGCACGCGCTCCAGCTCGAGCCGGACCAGCCGCTGGTGTTGAACTACCTCGGCTATTCCTGGGTCGACCGCGGCGAGCACCTCGACGACGCGTTCAAGATGCTGCGCAAGGCCGTGGCGCTGCGGCCGGAGGACGGCTTCATCGTCGACAGCCTCGGCTGGGCCGACTACCGCCTCGGGGACTACGACGGGGCCATGAAGGAGCTGGAGCGCGCCATCGCGCTGAAGCCCGGCGACCCCACCATCAACGACCACCTCGGCGACGCCTATTGGCGCACGGGCCACAAGCTCGAAGCCCAGTTCCAATGGAACCACGCCCGCGACCTGAAGCCCGACCCGGACGACCTGCCGGCGATCCTCGACAAGATCGCCCACGGCCTGCCCGACCCGAAGCCCACGGCCGCCGCTTCCGCCGACACCCGGCCCGCGGTGCCGGACGCCAAGCCCCCGGAGACCAGGCCGGCCGACAGCCAGCCGGCCGACGCCAAGCCGGCGGGCGAGGCGGCACCGAAGTAGCTCGGGGCGTCGTCACGGGTGCGGCGGGTCGCGATCCGCGAAAGCCGCTTGCATCCCGCGCCGCGCCGCGCCATTCCATCGTGCTCACGGCGCCCTCCCTCCCCGGGTCGGGCGGCCTTCGGCTTTGGCGTGGTGCGATCCCTTCGGTTCCTCTGCCCCCGATGAGGATGAACCCATGAGCGTCGACACCCTGACCGTCACCGAGGACGAGGACGGCATGCGCCTCGACCGCTGGTTCAAGCGGCGCCATCCCGACCTCACGCTCGGCCACCTGAACAAGATCGTCCGCACCGGCCAGGTCCGCGTCGACGGCGCGCGGGTCAAGACGTCGACGCGCGTCGCCCCCGGCCAGACCGTGCGGGTGCCGCCCTTGAAGGCCAGCGAGTTCCCCGGCCCCGTCACGCGCCGCGCCGTGGCCTCCGAGGAGGACCTGCGCGCGATCCGCGAGATGGTGCTGTTCGAGGACCGCGACGTGATGGTGCTGAACAAGCCTTACGGCCTCGCCGTCCAGGGCGGCTCCGGCACCACGCACCACATCGACGGCATGCTGGCGAGCTTCGCTTCGGAGAACGGCGACCGGCCGCTGCTGGTCCACCGGCTCGACCGCGACACGTCGGGCGTGCTGCTCGTCGCCAAGACGCGCAAGATGGCGTCCGACCTCGGCGAGGTGTTCCGCTCCCGGCAGGCGCGCAAGCATTATTGGGCGCTGGTGCAGGGCGTGCCGAAGCCCGCGCAGGGGCGCATCTCGTTGTTCCTCGCCAAGGGCGAAGGCATGGGCAACGACCGCGCGGAGCGCCCCAGGGGCGGCCAGTCCGCGGCGGGGCGCGCCGCCATGGAGCGCATGCGCGTGGCCAAGCACGGCGACCCCGACGCGCAGCATTCCGTCACGCTCTTCGCGACGGTCGACCGCGTGCTGCCGCGACTCGCCTGGCTGTCCATGAAGCCCATCACGGGCCGCACCCACCAGCTGCGCGCCCATGCCGAGGCGATCGGCCATCCGATCGTCGGCGACCCGAAGTATTTCGTGGCCCCGCCCGGCGGTGCGAAGCAGCTCGACCCGTCCCGCGCCGTGCCGTCCGAGGTCGAGAACAAGCTGCACCTGCTGGCGCGCCGCCTCGTGTTGCCGCACCCGCGCGGCGGCACGCTGGACGTGACGGCGCCCCTGCCGCCCCATATGCAGAAGACCTGGGACCTGTTCGCGTTCGACGCGAAGCAGTTCGACCCGATCGAGAACGCCCCCGAGGATTGATCGCATGGTGCATGAGCCGGGCCCGATGATCCCCGGTCGGCAGGCCCCGCCGCCGAAGCCGAAGCGGTTCTACGCCGCCGCCACCGCCGAGGAACGCGACGGCGCCTTCGCGCTGCTGCTCGACGGCCGCGGCGCCAAGACCCCGGCGAAGCGCGCGCTGGCGCTGCCGTCCCGCCCCGCCGCCGAAGCCCTGGCGGAGGAGTGGAACGCGCAGGTCGAGGTGATCGACCCCGCCCGCATGCCGCTGACCCGCATGAGCAACACCGCCATCGACGGGGTGGCGGTGCAGATGGCGGCCGTCGCCGACGAGGTGAAGACGTATCTCGGCTCCGACCTGCTGGTGTACCGCGCCGCGGATCCGGCGCCCCTCGTCGCCGCTCAGGCGACGGCGTGGGACCCGGTGCTCGATTGGGCGCGCGAGGCCTTGGGCGCGCGCTTCGTGCTGGCCGACGGCATCACCTTCGTGGCGCAGCCGCCCGCGACGCTGCAGGTCCTGGGCGCGGAAGTCGATGCCGTCGTGGGGCAGGGGCCCGGGGCGCCGTTCCGCCTGGCCGCGCTCAACGTGATGACCACGCTGACAGGGTCGGCGCTGCTGGCGCTCGCGGTGATGCGGGGCCGTCTCTCGCCCGAGGCCGCCTGGGCGGCGGCCCACGTCGACGAGGTGTTCCAGGAATCGCAATGGGGGGCCGACGCCGAAGCGTTGGAGCGGCGCGAGCGACGCTGGGCCGACATGGAAGCCGCCGCGAGGCTCGGCAGGCTGGCCGGGTAGGTTCTCGATCGCGCGCAACGCGCTCGCTCGACGGGAGCGCCGTCGGGGCGGGCTCGAACTCTCGTGCAATTGCCGATCTCGTGAGCTCGCTCCGGCGCTTTCACGCCGCGGCGGATGTCACGGTGCGGCGTTTGTCGGCTCGACGCCCGCTGCCGCATGCGAAAAGGCTCCCGGCGGTCCGACCGCCGGGAGCCTTGCATCCGTGCCGGAAAACCCGGATCAGTCGCCGGTGCCGGCCACAGGGGAGAACAGCTCGGCCTTGCCGGGCTTGCCGTCCCACTCCTTGCTGTCGCCCGGAGCCTCCTTCTTGACGGAGATGTTCGGCCAGGACTTGGCATATTCGGCGTTGATGCCGAGCCACTTCTCCAGGCCCGATTCCGTGTCGGGCTTGATGGCCTCGGCCGGGCATTCGGGTTCGCACACGCCACAGTCGATGCACTCGTCGGGGTGGATCACGAGCATGTTCTCACCCTCGTAGAAGCAGTCTACGGGGCACACCTCGACACAATCCATGTACTTGCACTTGATGCAGTTCTCGACGACGACGTATGTCATGTCCTGTCCTTTGCGCGCTCTTCGCGGCCGCGGGCGCGATTGTGTCGGGGCGCGGTGCAGCCCACGGCCCGTGCTAATCAGTTTGTTCCGCGCGTGCAAGCGCGGGGCCCGGGCGACGATGACGCGCCGGGATTAACCGTCCGCCTCATCGGCATCGGATTCCGCATCGGCGCCGGCCGAGGGTGACGGCCGTGGCGCCAGGTCCTCGTAGAGCGTCTGTGCTTCCGGCGCGGGCCCGCGGCGCTCGCCGCCGGCCAGCACCTTCAGCACGCGGACGTGACGCTCCAGCGCCACCGTCACCACGTCCCCCGGCTTGACCGCCTTCGAGGCGGTCTCGACCCTCACCGAATTCACCCGGACATGGCCTTCCGTCACCAGCCGGGCGGCGAGCGACCGCGTCTTCACCACGCGCGTGAACCAGAGCCACTTGTCGAGGCGCTGGCGCGCGGGTTCGGCGCCCGCCGGTGGAGGAGGCGTGCCGGGCAAGCGGGGTCAGGACTCCTTCTTGCCGCGCTCCATCTCGGCCTTCAGCGCCATCAGCTTGGCGAAGGGCGAGTTGGGGTCGGGCTGGCGGTCGCGCGGAGCCGGGCGGGGCGCCTCGGTAGAGAAGTTCTGCGGGCCGCGCCCCTCGTCGCGCCGCCCGTCGCGCCGCGGTCCCCCGCGATCGCCGCCGCCGCGACCCTCGAAGCGGGGCTTGCCGGCGCCGCCGTTGCGCGGCGGGGCGTTGAAGTCGCGCGCCGGCCGGGCGGCGCGGGCTTCGCCGGGCGTCGCTTCGGCGGAGGCCTGCGGGGCGCTCCCGTCCGTCGCGGTCGCCGGCTGTGGGCGGCGGTCCCGGTCGAAGCGGCGGTCGCCGCCGCCCGGCCCGCGATGGTCCGGACGCGGCCGGGCACCGCGGCGATCGTCGCGGCGCTCGCCGCCCGGGTTCCCTTCCGCCGCCACGGCGCCCTCGCCGGCCGCCTGGGGCGGCCCGCGGCGCCCGTCGGGCCGGCCGCCGTCGCGGCGCGGGCCGCGCCCGTCCGGGCGGCGCTGGGCATGGTGGTTGGTGCGGTGCGGGCGCCAAACCTCGATGAGCACCGGCTCGGCCGGGGCCGCGGGCTCGTCCGGGGCGGCGTCCTCACCCGCGGTCTCGGCCGACGCTTCGCTCGGCGCCGCGTCGGACGCGGCGTCGACCGGCGCCGCTTCGGCGGTGGTATCCCCGTTCGGGGCGGGGGCGTCAGGGGCAGCGGCGTCCGGAACCAGCGCCTCGGCGGCGGGGGCGGCTTCGCCGTCCGGCGCCGGGTTCGGTTCGGCGGGAGCCGGCGCGGCGGGGTGCTGCTCGGCGTCCGACACCGTGACGGCTTCGGGCTCGGCCGGCACCTCCTCGGAGCGGGACACGCCCGTGCCGTCGATCAGCGTGCCGTCGTCGACGGGGATCTCGGCCCGGCCGGCCTCGGCCTCCACCGGCGCCGCTTCGGCGTCGGGCGACAGGCCTTCGACGGGCTCGCCGGCGGTGGACTCCTCGGCCGGCACGTCCTGGTCCGCGACGGCGCTGTCCGCCGCCGCGGGGGCCGGGGTCGGCTTCAGCGGCTCGACGGGCGCCATGGGCATCAGCGGCACCGTGATGGCGGGACCGGCGCGGCGATCGAGCACGTAGCCCAGCGCCTTCAGGATGGACGCGAAATCCTCGCCCGAGCAGCCGGCGAGCGATGTCATCTGCACGGTGGTGACGAAGCCGTCCGCGTCGGCGGTGCCGGGCGGCGGCGCGCCCGGCGTCGTGCCGGGGCGGTACGCGATGGCGGGGCGGATGAGGTCGGCCAGCCGCTCGAGGATGTCGACCCGCACCGCGCGGACGCCGCACACGCGGAAGCCCGCGGCGCGGTACAGGCCCTTCGGCACTTCGGGGTCGGCCACGAAGGAGGTCCGGCCGGAGGCGGCGAGGTGGGGCACCTCGTCGAGCCCCTTGGCGGCCTCGACGCCGCCGTGGCGCAGCGCCCAGAGCTGGGCCGCCAGGGCGCGCGGCGCGGGCTTCACCAGCGCGGGCATGTAGATGTGATAGGCGCCGAAGCGCAGGCCGAGCTTGCGCAGCGTGCCGCGGGCCGTCTGGTCGAGGCCCTTCATCTCGTCGGCGACGCGCGAGCGCTCCAGCACGCCGAGCGCTTCGGCCACCTGGAACGCGATGCCGCGGACGATGCCGTCGAGCCCTTCGCCGGCTTCGAGCTCGAACAGCACGCCCAGGTGCTTCTTGATGTGCTGGGCCAGCCAAAGGTCGAGGCGGCGCTGCACGGTTTCGAGCGCCGGGCCGGTGAGGTATTCGTCGGCGACGATGCGGGCGCGCGGGACCAGCAGCTTGTCGCCGGCGCTGAGCTTCGCCACGGGGTCGCCGAGCCAGCGGATCGTGCCGTCGTTGGCGAGCGCGAAGCTGTCGTCGACCGCGGCCGCGAAGCGGTCCGCGCGGGCCTCGATCTCGCCGCCGAGCGCCTTCAGGGCGGCCGCGTTCAAGGCCTTGGCGGCCTCGCCGGCGGCCTGCGGGTCGGGCGTGAACCGGAAGCCGTGCAGCTGACCCACGTGCTGGCCTTCAACCACCACGTCGCCGCCGGCCGTGATCTCCGCTTCCAACATCGCATTCTCTCTCAGGCGCCGCATCAACACGCTCGTCCGCCGGTCGACGAAGCGCTGGGCCAGTCTCTCGTGCAGGGCATCGGACAGCCGATCCTCTAGCTGACGCGTGACGCCCTGCCAATGCTCGGGATCGCCGAGCCAGTCGGGCCGGTTGGCGATGTAGGTGAGGGTGCGCACCTGGGCGATGCGGGCCGACAGCGCGTCGATGTCGCCCTCGGTGCGGTCGTAGAGGGCCACCTGCTGGGCGTACCAGAGGTCGGGGATGCGGCCCGCCCGCACCACGTAGCCGTAGAGCGCCAGCGCGAACTCGGCGTGGGCCGCGGGGGACACCTTGCGGTAGTCCGGCACCTGGCAGACTTCCCACAGCCGCTGCACGTCGGCGCGGGTCTTGGCGCCGCGGCGCACCGCCTCGTCGCGCGCGGCAATGTCGAGCACCAGCACGTCCTCGGCCAGCGGCGCGCGCGTCAGCCCATGCTCGTTGGGAAAGATTTCCAGCGAAGCCTGCAGGGCGGCGATGGACGAGAAGTCGAGGTCCGAGTTGCGCCACTGCAGCGTGGTGACGGGATCGAAGCGGTGCTCCTCCAGCGCTTCGACGAGTTCCTCTTCGAAGCCCGGGCAGCGGCCGGTGGTGCCGAACGTGCCGTCCTTGACGTGGCGGCCGGCGCGGCCGGCGATCTGGCCGATCTCGGCCGAGTTGAGGCGCCGGTACTGCCAGCCGTCGAACTTGCGCTCGCCCGCGAAGGCCACGTGGTCGACGTCGAGGTTCAGCCCCATGCCGATCGCGTCGGTGGCGACGAGGTAGTCGACGTCGCCGTTCTGGTACATCGCCACCTGGGCGTTGCGGGTGCGCGGCGACAGGGCGCCCAGCACCACGGCGGCGCCGCCGCGCTGCCGACGGATCAGCTCCGCGATGGCGTAGACCTCGTCGGCCGAGAAGGCCACGATGGCGGTGCGGTGAGGCAGGCGCGACAGCTTCTTCTCGCCCGCGAAGGTGAGGTTCGACAGCCGCGGCCGGTTGATGATGGTGACGCCCGGCAGCAGCTTCTCGATCATGCGCTGCATCGTGCCGGCGCCGAGCACCAGCGTCTCGTCGAGGCCCCGCCTGTGCAACAGGCGATCCGTGAAGACGTGGCCGCGGTCGAAATCCTGGCACAGCTGGATCTCGTCGATGGCGACGAAGCTCACGTCGAGGTCGCGCGGCATGGCCTCGACGGTGCACACCCAGTAGCGCGGGTGCTTCGGCTTGATCTTCTCCTCGCCGGTGATCAGCGCGACGTGCTCGGCGCCCACCTTCTCGACCACCCGGCCGTAGACTTCACGGGCGAGCAGGCGGAGCGGCAGGCCGATGATGCCCGACGGGTGGGCCAGCATGCGCTCGATGGCGAAATGGGTCTTGCCGGTGTTGGTCGGCCCGAGGACGGCCGTGACGGTGCGGGCCCGGACCTGGTCGCGGACGCCGCGCAGGGCCCCCGCGAGGGCGCCCGGCGCGTGGCGGTTCTGGTGATCCATCGGCGGGGGACGGGCCTCAACGATCGACGAACTGAGACCGATCAGTTCCGGCCCGTAGGCCGCAACCCGCTCCGCAGACGCGGCCCGACGGGGCCGGTGCCCACAATGTCAGCGAGCGAGGCGCGGAATTCAAGGCGCCGCTTGGGCGCAGGCCGGGTCGCGCCCGGCCGGAGCCCCTTCAATGCGCCACGGCGGCCTGCACGGGGGCGCCGATGGCGGCCTCGGTGGCGTCGATCGTCACCATGCCGATCATGCTCATCACGGCGACGTGGTGGGGATAAACGAAGCGGGTGTCGCCCACGGGCGCCAGCCACACCTCCATGTCCTTGTTGTCGGCCATGAACTTGTTGACGGGACGGTCGGGCCGGTAGCCCGAGATGGGCTGGTAGCGCGCCCCGCAGACCGCGACGGGCCCCGTGTAGGCGGGCGTCGCCACCTGCTGCAGCCGCTTGAAGCTGAGGTTGATGTTGAAGCGCACGCCGCCGTCGAACAGCGGCAGGGTGCGGTCGCAGGCGGCCGGGCCGAGGAGCTCGCCCGTGCCCGGCACCGGCATGATGAACGAGCTCATCGGGTCGATGATGTTGCGCTTGTCCGCCGGCGACAGCGGGATGCGGTCCGGCGTCTGCTGGTACATCGGGTCGATCACGACCTGGGTGGCGGCGTTCTTCTCTTCCGACATGCGGATGGTGAGCAGGTAGTGCGGCGTGCCGGCCGTGGCGGCGAAGCCCGACGGGATCACGCGGCCGTCCTTCAGGGCGCCGGTCGACGTCACGGCGCCCTTGGTGTCGACGAACACGCCGGCGATGCCGGTGAGCTTGCCGGTGCCCGACAGCTTGTAGTCCTTGGCGCCCACCGCGCCGTCCACCGTCGCGGTGCCGATCGGCAGGCCGATCAGGGCGACGCCGTACCGGAGGTGGATGGGCGTCGCCGGTGCGGCCGGCGCCGGGGCGGCCGCCGCCGGCACGGCGAGGAGCGCCAGGGGGGCCAGGGCGGCGAGGGCCGGAACGAAACGTGTCATCGAAGGGGCATCTCGGGGACCGCGGAAGCGCGCGTCGGGCGTCGCCGGTAGGGTTACCGCCCGGAGCTTGCGCGAGCAAAGCGGCTTCTTTCGGTCGCTTTCGCGTGGGTTCCCGCCGGAACGCCCCTTTTCGGCCGGCCCGCCCCGGCGGTGGCGCTCGGGGCCGCGGCCTTGCAAGCCCTTCCCGGCGGGCATACGTGCGGACATCCCCGCCGGAGACGTCGATGCCCCACGGAAACGAGCCCAGCCAGCCCTTCCACGCCACCACGATCCTGATGGTGAAGAAGAACGGGCTGACCGTGATCGGCGGCGACGGCCAGGTGTCCTTCGGCCAGACCGTGATGAAATCCTCGGCCCGCAAGGTGCGGCGCCTCGCCAAGGGCGGCGTCATCGCGGGTTTCGCGGGCGCCACCGCCGACGCCTTCACGCTGTTCGAGCGGCTGGAAGCCAAGCTGGAACAGTTCCCCGGACAGCTCATGCGCGCGTCCGTCGAGCTCGCCAAGGATTGGCGCACCGACCGCTACCTGCGCCGCCTCGAAGCCATGATGCTGGTGGCCGACGAGAAGACCGCGCTGGTCCTGACCGGCACGGGCGACGTGCTGGAACCCGAGATGACGGAGCACGGCGCCGTGGCGGCCATCGGCTCGGGCGGCAACTACGCGCTCGCGGCGGCCCGCGCCCTCATCGACACCGACCTCGCCGCCGAGGCGGTGGTGCGCAAGGGCATGCGGATCGCCGCCGAGATCTGCATCTACACCAACGAGAACCTCGTCGTGGAAACGATCGGGGGCTGAGGATTCATGCCTGACTTTTCCCCCCGCGAGATCGTGTCGGAGCTCGACCGGCACATCATCGGCCAGAACGACGCCAAGCGCGCCGTCGCCATCGCGCTGCGCAACCGTTGGCGCCGCCTCCAGCTCACCGGGCCGATGCGCGACGAGGTGCTGCCCAAGAACATCCTGATGATCGGGCCGACGGGCTGCGGCAAGACCGAGATTTCGCGCCGCCTCGCCCGCCTCGTCAACGCGCCCTTCCTGAAGGTCGAGGCCACGAAGTTCACCGAGGTCGGCTACGTCGGCCGCGACGTCGAGCAGATCGTGCGCGACCTCGTCGAGATCGGCATCGGCCTCGTCAAGGAAAGCAAGCGCAAGGACGTGGAAGCGCGGGCCGAGGTGGCCGCCGAGGAGCGGCTGCTCGACGCGCTGGTGGGCGAAAAGTCCTCGCCGGCGACGCGCGACAGCTTCCGCCGGCGGCTGCGGGCCGGCGAGCTCGACGACAAGGAGGTGGAGATCGAGGTGGCGGCGCCGAGCCCCGCCCTGCCGATGATGGAGCTGCCCAACATGCCGGGCGCGTCCATCGGCGCCATCTCGATCGGCGACATCTTCGGCCGCATGGGCGCCAAGGCCACGAAGTCCCGCCGCATGAGCGTGAAGGACGCGCATGCGCCGCTGCTCGCCGAGGAAAGCGAGAAGCTGCTCGACCCCGAGGCGGTGACGCGGCAGGCCATCCACGAGGTCGAGAACAACGGCATCGTGTTCCTCGACGAGATCGACAAGATCTGCGCGCGGGACGGCCGGGGCGGGGAGGGCGGCATCTCGCGCGAGGGCGTGCAGCGCGACCTGCTGCCGCTGATCGAGGGCACCACGGTGCCGACCAAGCACGGGCCGGTGAAGACCGACCACATCCTGTTCATCGCGTCCGGCGCCTTCCACGTGTCGAAGCCGTCCGACCTGCTGCCGGAGCTGCAGGGCCGCCTGCCGATCCGCGTCGAACTGGCGGCGCTCACCGAGGAGGATTTCCGCCGCATCCTCACCGAAACCGAGGCGTCCATCATCAAGCAGTACGTGGCGCTGATGGAGACGGAGGGGCTGAAGCTCGACTTCCTTCCCGAATCGATCGACGAGCTCGCCCGGGTGGCGGTCGAGGTGAACTCGACGGTCGAGAACATCGGCGCCCGGCGGCTGCAGACCGTGATGGAGCGCGTGCTCGACGACATCTCCTTCACGGCCTCCGACCGCTCGGGGCAGGAGGTCACGATCACCCGGGACTACGTGAAGAAGAACGTGGGCGACCTCGCCAAGAACGCCGACCTGTCGCGCTTCATCCTGTGACGCGCGGCCCCGTCCCGCCGGGCGGGACGGGGTTCACGCCACCGCCGACACGAACCAGCACCGCGCGCCGAGGCCGATCCCGTCGGGCCCGTCCGAGTTTCGCAGCGCGTCGCGCACCCCGGCGAGCGCCGCTTCCTTCTGCGCGTCCGTGCCCGTCGCCAGCGCGCGCGCCACCGGGCCGATCTGGACGATGAAGCGCAGCGCGTCCTCGATGTCGCCGCTCCGCCCGAACCGCAGCGTCGCGTCGAACGGCGCGACCTCGACGTCGCCGAACCCCGCGACGCCCAGGATGCGCTTCACCCGCTCGGGGTCCGCGAAGGCGAAGGGTCCCGGCGCGTCCGGGTCCGGCTTGTCCTGCTCGGGCAGGTGCGGCACCGCGGCCTTGTAGGGGGTGTGGAACCAGGGATTCCCCGAGAACGGGCGCCAGCAGGCGAAGAACAGCCGCCCGCCGGGCGCGAGAGCGCGGCGGATGTTGACGAAGGCTTCCGACGGCGCGTCGAAGAACATCACGCCGAAGCGCGAGAAGGCGAGGTCGAAGGTGCCCGGCGAGAAGGGCTCCGTCGCGGCGTCCGCCTTCAGCACGGCCGCCTGGGGCAGCGCCCGCCCGGCGATGCGCCGCCCGGCCACCGCCAGCATGGGAGCCGAGATGTCGACGCCGGTGACGGCCCCGAGCGGGCCCACCGCTTCGGCCAGCGCCAGCACGGTGTCGCCGCAGCCGCAGCCGACGTCGAGCACGCGATCGCCCTGGCGCACGCCCGCGGCCGCCACGGCGGCGGCGCCGATCGGCGCGAACAGGTCGTCGAGGCGCGCCTGCAGCCGGGCCCATTTGTCGCCGGCGTCGCCGTTCCAGTAGGCGAGCTGGTCGGCGTTGGGCATCGCCGTCTGCTGGTCCTGCACGGGATTGCCTCCGGTTTCGATCGGATCGGCGAGTCCGTTCCATGCACCGAGATAGCATGATCTCGGGCGAGAGTCAGATTTCGGAACACGGGGCGTCGCATCGGCGGACGTGTCGCGTCAAGCTTCGAGGCCCGGAATGCGGCCGATCTGCTCGGTTAGGAAGGCGGCGAGGAGGCGGACCCGGGCGACCGCCGCGCGCTCGGGGACGATGAGCATGTTGAGCGGAACGGGCGGCAAGGTATAGTCGGGCAGGACCGAATCCAGGCGACCGTCGGCGAGGAGATCGTCCACGAGCCAGCGATGGGCGGGACCCAGTCCCCGGCCGGCCAGCAAGGCCTCGCGCGCGGCGAGGCCGTGATCAACGCGCAGCCGTCCGCCGAAAACCGCCGCATGCTCCTTCCCGTCCGGCCCGCGCAGGACGATCCGATCACTGCCCGACACGTTCGACATGCGGATGCCCTCGTGGGCGGACAGATGGTCCGGGATCAGCGGACGGCCGTGCGTCGCCAGGTAGGCCGGCGATGCGACGAGCAGGCGTCGGCTGACCCCAAGCCGGCGCAGTTTTAGAGAGCTGTCGTTCAACGGTCCGAGTCGGATGGCGAGATCGGCGCCCTCGCGCACGAGGTCGATGCGCTCATCGCTGAGGCTGAGGTCTATCCCGATGTCTCGGTGAACGTCTTGGAACGCGAAGATCAGCCGCGCAATGTGGCGGACGCCCAAAGCGGCCGTGCAGGACAACCGCACGGATCCGGCCGGGGTGCCCCTGCCGTAGAGGGCATCCTCTCCCGCTCGTTCGACAAGGTGCAGGATCTCGATCGCTTGCGCGTAGTAGCGTCGCCCTTCATCCGTCACGGCAGCGCGGCGCGTTGTCCGGCTGAGCAACGGCACGCCCACGGCTTCCTCCAACTCGCGGAGTTGCCGCGTCACCGTCGACTGCCCGACGCCGAGGTCGCGTGCGACCGCCGTCATGTTTCCGCGTTCCACCACGCGGGCGAACGTGCGTAGCCGATCCAGGGTGACGTTCGATCTATCCATTTTCCGGCATGATCATCTGCGGGCAGGACGCGTCGTCGGCCGTCCCGAGGTTGGCTATTCACTGGGTATCACAGACCCAAAGGACCTCCCGCCACCATGAAGATTCTGCTCGTCTATGCCCATCCGGAGCCGAAATCCCTCACCTCGTCCCTTCGCGACATCGCCGTCGCCGCACTGGAAGGCGAAGGTCACGAGGTCAAGGTCTCGGACCTCTATGCCGCCGCATGGAAATCCGAGGTCGACCGCGCGGATTTTTCCAATCTCGCGGCTAAGGATCGATTGCAGGTTGCCGACGCCTCGTGTTCGGCCTTCGCAGCCGGTGCGCTCACCCCTGATGTGGAAGCCGAACAGGACAAGCTGCTCTGGGCCGACGCGTTGATCCTGCAGTTTCCCTTATGGTGGTACGCCATGCCCGCCATACTGAAAGGTTGGGTGGATCGCGTCTACGCCAATGGCTTCGCTTACGGCGTCGGCGAGCACAGCGACCGGCGCTGGGGCGAGCGCTTCGGAGAAGGGACGATGGCCGGAAAACGGGCCATGCTCATCTTGACGGCAGGAGGATGGGAATCCCATTACGGCCCGCGCGGCGTCAATGGACCGCTAGACGACCTTTTGTTTCCCATCCACCACGGCGTGCTGTTCTATCCTGGCTACGCGGTGCTCCCGCCCTTCGTGGCCTTTCGGGTCGACCGTCTGGACGCTTCGGGTTTCGACAGGCTCGCGGGCCGGCTCCGCGAGCGTATGCAGAGTTTATTCACGGACGCGCCGATCCCATTCCGACAGCAGAACGGGGGCGATTATCTCATCCCGGAACTGACTCTGTGTCCCGAGATCGGTGACGCCGACGCGAGTGGCTTCGCGCTGCACATCGAAACCAGTCGCACGACGTGAGCCTACTCCTCCCTCATCCGAGTCGTCGAGGGAAGGCGTCACTCCGGCAGCTTGCGCACCGCCCCCTTCGACGCGCTGGTGGTCATGGCCGCATAGGCCTTCAGCGCCGTCGAAACCTTGCGCTTGCGGACCTCGGCGGGCTTGAAGCCGCGCCCGTCCTCCAGCGCGGCGCGGCGGCGCGCCAGTTCGGCGTCCGGCACGTCGAGGTGGATGGAACGGTTCGGGATGTCGATGGCGATGCGGTCGCCCTCCGCCACCAGCGCGATCGTGCCGCCTTCGGCGGCCTCCGGCGACACGTGGCCGATCGACAGGCCCGAGGAGCCGCCCGAGAAGCGCCCGTCCGTCACCAGGGCGCAGAGCTTGCCCAGGCCCTTCGACTTCAGGTAGCTCGTCGGGTACAGCATCTCCTGCATGCCGGGGCCGCCGCGCGGGCCCTCGTAGCGGATCAGCACGACCTGGCCGGGCGACACGCGGTTGGTCAGGATGGCGTCGACCGCCGCGTCCTGGCTTTCGAACACCCGCGCGGTGCCGTCGAACACGAGGTTGGACGGGTCGACGCCCGCCGTCTTCACGATGCAGCCCTCCTCGGCGAGGTTGCCGTACAGCACCGCGAGGCCGCCGTCCTGGCTGAAGGCGTGTTCCTTGTCGCGGATCACGCCGCCCTGGCGGTCGGTGTCGATCTCCTCGTAGCGGCGCTCCTGGCTGAAGGCCACCTGGGTGGGGACGCCGCCCGGCGCCGCGCGGAAGAAGTCCCGCACCGCTTCGCTCGAGGTCCGCATCACGTCCCAGCGGTTCAGGGCTTCGCCGAGCGAGCCTGAATGGACGGACCCGCAGTGGCTGTGGATCAGCCCGGCGCGGTCGAGTTCGCCCAGGATGCCCATGATGCCGCCGGCGCGGTGCACGTCCTCCATGTGGACGTCGGATTTCGCGGGCGCGACCTTGCACAGGCAGGGCACGCGGCGCGACAGCCGGTCGATGTCCGACATGGAGAAGTTCACCTCGCCCTCGTGGGCGGCGGCGAGCAGGTGCAGCACCGTGTTGGTCGACCCGCCCATGGCGATGTCGAGCGTCATGGCGTTCTCGAAGGCCTCGAAATTGGCGATCGAGCGCGGCAGCACGCTCATGTCGTCACCCTCGTAGTGGCGGCGCGTCACGTCGACGATGAGGTGGCCGGCCTCGACGAACAGGCGCCGGCGGTCGGCGTGCGTGGCCAGCGTCGAGCCGTTGCCGGGCAGCGCCAGGCCCAGCGCTTCGGTGAGGCAGTTCATCGAGTTGGCGGTGAACATCCCCGAGCAGGAGCCGCAGGTCGGGCACGCCGAGCGCTCGATGACCTTCACCTCCTCGTCGGTGTAGTCGTCGTCGGCGGCCGCCACCATGGCGTCGACGAGGTCGAGCGCCTTGATCTTGCCCCGGTGGTCGACCTTGCCGGCCTCCATCGGGCCGCCCGACACGAACACCGCCGGGATGTTGAGCCGCAGCGCCGCCATCAGCATGCCGGGCGTGATCTTGTCGCAGTTCGAGATGCACACCATCGCGTCGGCGCAATGGGCGTTGACCATGTATTCGACGCTGTCGGCGATGACCTCGCGCGACGGCAGGCTGTACAGCATGCCGTCGTGGCCCATGGCGATGCCGTCGTCGACCGCGATGGTGTTGAACTCCTTGGCGACGCCGCCGGCCGCCTCGATCTCGCGCGCCACGAGCTGGCCCAGGTCCTTCAGGTGGACGTGGCCGGGCACGAACTGCGTGAAGCTGTTCACCACCGCGATGATCGGCTTGCCGAAGTCGCCGTCCTTCATGCCCGTCGCGCGCCACAGGCCGCGGGCGCCGGCCATGTTGCGGCCGTGGGTCGTGGTGCGAGAACGATAGGGAGGCATGGCGGGTCTCGACTGTGGACAATCGGCTAAATCTAGGGCGGTTCTAGACCCGCACAACCGCCCCGCCAAGGCGGAACGCGCCCGGCCCCGGTCGCATCGCGGTTCGCCGGCGCTGCCGCCCTTCGCGGGCCGGCGCCGGCGCGGGCCGTTGCCCCGGGCCGCGCGATCCCCATCTCAGGGCGGATGCAGCCTCCCGCCGAGCCACACGGAGCCGCCATGATCCCCTTCTCGGTCCTCGACCTTTGCCCCGTTCCCGAGGGCTCCGACGCCGGCCAGGCGCTGAACAACGCGCGCGGCCTCGCCCAGCGCGCCGAAGCGCTCGGCTATCACCGCTACTGGCTGGCCGAGCACCACAACATGGTCGGCATCGCGTCGGCGGCCACGTCCGTGGTGGCGGCCCACATCCTCGACGGCACCGCGACGATCCGCGTCGGCGCGGGCGGCGTCATGCTGCCCAACCACGCGCCGCTCGCCATCGCGGAACAGTTCGGCACGCTGGCGGCGCTGCATCCGGGCCGGGTCGACCTCGGCCTCGGCCGCGCGCCGGGGTCGGACGGACTGACCGCGCGCGCGATGCGCCGGAGCCTGTCGGACGCCGATGACTTCCCGCGCGACGTGATGGAGCTGCAGCATTATTTCGCCGAAGCCGAGCCCGGCCAGCAGGTGCGCGCCGTGCCGGGCGCGGGGCTGGAGGTGCCGCTGTTCATCCTCGGATCCAGCACCTACGGCGGCCAACTCGCGGCGGCGTTGGGCCTGCCGCATGCCTTCGCGTCGCATTTCGCGCCGGCGCAGATGCGCGAATCCGCGGCCGTGTACCGGGCGAACTTCCAGCCGTCCCGGCAGCTCGGGCGGCCGCACATGATGTTCTGCCTCAACGTCACCGCCGCCGACACCGACGAGGAAGCCCGCCACCTGTTCACCTCGGTCGAGCAGCAGTTCATCGCCCTGCGCCTCGGCACGCCCGGCAAGCTGCCGCGCCCGCTCGCCGACCGCGGCCATCGCTGGGGACCGCGGGAACAGATGGTGCTGCAGAGCGCGCTGTCGCAATCGATCGTGGGTTCGCCCGACACGGTGCGGCGCGGGCTCGAAGCCTTCGTGGCCGAGCATCGGCCGGACGAGATCCTCGTCACCGCCATGATCCACGACCACGCGGCGCGGCTGCGCTCCTTCGAGATCGTCGCCGAGGTCCGCGACGCCATGGGGAAGCGGGCCGGGCTGTCGAACGCGGCCTGACGCGCCGCAAGCGGCTTCGCCGGCGGTCGAGGTTCAGGCCGCCGCGTAGGCCCGCAGGAACAGGTCGACGGCCCGCTTCACCTGGGCCTCGATCTCGCCCTGGGCCGGCCGCGGCACGACGCAGAGCAGGACTTCGAGGAACAGGCCCGCCTTGCACAGATCGAAGAACTGCTGGGCCGCCGCGAGCGTGTCCGGCATCGCCAGCCGGCCCGCCTCGACCTGCCGGTCGAAGTAGACGGCCAGGCGCCGGCGCCCCGTTTCGGGCCCGGCCTCGTAATAGGCGCGGCCGATCTCGGGGAATTTCGGCGCCACCGCCATCACGGTGCGCAGGTGCGCCAGCGAATCGGGCCGCAGCAGCAGGTCCATGAACCGTGCCCCGAAGGCGTCCAGCGTCGCCCGGACGTCCGGGCCGCCGTCGTCGAAGCGGCAGACCTGCTCGGCCTGTTCCCGCTTCTCGGCCCGCAGGAGCGCCGCGAACAGCTCCTCCTTGCTGGCGAAATACACGTACAGCGTGCCCTTCGACACGCCCGACGCGCGCGCCACCTCGTTCATGCTGGCGCCGTCGAACCCCGTCGACAGGAAGACGCGCCGGGCGCCGTCCAGGATCTGGCGCCGCTTGGCGCCGTCGTCGCGGGCCTGGGGGACATCGAGGGTCGTCTCGGGGGAGGCGGCCAAGGGGTACTCCTGATCGTCGACGCCAAACCCGGCGCTCCGCCCGGGACGCGGCCCCGCCGGCCGCGCGCCGGTCGGGCAGGGCCCAGAACGGTTGATCTAGACCAGGGATCCGGTTACATCAACGGCTGACCGAACGGTTCAGTCAACCGCTTCGGCAGCCGCCGGCCGTGCCGGACCGCAACCGGATGGGACCGAGATGGCCGACACCGCGACGACGCCGACCCTCCAGGCCGCCGCCGGCACCCCGTCGAACGAGGGCGCGGTCGCGCTGCGCCCGGGATCGGCCCCGGCCGCCGCGGCGCGGCACGGCGAGATCCTCCCGCCCGCCGCCCTGGTGGTGCGGCCGAAGCGCAAGAAGCGCGTCGTCCTGCCGCTGCTGCTGGTGGCGGCGCTCGGCGGCGGCGCCTATGCGGGCTACGGATATTTCGTCGAGGGCCGGTTCCTGGTCTCGACCGACGACGCCTACGTCAAGGCCGACATGTCGACCGTCGCCGCCAAGGTGGCGGGCTACGTCAGCCTGGTTCCGGTGGTCGACAACGCCGTGGTGGCGAAAGGGCAGGTGCTGGCCCGCATCGACGACGGGGACTACGCCAACGCCGTCGACGCCGCGAAGGCCCGCATCGACACGCAGGACGCCACGGTGGCGCGCATCGGCCGGCAGGTCGCGGCCGGCGCCGCCACGGTCGACCAGGCCCGCGCCACCCTCCTGTCCGCCAGGGCCGACGCGACGCGGGAAGCCGCCGAGTTCGACCGCGCCGACAGCCTGATGCATTCGAGCTACGGCGCCCAGCAGCGCCTCGACGCCGCCCGCGCCGACCGGGACCGCTCTGCCGCCGCCGTCGCCAACGCCGTCGCGGCGGTCGCCTCGGCCGAAGCCGCCATCGACGTGCTGAAGGCGCAGCGGACGGAAGCCGAGAAGGTGCGCGCCGAACTCGTCACCACCCTGGCCCGCGCCGAACGGGACCTCGGCTTCACCGTGGTCCGGGCGCCCTTCGCCGGTGTCGTGGGCAACAAGTCGGTGCAGCCCGGGCAATACGTGCAGACGGGCGGCCGCCTGCTGTCGCTGGTGCCGCTCGACAGCGCCTACGTCGAGGCCAACTTCAAGGAAACCCAGGTGGCGCGGCTGAAGCCCGGCCAGCGCGTCGTCGTCAAGCCGGATGCCTACGGCGAGCGCGCCGTCGAGGGCCGCGTCGAAAGCATCGCGCCGGCGTCCGGCGCCGAATTCTCCATGTTGCCGCCCGAGAACGCCACCGGCAACTTCACCAAGATCGTGCAGCGCCTGCCGGTCCGCATCGCGCTGCCGCCCGAGGTCGCGCGCGAAGGCATCCTGCGGCCGGGCCTGTCCGTGGAGGTCGAGGTCCACACCCGCCCCGAGGGCCAGCCGGCGCCGACGATCGGGGGCGCGGTCGCGCCCGTCCTCGACGCGGTTGTGCGCCGCGTGCGGGACGCCGCCGCTTCGCTCGGCCTCGGCGGCGCCCCGGCGCCCCGGCACACCGCGGAGCGCTGACGCCATGGCGGCCGCAGCCCTGCCCGCCGCCGCGCCGGCCGCCGCGTCCACCGACACGCGCCGGCTGATCACCTTCATCGCGATGGTGT
Source organism: Lichenibacterium minor (assembly GCF_004137685.1). GTDB lineage: Bacteria > Pseudomonadota > Alphaproteobacteria > Rhizobiales > Beijerinckiaceae > Lichenihabitans > Lichenihabitans minor. Next base: position 124,882 of record NZ_QYBB01000001.1, on the reverse strand, counting down.
TCGGCATGTTCATGGCGATCCTGGACATCCAGATCGTGTCGGCGTCCCTCAGCGAGATCCAGGCCGGCCTGTCGGCCTCCTCCGACGAGGTCGCCTGGGTGCAGACCAGCTACCTCATCGCCGAGGTCATCATGATCCCGCTCAGCGGGATCCTGTCGCGCGCCTTCTCGACCCGCTACCTGTTCTTCGCGAGCTGCGCGGGCTTCACCGCCATGAGCTTCCTGTGCTCGACGGCCACCACGATCGACCAGATGATCGTGTACCGCGCCCTGCAGGGCTTCGTCGGCGGCGCCATGATCCCCACCGTCTTCGCCGCCTCCTACACGATCTTCCCGCGCGAAAAGCAGCCGGTGGTGGGGCCGCTGATCGGCCTCGTGGCGACGCTCGCCCCCACGATCGGCCCGACGGTCGGCGGATACCTCACCGACCTGTTCTCCTGGCACTGGCTGTTCCTCGTGAACGTCGGCCCCGGCATCGTCGTCTCGCTGATGGCCTGGTTCCTCATCGACTTCGACGAGCCGGACCTGTCGCTGCTGGAGCGCTTCGACTGGTGGGGCCTCGCCGGCATGGCGGGCTTCCTCGGCGGCATGGAATACGTGCTGGAGGAGGGGCCGCAGAAGGACTGGTTCTCGGAAGACCTGGTCCTGATCTGCGCCATCGTGTCGGTGCTGGGCGCGGTGCTGTTCTTCTGGCGCGCCGTCACGGCGGAGCAGCCCATCGTCGACCTGTCGGCGTTCCAAAACCGCAACTTCGCCTTCGGCTCGCTCTTCTCCTTCGTGATGGGGGTCGGGCTCTACGGCCTCACCTACGTGTACCCGATCTTTCTCGCCCGGGTGCGGGGCTACGATTCGCTGCAGATCGGCGAAACCATGTTCGTGTCGGGCCTGTGCATGTTCGTGGCCGCGCCCATCGTCGGCAAGCTGATGCGCCGCGTCGACCCCCGCGTGCTGATCGCGCTCGGCTTCTCCGGCTTCGCGCTCGGCACCTGGATGGCGTCCGGCATCACCAAGGACTGGGACTTCGGGGAACTGCTCGTGCCGCAGATGCTGCGCGGCTTCTCGCTGATGACCGCCATGGTGCCGATCAACAACGTGGCGCTCGGCACGCTGCCGCCGTCGCGGCTGAAGAACGCGTCCGGCCTCTACAACCTCACCCGCAACCTCGGCGGCGCGGTCGGCCTCGCCGTCATCAACACGCTGATCAACGACCGCTGGGACCTCCACCTGCAGCGCCTGCACGAGAGCGTCGCCTGGGGCCACGAGGCGGCGGAGCGCACCCTGTCGACGCTGACGCAGGCCTATGCCGGGATGGGGTCGGGCGCGGCTGCGGCGGCGACCAGGACGCTCGCCCTGACGGTGCGCGGCCAGGCGCTGGTGATGTCGCTGGGCGACGTGTTCCTGGCCCTCACCGTCCTGTTCGTCGCCCTGGCGGCCGTCACGCCGCTGATGAGCCGGCCGGCGAAGGCGGGCGGCGGCGGCGGTGGGGCGCATTGATGGCGACCCTCCGCCGGGGCTGGATCCGGCCCGGCGCCGGCTGCCCGGAGCGCCTCGACCCGGAGTCCCTGCGCTTCGCCTGGAGCTGGAACCGGTCCGGCCGCGCCAGCACCCACGCCTTCGCGGCTTCGTTCCCGGGCCGGGCCATCGTGCTGCGCGGGCGGCGCGAGCAGATGCGGTTCGACCGCGAACACGTCGGCCCGGCGGGGTAGGGGCGCCGGACGGGCCGCGCGACGGCGCTTCCGCGCGCCGCAGCGAATCTCTATATGAACCGGACGATCGTCGGCGCGGCGATGGCGCGCGACCCATCGTCGGCGCGGGTTGCGCCGCGCGCCGCGGACCCCGATGCTGACCAACAAGGGCAAATACGGCCTCAAGGCCCTGGTGCACCTCGCCGGCCTCCCGCCGGACGCGACGGCCCAGTCCATGGAGATCGCCACCGCGGAAGCCATCCCGAAGAAGTTCCTCGACGCCATCCTGGGCGACCTGCGCAACGCCGGCCTCGTCGTGGCGCGCAAGGGCAAGAACGGCGGATACCGCCTGTCGCGCCCGCCGTCCGAGATCATGGCGGGCGCCGCCATCCGGGCGCTCGACGGCCCCCTGGCGCCGATCGGCTGCGCCAGCCGCACGCGCTACCGGCCCTGCGACGATTGCGGCGACGTGGAAAGCTGCTCGGTGCGGCTGCTGATGACCGAGGTGCGCGACCTGTCGGCCAAGCTGCTCGACGGCACGTCCATCGCGGAGATGCGGGGCCGCGCCGCGGCGGTCATCGAGCATTACACCTACCACATCTGAGCGCGCCGGGTGGCGCGAAGGGGACGGCGATGGCGGATTGGGACGCGGCGGGCGGATACCCGGCGCTGTGGGACTGGCGGCGGCGCGTGTCCGACCTCTACAGCGCCGTGCGGGCCGAAGCCGACCCGCGCCGGGCGTGGACCCTGTGGCGGGAGGTGCGCGACGGGCTGTTCCGCGACCATCCCCAGTCCCCGCTGGAGCCCGAAGCGCGCCGCGGCTTCGCGGGGCTGCCGGTCTTCGACTACGACCCGGCGATGCGCTTCCACGTCGGCATCGACCCGCTGGAGGCCGAGCCCGTGGCCGCCGAGGCGGGGCGGGACGGCGCGCTGTCGCTGAAACCTTTCGGACGGACGCGCGGGCTCGCCGAAGCGCTCGGCGCCGAACTCACGCTGTTCTGGGTGGCGGGCTACGGGGGCGGCGTGTTCCTGCCCTTCGCCGACGCCACCGCGGGCGCCGAAACCTACGGCGGCGGCCGATACCTGCTCGACACGATCAAAGGCGCGGACCTGGGCTCGGAGTTCGGCGCGGACCTGGGCTCGGACGGGTCCGGGCGGGCGGTGCTGGACTTCAACTTCAGCTACAACCCGTCCTGCTCCTATTCGCCGGCCTGGGTGTGCCCCCTGTCGCCGCCGGCGAACCGGCTGCGCGTCCCCGTGCGGGCGGGCGAGAAAGCGCCGCAACTGGAATGACGCCCGCCCGGTCGGGGACCGCGGCGCCGCTGGAACCGGCCGGTGCCCCGGCCAGAAGGCGACGACGCCGGCCGACCGCCCGGGCCCGTCACCCCACGGCGGGCTCCGGCCGCTTGGCTTCGGCGCGCTCCCGCACCAGGCGGCCCACGGCCGGGTGGTCGAGCTTGCCGGAGCCGAGCAGCGGCAGGGCCTCGACCACCACCACCTCGGACGGCATGGCGACGTCGGCCACGCCGCGGTCGCGGGCGTAGGACGCGAAGGCCTGGCGCGTCGCGTCTCGCTTCTCCGTCACCAGCACGATGCGCTCGCCCTTGCGGGGGTCGGGCAGGGTCGTCGCGGCGGTGCCGCTGTCGGGCCACAGGTCGGCCGCGACCGCTTCCAGCGCCGCCAGCGACACCATCTCGCCGGCGATCTTGGCGAAACGCTTGGCGCGGCCCTTGATCGACACGAAGCCTTCCGCGTCGATGTCCACGATGTCGCCCGTGTCGTGCCAGCCGCCCGGCGGCGGCTCGAGCGCGCCGAGGTCGCCGCCCCGCACGTAGCCCAGCATGACGTTGGGCCCGCGCACCGACAGGCGCCCGCCGCCCTCGACGCCGTCGACGGGCTGGAGGCGGTGCTCGATATCGGGCAGGAGGCGGCCCACCGTGCCGAAGCGGTTGAACATGGGCGTGTTGACGGCCAGCACCGGGCCGGTCTCGGTGATGCCGTAGCCTTCGAGGATGCGCAGCCCGAACTTCTCCAGGTACACCTTGCGGGTCGCGTCCTTCACCGCCTCGGCGCCCGCCACGACGAGCCGCAGCGAGCGGAAGTCGTAGGCGTTGGAGGAGCGCGCATAGCCGGCCAGGAAGGTGTCGGTGCCGAAGATCGCCGTGCAATTGTTGGCGTAGACCAGCTCCGGCACGATCCTGTAGTGCAGCGGCGACGGGTACAGGTACACCGGCACGCCCGACACCAGCGGCAGCACGAGCCCCGCCATCAGCCCGAAGGCGTGGAACATCGGCAGCACCTGGAAGATCTTGTCGGCGCGGCCGAAGTCGATGCGCGCCGCCACCTGGGCCACGTTGGCGAGGAGGTTGCGGTGGCTCACCACCACGCCCTTCGGGGCGCCCTCGCTGCCCGACGTGAACAGGATCGCGGCCGGATCGCCCGGCCCGCGCCGGACCAGCGGTTCGCGATAGGCCAGCAGGCCGCGGAGCTTGTCGGCCGCCGTTATCGTGGCGCGCACGTCCTCGAGGTAGACGAGCGTCACGAACTCCGCCATCGCGGCGGCCAGCCTGTCGAGCTTGGCCTTCTCCACGAAGGCGCGCGACGTCAGCACCGTGTCGACCCCCGCTGCCGCGCAGGCGGCGCGGACGTTGGCGGCCCCGGCGGTGAAGTTGATCATGGCGGGCACCCGCCCTGCCGACTGCAGCGCCAGCACCGTCACGGCGGTGCCGGCGGCGGTGGGCAGCATGACGCCCACCGCCCGACCTTCGGGGGCGAGCGCCATCAGCTTGGCGCCGAGCACGCGCAGCCCGACCGCGACGCGCTTGTAGGTGAGGGCGCCGGCGATCGGGTCCTCCAGGGCGACGCGCTTCCAGCCGTGCTCCTCGCCGGCCGCCAGCGTGGCTTCAACGATCGTCCGGTCGATGGCCGAGGTGCGGAACGCCGCTTCCGACATGACGTCGTAGAGGGCCGCCCCGGCCGCCTGCCGGCGCTTCTTGCCGAACAGCCCCTCGGGGACGTGCACGGTGCGGGGCTCCAGCACCGTGGCGTGGACCTTCGGCAGCATGCGCGGCCGGGTCTGGAACACCGTCAGGTAGGAGAAGGGGGTGCGCTCCAGCCCGTCGATGCGCACCGGCACCACGGGCACGCCGGTCTTGTCGGCGATGAGGCCCGCGCCGTCGTACACCTTCATGAGGCTGCCGGTGCGGGTGATGCGGCCTTCCGGGAAGATCACCAGCGTGCTGCCGTCCCGGACGGCGTTGATCAGCGCGCGCGTCGCCATGGGCTTCGACGGGTCGATCGGCAGCGCCTTGGTGAGCTTGAGGAAGGGCTTCACCCACCACCGCGTGGCGATGGTGGCGTCGATGGCGAAGACCGGCTCCTCGTCGAGCAGCGACAGCGCCAGGCCCGCGTCGAGCAGGCTGACGTGGTTGAGGGCGATGATGGGGTTCGGCCCCGCCTTGGCGAAGTTCTCCAGGCCCGTGACGTCCATGCGGTAGAAGCAGCGCAGGATCATCGACAGGAGGTCGCGGAAGCCGCTGGTCGGCAGGGTGCGGAAGATCCACCAGGCCGCGACCAGGTTCGCCACGCCCAGCACGGCGAAGAGCTGCGGGGTGGTGAGCCCCACGGCCTGCAGGGCCGCGGTGGCGACCGCGCCCGCCACCATGAAGCCGGCCGACAGGATGTTGACGGCGCCGATGTTGCGCGCCCGGTCCTCGGCCGTGCTCCAAACCTGCACGGCGGTGAACACCGGCACGATGAACAGGCCGCCCGAGACGGCGATCATGAACAGGTCCACCGCGGCGTGGATGCCGTCGGCGCGCGACAGCAGGTCCCCGGCGCCGAGCGTCCGGTCGGCGAAGAAGTGCCCCGCGCCCCACCCGAGATCGAGCGAGAACAGCCCGAGCAGCACGGACGCGACGGCGGTGGGCAGCAGGATGACGCGCCCCGCCGACAGCCAGGACGCGAGGCCTGAGCCCACCGCGATGCCGACGGAGAAGATCGCCAGCGCCGCCGTGGTGGAGCCCTCGCTGCCGTGGAAATCCGCCTTGACCAGGATGGGCAGCAGCGTCAGCGCCACCGCGCCCGTCAGCCAGAACCAGCTGACGAAGAGCCCGCAGGACCACAGGCGCCGGTCGGCGTGGAGGTGCGTGACGAGCTGGCCGGTGGAGCGGAAGATGTTGGCGTCGACGGCGAGGTCGTGGTCGCCCTCGTTCGTGGCGGGGATGAGCAGCGCCGAGCCCCAGCACAGCAGCGCGAACACGGACACGACGAGGCCGTAGGTCAGCGCGTTGCCGTCGGCCGCCGCCCAGCCGCCCGCGATGGTGCCGAGCAGGATGGCGATGAAGGTGCCGCCTTCCACCAGGGCGTTGCCGGTCGGCAGTTCCTCGGGCCGGAGCTGGTCGGGCAGCATGCCGTATTTCACCGGGCTGAACAGCGCCGCGACGGTGGAGAACAGCACGAGCGCGGTGAACAGCAGCGGCAGCGACACCAGCACGAAGCCCAGCACCGAGAACAGCGCCGCCGCGATCTCGAACAGCTTCAGCTTCTGCGCCACCCAGGCCTTGTCGTAGCGGTCCGCCCACTGGCCGCCGAGGCCCGACAGGATGAGCGGGGGCGCCACGAACAGCGCGCCCGCCACCGTCACCAGCATGGCGGCGGTGGCCGGGGAAGCGCCGACCTTGAACAGGATGAGGAACACCAGGGCGTTCTTGAGGACGTTGTCGTTGAAGGCCGAGAAGAACTGGCACCAGAACAGCGGCGCGAAGCGTCTCGACGTCATCAGCGATCGGAACATGACGGCTCATCCTGTGGCGACCGCGGCGGTCCCCGCGCGGGGCTGCACGCGCGGGTCGGCGGCTGGCCGTCCTCTTAACGTCGAAACCGGCGCGTGACGACTGCCGAGATTGGAGCGGCCTGCGGTGGAATGGGGAGGGCGGTCCCCGGCACACCGTCTTGGATCGGCCCACGCGGTCGTACCCGACACCGACGGCGGCCTGAACGGGCCCGATTCTCCCCCGTCCTCGCCCTGGACCCGTCGAACGACGATACGGGCGCCCCGCGCCCTGCTCGGGAGGCGGGACCGGGGGCGAACACCGATCCCGGCCCGGCCGCTGTGGGTCCGCGCGGACGCACCCTTGACGTGCCCGCCGTTGCCGTCTCAATGAACAAAGGTTTCCAAAGGGTTCTCCTTTGGCGGGATTCGGGGTTTCCCCCAGGGAACGTCCGCGGGGATCCGCTCCCGCATTCCGCGACTGGCCGAAGAAGAAGAGTCCGGCAATCGGCTCTCGGAGGGAGGAGTTCAACGATGAGCCTGACGCGCGAAGACCGGAAACGGCGCATCGGCAACGTGTTCCGCGTCGCCACCGGCAACTTCCTCGAACAATACGACTTCTTCGTCTACGGCGTTTATGCCGCCTCGATCGGGCAGGCGTTCTTTCCGTCCGACAACGAGTTCGCCGCCACGGCGAAGTCTTTCGCCGCCTTCGCGATCAGCTTCCTCATGCGTCCGCTCGGCGCCGTCATCCTCGGGTCCTACATCGACCGCGTGGGCCGGCGGCAGGGCCTGATCGTGACGCTGGGCCTGATGGCGGTCGGCACGCTGACGCTGGGCCTCACCCCTGGCTACGCCGCGATCGGCATCGCGGCGCCGATCCTCATCGTGCTGGGGCGCCTGCTGCAGGGCTTCTCGGCCGGGGCCGAACTCGGCGGCGTGTCCATCTACCTGTCCGAGATCGCCACCCCCGGGCGCAAGGGCTTCTACACGTCGTGGCAGAGCGGCAGCCAACAGGTGGCCGTCGTGTTCGCGGCCCTGCTCGGCGCCGTGCTGACGGCGATCCTCGCCCCGGCCGACATGAAGGCCTGGGGCTGGCGCGTGCCGGTGCTCATCGGCTGCGCCATCATCCCGCTGATCTTCTGGCTGCGAGGCTCGCTGGAGGAGACCGACGACTTCAAGCGCATGCACAAGGCGCGGCGCACCAGCGAAGTCATGCTCCTGCTGACCGCCAACTGGGCCGTGGTGCTGGTCGGGATGGGCCTCGTCGCCACCACGACGACGCTGTTCTACTTCGTCACCATTTACACGCCGACCTTCGGAACCCAGGCCCTGCACCTCGCCAGCAGCGACGTGCTGATCGTCACCGTCTGCGTCGGGCTGTCGAACCTGATCTGGCTGCCGATCGGCGGCAGCCTGTCGGACCGCTTCGGGCGGCTGCCGCTGCTCACGGTCGTCCCGATCCTGGCGATCATCACCGCCTATCCCATCATGGCCTGGCTGGCCGATGGCCCGACCTTCGGCAAGCTGCTGACGGCAGAGCTGATGCTGTCGGCCTATTTCGGCCTCTATAACGGGTCCATGATCCCGTACCTGTCGGAGATCGTCCCGCCGCATGTCCGCACGGCCGGCTTCTCGCTGGCCTACAGCCTCGCCACGGCGGTGTTCGGCGGCGTCACGCCCCTCGTGTCGGACTACATCATCCACAGCACCGGCAACACCGCCATGCCGGCCCTGTGGCTGGGCTTCGCCTGCCTGGTCAGCCTCGCCGCCGTCGCGGCGTCGCGCGGCGTGGCCCGCTCGACCGCGGCTCGCGCGGCGCTCGACATGCCGGCGAAGCGCGCTTCGCGGGTCTGACCGCCCCCGCACCGGCGGCCACAGCTCCTGACCGCCGGTGCGCTCGAACGCGCGCCGCCGTTCGGCGGGCGGGAATCGGCACGTCTCAGGTGTGGAAGCGGAACACGTTGGGGTGGGTGATCAGCTCCGCCTTGGTGACCCCGTCGAGCTTGATCGTGTCGGTGGGGCTGAGGTGGATCACCGCGCTGCCGTCGAGCGCCGTCGTGGTGTGGTGCATCACCTGGGCCATCTTGGTGAAGACGGCCTGGGGCAGGCTGATCACGTCGTGCTCGATGCCCGTCGGGCTTTGGGCGGCGCTGAGGTAGTGGAAGTTGGTGATCTCGTCCTGGCCGAAGCCGCGGCGGAACAGGAACGTGGTGTTGCCCGTGCCGTCGCCGGTCATCACGTCGTCGTAGGCGCTGCGGATCACCTCGGCCGTGGACGTGCCGCCGTTGACGGTCGGCCCGCCGTCGTTGCTGCGCGCCACCACGGTGCCGTCCGCCGCGTAGGACGTGGTGGCGGCGACGGCGCCCGAAGCGCTGTGGTCGATCTCCTGGTAGACGAAGGGGCTGCCCACCACGCCGGCCTTGATGGCGAAGGAACTCTGCGAGGAGGCGACCTGCCCCGAGATGCCCGTCGCCACGGCGGTGAAGACGTGGTTGCCGGGGGCCACATGGGCGTCGAACGACCAGGTGCCATCGGTGCCGAGCGTGGCGTAGCCCAGCGGCTTGGCGGTCGACAGCAGCGTGCCGTCGGTGGCGCTCACCGTCGTCGCCGCCGTCCCGTCGAAGATCTCGATGGTCGACGTGCTGCCGTAGGCCGAGGTCGTGCCGGTGAGCAGCGCCGCGGTGGAGCTTTCGAAGGTGGCCGTCGGGTCGAAGGCGACGGACAGGGGCGCCGCGGCGCCGCCGCCGACCGCCACCGCGGTCTGGCTCACCAGCGCGCCGGAGCCGTCGTAGCTGCTGATGCGGGTGAAGGCGCCGTAGGTGCCGGCGCGGTTCGCGGCGGCGGAGGTGTCCTCGTCGAGTTCCTGGTAGACGTAGGGCTGGTTCTGGATGCCCGTCACCAGGCGGTAGGGCGAGTTGATCGTGTAGCTGGCGCCCGACAGCTCCGTCACCGTGGCGGTGATGATGTGCTTGCCGGCCGGCAGCGCGGCGATGACGCCCCAGCTCTGGTTCGAGGACTGAAAGCCGCCGGTGCTGGCGAGGGGCGTGCCGCCATCCGAGATCTGGATATTGGCGATGTAGGTCGCGTTGGACGCCGTTCCGGTGATGAGGACCGTGCCGGGGCCGTCCGCGGGCTCGAAGAGGGCCGAGCTGTTGAAAGCGGCGTGGCTGACGGGCTGGCTGTCTGTGGAGCTCATCTCAAATAGTTCCGTGCTGGCTCTTCTGCACGGTTAGATTAGCCGCCGATGGTTAAGGCCGGGCTACGCGGGCGCGGCCCGTCTCCACTTTCAATCGATCATATATCGCACGCCGATCCGGACCTCCTGGGTCGACAGGTCCCGCGTGACCGTGGCGGAGGGGAACAGCGACACCGTCGTGTGCCCGAGGTCGAGGTAGCGGTAGCCGATGTCGAGCAGCGCGTGGGACCCCACCGCGTAGGACACGCCCGCCATGGCGGCCCAGGCGAAGCCGTAGTCCGTGCGGGTGGGGATGCCCGAGGTGACGGTCGTGCCCGTCCGGGGATCGATGACGCCCGATGCGAGGGCGTTGCCGTTGATCCGGATGGAGCCGTCCGCCACCGTGCCGGCGATGCCCGCGCCCGCGCCGACATAGGGCGTGAGGCCCGCATAGGTGCCGAGGTCGACGTAGCCGTTCACCAGCCCGTCGAACCGCTGCACCTCGGTGCGCTGGTTGATGGCGCAGGTGGCGCCGCAGGGGATGTTGGCGGCATAGCGGAACGGGTCGAGGTAGTCGCCCGTCACATCCGCCCGGAACCAGTCCGTGAACTTGTAGCCCGCGCCGGCCCCGAAGGCGTAGCCGGTGCCGCTGCCCTTGCGGTCGAAGGCGGGCACGTTGCCCTGCAGGAGCAGCTTCGGCCTGTCCTCGGGGCCGAAGGCCGCGTCGCCGCGCAGGTACCAGCCGGACCCGAACTCCTGCGGCGCTTCCGCCCGCGGGGCGTAGGCGTCGGGCGGCGAATAATAGGACGGCATGTCGGCCGCCGCCGCCTCGCCCGCCGCCATGGGGGCGAGTGCCAAGAAGAGCGCCGCGACCGCCGTCGCCGTTCCGAGCCGCATGTTCCTCGTTCCCCCGACCAGGCGCCCTCGACGGACGCTCCATCAACCCGATGGAAACCATAAGCCCGCGCCCTTAAGGCCGGCTTAACCATGCGGGGCCGGCGCGACGGGCCGGAAAAAAGAGAAGCGGGCCGCAAGGCCCGCTCCAGGGTTCGACGGCGGGACGACCGCGCGCGATCAGTCCTTGCGCACCAGCGGGGGCGCCGGCGGATAGTAGGGCGCCGGGGCGGGCGCCACGTCGGGCACGTCGGCGAACAGCCAGCGCATGCCGATCTTCACGTCCTGCGAGGCGAGGCCGATCTTCTGCACCTCGTGGGGGCAGGTGCTCGTGTTCTGGCAGTTGATGGCGCCCGAACGCACGTCGCCCCTGTCGAGGTAGCGGTAGGCGATTTCGAGCTTGGCGTTGGGCGTGATGTCGTAGGCCAGGCCGACCGTGCCCTGGTAGGCCAGGCTCACGCCGCTGCGCTCGCGGGCATAGCCGAAGCCCGTGTTGGACCCGCCGACGCCGATGTCCGTCAGGTTGGACACCCGGTTGAACGACCCGCCGATGCCGCCGCCGAAGAACAGCGTGGCGCGGTGGAAGTGGAAGGCGTCGACGTAGACGTTGGCCAGCGCGACCGTGCTCTGCACCTGGCCCGTATAGGTGTCGTAGGAACGGCTGCCGTCCCGGGGGGTGTTGAAGTACCCGGAATTGTAGCTTTCCACCGCATTGTAGGATTCGGCGGTGCGGTATTCGCCGGTGGCGTCGAAGCGGAGCCAGTTGTTCAGCTGGTAGCCGACGCCGCCGCCCACGAAGGCCGAATCGCCGAGGCTGCGCTCGTCGAACCGCGGGTTCGGCACCGTGACGTCCGCGTCGAAGGTGGAGCGGATGTCGGGGCGGAGGGTGGCCCCCACGCCGACGTCGCCGCGCAGGTACCAGCCGCCGAACTCGACGGGCTCGGGCGCCATCGGCTCGATCGCGGGCGGATACGGCAGGTCTGCCGCGTGGGCGGACCCGATGGCGCCGAAGGCCACCGCTCCCGCGAGAAGAAGGGCGTTCAGCTTGCCCATGGATGCAGTCCCCATTGATACGGCGCGGGATCGGAAAACCCCGGCGTTTGGCCGATGGGCTCACCCTGCCATCCACAGTTTAAAGGGAGCTTAACCCTAACGGCCGATCGGCGGCGGCCGCGCCGGGGCGCCGGCGAAGGGGCGGAAGGCGCTGTCTCACCGGCGCCACAGGTGGCGCGGATCTGAGCCCGAACTGATTCAGGTCGTTGCGGCAGCGAGGCTTTTTCCATAGTGACGGGAGATCGTGTGTCGCATTCGGACACGCCGCGAGCTCCCGCCTCGGCGTTCGCACGGGATGGGAATGGGATGACGGGTGAGCCGACACAGCGGTCGATGAAGGTCCTGCTGGCCCAGCCGCGGGGGTTCTGCGCCGGCGTGGTGCGGGCGATCGAGATCGTCGAGCGCGCGCTGGCCAAGCACGGCGCCCCGGTCTACGTCCGCCACGAGATCGTCCACAACCGCCACGTCGTCGAAACCCTGACGTCCAAGGGCGCGGTCTTCGTGGAGGACGTGTGCGAGGTTCCCCCGGGCGCCGTCACGGTGTTCAGCGCCCACGGCGTCGCGCGGTCCGTCGAGGACGAAGCGGCCGGCCGCGGGCTGCGGGTGCTGGACGCCACCTGCCCGCTGGTCGCCAAGGTGCATTCGCAGGGCATCCGCTACGCCGGGCAGGGCCGCACCGTGGTCCTCATCGGCCATGCCGGGCATCCCGAGGTGGTGGGCACGCTCGGCCGGGTGCCGGGGCCCGTGCACCTCGTCGGCAGCGTCGCCGAGGTCGAGGCCCTGCCGATCCCCCGCGACACCCCGGTCGCCTACATCACGCAGACGACGCTGTCGGTCGACGACACGCGCGGCATCATCGCGGCCCTGCAGGCGCGCTATGCCGATATCGCGGGTCCCGAAACGCGCGACATCTGCTATGCGACGCAGAATCGACAGTCGTCGGTGCGCGACCTCGGCCGCGTGGCCGACGTCATCCTCGTGGTCGGCGCCAGCAACTCGTCGAACTCGAACCGCCTTCGCGAGATCGGCGGGGAATGCGACGTCCCGAGCTACCTCGTGGCGGACGGCTCCATGCTGGACGCCGCCTGGGTGCGGGACGCCGACGTCGTCGGCGTGACGGCCGGAGCTTCCGCGCCGGAAGTGCTGGTCGACGACGTCATCGACGCGCTCCGGCGCGTCCGCCCGGTCGAAGTGTCGATCATGCCGGGCATCGAGGAAACCATCTCGTTTCGCCTGCCGGCGGAACTCGCCGATCTTTGAACCCCACCCCACGGCCGGCCGACACGCCGGTCCGGCCTGAAGGAGTCGATCACTTGGGTATCCCGTTCCACCAGACGGCGCGCATCGGCGCCTATGTGTTGAAGCAGCACATCACCGGCCGCAAGAAGTACCCGCTGGTGCTCATGCTGGAGCCCCTGTTCCGCTGCAACCTCGCCTGCGCGGGCTGCGGCAAGATCGATTACCCGGACAAGATCCTGAACCAGCGCGTGTCGGTCGCCGACGCCATGAAGGCGATCGACGAGTGCGGCGCGCCCGTCATCTCCATCGCGGGCGGCGAGCCGCTGCTGCACAAGGAGATGCCCGAGATCGTGCGCGGCGCCATCGCCAAGAAGAAGTTCGTCACGCTGTGCACCAACGCGCTGCTGATGGAGAAGAAGCTCGACCAGTACAAGCCGAGCCCCTACTTCAATTGGTCCGTCCACCTCGACGGCGACGAGACCATGCACGACAAGTCGGTGTGCCAGAAGGGCGTCTACGACAAGGCGGTCTCGGCCATCAAGGCCGCGAAGGCCAAGGGCTTCCGCGTCAACATCAACACGACGCTGTTCAACGATGCCGACCCCGAGAAGGCGGCCAACTTCTTCGACGTCGTCACCGCCATGGGCATCGACGGCATCACGGTGTCGCCCGGCTACGCCTACGAGCGGGCGCCCGACCAGCAGCACTTCCTCAACCGTTCGAAGACGAAGGAGCTGTTCCGGGGCATCTTCGCCCGCGGCAAGGGCGGCAAGGCCTGGCCCTGGTTCCAGTCGCCGCTGTTCCTCGACTTCCTGGCCGGCAACCAGACCTACGAGTGCACCCCCTGGGGCAACCCGACCTTCACGGTTTTCGGCTGGCAGAAGCCCTGCTACCTGCTCGGCGAGGGCTACGCCCAGAGCTTCAAGGAGCTCATGGAGGAGACCGAGTGGAAGAAATACGGCGTCGGCAATTATGAGAAGTGCGCCGACTGCATGGTCCACTGCGGCTTCGAGGCCACGGCCGTGAGGGACGCCGTCAAGGCGCCCTGGAAGATGCTGACGCTGGGCCTGAAGGGCATCCGCACCGAAGGCAAGATGGCGCCCGACATCTCCCTGGCGAACCAGCGCCCGGCCGACTTCATGTTCTCGCGCCACGTGCAGAACAAGATGGAGGAGATCGACGCCTTCGAGAAGAAGACCGGCAAGTCCTTCAGCAAGGTCGCCAACGACCGCGTGAAGCCGATGGAAGCCGCCGAATAGGGCGATCCTCGCCCGCCGCGACGGATGGCGCGAAGCCCCCCGGAAGCCGATGCTTCCGGGGGGCTTCGCCGTTTTCGCGGCCGCCTGCCGCCGCGAGCCGGCCGTCCCCGACGGCGGGTCGTTCGGAGGTGGTCCGCTTTCTGCTAAGCTTCGCGGACGCGTCCGGCCCAGGTGCCGGCACGGGGGAGATCACGGGATGGACTACAAGGTCGGCTGCAGCCTATCGTATCGCGTGAAGACACCGACGCCCTTCGTGTTCAACATCGAGGCGGCGCGAACCGGCGGGCAGACGGTCAAGGCGGAAACCCTCGACCTGTCGCCGAACGTCGAGGTCGAGCGCTGGACCATGCCGGAATCCGGCAACCGCTACCTCCGCGTCACGGTCCAGCCCGGCCCCTTCAAGCTCGACTACACGGCTGAGGTCGCCATCGCGCCCGCCCTGCAGGCGCCGGAAAGCGTCACCGAGATCCTGGCGGCCGACCTGCCGCTGTCGGTGCTGCCCCACCTGTGGCCGAGCCGCTATTGCCAGTCCGACCAGCTGAACCGCCTGGCGCAGCGCACCTTCGGGGGCGAGATGCCCGGGTATGCCCGCGTCAACGCCGTGTGCAACTGGATCAACGACAACGTCGACTACATGGGCGGCATCTCGGACGCCATGACGTCGGCCTTCGACACCGCCACGCAGCGGGCAGGGGTGTGCCGCGATTTCGCGCATCTCGCCATCGCGCTGTGCCGCAGCCTCGGCATCCCGACCCGCTACGTCAGCGCCTACGCGCACCGCCTCCAGCCCCCCGACTTCCATGCCGTCATCGAGGCCTTCCTGCAGGGCCCCCAGGGGCCGGGCTGGTACCTCTTCGATCCCACGCGCAAGTCCGCGCCCGACGGCATCGTGCGGATCGGCATCGGCCGCGACGCCGCCGAAGTGGCCTTCGCGAGTCCGTTCGGCGACATCGAATACGACAAGCCCGAGGTGTGGATCGAGGCGCAAGGCGGCAGCGCGCCAGGGGTCACCACCCAGGCGGTGCGGGCCGAGCCATGACCGACACCGAATCGGCGCTCGACGCCGTGGCGGCGCGCCACGGCTTCACCCGTGGGGCCGTATCGGCCCTGTGGGACGCGATGCGGCGGGGCGGCGGCGCCATGGCGCAGTTCTCCCACCCCGAACTCGGCGGCATGGGGCAGTGGTCGGGCGGCGGCATGCTGCAGATCGGCGCCATGTTCGACCATGCCCTCAAGGCCCGCGTGGCCGCCGCCTGCGCCGACCTCGCCGAGCACGCTTCCCGGTCGCGGGACCGCGGTCCCGCCATTTCCGCTCCGGCCGGCGAGCGGCAGGGCGGCGGGCCGGCGGCGCGGTCGGACGACCCGACCGCAGGGTGGCCGACCGCCTTCGGGCGACCCTCCGCGTCGGGGTCGCAGGGCGCGACGCGCTACGCGTATTTCGCCGAAGCGCGGCGCCTCGCGGTCGACCGCGACGGCCGCGTCACCGTCTACGATACGGGGCGCCACCGCATCTTCGGCGTGTCGCAGAGCCAGAGCCGCGGGGAGCGCCTCGCCTTCACGGCCGACGACGGTACGGTGCACCTCGACGGCCTCGCGGTCGTCGAGGACCTCGGGGGTTAACCCAACTTTAACTGCCCCGGAGGGCGCGGCAAGGCGGGGTGATAGGGCTGGACGCGGGCGCGGCGATGGACGCCGCGATCCCCGCCACCCCGGATCGCCCGCATGCGCGCCCTCCTCGAACGGTCCCGCTCCGCCCGCACCGCCGTCGCCGTCCTGGCGCTCGGTGCCGTGTTCGGCCTCGCCCGCGCCGCCACGGCCGGGGACGACCTCGGCCTGCGGCGCGACACGCTCTGGCCCGAACCGCAGCCCGCCATCCGGCTCGTCGACGTGCCGGCCGCTTCCCCGGTCCGCCACCGCCACGCGCGCCGCATCTGGGCCGCATCGCCGTCGAGGCCGCTGCGGATCGCCGTCGGCCGCCATCGCCACCGGATCGCGGTCGCCGACGTGCCGCGCGCCCGGGCGCGCGGCACGGTCGCCCGCCACCCCGTCCTGGTGGAGCGGCAGGCCGTGTTCCCCCGGCTGATCGTCCTGCCGAAGCCGGCGCGGCCCGCCCTGGTGACGATCTACCAGGACCGCACGCTGCGCGACGGCGACGCCGTGATGATGGCGGACGGCATCCACGTGTTCCGCGGCATGGGGGCGTGGCCTCACCGGCCCCACGACTTCGTCCGTTTGACCTTCGCGGCGGCGCTCGACTGGCACCTCCGCCACACCCTCGACGTGCTCGACAGGAACCCGCCGACGCGCTGGTCCTCGATGGGGGCCGCGGCCGGCTGACCATCGCGGGCCGACGATGACGGCGGCCCCGCCCTCACAGCAGCTTGCGGATGGCCGATTTCTGCAGCTTGCCCGTGGCGGTGTGGGGCAGTTCGGGCAGGAGGCGCAGCTCCGTCGGCACCATCCAACGGGCCACCCGGCCCTCGAACAGCTCGGCCATCTCGGCCTCGTCGAAGCTCCCGTCCTCCGACGGGACGACGAAGAGCACGGGGCGCTCGCCCCAGCGCGGGTCCGCCCGCGCCACCACGGCGGCTTCGCGCACCCCGGGATGCTCGACCGCGATGTTCTCGAGCTCGATCGAGCTGATCCATTCGCCGCCCGACTTGATCACGTCCTTCGAGCGGTCGACGATCTCGACGAAGCCGTCCGGGTCCACCGTCACGACGTCGCCGGTCGCGAACCAGCCCTCGTCGGCGAAGGCCCCGTCGTTGTCCGAGCCGTGATAGCGCGACGCCACGCAGGGGCCCCGCACCAGCATGGCGCCGAACGCCACCCCGTCCCGCGCCACGTCGTCGCCGGACGGCCCCACGGCGCGCAGCTCCACGCCGAACAGCGGCCGCCCCTGCTTGCGCCCGAGCGCCAGCCGCGCTTCGGGCGACAGCGCCGCTTGGCTGCGCTTGGGGCGGTTGACCACCGCGACCGGGCTGGTTTCCGTCATGCCCCAGGCATGGATGACGTCGACGCCGAGCGCGGCGAAGCGCTCGATCATCACCGGCGGGCAGGCCGAGCCGCCGATCCCCACGCGTTCGAGCGGCGCCAGCGTTTCGCCCCGCGCTTCCACCCAGTCGAGCAGCCCCATCCACACCGTCGGCACGCCGGCCGTCATGGTGACGCCCTCGCCCCGCACCAGCCCGTGCAGGCTCGCGCCGTCCAGGCGCGGGCCCGGCATGACGAGCTTCGCCCCCGCCATGGCGGCGGCGTAGGGCAGGCCCCAGGCGTTGACGTGGAACATGGGCACGACCGGCATGACGGCATCCGCCGCCTTGAAGCCGAAGCAGTCCGGCACCGACACCGTGAGGGCGTGCAGCACGGTCGACCGATGGGAATACAGCACGCCCTTGGGCGGCCCCGTGGTGCCGGACGTGTAGCACAGCCCCGCGGCGTCCCGCTCGTTGAGGTCCGGCCAGGCGTAGACGTCGGGCTCGCCCGCGATCAGCGTCTCGTAGGCGAGGAGGCCGGGCAGCCGCTCCGAGCGCGGCAGGCCGTCCTCCGTGGACAGGACCACGATGGCCCTCACGGACGTCAGCCGGTCCGCGAGCGTTTCGACCAGCGGCACGAGCCCGGGGTCGACGAACAGGACGGCGTCGCCCGCGTGGGCCACGATGTCGACGATCTGTTCGGGGAACAGCCGTGGGTTGACGGTGTGGCACACGCGGCCGGAGCCGGACGCGGCGAAATAGATCTCGAGGTGCCGCTGGCTGTTCCACGCCAGCGTGCCCACCCGGTCCCCGGCGGCGAGGCCCAGGCGGTCCAGCGCCCGGGCGAGCTTCCGGCTCCGGGCGGCCAATTCCGCGTAGGTGGAACGGTGCAGGGCGCCGTCGGCCGCGCGCGACACGATCTCGGCGTCGCCGTGGCTCGTTTCCGCGTGCCGCAGGATCGAGGACACGAGCAGCGGGACGTCCATCATCAAGCCGCGCATCGGCCCTCCCCCCGGGCCGAGCCCGTCCGGCGGACCTTGGCGGCCCGTCCTCGGGGGAGATTGAAGCATGGTGCGGCGCGCCTGCCTACTCCCGGCGCGCCTGGACGTCAGCGGGCGTGGAACGCTTGGCGGATGCGCTCGCGCTGCAGGTCGAACTCGCTCGCCACGCCGGCCGGCACCACCGGTGCCGCTTCCGCGGGGAGGCGGATCGTGCGGTCGAGGTAGATGATGCGGTTCTGCAGGCGGAGCGAGCGCGCCGTCAGCTCCTGCAGCAGCGGCGGCAGCTGCGCGAAAAGGCCGGGGCCCGAGGCGACGTCCTGGGCGCACAGCCGCACCTTGTGCTTCTCGGCTTCGGCCTGCGAGGGCTCCATGTCGCCTTCGTTGACGGCGCGCTGCACCAGGAGCCAGGACGCCACCTGCATCAGCCGCGTGGTCAGCCTCATGCTTTCCGCCGCGTAAGCGATGGCGACCGGGCGCGGCAGGTTCTTCGCTTCCTCGCGGCCGGGCCCGTCGAGATAGGCGGCGACCTCCTCGACGAGGTCCATGCCGTCGCGGAACAGCGCCTTGAAGCGCGGCGAGCCGGCGAGCCGATGGGCGAAGCTGATGGTGTTGCCGCCGTCGACGCTGCTGTGAACGCTTGCCATGCCGGGTCCTCGATTCGGTGATCCCCGCGGGTGCCGGCGAACCTCGCCGTTTCACCCACGGGCCCGCGGACGCTGCCCACGTCCGCCGCCTTCTTCGCATCGCAGGTCTAACAGCGATCATTCGAGCCGGGCCTTTAACCTGTCATCAAGGTTAACATCGGGGCCGAGATGAAAAAAAGAGCCACCCGAAGGCGGCTCTGAGAGTTTTTACAGGGAGGCGTCAAACAAAGCGGACCGAAACGGAAACCCTTCAGTTCAGGGCCGGCAGAGCCGGACGACCGCAGTGGTAAACCGGAAACCTTAAGGCCGGATTGACGGGCAGCGGCGCGGGCCCGCGGCCCGGCGCGCCCCGAACCCGCGACCCCTGTCCGGAACTCGGTGCAGTTTCGCCCGCGCGGCATGGCAATTGCTGACGCTGGCCCACAGTCCGAACCGGAACTTCCCCTGCACACTGCAGATCCGGGCTGGACTCGGGTGGAACATTCGCATCAAATCCGCCGCGGCCTCGACGGCCGGCACGGCCGGGACACACGGCAAGGAGATTGCACACGTGAAGACTTTCGGATTGACGGGCTACGTGCTGGCGGCGGGTCTCGCCTTCTCCGGAGCCGCGCATGCGGCCGACTTCAAGCTCGGCGTCGCCGGGCCGATCACGGGGCCCAACGCCGCGTTCGGCGCCCAGCTCCAGCAGGGGACCCAGCAGGCCGTCGACGACCTGAACGCCAAGGGCGGCATCCTCGGCAACAAGATCACCCTCGAAGTCGGCGACGACCAGTCCGATCCGAAGCAGGGCGTCTCCGTCGCCAACAAGTTCGTCGGTGACGGCGTCAAATACGTCGTCGGCGACTTCAACTCCGGCGTCTCGATCCCGTCCTCGGCCGTTTACAACGAGAACGGCATCCTGCAGATCACCCCGGCCTCGACGAACGTGAAGTTCACCGAGCAGGGCTTCTGGAACACCTTCCGCACCTGCGGCCGCGACGACCAGCAGGGCGAAGTGGCGGCTAAGTACATCGCCGATCACTTCAAGGGCAAGAAGATCGCGATCCTCCACGACAAGACCACCTACGGCAAGGGCCTCGCCGACGCCACGATGGCCGACCTCGCCAAGGTCGGCATCAAGCCGGCGCTGTACGAGGGCGTGAACGCCGGCGAGAAGGACTATTCGGCCGTCGTGTCGAAGGTGAAGGCGGCCGGCGCCGACGTCGTCTACTGGGGCGGTCTGCATCCCGAGGGCGGTCTGATCCGCCGCCAGATGACCGACCAGGGCATCAAGGCCCCGATGATGTCGGGCGACGGCATCACCGACAACGAGTTCGCCTCGATCGCCGGCCCCGGCGCGGAAGGCACGCTGATGACCTTCGGCCCCGAGCCCCGCAAGAACGCCGCCGCCGCCACGGCCGTGAAGGAGCTGACCGCCAAGGGCTTCGATCCCCAGGCCTACACGCTCTACTCCTACGCCGCCGTGCAGGTGATGGCGCAGGCCGCCGAGGCGGCCAAGTCGGTCGACCCGCACAAGATGGCGGACAAGATGCACTCGGGCATGGTGTTCCACACGGTCGAGGGCGACCTGTCCTTCGACAAGAACGGCGACCTGTCCAAGGCTGGCTACGTCATGTACACCTGGAAGAAGATGCCGGACGGCAAGATCACCTACGTCGAGAACGACTGATCCTGCTTTCACCGACCGATCGAAGGAGGCTCGCCGCGAGGCGGGCCTTTTTCGTGCGGACGGCTCGGCGGCGGCCGGCGCCGACAGGCCTGGTTCCCGCTTGCGATGATCGCTTTTCGCGTCAACGGGCGTGTTCCCGCTATCGGACGATTCCACCGGGGCGCGATCTGCTCTAGCCTCGCCCGATGGCAGACGATCGAGACACGATGGCGCCGGAGCAGGCCGAACAGCTCCAGGAAACCCTGCAGACCGCCATCTCGGCCCCGCCCGAGCCGGTGATGATCCACGACATCATCCGTCAGGACGGCGAGCGGGAACTCGGGCGCAGCATCGAGGCGCTGGCCTGGTCGGGGCTCGGCGCCGGCCTGTCGATGGGCTTCTCGTTCCTGATGCTGGCCACCATCCGGGCCTACCTGCCCGATTCGCCCTGGCGCATCCTGGTTTCCGGTTTCGGTTACACGACCGGCTTCATGATCGTGGTGCTCGGCCGCCAGCAGCTGTTCACCGAGAGCACCCTGACGGCCGTGCTGCCGATATTGACCAAGCGGACGGCCACGTCGGTCCTGAAGATGCTGCGGCTGTGGGCCGTGGTGCTGCTCGCCAACATCTTCGGCACCTTCCTCTTCGCCTGGCTCATGTCGGCGCCGGACCTGTTCAACGACGAGATCACCCGGTCGCTGACGGCCGTCGGGCAGGAAGCACTGAAGGACCCCTTCTGGCCCATGGCGATCAAGGCGATGCTGGCGGGCTGGCTGATCGCCCTGATGGTGTGGCTGCTGCCGAGCGCCGGCCAGTCGCGCCTTCTGCTGATCCTCATCATCACCTACACGGTGGCGATCGCCCATTTCTCCCACCTCATCGCCGGTTCGGTCGAGGTGGCGTATCTGGTGATCACCGGCCAGATCAGCCTGTGGCACTATGCGGGGCATTTCTTCGTGCCGACCCTCCTCGGCAACACGATCGGCGGCACCTCGCTGGTCGCGCTGCTGAACCACGCGCCGGTGCGCGAGGAACTCGACGGGGAAACGCCGGGCCAGGACTGATCCTCCCCGGGCACCGGGCCGCGGGACGCCGAAGGCGTCGAGCGCGTGCCTGTGAGCCCCCGGAACGGCGGGGGATCGCCCGTCACGGCCGGGAAGCGGGGCGTGCTTCCGCGGCGTGTCGGGTTGGCGTCATCTGTCGAAAGCGGGATTGCCGGCGATCTCGCCCTTCTTCTCGGGCACGATCTTCCAAAGGTTGAACGTCTTTTCCGTCCAGCCGTGCGCATTGTAGCGCGGCGAATTCTGGATGGCCGAGTTCGTCACGTAGAGTTCGGCGTTCGGCCCTTCGGCGAAGGTGTCGGGCCAGACGAGGCGCGGGTCCTTGACGAGGACGTGCCGCTCCTTGGCGCCGGGCTCCTGCGTCTCGATGGCGTTCTTCTGCACGGCGGAGAAGTAGAGCTTGCCCGTCTTGTCCTGCCAAAGCCCGTCGTTGGGCTCGCTGGCCGACACGGTCTCGACCTTGGCCGCCACCTGGTCGGGTGCGAGGCCGGCGTCCTGCAGGGCCGAGGTGGGGATGCGGTAGAGCGTCTTGGCGGTGACGGGCTGGAAGTACAGGTACTCGCCCTTCGGATCGAGCGAGATCGAATCGGCCGCGAAGGCCACGCCCTTGCCGTCCGCCTCGTGCAGTTCCTTGCCGCCGATCACCACCTTGACGTCAGGGTCGACCTGCGTCGGCATGGCGCCGTCGAGCGTGCGATGGGCCTTGCCGGTCGCGATGTCGAGCACGACGAGAGCCCCTTGGGCGCCGCTGTCGGTCATGTAGGCGTACTTGCCGTCGGGCGAGATGCGGACGTCGTTGAGGTAGCTGCCCTGGGGGGCGACGTCGCCGCCGAACCGGTAGTTCCGGATGACCTTGTCGGTCTTCAGGTCGATCTCGACGAGCTTCGGGCCGCCCGGCACGATGAAGCCGGTGGCGGGGGCGGCGGGGTCGACGACCCACAGGTGCCCGTGTCCGTCCGCGGTCTCGGCCTGCACGCAGACGAACCGGTCGCCGGGGTCCTTGGGGTCCGCCGCCCGGAAGCTGTTCCACGCCTCGTCGGGGTAGGGGACGAGCTTGCCGTTCTTGATCTCGGCGACCGACACCGGCGAGTCCTCGAACCAGCGCGGGAAATTGACGAAGATGCGGCCGTCCTCCGACACGGCGACGCCCGTCACCTGACGGTCGAAGCTCATGACCTTCTCGATCTTGGCGGAAGGCGTTTCGGGCTTGGCCACGGGCGCGGCGGCGACCTGGGGGGCGGCCGCGGCCGCCGTGGCGAGGGCACCGATCATCGTGGTGGCGAGGAGGAATCGGGTCAGGGTCGAACGGGGCATGGCGATCTCGGCCGGAGGGCGTGTGCCCCGAGAACGTGGCGGACCGGACCGACGTTCCCCCGAACGGGAACCGCCGCGGGGATGCCCGCGGCGGCGGCCGTCGTCGCTGTCGCGCGGCCCGGGGTCAGGCCGTGACGGTCACGCCCGCGGCGTCGCCGGCCGAAGCGCGGCGCTGGGCCACGGCCTCGTCGTAGAGGGACTGCTCGTTCTGCTTGTGCACGATCGAGAAGCGGATCACGGCCGCCCCGCAGGCGCAGACCACGGCGGCGATGCCCAGGATGAGGAAGGTTTCCTGGATGTTGCCGGTGCCGCGGGCGAGGAAGCCGGCCGCCACGCCCCCGATGTTGCCGCCCGCGCCGATGATGCCCGCCACGCCGCCCAGCACCTTGCGGTCGATGAAGGGCACGAGGGCGTAGAGCGAACCGCAGGCCATGTGGGTGAACAGGCCGAAGGTGAGCAGGAACAGGATCGCGAGAACGGTCGAATCGGACTGCGAGAAGGCGATGAGGAACACGCCTTCGGCCATCATCGTGGCGAACAGGAGCCAGGTGCGGCCGTCCAGGCCCTTGGAGAAGGCGATCCGGTCGGACAGCAGGCCGCCGAGCGCGCGGGCGAACAGGGCCAGCAGGCCGAAGGCGCCGACCGCGTAGCCGGCGTTCTCCTGGGTCATTGAGAACTTCGTGAAGAAGTAGGTGACCGCGATGGAATGGACGAAGAGCTCGACGCCGAAGGAAGCGCCGTAGCAGGCCGCCAGCAGCCACACGCGGTAGTTCTTCGCCGCGACCTTCATCACGTCCCAGCCGCCCTTCTTGCCGCTGTCGACCGAGATGCCCTGGCGGCGGAGCTCGACGATGTTGCCGAGCGGCGTGTCCTGCGTGAACTTCCAGTACAGGGCCGACACGATCAGCATCAGCACGCCGGGGACGATCATGGCGTAGCGCCAGCTCAGCGACTGGCTGAAGCCGTAGGCGGCTATGGCGGCGAAGAGCAGGGGCATGACGGTCTGGGTCACGCCGCCGCCGGCGTTGCCCCAACCGCCCACCGTGGCGTTGGCGGTGCCGACCACGTTCGGGGCGAACATGACCGAGGTGTGGTACTGGGTGACCACGAAGGACGCGCCGATGATGCCGATGAAGAGGCGCGCCACCATGAACGACGTGTAGTCCTGGGCGAAGCCGACCAGGAACACCGGAACGGATCCCAGCGCGAGCAGGATCGTGTAGGTGATGCGGGGGCCGTACCGGTCGCACATGGGCCCGATGACCATGCGGGCCAGGATCGTGGCGAACACGCCCGCGATGGTGATGTTGTAGACCTGGTCCTTGGTGAGGGACAGGTCCTTGGCAATCGTCGGCATCAGCGGCGCCGTGGCGAACCAGGCGAAGAAACAGACGAAGAACGCGATCCAGGTCAGGTGGAAGGCGCGCATCTGCGGCGTCTTCAGGCTGAACAGGTCGATGCGGGTAGCCTTACCGGTGGGCGTTCCAACTGCCATTTTGCGCTCCAAGAGGCGTTGTCTCCACCCGCCTGGGGTGGGGTGGAGGCACGGATTGCCCACCGCGGTGTGGGCACGACTCGGCGTGCGAGGCGAAAGTCGGCCGCTCCGGTGCGACCGCGTATTGCGATGCACAACGCATGCCAAGCCGGCGGCGCGGCGCTTGCAGACACGGCCGGGGTCCCTCGTTCCCGGTCTGCAGATGACATCGGTCTCGTTCTTCTCCTCGGGCGGTCCCGGCGCCCCCGCGCTCCAGGCGGATCTCGAAGGCGTGGGGCTGACGGTGACGGGACCGCTGAAGCTCAGGACCATGGTGCAGGACGTGATCTGCACCGCCCCCGACGTGGTCGTCTGCTATGAAAGTCACCCCGGCGATGCCTTGTTCGCGGTCACGTCCACGCTGCAGGACACCGCACCCCGGCCGCTGGTGCTGTTCACCGGGGATCCCGATGCGGAGAAGATCGAGCGCGCCACGGCGGCCGGCATCCACGCCTACGTGGTGAACGGGTACGCTCCGGCGCGGCTGCGGTCGGTGATCCACGTCGCCCAGGCGCGGTTCAAGCGCGACCAGTCGCTCCGCGAGGAGCTGAGCGAGGTGCGCGACCGCTTCACCGAGCGCAAGCTCGTCGACCGCGCCAAGGGCATCCTGATGCGGGTGCGCGACGTCGCCGAGGAGGACGCCTTCAAGGTGCTGCGCTCGGCGGCGATGCAGTCGAAGCAGCGCATCGGCCAGGTGGCCCAGCAGGTGATCGACGCCACCCGCTACGCCGACGCCATCAACCGCGCCGGCCAGCTCCGCATGCTGTCGCAGCGGGTGGTGAAGCTTTACGCGCAGGGCTGCGCCGGCATCGCCCCCGAAACGGCCGCGGAGCTGTGCCGCGAGTCCATCGCCCAGGTGGAGGCCAACCTCGCCGTGCTGGGCCGCACGCTGTCCAAGCCGACCTTCGGCGACCTCCTCGACGGCGTGCTGACCCCCTGGACGGCGCTGAAGGCGGCGCTCCGCGGCCGGCCCGAGGCGGCGCGGCTGCGCGACATCGACGCCCTGGCGGAGCGCCTGCTCGCCCAGGCCGAAGCCTTGACGCGCAACCTCGAAACCGCGGGCTTCACGGCGGCGCTGCGCGTCATCAACGTGTCGGGGCGCCAGCGCATGCTGTCGCAGCGGATCGCCAAGGGGGCGATCCTGGCGACGCTGCCCGGCGCCGGCCCGCCGTCCGACGCCGAAGCCCGCAGGGCCGAAGCGGATTTCGAGCAGGGCATGGCCTTCCTGGCCGCGACGCCGCTCAGCACCGCCGAGATCCAGGCCGTGATGGCGGCGGCGACCTCGGCTTGGTCGGAGTTCCGGCGGGCCGCGGCGTCGCCCGCGACGGCGGGGCGCGACGTGGCGGCGCTGAGCGAAACGCTGCTGTCGCGGTTCGGCGAACTCACGGCGCTCTACGAGCAGGGCATCCAGACCCTGATGGCGTAGCGGGTCCGGGCCCGCGCCGGCGCGCCGTCAGCCCCCGGTGGTGCTCATCATCCGCCCGACGCGCGGCTTGGCGGCGAGGCGGTCCGCGACGAAATCGTGGCCCTTGGGCTTGCGCGAGATGGCTTCCGCGATGGCGGCGTCGAGCGCCGCGTCGGGGTCTCCCGAGCGCAGCGCCGCCCTCAGGTCGGCGGCGTCGTTCTGGCCGAGGCACATGTAGAGCGTGCCCGTGCAGGTGACGCGCACGCGGTTGCAGGATTCGCAGAAGTTGTGCGTCAGCGGGGTGATGAAGCCGACGCGCCCTCCCGTTTCCGCCACGCGCGCGTAGCGGGCCGGGCCACCGGTCGACACGGACAGCGGCTCCAGCGTGAAGCGCTCGGCCAACCGGTGGCGCACCTCCTCCAGCGACAGGAACTGGTCGGAGCGGTCCCCACCCTCTTCGCCGAGCGGCATGACCTCGATGAAGGTGATCTCCATGCCGCGATCGTGCGACCACGCCACCATGTCGGCGAGTTCGTCCTCGTTGACGCCCTTCAGCGCCACGGCGTTGACCTTCACCTTCAGCCCGGCGCGCCGCGCCGCCACCATGCCGTCGACCACGCGGTCGAAGCTTCCCCAGCGTGTGATGACGCCGAACTTGGCCGGGTCGAGCGTGTCGAGGGACACGTTCACCCGCTTCACCCCGCAGCCGGCGAGCTCGTCGGCGAAGCGGCCGAGCTGCGACCCGTTGGTGGTCAACGTCAGCTCGTGCAGGGCGCCCGAGCCCAAGTGGCGCGACAGCTTGCCGAAGAGCTGCATGATGTCGCGCCGCACCAGCGGCTCGCCGCCGGTGATGCGCAGCTTGCGGGTGCCGCGCTCCACGAAGGCGGTGCACAGCCTGTCGAGTTCCTCGAGGGTGAGGAGGTCGCGCTTCGGCAGGAACTGCATCTGTTCCGACATGCAGTACACGCAGCGGAAGTCGCAGCGGTCCGTC
Source organism: Lichenibacterium minor (assembly GCF_004137685.1). Classification (GTDB taxonomy): domain Bacteria; phylum Pseudomonadota; class Alphaproteobacteria; order Rhizobiales; family Beijerinckiaceae; genus Lichenihabitans; species Lichenihabitans minor. The sequence goes on along the minus strand of NZ_QYBB01000001.1, from coordinate 98,228 downwards.
ACCGAAACGCGGAGGTAGGTGATCGCCCGCCCGAAGGGGTCGACCAGCGGCGCGGGTTCGGCGGGGGCGAAGCCGGTGGCGGGCACTTGCAGCATGGGCGCTATATAGGTCTCCCGGCCGCCGAACGGTAGCCGTCACGCCCGCGTCGTCCACCCGCTTCGCCGCGCGGGCATGCATTTCGTGCGGACGCGAAGCCCGTCCGCGGTGCGGGGGGCCTCGCGGGCGCCGGAAGCTGCGTCACACGTAATCGGCCGCCACGGTGGCGTCGCGCCGCTCCGGCCGCGCCGCCATGTTGAAGACCAGCGTCAGCACGACCGCGACGGCGATGTTGGCGATCAGCGCGTAGACGGCGGCGAAGGCCGGCACCTGCGTGCCGAAGATCGACAGGGTGTATGTGGCGTTCTTGAAGCCCGTCTGCGCCACCGCGTAGGTGCCGAACCCCATGCCGACGGCCCAGCCGACCAGCAGGGCCCAGGAGTTGAACCAGCGGGTGTAGAGGCCGATCAGCACGGCGGGCAGGGTCTGGATGATCCACACGCCGCCGAGCAGCTGCAGCGTGATGACGAAGTCCTTCTCGAGGCCGACCACGAAATACAGCGCTCCGAGCTTCACCACCAGGGACACCAGCTTGGCCATCTTGGCTTCCTGCTGGGGCGTGGCGCGCGGGTTGATGAACTCGAGGTGGATGTTCCGCGTCCACAGGTTGGCGGCGGCGATGGACATGATGGCGGCGGGCACCAGCGCGCCGATGCCGATGGCCGCGAAGGCGAAGCCCGCGAACCAGGACGGGAAGATGTCCAGGAACAGCGCCGGCACCGCGAAGGTGTTCGAATAGCGCTTGAACAGGTCGGTGTAGAGCGGGTTCGAGCCCACCCCCATCTTGATCGCCATGAAGCCGAGCAGGGTGAGGAAGGCCAGCACCAGCGAATAGGCCGGCAGCAGCGCCGAGTTGCGGCGGATGACGTCGCGCGTCGAGGAGCTCAGGATGGCGGTCAGGGCGTGGGGGTACATGAACAGCGCCGCCGCGGAGCCGAAGGCCAGTGTGGCATAGGTGGTGTAGGCGCCGGTGGAGCCGGCCGGCGGCGTGGCCAGCACCAGCTTGGCGGCTGGCACGGCCTCGAAGATCGGCCCGAAGCCGCCGAAGCGGTAGATCACGACGCCGATCGCGGCGAAGATGACGATGTACACCATCACGTCCTTGACGACCGCGATAGAGGCGGGGGCGCGCAGGCCGGACGTGTAGGTGAAGGCCGCCAGGATCACGAAGGCGATCAGCAGCGGCAGCTCGCTGAGGACGCCCGTGGTGGGCAGGCCGAGGCCCGCGATGACCACTTCGAGGCCGACGAGCTGCAGCGCGATGTAGGGCATGGTGGCGACCAGGCCGGTCACCGCGACGGCCAGGGCCAGCCAGCGGTTGCCGAAGCGGCCGCGCACGAAATCGGCCGCGGTGATGTAGCCGTGTCGCCGGCACACCGACCACATGCGCGGGAACACCACGAAGGTGATGGGGTAGATCAGCGTCGTGTAGGGCACGGCGAAGAACGCGATGGCGCCGGCGCCGAAGGCCAGGGCCGGGATCGCGATGAACGTGTAGGCGGTGTAGATGTCGCCGCCGATGAGGAACCAGGTGATCAGCGTGCCGAAGGTGCCGCCGCCGAGCCCCCATTCGTGGATGAGGTCGAGATCGCCTTTGCGCCAGTTGGCCGAGGCGAAACCCAGGATGGTGACGCCTGCGAAGCAGATGACGAAGACCGTCAGGGCGATCCAGTTGACCGGCATGGTTTTCTCGAAGCGGGAAAGGGACGGCACGGCGGATCTGCGGAGCGCGCGTTCGGCGCGCCGCAGCATCAGTCCGTGATGAGGTACACGACAGCCGTGATGATCGCGGTCAGGACCACGAACGCCATCTGGTAAGTGTAGAAGAAGGGGAAGCCGAGGAAACGCGGCTCGACCGCGTTGTAGAACGGCACCCAGAGCAGGGCCGGGTAGGGGATGAGCAGCAGCCACCGCCAGGGCGAAGCGCGCTTGTGCCGTCGCGGGTCGTCGTCGATCCGATGGACCATGGGTTGCCTCCCTGAACGTGGCCCACCACGGCGACGGCCGGCCTCGGCCGCGACCCCTTTCGGGAACGACGCGGGACGGCCGGCCGTCGCCGTGCGAAGCCTTGACGGTCACGCTACAATGTCGAGCGTGAACGTGGCAATGGGTTTCGCCGGGACCATGGGGAACACGAGATGTCGACGCAGAACTGGCCGATCGAGCTTCGCCTCAAGGACGGAGGACGGGCGCTGAGCGTGGCCTACGACGACGCGACCTTCGACCTGCCCGCCGAATACCTGCGCGTCACGAGCCCCAGCGCCGAGGTGCAGGGCCACACGGCGGCGGAGAAGCGCACCGTCGGCGGCAAGCGCAACGTGGTCATCACGGCCGTGGAGCCGGTGGGCCACTATGCCGTGAAGCTCGTCTTCGACGACGGCCACGACAGCGGGCTCTTCACCTGGGATTACCTGCACGAGCTCGGGGCCGACCGCGAAGCCAAGTGGGCACACTACCTCGGCGAGCTCGACGCGAAGAAGATGTCGCGCGACTACCCGAGCCTGTGAGCGCGCCTCGAACGCCGAGGCCGGGCGGGTGTCCCGCCCGGCCGTCGCCCGTCAGGGCTGCACGATCACGCGGGTGCCCACCGCCACGTGGTCGTAAAGGTCGGTGACGTCCGCGTTGGTCATGCGGATGCAGCCCGACGACGTGGCCTGGCCGATCGTGTCGGGTTCGTTCGAGCCGTGGATTCGGTATTCGCTGCGGCAGAGATACAGCGCGCGGGCGCCGAGCGGGTTGTCGGGGCCGCCGGCCATGTGGTGCGGGATCTCGGGGTGGCGCTTCACCATGGCGGCGGGCGGCGTCCAGTCCGGCCATTCGCGCTTGGCCGTGACGGTCTGCCCGCCCGTCCAGCTGAAGCCGGGGCGCCCGACGCCGACGCCGTAGCGGATCGCCCGTCCGTCCAGCAGCACGAAGTACAGGCGGCGCTCGCGCGTCGACACAACCACCGTGCCGGCCGGCTGCCCGCCGTCGTAGGCGACGGTTTCGCGCGGGACGGCCTTGCCGTAGTCGCCGTCCACCATGTCCACGTCGGCGCCGGGCTGCCAATGGTCGGGGTTGTCGAGCACCGCGGGCGCGGGGCCGGCGGCCGGGGCCTTCGGCACGAGGTGCACCCCGTCGTCGCCGGCGCGGGGCGCGGCCTGGGCCGACAGGGAGATCGCGAGGCCCGCGACGGCCAGGGCGAAGGTTCGGGTCCGCATGGTCGGCCTCGATCGGTTGGATGGGAGCGGGGCCGCATTCTGCCGGGTTTCCGGGGCCCGGCAACGGGTGGAGCGGCCGCGGCCCGCATTGCGGCGCGGCGTGTCGCCCGGACCACAGGTCCGAGCGGCCGAGACCCGCTTGACAGCGACGGCGACGCTGGGTAATTCAGCGCCACGGTTCGGGCGCGTAGCTCAGCGGTAGAGCATTCGCTTCACACGCGAAGGGTCACAGGTTCAATCCCTGTCGCGCCCACCATATCTCCCCGAACCGCCTTCCCCCTTCTCAGAGCGTCCCGACCAGCGACCCCACGGCATCGGCCAGGGCGTCGAAGTGGCTGATCACCCGGTCCGGCTCGAACGTTGCCACGGGCCGGTCCGTGTAGCCGAAATCCACCGCCACGCAGGGGATCCGCGCCGCCTTCGCGGTGTCGATGTCGGTGCGGCTGTCCCCCACCATGACGCAGCGCGCGGGATCGCCGCCCGCGCGCGCGATGGTGCCGAGCAGGGCGCCCGGCTCCGGTTTGGACACCGCGAACGTGTCCTGCCCGCAGATGACCTTGAACCGATCCGCGACCCCCAGCGCGGCGAGAAGGCGCTTGGCGGTGCCTTCGAGCTTGTTGGTGCAGACCGCGAAGGCGAAGCCGTCGGCTTCGAGCCGGTCCATCGCGGCGACCACGCCGGGGTAGAGGTGGGAATGGTCGGCGATGTGGTCCTCGTAGAAGGCGAGGAAGCGGCGGAACAGGTCCTCCAGGCGGTTCTCGTCGAGCGGTCGCCCGGCAGACGCGAAGCCGCGGCGGATGAGCGCCCGGCCGCCGGCGCCGAGCAGGCTCCGCGCCTGATCGACGGGCAGGGGCGGAAGGCCGTCGAGCGACAGGACGTGGTTCAGCGCGCCCATGAGGTCGCCCGCCGTTTCGGCCAGCGTGCCGTCGAGGTCGAACACGACGAGGGGGAAGGGGTCGGTCATTTCGTCTCCGGTGCGCGGCAGGGGCGGCGGGTCGCCCGATCCGGAACGGGCGAAGCGGCGATTTGGGTCGGGCCGCCGGTCTCGCCCGGGCTGGAAACGCGCCGCCGCATGCGGGATACTCGCGACCCCATCCCGGGGCGCCGGAGACACAAGAGATGACACGGACCGCGAAGGCGGCGGGCTGCGCCGCGGCGCTGATCCTGGCCGCGACGGCCCAGGCCTGGGCGGCGAGCTACGAGTTCCTGGCCGCACCGGAAACGGACCTGAACCGGGTGTACCGGCTCGACAAGGCGACGGGCGAGATGGGGGCCTGCCAGTACGGGCTGTCGGAGAACACGGTGGGCGTCACCCTGTGCTATCCGCCCGGCGAGGGCGGTGGGGCGCAGTCGCAGAGCGAATACGCCCTGATCGCGTCGCGGCACGACCGCGAGGGCGGTGTGTTCCGCGTCGACGTCCGCACCGGGACGATGTCGATCTGCTACGTGCTGAACCAGACCGTGGTCTGCACGCCCCCGGGCAAGTAGGCCGCGATAGGGGGCAAGACGGAAAGAGCCGCCCCGGCGCTGGGCCGGGGCGGCTCTCGAAAGGCGAAGACCCCCCGGTGGGGCGCGAACCGGGGGGTCTCGCTGGCACGGCCCGCCCCTGGGGGCGAGCTGGCCGAGCTGGTCGCGGCGTCGGGCCGAAACGGGGAAGCGCGGGTCAGCGGGTGGGGGTCAGCACACGCGGACGGGGCGGTAGCCGGCGAAGTTGCCGTAGGCGTCGTAGACCGGGCGGCGGCGGACGCAGGAATAGGGTCCCGGGCCGTAGCCATAGCCGTAGGGCCGGGCCGCGCCGCCGATGATGGCGCCGGCCGCGAGGCCGCCGAGCACGCCGGCCGCCACGGGGGCGCCCCAGCCGTAGCGCCACCAGGCTTCCGCCGGCGTGGAGGACGCGATCGTGGCCGTGCCGAGGGTCAGGGCAGCGAGCCCGGCCGCGACGGTCGTCTTGACTGCGGACATGGTGAGCTCCTTGAGCTGAAGGGAGGGATGGCCGGGCCGAAGCCCTGGCCGCGACGCCGGCATCGCAGCGTCGACGCCACGAAACATAGGGCGCGCTTGCTGAACACGAGGTGAAGCCCTCCGGTTGCGCGGTCCCCGGCGCCGAATCCCGTGCCGTCATTTGCTTTTCGATGCCCCCCACGATAGGTGTCCGGCCGTCCGGCGCTCCTCGCCGCACCACCGTTTCCCGCCCCACGACGAGCCAGCATGGCCGACCAGCCGGACGAGTCATCGAAACGCCGCGTCGCCGCCCGCGCGCTCGCCTTCGTCGAGGACGGCATGCGGCTCGGCCTCGGCACGGGGTCGACGGCCCAGCATTTCGTCGAACTCCTGGCCGAGCGCGTGCGCGGCGGCCTCGACGTCGTGGGCGTGCCCACCTCGGAGCGGACGCGGCTGCAGGCGGAAAGCCTCGGCATCCGGCTGGCGACCCTCGACGACCTCCCCGAGCTCGACCTCACGGTCGACGGCGCCGACGAGTTCGACCCCGAGCTCCGCCTCATCAAGGGCGGCGGCGGCGCTCTTCTGCGCGAAAAGATCGTGGCGTCGGCGTCCGCCCGCATGATCGTCATCGCCGATTCGTCGAAGCGCGTCGCGCGCCTGGGCGGGTTCCCGCTGCCCGTGGAGGTCAACGCCTTCGGCCTCGCGTCGACCCGGCGCAAGGTCGAGCGCGCCGGCGAAGCAGCCGGGGCGCGGGGCTCGGTCTCGCTGCGCCATGGGCCGGACGGCTCTCCCTACCTCACCGACGGCGGCCACCTCATCCTGGACTGCCGATTCGACCCCATTCCCGACCCCGAAGCCCTGGCTGAGCGCCTCGTCGCGATCCCGGGGGTGGTGGAGCACGGGCTTTTCATCGGGCTGGCCTCGGCCGTCGTCACGGACGGCGACGCGGGCACGCTGGTCGTCGAACGGCCGAGCCCCCAACCCTCGAGGACCTGAAGTCGATGACGCCCAAGACCCGCCTCGCCGCCGCCGTCGCGCTGCTGGCCTTCGCCGCAGCCCCGGCGTCCGCGCAGACGCCCCCGGCCCCCGCGCCGGCCGCCCCCGCGGCGCCCGTGGCGCCCGCGCTGCCGACCCCCGTGCCGGCGCTGCCGCAGCCCGACGTTCCGCCCGAAAAGCTCGCCGCCGCCCGCCAGGTCATCGTGTCGTCCGGCATGGCGCGATCCTTCGAGCCCATGGTGCCCCAGCTGGAGGAGCAGATCCCCATCGTGGTCACGCGCACCCGTCCCGACCTGTCGAAGGACCTGACCGTCGTGCTGGCCCAGCTCCAGCCCGAGTTCACGGCGAAGTCCGGCGAAATGCTCGACATCGCGGCGCGCATCTACGCCCGCACGATGAGCGAGCAGGACCTCAAGGCGACGGCGGCCTTCTTCGACAGCCCCGCCGGCAAGCAATACGTCGCGGCCCAGCCCAAGATGCTCGACGAGCTCGTCGTGTCCATGCAGGCCTGGACCCAGGAAGTGTCCGGCTTCATGATGAAGCGCGTCCAGCAGGAGATGGAGAAGAAGGGCGACAAGTTCTGACGCCACGCTCCGCCCGCCGCGCCGCTTCCGAGGACCTCTAGGATGAGCACGCCCGACAGGGTCGATTATTTCGTCATCGGCGCGGGCTCCGGCGGCGTCCGCTCCGGGCGGATCGCGGCGTCCCACGGCGCCAAGGTGATCGTCGCCGAGGATTTCCGCATCGGCGGAACCTGCGTGATCCGCGGCTGCGTGCCCAAGAAGCTCTACGTCTACGCCAGCCGCTTCGCCGACGAGTTCGCCGACGCGGCCGGTTTCGGCTGGACGGTGGGGGCCACCTCCTTCGACTGGCCGGACCTCGTCCGCGCCAAGGAGGGCGAGATCACCCGCCTGTCCGGCCTCTACCGCCAGAACCTGGAGAAGGCCGGCGCGTCCTTCGTCGAGTCCCGCGTCAGGGTCGACGGCCCCAACGCCGTGGTGACGGCCGACGGACGGCGCATCGAGGCCGAACACATCCTGGTGGCGACCGGCGGCCGGCCCACGATGCACCCGGACATCCCCGGCCTCGAACACGCCATCACGTCGAACGAGATCTTCGACCTGAAGGTCTTCCCCCGCCGCCTCGTCGTGGTCGGGGCGGGCTATATCGGGCTGGAGTTCGCCTCGGCCTTCGCCCGCCTCGGCGCCGACGTGACGGTGATGTTCCGCGGCGACCAGATCCTGTCGGGCTTCGACGACGACATGCGCGACGGGCTCGCCGACGCGCTGCGCGAGGCCGGCATCACGCTGCTGCCGCGCACGCTGCCGCAGGCGCTGACGCGCTCCGACGGCTGCGTCGAGGTCCTGATGCCGGACGGCTCCACCCTCGTCGCCGACCAGGTCCTGATGGCGACGGGGCGGGCGCCCAACACGCGCAACCTCGGCCTGGCCGAGGCCGGCGTGGCGCTCGACGATCACGGCGCCGTCAAGGTCGACGCCTTCTCGCACAGCTCCGTGGCCTCCATCCACGCGGTCGGCGACGTGACGGACCGCGTCAACCTCACCCCCGTGGCGGTGCGCGAGGGCCACGCCCTGGCCGACACGCTGTTCGGCGGCCGGCCGACCAGCGTCGACCACGAGCACATCGCGTCCGCGGTGTTCTGCACCCCGGAGATCGGCTCCCTCGGCCTCACCGAACGCCAGGCGCGCGAGCGCTACGACGTCGTCGACGTGTTCAAGGCCGGGTTCCGGCCCCTGAAGGCGACGCTGTCGGGCCGGGTGGAGAAGGTGGTGTTCAAGCTGGTGGTGGACGGCGTCACCGACCGCGTGCTCGGCGTCCACATCCTCGGGCCCGAGGCCGGCGAGATGATCCAGATGATCGCGGTTGCGGTGCGGATGGGCGCCACCAAGCGGGACTTCGACGCCACCATGGCGGTGCACCCCACCATGGCGGAGGAGATCGTCACCCTGCGGACCCGCTCGGCGCGCCACGTCCGCACCGTGTCGCAGGGGATCGGGATCAACGACGCCCTGCACGACAGCGCGCGCGCGCGCCAGCGCACCGGCATGGCCGGGGCCTGACGCGTCCGGTCCTCGCCGCGTGCCGATCGACCCGCAAGCGGCGAGGCTCATGGCGATGCTCGGTGCCAGCCGCCCGACGGATTGGCCGAGCGTGTCGGCCGTCGAGCGTCGGGCCGGCTTCGCCGCGCTGATGCGGATGGCGGGGGCGCCGCCCGCCTTGCCGTCCGTCCGCCCCGTCGCGGTGGCGGGAGCGGAAGGACCTCTCGAAGCCCGCCTCTACGCCCCATCCCGGGATCCGGGGCCGGGCCTGGTCTATTTCCACGGGGGAGGGTTCGTCGCCGGCGACCTCGACACCCACGACGCCCTGTGCCGCAGCTTGGCTCTGGGAGCCGGATGCCGCGTGGTGTCCGTCGCCTACCGGCTGGCGCCCGAACATCCGTTCCCCGCCGCGGTCGACGACGCCGAGGCGGCCACCGCCGACGTGATCGCCCGCGCGGCCGCCTTCGACATCGATCCCGCGCGGGTGGCGGTGGGGGGCGATTCGGCGGGCGGCACGCTCGCCACGCTGGCGGCCGGCGCCCTCGGCCCGCGCCTCGCGCTGCAACTTCTGCTGTGCCCCGTGCTGGACGCGGCGCCCGCCACGGCATCGCGCCGGTCCTTCGCGCGGGGGCACCTGCTCGACGCCGCCATGATGGCGCGCGACCTCGCCGACTACGCGCCCGGCGCGCCGGACCCCGCAGACCCACGGCTGTCGCCGCTGCATCGCCCCGGCCTCGCCGCCATGCCCCGCGCCCTGATCCACACGGCGGAGTTCGACCCGCTTCGCGACGAGGGCGCGCTCTACGCCGAACGGCTCGCCGCGGCCGGCGTCGCGGTCGAACACCGCTGCCACCCCGGCATGATCCATCACTTCTACGGTCTCACAGGGCTCGTCCCCGCCGCCCGCGCCGCGCTGGGCGCCATCGCGGCCGGACTCGGCGCGGCGCTGGCCGGGTCGGACGCGCCGGGTCGCCCCGGCGCCGGTGCCGCCCTATAGTGGGGCGCGGCATCCCGCCGACGAGGACATCATGGTCGCGATCCGTTCGACGAGGCTCGCCCACGACGGCTGGCTGAAGATCCGCGTCGCGACGCTGTCGGGCGACGACGGCGTGGCGTTCACCCGGGAGGTCGAGGACCATGGGCCGGCCGTCGCGGTGCTGCCCTACGATCCCGACCGGCGCGTGGCGCTGCTCGTGACGCTGCCCCGCGCGCCCGTGCTGTTGATGGGCGGGGCGACGGACGTCCTCGAAGCGCCGGCCGGCCTGCGCGAGGACGGCGAGGACCCGGCCGATTGCGCCCGCCGCGAAGCGCTGGAGGAGGTCGGCGTGGCCCTCGGCGGCCTGGAGGAAGCGGGCCACACCTGGTCGATGTGCGGCGTGTCGACCGAGCGCATGCACCTGTTCCTCGCGCCCTACGCCGCCCGGGACCGTACGGGCTCGGGCGGCGGGCTCGCCGAGGAGCACGAGAACATCACGGTGGTCGAGGTGCCGCTTGCCGAGCTTCGCGACCGGGCCGACGCCAACGCGCTCGACGACATGAAGACGCTCTGCCTCGTGCAGACGCTGAGGCTGCGACGGCCGGAGCTGTTCGCGTGAGGGCGCCGCGGGCGACCCGGATTTCCGCCCGGCCCAGGGTGGACGGGGTCGCGGCGGGCGTCGCGCCGCGCCGCGCATGATCCCGCTCCTCGTCGTCCTGGCGATCGTCGTCACCTTCGCCGTCTCGGTCCTCACCGCCTGCGCGGTGGCGGTGCGGAGCTTCACCGGCGCGTCGCGCGCCGCCGTGGGCCCGCCGCCGGCCGGGTTCGGCGCCGGCCCGGTGTCGATCGCCTGCCGCGGCTACGTGCTCGCGGGCTGGTTCGCGCCCGGCAGCCCCGGCCGCGGCGCCGTGGTGCTGATGCACGGCCTGCGCTCGGACCGCCGGGCGCTGGCGTCCCGCATGGCGATGCTGGCCCGCCGCGGCACGGCCGTGCTGGCGGTCGACCTGCGCGCCCACGGGGAAAGCGGCGGCGCTTCCGTGACGCTCGGCCGGCGCGAGGCCGAGGACGCCGCCGCGGTTCTGGCCTGGCTGCGCGCCGCCGCGCCGGGCGAGCGGGTCGGCGCCATCGGCATCTCGCTCGGCGGCGCCGCGCTGGCGCTCGCGAGCCGGGTCGCGCCGCCTGACGCCCTGGTGCTCGAATCGGTATTCCCCGACATCGACGCCGCGATCCGCAACCGGGTGGGGCTCGTCGCGGGCGCGGCGGCCCGCTGGCTGACGCCCCTGCTCACCGCCGTGGGCGTGGGGATGACGGGCCTGCGCGCCGCGGATCTGCGGCCGATCGAAGCCGTCGCGCGCTATCCCGGCCCCGTGCTGGTCATCGGCGGCGGCTCCGATCCCCTCACGACGCCCTCGGAAACCCGCTCCCTGTTCGACGCCGCGCCGGGCGACAAGCGGCTCTGGATCGTCGAGGGCGCCGGGCACGTCGACATGGCGTCGGCGGCGGGATCGGATTACGAAGCGCGGGTCACGGCCTTTCTCGGCCTCCACCTGGACCGGACGGTTCCATGCGCCTGATCCTGGTCGGCGGCGGCCTCGCCAACAGCCTCATCGCGCATCGCCTTTCGGCGATGCGGCCCGACGTCGACTGGACCATCCTCGAAGCGGGCGACGAGCTCGGCGGCAACCACACCTGGTCGTTCCACGCCGGGGACCTGACGCCCGACCAGCAGGGCTGGATGGACCCCTTCGTGTCGGCGCGCTGGCCCGGCTACGCGGTGGCGTTCCCCGGACTCGACCGCAGCCTGCCGCTGGGCTACCGCTCCGCCTCGGCCGAGCGCATGCGCGCCGTGATGGCCGTCCACGCCGACCGCGTCCGCACCGGTGCCGCGGTGTCGGCCCTGCGTCCCGACGGCGTGACGCTGGCGTCGGGCGAGGAGATCCGCGCCGACGCGGTGATCGACGGGCGCGGATACCGGCCGTCGCCGCACCTGCAGGTCGCCTTCCAGAAGTTCTACGGCATCGAGGTGCGGACGGCCGTGCCGCACGGGCAGGCCGACCCCATCATCATGGACGCCACCGTGCCGCAGCGCGACGGCTTCCGCTTCGTCTACACGCTGCCCTTCGCCGCCGATCGCGTGCTGATCGAGGACACCTATTATTCGGACGGGCTCGACGTCGACCAGGGCGCGCTGCGGGCGCTGACGCTGGATTACGCCCGCCGCCGCGGTTGGGACGTCGCCGAAGTGCTGCGCGACGAGGCCGGCGTGCTGCCGATCGCGCTCGGGGGCGACATCGAGCGGTTCTGGGACGACGGCCCCGGCGTGGCCCGCTCCGGCCTGCGCGCCGCGCTGTTCCACCCCACCACGGGCTATTCGCTGCCCGACGCGGTGCGGCTCGCCGACCGGGTCGCCGCGCTGTCCGACCTCGGCGCCGCGAACCTGCACCGCGAAACGCGCGCCCATTCCGTGCAGTGCTGGAAGGATGCCGGCTTCTACCGGCTGCTCGACCGGCTGCTGTTCAAGGCGGCCGAGCCCGACCGGCGCTACAGCCTGATCGAGCGCTTCTACCACTTCTCCCCGGACCTCGTGTCACGCTTCTACGCGGGCCGCTCCACCCTCTATGACAAGGCGCGGGTGCTCACCGGAAAGCCGCCCGTGCCGATCTTCCGCGCGCTGCGCTGCCTGCGCGAGCCCACAACACTGGCGACCGCCCCATGAACGCTCCCTTCACGCCTGCCCCCGCGCGCGACGGCACCCGGCCGAAGGCGGTGGTGGTCGGTTCCGGCTTCGGCGGCCTCGCCCTGGCGATCCGCCTCCAGGCCGGCGGCTTCGACGTCACCGTGCTGGAGAAGCGCGACAAGCCGGGCGGGCGGGCCTACGTCTACGAGGACGAGGGCTTCACCTTCGACGGCGGCCCCACCGTCATCACCGACCCGTCCTGCCTCGAGGAGCTGTGGACGGCGGCGGGCCAGCGCATGAGCGACGACGTCGAGCTGCTGCCGGTGAACCCCTTCTACCGGCTGTGCTGGGAAGACGGCGTGACCTTCGACTACGCCAACGACCAGGCCGAGATGGACCGGCAGATCGCCAAGCTGTCGCCCGCCGACGTCGCGGGCTACAAGAAGTTCCTGGCCTTCTCGGAAGCGGTCTTCGACAAGGGCTACATCGGGCTCGGCGCCGTGCCGTTCCTCGACTTCCGCTCCATGCTGAAGGTCGCGCCCGCGCTGGTGAAGCTCGAGTCCTACCGCAACGTCTACGACCTCGTGGCGCGCTTCATCAAGGACGACCACCTCCGGCAGGCCTTCTCGTTCCACACGCTGCTGGTCGGCGGCAGCCCGTTCCGCACCTCCGCCATCTATGCGCTGATCCACGCCCTGGAGCGCAAATGGGGCGTGTGGTTCCCCAAGGGCGGCACCGGCGCGCTGATCCGGGGCATGATCGCGCTGTTCGAGCGCTGCGGCGGCACCATCCGGCTGAACGCGGCCGTGCGCGACATCCGCACCGAAGGCGGCCGCGTCACCGGCGTCGCGCTGGAAGACGGCTCGCGCCTCGAGGCCGACTACGTCGCCTCCAACGCCGACGTCATGCACACCTACCGCGACCTCCTGCGCCACGACCCGCGCGGGCAGGACGAGGCCAAGCGCCTCGCCAAGAAGCGCTATTCCATGTCGCTCTTCGTGGTCTATTTCGGCCTCAAGGGCGACCACCGCGGCCTGGCCCACCACACGGTCTGCTTCGGCCCGCGCTACCGCGAGCTGATCGCCGAGATCTTCGGGGCCGACAAGCTGGCCGACGACTTCTCGCTCTACCTCCATGCCCCCAACGCCACCGATCCCTCGCTCGCGCCCCCCGGCCACAGCGCCTATTACGTGCTGTCGCCTGTGCCCCACCTCGGCACCGCCGACATCGACTGGGCGGTCGAGGGGCCGAAGTACCGCGACCGCATCTTCGACTACCTCGAGGAGCGCTACATCCCGAACCTGAAGCGCGACCTCGTCACCTCGCGCATGCTGACGCCCTTCGAGTTCCGCGACGAGCTGAACAGCCACCACGGCTCCGCCTTCTCGCTGGAGCCGATCCTGACGCAGAGCGCCTGGTTCCGGCCGCACAACCGCGATGGGAAGATCGAGGGCCTCTACTTCACCGGCGCCGGCACGCATCCCGGCGCGGGCGTGCCGGGCGTGGTGGGATCCGCCAAGGCCACCGCCTCGCTGATGCTGGCCGACGCCGGCTTCGCCGCGCCCGTCGGGCCCGCCGAGGCCATGGCGGCGGCGGGGATCGCTCCCGCATGAGCGACGCCGTTTCCGAGGCGAGCCGGCAGTCGATCGAGGCCGGCTCGAAGAGCTTCGCCGCGGCGGCGCGCCTGTTCGCTCCCGGCACGCGCGACAGCGCCCGCCTGTTCTACGCCTGGTGCCGCCACTGCGACGACGTCATCGACGGGCAGGCGGGCGGCATGGGCCGCGTCGAACAGGAGGGCACGCCGGCCGAGCGCCTGGCGATGCTCGAACGGCGCACCCGCGACGCGATGGCCGGCGTGCCGCAGGACGACCCCGCCTTCGCGGCCTTCGCCCGCGTGGCCGCCAAGCACCGCATCCCCGAGCGGCTGCCGCTCGACATCCTGAACGGCTTCCGCATGGACGTCGAGGACCGCCGATACGGCACGCTAGACGACCTGCTGGGCTATTGTTACGGCGTCGCCGGCGCGGTGGGGGTCACCATGGCGGTGATCATGGGGGTCGACCCCGACGACCGGGCGGTGCTCGACCGCGCCTGCGACCTGGGCCTCGCGTTCCAGCTCACCAACATCGCCCGCGACGTGATGGACGACGCCCGCATCGGCCGGGTGTACCTGCCCGCCGAGCTCTTCGGCCGGGACGCCGTCGGGGCCGATTTCGTGCTCGACCCGGCCAACCGGCGCGCCGTGATCGAAGCCACGCACGCTCTGCTCGAACTCGCGGAACGCTACTACGCGTCGGCGCGGGTCGGCATCGCGCGGCTGCCGTGGCGCTCGGCCTGGGCGGTCGCGACCGCGCTGCGCGTTTATCGCGAGATCGGCCGCCGCGTCCGGTTCTCACCCGACCCGTGGGCGGCGCGGCTGTCCGTCCCGGGCTGGCGCAAGCTGTGGCACGTCGGCATCGGGACGGCCCAGCCGGCGCTGTACCGCGTGGTGGGCACGCCGCCCCGCCGCGGCCTGTGGACCCGGTCGGACATCGCCTGACGCCGCGCCGCCGGCGCGCCTTCCGCGGGATCAGCCGCCGAGCGTGAGGGTGCTGAGGGCGGCCTGCACGCCGGCCGAACTCATCGCCGCCGCGGATTTCGGCGCTGCATCCTGGTCGGCGCGCTTGGCGGCGTAATTGCCGTCCTTCTGCCTGATCAGGCCGAGGGCGTCGGCGTCCTTCTGGTCGGCCGCCACCGAGGCGGCGGTGTATTCGCCGCTGCCCGTCTGGACCAGCCCGCCCGTCGCCGCGGCGGCCGGCGACGATCCGCTCCCCGCGGCCTTTCCGGCCGGGGCGCCGCCTTTGGGCGCCGCGCCGGACGTCGCGGCGGTGCCGGTCTGATCGGCGACGCCGCCCGTGCTCGAACCGTCCGACGCCGGGGTGCCCGTCGCGCCAGTGTCGGCGCCGGTGACGGCCGCCACGGGGGCGACGGCGCCGACGGGCGTGGCACCCGTGATGGCGGCCGGGCCCGCGGACGTCGCCGTGCTCGCCGCCGCGGTGGCCGCCGTCGGCACCGCCCTTGTGGCGGCCGATGCCCTGGCGGCCGCAGCCGAAACGTTGGCGCTGGAAACCGACGAGACGTTCATCATCATACCCTGAGCTTCATCTTGCGCGAAGCGTAGTCGAAAGCCGTTAAAGCAGTGTAACGACGATTGTTTCGGGTTCGTTTCTGCGATGTTTGCGGTGCTCGACAGTATCGCTCGGCCGGGGGCGGGGGGAGGGCGGGCGGTGCGCGCCGCCGCCCCGCCGCTCGATGGAACTCCGCCATCCCGGCCCCCGTTCGTTCCCGTGCGGGCCCATGCCCGCTTCGGGAGCGACCGCCATGGCCTACGACGACCTGTCCGACACCACGCCGCTGGATGCGGGGCGGGACGCGTCCGCCCGATCCGTGACGGCGTTCTTCGACACCCAGGAGGCGGCGGACCACGCGCGCGACGACCTCGTGTCGGCCGGCGTGCCGCCGACCGCGGTTCGGGTCGCGGGGGGCCAGGCCGTGACGGCCGAGGCGCCGCACCCGCACGGCTTCTGGGAATCGCTGAAGGACTTCTTCGTCCCCGACGAGGACCGGCACATGTATGCCGAGGGCCTGCGCCGCGGCGGGGTGGCGGTGACGGTCGAGACCGACACCGCCGCCTACGAGCGCGTGCTGGAGATCCTCGACCGCGACGGCGCCGTCGACATGGACGAGCGCTCGGCCGACTGGCGGGACGAGGGCTGGGGCGGCCTCGCCGGCTCGGCCCTCATCGGCGAGCGCGAGATGGCCTACACACCCTCGGGCAGCGGCACCGGCGGCTTCGCGGCCAGCCGGGCCGACCAGCCGCTCTTCGACGGGCCGATGGACAATGCCGCGATCGAGCCCGGTTCCGTCGTGCCGCCCGACCCCGACGGCTATCGTCCGGCCGGGACCGGCTTTGCCGCCGCGGCTCCCGACACCGCCTATGCGGCGGCGGCGCCCGGCCTCGGCGACACGGCGCGCGAATCGAGCCCCATGCCGGGCACGTCGCAGGTCGCGCCCACCCTGTCGTCCCCGACGCGCGACACGAGCCACGGCCGCGCCCGCGTGCGGTCCTATCTCCCGGGCGAGCCGTCGGACGGCGGTTCCGCGCGCGACTGAAGCCGCCGCCGCGTCATCGCGCCGGCGCCGGCCGGTCCGCCGCATCGGCGACCAGCTCGAAGATGTGCACGCTGCCCGTGGCGCCGCGCACCTCGGCCTCGCCCAGGTGACGGAACAGGGCGGCGTCACCGGCGGCGTCGCGGACCGCCGCGGTGACGAGGACGCGGGTCCCGAAGCGCTTGTTCAGCTGCTCGACCCGCGACGCCACGTTCACGGCGTGGCCGAGCACCGTGTAGTTGAGGCGATGGGCCGTGCCGACGCTGCCCACCATGGCCTCGCCGGCGTGGAGGCCGAAGCGGGTCGGCAGGACGGGGCGCCCCTCCGCCGCGAAGGTCACGTTCAGCGCGTCGATCCTCCGGCCGGCCCGCAGAACCGCGCGGCACACCTCCGCGGCCCGGTCCGGCACGTCGGCCGGCAGCGTCCAGAACGCCATGACGCCGTCGCCCATGAACTTGTCGAGCGTCCCTTCCGAAAGCCTGATCTCGTCGCTGATCTCGCCGAAATAACGCGACAGCTGCGGGAGGATCTCGTCCGGCGGCAGCGTTTCCGAGATGCGCGTGAAGCCGTCGATGTCGGAGAACATCACGATCACGGTTTCGCGCTTGCCGCCGACCGTGGGGATCTCGCCCCGGTCCACGATGCCGCGCACGAAGGGGGCCGGCAGGTACGTCGAGAACGAGCGCAGCGTCAGCGCGAGGGTGTCGACGGCGCCGAGGAGCCGGCGGATCTCGCGGATGTGGCTGTGGCGGGCCATGCGCTCCGGCGTGCGGAAGCGGATGATCGCCTCGACGTCCGCCGCCAGCGCGTGGATCGGGTGCGAGATCGAGCGCGATGCGGCATGGACCAGCACGAAGGCGACGCCGACGATGGCGGCCTGGATCACCAGCGACCAGACCAGCAGGCGGGTGACCGGGGCCTCGAACACCGCGACCGGCACGGTGCTGGCGATGACCAGCTGCGCGCCGTTGATGGCCAGCGGGGCGAGTTCGGCATAGACCGGGCCGTCCGCGGCCTGGAGTTCCACGCTGTGCCCGGACGGGTCGCGGCGGTAGGCCGCCAGGATGGCGTCGTCGAGCTTCGGAGACGCCGACACGCCGGACGCCGACGGGGCCGGACCCGCGGAATCTCCGACCAGGGCACCGTCGGGCGTGAAGACGACGACGCGCTCCCCGTCGAACACGAGCCCGCGCTTGAGCGCGCCCGACAGCGCCGCCAGGCTGACGTCGGCGCCGAACACGAGGTCGGCATCGTCCTGGGCGCGCCGGCTCAGCGTGAAGCCGAACCCGTTGTCGTCCTTGAACCTGTAGGCCGGCGTGGCCACGGCCCGCTCGGTCGCGACCGCCATGCGGTACCAGGGCCGCCGTCGCGCATCCATCCCCATCGCGGCCGGCACCGCCGCCGGCATCGCGGCCGTCGTGGTGTGGAACGTGGCGTCGAGGAACACGTAGCGGTCCCGGGCCGCGGGATCGGGACCGCCGATCTGCACCACGTAGGCGGCGGGGCGGGCCACGTCCCCGTCGCCTGCCTGGGGCGGCATCCCGATCACGCGCCGAGCGATGACGTAGCGGCCATCGGCGCTGGCCGTGACGAGCGACTGCACGGACGGCGACGTCGCCACGAGGTTGGCGAGCACGCGGACCAGCAGCCGCCCCTGCGTTTCGGGATCGGACGGCGGCGGCGGGTCGACCGACAGCGTGTTCAGCACCGCATCGGCGCCGTCGAGCTGCAGGGCGACCTGCGACGTGACGCCGGAGATGAGGATGTCGAACTGCTGGTCGACCTGCTTGCGCAGCAGGCGCGCGGAGGCTTCGCCGTTCAACCACACGAGCGCGCCGCTCGACAGCAGCAGGATCAGCGTGAACGCGAGGCCGATGGCGGTGCGCAGGCTGATCGTGACGTCGGCGGTGCGGGCGCGTGATCTGCCGGACAAGGGTGATCGCCTCAGCGGCATCGGGAGCCCCATCCCCTCGACCGCCGGAGGCGACGCGTCAAGCGGCGGAGCGCATCGCGTCCTGCATGGTGTGCAGCACGTCGGCGGGGTGCCAGGGCTTCGGCACGTAGCGGACATGCGGCCCGAGATGGGTGGGCTTGGTGCGGTGGTTGCCGGACGTGACCAGCACGGCGATGTCGGGGCACACCGCCGTGACGATCGCGGCCAGCTCCAGCCCGTCGGTGTCGCCCGGCAGGTAGACGTCGGTGAAGATCGCCGCGACGTCGGCCTTGTGGTCGCGCACGTAGTCGATGGCGGCGCCGCCGTCGGCGAATTCCACGACGACGATGCCGGCCTCCTCGAAGAGGCTGGTGGCGGTCAGGCGGACGAGGGGTTCGTCCTCGACGACGACGACGGTGTTGCGGCTCATGGCGGTCTCCGGAAGGCTCGCGCCGCGGGGTTACGGTGCCGCCGGGGCCCGCGCGCCCGAAGGCTCGGCGAACGACCCGGCGGAGCGCGGCCCCATCGGCCGTCCTCGATCCTGCGCGGGACTTGCCGCGCCTTTGCGGCGCCGGGGCGGGCGCCGCAGGGCGTTTATGTTGCAGTGCACCCAAACCTGGGATGAACGGCGGCGCCCGCGCGATCAGGCGGCCGGCCAGGCCGGATGGAAACCGCGCGCCCGCTCGTAGAAGGCCGCGAGCCGCAGCACCGCCAGGTCGGCGAAGCGGGGGCCGACGATCTGCAGCCCGATGGGCGGCCCGGAGGACGCGCGGCCGCAGGGCAGCGACACGGCCGGCTGTTCGCCCATGTTCCACGGCACCGTGAAGCCGATGTGTTCGAAGGGCCGGGCCGGGTCGTCGAGCGGCGATGCCCACTCGGCCGGGTAGGACAGGACGGGGATCGTCGGCGACAGCAGGGCGTCGACCCCTTCGAACAGCCGGCCGCATCGGGTCCGCATCTCGTTGGTGGCGTCGTAGCCCTTCACGGCGGCGACCCCCGACACGGCGGAGCCCCCCTCGGCCCAGGTCCGGATGTAGGGCAGCACGGACGCCCGCTCGTCCGCCGTCATGGCGCCGATCTCCGCCCAGGCGCGGGCGCGCCAGAAGTCGTCGAGCCCGCCGAGCAGGGCGGGCGTCATCACGGGATCGACGGCGACGATCTCGGCGCCGGCATCGGCGAAGACCCGCGCCGCCGCCGCGACGGCCGCCGCCACCTCGGGGTCCACCGGCAGCCCGCAGCCGGCGTCGCGCATCAGGCCGATGCGCAGGCCGCGCGGGTCGCCGTCCAGCGCCCCCCAGGCGACGTCCGAGGGCGGCAGGGCCGTGTCGTCGCGCGGATCCGGCCGCGACAGGGCCGCCATGGCGAGCGCGGCATCCGCCACGCTGCGGGTCATCGGGCCGGCGCAGCGGCCCAGGTAGTAGGGGGAGACGGGCACGCGGCCGTGGCTCGGCTTGAAGCCGACGGTGCCGGTCAGCGCCGCGGGCAGGCGGATCGAGCCGCCGATGTCGGTGCCGAGGTGGATCGGCCCGTAGCCGGCCGCCGCCGCCGCGCCCGCGCCCGCGCTCGACCCGCCCGGGTTCGTCGCGAGGTCCCACGGGTTGCGAGTCAGCGGGTGGAAGGACGACAGGCCCGAGGTGAGCATGCCGTGGTCGGGGCAGGTGGTCTTGGCGAAGATCACCGCGCCCGCTTCGCGCAGCCGCGCCGCCGGGGGCGCGTCGCGCTCCGCCGGCACCAGCGGAGTCGCGGCGCATCCCCGCGGCACCGGCACGCCGCGCGTGGCGATCAGTTCCTTCACGGTGGCGGGCACGCCGTCGAGCGGCCCCAGGGGAGCTCCCCGCGCCCATCGCTCCGTCGACGCCGCCGCGTCGCGTCGCGCGCCTTCGGGATCGTAGGCGTAGAGGGCCGCGATCCGCGGTTCCCAGGCGTCCACGCGCCGTTCCACCGCCGCCCAGGCCTCGGAGGGCGACAGGGTGCGGGCGGCGAAGCCGGCCGCGAGTTCGGCGGCGCCCATGTCGGCGGGGTCGGTCATCGGCGGCTCCTGTGGGCGAGGTCGCAGGGCGGGGGCGGTCCCACGCCGTCGTGCCGTCGGGCCGTCACGGGGCGGGTCCGCGCCGGTCGACGCGGTCGCGCAACCCGTCGCCCAGCATGTTGAAGCCCAGCACGGCCAGCGCCACGGCGGCGCCGGGCACGATCGCCAGCCAGGGCGCCGGGCCGAGAAACGTCTGCGCGTCGGCCAGCATGCGGCCCCAACTCGGGGTCGGGGGCGGCGCGCCGAGCCCGATGTAGCCGAGGCCGGCTTCGGTCAGGACGGCGAGGCCCAGCTGGATGGACGCCTGCACGACGAGCAGCCCGGCGATGTTGGGCAGCACGTTGCGCCAAGCGATGCCGAACGCGCCGCGACCCATGGCGCGCGCCGCCAGGACGTAGTCGGCGGTCCACACGCGCCGGGCCCCGCCCCGCGCCACCCGGGCGAAGACCGGCACGAGGAACAGCGCGATGGCGGCCACCGCCGTGCCGCGGCCCGGGCCGAGCAGGGTGCCGAGCAGCAGGGCGGACAGGATCGGCGGCACGGCGAAGACGACGTCGCAGGCCCGCATGGCGGCCGCGTCGAACCAGCCGCCCCGCGCCGCGGCGGCGAGCCCGAGCGCCGTGCCGGCCGCGCCGCCGAGCGCCACGGAGGGCAGGGCGACGAGCAGCGAGGTCCAGGCGCCCGCCATGGTCATCGACAGCACGTCGCGGCCGAAATTGTCCGTGCCGAGCAGGCCGAGGCCCGCCGGGAGCCCACCGGCCAGCGGCGGCCGGAGCTTGAAGGGGATGTGGAGGCGCGTCGGCGGCTCCGGCGTCCAGGCGAGCGACAGCAGCGCCACGGCGACGAGCGCCCCCGTGACGGCGAGGCCGATGGCCAGCCGGCGGTTCACGCGGCGTCCCGCTGGCGCGGGTCGAGCGCCAGGCCGGCGAGGTCGACGGCGAAGTTCACCAGGATGACGAAGGCGGCGAGGAGCAGGACGACGTCCTGCACCACGACCGCGTCGCGCTGGGCGAAGGCCTGCACGGCGAGCCGCCCCAGGCCCGGCAGGGCGAAGACCGTCTCGACCAGCACCGCGCCGGCCACCAGGAAGGACAGCTGCAGGCCCAGAACGGTGAGGATCGCCGGCAGGGCGTTGCGCAGGGCGTGCCGCCACAGGACGGTGCGGGGACGCAGCCCTTTCGCGCGGGCGGTGCGGATGAAGTCCTCGCCCAACGCGTCGAGCATGGCGCCGCGCGCCACCCGCGTCAGCACGCCGGCCTGGGGCAGCGCCAAGGCTATGGCGGGTAGCAGGAGGGCCCGGAGCGCAGGCGTTGCGCCGCCCGCCCAGCCCGGGAAGCCGCCGGCCGGCATCCAGCCGAGCCGCACGGCGAAGAGCAGCACCAGCAGGAGCCCGATCCAGAAGCCCGGCACGGCGGTCGTGCCCTGCGCGAACACCGCCGCCGCGGCGTCGAGCGCGCCGCCGCGCCGGGCCGCGGCGGCGACGCCCAACGGCAGGGCGGCGCCGACCGCCAGCGCCAGCGCCACCAGGGCGAGCGGGAGCGTGACGGCGAGCCGGTCCGCGACCAGCCCCGCCACCGGCACGCCGTAGGTGGTGGAGGTGCCGAGGTGGCCCGTGACGGCCCCGCCGAGCCAGGCCGCGTAGCGCAGTGGCGCCGGCCGATCGAGGCCCATCTCGGCGCGCAGCGCCGCCAGCGTGTCGGGGCGCGCCGCGGTGCCGAGCATCACGGCGGCGGGGTCGCCCGGCAGCACGTCGAGCGCGGCGAAGATCGCCGCCGACGTCAGGAGCAGCGTCACGACCAGGCCGGCGAAGCGCCGGAGGAGCAGCGCCGCCACGGCGCGGGCCGCGTCACTCGTCCCAGCGCACCTCCGTGAGGTCGTTGGACGGGATCGGCTCGTCGGTCCACAGGCCCCGGAGCCCGGCGGTCCACACGCCGAGCTTGGGGATGGCGTAGAGGTAGAGGGCCGGCACGTCCGCGGCGAGGATGCGCTGGGCCGTCCCGTAGGCGGCGTTTCGCGCCGCAGGGTCGGGCGCGCGCTCGGCCGCCGCGACCGCGGCGTCGAAGGCCGAGTTCCGGAAACCGAAGTAATAGTCCGGCCGGGCGTAGATGGCGATGTCGAGCGGTTCGGCATGGGCCACGATCGTCATGTCGAAGTCGTGCTTCTTGAAGACGTCGGCGATCCAGGCCGCGGGAAACTCCGTGGGTAGGATCGTCATCGTCACGCCGACATCGGCGAACATGGCCTGCAGGATCTCCGCCGAGCGGGTGGCGTAGCCCATCTGCGGCACCCTGATGGCGAAGCTCAGGCCGTCCGGGTGGCTGGCCTCGGCGAGCAGCGCCCGGGCCTTGGCGGGATCGTAGGGCAGGGCCCCGGTGAGGTCGAGGAAGCCGGGGTCGTCCGGCGCGTAATGGCTGCCGATGGGCGTGCCGAAGCCCGACGACACGGCGTCGACCAGGGCGCGGCGGTCCACGGCCATCATCAGCGCCCGGCGCACCCGCACGTCGTCGAAGGGGGGCTTCGCCCCGTTCATGCCCGCCACGACCTTGAGCTCCGTGTCGCCCGCCACGGCTTCGAAGCGCGGATCGGCCTTGAAGTCGGCGAAGAGTTCCGGGGCCGACAGCTCGGGCACGGCGTCGAGGCCGCCCGCGCGGAGCGCCGTCGCCTGGGCCTGGGCGTCGCCCACGAAGCGGAAGGTCGCGGCTTCCAGCGCCGGGGCATGCGCGGCGTCCCAGTAGCCGGGATCTCGGACCAGCTCGACGCGGTCGCCCTTCACCCAGCGCGCGACCTTGAACGGGCCGGTGCCGACGGGGTCGGTGCGGTCGGCGTCGGCGCTGTTCGGCGCCAGCATCACCGATGCCGGCCAGCCGAGCCAATACAGCAGGTTGGCCGACGGCTGCTTCAGCCGCACCACCAGCGTTGCGGGATCGGGCGCCTCGACGGCGTCGATGACGGAGAAGAACTGCTTCTGCGGGTTGGTGGAGGCGGGGCCCCGCGCGCGGTCGAGCGTGAACTTGGCGGACGCCGCGTCGAAGACCTCGCCGTCGTGGAACCTGACGCCGGTCCGCAGCGAGAACGTGTAGGCGAGCCCGTCCGGCGACACGGTCCAGCCCGTCGCCAGCTGCGGCTGCACGGCGCCGCGGCGGTCGAGCCGCACGAGGCCCTGGTACACGTTCTGCCAGGTGACCTGGCCGATGGCCACCGGCGCCGCCACGGTGGGATCGAGGCCCGTCGGCTCCACGCTCATCCCGATCACGGCGGACGTCCTCGGGGAAGCGGCGGCCGGGCTCGCGAGGAGCAGGGCGGCCAGGACGACGGCGCGACGGGCCATGGCGGGCGACCTCGGTTCGGGCGCGGGGAGCGCCGGTTCGGGCGCGCCGGCCGGCGCCCCCCGCCAGTCTAGGCAGGCTCGCGTCGTGTGTCACACGCTTCGCGCGCTCGACGGTCCGGGTCGGCGCGGGCTTCGCCCGGAGCGGCGCGGGCCGCCGCCCCGGCATCCGCTCCTCAGGTCAGCGCCGGGGTGTTGACCCAGAACACGCTGGCGCGTGTCGGCCCCACGTTGCGATAGCTGTGGGGCTGGTCGGACCGGAACGCGAAGGCATCCCCGGCGCTCAAGCGGTGCGCGCGCCCATCGATCAGCAGCTCGATCTGCCCGTTGAGCAGGAACCCCGCCTCTTCCCCGGCGTGCTGCTGCTCCCCGGGGCTCGACGCCCCCGCTTCCACGTGGACGATGTTGCAGCGGAGCGTATGGCCTTCGGCGTCGGGGATCACCCGCTCCACCGCGATGGCGCGGTCGAGCAACGGCACGGGAGGACGATGGCCCGCGCGGAAGATGATCGGTGCCCGGCTGTCGCGGTCGTCGAACATCCACCCCATGCTCATGTCGAGCGCCTTGACCAGCCGGTTCAGCATGGGCAGCGACGGATAGGCCTTGCCGTTCTCGATCTTGGACAGCAGGCTTTCCGAACAGCCCGCGGCATCGGCCAGGACCTTCAGCGTCATCCCCCGCATCTGGCGGGCCTGGCGCAATCGCGCGCTCAACCTTTCCGACGTCCGCGCGTCGAGAACGTCCTTGTCGTCCCTGCCCTTGATGTCGTGCATCGGATGATCCGTCAACCTGAGGTCATGTTCAACGTATGATATGTGAGCTAAAAAAGGTCAATATCTAGCTGTGCGGCACCGTCGACAGGGTGAATGCCCCTCGATTGCACTCACACGCGTCCCGGGAGGCGCGGTCCCCCTCGGGGCCGCAGGCGAAATGGCGGCCGAGGCGCGGCCGTGTGGGCGGCGCGGGCGCCATTGCAAAGCCGCGGGGGCCGTGTTTGTGACCGGGGGAGAGACATCGCGCCGCGGCGCGTTCCGACGAAAACCAACGAGGTCACCACCACGATGCCGCCCCTCGCCATGCCGGCCGACATCCTCGGCTCCGCCACCGCCTGGCCGTTCGAGGAAGCCCGCAAGCTCGTGAAGCGCGTCGAGCGCACCGGGCAAGGGAGCGTGCTGTTCGAGACGGGCTACGGCCCCTCGGGCCTGCCCCACATCGGCACCTTCGGCGAGGTCGCCCGCACCTCCATGGTGCGCCACGCCTTCCGGGCGCTCACGGGCGACCGCATCCCGACGCGCCTCGTGTGCTTCTCCGACGACATGGACGGGCTCCGCAAGGTGCCCGACAACGTGCCGAACCAGGAGATGCTGCGCCAGCACCTCGGCCGGCCGCTGACCGAGGTGCCCGACCCGATCGAGCCCGGCATCAGCTTCGGCCACGCCAACAACGCGCGGCTGCGCGCTTTCCTGGACCGCTTCGGCTTCGACTACGAGTTCGTGTCGTCGACCGAACTGTACCGCGCCGGCCGCTTCGACGCGGCGCTGCTGCTGATGCTCCAGCGGCTCGACGCCGTGATGAGGATCATGGTGCCGAGCCTCGGGGCCGAGCGGGCCGCCACCTACTGCCCGTTCCTGCCCATCCACCCCGAAAGCGGCGTCGTGATGCAGGTGCCGCTGGTGTCGCACGACGTCGCGGCCGGCACGATCTCCTGGCGCGATCCCGTCTCCGGCACCCTGTTCGAGACGCCGGTGACGGGCGGCCGGTGCAAGCTGCAGTGGAAGCCCGATTGGGCGATGCGCTGGCACGCGCTCGGCGTCGACTACGAGATGGCCGGCAAGGACCTGATCGACTCGGTGAAGCTGTCCGGGCAGATCGTGCGCGCGCTCGGCTCCGAGCCGCCCGAGGGATTCAACTACGAGCTCTTCCTCGACGAGAACGGCCAGAAGATCTCCAAGTCGAAGGGCAACGGCCTGTCGATCGACGACTGGCTCACCTACGCGTCGCCCGAAAGCCTGTCGCTCTTCATGTTCCAGAAGCCGTCGGCGGCGAAGCGGTTGTTCTTCGACGTCATCCCGCGGGCGGTGGACGAGTATCTCGGGTTCCTCGACGCTTTCGGGCGGCAGGGCGACAAGGAACGGCTCGGCAACCCGGCCTGGCACATCCATGCCGGCGCGCCGCCGGAGCCGGAGCGGCTCTCGCCCGAGGGCGGCAGCGGCACCACGGTGTCCTTCGTCATGCTGCTGAACCTCGCCGCCGTGGCCAACAGCGAGGATCCGGCGGTGTTGTGGGGCTTTCTCCGCCGCTATGCCCCGGGCGTGTCGCCCGACACGCATCCGCGGCTCGACGGGCTGGTCGGCTACGCGGTGCGCTTCTTCCGCGACTTCGTGCGTCCCGCAAAGCGCTACCGCGCGCCCGACGACGTCGAGCGCGGCGCCCTGCTGGCGCTCGATGCCGCGCTGGCGGCGCTGCCCGAGGGCGCGTCTGCCGAGGACGTGCAGGCGGCGCTCTACGACGTGGCGCGGCCGATCCCCCGCTATCAGGACTTCAAGGCCAAGACCGCCACGCCGGAGCGGCCGGGCGTGTCGAACGAGTGGTTCAACACGCTCTACCAGGTGCTGCTCGGCGAGGAGCGGGGGCCGCGCTTCGGCTCCTTCGCGGTGCTCTACGGCATCCCCGAAACGCGGGCCCTCGTCGCCAAGGCGCTCGACGGCGGGCTCATCGCCGAACAGGTCGCGTTTCTGGCGGGGCGGGGGACGCCGCCCGCCGCGGCCTGACGGTCAGCCGGCGCGCTCGATCGCGCGCGCCAGCACCTCGAAGATGCGCGGCTCGGCGCAGGCGGCGGCGTTGAAGCGCAGGAACCCCGTCGACGAGCGGGACGCGCTGAACACGTCGCCCGGGGCGAGCAGCACGTCCTCCTCCAGCGCGAAGCGCGCCACCGCGGCGGCGTCGAGGCCGCCGGGAAGCTCCGCCCACAGGTAGGGACCCGACCGCGGCTCCAGCATCGGGGCGAGCCCGCAGGCGCGAAGCCGGGCCAGCGTCAGCGCGCGGTCCCGCGCGAGCTTGCCGCGCAGCGCTTCGACGTGGCGCTTGTAGGTGCCGCTCGACAGCACGCGGTGGGCCACCTGCGCCGACAGGTTGCTGCCGCTGTGGCAGGTCGACAGCTTGAGGTCGATCAGCCCTTCGATCCAGTCCGGCCGCGCCACGACGAAGCCGTTGCGCATCGCGCCCGACACCGTCTTCGAGAAGCCGCCGACCAGCACCACGCGGCGGAGGCCGTCCGCGGCGGCGAGGCGCGGGGAAGGCTCCGGCTCGAAATCGGCGAAGCAGTCGTCCTCGACGACGATCATGTCGTGGCGCTCGGCGAGGGTCAGCACGCGATGGGCCGTGGCGGCCGACAGGGTGGCGCCCGTGGGGTTCTGCGGCCCGGCCGTGGTCAGGTAGATGCGGGGCCGCTCGGCGGCGATCACGCGTGCCAGCGCCTCGACGTCGACGCCGTCGGCGCCGAACGGCACCGACACCACGCGGGCGCGGTGGCTGAGCAGCAGGGCGAGAAAGTTGAAGTAGCAGGGGTCGTCGACCAGCACGGTTTCGCCGGGTTCGATGAGGTAGCGCAGCACGAGGTCGAGCCCGTGGCTGACCGAATCGGCCAGCATCACCCGGTCCGGCTCGGCCGCGACGCCGCGGGCGCCCAGGTGCAGGGCGATCTGCTCGCGGAGCGGCGCCAGGCCGAGCGGGCTGGCGTAGCGCAGGCGGCCGGCCGGGTCCGGGTCGCGCGCGATGTCGCGCAGCGCCCGCTGCACCGCCTCATCGGGCATATAGCTGTCCGGCAGCAGGCCCCAGCCGGGTTTCAGCACGTCCGGCCCGCAGGACAGGTTCTGGCGCGTCATCCACAGCGGGTCGATGGCGCGGTCGAGGTCGGGGCGCAGGCTCTGCAGCGACAACGGGCGCGTGGTGCCCTCCACGTAGAAACCCGAGCCGCGGCGGGACGCGATGGCGCCCTCGGCGACCAGCCGCTCGTAGGCGTCCACCACGGTCGACTTCGACACGCCCAGCGCCTGGGCGAACTCCCGGACGGAGGGCAGGCGGGCGCCGGGGGCGAGGCGGCGCGACGCGATCCGCCCCCGGATGTCCGCCATGACGGCGCCGACGCGGGTGCCGGAGGCGATCGGCTGGGAAACGAGATCGTGCATCTGTGCTGGTCTTCGGGCCGGACAGTTTCGCCGAAGTGTACCTGAGTGTCCCTGTTTGCACCAGCGCTCGACCCTCATTCTGGCCGGCATCGGAAGGGAAACACCATGACGGATTCAGCCAGGAGCCTCGGGACGACGCGGAGCGACGCCACGGTGGCCGTGTGGGCCGCGCTGCGGTCGGCGGCGGGATGGCCGGTGCGGGTCTACCGGGCGCGGGCGCTCATGCACCAGTTGGCCGGGCTCGACGCCCACGAGTTGCGCGACATCGGGCTGACGCCGGGCGACCTACGGGACGCTTCGGCGCTCGCCTTCGACGCCGACCCGTCGCTGGCGCTGCGGCGGCGCGCGGAGGAGCGCCGACGGTGGCGCTGAGCCCTCCACGGCGGCGTCCCGGGCGGAGCGGAGATCGGGGATCCCGTCGCTTCGACGGGGCGCGGCCGGCCGGGATCCGCCGCGGCCGTCCCGACGGGGTCCGGGGCCGGCCCCGGAACGGCGCCCGCGAGCCGGTATCAGCGCCCGCGAGGCTTCGCCGCGCAGCCCGCCCCAGACCTCGTCGGGCCGGCGCTCACCACACCGGTTTCAGGTGGCTCGACGCGGGACGGGCGTTGGGCTTGGCCGGCAGCGTGTAGAGGCGCAGGAACGTCCAAGCGTTGGCGGCGATGCCGGCGTAGCGCTTCAGCGTCCCGATCGCACCGCCCCGGCGGCGGGCTTCGGCGATCCGCACGGACGACAGGCGGATGCGCTCCAGGCCGGCGCGAAAGCGCGCGTCGTGGGTGTCGAGCACCAGCGGGAACACCTGCCTGGTGATCTCGGAGGTGATGTCGAAGACGCGGTGGTCGTAGTCGGTCGGGTCGATGCCGAGCGCCTCGTGGAAGGCCGGGCGCTGGTGGTCGCGCACGTACATCGTGGCGTAGACGGCGAGCAGGAAGAAGCGGATCCACAGCTTGTTGACGCCGGACAACAGCTTCGGGTCGCTGCGCATCAGGATCGCGAAGGCTTCGCCGTGGCGGAACTCGTCGTTGCACCACTTCTCGAACCACTTGAAGATCGGGTGGAAGCGCCGCTCCGGGTGCCGCTCGAGGAGGCGGAAGATGGTGATGTAGCGGGCGTAGCCGATCTTCTCGCTGAGGTAGGTCGCATAGAAGATGAACTTCGGCTGGAAGAACGTGTATTTCTTCGCCTTGGTGAGGAAGCCGAGGTTGACGCCGATGCCGAACTCCTTCAGCGCGTCGTTGATGAAGCCCGCGTGGCGGGCCTCGTCGCGGCTCATGTAGGTGAACAGTTCCTTGATGTCGGCGTTCTTGCCGCGCCGCTTCATCTCCTTGTAGAGGATGCAGCCCGAGAACTCGGCCGTGAGCGAGCTGACGAGGAAGTCGACGAATTCCTTGCGCAGCCCTTCGGGCAGCGCCGCGAGGTCGATCCTGTCCCACTCCTCCGTGCGCTTGAAGTGGTGGCGGTTGGGGTCGGACTTCAGCTCGGCGATCAGCGCGTCCCATTCGCCCCGCACGCTCGACACGTCGGTGCGGTCGAGCTTCACGAAATCCGTGGTGTAGAAGCGCGGCGCGAGGAGCGTGTCCTCGCGGGCGAGCTGGTCGGTGTCGGCGACGGGAGCCGCCGCGGCGGCCGGGACCCCGTCGCGGAGCGGCGCGCGTTCGGAAACGATGGCGCTCATCGGAGCTGTTCCCCTGAGAAGCTGAACTCGCACAGTTCCATGAATTCGAAGTCGCCGGTCAACCGCGTCCACAGCCGCTCCACCGCGCCGGCGCGCCGGATGGTGGCACGGCGGCGCAGGATGCGGGTTTCGCCGAACGGCACCTGCACGGGATCGCCGTGGACCAGCACCTCGTCGCCGGGCTCGATCACCACGCCGCCGTCGAGGCGGACGTGGGCGTGAAGCGCTTCGAAGGTGTTCTCCACCTCCAGCGTGCAGGTGACCTCGACGCTTCTGCCGCCGAAGGGCGATCTCCACCTCATCGCGCCACCTCCTCCGGCCTCACGAACTGCGCGAAGGCCTGCACCTGGGTGGGGCCGAAGGCGCGCAGGTCGACGTTCTGGTGCGTGCCGAGGTCCTGCAGCCACACGCCGCCGTCGCGGGCCAGCGACACCCGGAAGGCGCCCACGGCCGGCTCGCCGTAGCGGGTGCGGTTGCGCAGCATGCCGCGCACCAGGGCGCGGATGAAGCCGGCGTCCTCGGGGTCGAAGTCCTTCACGACCTGCCCGCCCCGGTCCGCGTCCCGCACCGTGAGGGTCTTGTCGTCGTTTTCGGTGAAGACGAGGTCGCGGCTCACCACCGCCACGGGGGCGGGCTCGACCGTGCGGCCGATGCCGGTGGCGTGGCCGAAGGCGCAGAACGCCACGGTCGCCACCATCAGGGCCGCGCCGCCGGCCACGATCGGCTTGGGCAGCGGGTGGTTCGGGTCCGGATAGGGGCTGGCCGCGAGGGCCTTGAGGGCGTCGACGCTCATCGGCTCAGGCCGCCGCGCCGGCGGGCTGCGCCGCGCCGTGCGGGCCGTAGCCGCCCGGCTGGGCCACGGGCGCCGGCTGCACCGCCGGGGCGTCGATCGTGCGGCCGAGGCGGAGCGCTTCGCGCTCGGCGGCGACCCTGAGGGCTCCGGCCACGATCACCTTGACCTCCTCGATCCTGGGCACGGCCCGCATCATCGGCGAAGCGGGGAACAGGTGCCAAGGCCGAGCGTAGGGCCAAAGCTGGTGAAAGGCCAAGCGGCCTTTCCGCGGCAGTGTGAAGGCGAGGTCGCCCCGGCCCGCGAAGCCGCGGCGCACCCGCATGGCCTCGATGGTGTCGAGCGGCAGGTTGATCAGCGCCGGCAGCGCCACCCCGTAGCACATGACGAGCCGGCGGTCGGTCACGGTGAACACCGTGGCGCGGGCGGACAGCCAGGCCAGCAGGCACACCAGCGACAGGGCGAGCGCCATCGGCATGAGCACGACGGAGAAGTCGGCCAGCGCCTGGGCGCGGGTGCCGCCGTCATGCAGGGTCGTGGCGAGGTGCCACACGCCGATGCCGACGAAGTAGAACAGCACCCAGGGCGCCCCGAAGGCTTCGAGCGCCAGGTGGCGCCAGTCCGGCTTGCCGCGCCACAGCACGGTTTCGCCGGCGGGGAGGTCGGCGGCGCCGATCTCGCGCGGGATGTCGCTGAACTCGCTCATGCCTTGTCCTCCCTCTCCATCGGCTTGCTGTAAAGGTGGCCGCCCGCGTAGTAGGCGTTGATGCGGTCTTCCTCGCGCAGGTTGATGATGTCCGGCACGGCGAGGCGCGGCACCTTGGCGAACTGCGTCGCCGTCAGCATGCCCACCACCGCCATCTTGTCGCGCGGGCGGATGTCCGCGAAGGCGACCGGGAGGATCACGCGGTCGTTGCCGAACTGCGGCATGACCTGCACCTCGAAGTAGCGCCCGAACAGCTCGGACACGTTGATCCACAGGTCGGCGATCGTGCCCACCTTCACGCCGTCGCGCGTCACCACGTCCATGCCGATCGGGCTCGTCTCGGTGCCCTCGAGCGCGTGCTCGGGCATCTTGCGCAGCGGCCTGATGTTGGGCTCGCCGTGCCAGGTCAGGTCCGGCACCTCTTCCTTCAAGGCGTAGGACGCAGGGCCCACGCCGTCGACCAGCGGGTCGCCGGTCGGCACGTAGGGGGACCCGGGAAAGTCGTGCAGCGGGACCAAGATGCCGGTGAGGTCGCGCTCCTCGCGGGGGCCGGGCGCCAGGATGGGTTCGCCGAACTTGCGCAGGAACACCTTGGGCTTCGGCATGGGGGGGAACCCCACCACCTGCACGCGGCCGCCGGTGCGGTCCGTGCGGTCGGACTCGAGCGGGTAGCCTTCGCGCTTGTCCTCCATGCGCAGATGGTACACCAGCCCGAGGAAGAACAGCAGGAAGAGGATGAACAGCACTTCGGGGATGTCGATCTGCTGCGTGAAGTTGACGTGCGGCATGGGGGGCTCCGCGGTTCAGTTTCGGGTCTGGACGAGGGCAGCGGCGGCCCGCGCCCGGCGCGCTGCGGCGAGGCGTCCCTGGGCGGCGTCGGCGCCGGGCAGGCGCACCATCGGGCCGAGCACGGCCAAGCCGGCGAACAGCAGGGCGAGCTCGACGTGGTACACCACCCCGTAGCCCGCGGACGCGTCGGCGAGGGCCGGGCCGAACAGCGCGGCGACGCCGGGCGATTCGACGAGGTCGCGCAGGCCGCCGCCGGCCGCGATGGCGACGCCCGCGGCCGTCGCCTGCACGGCGCCCCACAGGCCGAGCGCCAGTCCGTTGCGCGAAGAGCCCCCGAGCGCCATGGCGGCCGTCAGCGTGCCCACCGCGAAAAGGCCGCCGCCGAAGCCGATGGCGGCCGTGCCGGTCCCGAACAGCCACAAGGAATGGAGGGCGCCGGCGAAGATCATCGCCACCACGGCGGGGATGCCGGCCGCGAGGCCGAGCGCCCCGATGAGGTGGGCGTCGGCGCCGCGGCCGAGCATGCGCGCCGCCAGGGCGAACGCGAGGAGCGTGCCTGCGGCCAGGAGCGCGGTCAGCAGCGTGGTGCCGGACACCGACAGGCCGAAGACCGCCCCGCCGTAGGGCTCCAGCAGCACGTCCTGCATGCCGAAGGCGGCGGTGCCGAGCGCCAGGGCGCCGAGCAGCCGCACCGGGCGGCGCGTCCGGTCGAGCGCCCGCCACGACTGGCCGAGCGTGGGCACGGGCTCGGGCGAGCCGGGCTTGTGCGCCGTGCGGCGCTCCTGGTTCCAAACCCCGATCGTGTTGAGCAGGAAGGTGGCGAGCGCGGCGGCGTGGATGCAGCGGATGAGGCGCGTGGCGTCGAAGTCGCGCAGGAGCCAGCCGAACAGCAGCGCGCTGACCACCATGCCGACGAGCAGCATGGAATACAGCATGGCGACGACCCGGGGGCGCGACGCCGGCGGGGCGAGGTCGGTGGCGAGCGCGAGGCCGGCGGTCTGCACGGTGTGGAGGCCGGCGCCCACCAGGATGAAAGCCAGCGACAGGCCGACGTGCCCGACCGCCGTGGTGCGGGAGTCGTGGTCGCTCAGCACCAGCAGGCCGAAGGGCATCAGGGCGAAGCCGCCGAACTGCAGCAGCGTCCCCATCCACACGTAGGGCACGCGGCGCCAGCCGATGATCGAGCGGTGGTGGTCCGACTTCTGCCCGATCAGGGCGCGGAACGGCGCCACGATCAGCGGCAGCGCGATCAGAAAGGCCACGAAGGACACCGGCAGGCCGAGCTCGATCACCATGACGCGGTTCAGCGTGCCGTTGAGCAGCACCAGCGCCATGCCGACCGACACCTGGAACAGCGACAGCCGCAGCAGGCGGCCGAGCGGCAGCTCGGCCGTGCCGGCGTCGCCGAACGGCACCGTGCGGGCGACGGATCGCAGCAGCGCGAAGGGCGTGGGGGCGCGGAGCTTCATCGGCGCACCGCTTCGATGGCCTGGCTGGTGTAGAAGCCGCTGGCGACCCGCTCGCTCCACCCCGCTTCCCAGCCCGACAGGCCGGGGGCCGCGGCGAGGCGGCGGCGCAGCGCGGCCTCGCCGACGGGCACGAGCGACGGCGAGCGCTCGCCGCGCGGGAACAGCCGGCCGACCGCGTGCATGGCCGCGAGAAGCTTCGTGCGCGGCGCGAAGGTGAAGAGCAGCGTGCCGTCGCAGGCGGCAGCCAGCCGCTCCGCCATGCGGACGATGTCGGCGAGGTCGTAGTGGATCAGCGAGTCCATGGCGACGACGTGGTCGAAGCGGCCGTGGCCGCCGCCCAGCATGTCGCCGGCCTCGAAGCGCACGGAGCCACGCAGGCCCGCCGGCACCCGCTCGCGGGCGAAGCCCACCAGCGTCGGCGAGATGTCGACCGCCACGACGTCGGCGCCGCGCCGCGCCGCCTCGATGGCGAGCGCCCCCGTGCCGCAGCCGGCGTCGAACAGGCGGCGGCCGGCGAGGTCGGCCGGCAGGCGGGACAGCAGGGTCGTGCGCATGCGGTCGCGCCCGGCACGCACGGTGGCGCGGATGCCCGACACCGGCGCGTCGGAGGTGAGGCGCCGCCAGGTTTCGGCCGCGGTGCGGTCGAAATAGGTCTCGATCTGCGACCGGCGGGTCTCGTAGGCGTCGTTCTCGGCCGTCATGGCGCTCATCAGTCGAACCCCAGGAAGTCGAAGATGTCGCGGTCGCGCATGGCGCGGCCCTCGCACGGCACGGTGCCGGCCCACAGCGTCGCGGCGAGGCGGAGGTATTCCTCCTTCACGGCGTCGAGCTCGGGGGTGGCGGGCATCTCGAACAGCGTCGACTTCTTCAGCCGCGAGCGGCGGATGGCGTCGAGGTCGGGGAAATGGGCAAGGCGGGTCAGGCCCGTGGCGGCGTTGAACCGGTCGATCTCGTCGGTGCCGGCCGAGCGGTTGGCGATGACGCCCGCGAGCCGCACGTCGTAGTTCTTCGACTTGGCCGCGATGGCCGCCACGATGCGGTTCATCGCGAAGATGGAGTCGAAGTCGTTGGCGGTGACCACCACGGCGCGCTCGGCGTGCTGGAGCGGGGCCGCGAAGCCGCCGCACACCACGTCGCCCAGCACGTCGAAGATCACCACGTCGGTGTCTTCGAGCAGGTGGTGCTCCTTCAGCAGCTTCACGGTCTGGCCCACCACGTAGCCGCCGCAGCCCGTGCCGGCCGGCGGCCCGCCGGCTTCGACGCACATGACGCCGTTGTAGCCCTCGACCACGAAGTCCTCGGGGCGCAGCTCCTCGGCGTGGAACTCCACCGATTCCAGCACGTCGATGACGGTGGGGATCAGGCTCTTCGTCAGGGTGAAGGTGGAATCGTGCTTCGGGTCGCAGCCGATCTGCAGCACGCGCTTGCCGAGCTTGGAGAAGGCCACCGACAGGTTCGACGAGGTCGTGGACTTGCCGATGCCGCCCTTGCCGTAGACGGCGAACACCTTGGCGCCCTCGATCTTCGCGTCCATCCGCACCTGGACGCTGCCGTCCCCGTCCGGGCGCCCCGGCGAGCGGGGCGGGGGCGGGCGGCGGACCGCGGGGGACGTCACGCCGGCGCGGGCCGTGATGTCGAGCCGCGACGCCGCGGCGCTGGCGAGCGCCGCCCTGTCGTGAGCGGTCATGCGGCGACTCCCATGTTGACGGCGCGGCCGGGGACGATGCCCTCGAGCCGGTCCTCGAGTTCGTCCCCGGCGGCCCGAAGCGCGTCGAGCTCGGCGTCGGTCGGGGTCCAGTAGCGGCGTTCCTGCGCCTCGATCAGCCGGTTGGCGACGCGGGCGGAGGCCACCGGGTTGAGGCTGGCCAGGCGTTCGCGCATGGCGCCGTCGAGCACGAAGGTTTCGGCGAGGCGGCGGTACACCCAGGGGTCGACCTGCCCGGTGGTGGCCGACCAGCCCATGGTGTTGGTGACCTGGCTCTCGATCTGGCGGACGCCTTCGGAGCCGTGCTCCAGCATGGCCTCGTACCATTTCGGGTTCAGCGAGCGGCTGCGCGTTTCCAGCGCCACCTGCTCGCCGAGCGAGCGCACCTTGGCGGCCCCGCGCGTGGCGTCGGCGATGTAGACGGGCACCGGCGCGCCGCCCCGGGCGGACGCGGCGGCGCGCGACACGCCGCCGAGCGAGTCGAAATAGTGGTCGATGGTGGTGACGCCGAGTTCCACCGATTCGAGGTTCTGGTAGGCGAGGTCGACGTCGGCGAGCGCGGCCTGCATGAGCTTGGACTGCTGCGCCGACCGGCCGCGGCGGTCGTAGGCGAAGCTTTTGCGCGCCGCGAAGGCTTGCCCGAGCTCGCCCTCGCCCTGCCACGCGCCCGCGTCGACCAAGTGGTTGACGTTGGATCCGTAGGTGCCGTCGGCGTTGGAGAAGACGCGCAGCGCCGCCGTCTCCATGTCGCAGCCCGCTTCGCGCTGGTAGCGCAGCGCGTGCTTGCGGACGAAGTTCGCTTCCGTGGGCTCGTCCGCCGTGGCGGCGAGCCAGGCCGCCTCGGCGAGCAGC
Source organism: Lichenibacterium minor (assembly GCF_004137685.1). GTDB lineage: Bacteria > Pseudomonadota > Alphaproteobacteria > Rhizobiales > Beijerinckiaceae > Lichenihabitans > Lichenihabitans minor. Next base: position 62,676 of record NZ_QYBB01000001.1, on the reverse strand, counting down.
GTCGTTTGCAGGGGCAGCAGGTCGCGGAAGATGCCGGACAGCGTCATCAGCACGTCGATGCGCGGGCGCGCCATCTCGGCGAGCGGGACCAGGGCCGCGCCGCACAGGCGGCCGAAGCTGTCGAAGCGGGGCACCGCGCCCAGCAGCGCCAGCGCTTGGGCGATGGGGCCGCCCTCGCTTTTCAGATTGTCGGTGCCCCACAGCACCAGCGCCACCGTTTCGGGCACGCGGTGGCTTTCGGCGAGGTAGCGCGCCAGCACCTGCTCGGCTTGGCGCCGGCCCTGGTCGACCGCGAAGGCGGACGGGATGCGGAACGGGTCGAAGCCGTGGAGGTTGCGGCCCGTGGGCAGGACGGCCGGGTTGCGGACGAGGTCGCCGCCCGGCGCCGGACGGACGAACCGACCGTCGAGCGCGCGCATCAGCGCTGGCAGCTCGTGGTCCACCCGCAGCAGCGCGTCGATGCGGGCGAGCTCGCGCAGCTCCGCCGGCGCGTCGGGGGCCGGGGGCACCCGGGCGACCGTGATGGCCTCGATGGCGTCGCGGCTCGGGGCGTCGCCGCCCGCCATCTCGGCCATGGTGGCGAGGAGGTCGGCCCGCTCGGCCGCCGTCGGGGGCTCGCCCACGGCGTGGAGGCCGTGGGGGATCAGCGTCTGTTCGAGTTCCTCCACGGCGCGGCGCAGGGTTTCCACCTCGCCGAGCGAGGCGTCGGTCCAGGCCGGCTCCTCCGGGGCGAGGTCGAGCGCGGCCGCGGCGGCCTGGATGGCGGGCGCCAGCTCGGCACGCTCGCCGGACGCATCGCCCGGCAGGCCGCGCCAGCGCTCGACGAGGCCCTTCACGTCGACGAGGCCGCGGTACAGGCCGGCCTGCGTCACGGGCGGGGTGAGGTAGCTCACCAGCGTGGCGGCCGAGCGCCGCTTGGCGATGGCGCCCTCGGACGGGTTGTTGGCGGCGTAAAGGTACAGGTTGGGCAGATCGCCGATCAGCCGCTCGGGCCAGCAGGCGTCCGACAAGCCGACCTGCTTGCCGGGCATGAACTCCAGCGCGCCGTGGGTGCCGAAATGCAGCACCGCGTGGGCGGCGAAATCGTCGCGGATGTAGCGGTAGAAGGCCGAGAAGGCGTGGGTCGGGGCGAAGCCGCGCTCGAACAGCAGCCGCATCGGGTCGCCCTCGTAGCCGAAGGCGGGCTGCAGCCCGACGAAAACGTTGCCGAACGCGGCGCCGAGCACGAACAGGTGGCGGCCGTCGGCCTGGGCGCGGCCCGGTGCCGGCCCCCATTGCGCCTCGATCTCGGCGAGGTGGGGCTCGCGGGCGACGTGGTCCTCGGCGGGGACGAATGCCGCCACGTTGGCCGGCATGCCGTGGCGGGCGGCGTTGCCCTCCAGCACGCGGGCGCGCAGCGCGTCCACGCTGTCCGGCACGTCGACCGCGTAGCCCTCGGCCTTCATGGCCCGCAGCACGTTCAGCAGCGAGCGGAACACCGACAGGAAGGCGGCCGTGCCGGCCGCGCCGGCGTTGGGCGGGAAGTTGAACAGCACGATCGCGACGCGGCGCTCGGCGAGGGCCGAGCGGCGCAGCGCCACCTGCTTCGCCACGCGGCGCGCCAGGGCGGAGCAGCGCTCGGCGTCGGCGCGCATCGGGGCCGAAACGCCGGGGGCGGACGCCCGCCCCCGCCCGCCGAACACGATCGGCGCCGTCGAGCCGTCGATCTCGGGGATCGCCACCATCATGGTGGCCTCGACCGGCGACAGGCCGGTATCGGAGGCGCGCCAGTCCTCGACGGTCTGGAACTCCACCGCCTGGGCCTGGATGCAGGGCACGTCGAGCTCTGCCAGCATGGCTTCGGCGGCGGCGGCGTCGTTGTAGGCGGGCCCGCCGACCAGCGAGAAGCCGGTGAGGCACACGAGCGCGTCCACGGTGGCGCGGCCTTCGGCCATGAAGAAGGTGCGGATCGCGGCGCGGCTGTCCAGCCCGCTGGCGAAGGCGGGCACGACCGTCAGGCCGCGCGCCTCCATGGCGGCGATGACGCCGTCGTAATGGCCGGTGTCGCCGGACAGCACGTAGGAGCGCATGACGAGGAGGCCGACCGTCCCCGCCCCCGCACGGCCGCGTGCGGGGAGGGCCAGGAGGTCCGTGGCGATGCGGGCCGGCAGCTTCGGGTGGTACAGGCCGACGTCCGGATAGTCGACCGGCGCCGCCGGGGCGAGGCGGCCGACGAGGTGGGCGCGCGGGCCCGACGCGTAGCGGCCGACCAGCAGCCGCACCATGCCGGCGAAGTTCTCGTCCGAGCCGGCGAGCCAGAACTGCATGGCGAGGAAATAGGCCCGCACGTCCTGGGCGGTGCCGGGGACGAACTTCAGGATCTTCGGCAGGCGGCGCAGCATCGCCATCTGCTTCGCGCCGGCATCGGGGCTGCCGGGCGCGCCGCCCTTGCCGGACTTGCCGCGCAACCGCTTCAGGAAGGACAGCATGCCGGAGCTGTTCGACCCGTCCATGGAGAACTTGCCGACGCGGGTGAGCCGCACGATCTCGCCGGCCGACATGAAGCACAGCATGGCGTCGCAGTGCGGGCGCCGCGCCACCAGGGCCGGCATCACCGCCCGGATGTGCGGCTCGAGGAACATCATGTTGACGAGCACGATGTCGCCGGCGCCGATGTCGGCGACGCAGCGCTCGAGCGAGGCGGGGTCGCGGTCCCAGTCGGTGGCGGCGTGGAACGCCATGGACAGGCCGGGGATCTCGGGGCGGAGCTGCCGCTCGGCGGCCGCGACCGCCTGGGCGACGTGGCCGTTGAGCGTGAGGACGACGACGCGGACGGGGACCATCTCAACGGCCCCCGAAATGCGCTTTGGCGTCATACAGCGTCTCCAGCGTGATCTCGGCGAGGCCGCCGAGTTCGGCGAAGGCTTCGGTGTTGCGGCGCGCCTTGCCCCGCACGAAAAACGGGACCTTCCTCAGCTCGCGCTCGGCGTCGGGCGTCCAGATGGGCGGAGCGTCCCCCGTTTCCCCCGGATGCAGGGAAAGGTCGGCGCGCGGCGGCGACGGATGCGGGGGGAGGTCGGGACCGTTCGGGGCCTTCCCCTCGCCCGTCCGCTGCGCCGACCCCGCGTCCCCGCCGGGGAGGCGGGCGGACCCGCCCGCGTGAGCCGCGCCCAGATGCGACGCCGGCGCGCCGTCGTGGAACTCGCCGTCGTCGCGGAACATGCCGAGGAGGTGTTCTTCCAGCCCCATCATCAGCGGGTGCACCCAGGAGTCCCAGAGCACGTTGGCGCCCTCGAACCCCATCTGCGGTGAGTAGCGGGCCGGGAAGTCCTGCACGTGGACGGGCGCCGAGATCACCGCGCAGGCGATGCGCAGCCGCTTGGCGACGTGGCGCTCCATCTGGGTGCCGAGCAGCAGTTCGGGCGCCGCCGCCACGATGGCGGCCTCCACCTCGAGGGAATCGTCGGAGATCAGCGCCGTGAGGCCGAACTCGGCCGCGGCGGCGCGGACCTCGCGGGCCTGTTCGCGGGAATAGGACCCGAGGCCGACCACCTCGAAGCCGAACTCGTCGCGCGCCACGCGGGCCGCCGCGACCGCGTGCGTGGCGTCGCCGAACACGAACACGCGCTTGCCGGTGAGGTAGTTGGAATCCACCGACCGCGAGAACCACGGCAGCCGCGACGATGCCGCGTCGAGCGCCGGCGCGGGGTCGAGGCCGGCCAGCGCCGCCACCTCGGCGACGAAGCGCCGCGTCGCGCCCACGCCGATCGGCACCGTGTCGACGATCGGCTGGCCGAAGGTCTTCTGCAGCCAGCGCGCCGCCGTGCCGGCGATCTCGGGGTAGAGCACGACGTTGAAGTCGGCGTCGCCGAGGCGCGCGAGGTCGGCCGGCGAGGCGCCGAGCGGCGCCACGACGTTGACGGCGACGCCGAGGCTTTCGACGAGCCGGGTCACCTCCACGACGTCGTCGCGGTGCCGGAAGCCGAGCGCCGTCGGCCCGAGGATGTTGCAGCGGGGGCGGCTATCCCCGCGGGGGCCGTCCGGCGCTGCCGCGGCGCCCTTGCCGGCGCCCTTGCCGGCGAGCGTGCGGACGAGCGCGTAGAAGGTTTCCGCCGCGCCCCAGTTCTCCTTGCGCTGGTAGGAGTGCAGCTCCAGCGGGATGACGGGCACCGGCAGGGCGAGCGCGCGGGCGAGGCCGCTGGGGTCGTCCTGGATCAGCTCGGCCGTGCAGGACGAGCCGACCAGCATCGCCTGGGGGGCGAAGCGCGCGTAGGCGTCGGCGAGCGTCGTTTGGAACAGCCCGGCCGTGTCGCCGCCGAGGTCGCGCGCCTGGAACGTCGTGTAGGTCACGGGCGGCCGGGCGTCGCGGCGCTCGATCATGGTGAAGAGCAGGTCGGCGTAGGTGTCGCCCTGGGGGGCGTGCAGCACGAAATGCACGCCCGACATCGCGGTGGCGACCCGCATGGCGCCGACGTGCGGGGGGCCCTCGTAGGTCCAGACGGACAACTGCATGGCGCTCACACCTTCAAGGCTTGGCGCCGCAGGAGCGGCCGGGCGAAGAGGGCGGCGAGGTCGCCGGCCTGTTCGAAACCCTGGATGGGGGTGAACAGGAGCTCGATCGACCACTTGGTGGCGAAGCCCTCGGCTTCGAGCGGGTTGGCGAGGCCGAGCCCGCAGACCACGAGGTCGGGCGCGGCGTCCCGGCACCGGTCGAGCTGCCTGTCGACGTCCTGGCCTTCGCTCAGCATCGTGCCGGCGGGCAGCAGCGCCAGGTCGGCCGCGAGGTGCTGGCGGTGGAGGAACGGCGTGCCGACCTCGACCGGCCGCATGCCGAGTTCGCGTGCCAGGGTGCGGGCGAGCGGGACTTCGAGCTGGCTGTCGGGGAAGAAGAAGATCGACCGGCCGCCGAGCTGCTCGCGGTACGGGGCCAGCGCGGTCGCGGCCCGCTCCCGCGGGGCGGCCGTGACGGCCTCGACGACGTGTCGGGGGATCCCGAAATGCTCGGCCGCGGCGGACAGCCACAGCAGCGTGCCTTCGGCGCCGAGCGGCATGGGGGCGGCGAGCCGGGTGGCGCCGCGTTCCTCCAGCCGTCGCGCCGTTTCGGCCAGGAACGGCTGGGCCAGCAGCATCGCCGTGCCGGGCCCGACGGCCGGCAGCTCGCCCGAGCGGCGTGGCGGCAGGAAGTCGACCTCCGCGATGCCCATCGCGGCGAAGAGGCGGCGGAACTGGTCCTCGACCACGTCGGCCAGCGTGCCGACGACGAGGAGGCGCCGGGGCGCGCCGGGGACGGGCGCGAGCATCTCCGGCACGAGCGAAGCCAGGCAGGCGTCCTCGCCCTCGGTGAAGGTCGTCTCGATGCCCGAGCCGGAATAGTTCAGCACGCGCAGGTCGGGGCCGAAGGCGCGGTTGAGGCGCAGCGCCGCGCGGGACAGGTCGAGCTTGATGACCTCGGACGGGCAGGAGCCCACGAGGAACAGCAGCTTGATATCGGGCCGGCGGTCCAGCAGGCGCGCGACGACGCGGTCGAGCTCCTCGTTGGCGTCGGCGAGGCCGGCGAGGTCGCGCTCTTCCAGGATCGCGGTGGCGAAGCGCGGCTCGGCGAAGATCATCACCCCGGCGGCCGACTGCATGAGGTGGGCGCAGGTGCGCGAGCCGACGACGAGGAAGAAGGCGTCCTGGATCTTGCGATGCAGCCACACGATGCCGGTGAGGCCGCAGAACACTTCGCGCTGGCCGCGCTCGCGCAGCACCGGCGCGTCCGTGCAGCCGGCCGCCGCCAGGGGGGCGAGCGCGTTCATCGGGCGGCTTCCGCGGCGCGCAGGAGCGGGGCAGGCGGCTCCGGCGGCCGGGCCTGCAGCCGCGCGGTCCGCAGCTTCAGCACGAACTGCGCGGCGTTGACCGCGTAGGCGGCGTAGCCCGCGAGGGCCACGGCGAACCGGGCCGCGGGGCTGCCCCAGTGCAGCACCAGCATGGCCACGGACGCGGTGTGCAGGGCCAGCACCAGCATGCTGACCATGTCTTCCCAGTAGAAGGCCGGGGCGAACAGGTAGCGGCCGAACACGGCCTTCTCCCAGATCGAGCCCGTGACCATGATGGCGTAGAGCGCCGCGGTCTTGGCCAGCACGGAAGCCGTCGCGGCCCACAGCCCTTCGCCGGTGGCGAGGTAGCGGCCGACGAGGGCGAGGCTGACGAGGAGGACGGCGAACTGCAGCGGCGCCAGCACGCCCTGCACCAGGGTCCAGCGCGTCGCATCGCGGCGTCGGCGCTCGTCGGCGGTGTAGAGGGGCTTCGTCGTGCCGCCGCGCTGCATCCCGCCCCTCCCTGGTCCGTCGCCGTCGAGGGTGAGATTGAGCGCCGGCTCATCACCTGTCAAGCTAGCTTGACACTTTCGCGCCGCCGCCGTCGCTGCCGGCTTGACAGTCCCGGGCTCCATCGCGTCCTATGGTCGAGGTCGGAAGCGAAAAAGTTCCGGCCTGCCCGCCCCTGCGACACCGGGGCTGCGGCGCGGTCTTTCCAGGCCGCATCCCGCCTTCTAACGTGACGCTAAGAGACGCCTCGTTCCGGAAAGGGGGCCGGTGATGGAACAGCAAGGCTACGGGAAGTCTTCGGGCCCGCCGCAACAGTCGTTCCGGGGCAAGGACCACGACCTCCCCATCGTCGGACACGCTGACTGGCGGCGCGAATTGCGCAAGACCATCCTCAGCCGCGTGGTGCCGCGCTTGTCCGAGATCGGCAAGGAGGCCGAGGGTGCCCCGGCGGCGGAAACCGTCCCGCCCCTCACCGAAGCCCAGGTGGTGCAGTTCTCCGACATGGTGCTGGCGGCGGCGGTGCCGGGCCTCATCAAGTACATCGACGCGCTGCGCGCCGACGGCCTGTCCATCGAGGCCGTGATGCTGCAACTGATGGCCCCGGCGGCGCGGAGGCTGGGCGACCTGTGGCTCGACGACCGGCTCAGCTTCCTCGACGTCACGGCGGGGCTCGGCCGGCTGCAGGGCGTGATGCGGGCGCTGGGGCCCGACTTCGACGGCGACGTGCCCGGCCAGATCCACGGCAAGAAGATCCTTCTGGCGCCCGTGTCGGGCGAGCAGCACGTCTTCGGCCTGTCGGTCGTGGCGGCCTTCTTCCGCCGCGCCGGCTGGGACGTGACCTTCGAGCCGCGCATCGCCTTCGACGACCTCCTGATCCTCGTGCGGGCGGAGCGCTTCACCGCCATCGGGCTGTCGGTCGCCAACGACAGGTTCCTGCCCGCCCTTCCGGCCCAGGTGCAGGCGCTGCGCCGCGCGTCCCTCAACGGGGACGTGACGCTGCTGGCGGGCGGGCCCGCCTTTCTGCTCGATCCGGAACTGCACCGGACCGTCGGCGTCGACGCCGTCGCGTCGGACGCCACGGAAGCCGTGCAGATGGCGGAAGCGCTGTCCGGCCAGGTGGTCGCCGCCGCCGCTCGCTCCTGACTTTTTCTGTTTAAAAGGAAGGCTTCGCATTTCGAAACGAGCCGCTTATCGTGAATAAAGCTGGGCGGCGCGCGTCACTCGCGGGAGCCGCCCGACGTTTCCGCAAAGGCGAACCCCCTTGATCGGTACCACCGTCCTTCCCGGCCCCAGAGGTGGTTTCCGGTCCCCGGGAGCCCTGCTGGGCGACATCGGGGCCGAAACCTTCTCGCAGCTCGTGTCGGCGAGCAGCGACATCGCTCTCGTGGTGGATCGCGGCGGGGTCGTGCGCGACGTGTCGGTCGGCGACGCCGAACTCGCGGCGCGCGTGGGCGGCGGCTGGATCGGGCGGCCCCTCGTCGAAACCGTGACGGTCGAAAGCCGCGGCAAGGTCCGGTCCCTGCTCGGGACCGCCGCCGGCGACGGGCTCGCCTGGCACGAGATCAACCATGCCGTGGACGGCGGCGAGGACCTCCCCGTCCGCTACGTCGGGGTGCGCCTGCCGAAGGACGGGCAGTTCGTCGTGCTCGGACGCGACCTGCGCGGCCTCGCGCGCCTGCAGCAGCAGCTCGTCGACATCAACCTCACGGTGGAGCGCGACTACGCCCTCTATCGCAGCGCGGAAACCCAGTTCCGCCTGATGTTCCAGACGTCCGGCGAGGCCATGCTGATCGCCGACGCGGCGACGCGGCGCGTGACGGACGTGAACCCGGCCGGCGAAGACCTGCTGCACCGCGTGGCGCGCCGCCTCGTGGGCACGACGATCGACGAGCTGTTCCTCGACGACGACGCCAACGCGATCTCGGACTGCGCCGCGGCGGCGCGCGCCATGGGCCAGGCGTCCTGCGCGGCGCTGCGGCTGCGGCTGACCTCGGCCGACGTGTCGCTGTCGGCGTGGCTGCTGCGCGGCGGCGGCCCGTCGCAGCTCCTCGTGCGGCTGTCCGCCGGCGGCGCGGCGAGGGCCGGGGTATCGGCGCTGGGCGACGCCTGGGGCGCCTTGAGCCACCTGCCCGAGGCCATGGTGACCGCCACGGGCGACCTCGACATCATCGAAGCCAACGAGGCCTTCCTCGACCTCGTGGACGTCGCCACCGCCAACCAGATCCGCTCGGAGTCCCTCGCACGCTTCGTCGGGCGCCACGGCGTCGACATGAACGTGCTGACGTCCCGCCTGCAGGACAACGGGTCGATCCGGCGCTACGCCACGGTGCTGCGCGGGCAATACGGCGCCGTGCGCGACGTCGAGCTGACCGCCGCCGTGGCGGACCGCGACGAGAAGCGCGTCTACGCCTTCCTGTTCCGCCCCGTCATGGCCGAGCGTTCCGTGCTGGGCGACGTGCGCCGGCCGCTGCGCCCGGTCAGCGAAATGACGGACCTCGTGGGCCGCGTGCCGCTGCGCGACATCGTGCGCGAAGCCACCGACATCATCGAGGAGCTGTGCATCGAGGCCGCGCTCGCCGTGACGCAGGACAACCGGGCTTCCGCCGCCGAGATGCTGGGGTTGAGCCGCCAGAGCCTCTATTCCAAGCTCCGCCGCTACGGCATCGGCGACCTGCCGTCGGACCCGTCGAACGCCGGCTGACGCCGCGTCGCCACCGTCCCGGCGGCGTCGGGCGGTGCCGCGCATCTCGCCCGGCACCTCGTGCCCCGGCGCCCGGCGCCCACCCTGGCACGCCTCCGGACCGCGACGCCCATCGGCGGGCGCGGGGCGTCCCGCGCCGCACCAACACGGGATCGTGATGGCGCTTCGGCAGCATCGGAACATAGGCCGAGTGTCCAGGCGAGCCCGCCCGAAGTGTCAAGTCAGATTGACAACTCTTCGGCGCTCCACCAGCATGACGCCATGCGAGACCACTCCGCCCTGGCCCCCGCCATCGACCGTCCCGCCCCGGCGGCGGTGCTGGAGCTGCTGAAGCCGATCACCTGGTTTCCGCCGATGTGGGCCTTCGGCTGCGGGCTGGTGTCGGGCGGCCTCACGCTGCCGTCGCAGCTCGGCCTGATGCTCGGCGGCGCGGTGCTGGCGGGGCCGCTGCTGTGCGGCGCCAGCCAGGCCGTCAACGACTGGTTCGATCGGCACGTCGACGCCGTCAACGAGCCGTCCCGCCCCATCCCGTCGGGCCGCGTGCCCGGCCGCTGGGGCCTCGCCGTCGCCGTCGTGGCATCCGCGCTGGCGCTGCTCGTCGCAGCCGCGTTCGGCCGGTGGGTGCTGGTGCCGGCGGCGCTGGGAACGGCCCTGTCCTGGGCCTACAGCGCGCCGCCGCTGCGCTTGAAGGCGAACGGGTGGTTCGGCAACGCCGCCGTGGCGCTGTCCTACGAGGGGCTGGCCTGGCTGGCGGGCGCCGACGTGGTGGCCGGGACCGCTCCCGACCGACGTGTCCTCGCCCTGGCGCTGCTTTACAGCCTCGGCGCCCACGGCATCATGACGCTGAACGACTTCAAGTCCGTCGAGGGCGACCGCCGCATGGGCGTGCGCTCGTTGCCGGTGCAGCTCGGCGTCGCGCGCGCGGCCCGGGTGGCCTGCGCCGCCATGGCGCTGCCGCAGGTCGCCGTGGCGCTGTCGCTGCTCGCCTGGGGTCGGCCCTGGCACGCCGCGGCGATCGCGCTCCTCACCGCGCTCCAGCTCGCCCTGATGCCCCGCTTCCTGCGCGACCCGCGGCGCGAAGCCCCCCGCTACAACGCGTCCGGCACCGGCCTGTCCGTGCTCGGCATGATGGTCGCCGCCGTCGCGGTGCGGAGCCTCGTGCCGTGATGGAGGAAGCGCGTCCGCTCGGCTGGTTCGGCGTCGCCCGGCTCGGCCTCGTCCAGGCGTCGATCGGCGCCGTGGTGGTCATGGCCACCACGACGCTGAACCGCGTGATGGTGGTGGAACTGGCGCTGCCGGCCGTCGTGCCCGGCGCCCTGGTGGCGGCCCACCACGCCGTGCAGGTGTTGCGCCCCCGCTGGGGCCACGGCTCGGACGCCACGGGCCGGCGCACGCCCTGGATCCTCGGCGGCATGGCGGCCCTGTCGCTCGGCGGCACCGGCGCGGCGCTCGGCGTGTTGCTGATCCCCGCCATGCCGGCCGTCGGGCTCGCGCTCGCGGCCCTGTGCTACCTGCTGATCGGCCTCGGCGTCGGCGCCGCCGGCACGTCGCTGCTGACGCTCGCCGCGACCCGCGTCGCGCCCGAGCGCGGCGCCGCCGCGGCGGCGGCGATCTGGATCATGATGATCGCCGGTTTCGCCGTCACGGCCGGCGTCGCCGGGGCCGCCCTCGATCCCTTCTCCCTGGGTCGGCTCGTGCGCGTGGTCGGCGCCGTCTGCGCGGTCGCGCTGCTGCTGAGCGCGCTGTCGTTGTGGGGCCTCGAAGGCCGGGCGCCGGGCGCCGGCGCCCCCCGGGCGGCCGTGGCACCGCGGCCCGCCTTCGGGGTGGCGCTGCGCCGGGTGTGGGCCGAGGCGCCGGTGCGGAACTTCACGCTTTTCGTCTTCGCCTCCATGCTGGCCTACGGCTCGCAGGACCTCGTGCTCGATCCCTTCGCCGGCCGCGTGCTGGGCCTGACGCCCGGCGACACCACGAAGCTGTCCGGCCTCCAGCACGGCGGCGCGCTCGCCGGCATGCTGGCCTTGGCGACCGTGGGCGCGCTGTGGGGCCGGCGGCGGCGGGATTTCCTGCGCGCCGGCGCCGTCGCGGGCTGCATCCTGTCGGCCCTGGTTCTCGCCGGGCTCGCGTCCGGCGCGCTCGGGGCCGTCGTCCCGCTGCGCCCGGCGGTGGCGCTGCTCGGCTTCGGCAACGGCGTGTTCGCGGTGGCGGCGGTCGGCTCCATGATGACCCTGGCGGGGCAGGGCGGGCCCGAGGGGGCCGGCCTGCGCATGGGCGTGTGGGGCGCCGCCCAGGCGCTGGCCTTCGGCGCCGGCGCGGTGCTCGGCCCCGGCCTCGTCCAGGGCGGCATCGCGCTGATGGGCGCCCCGCCGCCGGCCTACGCGGCCGTCTTCCTCGTCCAGGCCTCCCTGTTCCTCCTGTCCGCGCGCCTCGTCGCGTCGGCGGCCCCCGCGGGTGCCGGCGACGCCCGCGCCGCGGACCTCGTCCCGGTGTCGGCATGACAGCACAGACCGAGATCTTCGACTGCGTGGTGGTCGGCGGGGGCCCGTCGGGCGCAACGGCGGCCGACGACCTCGCGCGGGCCGGGCGCCGGGTCGCGCTGCTCGACCGGGCGGGGCGCATCAAGCCCTGCGGCGGCGCCATCCCGCCCCGCTGCATCGCCGATTTCGCGCTTCCCCCGGAACTGCTCGTCGCCCGGATCCGCTCGGCCCGGATGGTGTCGCCGAAGCGGCGCGACGTCGACATGCCCATCGACGGTGGCTTCGTCGGCATGGTGGACCGCGAGCATTTCGACGAATGGCTGCGCGAGCGCGCCGCCGCCGCCGGCGCGCGCCGCATCGGCGGCACGTTCGAGGCGATCGCCCGCGACCCGGACGGCACCGCGGTGGTGCGCTACCGGCCGAAGGGCGCCCCCGCCGACGCGGTCGCGGAGATCCGCGCCCGCGCCGTGATCGGCGCCGACGGCGCTCGCTCGGCCGTGGCCAAGGCCGAGGTGAAGGGCGGCGGCGCTGCGCGATGCGTCTTCGCCTATCACGAGATCGTGCGCTCGCCGGTGCCGGCCACGGATGGCGCCTTCGATCCCGCGCGCTGCGACGTGCATTACCGGGGCGCCGTGTCGCCGGACTTCTACGGCTGGATCTTCCCGCACGGCGACACGACCAGCGTCGGCACCGGCAGCGCCCGCAAGGGTTTCGCGCTGCGCGATGCGGTCGGCAAGCTCCGCGCCGACGTGGGCCTGGGCGCCGCCGAAACGCTGCGGCGCGAGGGCGCGCCGATCCCGATGAAGCCGCTGAAGCGCTGGGACAACGGCCGCGACCTCGTGCTGGCGGGCGACGCCGCCGGCGTCGTGGCGCCCGCCTCGGGCGAGGGGATCTATTACGCGATGCTGGGCGGCCGGCTGGCCGCCGAAGCGGTGGCGGAGTTCCTCCAAACCGGCAAGGCCAAGGCCCTGGCGGGCGCCCGCCGCCGCTTCATGAAGGAGCACGGGCAGGTGTTCTTCATCCTCGGCCTGATGCAGGCGGTCTGGTACCGGAGCGACGGCATGCGGGAGCGCTTCGTCAAGCTGTGCCGCGACCCGGACGTGCAGCGCCTGACCTGGGACAGCTACATGAACAAGCGCATCCGGCGTTCCGACCCGATGGCGCACCTGCGCGTGTTCTTCAAGGACATGGCCCACCTCCTCCGCTTGGCGACGCCGTGACGCCCCGCGACGGCGCGCCGTCGTGAACGCCGCGCAGCCTGCCGGCCGGGCGCGCCTCGTCCCCGAGCTCGTCGTCACCGATCTCGACCGCAGCCTCGCGTTCTGGCGCGACCTCGTGGGCTTCCGCATCCTCTACGGGCGGCCGGAGGACCCGTTCGCCTTCCTCGAGCGCGACGGTGCCGAGGTCATGCTGGACGAGTACGACCCCGACGGCCGGCACTGGCTGCTGGCGCCCTTCGCGCCGCCGCTGGGGACCGGCATGAACCTGCAGGTGTCCGTCGCCGATGTCGCGCCCATCCTGGCGCGGCTCCGTGCGGCCGGTTGGCCCCTGCTCCTCGAACCCGAGGACAAGTGGTACCGCGCGGGCGAGGTCGAGAACGGCCAGCGGCAGTTCGTCGTGGCGGATCCGGACGGCTACCTGCTGCGCCCCGCCCAGGCCCTCGGGTCGCGCCCCGTCTGACCGACCCGCGGAGTCGGATGCCACCCGGCCTCGGACCCGACGTCGTCGTCGAAGACGCCCCCTCGCGCTTCAGGCGCCGGGCTCCTTCGGGGTCGGCGCGCCGGGGCGGCCGAAATCCGCCGCCGCCGTTTCCTGGCCCACCGCCACGATGGAGCGCCGGATGGCCCGGGTGCGGGTGAACAGGTCGAAGAGGCCGTCCCCGTCGCCGAACCTCACCATGCGCTGCAGCGCCGACAGGTCCTCGAGGAAGCGGCCGAGCATCTCCAGCACGGCGTCGCGGTTGTTGAGGAACACGTCCCGCCACATGGTGGGATCCGAGGCCGCGATGCGGGTGAAGTCGCGGAAGCCGCCGGCCGAGAACTTGATGACCTCGGAATCCGTGACGGTTTCGAGGTCCGCCGCCGTGCCCACGATGTTGTAGGCGATGAGGTGCGGCACGTGGCTGGTGATGGCCAGCACCAGGTCGTGGTGGTGCGGCGTCATCGTGTCGACCTTGGCGCCGAAGGATTCCCACAGCGCCCGCACCCGCGCGACCGCGTCCTCGGTCGAGGCGTCGCAGGGGGTGAGGATGCACCAGCGGTTCTCGAACAGCGCCGCGAAGCCGGCGTCGGGCCCCGAGAATTCCGTGCCCGCCACGGGATGGGCCGGAACGAAGCTGACACCGGCGGGGAGGTGCGGCGTCACCGCCGCCACCACCGAGCCCTTCACCGAGCCGACGTCGCTCACCACCGCCCCGGGCGCGAGATGGGGCGCGATGTCGGCCGCCACCGTCCCGATGGCGCCGACCGGCACGCACAGGACGACGTGGTCGGCGTCGCGCACCGCTTCCGCGGGGGTTTCGGCCACGCGGTCGGCGAGCCCGAGTTCCGCCACCCGGGCCCGCACGGCGTCGGACGCGTCGTAGGCCACCACCTCGCCGACGCGCCCGCCGCGCCGCGCCGCCAGCGCCATGGAGGCGCCGATCAACCCGAGCCCGACGATCGCGACGCGCGCGAAGACCGGAGGCTCGATCGCGGCCGGCTCAGCCATGCGCGGGTGCCGCCGCCATGAACGACCGCAGCGTTTCGGCCACGAGGCGGTTGGCTTCCTCGGTGCCGACCGTCACGCGCAGGTGGTCGGGCAAGCCGTAGGACGACACGGCCCGCACCACGAGGCCCCGCTCGGCCAAGTATCGGTCGGCCGCCGCGGCGTCGCGGCCCCCGCCCCGGGGGAACCCGACGAGGAGGAAGTTGCCGACGCTCGGGACGACGTCGAGCCCGATGCCGCGCAACGCGTCGGTCAGCCAAGCTGCCCAATGGGCGTTGTGCACCACGGCGGCGTCCTCGTGGGCGCGGTCCTCCATGGCGGCGATGCCGGCCTCGATCGCCGGCAGGTTGACGTTGAAGGCGCCGCGGATGCGGTTCATCGCGTCGCAGACCGGGGCCGGCGCATAGGCCCAGCCGACCCGCAGCGCCGCCAGGCCGTGGATCTTCGAGAAGGTCCGCGTCATCACGACGTTGTCGGCCGTCGCGGCCAGTTCCAGGCCGGACGAGTAATCGTTGTTGCGGACGTATTCGGCGTAGGCGGCGTCGAGCACCAGGACGATGTCGGGCCTCAGGCCGGCATGCAGCCGCTTGACCTCGGAGAAGGGCAGGTAGGTGCCGGTCGGGTTGTTGGGGTTGGCGAGGAACACCATGCGGGTGCGCTCGGTCACGCGCTGCAGGATGGCGTCGACGTCGGCGGTGAGGTCGCGCTCGGGCGCCACCACGGGGGTGCCGCCCGCCGCCCGGATGGCGATGTCGTAGATCAGGAAGCCGTGCGCGGAATGGATCGCCTCGTCGCCCGGCCCGATGTAGCCGTAGGCGAGCAGCGACAGCAGGTCGTCCGAGCCGCATCCGCACACGATCCGCGCCGGGTCGATGCCGTAGCGCCTGCCGATGGCCTCGCGCAGGCGGGTGGCGGCGCCGTCAGGGTAGATTTCCAGCTTCTGGGCCGCGGCCGCGAAGGCCGCCATGGCCTTGGGGGAGGGGCCGAGCGGGTTCTCGTTCGACGACAGCTTGTGCAGCTTCACGCCGGGCGGCACCGCGCTCTTGCCGGGCACGTAGGCCTCGATGGCGAGCACGCCGGCGCGGGGCACCGGGCGGGGGGCGGGGGCGGTCGACATGGGGTGGGCTCTCGGTCGCGTGTGTCAGGTCGGGACGGCGGGGGAAAAGTCGTAGCGGGCCGCGTGGCTGCCGATCGGCGCCACGCGCACGTCCGCGGCCGTGGCGCCGAGCGCGTCGCGGAGCCGCCCGGCGGCGTCGTCCGGGGAGGAAGCGCCGGGCGTCGCGGGCTCGCCCGGCAGGGCCACGAGCAGGGCCAGGCCCTCGGCCCCGGCGGCCTGTTCGAGGATCTCGCCGCCGACCGACGCCACGGCGCCCGGCACGCCGTCGCGCCACCGGTCGATCCACACGCTGTAGACCAGCACCTCCGTGGCCGGCGTGGCGACGGACGGCATGGCGACCACGAAGACCGGCATGCCGGCCGGGTGGCCGGGCCGTTCGACGAAGGGGAGGCGGGCGATGACCTTCGGGGCGTCGGGCCCCGCGAGCGCGCGCCACCACGGCCCCGCCGCGATGCCGCCGTGGAGCCGCACGAGGCCGAGGTCCGTCCCGGCCGCGCGCACCGCCGCGATCACGGCCGCCGGACCCGCGTGGGTGTGGAGCGGCACCGTGAAGCCGAAATGGAACCGCGCCGAGTCGCGCATGGCCGCGTCGCCGGCGGAGCTGTCGGCGTGGACGGCGTATTCCGCCTGGACGTGGGTGAAGGTGGAGATGATGATGCGCCAGATGCCCTCGACCGTGTCGAGCGGCAGGCGGCCGCGGTGCCGCTCGGCGATGTGGCGCATCATCGAGGCTTCGCGGTCCGGCCGGAAGGCCGAGCCGCCGCCCGCACGCGCTTTCACGGCGATCAGCCGGTCGATGATCTCGCCGCGCGCGATGAGGCTCGCATGCATGTCGGCGTCGATGCGGTCGATCTCGACCCGCAGGTCCGCCAGTGTTTCGGGCCGCAGGTCCGTCATGCCCCCGCCGCCCCCCTCCGGGTCGACCCGGGCCCCATGGCGAGCTGGCGCCGGGCTTCCGCTTCGCGGTGGTCCCGGCGGGTCCGTGCGGCGGCTTCGGCGGGGCGGGGGGTGGCGCTCATCGGGACCGTGTTCCGGGGCGGGATGTCCCGCCTTGTATCGGGGCGGGGGCGGGGACGCAAAGGGCGAGCGCGGTCGCGTGTCCGCCCCATTCCGGCACGCCCGGCCCTGGTGCGAGGCTTGCTAACCTTTTGTTCATCCTGAGAGCGTCGGTTGGGGGATCGATCATGCTGGAACGCCGGAAGCATCACAGGGGTCGCGACTTCGCCTGCGGGACCATCGTCGACGGGCAGCGGAACGCGACATACGATTGCGTGCTGCGCAACCTGTCCGACGGCGGTGCGCTGCTCCTGGTCGACGAGCCGAGCCGCGCCCCGGTGGAGCTGAAACTGGCGGTGCGCGGCGGCATGCGCGCGGCGCGGATCGTGTGGCGCAGCGAAACGGAAGTGGGAATCGCCTTCGCGGCGGCCGGTGGCGCGGCGGTGCGCCCCGCACCCGCTTCGGTGGTGTGCCTCGACGCGGCGCGGCGCGCGCGTGTCGGCGGCAGCGACGAACGACGCCTCGCCGACCGCATCGCCCGGTTCGTGCGGTCGCCCCGGCGGCCCGACCGCGGCTGACGCCCGGGCCGCGGAATCGCCGCGCCGCTGAGCGCGTTCGGAAGGACCGGAGCCTCGGATCCGCCTCAAACGACCGTATGATATTCATACGGTCGTAGGGACCGGGGAGCGGTGTCCATGCTGCGCACGACGTCTGTCCTGCCGAAGTCCGTCCTGAAATGGGTGTCGCAGGTGGCGGCGTCGCTCGGGGCGACGCTGTCGGCCACGCTGATCTGGTCGGCGGTCCCGCATCCCGGCGCGGCACCGGCGCCGCAGCCCGAGTTGACCAGCGGCGGCAAGTTCGCGGCCCGCGCGGTCGGGCCGGTTGCCTTCGACGGGCTGGACACCATGCCTCTGCCCCACGTCGCGCCGTCGCCGGCGCGGTTCGTCGCGCCGAGCGTCGAGCCTGCCCCTTCGGCGATGCTGCATGCCGCCGCCTGGGACGAGGCCGCGCCGTCGCAAGCGCCCCGCCCGGTCCGCCCGGTCCGCTCCGCCCAGCGTGCCCCGCTGCGCGCCGACGCGCCGCGCGCCGAAGCCGTGCATGGGGAACCGCGGCATGCCGAGCAGGCTCCGCACCCCGCCGCCGCCGTTCCCGCACAGGTCGCCGCGGAGCCCGAAGCGGACGGCGGCCTGCTGAAGGCCGTGATCCCGTCGGCGCTGCCCCGCATCCTGCCCTCGATCGTGTCGACCGCGCGGAGCGCCTGGACCGTCACGGCCTCGGCCGGCGACACGCTGATGTCGCATGTGGTGCCGCTGATCCCGTGAGCGACGTCGCGACCCCCGGGATCCACGCCCACCGGGCCCCGTCGCGGCAGGCGGAGGCCACGCGGCGCGCCCTCGTGGCCGCCGGCATCGACGCTTTCGCGGAACACGGCTTCGAGGCCGCCTCGGTGCGCGACATCACCGCCAAGGCCGAGGTCAACCAGGGCGCCATCACCTATCATTTCGGCGGCAAGGAGGGGCTGTACCGGGCCGTGCTCGAAGCCGTACGCGACAAGGTGGCGGAGCAGCCCTTGCTGGACGCGTCGGGCGTCGGGCGCCATCCGCCCGACGAGCTGCTGCGGCGTTTCCTCCGGCAGATGCTGGCCCCCTTGGCCGAAGGCCCGGCGGACCGGCGCCACCTGCGCGTGTTCGCCTGGGAGCAGCTGCGCCCGACGGCGGTGGGGCGCCGGCTGACGGAAGACACGCCCTTCCCACCCGCCGTGCTGGCCGGGCACATCGTCCGGCACCTGCGGCCCGGCGCGTCGGATCCCGAGGTCGCCATCGCGGTGGCGTGGATGGTGGGGCAGGCCGTCACCTTCCTGCGCGACGCGGACTACTGGTCGCGCCCGCCCTTCTCGGTCGCCCTCGACGCCGCGTCCCTGGATGGGATCGTGGCGACGCTGGCGCGGCTCTGCCTGGGCGGCCTCGCCGGCGCCGTTCATCTTACGGAGAATTAATGGCGCGGAGGCGCTTTGCGCCGCGCGAGGGCCTTCCCGGTGCGCCGCGGCGAGGCCATATTCCGCTCAGCGACCGACGCGTCTCCCATGGGGGCGTCGGCCATCAGAGGGGTTCTCATGTCCGACTACCGCAATCCGTCGTACCGCTGGGGCGGCACCGCGGCCCGGGCCGGCGCTGACGTCGACCAGGGGCTCCGCTCCTACATGCTGGGCGTCTACAACAACATGGTGCTGGGCCTGGCCGTCACCGGCCTCGTCGCGATGGGCACCAACATGCTGGCCGTGACGCGCGACCCGGCGGAAGCCGCGGCCCGCTTCCACAGCTTCTACCTCACCAGCTTCGGCGTGGCGCTCTACGGCAGCCCGCTGCGCTACGTCGTGATGCTGGCGCCGCTGGCCTTCATCTTCTTCTTCCAGTTCCGCATCGACCGCATGTCGGCGGCGTCCGCTCGCAACATGTTCCTGGCCTTCTCGGCCGTGATGGGCCTGTCGCTGTCGTCGATCCTGCTGGTCTACACCGGGCAGTCGGTGGCCCTGGCCTTCTTCGAAACCGCGGCCGCCTTCGGCTCGCTGAGCCTCTACGGTTACACGACCAAGCGCGATCTGACGCCCATCGGCTCGTTCCTGGTGATGGGCCTGTTCGGCCTGATCATCGTCAGCCTCGTGAACATCTTCATCCACAGCTCGGCGCTGCAGTTCGGGATCTCGATCCTGGCGGTCGGTATCTTCGCCGGCCTCACCGCCTGGGACACCCAGCGCATCAAGGAGATGTATTGGGAGCACGACGGCTACGA
Organism: Lichenibacterium minor; assembly: GCF_004137685.1. Lineage (GTDB taxonomy): Bacteria > Pseudomonadota > Alphaproteobacteria > Rhizobiales > Beijerinckiaceae > Lichenihabitans > Lichenihabitans minor. The sequence continues at coordinate 43,605 of NZ_QYBB01000001.1, read as the reverse complement.
GGTCGCCACCAAGAAGGCCGTCAATGGCGCCCTGATGCTCTACCTCGACTTCATCAACATCTTCACGGCGCTGATCCAGCTGACGGGCAACCGCAACAACTGATCCCCTCCGCCGACCGACGATGCGAAGCCCCGGAGCGATCCGGGGCTTTTTCATGTCCGGCTGTGCGGCGCGTCTGCGTCCCCGCGTCGCCGTCGATCTCCGCTGCGGCGCGACCCTGTCCCGCTCCGCCGAGCGGGGTGTCGTGGGCTCGTCCCTGCCATCCTGCCCTTCTTCCCCGCCGGGCGAGGAGGACCGTCGTTCGTCGACCCACGAAGGCCCATCGAGCGCCCGCTCTTGGATGCGCGGGCCGCCGCGACCCGCTATACCGTGGCGACATGGCGCTCTTCGAACTCCTCATCGCACTGCTGCTCGGCGGCGCTGTCCTGACGGCACTGGCCCATCGGATCGGGGCTCCCTATCCGGTGCTCCTGGCGCTGGCCGGCACGGCGCTGGCCATCTCGCCCGTCAACGTGCCGGGCATCCGTCTCGATCCCGACCTGGCGCTGACCCTGTTCGTGGCGCCCGTGATCCTCGACGCGGCCTTCGACACGTCCCCGCGCGACCTGCGCGAGAACTGGGTGCCGGTGACGGGGCTGGTGCTCATCGCCGTGGCGCTGACCATCGCGGCCGTGTCGGTCGTGGCGCGCGCGCTCGTGCCCGAGATGCCCTGGTCGGTGGCCGTGGCGCTCGGCGCCGTGGTGTCGCCGCCCGATCCGGTGTCGGCCACCGCCATCCTGGGCCGGCTGTCCCCGCCGCGCCGCCTCGTCGTCATCCTGGAAGGGGAAGGGCTGCTCAACGACGTGAGCGCCCTCCTGATCTACCGTCTCGCCGTCGCGGCGGCGGTCGGAACGGCGCTGACGGCCGGCCACGCGGTGCCGCTCTTCCTTCTGAACTCGCTGGGCTCGGTGGCGCTCGGCTGGGCGCTGGCCCGCCTGTACCTGCTGCTCGCCGGCCGCATCACCGACCTCGCCATCTCGGTCGTCACGCAGTTCGTCGCCACCTTCGCGGTGTGGATCATCGCCGAGAAGCTCCAGGTCTCCACCGTGCTGACCATCGTGGTCTACGCGCTGGTGCTCGCCCGGCGGATCACGAGCCTGCAGAAGGCGGAAGTGCGGCGCGGCTCGCTCGCCGTGTGGGAAGTCGCCGTCTACGTGCTGAACGCGCTGGCCTTCATCCTCGTCGGCCTGCAGCTCCAGGACATCGGCGACGCGATCCCCGGCGGCGTGACCCGCTACATCGGCTTCGGCCTGGCGGTGCTCGCCACCGTGATCGCCGTGCGGCTCGCCTGGACCTTCACCTACAACGCGATCGCCCGCATGGTGGAGCGCTTCGCCCTGCCGCCGGAGCGGCGCACGCCGACCGCGCGCTCCTACAAGAGCGCCCTCGTGGTGGGCTGGTGCGGCATGCGCGGGCTGCTCACCCTGGCCACCGCGCTGGCGCTGCCCTTCGACGGCGCCTTCGCCAACGCCGAACACCGCGACCTCGTCATCGTCGCCGCCTTCTCCGTCGTGCTCGGCACCCTGGTCATCCAGGGCCTGACGCTGGGGCCGCTGCTGGCCCGGCTCGGCCTCGGCGACGACGGGCGGGGCACGCTCGAGCGCGACGTCGCCCGCCAGGAAACCACGCGGGCCGCCATCGCGTCGCTCGACGGCGTCGACGAGCCCGAGGCCGCGATGCTGCGCAAGGAATATTCCGTGGTGCTGCAGGACGAAGCGCTGCGCCACCTGCGCCCCAAGGTGTTCGGGCGGCTGCGCATGGCCGCCATCGCGGCGGAGCGGGACACGCTGATGCGCTTGCGGCGCGAGCGCGCCATCGGCGAGGATGCCTACCGGGACGTCGAGGAAGAGCTCGACTGGGCCGAGGGCAACGCCCGGCGCCGCGGCCGCGCGCTCCGCCTGCCGGACGGCGACGATGGGGGACGGCGATGAGCATGGTGGTCCGCGACGCCCGCGAGGACGACCTTCCCGCCATCCTGGCGATCCACAACCACGTCGTCGCGACCTCGACGGCGCATTACAATTTCACGCCCGCGGACCTCGCCGACCGGCGCGCGCTCGTCCTGGGGCGCCAGTCCGCCGGGCTGCCGTTCCTCGTCGCCGCGGACGGCGACGCGGTGGCGGGCTACGCGTCCTTCGGGCCGTTCCGCCCGCAGGACGGCTTCGGCCGCACGGTGGAGCACATGGTCTACGTGGCGCCGGAGTTCCAGCGCCGCGGCGTGGCGGCCCTGCTGCTGGCCGCGCTCATCGCCCGCGCCCGCGCGCTCGGGCTGCACGTGATGCTCGGGGCCCTCGACGCCGCCAACGAGGCCTCGATCGCCCTGCACGCCCGCATGGGCTTCGCCAAGGTCGGGCTGATGCCGCAGGCCGGCTACAAGTTCGGCCGCTACCTCGACCTGCTGTGGATGCAGATCGTCCTGGATTGAGCGATGGGCGCCGCAGCGCCGGCCTTCAGCCGTCCGCCCGGAGCTCCCGCCCGTCGTGGCCCGCGATTCGGACGGCGACGAGGCTCCCCGGCTCGACCCCGGCGCTGAGCCGCACGGCCGAGAAATCCTCGGTGCGCCCCCGTCCGCCGCGTTCCGCCAGCACGACGGCCCGCGTCCCGACGTGGCGGTCGAGGTGCCGGGCCAGAGCGGCCTCGCCCGCGGCCCGCAGCGCCGCGGCTCGCGCCTTTACGACGTCGCCCGGCACCGCCGGCATCCGCGCCGCGGGCGTGCCGGGCCGGGCCGAGTAGGGGAACACGTGGAGGTGCGCGATGCCGCAATCCGCCACCAGCGCCAGCGACTCCGCCGCGTGGCCCTCCGTCTCGGTCGGGAAGCCCGCGATGAGGTCGGCGCCGAAGGCGATCTCGGGGCGAAGCCTCCTCGCCTCGGCGCAGAACGCCACCGCGTCGGCGCGCGAATGTCGCCGCTTCATCCGTTTCAGGACGAGGTCGGCGCCGTGCTGCAGAGACAGGTGCAGGTGCGGCATGAAGCGGGGCTCGTCCGCCAGCACGTCGAGCAGGTCGCGGTCCGCCTCGATGCAGTCGATGGAGGACAGGCGCAGCCGCGGCAGGTCGGGCACCTCGCGCAGGATCCGCTTCAGCAGCGCCCCGAGCCGCAGGCCGCCGGGGGCCGCGTAGGAGGTGACGTCGACGCCGGTCAGCACCGCTTCGGCGGCCCCGCCCTCCACCAGCGCCCGGATCTCGGCGACGACGCGCTCGGGGGAGCGCGATCGCGACGCGCCGCGGCCGAACGGGATGACGCAGAAGGTGCAGCGGTGGTCGCAGCCGTTCTGGATCTCGACGAAGCCGCGCGTGTGACCGCCCGCGGCCCGCGGCCCGAACGACGCCGGCGGGAGGGCCGGGAAGGCATGGCCCGGCCGCGCCCAGGCGGCGGGCTCCGCCTTGCCGGCGTTGGGCAGCACGCGCGTCACCTCGGGCAGGGCGCGCAGCCCGGCGTCGATCTCGGCGGCGCAGCCCGTGAGCACGATGGCGGCGCCCGGCCGGTCGCGCGCGGCGCGGCGGACCGCCTGCCGGGCCTGGCGCACGGCTTCGGACGTCACCGCGCAGGAGTTGACCACCACGAGGTCGGTGTGGCCCGCCGCGGTGGCGACGGCCCGCATGGCCTCGGATTCGACGATGTTGAGGCGGCAGCCGAAGGTGACGACCTCGACGCCGCCCGCCTGCGCGGCGCGTCCCGTCACCACGCCGCCGTGGCGCCGGTCGCCGGATCGAGCCGGCCGCGGTGCTCCAGTTCCACCGGGCCGGTCATCATCAGGTGGCCGTCGGCCCGCCACGCGATGCCGAGTTCGCCGCCCGGCAGGGCCACGCGGGCCTGCCGCCCGGTGAGGCCGCGCAGCGCCGCGGCGGCCAGGGTGGCGCAGGCCGCGGAGCCGCAGGCGAGCGTCGCCCCGGCGCCCCGCTCCCACACGCGCAGGCGGATCGCGTCCGTCGCCCGCACTTCGGCGAAGGACACGTTGGCGCGGTCCGGAAACATCGGGTGGCGCTCGAACCGCGGCCCGAGCGCCGGCAGGTCGATCGCCGCGGCATCGGGGACGAAGAAGACCACGTGCGGGTTGCCCATGCCGACCGCCGCCGGCGCCTCCAGCCCCGTGCCGGCGAGCGCGTCGCCGAGATCGAGGTTCAACGTGTCGGCGGCTTCGCGCAGCGGGATCTCGCGCCAGCCGAAGTGCGGCGGCCCCATGTCGACCGTGAAGGACAGCGGCCCGTCGCGGCGGCACGACACGGCCGTGCCGTCGACGTCGAGCGCGACCGCGTCGCCGCTGCCCGTCTCGCCCATGAACCAGGCGACGCAGCGCGAGCCGTTGCCGCAGGCGCCGGCGCGCGAACCGTCCGTGTTGAAGATGCGCACGGCGGCGTCGACGCCCGCGCCGTCGGACAGCACCATCGCCTGCTCGAAGGCCAGGGGGCCGCGGCACAGGGCGCGCGCCATCTCGCCCGTGAGGGTGGGACTGGTGCCGCGCTCGTCCACCACCAGGATGGAATTGCCGGCCCCGTTCATCTTGGCGTAGCGGAGCATGCGAAACAGGTGGCACGGGCTGGGTGCCGGGACAACCCCGGCCCTTCGCGCCGCGGGAGCGACGGCGCTCGCTCGCGGGCCCCGGCGGTCGACACCCGCGGCCGCGGATGGTGTGCCGACAATGTCCTGAGCGGACCCCGCTTCCCCGCCCTCGTCCGGAAGGTCTCGAAGGGAGACGCCCGCCTCTTCAGGACGGGGAACGGCGAAGACAGGCCGCCGCCGGCATCAGTCCGTCATCACCAGCGCCCAGTAGGTCTTGAAGCGCGTGCCCGGCGCCGAAGCCGCCGCGATGCCGATGCGGCGGATCGGACGGAACAGCAAGTTGGCGTCATGGCCGGGAGAATGCTGCCAACCCAGGAGCGCGCGCTCGAAGCTGGGGTAGCCCGCCGAAACGTTCTCGGCTTCGGCGCCGCGCCGGATGCCTTCCGCGGCGACGCGCGCCGAAAGCTCGCCCGCCAGCGTGTGGCTCAGCGTGTCGGCCCGCGCCATGGCGTCCGCCTGGCGCTGGGCCACGCGGTTCAGCGCCGGATCGACCGACACGGCGCCGAGCCCGTGCGAGGCCCGGTACTGCGCAATGGCGCGCCGGGCCGCTTCGGCGTCGACCGGCAGCGGCCCTGCGCTGACCACCCTCGGCGCCGCGTCCGGCACCGGCAGGGCGGAACATCCCGCCAGCACCGAAGCGGCGAGGGCGAGGGCCGCCGCGGCCGGCGCGGCTCCGCGAAGGGGTCCCCTCAACGGAAGGGCCGCATCACTTCAGGAAGACGTAGATGTCGACTTCCAGCGTGTTGTCGTCGGAGCTCTTCGTGCGATTGAGGTATTCCTCGGCGAACATGTTCTTCGCCTCGAGGCCCTTCTCGTCGAGGTAGGCCGTGATGGCCTCGTAGGTCGAGTCGATATCGTCGTAGGCGCTGCGGTGCTGGAACTTCATCACCTTGCCGGCCGGCGACTGCCCGAAGGACTCGTCGGCGGGCATGTCGGCGGGCTTGGCGCCCGGGTCGGCCGCCACGGGCACCATGGCGGTGAACTTGAAGCCCGCGTCGTCGGTCTCGGTGAACACCGCCATCGGGCGGCCGGTCGGCTGGATCTTGTCCTTGGCGAGCTGCTCGTTCAGCTTGGTGAAGCTGTCGTTCAGCGCCTTGAAGCCGTCGTCCCAGGTGGATTGGCCGCTGACCTGCACCACCGGATGGGGCTGCAGCGTCATCGTCTGGCTGATGGTGGTGTCGGGCGGCGACGCGGGCGCCGCCGCGCTGCCGTCGGGCGCCGCGGGGGCGGGGGCGGACGTGGTGGGGCCGGTCGGTGCCGCGGGCGGCTGGGACACGGGCGGGGTGATCGGGGTGGCGGGCGCCGGGGACGCGGGCGCGGCCGGGGTCGTCGTGGTCTGCGCGCCGGCGATCGAGGCCGCGGCGGCGAGCCCGCCCGCCGCCACCGCCGTCAGGGCCAGGCGGCGAAGGAATCCGTTGAAAGCCATTCTGCTCTTTCCCGAGAAGGAATCGCGGCCGACCCGCGGCGACGCGGTCCGGCGCACCTTATCCGACGAACCCGCGGCGATTCAAAGGGACTTCGGTTCCGCTCAGGCCCCGAGGCCACCCTTCCGGTGGATGAAGTCGATCACCGCATCGACGCCCTGCCCGGACTTCATGTTGGAGAACACCCAGGGCTTGCCGCGCCGCATCCGCTCCGTGTCGCGTTCCATCACGTCGAGCGAAGCGCCGACATGGGGGGCGAGGTCGGTCTTGTTGATGACGAACAGGTCGGAGCGGGTGATGCCCGGGCCGCCCTTGCGCGGGATCTTCTCCCCGCCCGACACGTCGATGACGTAGACGGTGAGGTCGGCGAGCTCCGGCGAGAAGGTGGCGGCGAGGTTGTCGCCACCCGATTCGATCAGGATCAGGTCGAGGTCGGGAAAGCGCCGTTCGAGGTCGGCGACCGCAGCCAGATTGATCGAGCAGTCCTCGCGGATCGCGGTGTGGGGGCAACCGCCCGTTTCGACGCCGAGGATGCGGTCGAGCGGCAGCGCTTCGGCCCGCGCCAGGATCTCGGCGTCCTCCTTGGTGTAGATGTCGTTGGTGATGGCGGCGATCTCGTGGGTGTCCCGCAGCCGCCGGCACAGCTGCTCCATCAGCGCCGTCTTGCCGGAGCCGACGGGGCCGCCGATGCCCACTCTCAGGGGCCCGTGTCGCGATGTCATGAGCGGAACAGCCTCGAATACAGCGTTTCGTGCCGCAGGGCGGCCACGTCCGACCTTAGGGCACAGGCGCCGAGGTCGTCGAGCGTGGACCCTGCCGCGACGGCGCCGAGCCGCCGCGCTTCGGGCAGCAGCATCGCCGTGACGCGCTGGCCGTCGGTTTGGCCGATCGGCCCGAGCCGCACGGCCGCCGACACGAGGTTGGCCACGAAGCCGAGCGCCAAGGCTTCGAGGCTCGCCCCGAGCGGCAGGGCCGCCGTCCCGGCCGTCGCCCCGAAGGCCACCGGATAGGCCACGTCCTCGCCCGCCGGCAGGGCGGAACAATGCCCCTCCGGCCAGGCGCCGCGGATCGCGTCGGCGAAGGCGCGGCCGGTGCCGCCCGTTTCCAGCCGGCGCTCGCGCGACGGCGCCAAGGCCAGCCCGAGGTCGTTCAGCTCGGCCAAGGCGTTCCGGTCGCCCGCCGGGGCCAGCCGCCAGGCTTCGGCGGCCAGCACGGCATCCTGCCGCGCCGAGCCGTGGCGCAGGAGGTCGCCGATCCAGCACGCCAGGCCGTCGGCGTCACGCACGAGACCGTCGTCGACCGCGCTTTCGAGGCCGTGCGAATACGCGAAGGCGCCGACCGGGAAGGCCGGCGACAGCCAGGCGAGCAGTTGCAGCGGGAAAGCGGCGGCTTCGTTCAATGGTCGTGCTTGTGCTTGCCGTGCTTGTGGCCGTGCTTCTCGTCGTGATCCGCCGTCGCGTCGCCGTGCTTGTGCCCGTCGCGGCCGTGCTTGTCCTCCCCGGGCTTGCCGTGGTCGTGCTTGTGGCCGTCGTGCTTGCCGTGGTCGTGCTTGCCGTGGTCGTGCTTGCCGTGATCGTGCTTGTGGCCGTCGTGCTTGTGCTTGCCGCCCTTCGCGTCCTTCGGCCCGTCGCCGTGCTTGTGATGGTCGACGGTGGCGTGGCCGGCTCCCGCGTAGGCACCCCCTTCGGGGTCGAAGGGGGCGTCGATCGACACCACGGCGGCGCCGAGGCCGCGCAACATGTCCTCGATGACGTGGTCGCCGCGCAGCCGCAGCGCGTTGGGCATCACCTGGGCCGACAGGTGCCGGTTGCCGATGTGCCAGGCGAGGCGCACGAGGTCGCCCGGGGTGCGCCCGCGCACCTCGATCAGGGGCTCGGCGGCGGCCACCACCTCGACCACGCGCCCGTCGTCGAGCGCCAGCCCGTCGCCGCCGCGCAGCGCCACGGCCTCGTCGAGGTCGAGCAGGAATTCGAGGCCGCCCGTGCCCGTCATGGCGATGCGCCGGCGGTGGCGGTCGTCGAAGTCGAGCACGACGGCGTCGGCGATGGCGGTGCCGTCGGGCCAGTGGCCGCGGGGCAGGACTTTGGTGGCACGGATCAAGGGTTCATCCTCGTGGAGCTGCTGACGGAGCTGATGGATGGTGTGCGCCGCACACCGGCGCGCTCGGCGATCCGGCGCGGTCAGGACGATCGCCGCGCCCTTCACCGCGCCTGTCGGATCGCGATCCGCGGACCGGCCGCCGCACCTGCCGCGTCGCCCGCGTGGGACGCCCCGGGTGATCGCCGACGGGGAGCGGCCGTCCGCTGGCGGAGGGGGCCGGAGCCTCGTCGCGGAACCTAGAGGTCCTCGACCTTTTCGGGATGGATCACCTCGACCTTGCGGTCGACCACGTAGTCGGCCGACACGCGGCGCCATTCCTGCAGGTGCGGCGTGTCGAAATGCGCCGCCAGCGCGTCGCGCGACGCCCAGCGCTCCACGAAGACGAACGCGTTCGGCTCGGTGATGCTGCTGGTGAGGTCGTAGGACAGGCAGCCCTCCTCCTTCACCGTATGGGCGATCACGCTGCGCGCGGCTTCGAGAAAGTCGGCCCGCTTCCCGGGGTGGATGTGGACGGTCGCGATCACGTAGATCATGGCGTCGGGTCCTCTGGGTTCGGCGCCGCGGCGTCGGGCGCCGCCCCGGTGTAACGCCCGAGCGAGCGCTTCGGCAACAGGACCGGCGGGGCGCCGCTTTGTGCCGGCCGCGTCGAGCGGGTAAGGGGAGTTCGCGCCGGATCGTCGGCGACGGACGGCACCACGCGGATGACGGTCGGAACCACGAGAACCGGGCGCGCCGTCGGTCGTGCCGCCGTCACCGCCGCCGTGCTGGCGCTGGCCGGTGCCGCCCTGCTGTTCGTGCTGAAGCCGCTGTCGATCCAGTTGCCGGCCGGGGGCCGCGACGAGTCCTGGATCGCCGTGCTCGGCGAGGCGGCGGCGCGGTCGGCGCGGTGGGGCGTCGACATCACCTTCACCTACGGGCCGGCGTCCGAGCTCGTCACGCGCTACTTCACCGAAGGCTATCTCCTCCGCGCCGTCCCGGTCCTGTGCGGCCTCGCGCTCGTCCACACCTTCGCGCTGGCGCTGCTCGCCCGCGGGGCGGTGAAGGGGCTGCGCCACGGCGCCTGGCTCGTGCCGCTCGCCCTGGCCGCCGATGCCGCCGCCCTCGCGACGCAGTTGGCGCTCGACATCGACGCCTTCGTCTACGCGCTGGTCCTCGCCCTCCTGCTGCTCGACCTCGCGCGGGCGCCGAAGGACCGCGCCGCGGCCGCGACGGTCCTGTCGGGGGCGGCACTCCTCGGCGCGATCGCGGTGGCCAAGACGAGCTTCGGCGTCGCCGCGCTCGGCGTCTTCATCCTCGCCGATGTGCGCGCGGTGCTGGCCCGCCGTCGCGTCCCGGCCCTGTTGCCGGCCTGCCTGGCGGGCGCTCTGGCGTGCTTCCTCGGCCATGGCCAGAGCCTGGTCGACCTGCCCGCCTACCTCGACCTGCAGGGCCAGCAGGCGTCGGGCTATGGCGAAGCCATGTATCTCGCCTCGGACGGCGTCGAACTCGGCGCTTTCCTGCTCGGCGCCGCCGCGCTCGTGGCGGTCTCGGGCCTGGGCGGCTCGCCGGGGCGGGGCGGGCGTGTCGCCGCGGCGCTCGGCACGGCCTTCCTGTCCCTCGTCGGGCTCAAGGCCGGGTTCGTCCGCGCCGACACCCATACCCAGATCGCCTGGTCGCTGCTCGGGCAGGGCGGCCTCATCGTGGCGGTCGGCCTCGTCCTGCCCCGGTCGCGGCTCGGGGCGGCCGCGCTCGGCACGGGCGCGCTGGCCGTGCTGTGGGTCGCGGGGCCGCTCTTCCTGCTGGCCGCGACGGGGCGGGACGCATCCCTGGCCCATCTGCCGGACGTCTACACCGGCATGCGCGGCCAGCTCGCCGCGGAACTCGACGCCGTCGGCCGCTTCGCCCGGAGTCCGTCGGCCTTCGCCGCACGGGCCCGCAGCGACAAGGCCGCCGCATGGGCGGCCGCCGCGGCGGCCCGGCCGATGCCGCCCCTGTCCGGCACCGTCGACATGCTGCCGTCCGAGCAGAGCGCCGTCCTGGCGAACGGCCTCGACTATCGTCCGCGGCCGAGCTTCCAGGAATACCCCACCTACACGGCCGGGCTGATCGCCGCCAACGCGGCCTTCTACGCCGGGCCGAACGCCCCCGATTGGGTGATTTTCGGCATGGGCGAACTCGACGACCGCTACCCGGCCGCCATGGAGGGGGCGCTCTGGCCGGAGCTGCTGCGCCGCTACGAGCCGCGAACCCGCGTCGGCCCGTGGGTCGCGCTGCGGCGGCGTGCCGACCCGCTGGCCGACCCGCTGAGTCCTCCCGTCGCCGTCGAGACCGTGCTGGGCCGACCGGCCGCGCTGCCCTTCACCGGCCCCGTCTTCGCCCGCATGACGGTGCGCCCGACGCCGCTCGGCCGGGTCGCCGCAGTGCTGTTCCGCCCGCCGGCGCTGACCCTGCGGGTGACGCTGGCGAACGGGGACCGGCAGGACTACCGTTTCGTGCCCGCCATGGCGGCCGGCGGATTCCTGCTGTCGCCGCTGCTGACCGATGCCGACGGGTTCGCCGACCTCGCCCTGGGCCATGCCGAGGACACCGGCGGTGCCGACGTCACCGCCGTGGCGGTCGAAGGGGCGCCCTGGGCCCGGTTCTTCTACCAGCCTTCCGTGTCGGTCGAGCTGCGCCGCGTCACCGTGCCGGCCGCGGCCCCGAGCGCCGCGTCGGCGCCGCTGGTCGAAGACCTCGCCCGCGCCCTGCCGTGGCGCCGCCTCGTGCGCGCCATCGGCCGGGCCGGCCAGCTCGACGGAGACCGGCTGACCGCCCTGCCGCCGACGGCGCTGACGATCCCCGTGGCGGGCGCGCGGCGGCTGCGCCTGAAGTTCGGCATCTCCGACGCGGCCTGGACGGACGGCGCGACGAAGGGCGTGTGCTTCGCCGTCGCGGCCTCGCCCGGGGCGGTTCCGATCTGGCGGCGGTGCCTCGACCCCGCCGCGGTGGTGGCCGACCGGGGACAGCAGTCGGAGGACGTCGACCTGCCGCCGGGCCTCGCCGCCGTCACGGCCGAAACGAGCTGCCGGGAGGATTGCGCCTGGGGCTGGTCCTATTGGGGCGGCATCGTCCCGGAAAACTGAAACCCGGCCGTCAGCGCGGCCGCATCATCACGAACTTCTGCGCCTCGGACACCTTGAAATAGTCGCCGGGCCCGCCGCCGCGCAGGATCGGCTCGGCGGCGGCGGTCCGGTACACGCCGTCCACGATCAGCGATCGATCGATGTGGACCGCCACGACCTCGCCGAACACCATCCAGCTGTCGACGTCGCGGCCCGCCGCGGTCTTGAGCCTGACCAACTGGGTGAGCCTGCACTCGAAGGACACGGGGCTTTCGCCCACGCGCGGCGCCCCGATCCGCCGCGACGGCGCCGCGGTCAGCCCGGCGAGGTCGAACTCGTCGACGCCGGGGGCGACGGCGGCGCAGGACTGGTTCATCGCCTCGGCGAGGGCGAAGGTCGACAGGCTCCAGCCGAACTCGCCCGTCGCTTCGACGTTGCGGACGCTGTCCTTGTAGCCGATCGAGCAGAAGCCGACGATCGGCGGGACGTAGTTGAATGCGTTGAAGAAGCTGTAGGGCGCCAGGTTGCGGCGGCCGTCGCGGTCGACGCTCGAGATCCAGCCGATGGGGCGTGGCCCCACGATGGAGTTGAACGGGTCGTGCGCGAGGCCGTGGCCCGTCGCAGGCTCGTAGTAGTGCATGTCGTCGGCCATGGAACGCTCCCGGGTGCTCGATGGCCGGTGTCTAGAGCAGATCGCGATCCGGTGGAAACACCCGGGCGGGCGCCCGCCCGGGTCGGACGGCTTCGGGACGGCCTCGGCCCGTCAGGGCACCACGTCGACGTCGACCGTGATGTGGGACGTGCCGCGGATCACGCGGCTGTACATGATCTCCCCGCCGACCTCGAGCACGAACCGGTCCTTGCCGACATAGCCCTTCTGCGACTGGTATCCCCAGCCGTTGTAGCCCGACGTCCCCGCGCGCCCGTGCAGTCCCTGTTCGGAGATGCCGAGGTGGTTGATGCCGCCGGCGCTGACGGTGCGGCCGCGGCCTCCCTGCACGAAGGACACGCCGCAGACCGCCCCGCTCCTGACCACCATGGTGGTTTCGCCGTCGCTGCCGAAGCTCAGGTCGAACGGGGCGATCTGGCAGGTCGCCGCGGCGGCGGCGGGGCCGGACGCGAGGGCCAGGAGCGGGACGAGCACGGACCGGTGGAGGCGCAAGGCGTTCCCTTCCCAAATGATGTTGGGGGAAAGCTAGCGCACCTATCTTGGGTTGGAAAGCGCGTGTGCGGCCCCATCGCCACATCCGTTCCGGCGCACTGCCGGCTTCCGGCGGAGCCTTCCACGCCGGCGCTGGCGCCGGACCCGCCGAGGTCGCGTCGCGACGTCGCCGGGGAGTGTGTCTTTTTTGCCGATCGGGTGTTGTCGGGCCCTGGCGACGCCGTCCGCACACCCCCACATCGGGTGGAGCCGGCCGCCGCAACGGGGCCGGGCTTTATCGGACGATCCGCGCCGCTTCGGGGCCGGACCGCCATGGAGACATCAGCCATGAACTTCGAAAAATTCACGGAACGCGCCCGCGGCTTCGTGCAGTCGGCCCAGTCGCTCGCGACCCGCGAAGGACACCAGCAGTTCACGCCCGAGCACGTGCTCAAGGTGCTGCTCGACGACAACGAGGGCCTCGCCGCTGGCCTGATCGACCGCGCCGGCGGCCGCTCGCGCGAGGCCCTGCAGGCCACGGAAGGCGCGCTCGCCAAGCTGCCGAAGGTCGGCGGCAACGGCGCCGGCCAGCTCTACCTCGCCCCCGCCACGGCGCGCCTGTTCGGCGAAGCCGAGTCGATTGCCACCAAGAGCGGCGACAGCTTCGTCACCGTGGAGCGGCTGCTGCTCGCGCTCGCGATGGACAAGGGCGCGGACGCGGGCCGCATCCTCGCCGTCGCCGGCGTGACCCCGCAGACGCTCAACGCCGCCATCGAAGACCTCAGGAAAGGCCGCAAGGCCGACAGCGCGTCGGCCGAGAACGGCTACGACGCGTTGAAGAAATACGCCCGCGACCTGACGGAAGCGGCGCGCGCCGGCAAGCTCGACCCGGTGATCGGCCGGGACGAGGAGATCCGCCGCTCCATCCAGGTCCTGTCCCGCCGCACCAAGAACAACCCCGTGCTGATCGGCGAGCCCGGCGTCGGCAAGACCGCCATCGTCGAGGGCCTGGCGCTGCGCATCGTCAACGGCGACGTGCCCGAAAGCCTGGAAGACAAGCGCCTGCTGTCGCTCGACATGGGCTCCCTCATCGCCGGCGCGAAATATCGCGGCGAGTTCGAGGAGCGCTTGAAGGCCGTGCTCAGCGAGGTCACGGCCGCGAACGGCGGCATCATCCTGTTCATCGACGAGATGCACACGCTGGTCGGCGCCGGCAAGGCGGACGGCGCCATGGACGCGTCGAACCTGCTGAAGCCCGCGCTGGCCCGCGGGGAGCTGCACTGCGTCGGCGCCACCACGCTGAACGAGTACCGCAAGCACGTCGAGAAGGACGCCGCCCTGGCGCGCCGCTTCCAGCCCGTCTTCGTGTCCGAGCCCACGGTCGAGGACACGGTGTCGATCCTGCGCGGCTTGAAGGAGAAGTACGAGCTCCATCACGGCGTCCGCATCACCGACGCCGCCATCGTGGCCGCCGCCACGCTGTCGAACCGCTACATCGCCGACCGCTTCCTGCCCGACAAGGCCATCGACCTCGTCGACGAGGCGGCGTCGCGCCTCCGCATGCAGGTCGACTCCAAGCCCGAGGAGCTCGACGAGCTGGACCGTCGCATCGTGCAGCTGAAGATCGAGGCCGAGGCCCTGAAGAAGGAGCCCGACGCCGCGTCCCAGGACCGGCTCGGCCGGCTGGAAGGCGAGCTGCGCTCCCTGCAGGAGAAGTCCGACGCGCTCACGCTGCGGTGGCGGTCCGAGAAGGACAAGCTCGGCACGGCGCAGAAGCTCAAGGAGGAGCTCGAAGCGGCCCGCAACGAGCTGGTCCAGGCCCAGCGCCGCGGCGAATACCAGCGCGCCGGCGAACTCACCTACGGCGTCATCCCCGATCTCGAGAAGAGGCTCGGCGAGGTCGAGGCCAAGGGCTCCGAGGTGCTGGTGTCGGAGGCCGTGACGGCCGACAACGTCGCCCAGGTGGTGTCGCGCTGGACGGGCGTGCCGGTGGACAAGATGCTGCAGGGGGAGCGTGACAAGCTCCTCGCCATGGAAGGCGTGCTGGCCCGGCGCGTCGTCGGCCAGGCCGAGGCGGTGAAGTCCGTCGCGACAGCGGTCCGCCGCGCCCGCGCCGGGCTGCAGGATCCGAACCGGCCGATCGGCTCCTTCATGTTCCTCGGGCCGACCGGCGTCGGCAAGACGGAACTCACCAAGGCGCTGGCCTCGTTCCTGTTCGACGACGAGACCGCCATGGTCCGCATCGACATGTCGGAATACATGGAGAAGCATTCCGTCAGCCGGCTCATCGGCGCCCCTCCCGGCTACGTGGGCTACGAGGAAGGCGGGGCGCTCACCGAGGCGGTGCGGCGCCGGCCCTACCAGGTCGTGCTGTTCGACGAGATCGAGAAGGCGCATCCGGACGTGTTCAACGTCCTGCTGCAGGTGCTCGACGACGGGCGGCTGACGGACGGGCAGGGGCGCACGGTCGACTTCCGCAACGTGCTCATCATCATGACGTCGAACCTCGGCTCGGATCATCTCGCGGCTCAGAAGGACGGCGAGGACACCGCCAAGGTCCGCGAGGACGTGATGGGCGTGGTGCGGGGCCACTTCCGGCCGGAGTTCCTGAACCGCGTCGACGAGATCATCCTGTTCCACCGGCTGCGCCGGGACAACATGGCGGCCATCGTCGACATCCAGTTCGGGCGGCTGCAGCGCCTGCTGGCGGATCGCAAGATCACGCTCGACCTCGCGCCCGCAGCGCGGGCCTGGCTGGCCGACAAGGGCTACGATCCGGTCTACGGGGCGCGCCCGTTGAAGCGCGCCATCCAGAAGGCGGTCCAGGACCCGCTGGCCGAACTCATCCTGGCGGGCGAGGTGCGGGACGGCGCCAACGTGCCGATCGAGGCGGGCCGCGACGGGTTGCGCATCGCCGGGCATGGCGCCGAGCCGGAGGAGCCGGCCGAGGAGGAAGGCCGCGTGGTGAGCTTCCCGCGCGGGGTGTGACGCCCGCGTTCCGCCTGCGGAGGGGGCCGGCGTCCCACGGGCCCGTAGCGCGACCGCCCGGTTCCCGGGCGGTCGCCGCCGTTAGTCGACGGTCTTCAGGTCCTTCAGGTCGACGGTGCCGCCGGCGTCGCTGAAGGTCGCCGATCCGCCGTTGGCCTGCTGCACGCCGCTGATGGCGTGGTCGCCGGTGTCGTAGGTCTTGGTCTTCCCGTCCGTCTCGACGACGAGGCGTTGCTTGTCGGGGAAGAAGGCATAGCGCATGCCGTTCTGGGCGCCGCTCGACGAGGGGCTGCCGAGGTCCTTGGGCCACCAGGCGTCGCCGCCGTCCATGGGCTCCATGGGCTTCATGGGTTCCATCGGCTTCATCGGTTCCATGGCGTCGCGCCTCCTGGTCCGCCGCGCTCCGCGGCCTCGAAGGCGCAAACGCGCGAGCGCGGGATCGTATCCGCGCCGGTGCGACGCTTCAGCGCTGCCGCAGCTTCGCCGCCGTCTGGGTCGCCCCCATGCGGTCGGCGAGGTCCTGGGCGGTGAGGCCGGCGGCGTCGCGGGCGTCCGCGTCGGCCCCCCGGGCCATCAGCAGGTCGAGCATCTCGGTCCGGTCGAACATGGCCGCCATCATCAGGGCCGTCTTGCCGTCCGGCCCGCAGCCGTCGACCGCGGTGCCGGCATCGAGCATCGCCGCCATCACGGCGCCGTACCCCTTGAAGGCCGCGGCCGTGAGCGGGACCTGCCCGCGGTCGTTGGCGCGGGTCGCGTCGGCGCCGCGCGCCATCAGCGCCCGCACCGTGTCGACGTGGCCGTGATACGCGGCCAGCATCAGCAGCGTGTCGCCCTTGTCGTTGGTCAGGTTGGCGGGCAGGCCCGCGGCCAGCAGCTCGTTGAGCTCCGGCGCGTGCCCGAGGCGGGCGAGCTGGAACACCTTGCCGGCGAAGGCGATCGTGTCCTCGTCCAGGGCGGGGCGGGCGGCGGTGGCGTCGGTCATGGTCGTTCCGGATGGGGGCGGGTCTCGCCGCTGAGATAGTTCGCCCGCGCCGCGCCGGCCAGCCGCCGGAGATGGCGCTTGCGGCTTCCGTTCCGAAGGGGGAAGGATCGGCCGCCCTTCCACCCCGAGACTCCGCCTTGCCCGACGCCCCGACCTCCGAGCCCCTTCTGTCGGTCCAGGACCTCGCGGTCGGCTTCACCCAGGGCGGCCGGACCACGCGCGCGGTGGACGGCGTGTCCTTCGCCCTGCGGCGCGGCGGAACGCTGGCGCTGGTGGGCGAGTCCGGTTCCGGCAAGTCCGTCACCGCCATGTCGATCGCGCGGCTGTTGGAAGCGTCGGGCGCCGAGGTGCTCGGCGGCCGCATCCTGTTCGCCGGGCGCGACCTCCTGGCGGCGTCGGAGGCCGAGATGCGCCGCATCCGCGGCCGCGCCGTCACCATGGTGTTCCAGGAACCCATGACGTCGCTGAACCCGCTCCACACGATCGAGACGCAGATCGGCGAGATCCTGGAGCTGCACGGCTTGAGCGGCGGCGCGAAGCTCCGGCCCCGCATCGTCGAGCTCCTGGGCGAGGTCGGCATCCCCGACCCGGCGTCGCGCCTCGGCGCCTTCCCGCACCAGCTGTCGGGCGGGCAGCGCCAGCGCGTCATGATCGCCATGGCGCTGGCGAACCGCCCCGACCTCCTCATCGCCGACGAGCCCACGACCGCGCTCGACGTGACCGTGCAGGCGCAGATCCTCCGGCTGCTGAAGGACCTGCAGGCGAAGCTCGGCATGGCGATGCTGTTCATCACGCACGACCTCGGCATCGTGCGGCGGATCGCCGACGACGTCTGCGTGATGCAGAAGGGCCGCATCGTCGAGGCCGGCCCGGCCGCGCGCGTGTTCGGCGCACCGGAGCACGCCTACACCCGCATGCTGCTCGCCGCCGAGCCGAAGGGGCTTCCGCCCGCCGCGGATCCGGCCGCCAAGAGCATCCTGAAGGTCGACGACCTCAAGGTGTGGTTCCCCATCCGCCGCGGCTTCCTGCGCCGCGTCGTCGGCCACGTGAAGGCCGTCGACGGCATCTCGCTCGACGTGCGCGAGGGCCAGACCGTCGGCGTCGTGGGCGAATCCGGCTCGGGCAAGACGACGCTGGGCCTCGCCATCCTGCGGCTGATCCGCTCCGAAGGGCCGGTGAGCTACCTCGGGCGCCGCATCGACGGGCTCGACTCCGGCGCCATGCGGCCCCTGCGCCGCGACCTGCAGGTGGTCTTCCAGGACCCCTACGGTTCGCTGTCGCCGCGCTTGAGCGTCTTCGGCATCGTCGAGGAGGGGTTGGCGATCGGGCGCAAGCTCTCCTACGCCCGGCGCCGCGACATCGTCGCGAAGGCGCTCGCCGACACGGGCCTCGATCCCGGCAGCATGGACCGCTACCCGCACGAGTTTTCCGGCGGTCAGCGGCAGCGCATCGCCATCGCGCGCGCCATGGCGCTGGAACCGAAGTTCGTGGTGCTGGACGAGCCCACCTCCGCCCTCGACATGTCGGTCCAGGCCCAGATCGTCGACCTGCTGCGCGACCTGCAGCGGCGGCGCGGCCTCGCCTACCTGTTCATCAGCCACGACCTCAAGGTCGTGCGGGCGCTGGCCACCGACATCGTGGTGATGAAGTCGGGACGCGTCGTCGAAGCCGGGACGGCGGCGGACGTGTTCGCCAACCCGGCGAGCGACTACACGCGCGCCCTCTTCGCCGCGGCCTTCGACGCCGAGGCGGTCCCGGGGGGGATGGCGCCGTGACCCGCGCGGTCCTGCTCGTCCTCGACTCGGTGGGCATCGGCGGCGCGCCCGATGCCGGCGCCTACGGCGACGCCGGCGCCGACACGCTCGGCCACATCGCCCGAGCCTGCGCGGAGGGGCGCGCCGACCGCCCGGGCCTCAGGGCCGGCCCGCTGCGCCTGCCGAACCTGGACGGCCTCGGCCTCGGCGCCGCCGCGGCGCTGGTGGCGGGCGGCGTGCCGCCGGGCCTCGCCGAAGCCGCCGGGCCGGGCGCCGCCTGGGGCTTCGGCATCGAGGTGTCGGCCGGCAAGGACACGCCGTCGGGCCATTGGGAGCTGGCGGGGGCGCCGATGCAGGGGCGGTGGGGCTATTTCCCCGCCACCGACCCCTGCCTTCCCCCCGACCTCGTCGCCGCGATCCGCGCGGAAGCCGGCCTGTCCGGCATCCTGGGCGACCGCCACGCGTCCGGCACGCTGATCATCGACGACCTCGGCGAGGAGTCGCTCAGGACCGGCCTGCCGATCCTGTACACTTCCGTCGATTCCGTGCTGCAGGTCGCCGCCCACGAGGACGCCTTCGGGCTCGACCGGCTTTACGCGCTGTGCCGCACCGCGCGGCGGCTGTGCGACCCGCTGCGCATCGGCCGGGTGATCGCGCGACCCTTCACGGGGTCGGACGCGGCCTCGTTCCGCCGCACCGGGAACCGCAGGGACTACGCCATGCCGCCGCCGCCGGGCACGGTGCTCGACCGCTGCGCCGAGGCGGGCCGCGCGGTCGTCACCGTCGGCAAGGTGGCCGACATCTTCGCCCACCGCAACACCGGGCTGGAACTGCACGGCGACGGCAACGACGCCAACCTCGACCACCTGCTCGGCGCCCTGCCAAGCCTCCCAGACGGCGGCTTCGCCTTCGCCAACCTCGTCGACTTCGATTCGGAGCACGGCCATCGGCGGGACGTCGCCGGCTACGCGGCCTGCCTGGAGCGCTTCGACCGGCGGTTGCCGGAGCTTCTCGCGGCGTTGCGCGACGGCGACCTCCTCGTGATCACCGCCGACCACGGCAACGACCCGACGTTCCGCGGCACGGACCACACGCGCGAATGCGTGCCCCTCCTGGCCTTCGGTCCCGGCGCCGGATGCGGGCCGTTGGGCCGGCGGGGCTTCGCCGACGTCGGCGCCACGATCACGCGGCATCTCGGGCTCGCCCCGACGGCCAGCGGCCGGGCGTGGCCCTGAGGGCGGGGACGGTCGCGCCCGTCGCCGCCCTTGCATCGCCGTCCGCCATTGGCCAGGAAGGCCGGCATGCCGCGCTTCCCGCGCGCCGCCGCCGAGATCCCACACCATGATCAAGCGCTACAAGACCGGCCCCCGCATGTCGCAGGCGGTGGCGGCCGGGGGCACGCTCTACCTCGCCGGGCAGGTGGCCGACGACGGCCGCGGTTCGATCGAGGCCCAGACCCGCGAGGTCCTGGCCAAGGTCGACGCGCTCCTCGCCGAGGCCGGGTCGGAGAAGGCGAAGATCGTCGCCGTCAACGTGTTCCTGTCCAACATCGCCGATTTCGCAGCCATGAACACCGTCTACGACGCCTGGGTCGACCGCGCGAACCCGCCCGCCCGCGCCTGCATCGAGGCCCGCCTCGCCGACCCCGACCTCCGCGTCGAGATGACCGTCGTGGCGATGCTCTGACGCGGGCGGTCAGGAGCCGGCACCGTCCCCGAAGGCGAAGCGCCCGGCCTCCTCCCAGGGGCCGCCGCGGTAGTGCCACAGCGCCAGGCCGACGACCGTGCCGGAGATCGGCAGCAGCGCGTCGAGCCGCCCACGGGCGTCGCGCGCCTCGTCCGACGACACCTTGTTCTGGATGGTGGCGTGCGGCTTGTAGCCCTGCCGGTCCTGCGCCGTGAGTCTGTCCTTCCAGGCCGCCGCGAAGCCGGCGCGGAGCGTCACCAGCCCCGGGCACTCGATCTCGAAGGCCACGCCGCGGCCGAGGAAGCGCGTCCTCGCCATGGTGAAGGGCAGGGGCGCCGAGGCCGCGCAATCGGTCCGCATCCGCTCCACCACGGCGCGCAGGTCGGCGCCGGGCAGGTGGTGGAACAGGGTGGCGTGGGCGGGCACGCGGTTCTGCGCCGCCGGGAAATAGCGCCGCCGCAGCCCGTCGAGCGTGTCGAAGCTGTGCGGATCGAACAGGGCCGTCATGATCAGGGGATCGGGCTCGGGCGCGGTCGACGGGCTATGGTGGGTCATCGGCGGTCTCTCCTGATCGCCGAACGGCCGGCTCCGCTCCCACATAGGGCCGAAGCGACGCCCGCCGAACCGGAGAACCCCCGTGCTGCGCCCGTATGACGCCGACACCGCCGCGGACGTCGCGGCGCCGAGCCTCGATGCCGGCTCGCTGCCCGACGCGGCGGGCCTGGCCGGAGGCCCCGCCGCGCCCGCGGCGCCCGACCTGCCGCGGAACCGGGTGGGCTCCGCCCGCTACGTCAGGGCGAGCCTCGCGCTGTTCCTCGCCGGCTTCGCCACCTTCTCGCTGCTCTACTGCCCGCAGCCGCTGCTGCCGACGCTGTCGCGCGCCTTCGCGGTCGACGCCGCGGCGGCGTCGCTGTCGATCTCGGTCGTGACCACCTTCCTGGCCCTGTCGATCGTGGGTGCCGCCACCCTGTCGGATCGCAAGGGGCGCCGGTCCGTGATGCTGCTGTCGCTGCTGCTGGCTTCGGGGCTGAACGCCGTGGCGGCCTTCGCACCTTCCTGGCCCCTGTTCCTCGCCGCCCGCGCGCTCGAAGGCGTGGCGCTCGGGGGCGTGCCGGCGGTCGCCATGACCTATCTGGCCGAGGAAACCGAGGCCGGCGGCCTCGGCCTCGCCATGGGGATCTACGTCGGCGCCACCGCGGTGGGCGGCATGGGGGGGCGGGTGATCACCGGCCTCGTCGCCGAACACGCGGGCTGGCGTGCCGCGGTGGCGACCATCGGCGTGCTCGGGCTCGTCGACGCGCTGGGCTTCGTCCTCCTCCTGCCGCCGTCGCGCCACTTCCGCCCCCGCGCCGTCGACCTCCGCACGCAGGCGCGCGCCTTCCGGGCGGCGGTGGCGGACCGGCGGCTCCTGCTCGTCTACGCCTTCGCGTTCCTGGCGATGGGGGGCTTCGTGGCGGTGTACAATTACGCGGGCTACCGGTTGGAAGCGCCGCCCTATTCGCTCGACCAGGCCCAGGAGGGCCTGATCTTCACCCTCTACCTGCTCGGCACATTGTCCTCGACCCTGGCGGGCACGCTGGCCGACCGCATCGGCCGCGCGCCCGTGATGGCGCTGGGGCTCGGGGTCGCGCTGGTGGGCGCCGCCGCGACCGTGTTCGCCCCCCTGGCCGCGGTGGTGTTCGGCATCGCCCTGGTGACGGTGGGCTTCTTCGCCGGCCACGGCGTGGCGAGCGGCACCGTCGGGGTGTTCGCGGGCGGCGACAAGGCCCAGGCGGCATCGCTCTACCTGCTCAGCTACTATGCGGGGTCGAGCGTGCTCGGCACGGTGGGGGGCGTCTTCTGGTCGGCCGGCGGCTGGCCGGGCGTGGCGGGCTTCGTCGCGGCGCTCTTCGCCGGCGCGGCGGCGCTGGCGGGCGCCCTGCACCGTCGCGTGCGGGCGCAGGGCCGGGCCTGAACCGCCGCGATCCGCGGGAGGTGGCCTCGCGTCAGGCCCGGAAGGTGCCGTCCGCGATGCGCGCGTGCAGCGCCGCGTCGACCGGCACGTAGGCCCCGGCGGAGCGGTCGTCGACGTAGAGCGGGTCCGGCACGGCGGCGGGGTCGAAGCCGTCGCGGACCAGCGGCGCCTTGCGGTGCTTGAACGTGTCGGTGCTGTCGATGGCGGGCTGCAGCCGCAGGAACACCGGCCGCGCATAGGCGGGCAAGCGCGACGCGAGGTGGAGCCGCAGCGCCGCCAGCGAGAACCCCTCGCCGGTCACCAGCGCCGCCATGCCGGCGCGCCCGTCCCGGTGGGGCACCGCCACGCCGTAGACCGTGGCCTCGACCACGCCGGGCGCACCCGTCAGCGCTTCGGCCACCTCGGTGGTGGCGACGTTCTCGCCGCACCACCGGAAGGTGTCGCCGATCCGGTCGACGAAGAAGAAGAACCCCGCCGCGTCGCGCCGCATCAGGTCGCCGGTGCGGAACCAGCGGTCGCCGGGCGCGAACACGTCGCGCAGCACCTTGGCGTCGCTGTCGGCCCGGTCCGTGTAGCCCTCGAAGCGGCCCGCCCCCTCGGCGTCGCCGATGAGCCCG
This sequence comes from Lichenibacterium minor, assembly GCF_004137685.1. Lineage (GTDB taxonomy): Bacteria > Pseudomonadota > Alphaproteobacteria > Rhizobiales > Beijerinckiaceae > Lichenihabitans > Lichenihabitans minor. The sequence goes on along the minus strand of NZ_QYBB01000001.1, from coordinate 21,278 downwards.
ACCGCTTCGCCGGCCTCGTCCGGCGCGGCCCGGATGCAGAACCCGTCCGCCCCCCGCGAGGGCAGACCGGCCTCGACGTCGAAGCGCAGGATGGCGGCGGGGAAGCGGTGCGCCAGGAACGGCGGCACGCGGCCGATCGAGCCGGGCCTGCCCTCGACGTTGACCAGCGAGAAGCTGCCCTCGGTGGCGGCGTAGAACTCCATGATCTCCGGCACGGCGAACCGGTCCCGGAAGTCCTCCCAGACGTCGGGCCTCAGCCCGTTGCCGAGGCCCAGGCGCAGGCGGTGGGGGGGCGGCGCGGAGCCGGCGGGCGCCGCCGCCAGCAGGTAGCGGCACAGTTCCCCGATGTATTGGAACAGCGTGCAGTCCCAGCGTGCCACGTCGGTCCAGAACCGGGACGCGGAGAAGCGCTCGGCGATCACCACCGATCCTCCTGCCGCCAGGACGCAGCCCGGCGCCACGACGCCGCCCACGCTGTGGAACAGGGGCAGGCAATCGTACATGCGGTCGTCCGGCCCGAGGGCGGCGAGGCCGGCGAACCAGCGGCTCCACGTCACGATCCTCCGGTGGCTGACCACGGCCGCCTTGGGCAGGCCGGTCGTGCCCGACGTGTAGATCAGCAGCGCCCGGTGGGACGGGCGCAGGGCGACGCGCTCGCCCGGCCCGAGCGGCTCGCCCGACAGCGCGGCGAGCACGCCGTCGAAGGCCGGGTCGTCGCGGACCCAGGCGCGGGGCGCGGCGTCGAGGTGGGGCAGGGCGCCGGCGAACCGTTCCGCCAGCGACGCCGCCACCACCACGTGCTCGGGCCGCGCCACCGCGACGCAATGGGCGAGCGACGCGCCGACGAGGCTCGTGTTGAGCAGCGCCGTCGCGAGCCCGGCCCGGGCGATGCCGATCCAGGCCGCGAGGTAGTCGGGGCGGTTCGGCATCATCAGGCCGATCGTGCTGCCGGGCGCGAGGCCGAGCGACAGCGCCCAGCGGCCGTAGCGGTTCGAGCGTGCCGCCAGTTCCGCGTAGGTCAGCGTTTCCGCGTCGGACAGCAGCGCCGGGCTGTCGCCCCGGCTCAGCGCCATCGCGTCGAGGAGATCGGGGAAGGTGGGAGCCTCGGGACCGTCGAGGCCGGCGGTCAGTTCCAGCGCCCGCAGCCAGCGCTTGGTGGCGGAAGGGCGGGCGGCGGGGGACGGGATCATGGGGCGCGGCTCCGGGCGGGCGGCCGATGCCGCGCCTCCAGTCTCGGCCGAGGGCCCTGATTTTGGATGAAAACCGCGGCGCCGCGATGCCGTCATGGTTATCGCGCTCCGACGTTGCCGAACTGTAAAGTATAGGGTCGGTCTTTCGGCGCGACCGTTGCAGGGGCGGCCGGTGTTGACGCGCCTTTCATCGCGATCGCCCAGGATCGTGCCGGAATGGGTTAGGGCGCGGCGCGCGCGAGCGCGGCGCGCGTCGAAACGGGACGGGGACCTCAGCCATGCGGAACGAGACGATCGCGCTTCACGCCGGCTTCGCCGACGACCCGGCGACCCACGCGGTCGCGGTGCCGATCTACCAGTCCGTCGCCTTCGCCTTCGACAGCGCGGACCACGGCGCGGCGCTGTTCAACCTGGAGGAGGAGGGCTACCGCTACAGCCGCATCGCCAACCCCACCGTGGCGGTGCTGGAGGAGCGCGTCGCCGCGCTGGAAGGCGGCGCCGCGGCGGTCGCGGTGTCGACGGGCCAGGCCGCCACCTATTACGCGTTGGCGAACCTCGCCGACCGCGGCGGCAACATCGTCACCGTGCCGCAGCTCTACGGCACCACCCACACGCTGCTCGCCCATACGTTGCCCCGCATGGGCATCACGGGCCGCTTCGCCGCATCGGATTCCGCGGACGACGTCGAGCGCATGATCGACGCCGACACCCGGGCGGTGTTCTGCGAAAGCGTCGGCAACCCGGCCGGCAACATCCCCGACCTCGCCGCGCTGGCCGAGGTGGCCCACCGGCACGGCGTGCCGCTCGTCGTCGACAACACGGTCGCGACCCCCATCCTGGTGCGGCCGATCGAGCATGGCGCCGACATCGTGGTGGAATCGCTCACCAAGTTCATGGGCGGCCACGGCACGACGCTGGGCGGCGCCGTGGTGGACGGAGGCACGTTCGACTGGGCCGCCAACGCCGCGCGCTTCCCCATGTTCTGCGAACCCGACGCCTCGTACCACGGCATGGTCTACGCGGAGCGCTTCGGGCGCACCGCCTTCGCGGCCCGGCTGCGCAGCGTTTACCAGCGCACGACGGGCGCGGTGCTGCCCGCGATGAGCGCCTTCCTGCTGATCCAGGGCATCGAGACGGTGGCGCTGCGCGTCGAGCGCCACGTCGCCAACGCCCGCCGGGTGGCCGATTTCCTCGCCGCCGACCCGCGCGTCGCCTGGGTCAACTACGCCGGCTTCCCGTCCTCGCCCTACCACGCCCTGGCGCAGCGCTACCTCGGCGGCCGGCCGCCGTCGCTGCTGACCTTCGGCGCCACTGGCGGGTATGCCGGCGGGCAGGCGTTCTACGACGCGCTGAAGCTGGTGAAGCGCCTCGTCAACATCGGCGACGTGAAGTCCCTCGCCTGCCACCCCGCCTCGACGACGCATCGCCAGATGTCGCCGGCGCAACAGGTCGGCGCCGGCGTGCGTCCGGAAACGATCCGGCTCAGCGTCGGCATCGAGCACATCGACGACATCCTGGCCGACCTCGATCAGGCCCTGGCCGCCGCGGCGCGCCGCGGTGAACGGCCGCTGGCGGCGGAATGAGCGCCGCGTCGCGCGTGTCGGGGGGAGGGCGCCCATGCCGCTGATGGTCCAGGGTGTCGATGCCTGCCTCGGCACGATCGAAGGGGTCGAGCCGCCCGGGTCGATCCCCGGCCGGCGCCCGGGCCGGCTCGACATCGGCCTCGTCAACAACATGCCCGATGTGGCGCTGAAGGCGACGGAGCGCCAGTTCGCCCGCCTGCTCGCCGCCGCTTCGGGTCCGCTCGACGTGCACCTCCACCTGTTCTCCCTCGGCGAGCTGCCGCGCGGGGACGCGGCCCGGAGCGCCATGGCGGGCCGCTACCGCGGCTCGGACGCGCTGGAGCGGGCGAGGCTCGACGCCCTCATCGTCACCGGGGCCGAGCCCCTCGCCCCGTCCCTGGCCGACGAGCCCTACTGGGATGCGCTGACGCGCGTCGTCGATTGGGCCGAGCACAATACCGTTTCGACCATCTGGTCCTGCCTCGCCGCCCATGCCGCGGTGCTCCACCTCGACGGGATCGCGCGGCGGAAGCTGCCCCGGAAGCGCTTCGGCCTGTTCGAATGCGTTCCCGTGGCGGATGGCGGGCTGTTCGCGGGGGCGCCCTCCGGCCTGCGCGTGCCGCATTCCCGCTGGAACGACCTCGCCGAAGGCGACCTCCGCTCGCATGGCTACCGGATCGCGTCGCGCTCGATGGAAGCGGGGATCGACTGCTTCACCAAGCAGTGGGCCAGCCTCTTCGTGTTCCTGCAGGGCCACCCCGAATACGATGCCGACACGCTGTTCCGGGAATACCGCCGCGATGCCCATCGCTTCCTGGCGGGCCACGGGGACGATCTCCCGGCGCTGCCGTCCGGCTATTTCGACGCGCGCACCGAAGGGGCGGTCGCCGACTTCGAGGCGCGGGCCCGGAAGGAGCGCTCGCTGGCCTCCTGGGACGCGTTTCCGCGCGACTGGGCCTGTCGCCTGCCCATGCTGAACCTGTGGCAGGCGTCCGCGACGCAGTTCTACCGCAACTGGCTGGGCCTCGTCGCCGCCGACCGTTGAACGCCGGCTGGCCCAACGAAAAGGGCGCCGGCTCGAAAGCCGGCGCCCCCCGATGTAGCTCGTCGAAGCAGCGAAGCGCTTTACGCGGCGGCGCTGTAGGCCGAATAGTATCCGCCGCCGTAGGAAGAGCCGTAGTAGCCGGCGTACCCGCCACCGTAGTAGCCAGCGTACCCGCCACCGTAGTAACCGGCGTACCCGCCGCCGTAGTAGCCACCGTAGCCATAGTAGCCACCGTAGCTGTAGCCGCCGTAGCCGTAGTAACCACCGTAGCTGTAACCACCGTAGCCGTAGTAGCCACCGTAGCTGTAACCGCCGTAGCCGTAGTAGCCGCCGTAGCTGTAGCCACCGTAACCGTAGTAGCCGCCGTAGCCATAATAGCCACCGTAGCCGTAGTATCCGCCGTAGCCGTAGTATCCGCCGTAGGCGAAGCCGTAGCTGCCGTAGCCGTACGAGCTGTACCCATACGAGCCGTAACCGTAGCTGCTGTAGCCGTACGAGCTATAGCCATAGCTGCTGTAGCCGTAGCTGCTGTAGCCGTAATATCCAGCCATCCTGAGCTCCCATCATCTCTTCCCGCCGCGAAGCAGAGGGATCGAACCACACCCACCTGGCATCGCCGACGGATCGCGTCCTCAGCGTGTCATCTACGTCGAAACCTGCCCCACGGACAAGGCCACGCTCCAGCTTGCGTCGGACAGCCTTACGGAAGTGTGGACGTGTTGCTCGCGCGACCCAGACCGATCGTTGTCTCAATCCTGACAACGCGACGATCCCGTCATCGTTCCTGCGCCGATTGTTCGAAGAGCGAATGCAGAGGCGACAAGATGTAGTCGATCGCGCGCCGGCTTTCGGTGCGAATTTCAACCGTGACGGTCATTCCGGAGGTGAGTTTCCTCAAGCGGCCGTCCACCATGAGGCCGGGCTGGTCCGGCACCACCGTCACGGGGAAGACGAGGTCCGTCACCTGCTGCGCCGCGCTCGTCACCGACATGGACCCATCGGCGCTGGGCGGCGTCGAACCGTTGCCCTGCTGCTGCTGCGCCTGCTTGCCCGGCAGCGCGTCGGCCGCCACCTTGGTCACCTTGCCCGAGATGGTGCCGTAGCGCGTGTAGGGGAACGTGTCGACCTTGATGGTCGCATCCTGGCCCACACGGACGAAGCCCGCGTCCGAGTTGAGGATATAGGCGTCGACCTCCAGCGGCGTGCCTTCCGGCACGACCTGCATGAGCTGCTGGCCCGTGGTGACGACCTGGCCCACCGTGGTCACCGCGGTGGCCTGCACGGTGCCGTCGATCGGAGACGTGAGGGTCATGTGGTCCACCTTCTCGTCGGCCTTGGCGAGGTCCTGGCGGAGCTTGTCGACCTGCTGCTGGGACTGGACCAGCGCGGTCGTGTTCGTCGTCACGAAGGTTTGACGCGTCGACAGGATCTTGGCGTCGATGACCGGGATGGCGGCTTCGGCCTGGGCCAGGCTGCCCTGCAGGTTGACGAGCTGGAGCTGCGCCGTCTGCAGCTGCTGTTCCTCGGTGATCACCGTGAGCCGGCTGTTGTAACCGTCCTTGTACAGCTGGTTGCCCATGCCGAGGTGCTCGGTGACGAGGGCGATCACCTTCTTCTGCGGCTCGATGTTGGCCTGGTACTTGTCGCGGTCGGCCACGGTGGCGACCCGCTCGGCCTGCAGGCTCGCCAAGGTGGCGGCGATGCTCGACAGCTCGCCCGTCAGGGCCTGCGTTTCGCGCGCCGTGACGTAGCCGGGCAGATCGGACGGCCATTCGACCTTCGGGGCGGTGTTCACCTTCTCGGAGGCGAGGGCTCCGATCTCCGCCTGGTGGCGGATGACCTCGCCGCGGGCGTTCCACAGCTGGTCCCGCGTGACGTTGCGGTCGGCGATGGCCGACGTCGGGTCGAGCCGCACCAGCACGGCACCCGCCTTCACGTGGTCCCCGTCGGTGGCCTGGATCTCCTCGACCCTGCCGGATTCGACCGGCTGCACCACCTTGGTGCGGCCCGACGCCTGCACCTTGCCGGTCGCGTCGGCATAAACGTCGAGATGGCCGAACCAGGACCACGCCAGCGCCGCCGTGACCAGCCCGCACAGCGCATAGATGAGCCACACGCGGATCGGCGACGCCGGCGCTTCCAGGATCTCCAGCGCCCCGGGCAGGAACTCGCGGTCGACGGCGGCGCGGTCGGGCTTGACGGGGGCCCACAGCTCGTCGAGGTCGATCACCGGGCGCCCGGCGTGCTTCCTGCGGGCGGGCTGGCCGGCGCCCGCCACCGTCACGTCGCGCCCCGGGCCGGCGGGACGCGGCGTCTGCGCGCCCCCGGCGCCCTGCAGCCGGCGGCCGGGCGCCACGGTGTCGCGCTGCGGCCCGTCGGAGCGGGCGGGGGCCGGGACCGCCGCGACCGCGCGGGCCGCCTGGAGGCGGCGGCTCGGCGTTTCCCCGGCGGTCGCGGTCAGCGCGGCCCCATTCTGTTCCGCCGGGACGCCGCGGCGTCGGCGCCCGGGAGCCGGAGCAGCGGGATCGGCGAGAACCGCGGCGGCGCCCTCCGCCGGGGGGCCGGGCTGCACGTTTCCGGGAGCGGCGTCGAGCGCGTCCGCCCCCGCGATGGATCCGCGGCGCATCGTGGTCATGCGCTCACCTGATCGGTCTGGAGGGACCACAGCCGCGCGTAGAGGCCGTCGCGGCGGCCGATCAGGTCGTCGTGGGTGCCGATCTCGATGATCTCGCCCTTGGTCATGCCGACGATGCGGTCGCAGTGGCGCACGGCGGCGAGGCGGTGGGCGATGATGATCACGGTGCGCCCCCGCGCGATATGGTCCATGTTGTGGCGGATGATGCGCTCGCTCTCGTAGTCGAGCGCGCTGGTGGCCTCGTCGAGGATCAGGATCCGCGGATCGGTGGCGAGCGCCCGCGCGATGGCGATGCGCTGGCGCTGGCCGCCCGACAGGTTGGCGCCCCGCTCCTCGATCACCGTGTCGTAGCCCTGCGGCAGTTTGGCGATGAACTCGTCGGCGCCGGCGAGCTTGGCCACCCGCACCACCCCGGCGCGCGACAGCGCCGGATTGGCGAGCGCGATGTTCTCGTGGACGGTCTGGTTGAACAGGAAGTTCTCCTGCAGCACGACGCCGAGCTGCCGCCGCAGCCAGGTCGGGTCCACCTGGGCGATGTCGATGCCGTCGACCAGGATGTCGCCGCTCGACGGCGCGTGGAACCGCTGCACGAGCTTGGTCAGGGTCGACTTGCCGGAGCCCGACGGGCCGACGATGCCGATCACCTCGCCCGGCCGGATCGCGAGGCTGACCTTGCGCAGCGCTTCGGGCAGCTCGGGGCGATAGCGGAACGACACGTCGCGCAGTTCGATGGCGCCCTTCGGCGCGGGCAATGCCTGCAGCGCCGCGGGCTGCTGCTCCACCGGCGCGTCGAGGATGTCGGCCAGGTGCTCGAGCGACACCTGCACCTCCTGGAAGCCCTGGTACAGCTGCGCCGAGCGCAGGATCGGCTGCGTGACGCGCTGCCCGATCATCGAGAAGGCGATGAGGCCGCCCACCGTCATGGAGCCCGAGATGACGAGCTGCGTGCCGAAGAACAGGATCAGCGCCGTCTGCAGGTTGGTGACGAAGGAGATGCTGGTCTGGGTGATGGTGCCCAGCATGGTCGAGGCGAAGCCCGCCTTGACGTAGGCCGACAGCCGCTCCTCCCACATCTTCTGGAAGATGGGCTCGACCGCCGAGGCCTTGATGGTCTGCACGCCGACGATCGTCTCGACGAGGAGCTGCTGCGCCTTGGACCAGCGGCGGAACTTGTCCTTCAGCCGCCTGCGGTAGGTCGGCTTCACCAGCAGGCTGATGCCGAAATAGACCGGGATCAGCAGCAGGATCACCAGCGTCAGGGCCGGCGAGTAGAGCATCAGCACGCCGAGGTAGATGAACAGGAACAGCAGGTCGACGACCGACGTGAGGCTCTGGTCCGTCATGAAGCGCCGCACCGTCTCGATCTCGCGGGCGCGGGTCACGATGATGCCGGCGGGGCGGCGCTCGAAGTAGGAGATCGGCAGGCGGATCAGGTGGGCATACAGCTTGGCGCCGAGCTCGACGTCGATGCGGTTCGACGTGTGGTTCAGCACATAGGCGCGCAGGTACTTCAGGATGCCGGAAAAGATGGAAATCAGCACCATGGCGGAGATGACCACCACCAGCGTCGAATAGCTCTTCGACACCAGCACCTTGTCGACGACGAGCTGGAACACCAGCGGGGTCGCGAGGGCCAGCAGGTTGATGAAGAAGGACGTGACGAGGACGTGCACCAGCGGCTTGTGGTAGCGCCTGATGGCCGGCACGAACCAGCCGAGGCCGAACTTCAGCTGTTCGGCGGCGAGGCCGGCGCTCTTGCCGACGAGGATCACCTCGCGGTCGAGCCGCTCCAGCACCTCGGGGATCGAGAGCTGGACCTGGCGGCGCGTCAGCGGGTCGATGACGCGGTGCAGCCCCGGCTCGGTTTCAACGCCGAACACCGCCCAGGTGCCGTCCTTCACCTTGACGATGGCGGGCACCGGGATGGTCTTCATCCGCTTGACGTCGGGGTCGCGCACCACGCGGGCCTTCAGCCCGACCCGGATGGCGGAGCGGGCGAGGTCCTCGGCCGTGGGCGGGGCGTCGCCGAGCCCGGAATCGTGGCTGAGCTGGGCCGCGGAGGCCAGCACGCCGTGGTGGCTGGCGAGCTGCGCCACCGCCATGAAGCCCCCATTGTACATGGGGATGGCTTCGAGATCGGAGATCGGTGCGTTCAAGCCGCCTGTCCTGGGCTGCGCCGCGCGGGCTTGGACCGCGCCGCGCGGGGATGGGCCCCATCGGCTACCGTCGCGCCGCCCGGGGGGCAAGCGCGGCGGCATTACAAATGGGCAAGCCCTCACTCTCACCCCAGATGGTGAACCGGCGTTGAATTGCACCCACCCCGGCCGCCGTCGCGCCCCCGCGGTGGCCCGGAAGCGCCGTTTCGGCTATGCGGACGGCGGAACGCGGCCGTCCGGCGGCGCCCTTCCTCCCGAGATGTCCCGTGAAAGAACACATCGACAGCCTGCGAGCGCTCCGCGATTTCCTCGTCGAGGACCGCCGCAACCTCGTGACCACGCTGGTGGCCGACCCCCACACGTCGGGCGATGCCGCCGGCGACTTCATGAACCTGCAACAGTTCATCGACGTGGTGGAACGCGCGATCGGCCACGAGCAGAGCCTCGACCGGCCCCAGGGCTCCTGGCCGCCGAAGCCTCCGGGCGGCAAGGGCATGATGCCGCCGCGCTGACGGGACGGGCGGCGGCCGTCGCCGCCCGCTCACCGCGCCGCGACGGCGCGCTCCATGGCGGCTTCCCGCTCCAGCGACTCCACGTCGCGCCCCATCGTGGCCACCGCTTCAACGCGTCCGCCCCGCGAAAAGGCGATTGTAGCGTCGCGGTCCGCCGGCGAGCCGTCCACCGCGACCTCGGCGTCCCGCCCGGCGTGGCCGATGTAGCGCAGCGACAGGTCGAAGTGCTTCGACCAGAAGAACGGCACCGCCGCGAAGGCCTCCGGCCGGCCCAGCATGGCGGCCGCCGCCGCCTGGCCCTGGCGCTGCGCCACCACCCAATGCTCGACGCGGATGTCGCGACCCGTGTGCGGGTCGGGCCAGCGCGCGATGTCGCCGGCCGCAAAGACGTCCGGATCCGAGGTCCTGAGGTGGGCGTCGACCACGACCCCGTCGTCCACCGCCAATCCCGCCGCCTCGGCGAGCGCGGTCCGGGGGAACACGCCGGTGCCGAGCACCACCAGGTCGGCGGGGAGCCGCTCGCCGTCGTCGAGCGTCACGTCGCCCGCCCCGATGGCCTGGACCTCGCGGCCGAGCCTGAACGCGACCCCCTTGGCCCGATGCACCGCCATGATCGCGTCCGACGCCGCCTGGCCGAACACCGCGGCGGTCGGCGCCTCCTCGGGCGACACCACCGTGACCGAGAGGCCGCGGCTCCGCAGCGAGGCGGCGGCTTCGAGGCCGATGAAGCTCGCCCCGAGCACGACGATCTCCTTCGCGGTGCCGATGCGCGCCAGCACGGCGCGGCAGTCGGCGAGGCTGCGCAGCACGCGGACATGGTCGCCGTCCGCCCCCGGCAGGTCGGGGCGGATCGGCTCGGCGCCGGTCGCCAGCAGCAGCTTGGCGTAGGGCAGGGCTTCGCCGTCCGCGAGGACGACCTCGCGGCGGGCGCGGTCGACGCGCGCCACGGCCGTCGACAGCCGGAGCTCGACGCCGAGCCCCGCGAGGTCCGTCTGCGCGATGGGCAGGCGGTCGTCCCCGAACTTGCCGTCGAGGTAGTCCTTGGTGAGGATCGTGCGATCGTAAGGTGCGTGGTCGTCGTCCGACACCACGGTCACCCGGGCGCGCGGCGCGCCCTCCTTCAGCGCCACGGCGGCGGCGAAGCCGGCGGCGCCCCCGCCGACGATCACGAAGGGCCCTTCGGCCAGGACGATGGCGGCGCGGGGCGGGGCGACGGGCTCGGCCTGGGTGACGCGGGCGCGGCCATCCTCCACCGCCACCGGCCAGACCGGCAGGGGATCGAAGGCGGGCGCCTTGGCGGCGCGGCCGGACGCCACGTCGAAGCAGGCGTGGTGCCAGGGGCAGCGCAATTCGCCGCCGACGAGCATCCCCTGGGCCAGCGGCGCCCCGAGATGGGTGCATTTGGCGCCGACGGCGCGGATCGCGTCGCCGTCGCGCACCAGCACGGCGTCGCGCGTCCCGATCGTCCCGGCGAGCAGGCCGGAGGCCGGGATGGCGTCGAGGGCGACGCCGGCGAGGAGGTCGGGTTTGGGCTGCTGATCGGCCATGGGGGCGGGGCTCCGGCGGGTTCGCTCCGCAAAACCCCTGCCGGCGCCATCCGGTTCGCCGCCGCGTCGTCGCGGGCGCCGCCGCCGGGCGCGACGGCCGGTTGCGGCCCTGCCATCCTTCCCTGCGACGGGGAGCAGACATTCGGGGGTCGACCCACGAACGTCTGCTCAGGCCGGCTTCGTCGCCACCATGAACACGCGCGGGAAGGCGAGGAGGCGCCGCCGGTCCGCGCGGGCCGGATAGGCGCCGTCGATGGCCCGCTCGTAGGCGCTCAGAAAACCCGCCTTCAGGTCGGGCGGCAGCGGGTCGACGAAGGGTTTCAGCCCGGTGGCGCTGAGCCACGCGACGATGGAGGCCGCCCCGTCCATGCGGTGCTGGTAGGCGGTGCGCCACACCTCGACCGTGGCGGCCAGCGGCGCCAGCGTGTCGTAATAGCCGTCCACGTCCAGCATGCGGCCGACCCGCCCCGCCACGGCGGGGTCGCCGATCGCTGCCGACCAGGGGCCGCTCGCCGCCACCTCGCGCATCAGCCGATGGGACGGCTCCGCCAGGTTGTCGGGCATCTGCACGGCCAGGACGCCGCCGGGCGCGAGCAGCCCGAAGAGCCTCGGCAGCAGCGTCGGGTGGTCCGGCACCCATTGCAGCACGGCATTGGCGAAGATCAAGTCCGGCGGGCGCCGGGGCGTCCAGGTGGCGGCGTCGGCCGCCTCGAAGCGGAGGGCGGGCAGGCGGCGGCGCGCGCTGTCCAGCATCGCCGCCGAGGTGTCGAGGCCGACCACCTCGGCGTCCGGGAAGCGGCGGAGGATCAGCTCCGTGGAGTTGCCCGGGCCGCAGCCGAGGTCGACGGCGAGGCGGGGTGAGCGGAGCGCGACGCGGCCGAGCAGGTCGGCCGCCGGGCGCGTGCGCTCGTCTTCGAAGCGGGTGTAGAGGTCCGGATCCCAATCCGCCACGCGCGCGTCAGCCGCGTGCCATGAGGGAGCGGGCGCGGGCGCAATAGGCGCGGTTGGCAGCGTTGGCGCGGCGGGCGAGGTGCCCCGACTGGTAGCGCATCAACGCGCCGCACAGGTCGCCGTGGGCGTCGCGATAGGCCTGGGCCAGCACCTTCATGCCGAAGCGCAGGTTGGTGTCGGCGACGAGCAGCCCCGCGGCCGGCCCGCTGAACCCCACCGCGCGGGCCGTCGCCCACTTGATCTGCATCAGGCCGAGCGCGCCGTGGTTGGACGCGCGGGCGTTGCCGCCGCTCTCGATGCGGACCACCGCCTTGGCGAGCGCGACCGGCACCCCTTCCTCGAAGGCGTGCTTGGCCAGCATCTCCGCCAAGGAGTGCGACGCCGCTTCGCGGGCGCCCTCGAAGGCGGAGGCGGAGGTGTCGGGCGTCGGTGCCGCGGCTTCGCGGTTGCCGGCGGGGGCGGGCGCTTCCAGCGTCGCCACCGCGGCGCCCACGTCGTCGCCGTGCGCCGGCGGCAGGGGCGCCGGCACCGACCCGATGGTGAGGTGCCGGATGCCGCCGAACGGGTCGACGCTGCGGGTGAGGGCGGCGGCGGCGCGGGCCACCCTGCGCTCGTGCGCCCGGGCGAGGCGGGTGCGCCTGCGGCCGGATCGGCGGGACGGCGGGGCGGCTTCCGCGACGGGCGCCGCGGGCGCCACGGCCGCGGGCGCCGCGATCGGCGCGTTCACCAGCTCGGGCGACTGGTGCATGTCCCCGTCGGCCAGGGCCAGGGCGGCCGACGCCAGCAGGGCGCCGGCCGCGAGAAACGCACGCGACATCCACAACAAGCCGCTTCCTCCACCCTGATTGATCGGACCGGCAGAGCGCCGCCCAAATGCGTCGAATTCCAGGCCCGCCGTCGCCACGATGTGTTGAAGCCCGATGAAGCCCGGTTCGTCCGCGTCGATTTCGATCGTCTGTGCTGTTTTTGACACGGTCGCGCCCGGGATCGGCCGTCGCGGACGGTTCCGAGCTGCCGAGCGTGTCCCCGCATCCGAATCTTCCGCAGAAAAGCCCGTTTTCCTCCCGATTGAGCCCCCGCTGCCCTTCGCGGGGATTCTGGGCGGGACGGCGTGGGCGGACCCGCGCGATCCCGCCCGGTCGAGGGGCGGGCATCCTCATCGTTAGGCCGGCATTCACGTTGCCGGCGGCAGGGTCGCGCGTCGGGTTGGGCCGGGTTCGGCGTCGTGCCGAAGGGAGTCGAGATGAACAAGAGATCCGCGGCGGTCGGTGCCGCCATGCTGTCGGCGCTCGCGCTGGCCGGCTGCGCGGCGCAGACGCCCCAAGACTACAACGCCGGCCGCGGCGCCGTCTTGGGCGGCGCCACGGGTGCCCTCATCGGCGGCCTCGCCACGGGGCGCCCGATGGGCGCGCTGGCCGGTGCGGCCGTGGGTGCCGGCACGGGTGCGGTGCTGGGCGCGGCGTCGACGCCCCGCTACGGCTACGCGCCGCCCGTCGAATATGCGCCGCCGCCGCGCGCCTGCGCCAGGATGGGCTACGACGAATACGGCAACCCCGTCTGCTTGAAGCTCGCCGGCTACCGCGCCGTCCCGCCGTCGAACTATTGAGCGAGGAGGCGGCCGCACCGGCGACGGACAGCCGCGTCGCCGCGGCCGTCCGTCCTTCGCCGAACCACAACGCCCGGCGCGGCCCGGCGCGGCCCGACGCCATCGTGGTGCATTACACCGGCATGGCGGACGGGCCGTCCGCCCTGCGCCGCCTGTGCGACCCCGAAGCCGAAGTCTCCTGCCACTACGTGGTGGAGGAGGACGGCACGGTGATCCAGCTCGTGCCCGAATCTCGTCGCGCCTGGCACGCGGGGCGCGGCCTGTGGTGCGGCGCCGACGACCTCAACTCGGCTTCGATCGGCGTCGAGATCGTCAACGGCGGCCACGACTTCGGCCTGCCGGCCTATCCTGAGGCGCAGGTCGCGGCGGTGATCGCCCTTTGCCGCGACGTGATGGACAGGCACGGCATCGCGCCCGAGCGCGTGCTCGCCCATTCCGACATCGCGCCGTCGCGCAAGCGGGACCCGGGCGAACTGTTCCCCTGGAAACGGCTGGCCGACGCCGGTGCGGCGATCTGGGTCGAGCCCTCCGACGACGGTTCGATCGGCCTGCCGCTCGACCCGGAGGAGGTGCGAGCCGTGCAGGCGGACCTCGCCCGCCTCGGCTACGGCATCGCGCCGTCGGGGATCCACGACGCGGCGAGCCGCGGCGTCGTCGAAGCCTTCCAGCGGCGCCACCGCCCGGCGCGCGTCGACGGCGCGATGGACCCGGGCACGCGGGACACGCTGGCGCGGCTGCTGCTCCTGCACGGGCCCGGCGGCCCGACGCGCTGAGGCGAGGTCCCGCCGGACGGCCGCGCCCCTACAGGAACGCCGTCAGCGCCGCCAGCGTCGCGTCCGGGTCCTCCTCGGCCATGAAGTGTCCGGTGTCGGTTTCGACGCCTCGCGCGTCGGGGGCGAGCCGCGACCGCCAAACCTCGACCGGCGCCGGCTTGCCCGCCTTGACGAGGTAATGGCGGCTCGCCACCACGAGCACCGGGCAGGCGATCGTGCGGCCCGCGGCCTCGTCGGCCCGGTCGGCGTCGACGTCCTGCGCGGCCCCGGCGCGGTAGTCCTCGCACATGGCGTGGATGCGCGACGGCTCGTTCCAGGACGCGCGGTACAGCGCCAGGGCGTCGGGCGCGAAGGGCGACAGGTCCTTCGCGCCGCTCCATTTGGCCAGCAGGCCCTCGAAATAGCTGATCGGGTCGGCGCCGATGGCGCGCTCGGGTTCCGGGGCAGGGCGGGCCAGCCAGGGCCAGTGCGGCGACACGTCCGGGTCGGCCTCGCGCGAGCGCCACACGTCCACCGTCGGCACGATGTCGAGCAGCGCCAGGCGCTCGATCCGTCCCGGCTGGTCGAGGGCGAGGCGATAGCCGACGCGGGCCCCGCGGTCGTGGCCGACGAAGCGGAAGCGCGCGAAGCCGAGGTCGTCCATCAGCGCCACGAGGTCGGCGCCCATGGCGCGCTTGGTGTAGCCGTCCCCGTCGCGGCTCGCCGGCGCCGACGACCAGCCGTACCCGCGCAGGTCCGGCACCACGACGGTGAAGCGCTCCGCGAGCTTCGGCGCGATGCGGTGCCACTGCGCCGAGGTTTCGGGGAAGCCGTGGACGAGCAGCAGCGGCGGCCCTTCGCCGCCGACCCGCGCGAAAATGCGGGCGCCTTCGGTCGACACGGTGCGGGACGCGAAGCCGGGGAACAGGTCGACGGGATCGGGCATGCGGGCGGCTCCGGGCGGGGTCGCGCCGTCAACGCCCGTGGCCGGCATTCCGTCGCAGCGTCCCGTCCGCCGACGTCCTTAACGCCGCATCAACCCGGGGCGTGCAGGGTGGTCCCATGGTCGTCCGCACGCGCCTCCGCGCCATCCTCACCCCGCTGCTCCTCTACGCCGTGTCGGGGGCGATGTCGGCTTACTTCATCCAGACCGCCATCCACGGCGAGCGCGGGCTGAAGGCCAAGGACGAGTACAAGATCCAGATCGCCGAGCTGCGCGCCGACCTCGACAGGCTCAAGGCGGAGCGCGCCGGCTGGCTCCACCGCGTCACCCTGATGCACAGCGACACGGTGGACCGCGACCTGGCATCCGAGGAGATCCGCTTGAAGCTCGGCTACGTCGACCCGCGGGACCTCGTGATCTTCACCGACGCCAACCGCAAGCGCTGACGACGGCGGGCCGCAGGGTCGGCATATTTGCATACAACTGCAGCGCAACACCGATTTGGTGCGCCGCAGCATGCAGAAGGTGCAGATTACCCATGCAAAACAGCGGGTTGGTGAGCCGTGGAAGCGGCGTCGCGGCTCTCGCCTTCGGCGGCCCGCTCGGCTAGTTTGCGCTCCGGAAGATGTGAACGGCGCCCTCGACGGCGCCGCTGTCGCATGAAGGAGCGCCCATGGCCGTAGCCGCAGAACTCTCCCGCGCCGAGGACGACGCCCACGACGTGTCGGGCCAGCGCAACCATTTCGCCGCCTTCACGAAGGGCGAGGAGATGGACAGCTACTACGACATGCTGCTGATCCGCCGCTTCGAGGAGAAGGCCGGCCAGATGTACGGCATGGGCCTGATCGGCGGCTTCTGCCACCTCTACATCGGCCAGGAAGCCGTGGTGGTCGGCATGAAGATGGCCACCACGCCGAAGGACAAGGTCATCACCGGCTACCGGGACCACGGCCACATGCTGGCCTGCGGCATGGACCCGAAGGGCGTGATGGCGGAGCTGACCGGGCGCCGGGGCGGCTACAGCCGCGGCAAGGGCGGCTCCATGCACATGTTCTCGAAGGAGAAGAACTTCTACGGCGGCCACGGCATCGTGGGCGCCCAGGTGTCGCTCGGCACCGGCCTCGCCTTCGCCAGCCAGTACGACGGCGACGGCTCCATCGCCATGGCGTATTTCGGCGACGGCGCCGCCAACCAGGGCCAGGTTTACGAGAGCTTCAACATGGCGGAGCTGTGGAAGCTCCCCATCATCTACGTCATCGAGAACAACCGCTATGCCATGGGCACGTCGGTGACGCGCTCCTCGGCGCAGACCGACTTCTCGAAGCGGGGCGTGTCCTTCGCCATCCCCGGCATGCAGGTCGACGGCATGGACGTGCGCGCCGTCAAGGCGGCGGGCGAGGAAGCGGCCGAGCATTGCCGGTCCGGCAAGGGGCCGATGATCCTCGAGATGCAGACCTACCGCTACCGCGGCCATTCCATGTCGGATCCCGCGAAGTACCGCACCCGCGAGGAGGTGCAGAAGATGCGCGACCAGCAGGACCCGATCGAGCAGGTCCGCTCGCGCCTCGTCAAGGAGCACGGCGTCACCGAGGACGACCTCAAGGCCGTCGACGCCAAGATCCGCGCCGTGGTGGCCGAGGCCGCCGATTTCGCCCAAGCCGACCCCGAGCCCGATCCGTCGGAGCTGTGGACCGACATCACGCTCTGACCGCCTGACAGGCTCTAGGGAAGAACCATGGCCACCAACGTATTGATGCCCGCCCTGTCCCCGACGATGGAGCAGGGCAAGCTGTCCAAGTGGGTCAAGAAGGTCGGCGATCAGGTCAAGTCCGGCGACGTCCTCGCCGAGATCGAGACCGACAAGGCCACGATGGAGGTGGAAGCGGTCGACGAGGGCACGCTCGGCGCCATCCTGGTCGAGGAGGGCACCGACAACGTGGCGGTCAACACGCCCATCGGCGTGATCGTCGCCGAGGGCGAAGCGGCGGATGCCGCGCCCGCGGGCGCGGCCCCCGCCCCGAAGGCGGAGGCGTCCGCCCCGGCGGCGGGCGGATCCGTGCCGGAAGGGGCCAAGCCCGGCGCGCCGGACCTCCAGGAGAAGCCCAAGGCGCCCGGCCAGCCCGGCCCCGGCCCGACCGCCGACGCCGCCGACCACGCGTTGAAGGGCGGCGCGCCCGAGCCGGACGCCCCGGACGTGCCGGCCGGCACCAAGATGGTCACCATGACGGTGCGCGAAGCGCTCCGCGACGCCATGGCGGAGGAGATGCGGCGCGAGCCCAAGGTCTTCGTGATGGGCGAGGAGGTCGCCGAATACCAGGGCGCCTACAAGGTCACCCAGGGGCTGCTGCAGGAGTTCGGCGCCAAGCGCGTCATCGACACGCCCATCACCGAGCACGGCTTCGCCGGCATCTGCGTCGGCGCCTCGATGTCGGGCCTGAAGCCCATCGTCGAATTCATGACGTTCAACTTCGCCATGCAGGCGATCGACCACATCATCAACTCGGCGGCCAAGACGCTCTACATGTCCGGTGGCCAGATGGGGTCGCCCATCGTGTTCCGCGGCCCTAACGGCGCGGCGGCCCGCGTCGGCGCCCAGCACAGCCAGGACTACACCGCCTGGTATTCGTCCGTGCCCGGCCTCAAGGTCGTGGCGCCCTACTCGGCCGCCGACGCCAAGGGCCTGCTGAAGAGCGCCATCCGCGACCCGAACCCGGTCGTGTTCCTCGAAAACGAGATCCTGTACGGGCAAAGCTTCGAGGTGCCGGAGGGCGACGACATCCTGGTGCCGATCGGCAAGGCCAAGGTGGCGCGCCGGGGCAAGGACGTCACCATCGTGTCCTGGTCGATCGGCATGACCTATGCCCTGAAGGCCGCCGACGAGCTCGCCAAGGAGGGCATCGAGGCCGAGGTCGTCGACCTGCGCACCATCCGGCCGATGGACATCGACACGGTGGTGCGGTCGGTCAAGAAGACCAACCGCTGCGTCACCGTGGAGGAGGGCTGGGCCCAATCCGGCGTCGGCGCCGAGATCGCGGCGCGGCTGATGGAGCTCGCCTTCGACGACCTCGACGCGCCCGTGCTGCGGGTCAGCGGCAAGGACGTGCCGATGCCCTACGCCGCCAACCTCGAAAAGCTGGCCCTGCCGACCGTCGCCGACGTGGTGGCGGCCGTGAAGGCGGTCACCTACCGGTGACCACCCGGCCCGGCGCGCTCCGCCGGGCTTTCGGCAGGTTCGTGAGGGCCTGCCGCTTCCTCGCATCTTCGGCAGCCCGGCTGCTCCGGCCCCCCTTCGAGGCGTCCATGCCCACCAACATCCTGATGCCGGCCCTGTCCCCCACGATGGAGAAGGGCAACCTCGCCAAGTGGTTGAAGAAGGAAGGCGACGCCATCAAGTCCGGCGACGTGATTGCCGAGATCGAGACCGACAAGGCCACCATGGAGGTGGAAGCGGTCGACGAGGGCGTGCTGGCGAAGATCGTCGTGCCGGAGGGCACTGCGGACGTGCCCGTCAACGAGCTGATCGGCCTGATTGCCGCCGACGGCGAGGATGTGTCGGCGGTGGCGGCGGGCGGCGGCGCCAAGGCGCCCGCGACGCCGGCGCCCGCTTCGGCCGCCCCGCCGCCCCAGGCGGCGTCGGCCGGCGACCTCACGGTGCCGGAAGGGCACCAGTACGAGCGCGCCCCGGAACTGAAGCCCGTGGACGCCAAGCCGGCGGCGGGCGGTGCGGCCCCGGCGCCTCAGGCCGGCGGCGGAGCCCAGCCGGCCAGCGGGCGCGTCTTCGCGTCGCCGCTGGCGCGCCGCGTCGCCAAGGAGGCGGGTCTCGACGTCGCGTCGGTGAAGGGGTCGGGCCCGCACGGCCGCATCGTCGAGCGCGACGTCCGCTCCGCCATCGCCAACCCGCCGAAGGCCGCAGCCGCCCCGGCGCCCGCGCCCCAGGCCGCGCCCGCCGCGGCGCCGGCCCCCGCAGCCGCCGCCCCCAAGCCCGCCGGCGCGTCGGACGAGCAGGTGAAGAAGATGTTCCCGGCCGGCTCCTTCGAGGAGGTGCCGCATGACGGGATGCGCAAGACCATCGCGCGCCGCCTCACCGAAGCGAAGCAGACCATCCCACACTTCTACCTGTCGGCCGACTGCGAGCTCGACGCCCTGATGGCGCTGCGCGAGCAGGTGAACGGCTCGGCGCCGAAGGACAAGGACGGCAAGCCGGCCTTCAAGCTGTCGGTCAACGATTTCATCATCAAGGCGCTGGCGCTGGCGCTCAAGCGCGTGCCCGAGGCCAACGTGTCCTGGACCGACGGCGCCATGCTGAAGCACAAGCACGCCGACGTGGGCGTGGCGGTGTCGATCCCCGGCGGCCTCATCACCCCCATCGTCCGCGCGGCCGAAACCAAGACGCTGTCGACCATCTCGGGCGAGGTCAAGGACATGGCGTCGCGCGCGAAATCCCGGAAGCTGAAGCCCACCGAATACGAGGGCGGCACCACCGCGGTGTCCAACCTCGGCATGTTCGGGGTCAAGAACTTCCAGGCCATCGTCAACCCGCCCCATGCCACGATCCTGGCGGTGGGCGCCGGCGAGAAGCGCGTCGTGGTGAAGGGCGGCGAGCCGAAGGTCGCGACCGTGATGACGGTGACGCTGTCGACCGACCACCGCGCGGTGGACGGCGCGCTCGGCGCCGAGCTGATGAGCGCCTTCAAGGACTTCATCGAGCATCCGATGAGCATGCTGGTCTGAAAGGCGCGCCCGGCCGCCGCCTCCACCGGATCCTGGGGAGGCGGCGGGGCCGCGCGCGCTCCGGCCTCCTGTCCCAATCCGCATCCAAACGACGCCATCCCATCGAGAGCGACACGCCATGGCTGACGCATACGACATCATCGTGGTCGGGGCCGGCCCGGGCGGCTACGTCACGGCCATCCGGGCGGCGCAGCTCGGCTTCAAGACCGCCGTGATCGACCGCGAGCACCTCGGCGGCATCTGCCTCAACTGGGGCTGCATCCCCACGAAGGCCCTGCTGCGCTCGGCCGAGGTCTACCACACCATGCAGCACGCCGACGCCTACGGCCTGTCGGCCACCGGCACGGGCTTCGACCTCGGCAAGGTGGTCGGCCGGTCGCGCGGCGTGTCGGCGCAGCTTTCGGGCGGCGTCGGCTTCCTGCTGAAGAAGAACAAGGTCGACGTCATCTGGGGCGAGGCGACGATCACCAAGGTCGGCACCGTCGCGGTGAAGCCCGCCACGCGGTCGGCGCTCGGCGGCAAGCCGGTGCCGCCGCCGAAGGGCGCCAAGGCCGAGGGCACCTATACGGCCCCCCACATCATCGTGGCGACGGGCGCCCGCCCGCGCGCGCTGCCGGGCCTCGAGCCCGACGGCAAGCTGATCTGGACCTATTACGAGGCGATGGTCCCGCAGACTTTCCCCAAGTCGCTGCTGGTGATGGGGTCGGGCGCGATCGGGGTCGAGTTCGCCTATTTCTACCGCGCGATGGGCGCCGAGGTGACGATCGTCGAGGTGCTGCCGCAGATCCTGCCCGTCGAGGATCCGGAGATCGCCGCCTTCGCGCGCGGCCGCTTCGAGAAGATGGGCATCAAGATCCTCACCGGGTCGAAGGTGACGGGCGTGGTGAAGGGCGCCGACTCCATCACGGCCACCATCGACGACGGCAAGGGCGGCACGTCCCAGATCACCGCCGACCGCATGATCTCGGCCGTGGGCGTCGTGGGCAACACGGAGAACATCGGGCTCGAAGCGCTGGGCGTGAAGGTGGAGCGCAACACGGTGGCGACCGACGGCTTCGGCCGCACCAACGTGGCCGGCATCTACGCCATCGGCGACATCGCCGGTCCCCCGATGCTGGCCCACAAGGCCGAGCACGAGGGCGTGATCTGCGTCGAAACCATCAAGGGAATGCACACCCACGCGCTCGACCGCGCCATGATCCCCGGCTGCACCTATTGCCAGCCGCAGATCGCGTCCGTGGGGCTGACCGAAGCCAAGGCCAAGGAGGCCGGGCACAAGCTGAAGGTCGGGCGCTTCAAGTTCATCGGCAACGGCAAGGCCATCGCGCTCGGCGAGCCCGAGGGCATGGTGAAGACGATCTTCGACGCCGACACCGGCCAGCTGCTGGGAGCCCACATGGTGGGCGCGGAGGTGACGGAGCTGATCCAGGGCTTCGTGGTGGCGATGAACCTCGAAACCACCGAGGAGGACCTGATGCACACGGTGTTCCCGCACCCGACCCTGTCCGAAACCATGCACGAGGCCGTTCTCGACGCCTACGGCCGCGTGGTGCACGCGTAGCCGACGGCTTCCCCCTTTATGGATGGCCCGCCCCTCCCTCTGCAGCAGCTGATAGCATGCTGGTGCAACCCAGGTGAGGACGGAGCA
>NZ_QYBB01000019.1 GCF_004137685.1 Lichenibacterium minor | reverse complement strand
GGACCCGATCGGCCGGGCGATGGCGCGCGAGATCAGCCACGCCATCAGGCTGGCCAGGACGGTCGACACCACACCGCTCAGCGCCACGACCGCGATCATGCGGTCCATCGCGGCATTGCCGGCATCCGTCCCGGCCTCGCCCCAGCGGACCGTGTCGGCCCGGAGAGCGTCGAAGGCCTGCTCCACGGCGGCCGACGTGGGACGGCTCGCCGCGGAAGCGACCATGTCCAAGGCCTGGGATCGGGTGGCCGGATCGGCGGCGAGGTTGGCCTCCGTGAGGAGGAAGTCGTTGACGTAGTTGGCTGCGGCCTTCTCGTAGGCGTCGAGCCGCGGCAGCAGGTCCGGCGCGTCCTTGTCCAGGATCGCGCGAGCGGCGGCGATATGGGTCACTTGCGCCGCCGAAGCCTTGTCGTATCCGGCCCGCTCTTCCGTGTTGCCGGTCACCACCAGCTTGCGCACCGCCGATTGGGCCCGAAACAGGGCTGCCCCGGCCTTGTCGACATCGTCCACCGCCGCGTTGGAGACGATGGTCACGCGCTCGATCTCTCGAAGGTGGCAGGTCTGCAAATAGAGGCTGCCGGCACTCGCCACGATGACGACGACGACCGCACCGAAACCGAGGCCGATCTTTCGAGCGACCCGAAGATTACTGAATCTCATCGAATTTCGCGCCTCGGGACCGGTGCTTTTCGTCACCAATGTGTCCTCCGGATTTCATAAGGTTAAAACGTTAATGATGTGTCAGAGCCGACGGCCCCCGTTCAGCTCGATTGCGAGGTCGAAGCCGCGTCCCCGGGCCGAACTCCCGCGCCTATACTCGTTTTCGACGGTTCGGCACCCCGGTCTCGAGCGGCCGCGACGCGGGATCACGGCCGACGACGGTCGGCCGACGGGGAAGGGACGCCGAAGGCGACGCCGGCGCGGCCTTGTGGCCGCCCAGGCTCCCGCATGGTTAACGATTCGCTCAGCCCTGTGCCCGACACTGCATCCGGCCCGGGGGGAGGTCCCCACGGCCGTCCGGAACCCCGCCCATGCGCATCATTTCCCTGCTCACCCAGAAGGGCGGCTCCGGCAAGAGCACCCTGTCGGCCGCGATGGCCGTGGAGATGCAGGCCCGGGGCGAAACGGTCTTCCTCGTCGACATGGATCCCCAGCGCTCCCTCGCCACCTGGGCCAAGGGCAGGTCGGACCGTCGCCTGGCGGGCGCCGCCGTCGGGAGCGAGCGGCTCGCGGAGGTCCTCGCGACGCTCCGGGACCGCGGCGTCACCCTCGCCGTCATCGACACGCCGGCCAGCCTGTCCGCCGCGACCGACGCCGCGGTGGCGGCGGCGGACCTCATCATCCTGCCGGTGCGCCCCACGGCCTTCGACATCTGGTCCTGCGAGGCGACTTGGCGGCGCATCCGGGCCCTGGGCAAGGATTGCGCCTTCGTGCTGAACCAGTGTTCGAGCCTGCAGACCAGCCGCCGCGTCCGGGACAGCGCCGCCGCGCTCGAAGCCATGGGCGGGCTGCTGACGCCGATGATCACGGCGCGGGTGGAATACCAGGACGCCATCCTGCGGGGGTTGGGGCCGACGGAGCTCGACCCGCACGGCCCGGCCGCGGACGAGATCCGCCGCCTCTGCGACTCGGTCCGCCGCCGCATGGCGCTGGACCGCTTCCACGCTCGGGCGACCCGTCAGGCGGCGTGACGCCGCGCCGGCCGAGGGGCCGTGACCCGGCTCGCCGGGCCGGATCGCGCGTCAACCCCGGCTCGCCCGCCCGTTGCCCAGCAGCGTCAGGACCGTGATCAGCGACGCGATCCCGACGAGCGCCAGCGCCAGCACCATCGGGTTCTCGTAGAAGAAGGACACCATCCGCTTCAGCGGGGCGAGGAAGATGTCCAGGGCGTGACTGAACAGGTCTGCCGGTGCCCACATGGATGATCGCCCGCCCCGCTCATCCCGGCCCGCGGTCGCGGGGCGGTCGGGACGAAAAGGCGCGCGGGCGCGCCTGAGTTCCCCGCGGGTGCGCGCCTTCGGGCGCGGTCACGCCGGCGGCGTGGTGCTCCGCCAGGCCCGCTCGAAAGGGAGGCGCCACGCGTGCGGCGCGACGAGCTGGTGGATGGATTTCGGCCCCCAGGAGCCCGGCTGATAGAGCCTCACCGGCGGTGGATTCTCCAGCAGCGGCTCGGAAATCTCCCACAGCCGCTCGATCCCCTCGGCCGTGGTGAACAGCGTGTGGTCGCCCCGCATGGCGTCGAGGATCAGCCGCTCGTAGGCTTCCAGCACCTCGCCCTGCAGGCCGGTGTCGTTCATGGAGAACTGCAGGCTCAGCTTGTCGAGCCGCATGCCGGGGCCCGGGCGCTTGCCGTAGAAGGACAGCGACACCTTGGAGGCGTCGGCCAGGTCGAAGGTCAGGTGATCGGGGCCCTGGGCGCCGACGCCGGAATTGGCCGGGAACATGCTCTTCGGCGGCTCGCGGAACGCGATGGAGATGATGCGGCTGCCTTCCGCCATGCGCTTGCCGGTGCGCAGGAAGAAGGGGACGCCCGCCCAGCGCCAATTGTCGATCCAGCACTTCAGCGCGATGAAGGTTTCGGTCTCGGATTCGGGGTCCACCCCCGCTTCCGTGCGGTAGCCGACATATTGCCCGCGCACCACGTCGTGCGGGTCGATGGGCAGCATGGAGCGGAACACCTTGTTCTTCTCCTCGCTGATCGGCACGGGCTCAAGCGAGGTCGGCGGCTCCATCGCCATGAAGCCGAGGATCTGGAACAGGTGGGTCACCACCATGTCGCGGTAGGCGCCGGTCTGCTCGTAGAAGCGGGCGCGCTGGTTCAACCCCAGCGTTTCGGGCACGTCGATCTGGACGTGGTCGATGAAGTTGCGGTTCCAGATCGGCTCGAACAGCCCGTTGGCGAAGCGGAACGCCAGGATGTTCTGCGCCGGCTCCTTGCCGAGGAAGTGGTCGATGCGGAAGATGCGGTCCTCGGCGAAGATCGCGTGCAGGGCTTCGTTGAGCGCCACCGCGCTTTCGAGGTCCGTGCCGAAGGGCTTCTCCATGATGATGCGCGAGCGGCCGACGAGGTCGGCGTCCGCCAGCATGCGGACCGCCGGCAGCGCCGCCTCGGGCGGCACGCTGAGGTAATGGACGAGCCGCGTTTCGCCCACGAAGCTTTCCTCGGCGTGCTTCACCGTGGCGCGCAGCGCCCCGGGCCCGGCCGACAGCGACACGTAGTCGAGCGCTTCGGCGAACATGCTCCACTGCGCTTCGTCGATCTTGCGCGTGGAGAACTGCTCGAGCGCGGCCCGCGCCAGCGCGCGGAAGCCGTCGGCGTCGAGGTCGTCGAGCGACACGCCGATGACGCGGCAGCCGGGGATGAAGCCCGCGCTCGCCAGGTGGAACAGGCCGGGCAGCAGCTTGCGCCGCGCGAGGTCGCCGGTCGCGCCGAACAGCACGACGATCTGCGGGTAGGCCGGACCGACGCCGCGCAGAACCTTCTTCGCCATGTCCACTCCAGTTCCGTCCAGCGACAGGGCCTTCCGTTCCCGAACGGAACGAGGCCGGGTTTCGATCCCGGACGCGGGCCGCCACCGCGGCGCGGGCCGATTCGAACGGGGCCAGGATGCGCAGACCCGTCCGCCGGCCGCAACGCCGCGGCCGCGCCGGGCAACAACGGCACGCGTCGGACATTGACGCGCCACCACGACGAACCCGCGACGGCCCGGACACCATGGACAACACCGAAGTCATTGACGCGACGGACGCGGCCCTGCGCCTGCGCCACACCGCCACCGGCCACGTCTTCACCTACCGGGTCGAGGCCGGCGACCTCGTGCCCGGCCCGGTCGAGGAAGGGCACGGCCCGAAGGACCCCGGCGACGTCGCCGCCGACGTCCACGTCGCGGCGAAGCGCGAAGCCAGGCGGCGCGGGCTGATCTGACCCGGACCGCTTCGCCCGCCCGCGGACGAGGTTCAGGCCGCCTTCTTCTTGTCCCCGATCGCCACCAGCCGGCGCAGGATCTCGCGCGTGCCTTCCAGCCGATCCTCCGGCCGGTCGAACTCGCGGATGAAGGCGACGCGCATGTCGGGCCGGACCTTGGCGTAGTATTTCGGGTCCTGGATCAGCCGAACGAGCCCGGTGGGGTTCGAGAACTTGTTCTCGCGGAACCCCACGATGACGCCCTTCGGGCCGGCATCGACCTTCTCGACGTTGGCGCGCCGGCACAGGCCCTTGACGGCCATCAGCTTGAGGAGCTGGCGCACCTCGTCCGGCATGGCGCCGAAGCGGTCCACCATCTCGGCGCCGAAGGCTTCGATCTCCTCCTCGTCCTCCAGCGCGGACAGGCGGCGGTACAGGTTCATGCGCAGCGCGATGTCGGGCACGTAATGCTCGGGGATGGTCACCGGCACGCCGATCGAGATGGCCGGGGACCAGGCCTCCTCGGCGAGCTCGCCCGTGTCGCCCGACTTCAGGGCCTCGATGGCGTCCTTCAGCATCTGCTGGTAGAGTTCGAACCCGACCTCCTTGATGTGGCCCGACTGCTCGTCGCCGAGCAGGTTGCCGGCGCCGCGGATGTCGAGGTCGTGGCTGGCGAGCTCGAAGCCGGCGCCGAGCGTGTCGAGGCTCTGCAGCACCTTCAAGCGCTTCTCCGCCTGGGCGGTGGGGGGCCGGTTGGCCGGCAGGGTGAACAGCGCGTAGGCGCGCGTCTTCGAGCGGCCGACGCGGCCGCGGAGCTGGTACAGCTGCGCCAAGCCGAACAGGTCGGCGCGGTGGACGATCAGCGTGTTGGCGCGCGGGATGTCGAGGCCCGCCTCCACGATGGCGGTGGCGAGCAGCACGTCGTAGTGCCCCTCGTAGAAGTTCGACATCTTCTCCTCGAGTTCGGTCGCCGACATCTGCCCGTGGGCGACGACGAACTTCACCTCCGGCACCGAGCGGGCCAGGAAGGCCGCGGTCTCCTCCAGGTCCTCGATGCGCGGGCACACGAAGAAGCTTTGCCCGCCGCGGTAGCGCTCGCGCAGCAGCGCTTCGCGGATCATCAGCTCGTCGAAGGGGAACACGGAGGTCCGCACCGCGAGGCGGTCCACCGGGGGGGTCGCGATGATGGACAGGTCGCGCACCCCCGTCATGGCGAGCTGCAGGGTGCGGGGGATGGGGGTGGCGGACAGGGTCAGGATGTGGACCTCCGCCCGCATGTCCTTCAGCCGCTCCTTGTGGGCGACGCCGAAGCGCTGCTCCTCGTCGACCACGACGAGGCCGAGGTCCTTGAAGCCGATGGCCTTGCCCAGCACCGCGTGGGTGCCGACCACGATGTCCATCGTGCCGTCGGCGAGGGCGTTCTTCACCCGTTTCTGTTCGGCGGCCGGCACCATGCGGCTGACCTGCCCCACCTGCACCGGCAGCCCGGCGAAGCGCTCCGAGAAGGTCTTGTAGTGCTGGCGGGCCAGCAGCGTGGTGGGCACCACCACGGCGACCTGCCGGCCGTTGATGGCGGCCGCGAAGGCGGCGCGCAGCGCCACCTCGGTCTTGCCGAAGCCGACGTCGCCGCACACCAGCCGGTCCATCGGCCGGCCGGACGCCAGGTCGCCCAGCACCGCCTCGATGGAGTTCAGCTGGTCGTCGGTCTCGTCGTAGGGGAAGCGGGCACAGAACTCGTCGTAGAG
The DNA here is from genome assembly GCF_004137685.1 of Lichenibacterium minor. Taxonomy (GTDB): domain Bacteria; phylum Pseudomonadota; class Alphaproteobacteria; order Rhizobiales; family Beijerinckiaceae; genus Lichenihabitans; species Lichenihabitans minor. Next base: position 87,379 of record NZ_QYBB01000019.1, on the reverse strand, counting down.
CCCGTCCGGCGGTACCAGCTTTTCGGCGGCCTTCAGGGTGCGCTCGGCCGCGAGGCGGATCAGCCCGTGGGCGATCTCGCGGATGCGGTTCTTCATCCGCGCCTTGCGGTTCTGCCACCCGCCGCCGCCGAGGCGATCGAGGATGGCCTCGGAATCCTCCGAACCGTAGCGCGACAGCAGTTCCAGGTTCTCGACGGGCAGGAACAGCCGTGAATTGCCCTCGCCGGCATATTGCAGCTCGACGAGGTCGTGCGGAACGCCGGCCGCCGTGAGGGTCTTCAGCCCCAGGAAGCGCCCGATGCCGTGGTCGACGTGGACCACGTAGTCGCCGGGGGCGAGGCTGGCCACCTCCTGGAGGAAGTCGGCGGCGCGGCGGGTCTTCTTGCGGGCGCGCACCAGGCGGTCGCCGAGCACGTCCTGCTCGCCGACGAGGTCGACGTCGCCGGCCGAGAAGCCGGCTTCGAGGCCCAGCACCGCCAGCGCCACGGCGGCCTGCGGCAGGGCCAGCGCCTGGCCGAGCGAGGCGACGGCTTCGGTCTTCTTCAGGCCGTGCTCGCCCAGCACGGCGCGCAGCCGGTCGCGCGAGCCTTCGCTCCAGCCCGCCACGATCACGCGGCGCCCCTGCCCCACGAGGTCGCGGATGTGGGACACGGCGGCGTCGAACACGTTGGCGCCTTCCTCCGCGCGCTCCGGGGCGAAGGAGCGGCCCGGCCGGCCGCCGAGGTCCGCCGACACGGCGGTGCCGGGCGCCGCCTCGGCGTCGGTGACGCGCGCCACGGGGGCGTGGTCGAGCTCCAGCGCCCAGTCGTCGCGGCCGAGGTAGAGCGCGGACGGCGGCAGCGGCTTGAAGCCGTTCGCGCCGCCGGGCTGCTTGCGGGCCTCCACGCGGGCGTCGTGGTGGTCGGCGATGACGGAGAAACGCTCCGTCACGGCCTGGTCGTCGAGCGGGTCGAGCACGATCGGGCAATGGCCGAGGTAGTCGAACAGCGTGCCGAGGTTCGGGTAGAACAGCGGCAGCCAGTGCTCCATGCCGGGGTGGCGGCGGCCCTCGCTGATGGCGGCGTAGAGCGGGTCGCCGTGCGGCGCCCCGAAGGTAGACACGTAGTTCTGGCGGAAGCGGCGGATCGATTCCGTGGTGAGCTGCACCTCGCTCATCGGCACGAGGTCGAGCGCGCGGAGCTGCCCCGTCGAGCGCTGCGTTTCGGGGTCGAAGGGGCGGATCGATTCCAGCGTGGCGCCGAAGAAGTCGAGCCGCACCGGCGCCGGCATGCCGGGCGCGAACAGGTCGACGATGCCGCCCCGCACGGCATATTCGCCGGTGTCGCGCACGACGTCCGAGCGCAGGAAGCCGTTGATCTCCAGCCAGGCGGCGAGGTCGTCGGTCGACACGGAATTGCCGGGCGCGGCCGAGAAGCTTTCCCGCGCCACGCTGTCGCGGGGCGGCACGCGCTGCAGGATGGCGCTGACGGTGGTGGACAGGATGCGCGGCCTGTCCGCCGACGACCGCGAGCGCGCGAGGCGCGACAGGACCAGCATGCGGCGCGCCGCGATGGCGGCGTTGGGGGACGCGCGGTCGTAGGGCTGGCAGTCCCAGGCGGGAAACTCCAGGACCTCGATGTCGGGCGCCGCGAAGGCGACCGCGTCGCGGAACGCCTGGGCCCGCTGGCCCTCGCGTGCGACGTGGACCAGCGTCGCCGGCCGCTCGGCGCCCTTGGCGAGCGCGCGGGCGAGGTCGGCCACGACGAAACCGTCGAAGCCGTCCGGCACGTGGGCGAGGGTGACGTGGGTGTCGCCCTGCAGCGCCTTGACGACGCGGGCCACCTCGGCCAGCGGCGCCGGCGGCCTGGCTGGCGGGGCGGCGTTCTTCGGCGGCGACACGACGCGGCCCGCGACCGCCTTAGCCACGCAGGGCACCGGTGGCGGCGTGGAAATCGCGGATGCGGGCCAGAAAGGCGGCGTCGACGTCGGGCGGCACCGGCGCTTCGCCCGACACCCACTTGTAGAGGTCGGGATCGGGCTGCTCCATCAGGGCCTCGAAGCTGTCGAGCGCGGCCTCGTCCAGCGTCGGGAGCATCGCGTCGGCGAAGCGGCCCATGATGAGGTCCATCTCGCGGGTGCCGCGGTGCCAGGCCCGGAAGCCGATCTTGCGGCGGCGCACCGCGTCCTCGTCGTGAGTCGTCATGGAGGGTCGTATACCGGCGGGATCGGAGGGCGAAACGGTCGGGCCGTATATAGCGGCGCCGCCGCGGGGGTGCCAGCGCGGTCCATCGCCGCCCTCGCCCCTGCGCGCCCGTACCGGGGGAGGCGGCGGGCGACGATGCACTTCTTAGCAGGATGGCGTAGGCCCGTCGGCGACCAGGCGCTTGGGACGGGGTACGGCTTCGAGCACGGGACGCCGCCGACGACGCGCCGGTCGTCGAGGCGTGGCCGGCCGGGTCGGGTCGGCCGCACGGAAGGCGGGGCTCGGTCGAGACGCGCGACACCGCAGCGACGCGTGTGAGTCCGCAAATCCGAACTCATGCCGACCGATGGGAAGCAAGGTGCCGCTCTTTGGAATGATTACGTTTATAGATAGCAGATTTTAGAAGTCGATCAAAGATTACGACTCTTCGTCGATACTGATGGAACGCGATGACCTGTGCCTGTTAGCTGCGCCTCGACACGCTTGAGGAGAGTGAACGATGACGGGACCGGCGCGGATGAGATCGTTGCTCGGAGCGACGGCGCTGGTCTCCTCCTTGGTGGCTCTGCGGCAGCCCGCTCTCGCGCAGGCGGCGAATGGAACGGTCGAACTCGAAACGATCGAGGTTCAGGGCACCGCGCGCCGACCGGTCGACACGCCCGAGGGCACGACCGGCTACGTCGTCACGCGCGAGCGGGCCGGCACCAAGACCGACACGCCCGCGGTCGCGGTTCCGCAGTCCTCCACCACGGTCACGCGGCAGGAGCTGAACGATCGCGACGTCCAGACGCTCGGCCAAGCCCTGAACTACACGCCGGGCGTCACCACCGGAGCCTTCGGTTACGACCCGCGCTTCGACAGCTTCTTCGTCCGCGGCTTCGACGTCACCTACACGGGGCTTTACCGCGACGGGCTGCGCCTCGGCGGCGGCACCTTCTCCATCCCCAAGACGGAGCCCTACGGGCTGCAGAGCATCACCGTGCTCCGCGGCCCCGCCTCGGGCCTCTACGGTCTCGGTTCGCCCGGCGGCATCGTCGATTCCGTCACCAAGCGCCCCCCCGCATCACCGTTCGGCGAACTCCAGCTCCAGCTCGGCAGCTACGACAGGCGTCAGGTCAACTTCGACCTCGGCGGCCCCGTCGCCGGCAACGACCAGTTCTCCTATCGCGTCACCGGCCTGCTGCGGAACTCCGACACGTTCCAGCCGGGCGGCAAGGACGACCGAACCTACATCGCCCCTGCGGTGACGTGGCGGCCCGACGGCGACACCAGCCTGACCGTCATGGCAGAGCACCTGACGAGCCTCAACACCGGCAACGCGTCCTACTACAACGACGCGACCGCCCCCACCGCGCGCGAGAAGCTGACGCGCATCTATTCCAACGATCCCGCTTTCGGGAACTTATCACAGGAACAGTACCGCATCGAATACGCCTTCGAGAAGCGCGTGAACGACTGGCTGACGTTGCGCCAGAACTTCCGCTACTACCACGTCGACTCCGACCTGAAGTACACGGAGGTCGACACCGTCGATCTCGACGCCGGCACCGCCGGGCGCTCCACCGGCCAGCTCGTCGACAACTTCGGCATCGTCACGATCGACAACCAGGCGGAGCTGCGCGCGGCACTCGGCCCGGTCGCGAGCACGAGCCTGTTCGGCATCGACTATTCGCATCAATCCTTCACGGAGGCGCGCGGCTTCGGCACGGCGCCCGACCTCGACCTCGTGCACCCGAACTACGGCGCCCAGGCCATCTACGCCCCGACGTTGGACCGCCTCACGCGCCAAAGCCTCGACGACCTCGGCCTCTACGTCCAGGAACAGACGCGTCTCGGCGGCTTCCTGCTCACGCTGAACGGTCGCGAGGACATCGTCCGACAGGACTCCGCCGACACGACATCGGGCGTGCAGCGGCCGCGCGACTCGGCCTTCACGGGCCGCGCCGCGCTGACCTACCTCTTCGCCAACGGGGTCGCGCCCTACGTCAGCTACGCGACCGAGTTCGCACCTCAGCTCGGCGTCGACGCCGCCGGTCGGACCTTCGCGCCGACCACCGGCGACCAGAAGGAAGTGGGCGTCAAATACGATGTCCCCGGCGCCCGCACGCTGCTCACCGCCGCCCTGTTCGACATCTCGCAGGACAACGTGCTGCGCACCGATCCCGACAACCTCACCTTCCAACTCGCCACCGGCCAGGTCGAGTCGAAGGGCCTGGAGTTGGAGGCCACGACCAACCCGGTCGACGGGCTGAACCTCACCGCCGCCTACTCGCACCTCGACGCGGTGATCACGCGCGGCGACGCGGACACGACGGGCAAGCAGTTCTCCGGCATCCCGCGCGACAGCGTCTCGGTCTTCGCCAAATACACGATGCAGCCCGGGAGCGTCCTGGCCGGCCTCGGCTTCGGCGGGGGCGTGCGCTTCGTCGGCGAATCGTACGGCGACGACCAGAACACGTTCCGCAACACGGCCAGCACGCTGTTCGACGCGGTGGTGGACTACGACGCAGGTCAGCTCGACCGCAGCCTCGCGGGCCTGCACGCGCAGGTCAACGCCAACAACCTGTTCGACCGCTTCGTGGTCTCGTGCCAGACCGGCTACTGCTACCGCGGGGAGCCGCGGCAGGTCATCGGCAGCCTCGTCTACCGCTTCTGACGACGCTTTGGCGTCCAGCGGCATCTTGGTCGGCTGGCCGCCGGCCGCCGGCCGCCGCCCCCGCTCGGGCGTGGGCGGGACCACGCGGCACTTCGCTCGACGATGCCCTGCCGAACAGGTGGCACCCTGTCGAACATCGCCATCAGCGGCGGCGTCGCCCGGGCCGGACCGCGGCGCCTTTCCGTGGTATGGCGCCCCGATGCGACCCGACCAGCTCAACCCGCTCTTCGTCGAGGCCACCAAGCTGCGCGGCGTCGGCCCGAAGGTCGCGGCGGCGCTGGACCGGCTGCTCGGCTCGGCGACGCGGCCCGCGCGGGTGATCGACCTCGTGCTGCACCTGCCGATCTCGGTGATCGACCGCTCCACCCGCGCCAAGCTGCGCGACGCGCCGCGGGACGCGATCGTCACGGTCGAGGGCCGCGTGCGCGAGCACCTCGCGCCCGCCAAGAGCAACGCGCCCTTCAAGGCCGTGATCGAGGACGAGACGGGCGACTGCACGCTCGTGTTCTTCCGCAACAACGCGTCCTGGGTCGAGAAGGCGCTGCCGCTGGGCTCCACCCGCTTCGTGTCGGGCCGGCTGGAGCTGTGGGACGGGCGGCTGCAGATGGTCCACCCGGACCGGGTGATGGACGCCGACGCCTTCGCCAACACACCGCTGGTGGAGCCCGTCTACCCGTTGACCGAGGGGCTGTTCCCCCGCGTGCTCGGCAAGGCCGTGGAGGCCGCGCTGGAGCGCCTGCCCGACCTGCCCGAATGGCAGGACGAGCCGCGCCGCATCCTGCGCGGCTGGCCGGGCTTCGCCGACGCGCTGCGGGCCGTGCACCGGCCGAAGAAGCCCGCCGACGTGGCCGCCGACGCCCCTGCCCGCCAGCGCCTCGCCTACGACGAACTGCTGGCGAGCCAGCTCGCCCTGGCGCTCGTGCGCAACCGGCAGGTCGTCGACGACGGCGTGCCGCACGTGCCGACCGGCGCCATCTCGGCGAAGGTCGAGGCCGCCCTGCCCTTCCGCCTCACCGGCGGCCAGCGCAAGGCGCTCGACGAGATCCGCGCCGACATGGCCAGCCCACGCCGCATGCTGCGGCTGCTGCAGGGCGACGTCGGCTCGGGCAAGACCGTGGTGGCGCTGCTGGCGGCGGCCTCGGCCGTCGAGGCGGGCACGCAGGCGGCCCTGATGGCGCCGACCGAGATCCTGGCACGCCAGCACTTCGCCCGCATCGCGCCCCTCGGCGAAGCGGCGGGGCTGCGCGTCGCCGTGCTGACGGGGCGCGACAGGGCGTCCGAGCGCGCGGCGACGCAGCGCGGGCTGGAAGAGGGGACGATCGACCTCGTCGTCGGCACCCACGCGCTGTTCTCGGAAACGGTGGCGTTCAAGGACCTCGGCCTCGTCATCGTCGACGAGCAGCACCGCTTCGGCGTGGCGCAGCGCCTGACCCTGGCCGAGAAGGGCCGCGCCGCGGAACTGCTGGTGATGACGGCGACCCCGATCCCCCGCACGCTGGTGCTGACGGTGTTCGGCGACATGGACGTGTCGATCCTGGCCGAGAAGCCCGCGGGGCGCCAGCCGATCGTGACCCTGGCCAAGCCCGCCGACGCCATGGAGGAGGTGGTGGCGGCCGTGGGCCGGGCGGTGGCGGGCGGCGCGCGCGTCTACTGGGTGTGCCCGCTGGTGACGGAAAGCGAGCACACCGACCTCGTCGCCGCCGAGGACCGCTTTCGCGCGCTGGAGGAGTATTTCGGCGACCGCGTGCGGCTGATGCACGGGCAGATGAAGGCGCCCGAGCGCGACGCCGCCATGGCGGATTTCGCGTCCGGCCGCGCAAGCGTGCTGGTGGCCACCACGGTGATCGAGGTCGGCGTCGACGTGCCCGAGGCCAGCGTGATGGTGATCGAGCATGCCGAGCGCTTCGGCCTGGCGCAGCTCCACCAGCTGCGGGGCCGCGTCGGGCGCGGCGCCGCCAAGTCGTTCTGCCTGCTCGTCTACAAGGCGCCGATGGGCAAGACCGCGGAAGCCCGCATCGACATGATGCGCGACACGGAGGACGGCTTCCTCATCGCGGAAGCGGACCTCAGGCTCCGCGGCGAGGGCGAGCTGATCGGCACCAAGCAATCGGGGCTGCCGGACTTCAAGCTGGCGCTGCTCGACGTGCACGGCAAACTGCTGGAGGAAGCGCGCCACGAGGCGGCGGGCCTGGTGGCCGACGACCCGCAGCTGCAGGGGCCGCGGGGCCCGGCGCTGCGGACCCTGCTCTACCTCTTCGAGCGCGACGCGGCCGCGCGGTTGCTGGGAGGCGGATGACGCCGGCCCCCGCCCTCACGCCACGATGCGGCCGGCCGAACGGGCCCCCCACTCGATCTCGACCGGCGCCGTCCACGTCCCGATCCTGGCGGGCCAGACCTGGTTGCGGCCGTTGCGCTTGGCCGCGTAGAGGGCGGCGTCGGCGCGCTTGAACAGGTCGAGCGCCGTGCAGTCCCCCGTGAGGGCGCTCGCCACGCCGAAGCTTCCGGTCAGGATGCCGTCCGGCCCCACCGCCGAATGCGGTATCGCCGCCGCGACGATGCCTTGCCGGATCGCCTCGGCCAAGCGGTGCGCCTGGGCGAAGTCCTTGCCGGGCATGAACACCGCGATCTCCTCGCCGCCGAACCGGATCGCGAGGTTCCGGCTCCCGCGGATCTCGTCGAGCACGCGGCCGGCGACCCGCTCGAGGCAGGTGTCGCCGGCGGCATGGCCGTAGGTGTCGTTGTAGAGTTTGAAGAAGTCGACGTCGATCAGGACCAGCGACACCCAGGCGCCCTCGCACGACGGGCGGGACCAGTGCGCCTGCGTGGCCTCCTCGAACGCGCGGCGGTTCCCGAGGCCCGTGAGGGGGTCCGTGACGGCCGCGGCCTGGAGATCGCGGTTCAGCAGCTGCACCCGCAGCTTCAACAGGAAGGCCCGCCGGTTGACGGTTTCCAACGCGTAGCCGGTGAAGGCCGCGATGACGCTGCTGCTCAGGCAGAACAGGAGGTTCACGACCCGCCCCTCGGGCGGGACGATGTCGGTGGCGAAGAGGAGCGTCGCGAAGCAGGCGCATTGGACGAGGATGGCCGACAGGGCACAGCGCAGGCCCGGCCGCGTCAGCGCGACCGCGCCGACCATGATCAGCAGTAGGCCGAACAGATAGTTGCCGCGATACGCACCGCCGCTGACGTACAGCATGGCCGACAGCGTGCCGGCCAACGTCACGCAGAACAGCCACAGCGCGAACTGGTAGCTCGCCACCCGCTTCAGCATCGCCACGCACAGGAGGCAGACCGGCGTGACGACGAGGAACTTGCCGATCAGGTAGACGGTGAAGTCGTCCCGCAGCATGAAATAATCGTTGAGGACGAAGGAGTCGAACAACAGCACGACGACGATCATGTTCAGGGCCACCGAGCTCCGCTGCTCGGCGACGGTGTCCTCCCTGTAGAGCGCCTCGATGTCGGCCGGCAGGCGGAACGACGCGAAGCCGCCCTCCAGGGCACGTTCGATGTCGGCGGCCGCTATGCCGTTGGATCGATCCCCCATGCCTCAAAACCCTTCCGGTGGCGTCGTCCAGCCATAGCGTCCCGCCATGGAGGCGGTGTTGCCGACATCGTTCGATTTGATCGGATCTCCGGGCTGAAACGGCATGTGGTGAACGTCGCGCTTCGCCGACGCGGGCGGTGACGGGGCGAGCGGGACGCGGCCGACACCACCCTCGCGTTCCACCTTCGGCCGCCCGATGCCGCGCGGCGAGCGTCCTCACACGCGGCGCACCGGCCTCGCGCACGGCGCCGCCTCATTTCGTCCCGGGCCGGCGTGGCAGACTGTTCGCGCCACATCGGGGGGACGCGCATGGACTTCACGGTGACTCCGAACGGCGACCGCCTGGAGGTGTCGAGCGACGACGGCCACCGGTTCACCTTCCCGCTCGCCGAGCTCCACGCCACCCGCCGGCCGCCGCGCCTGAGCGGAACCGCGAAGGACCTGCCGATCAGCACGCCGCTCCAGGTGCTGGAAGCCGCGCGCCGGGCCGCCGAGGACTTCGCCATCCTCAACGACCTGATGTGACGCGGCCCCGCGCGCGGCCGCGGGCCGGGTCAGCCCTCGTATCGGTGCGACACGCCCCAAGGGTCCGTCACGACGCCCTCGCCCCCGTAATCCGGCCCCACCGGCACCTTGCCGTGGCCGCCCGGGATGTCGAGCACGTAGGTGGGCTGGCACAGGCCCGACACGCGGCCCCGCAGCGCCCGCATCAGCGCCTTCCCTTCCGCCAGCGGCACGCGCAGGTGCGACGTGCCGGGCGCGAGGTCGCCGTGGTGGAGGTAGTAGGGCCGGATGCGCAGCTCGACGAAGCGCCGCATCAGCGCCGCCAGCACGCCCGCGTCGTCGTTGACGCCGCGCAACAGCACCGTTTGGCTGACCAGCGCGAGACCCGCGTCGATCAGCCGGCCGCAGGCGTCCCGCGCCGCGTCGGTCAGTTCGCGCGGATGGTTGCAATGGATGCCGACATAGGTGGCCTTGCCCGAAGCCCGCAGCGCCTCGACCAGCCCCGGCGTCACGCCCTCGGGGGCCACAACGGGCACCCGCGTGTGGAAGCGAACCACCTTGACGTGGTCGATGGCGGCCAGCCGCGCCATCACGCCGGCGATGCGGCGCGGCGACAACGCCAGCGGGTCGCCGCCGGTGAGGATCACCTCCCAGATGGCGGGGCGCGCCGCGATGTAGTCGAGCGCCGCCTCGGCCTGGTCCGGCGGCAGCACGGCGTCGGCCCCCGGCCCCACGCGCTCGCGCCGGAAGCAGAACCGGCAATACACCGGGCAAACGTGGAGCAGCGTCAGCAGCACCCGGTCGGGATAGCGGTGCACGATGCCCGGCACGGGGCTGTGGGCCGCGTCGCCGATCGGGTCCGCGAGCTCTTCGGGACGGTGGTCGAGCTCGGCAGGGCTCGGCACGAACTGGCGCGCGATCGGGTCGTCCGGGTCGGCGGGGTCGATCAGCGCCGCCATGGCGGGTGACACCGCGACGGCGTAGCGCTCCGCCACGGGCCCCAGCGCGGCAGCCTGCCCGGCGCCGATCAGCCCCGCGGCGGCGAGGTCGGCGGGGCCCCGCAGCGTCGCCGTCACGCGCCCGCCACCGGCAGCGCCAGCACGCGTTCGATCGACGGGGCTCCCGCCGCCAGCATCACCAGGCGATCGAAGCCGAGCGCGATGCCGGACGCGTCCGGCATGGCGGCGAGGGCGTCGAGGAAATCCTCGTCGATCGGGTAGCTGTCCTGCCCGCGCGCGGCGCGGCCCGCCATGGCGGCCTCGAACCTGCGCCGCTGCTCCGCGGCGTCGGTGAGCTCGCCGAAGCCGTTGGCGAGTTCGACCCCGCAGGCGTAGAGCTCGAAGCGCTCCGCCGTGCGCGGATCGTCGGGCGAGGGGCGGGCGAGCGCGGCCTCGGGGGCGGGATAGCGGTCGAGGATCGTCGGCCGCCCGAGCCCGAGCCGCGGCTCCACGCAGGCGGACAGGACGCGGCTGAACGCGTCCGACCACGTGTCGTCGGCCGCGCAGGGCACGCCCGCCGCCTCGGCCTGCCGCACCAGCGCGCCGCGGTCCGGCGACGCCCCGTCGAGGGTGGCGAGCAGGTCGATGTCGGCGTGGCGCGCGAAGGCTTCGGCGACGCTCACGCGCTCGGGCTCGGCACGGGGGTCGCAGTCCCGCCCGCGATGGGTCCAGCGGGTCGAGCCCGCCGCCTCGGCGGCGGCGCGCAGCAGCGCCGCGCAATCCGCCATCAGGTCTCCATAGGGCGCGCCGGCGCGGTACCATTCGAGCATGGTGAACTCGGGGTGGTGGGTCGACGAACGCTCGCGGTTGCGGAACACGCGCGCGAGCGTGAAGAGCCGCGGCTCGCCGGCGGCGAGCAGCTTCTTCATGGCGAACTCGGGCGACGTGTGGAGGTAGAGCGGCCGCGCCGCGCCGTCCGGCCCGATGAGCTCGGTCGCGAAGGCTTCGAGGTGGGCCTCGTTGCCGGGCGAGCGCTGCAGGATGGGGGTGTCGACCTCCAGGAAGGCTTCCGCGTCGAACCAGCGCCGGAGCGCCGCGGCGACCCGGTTGCGGGCGACCAGGAACGGCCGCCGGTCGGCATAGACGTGCGGTGCCCAGGCCGGCGACGTCGCAGGGGGGCGGGCGATGGAAGCTGGGACGGGTGCGGGCAAGCGGCGGGGCTCGAAACTCTGGTCACGGATGAGAAAAACGGTATGGTGCCGGCCGATCGCGCGTCCGGTGAACCATCCCCGGACCGTTTAGCAATTTTCTGAAGGTCAAGCACCCGTGAGAGTCATCGCCAGCTCGGTTCGCAAGGGCAACATCCTGGAGAAGGACGGGCAGCTCTACGCCGTCCTCAGCGCCGAGTCCTTCCACCCCGGCAAGGGCACGCCCACCACCCAGATCGACATGCGCCGCATCAGCGACGGCGTGAAGGTGTCGGACCGCTACAAGACCACCGAGCAGGTCGAGCGCGCCCACGTCGAGGACATGAACTTCTCGTACCTGTACCAGGACGCCGACGGCTACACCTTCATGAACGAGGAGAACTACGAGCAGATCGTGGTGTCCACCGACGTGCTCGGCACCCAGGCGCAGTACCTGCAAGAGAACATGAAGGTCCAGCTGTCGATCTTCAACGAGACCGCCGTGTCGGCCACCCTGCCCCAGCGCGTCACCTTCGAGGTCGTGGAAACCGAGCCGGCCATGAAGGGCCAGACGGCGTCCTCCTCCTACAAGCCCGCGAAGCTCAGCAACGGCGCCCGCGCCATGGTGCCCCCGCACATCCAGCCCGGCACCCGCATCGTCATCCAGACGGAAGACGGCACCTACGTCGAGCGCGCCAAGGACTGATCCCGCCACGCCTCTTCCCCCCCGGGGAGGAGGTGGCGCGCGGCGCCGGAGGAGGGGCGGTGGGCGCGGGCGGTGCCCACCCCTCTCCCGCCGCCGCGTCCCGAAGCCGAGACGGCGCTCACCTTCCCCGGGCCAGCCCCAGTTCCAGCCCGACCAGGAAGGCCGCGAGGTCGTCCGTCGCGGCGTCCACGGTGGCGTCCTCGGCCCCCAGCCGCTCCCAGGGCTCGCGGTTGTCGACCGTCGCGGCAGGCGGCACCACCAGCAGCGTCGCCATCCCGCGCTCGTGCGGCACGCGCAGGTTCTTCACCAGGTCCTCGACCATCGCGGATCGCCGCGGGTCCACGCCGTGCCGTTCGAAGAAGCGGTCGTAGGTGGCCGCCTCCGGCTTGGGCACGAGGTCGGCCGACACGATGTCGAACACCGCCTCGAAGCTGTCCGCCGCAAAGCCCAGCCGCTCCGTGGTGCGCAGGGCGTGCTCGCGCGACCCGTTGGTGAGGATCAGCTTGCGCCCCGGCAGCGCCCGGATCGCCTCCACCAGCGCAGGGTTGGGCGCCAGGGACGTCCGGTCGATGTCGTGCACGAAGCTCAGGAACGCGTCCGGCGTGATCGCGTGGTCTTCCATCAGCCCCTTCAGCGTCGTGCCGTAGCGGCCGTAATAGTACTTCTGCAGGCCGCGCGCCGTCAGGCCGTCGATGCCCATCAGGTCGGCGAGCCAGCGCGTGATGCGCTCGTCGATCATGGGCCAGACGGGGCTGCCGGCGGGGTAGAGCGTGTTGTCGAGGTCGAACACCCAGGTGTCGACCGCGGCGAAGCGCGCCTTCACGCGCTCCGGCAGGGGGTGCGGGGCGGACAGTTCACGCTCGGCCGCCTCGGCGCGCGCCACGACGGCGCGGACCGCGGCCGCGCTCGGGGCGGCGGTCACCGGGTGATGAGCGTCCCCGCGCCGTGGTCGGTCAGGAGCTCCAGCAGCACCGAATGAGGCACCTTGCCGTCGAGGATGACGACGCCCTCGACGCCCTGTTCCAGCGCGTAGATGCAGGTTTCCACCTTGGGGATCATGCCGCCCGTGATGGTGCCGTCGGCGATCAGGTCGCGGATGGCGTCGACCGACAGCTCCTTGATGAGCTTCTTGTCCTCGTCGAGCACGCCCGGCACGTCGGTGAGCAGCAGCAGGCGCTTGGCCTTGAGCGACCCTGCGATGGCGCCCGCGAAGGTGTCGGCGTTGACGTTGTAGGTGGCGCCGTCGGCGCCCTGCGCCACGGGGGCCAGGACGGGGATCAGTTCGCGGCCCAGCACCTGGTCCAGCACCGTCGTGTCGACCTTCGACGGGTCGCCGACGAAGCCCAGGTCGACGCCGTGGTCGCCGTCCGCGTTGGCGTCCACCGGCACCTCGTATTTGGTGGCCGTCACCATGTTGCCGTCCTTGCCGCAGAGCCCGATGGCCCGGCCGCCTTCGGCGTTGATGAAGCCGACGATCTGCTTGTTGATGGACCCGCAGAGGACCATCTCGACGATCTCGATCGTCGGCTTGTCGGTGACGCGCAGCCCGTTGGCGAAGTGCGACTCGATGCCGAGCTTCTTCAGCATGGCGCCGATCTGCGGGCCGCCCCCGTGCACCACGACCGGGTTCACGCCGGATTGCTCCAGCATCACCATGTCGCGCGCGAAGGAGCGGGCCGTGGCCTCGTCCCCCATGGCGTGGCCGCCGTATTTCACCACGACGATCGCGTCGTCGTAGCGCAGCATGTGCGGCAGGGCCTGGGTCAGGATTTCGGCGCGTTCCGCCGGGCTGCCTCGTTCCACGTCCGTCATGGTTCAGCGATCCATCCGTGGCTGGGGCGCGGCGCGGGGCCGCGCAGATCAGATCTTTAGCGGAAGCGCCCCGCGCTCGGCCAGCAGGCGCGCCACGCTTTCGCGCAGGTCCAGCACGCCCGCGCCCGTCTGGGACGAGGTGAGGATGACATGCGGAAAGGCCGCGGGATGCTTGAGCAGCGCCGCCTGCGTGTCGGCGACGCGCGACGCGCGCTCCGCTGCCTTGAGCTCGTCGGCCTTGGTCAGCACCACCTGATAGGACGCGGCGGCACGGTCGAAGTCCGTCATCTGCTCGCGATCGACCTCCTTCAGGCCGTGGCGGCCGTCGACGAGAAGGAAGATGCGCTGCAGCGTGGTGCGGCCGCGCAGGTACTGCTCCACCAGCGCCGTCCAGTCGGCGATCTTGGCCTTCGACACCGCCGCGTAGCCGTAGCCCGGCATGTCGACGATGCCCAGGTGGCCGCCGAGGTCGAAGAAGTTGAGCTGCTGCGTGCGGCCCGGCGTGTGCGACACGCGGGCCAGGGTCTTGCGCCCCGTCAGGGCGTTGACGAGCGACGACTTGCCGACGTTGGACCGGCCCGCGAAGGCGATCTCGGGCAGGCCGAGGGGCGGCAGCGCCGACACGTCCGGCGCGCCGGCCACGAAGACGCATTCCCGGGCGAAGAGCAGCCGCCCCGCTTCGACGAGGTCCCGCTCGCCGGCGGGGGGCGCCGCCTCCCCCTGCGGCGAAGCCGCGAGCCCGTCCACCTCAGGCCTTCCGGGGCCGGCGGAACGTGCCGGCGAGGTTGTCCCACAGCTCGACCTTGGCGCCCTGACGCTTGGCGATGAGGTATTGCTGGATCACCGTCAGCGTGTTGTTCCACGTCCAGTAGATCACCAGCCCCGACGGGAACGTCCCGAGCATGAACATGAAGATCAGCGGCATGTAGGAGAACATCTGCTTCTGCACCGGATCCGGCGGCTCCGGGTTCATCTTCATCTGCAGGAACATGGAGAAGCCCATGATCACCGGCCAGATGCCGATCAGCAGGAAGCTCGGCAGGTAGCCGGCGATCGGCAGCAGCCCGCCGAGCGTCAGCACGTGGACGGGGTCCGGCGCCGACAGGTCGTGGATCCAGCCGAAGAAGGGCGCGTGCCGCATCTCGATGGTGATGAAGATCACCTTGTAGAGCGCGAAGAAGACCGGGATCTGGATGACCATCGGCAGGCAGCCCGCCACCGGGTTCACCTTCTGCTCCCGGTAGAGCTTCATGGTGGCTTCCTGCTGCTTCTGCTTGTCGTCGGGGAAGCGCTCCTTCAGGGCCGCCAGCTGCGGCTGGAGCTGCTTCATCCGCGCCATGGAGGCATAGGACTTGTTCGCGAGCGGGAAGAAGAGGCCTTTGATCAGCACCGTGACGATCAGGATGGCCACACCGAAGTTGCCGGTCAGCTTGTAGAACCAGTCGAGAACCTGGAACAACGGCTTGGTGATGAAGTAGAACCACCCCCAGTCGATGAGGTTGCCGAAGTTCCGGATGCCGTACTCTTTCTCGTACTTGTTCAGCACCGCCGTCACCTTGGCGCCGGCGAAGACGTGGGTGGTCACGTCGCTGGTGGCGCCGGGGGCGACCGTGCGGGCCGGGAGCAGCGCGTCGGTCTGGTAGTCGCGGTTGCCGTTGTCGGCGTAGGAGGAGAAGGTGCCCTTGAAGGCCACGTCCTGTTCGGGGGCGACCACGCCGGCCCAATATTTGTCCGTGATGCCGAGCCAGCCGCCGCTGCCCTCGAGGACGCGGCTGTTGCCCGTCTCCTTGTCCATGGCGGCGTAGGTGATGTCCGCTTCGCGGTTGTCGCCGATCTCGCCGACGAGGCCCTCGTGCAGCACCGAATAGTTCGACGTCACGGGCGTGCCGTGGCGCGAGATCAGCGCGTAGGGCAGCAGCGTCACCGGCGCGGCGCCGGAATTGGTCACCGAGTCCTTCACGGTGAACATGTACTGGTCGTCGACCGAGATGGCGCGGTGGAACACCAGGCCCTGACCGTTGTCCCAGGTCAGCGTCACCGGCTTCGCCGGGGTCAGGCTGTCGCCGTCGGCCGTCCAAACGGTGCCGGGGCCCGGCAGAGCGACCTTGTCGCCCGCGCCGGCGACGAAGCCGGTCTCGGCGTAATAGGGGTGTGGGCCGTTCGAGGGCGAGAACAGCTCGATGATCGGCGACGCCTTGTCGGTGGTCTCGTGGTAGTCCTTCAACGACACGTCGTCGATGCGGCCGCCCTTGAGGTCGATCGAGCCCGCGATGGCGGGCGTGTCGATCACGACGTGGGGGTTGGCCGCCACCGCTTCGGCGCGGGTCTTCATGATCTCGACCGGCGCCATGCCGGCGGCGGGCTGCGACGCGGCGCCGTTGGGCGGCGAGCCCGCCGGCACATGCGCCAGCGCGTCGTCGGCCGCGGCGGCGTTGCGCGTCACGGGGGTGGAAGGCTGCACGCCCTGGGCCGCGGCGGCCTGCTGGGCCTGCCGCTGCTTCTGCATCTGCGGATAGCCGTAGAAGAACTGCCAGCCGATGATCACCAGGATGGACAGGGCGATCGCGACGTAGACGTTTCTGTTGTCATCTTTCATGGTGCGTCACGCTGGCTCGAGTCCGCACGGCCGGCGCGTCCGGCAGGACGGCGGGCCTCCGCGAAAGAAACGTCATTTCGATGGGGATGGGCGGGTTTCGGCCCCGCCCGTCGCCCGGGGCGGCGCATCCCCCTTGCCGCGACGGGGACCCGCTGCGGCAGGACCGCGGGGGCGGCCGGCCTTGGACCGGCCCGAAGCGGCGTCGCCGAGGCAGCGCCGCAATTCGCCCACGAGGGACGCGAAGGGGGCCGACAGGGCATCGCGCCGCGCCACGATCACGTAATCGTGGTCGGGCTTCGTCGCCAGGGCCGGCGCGCGCAGCGCTTCGCGGAAGCGGCGCTTCACGCGGTTGCGCTCGACGGCATTGCCGACCTTCTTGGTCACCGTCAGGCCGACGCGGCACCCTTCGACCGGGGCGTCCCGGTCCCCGCGGCGATAAACCTGAAGCGACAGGGAGCGGCTGTGCACCCGGCCGCCGTTCGATGCCCTGACGAAGTCGGGGCGGATCTTGAGGCGGGCCGGCGAGGCCGCAGGAGCCCTCGCGACGGCCGATCCCCCCGGCCGTGGGTCGGACCCGTCCGGCATCCCGGCTCCGGAGCCCGACACGGCGCTTCGGCTCAGGCCGACAGGCGCTTGCGGCCGCGCGCGCGGCGAGCCGCGATGATGCGGCGACCGCCGACCGTGGCCATGCGGGCGCGGAAGCCATGGCGGCGCTTGCGCACGATCTTGGAGGGTTGGTAGGTCCGCTTCACTGTGCTGCTCCGTTGTCACCCGAAGGGCAGCTCGCGCCCTGTCGGCGTTGAACGGCGGCCCCGATTCTGTCGCTGTCGATTCCGGGGCGCGCCGAAACGCGCCGAAAGCCCGCGGCGAGGTGCCGACAGGCTCGAAATTCGTGGCGCATATAAGGTCCGCGCCCCGGCGAAGTCAATCGACGCCGAGGCGCGGGACGGCGTCAGCGAACGACGGGCGCCATCGTCGGGGCGACGGCCGGCGCCATGGGGCGCGCGGCGGCCGGCACGGGGCGGCGATGGGCCATCGCACGGCCGGCCGCGCAGCCCCCGACGGCGCCCAGGATGCCGTGGCCCACCGCGTGGCCGGCGACGCCGCCCACGATGGCGCCCTTGATGCAGCCGCGGGCTTCGGCGGTCGCGGGGGCGGCCAGGAGAGCGCCGGCGCACAGGGCAGAGACGATCAGTCCACGCATGTTCAGTGTCCTCGGTCGAATCGCCCGAATCGGGCGGCGCGCCGGGGTGGCGCGCGCCACCGAGATTGGGGCGGACTTCGGACCGCGCAAGTATCGTCCACGGCCTTGCACCGGAAAATCTTGATGAACGGGAGATGAGCGGAAGCTTATACACGTCAGGCGCGGGCCGGCGAGGCGCGGGGCTTGACCCTGGGACGCGGCGATCGTCCCCTGCCTCCATGAGCAGCGTCCTGATCACCGGCGCGGCGCGAGGCATCGGCCGCGCCACCGCCCTCCTCGCCGCCGAAGCCGGATGGTCGGTGGCGATCAACTATCGCGCCGACGAGGCGGCGGCGCGGGCCACCGCGGCCGAGGTCGAGGGCCGCGGCGCCCGCGCCGTGCTGGTCCGCGGCGACGTTTCGGTCGAGGCCGACGTGGTCCGCGTGTTCGGAGACGCCGCGACGCTCCTCGGCGGGCTCGACGGCGTGGTGGTCAATGCGGGGATCGTAGCACCGTCCTGCCGACTCGCCGACATGGACGCGGGCCGGCTCCGGCGCATGTTCGACGTCAACGTGTTCGGCGCCTACCTGTGCGCCCGCGAAGCCTCACGCCTGATGCCGCGCGATCGCGGCGGGCGGGGAGGATCGATCGTGCTGATGTCGTCCGCGGCGCCGCGGCTGGGCGCGCCCTTCGAATACGTCGACTATGCGGGATCGAAAGCGGCGCTCGACGCGCTGGCGGTCGGGCTCGCCAAGGAGTTGGCGGGCGGAGGCGTCCGGGTCAACGCGGTGCGCCCCGGCCTGATCGAAACGGAGATCCATGCCAGCGGCGGGCAGCCGGACCGGGCCGCGCGGCTCGGCGCGTCCACCCCGATGGGCCGGGCGGGCCGGCCGGAGGAGGTGGCGGCCGCCGTGCTGTGGCTGCTCGGCCCCGCGTCGTCCTACACGACGGGCGCGGTGCTGGACGTGGCCGGGGGACGCTGAGCGGGCCCCGGAAGCGCGACGGCTCCCGTCGGGGCCGAACCCTCGCCGGCTCGAAACGCCGAAGGGGCTTGGCGCCCCACGGGCGGCGGCGCGCGCTCGCGCCGGCCGAAATCTCCGACCGCTGGTTTCAGGCCGCCTTCGCGGCCCGGCTGCCCGCGATGGCCTCGTCGAGCCCGTGCAGGACGGCGGGGCGGCCGTTGCGCGCGACGAGCACGCAGCCCTGGGGCACCTCCGTCCACTGCGTGCGGTCGCCGTCGAGCGGCTCCGACACCACGACGAGGTTGCCGTTCGTTTGCCGCCAGTAGAGCGTCGGCGCGCGGCCGTCGGACGCCCAGCGGAAGGCGTAAAGGTCGGTGCCGTCCGTCAGGCAGGCGGTGAAGCGCAGCGCTTCGCGCAGGCCGGCCTTGAGCATCAGCCCGTGAACGGCGTGCAGCGTCGCCGCCATGCCGCCGATCGGGTCGCTGGCGATGCCGTGGGCGAAGGCGGCGAGGAACAGCGCCTCGGAATCGGTGGTGCCCGAGCGGTGATGGTACAGGTCGTCGGGGATCATCGCCTCGACGCGGCGCTTGATGGCGCAGAACTGGCCGATCTGGCCGTTGTGCATGAACATCAGCCGACCGACCGTGAAGGGGTGGCAGTTGGCGCGCGCGATGGCGGGGCCGGTCGAGGCGCGGACGTGGGCGAAGAACAGCGACGCCTTCACCTGGTGGCACAGGTTGCGCAGGTTCTCGTCCGACCAGGCCGGGCGCACCTCGCGATACACGCCGGGGCGGTCGCGGTCGCCGTACCAGCCGATGCCGAAACCGTCGCCGTTGGTGACCACCTTGGCTTCCGCGGCGCAGAGCGACTGCGCGATCAGCGAATGGGCGGGCTCGGCGACGAGCGCGTCGAGGAAGGTGGGCTCACCCTGATAGGCGATCCATCGGCACATGGGTGACACCTCGCGGCGCGGTCGGGACTGGTTTCGCGTGTCTAGAATCGCGCTCCGAAAATTAACAGGGCCTTAAACATGACGGAAGTTTTAACGCTCACACCCTCGCCGCGAGCGCGTGGAAGAAGGTTCCCGTGACATTTTCGCGACGGGTCCCGGTCGGGGCCGGCGGGCTCCCGTAGGCGTCGCCGGCCTCGGCCAGCGCAGGGTCGCCGCCGAGGTCGAGGATGGACGCGTAATGGAACTCGTGGCCGCGCAGCCGCGTGCCGGCCGGCCCCAGCGCGGACCGGTGGAGCGTGACGGCGTCGCGGTAGCCGAGGTGGAGCTTGCGCCGGGCGTAGCTGGTTTCGAGCCCGAGCAGCCCCGCCATGGCGTGGCGGGTGCCCGCGGCGTCGACGAGCCCCTGGCCCAGCACCATGTAGCCGCCGCATTCGCCGTGGACCGGGCGGGTGCGGGCGAAGGCGCGAAGGCCGCCGAGGAAGCGCGCCGCCGCGGCGATGCGGCCGGCGTGGAGCTCGGGATAGCCGCCGGGGAGCCAGCACGCGTCGCAATCCGCCGGCGGGGGCTCGTCGGCGAGGGGCGAGAAGAAGGCGAGGTCCGCACCGGCGCGCCGCCAGCCGTCGACCACGTGGGGGTACAGGAACGAGAAGGCGTCGTCCCGCGCCACCGCGACGCGCCGGCCGGGCGGGGCGAGGGGCGGGGCGAGGGGCGCCGACGCTCCCCCCGACCCTTCCGCCTCCGCCGGGCCGCCGGTGCCCGCGAAACGCGGAGCGGGCGCGTCCCGGAGCCGGAGCAGCGCCACCAGCGCGTCGAGGTCGACGTGCTCCGCCACCACGTCGGCCGCGGCTTCGACCCGCGCGTCGAGGTCGCCGGTTTCCCCCGCCTGGACCAGCCCGAGGTGCCGCTCCGGCAGCGCCAGCCGGTCGGTGCGCGGCACCGCGCCCAGCACCGGCATGCCGACGCGCGCCATGGCGTCCGACACCAGCCGCCGGTGGCGCTCGCTGGCGACGCGGTTGAGGATCACCCCCGCGACGCGGATGCGGGGGTCGTAGGCGGCGCAGCCGGCGAGGATCGCGGCGGCTGACTGCGACTGCCCCGAACAATCGTGCACCATGACGACGGGCCAGCCCGTCAGCGCCGCGACGTCGGCCGAGGACCCGCCCTGCCCGTCCCCGGCCGGCACGCCGTCGAAGAGGCCCATCGAGCCTTCGCAGACCACGAGGTCGGCATCCTCCGCGCGCGCCAGGCGGCGGAGCAGGTCGGCCGGCATGGACCAGCTGTCGAGGTTGTAGCTCGGCCGGCCCGTGACGGCGGCGTGGAAGGCGGGATCGATGTAGTCGGGGCCGTTCTTGCGCCCGGCCACCCGGAAGCCGCGCCGGGCGAGCGCCCGCATCAGCCCGAGCGTCAGCACCGTCTTGCCCGACCCCGACCGGGTCGCGGCGATCATCACGCCCGGCGCGGCGCCGTCCGGCGGCCCGCCGTTCGGCGGCCTCATGGGGCTACCCCGATCATGCCCTCGGCCAGGTGCCGCCGCAGCGCCACGATCGACCCCACCGCCACGATGGCGGGCGACTTGAACCCGTCGCGGTCGGCGTCGGCGCGGGCCGTCGCCAGCGTGGTTTCGAGCACGCGCTGGCGCGGCGTCGTGGCGTCGGACACGATGCCGACGGGTGTGTCGGGCGAAAGCCCCCCGGCGATCAGCCCGGCGGCGATGTCGGCCAGGTGCGTCATGCCCATGTACAGGATCACCGGCAGGCCGGTGCGGGCGATCGCGGCCCAGTCGCGCGGCGCGTCCGCCTTGGCGAGGTGGCCCGTCATGAGGATCACGCCGGTGTTGGTGTCGCGCGTGGTGGCGGGGATGCCCGCATAGGCGAGGCCGCCGATGCCCGCCGTCACGCCGGGGATGATGCGGAACGGCACGCCGGCCCGGGTGAGGTCGAGCGCTTCCTCGCCGCCGCGGCCGAACACGAAGGGGTCGCCGCCCTTCAACCGCAGCACGCGCTTGCCGTCGCGCGCCAGCTCGATCAGGCGGTCGGTGATGTCGCCCTGCTTCGGCGACAGCTTGCCGCCGCGCTTGCCCGCGAATTCGCGCGCGGCGTCGTTTCCCGCGAAGGCCATGACGCCGTCCGACACCAGCGCGTCGAAGACGATGACGTCGGCGGTGCGCAGCGCGTGCAGCGCGTGCAGCGTGAGGAGGCCGGGGTCGCCCGGGCCGGCGCCGCACAGCCACACGGTGCCGGGCGCGAAGGGCGGCAAGGCGCCCGCGGCGGCGAGGGCGGCGAGCGGGTCGGTCAGGGCCGGCAATCTGAAGTCCTTTGAGTCGGCGGGACGGCACCATACATGATGGCGGCATGACAGACGCCACCCTCCGCCGCGGCTGGACCACGGGCGCCTGCGCGACCGCGGCCGCGCGGGCCGCCTTCGCGGCCCTCAACGGCGCCGGATTCCCCGACCCGGTCGAAATCGCCCTGCCGGGCGGCGCGCGCCCGAGCTTCGCGCTGGCGACGAGCGAGCGCGGTCCCGGCTTCGCCCGGGCCGGCGTGGTGAAGGACGCGGGCGACGACCCCGACGTGACCCACGGCGCCCTCGTGCTCGCGACGGTGCGGCCGGCGCCGGCCGGCAGCGGCATCCTGTTCCGGGCCGGCGAGGGCGTCGGCACGGTGACGCGCCCCGGCCTGGCCCTCCCGCCCGGCGAGCCGGCCATCAACCCCGTGCCGCGCGGCATGATCCGGGCCGCGATCGCCGACGAAGCGCTGCGGCTGGGCGTTTCGCCCGACGCGGAGGTCGAGATCGCGATCCCCGGCGGCGCGCTCATCGCCGAGCGGACGCTGAACGGGCGCCTGGGCATCGTCGGCGGGCTGTCGATCCTCGGCACGACGGGGATCGTGGTGCCCTACAGCTGCGCGGCCTGGATCGACACGATCCACCGCGGGGTGGACGTCGCCCGGGCGCTGAAGCTCGGCCACGTGGCCGGCGCCACCGGCAACACCTCCGAGGTGGCCGTGCGCGCCCTCTACGGGCTGGACGAGCCGGCGCTGATCGACATGGGCGACTTCGTCGGCGGCATGCTGAAATACCTGCGCCGGCACCCGGTGGACCGCATCACGGTCGCGGGCGGCGTCGCCAAGATGACCAAGCTCGCCCAGGGCCTGCTCGACCTCCATTCGAAGCGCGGCGAGATCGACCGCGGCTGGCTGGCGGAGCGGGCGCGCGGCGCCGGCGCCGGGGACGCGCTCGCCGCCGCCGTCCTGACCTGCAACACCGCCGCGGAAGCCTTCGACCTCGCGGAAGGGGACGGGGTCGACCTCGGCTCCGCCGTCGCCGAAGCCGCGCGGCGCACGGCGGCGGCCTGCCTCGGGCGGGCGGCGGGCCTCGACGTGGTGCTGTTCGACCGCACCGGGCGCCTGGTGGCCCGCGCCGGATCGGGGGATCGCGGGTAGGGCTGGCCTTCCGCCCGCCGGGCCCGGCGCCGTCAAGGCCCCGTCCCCCCGCGGAAGCGGCGATGGTAATCCGCGTCGTAGAGGGCGCTGTCGCGGAAAGCCGTGGCGTCGAGCGCCCGGCCGACCAGGATCAGCGCGGTGCGCTCCGCCGGCTCGGCCGCCATCAGCCCGGCGATGGTGCCGAGCGTGCCGCGCACGATCCGCTCCTCCGGCCAGGACGCCCGCACCACGATCGCCACCGGCATGTCGGCGCCGTGGATCGGCGACAGGTCCGCCACGACGCGATCGAGCGCGTGGATGGACAGGTGGATCGCCAGCGTGGCGCCGGTGGCGGCGAAGCTCGCCAGGCGCTCGCCCTCGGGCATGGCGGAAGCGCGGCCCGACGTGCGCGTCAGCACCACCGACTGCGCCACCTCGGGCAGCGTCAGTTCCGCCCCGAGCGCCGCCGCCGCGGCGGCGAAGGAGGGCACGCCGGGGGTGACCGTGAAAGGGATCCCGAGCGCGCGGAGCCGCCGCAGCTGCTCGCCCATGGCGCTCCACACCGACAGGTCGCCGGAATGGAGCCGGGCCACGTCCTGCCCCGCCGCGTGGGCGGCGGCGAACTCGGCCGCGAGCCGATCGAGGTCGAGCGGCGCGGTGTCGACGATGCGGGCGCCGGGCGGGCAATGATCGAGCAGCGCGCGCGGCACGAGCGAGCCGGCGAACAGGCACACGGGGCAGCGGGCCAGCAGGTCGCGGCCGCGCAGCGTGATGAGGTCGGGCGCGCCGGGGCCGGCGCCGATGAAGTGGACCGTCATGTCGCCTCCGGCGCGGGCAGTTCCGAGAGCGCGATCGCGCAGGTGGCGTCGGCGACCGCGATGCGGGCCACGACGAGGCGCGCGCCGGGCCCCGCCGCCGCCAGGGCCGCGGCTTCGGCCACGGACGGGATGCCCAGGCAGGCGCGGGCGGCCCCGGACGCGACCGTGATGCGGTCTTCCGTGCCGGCGAGGGCGGACTTCGGCAGGATCGCCACGGGCAGGCCGAGCCGCCCCGCGGCGGCGCGCAGGGCGGGGCGATCCTTTTCGGCGATCGTGGCGAGGGTGACGGGCAGTCCCGCCACGTCGCCGGAGAGGCGGGCCAGGGCGTCGCCGACCAGGGCCGCGAGGGTTTCCGCCGTCGCGGCCTTGCGGAAGCCGAGCCCGACGGCGAGGCGCGCGCCCCTGCGCCCGTCCGGGGACAGCGCGTCCGCGCTCACGGCTTCACCCAGGTCCACTGCGTCACCGGCATGGCGGCGCGCCAGCCGTGGAAGCCGCCGACCGCGTCGGCCTGGGCGACGCCGAGCGTCGTCAGCGCCCCGCCGTCCCGCCGAAAGCGCTCGATCAGCAGGACTTGGGTTTCGATCGTGACGGCGTTGACGACGAGCCGCCCGCCCGGCCGCAGCGCCGCCGCGCAGGCGTCGAGCAGCCCCGGCGCGGTCGCGCCCCCGCCGACGAACACCGCGTCCGGCGCCGGCAGGGCGTCCAAGGCGCCCGGCGCTTCGCCGTCGACCACCGCGAGGCCGGGCACGCCCAGCGCCGCGGCGTTGCTCCGGATCCGCGCCCCCCGGCCCGCGTGCCGCTCGACCGCGTGGGCGCGGTTGGCCGGGTGGGCCAGCATCCACTCGATCGCGACCGCGCCCGACCCGGCACCCACGTCCCACAGCACCTCGCCGCGCCGGGGCGCCAGCCGCGCCAGCGTGACGGCGCGCACGTCCGCCTTGGTGATCTGCCCGTCGTTCTCGAACAGCGCATCCGGGCGGCCCGGCGCCGACGACAGGGCGGCCCCGGGCCCCGCGACCGCGATCCCGAGCGTGTTCAGCGCGTCGACGCCGTCGAGCGCGAACCCATCCGCCGCGGCGGAGCGGACGCGCTCGCGCGGGCCCCCCATGGCTTCGAGCACGGTGATGGCCGACGCGCCGAAGCCGCGGCGGAACAGGAGGTCGGCCACCCGGCCCGGCGTCGACGCGTCCGCCGACAGCGCCAGCACGCGGGCGCCCGCCCGAAGCGCCGGCACCAGCGTTTCCACCGGCCGCCCGCACAGCGACACCATCTCGCAGTCCTGGGCCGCCCAGCCGAGCCGGGCCGTCGCCAGCGAGAAGGCGGATGGCTGCGGGAAGCAGCGGGTTTCGGCCGCCGGCACGAGGCGCGCCAGGGCGGCGCCGACGCCGTAGCAATAGGGGTCGCCGCTCGCCAGCACGGCCACCGGCGCGCCGCGGCGGGCCAGGATCGCCGGATAGGTGGCGTCCATCGGCGACGCCCAGGCCAGGGTTTCGGCCGCGAACGGGCCGGCGAGCGCGAGGTGGCGCTGCCCGCCGACGACCAGCGCGGCTTGCGCGAGCGCGTCCAGCGCGCCACCACTCAGGCCCGCGCGCCCGTCCTCGCCGATGCCGACCAGCGTCAGCCAGGGTTCCGCCCTCATGGAAGCCACCCCCGGCGATGAACCTTCTGATCCTCGGCGGCACCACCGAAGCCTCGGCGCTGGCCCGCGCCCTGGCGGGTCGGGGCGACATCGCCCCCGTGCTGTCGCTCGCCGGGCGCACGGGATCGCCCGCCCTGCCCCCGATCCCGCACCGGATCGGCGGCTTCGGCGGCATGGAGGGCCTGCGCGACCACCTGCGGGGGGAACGGGTGGCCGCGGTGGTCGACGCCACCCACCCGTTCGCGGCCCGCATCTCGTCCCACGCGGTCGCGGCCTGCGCGGCCGCGGGCGTGCCGCTCCTCGCCTTCACGCGCCCGCCCTGGGCGCCCGAACCCGGAGACCGGTGGACGGCCGTGCCCGACCTCGACGCCGCCGCGGCGGCGCTGGGGCCCGACCGCATCGCGGCGCTGCTGACGGTCGGCCGGCTCGGCCTCGCGGCCTTCCGCGGGGCGCCGCGGCACCGCTACGTCATCCGCACCATCGACCCGCCCGACCCCGCCGACCTGCCGCCCGACAGCGCGGTGCTGTTCGATCGCGGCCCCTTCCGCTTCGACGACGAGGTCGCGCTGATGCGGCGCGAAGGGATCGACGCCGTGGTGACCAAGAACAGCGGCGGCGATGCCGCGGCGGCGAAGCTCGGCGCCGCGCGGAGCCTCGGCCTGCGCGTCGTCATGGTGGACCGGCCGCGGTCGGCCGGCCGGCGGCGCGAGGCGGACACCTTGGCCGAGGTGCTCGGCTGGATCGAGGGTCACCGCGGCGCGCCGTAGCTGCGCGGCGACAGCATCCAGCGCCGCCCGGCCCCGCCCTCGACCCACCGCGTCTCGCTCGAGCCGACGATGACCAGCGTCGCCATGTCGACCAGCGCCGGGTCGGCGTCGCCGAGCGTCGTCAGGTGCAGGCGCTCGTCCGGCCGGCCGACTGCGCGGGCGAAGGCCACCGGGGTCGCGCCGCGCTTCAAGCTGCGCAGGTGCGCGAAGGCGTCGCCGAGCCGCGTCGGCCGGGCCTTGGAGGCGGGGTTGTAGAGCGCCAGGACGAAATCGCCCTCGGCCGCGGTGCCCAGCCGGCGCAGCACGACGTCCCAGGGCTTGAGGTTGTCCGACAGCGAGATCGCGCAGAAGTCGTGGCCCAGCGGGGCGCCGAGCCGGGCCGCGGCCGCCATCATGGCGCTGAGCCCCGGCACGATCCGCAGCGGCACGGCGCGGAAGGCGGGCTCCGCGTCGAGCGCCTCGATCACCGCCGCCGCCATGGCGAAGACGCCGGGGTCGCCGCCCGACACGACGGCGACGTGCCGCCCGTCCAGCGCGAGCGCGAAGGCGTGGCGGGCGCGGTCGATCTCGACGCGGTTGTCGGAGGCGTGGCGGGCGAGCCCCGCCCGCTCGGGCACGCGGGCCACGTAGGGGATGTAGCCGACAAGGTCGGTGGCCAGGGCCAGGGCGGCCTCGGCCTCGGGCAGCAGCCAGCCGGCCGGGCCGGGGCCGAGGCCCACGACCGCGAGGGAACCCGCCGCCGCGGCTGCGGCCGTCACGGCCGCCGCCCCCGCCCCGGCACCAGCACGACGGAGAAATACGGCGCCTCGTCGTCGCGCTTTTCGGTCAGCGGCATCACCACCTCGGCCGCCATGGTGCCCCGCTCGACGTAGACGGCGCGCTCCAGCAGCCCGGCTTCGGCCAGCGCGGCCCGCACCTTGGGCAGGTTGCGGCCGAGCTTCATCACCACGGCGGCGTCGGCGGACGCGAGGCGCGCCCTCAGCGGCCCGGCCGCGAGCGTGCCCGGCACGACCGTCAGCACGTCGTCCCCCCAGGTCATGGGCTCGCCGGCCGCCGTCCAGCAGCCCGACATGCCGGTGATCCCGGGCACGATCGCGCAGCTGAAGCGTTCCCGGAGCCGCACGTAGAGATGCATGAACGAGCCGTAGAACAGCGGGTCGCCTTCGCACAGCAGCGCCACGTCGCGCCCCGCCGCGAGGTGCCGGGCCAGGGCCTCCGCGGCGT
Organism: Lichenibacterium minor; assembly: GCF_004137685.1. Lineage (GTDB taxonomy): Bacteria > Pseudomonadota > Alphaproteobacteria > Rhizobiales > Beijerinckiaceae > Lichenihabitans > Lichenihabitans minor. The sequence continues at coordinate 60,287 of NZ_QYBB01000019.1, read as the reverse complement.
CGGCGTAGAAGCCCGACAGCGCCGCCACGTAGTCGGGATGGTCGAAGGGGATCTCCACCGTCACGGGATAATGCAGCGGCAGCTCCTCGACGCCGGCCGGCAGCCAGCGGTCGGCGATGGCGCGGGCGACCCCGCGCCGGCCGCGCTTGGCGAAGTAGCTCACCACGGGCGCGGCTTCCAGGGCCCGCACCGCCTTGACGGTCAGCAGGTCCGGGTCGCCCGGCCCCAGGCCGACGCCGGTCAGGCGCCCGGCGGCGCTCATTCCTCGTCGCTCGCCAGGGCGTTGACGGCGGCGGCCGTCATGGCGCTGCCGCCCTTGCGGCCGCGCACCACCAGCGCCGGCACGCGGCCGAAGTCGAGCAGCGCTTCCTTGGATTCCATCGCGCCGACGAAGCCCACCGGCATGCCGATCACCGCGGCCGGCATCGGGGCGCCGCGGGCGATCATCTCCAGGAGGTGGAACAGCGCCGTGGGGGCGTTGCCGATCGCCACCACGGAGCCCGCGAGCCGGTCGCGCCACAGCTCGACGGCGGCCGCCGTGCGGGTGGTGCCGAGGTCGGCCGCGAGGCCGGGCACGGCGGGGTCGTTCAGCGTGCACACCACCTCGTTGCCCGCCGGCAGGCGGCGGCGGGTCACGCCGTCGGCCACCATGCGGACGTCGCAGAGCACGGGGGCGCCGGCCCGCAGCGCCGCCTTCGCGGCCGCGACGGCGCCGGGGGTGAAGCGGATGTCGGCGGCGGCCTCCACCATGCCGCAGGCGTGGACGATGCGGACCGCCACGGGCTCCTCGGCGGGATCGAAGGCGCGCAGCTCCGCTTCGGCGCGGATCATGGCGAAGGATTTGGCGTAGATGGCGGCGCCGTCGCGGATGTAGTCGTAGGTCACGGGCGACGGTCCAGGTGGAGGAGGGTTTCGAGCAGGCGACGCGCTTCGGCGGCGTCGAGCCCGGCGGCGACGGGCGCGTCGGAGGCTGTTCCGGCGGCCACGAGGGCGTAGCGCCCCCCGGACGCCACCAGGGTCAGCGGCGCCGCCGCCGGATGGGCGCAGCCCTTGGCGCAGCCGGACACGTGCAGGGCGATGCCGCCCCCACCGGGGCCGAGCAGCCCGGCGAGCCCGGCCGCGTCGTCGAGCACAGGCGTGGTGCCGCGGCCGCAGCCCGGCGCGCCCGCGCAGGCGGCGACGCGCAGGCGCGGGTCGGACGGATCGACGATCCAGCCGGCCGCGGCACATTCGGCCGCGAGGCCGTCGAGGGCGGCGGGATCGACGCCGGGCACCAGGACGGCCCGCCAGGGCGTCAGCCGCAGCTCGACCGCCCCGGCGCGCGCGGCGGCGCGCGCGAGGGCGTCGAGCCGCAGGGCGTCGAGCCGGCCGAAGGGCGCCGCAACGCCCAAGGTGTCGGCGACGGCGAGGCGGCCGACACGCCGGGGCCGCGTTGCCGCCGCGTTTTCCCCGTCGCCCGGGGAGCGCGGCGAAAGGGATGCGGCCGGGTCGGGGCCGTCGACACCCGCGCCGCCGAGGACGGCGCCCGCGCCGGCCGAGGCGACGAGGTCGCGCATCCGGTGCAGCGCTCCGTCCGACGCCGACGCCTCGACGAAGGCGCGGGCGAGCCGCAGCGCCACCTCCGCCACGGCGCCCGCCGCGCAGGACGCTTCGGCGCCGCCCTGCCCGTCGAGCCGCACCGCGAAGCGCCCGCCCGGCAGCGCTTCGAAGCGCACGTCGGCCGACACGCCGTCGAGCGCCGTCGCGCCCCCGTCCGACACCGCGAAGCCGAACTTCGACGGCAGCGCGTCGAGCCCCGCCGCGCCGGCGAGCGCCGCTTCCAGCGCCGCCACGGCCGGCCGCACGTCGAAGGCCGACGACGGGTCGAGCCCCATCAGCGGGCTGGCGACGACGTTGCGGCGCGCTTCGGCGCCGACATCCGCGTCGAGCAGGCCCAGGGCGTCGAGCTCGACGGTGAGCGGCGGCAGGCTCGCCTCCGTCACGCCGCGGATCTGCAGGTTGGCGCGCGCCGTGAGGTCGATGAGCCCGTTGCCGTGGCGCAGCGCCGCGGCGGCGATGCCGGAAGCGCGGTCGACCCGCAGCGCCATGCCGCGCGGCTTCACCCGCACGATCAGGCCGTCGCGGCTCATCATCGGGCGCAGCGCCCCTGGGCACCAGCCGACGCGCAGGGCCGCCGGCGCTCCCGCGGCGCTCGAAGACGCGTGGCCCCTCACCCCGCCGCCCTCATCTCGGCCAGGATCGCCCCGGTTGAGTTGCGGCGCGCGTGCCAGTAGCCGCGCTCATGCGCTTGCCCGAACCGGTCCGCGGCCGCGCGGGCGGCGGCGGGGTTGCACCCTTCCATGAAGCTCCGCACCGCCTCGTCGCCGAGCGTGGCCTCGAACAGCAGGTCGAAGTGGCGGCTCGGCGCCGCGTCCGACGTGGCGGCGAAGCAGAACAGGGCGTCCACGGTTTCGGCGATCTCGGCCGCGCCGCGGAAGCCGTGGCGCATCTGCCCGGCGACCCAGCGCGGGTTGGCGGCCCTCGCCCGCACGACCCGCGCCACCTCCTCGGACAGCGTCCGCACCGCGAGAACGCCGGGCCGGGTCGCGTCGGCGTGATACAGCGCCGGTGTCGCGCCCAGCGCCGAAGCGGCGGCGGCGAAGCCGCCCTCGTGCTCGGCGAAGGTGTCGGAGGACAGCACGTCGACCTCCGGCAGGTCGGCGACGTGGAGGTAGCTGTCGGCGTCGGCCACCCGGTCCCGGAAGCCCGGCGAGGCCCGGCCGGACGCGTCGGCGCCCGCGTAAGCGTGCGAGGTGCCGGCGAGGTAGCGCTCGCCGAGTTCGGCCCGGGTGTCGAAGGCGCCGGCCGCGACGGTTCGGGCGACGCCGAGCCCGTACCGGTCCGGCGCGCCGCCGTACACGCGGTCGAGCGCGCCGGCGCCGGCGCGGCGCGCGGCCGCGAGCGGGTTCCAGCCGTCGTCCTCGTCGAGCGCCGCGACGGCGTGGACGGCGGCGTCGAACAGGGCGATCTGGTCGGGAAAGGTGTCGCGGAACAGGCCGGAGATGCGCAGCGTGACGTCGACGCGCGGCCGCTCCAGGCGGGCGGCGGGCAGGATCTCGAACCCGTCGACGCGGGTCGAGCCGGCGTGCCATCGCGGCCGCACGCCCATCAGGGCGAGGGCCTGGGCGAGGTCGTCGCCGCCGGTCCGCATGGTGGCGCTGCCCCACAGGTCCATGACGAGGCGGCGCGGCCAGTCGCCGTGGTCCTGGGCGTAGCGGGTGGCGAACTCGGCCGCCGCGCGGATGCCGATCTCGTAGGCGGTGCGGGTCGGCACGGCGCGGGGATCGACGGAATACAGGTTGCGCCCCGTCGGCAGCACGTCGGCCCGCCCCGAAGCCGGCGAGCCCGAAGGGCCGGGGGCGACGAAGCGCCCGTCGAGCGCCGCCAGCAGGCCGGCGGTTTCGGAGGCCGAGCAGGCGTCGAAGGGTGCGCCGCGGCCGGTCGCGGCGGCGCCGAAGACGTGCAGGCCATCGCCGATGCGGGCCTCCTTCAAGTCGCATAGCCAGGCATCGAGGCGCACCAGGGCTTCCTCGGGCGCGGCATCCGCCCCCACGCCGCAGTCGAGGAGCAGGTCGCCGTCCCGCGCGCGGTCGAGGATGGCGGCGCCGAGCAGGCGCGCGCGGCGGGCGTCGAGCCCCTGCGCTTCCGCGTATTCGTCGAACAGCGCTTCGAGCTCGGCCGTGGCGCCGTGCGTGCCGGCGGCGGCGAGCGGCGGCGTGAGGTGCCCCACCGTCACGGCGGCGACCCGGCGCTTCGCCTGCGCGGCTTCGCCGGGATCGCTGGCGATGAACGGATACACCAGCGGCACGGGGCCGAGCACCGCTTCGGGCGCGCAGGCGGAAGACAACGCCACCGCCTTGCCGGGCAGCCATTCGAGCGTGCCGTGGGTGCCGAGATGCACGATCGCGTGGACCCGCTCCGCGTCGCGGAGCCAGACGTAGAAGGCGAGGTAGCCGTGGCGCGGCGGCAGCGCGGCATCGTGGTAGTCGGCGCGGCGGTCGGCGGCGTGGCCGCGGTCCGGCTGCACGGCGCAGACCATCGCGCCGGCGCGGTGGTGGCGGAACGCGAAGGCGCCGTTTCGGCTGTCCGGGTCGGCGGCCGGATCGCCCCAGCGCGCCGACACGGCGTCGCGGAAGGCCGCCGGCAGCCGCGCGAAAGCCGCGCGGTAGGCGTCGAGCGACAGAACGGGCGCGGGGTCGCCGGCGGTGAGCCGCGCCATCAGGGCCGCGGGATCGGCGATCGGGTCGATCGCATATCCGGCCCCGGCCAGCGAGGCCGCGATGCCGGCGAGGCTGGCGGGCGCGTCGAGCCCGACCGCGTAGCCGCCGCGCCCAGCCTTGCCGGGATAGTCGGACATGACGAGCGCGAGGCGGCGCCCGGCGCGGGGCGTGCCGCGCAGCCGCGCCCAGGCCAGCGCGAGGTCGGCCGCGTGGGCGACGCGCTCGGGGTCGGGCCGATGCAGGATGGGCGAGAACTCGCGCTCGGGGTCGGGCGCGCCGGCCTCCTTGAACGAGATCGCCCCCGCGAGCACCCGGCCGTCGACCTCGGGGAGGACGACGTTCATGGCAAGGTCGGCGGCGCGCAGCCCGCGGTCGCTGGCGGACCAGGCGTCGCGGTCGCTGCCGGACTGGACCACCTGGAGCACGGGCGCGTCGGCGCCGTCGAGCACCGTGCCGCCGCCCCCGCGGCGCGCCGAGAACGCGGTGGCGTTCAGAACCACGTCGGGCGGGTCCGCGGCGAGGAGCGCGGCGAGCGCGTCGGCGGCCCCGTCGTCCTTGAGGCTCGACGCCGCGAAGGCCGTGACGCGGGCGCCGCGGGCGTGGAGCGCGTCGGCCAGCGCCGCCACGGGGGCGGTGTCGCCGGCCAGCAGCGCGGAGCGGTAGAAGGCGATCAGGGCGTGGGGGCCGTTTCCGGCGACGGCTGCCGCCGCCCCTGCCCCGCCGGGGGAAGATGCCGCGCCGGATGCGCGACGGGCGGCGCGCGCGGGGCCGGCCGGCCGGCACAGCGACGGGACGACGGTTCCCGCCGGCAGCGCTTCGGGCTCGCGCCAGGCGGCGTCCCGCCCGATGCGCGACGCCGCGAACAGCATCGCCTGGCGCAGGTTCTCCGGCCCGCCTTCGCGGAAATACAGCCACAGCCGGCGCAGGTCCGCCTCGGGCAGGGTCGACAGCGCGTCGAGCCTGGGATCGAGCTGCTCGCAGCCCGGCACGGCGGCGAGGTGGAAGCCGTGCCGGCGCGCCGCGGCGCCGAGCTCCTCCAGCCCATAGCGCCAATAGTCGAGCCCGCCGAGGATGCGAACGATCACGAGCCGCGCCCGCGCGGCGACCTTCTCGACGTAGAGGTCCACCGAGAACGGGTGGCCGAGCCCCTTCAACGCCGCGAGCCGCAGGCTCGGCAGGCCGGAGCCGCCCTCCACCGCCGCCGCCAGGGCGGCGAGGTCGCCGTCCGAGAAGGACAGCACGACGACGTCCGCCGGCGTTTGGGCGAGGTCGACCGCCGCCGGGGCGGGGTCGAGCGTTCCGGAGCTGAGGGGCAGCAGGTGCATGGTCGGCCCTTATCCGGCCGTCATGCCCCGATGTCGACCGCGATCCCGGCGCGGTCGATCCCCTTCTCGCCGATGACGACGAGGCGGCCGCGCCGCTCCTCGCCGGCGCCCCAGGGCCGGTCGAAGCTTTGCCGGAACCGCGAGCCGACGCCCTGCACGAGCAGGCGCATCGGCCTGCCCTCGACGGCCAGGAAGCCCTTGGTGCGCAGCACGCCGTGGCGCTGCGCGATGCCGGCGAGTTTGTGGACGAAGACGTCCGGGTCGGCCAGCGGCGGCACGTCCAGCACGAAGCTGTCGAAGTCGTCGTGGTCGTGGCCCTCCTCGCCGTCGTGGTGGGACGGGCGGTTGGCGAGGTCGTCCTCGGCGGCCGCGGCGAGGCCGAGCAGCACCTCGGCGGCGATGCGCCCTTCCCGGGTCGGCACCACCTTGACGGCGCGGGGGATCGCGGCGCGGATCTCGGCCGACACGGCGTCGAGCCGCTCCGCCGATAGGAGGTCGGCCTTGTTCAGCACGATCAGGTCGGCGCAGAGCAGCTGGTCCTCGTAGACCTCCTCCAGCGGGTTGTCGTGGTCGACCGAGCCGTCGGCGGCGCGCTGGGCGGCGAGCCTGGCGGGGTCGTCGGCGAAGCGGCCCTCGGCCACGGCGGCGCCGTCCACCACCGCCACCACGCCGTCGACCGTGACGCGGGACCGGATCGCCGGCCAGTCGAAGGCCTTGACGAGCGGCTTCGGCAGCGCGAGCCCCGACGTTTCGACCACGATGTGGTCGGGGCGCGGCTCGCGCGCCAGCAGCGCCTCGATGGCGGGCACGAAATCGTCCGCCACCGTGCAGCACAGGCAGCCGTTGGCGAGCTCGACGATGTTCTCCTCGGGGCAGGACTCGATCCCGCAGGAGCGCAGGATGTCGCCGTCGACGCCGACGTCGCCGAACTCGTTGATGATCAGCGCCAGGCGCCGGCCGTGGCTGCCTTCCAGCAGGTGGCGGATCATCGTGGTCTTGCCGGCTCCGAGGAAGCCGGTCACGACCGTCACGGGGACCTTGGCGAGCGCGCTCATGGTGTCTGTCCTGGCAGGGCGAGGGGCGGGACGCGGGCGACCGCGCCCTTCTTGATGGGGTCGGCGCGCAGCTTCCACGGGATCAGCCCGTCGGCCGTCGCGCCGTAAAGGCGGGCGGCATCGGCCAGCACCGGGGCGGCGGCCTCGGCGGCGAGGTCGCCGTACACGTAGGTCCATTTGCCGGGCGCGGTCAGGCTCACCGCGCAGGGGCGGCGGCAGGCGCTGAGGCATTCCACCGGCACCAGCCGCACGGCGGGATCGGCGCCGAGCGCGCCGACGAGCGCGTCGTGCAGACGGCGGCCGGCGCGGATCTCGGACGCGTCGCCCTCGACCCGGCAGGTGACGCAGACGAAGAGGGTCGTGGCGGCCTCGACCGCGTCGGGGCGAACCGGATCCGGTTCCTGGAAGATGGCCATGCGGTCCCGCGCCTGTTCACCGAAGGGTCGGGATGCGGGCGCCCCGCAGGGCGAGCCCCGCGGGATGGACGGCCGCGGACGGGCCGTTCAGGCTCCAGGACACCCCGCCCGGCGCGCACCGACATCGCTGCGCCGTCTCGGTGGACGGCGGCGCCAGCACGGCAGGTTTCCTGACTCGCGGATGATAGCGCCGAAACCGTCGCCTTCCCGGGATGCGGAGCGCATCCCAGTGGCCTCGTGACGATCAGGCTCTCCGCTCACAGTTGCGGGGGCAGTCCCGGCCTCCGCGCCTTCGGGGCGCGTTCCGGGTTCCCGTCCGGCGCCCCGGGGGACGCCGGCCCCCTCGCGGGGGACCAGTGCTGCCGCGATGCATAGGGCTGCGGCGGGACGGGGTCAAATCTCGGGGCGCGCCGCCGCCGGGCGGGCGACCCTGGCGGGGCCGGAAAGCTCGCGCCCCGGCCGCCACCGTCAGGAGCGGACGGGCGTCAGCGGTTCGCGCCGCGGCGGTCGCGGCCGTAATAGTCCAGGCCCGCGGCGTAGCGGCACAGGATCCCCACGTCCTCGAAGAAGCCGGACAGCGCCCGGCGGAAGCCGCCGGACGCGGCCGGCGTCCGCAGGCGCCGGGACGACGTGGAACGAAGCCCCGGCTCGAAGCACTGCGAGGCCTCGCATCGGGAAAAGAACGTCATGGATGGACCTCGCCTCGACTGATGAATGCTTGACCGCCCCGAAAGCCGGTCGCCGACGGCCGATCTCGCGCGTCGTCCGCCGCAAGTGCCGCGCATCGCGCGCTGCGGCACCCCGACAGCCCTGAGTATGCACTCGGCGTGGCGCCAAATTGGGGCGGATCACCCCCCGGTTCAGGGGAGATTCACCACGCCGTGTTTCCGCTTCGCGACAGTTTCGGCCCGATGTGGACCTTCGCGCGGTTTGGTTGACGAAGTTTGAATCGGCGCCCCTCGGACCCGGCCCCGCCCGCCGAAAGCGACCGTCCCCGGGGCATGGCCCTTGCTAGGCCCCGGGCGGCGGCCGGTTGACGCCCCGGCGGAAGTCGGGCGAAATCGCAGCCACAGATTCGCGACGGGGTGAGGGTCGTGCCGGAGCGGCGCGGGCCACCCGCGATCGACGGGGGAAAGCTCGCATGAAGACGCCGGTCCTGAACAGCCTGACCTTGGGGCTCGTCGCCGCCCTCGCGCTGACGGGCGCAGCCCGCGCCCAGGAGAAGACCGTGAGGATCGGCACCGAGGCCGCCTACGCGCCCTTCGAGTACAAGGACGACAAGGGGGAGCTGAAGGGCTACGAGATCCAGCTCGGCAACGCGCTCTGCGCCGCGGCCAAGATGAAGTGCGAATGGGTCAACGCCGACTTCGACAGCCTGATCCCGGCGCTGAACGCCCACAAGATCGACGCCATTCTGTCGCAGATGTCGATCACGGACGACCGCAAGAAGGCCGTGGACTTCACCAACCAGGTCACCATCGCGCCGGCGCGCTTCGTCGCCAAGGATGGGTCCGGCATCACCGACGACCCCGCCACCCTCAAGGGCAAGACCGTGGCGGTGCAGAGCGGCACGACCCACGAGAAATACGTCACCGAGAAGCTCGCCGGCATCGCGACCCCCAAGGTGTACCAGTCGCAGGACGAGGCCTTCCTGGACGTCGAGAACGGCCGCGCCGACGCCACCCTGGCCGACGCCACCATCGAATACGACTGGCTGCAGAAGACCGGCAAGGCCAAGGGGTTCGCCTACGCGGGCAAGCCGCTGACCGACCCCGCCATCTTCGGCGACGGCACCGGCATCGCGGTGCGCAAGGGCGACACGGCGCTGGCGGACAGCTTCAACAAGGCCCTGGCGACCGTCGGTTCGGACGGCCAGTTCAAGACGATCAACGACAGCTACTTCCCCTTCGACATCATGGGCTCCGGCGCCGCCAAGAAGTGAGCCGAGGCGGCGCCGCCCGCCCCCTCGGGCGGGACCGGCGCCGCGCGGCCCCCGGACGTCCGTGCATAGATGCCCCATCGGTCGACAACGGGCAGAAATCGTCGGCGTCCCCAGCGGGCGCTCGGAAGCAAGCTCGATCCGTCCACAGACTCTGAGCCGAAGGCGCCCGACCCATGCTCGACCTGTCCGGTTTCGGCTGGCAACTCCTCGCCGGCGCCGCCGTGACGCTGGAGGTGGCCTTCCTGTCGCTCGCCTTCGGGGTCGCGCTCGGGATCGCCGGCGCGGCCGCCAAGCTGTCGCCGCTGGCCTGGATCCGCGTGCCGGCGACGCTGCTGACGAACCTCGTCCGCGGCGTCCCCGAGTTCCTCCTCCTCCTCATCGTGTACTTCAGCCTCCCCGACATCCTGTCGGGGCTGCTGGGGACGGACGTCTCCATCGGCCCGCTCGCGGGCGGCGTGCTGGCGCTGTCGGTGGTGTTCGGCGCCTATGCGTCGGAAACCTTCCGGGGCGGCTTCGCGGCGGTGCCGAAGGGCCAGATCGAGGCGGCGCGGGCCTTCGGCATGCCGCGGGCCCGGATCTTCGTCCGCATCCACCTCCCGCAGGCCTGGCGCTACGCCCTGCCCGGCATCTCCAACCTGTGGCAAACGCTGCTCAAGGACACGTCGCTGGTGTCGGTGCTGGGGCTGGAGGAGATCATGCGCAAGGCCGACATCGCCGCCCAGGTGACGAAGCGCCCCTTCGACTTCTACGTGGCGGCGGCGCTGATCTACCTCGCCTTCGTGCTGCTGTCGGGGCCGGCCTTCGCGTGGGCGGAGCGCCGCGCCAACCGCGGCCTCGCGCGGGCGGCGTGATGGCGTTTCTCGACGGCGTCGCCGACGCGGCTTCCCGGCAGTTCCCGGCGTTCCTGTCGGGGCTCGGGATCACCATCGAGCTCCTGGCGGTGTCCACCGCGGTCGGCCTCGCCCTGGCGGTGCCGATCGCCCTCGCCCGCCTGTCGACGAACCCCCTGCTGTCGGTGCCGGCCACCGCCTATGCCTACCTGTTCCGCGGCACGCCGCTGCTCGTGCAGATCTTCATCATCTATTACGGGCTGCCGCAGTTCGACGTCGTGCGGACGTCCGCGGTCTGGCCGCTGCTGCGCGATCCCCTGCCCTGCGCGCTCATCGCCTTCTCGCTCAACATGGCGGCCTACACGGGCGAGGTGGTGCGCGGGGGCATCCTGGCGGTGCCGGCCGGCGAGCGCGAAGCGGCGTCGGCGGTGGGGATGAACCGGGCCTTGGCCCTGCGGCGCGTGATCCTGCCCCGCGCGTTCCGCATCGCCCTGCCGGCGCTGTCGAACGAGGTGGTGCTGCAGCTCAAGGCCACCTCGCTCGCCAGCACCGTCACGCTGATCGACCTCACCGGCGTGGGCCGGCGCCTGGCCGCCAAGACCTACACGGCCGAAGGGCTCTACGTGGCGGGGGCGGTCTACATCGTCCTGACCTTCGCCATCGCGCGCGGCTTCAGGCTGCTCGAAGCGCGGCTCGACGGCGCCCGGACGCGGTGAAGGCTGTCGTCCGCGGGCCACACCGGGGCGCGGATCGGCGGCATCGGGCCGGCGGCGCTTGACCCCGGCGCGCGGGCAGCGGCATCGTGCGCGCCGACCACGAAGGAACGGACCGACGATGACACGCCCATTCCGAGCCCTGGCTTTCGCCCTCGCGGCGGCATCGGCGCTCGCGGGCGCCGCATCGGGCGCGCAGGCCCGCCCGGTCGTGCCGGCCGAGAAGCGCTACTACGATTACGACGGCGACCTGCCGGTGTGCGGCGACACGGGCGTGCTGTCGACGATCTCGTCGCGCTTCGCCCGCAAGGAATCCGAATACTGGAACACCAGCCTCGAGATCGTCAGCTTCGACCGGGTGAAGCTGCTCGCGGCGCGGCCCTGGGGGGCCGACCACATCCCGCGCAACTTCTGCACCGCGCGGGCGCTGCTCAACGATAATTCCTACCACGACGTGTCCTATTCGGTGACGCAGGACCTCGGGATCATCGGCTACGGCACGGGCGTGGAGTGGTGCCTGCTCGGGCTCGACCGCGACCTCGCCTACGCGCCGGCGTGCCAGCTGGCGCGGCCGTGACACGGCTCGCCGCCCTCGCGGCCGCGCTGGGCGTGCTCGCGGTCCCGGCCGCGGCCCAGACGGCGGCGGGCGGGCCGGTGGCGCCCGGGCGCTTCGACTTCTACGTCCTGTCCCTGTCCTGGTCGCCGGGCTTCTGCGCGACGGGCGGCGAAGCCAAGGCCAAGGACCAGTGCGCGGCCGGAAGCGGCATCGGCTTCACGGTCCACGGGCTGTGGCCGCAGTTCGACCACGGCTTTCCCAGCGACTGCGGGGGAGCGGAACGGAGCCCGTCGCGCCAGGCGCTCGCCACGACGGACGGTGTGTACCCGTCCGAAGGGCTGGCGCGCTACGAGTGGCGCAAGCACGGGACCTGCACGGGGCTGAGCCCGACCGACTATTTCGCCGCCGTGCGCCGGGCGCGCGATGCCGTGACGGTGCCGGCCCCCTTCGCCAGGCCGGCGCAGGACCAGATCTGGGCTCCGCTCGACATCGCCCGCACCTTCGCGGCGGCGAACCCCGGCCTGCGCCCGGACGAGATGGCGGTGACCTGCCGGGCGGGCGATCTGGAGGAGGTCCGGGTCTGCTTCAGCAAGGACCTCCGCTCCTTCGTCGCCTGCCCGGAGGTCGCGCGCGCATCCTGCCGCGCGCCGGGCATCGACGTGCCGCCGGTGCGCTGACGCGGGGCGAGGGGCTTTCGCCCTTCGCAGGGTGCGACGCGGCCCGGGCCGGTGTAAGGCTCGCGCCATGAACTACCGCCACGCCTTCCACGCCGGCAACTTCGCCGACGTCCTCAAGCACGCCCTGCTGGCCCGCGTGCTCACCTACATGATCGCCAAGCCGGCCCCCCTGCGCTTCGTCGACACTCATGCGGGGCTGGGCGTCTACGACCTGACCGGCGACGAGGCGACCCGCACCGGCGAATGGCGCGACGGCATCGCCCGCATCGATGCCGCCGCGGTGCCGCCCGCCCTCGCCGACGTGATGGCGCCCTACCTCGCCGCGGTCGGCCCGCGCGGCGCCGACGGCGCGTGGCGCTCCTACCCGGGCTCGCCGGCCGTGGCGCAATGGGTGCTGCGCCCGGAGGACCGCCTGACGCTGTGCGAACTCCATCCCGAGGACGCCGAAGCGCTGAAGCGGGAAACGGGCCGGGACCCGCGCGTGCGCGTCCTGGCGTCGGACGGCTACGCGGCGCTGAACGCCGTGCTGCCCCCGCCCGAGCGCCGCGGCCTCGTGCTGGTCGACCCGCCCTTCGAGAAGACGGACGAGTTCGACAGGCTCCTGGCCGCCATGCTGCGCGCCCACGCGAGGTGGCCGACCGGCTCCTACATGCTGTGGTACCCGCTGAAGAACCGCGCCGCCGTGGGCCGCTTCGCCGCCGGCCTCGCGCGGTCCGGCATGAAGCGCGTGCTGCAGGTGCACCTCCTCGTCGGCGACCCGGACGCCGGGCCTCTCGCGGGATGCGGCCTCGCCTTCGTCAACCCGCCCTACGTGCTGAAGGGCGAGGCGGAAACGCTGCTGCCCTGGCTCGCCGAAACGCTCGCCCGGCCCGGCCAGGCCACGGAATGGACGGTGCGGTGGCTCGCGGGGGAGTGACCCGGCCGCCGTTCCCGTCGTAGGGGTCCCGCGGGGGGTCCCATCGCCCCCGGGGCCGCCGGTCGCGGCCGACGTCCGACCTGTCACACCGCTCCGCCCGGCCGCCGTCACGCCATTGTCGCACTCGGCCCCGATTGAAGCGGTCCGCCCGGAGGCTGCCCCTTGGATTTCACCCGTCGCTTCACCGTGCTGATGTGCACGCCCACCTTCGACCCCGACGACCTCGAAGGGCGGCGCATCGAGCAGATCATCGAGGCGGTGGAGAAATCCGGCTTCGAGGTGGTGCGCGCGCGCAAGGTCGAGGACGCCGCCATCGCGGTGCAGACCGACGCCGCCATCGGCTGCATGGTGGTCGACTGGGGCAAGCGCGGCCTGGAAGGCAAGACGGCGGCGCTGGTCAACCTCATGCGCAAGCGCGGGCTCGAGATGCCCATCGTCGTGATGGTGCGGCGCAAGCGCCTAGAGGACATCCCGGTCGAGGTCGTCGACTTCATCGACGGCTACATCTTCCTGGCGGAGGAAACCCCGGACTTCATCGCCCGCGGCCTCGTCAGCCGCGTCAAGCAATATGCCGACACGCTGAAGACGCCCTTCTTCGGCGCGCTCGTCGACTATGCCGAGCAGGGCAACCAGCTGTGGACCTGCCCGGGCCACAACGGCGGCGTGTTCTACAACCGGTCGCCCATCGGCCGCATCTTCGTCGAGCACCTCGGGGAAGCGATCTTCCGCGACGACATCGACAATTCCGTGCTCGACCTCGGCGACCTCCTGGTCCACGAGGGCCCGGCGCTGCGCGCCCAGCGCGAAGCCGCGGCGATCTTCGGGGCCGAGCGCACCTATTTCGTGCTCAACGGCACGTCCGCGTCGAACAAGGTGGTGCTGAACGCCCTCGTGGCCGAAGGCGACCTCGTGCTGTTCGACCGCAACAACCACAAGGCCGCGCTGCACGGGGCGCTGTTCCTCGGCGAAGGCATCCCGGTGTTCCTGCCGACGGACCGCAACGCCCACGGGCTCATCGGGCCCATCTACGCCGACGCCTTCGACGAGGAGCGGATCCGCGAGCGCATCCGCGACAACCCGCTCGTCATCGACCCCGACGCGTGGCGCAGGCCGCGGCCGTTCCGCGTGGCGGTGATCGAGCAATGCACCTACGACGGCACGATCTATTCGGCCGAGCAGATCGTCGCCCGCATCGGGCACCTGTGCGACTACATCCTGTTCGACGAGGCCTGGGCGGGCTTCATGAAGTTCCATCCGCTGTATGCCGGCCGCTTCGCCATGGGGCTGAAGGAGCTGGGCCCCGATTCGCCCGGCGTCATCGCCACACAATCGGCGCACAAGCAGCTCGCGTCCTTCTCGCAGGCGTCGCAGATCCACACCAAGGACGGCCATATCCGCGGCCAGGAGCGGCGCGTCGAGCACCGGCGCATGAACGAAAGCTTCCTGCTCCACGCCTCGACGTCGCCCTTCTATCCCATCTTCGCCTCGCTCGACGTCGGCGCGCAGATGATGAAGGGCCGCTCCGGCCAGGTGCTGTGGGACGACACGGTGCGGCTCGGCATCGAGCTGCGCAAGAAGATCCGCGCCATCCGGCGCGAGTTCGAGTCCAAGGAGGAGCCCGGCCAGCGCTGGTTCTTCGACCCCTTCGTGCCCGACACGGTGCCGATGCCGGCGACCGAGGACGAGCCCGCGGGCGATCTGCCGTGGGAGGAGGTGCCGACCGACGACCTCGCCACCGACCCCCGCTTCTGGATGCTGCAGCCCGGGGCCCGCTGGCACGGCTTCCGCCATGTCGCGGAAGGCTTCGCCCTCACCGACCCGAACAAGCTGACGATCCTGACCCCGGGCTTCGACCGCGCCACCGGCGACTACGCCGATGTCGGCATCCCCGCCCCCGTGGTGGCGCAGTACCTGCGCGAGAACCGCATCGTGCCGGAGAAGAACGACCTCAACTCCATGCTGTTCCTGCTCACGCCGGGGGTGGAATCGTCCAAGGCCGGCACGCTGATCTCGGCGCTCGTGGCCTTCAAGCGGCTGCACGACGAGGACGCGCCCGTCGAGGAGGTCATGCCCGACTTCGTGCGCCGCCGCGCCAAGCGCTACGGCGGGATGCGCATCCAGGCGCTTTGCCGCGAGTTCCACGCGTTCCACCGCGCCCACGGCACGAGCCGGCTGCAGCGCGCCATGTTCGAGCCCGACCACCTGCCCGAGATGGTGGTGCCACCCCACGAGGCCGTGCGGGCGCTGGTGCGCAACCGCGTCGACTACGTGCCGATCGAGGAAGCGGAAGGGCGCATCGTCACGACGCTGATGCTGGTCTACCCGCCGGGCATCGGCGTGCTGGTGCCGGGCGAGCGGATCGGGCCACGCGCGAAGCCCATGCTCGATTACTTCAAGATGTTCGAGGAAAGCTCGAACCGCTTCCCCGGCCTCGACGCCGAGATCCAGGGCGTCTACCGGGAGGTGGACCCGGGCGGGCGCATCCGCTTCTACACCTACGTGATGCGCGAAGGCGGGCGCGCCGGGGCCCGCAGCCGGCCGCGGGAGTTCTGATGGACGCGACGACCCCGTCCGACCGGACCCTGTCCGACCGCACCCTGGCGATCCGCCCTTCCACGGACGCCGACGTCCCCGCCATGGTGGCGATCTATTCCCACCACATCGGGCGCGGCATCGGCGACGTCGGCGCCTACGAGGTCGAGGGCATCGACGCGGAGGACCTGAAGCGCCGCCGCCGCAACATGCGGGCGAAGCGGTTGCCCCACCTCGTGGCGGCGCTCGACGGCGAGGTGGCGGGCTACGCCTACGCGGTGCCGTTCCGCAAGCGGCCGGCCTACCGCTACACGCTCAAGCACTCGATCTACATCCATCCGGAGCGCACCGGCATGGGCATCGGCCGGCTCCTGCTCCCGGCGCTGGTGGACGCCTGCGCGGCGGGCGGCTACCGCCAGATGATCGGCTACATCGACGGGGCCAACGAGGCGTCGCTCAGGCTGCACGAGCATTGCGGCTTCCGGCGCGTCGGCGTGCTGCCCGCGGTGGCGTTCAAGTTCGGCCATTGGTCGGACAGCATCATGGTGCAGCGGGCGCTGGGCGAAGGCGACGGGAGCGCCCCGACGCCCCTGCCCGGCCGCGGTCCCGGCGCGACGCATTGATGCCGTCCGGAGCCGGCGCCGATCCGGTGCGCCACCCGTCGGCGTGACGATGCCCGCCCGGCCGTGGCGCCGGCGGGCGGCACCGGGCGGCGGCGCGGCGCTCGCCGGGCACCGCGGCGGGGCCCGCCCGTTCGCCAAGCGTTCACCGCGATCGTCGAACGGTTCGTCCCGTTAACCCGGCTTCAGGCGCGCTGCCCCAGCGTTGGGGCGACGCCGGGAGTGACACCTTGACCGCCATCGCGCCTTCCACCCGGCCCCGGACGCCGCGGTTCGCCGCGTCCTCCCGGTTCTGGATCGCCACCGTGGTGCTCGTCGTGGGCGGCTTCTGCGCGGCATCCGCGCTGATGCTCGCCGACCTGCACCGGGACACCTGGGACCAGGCGGTGACGGGCGAGCGCAACCTCGTCGCCGCCCTGGCCCAGAACATCGACCGCAACATCGAGCTCTACGACCTGTCGCTGCGCGCCGTCGCCGACGGCCTGTCCGAACCCGACCTCGCGACCCTCAGCCCTCGCGTGCAGGACCTGATGCTCTACGACCGCTCCGCGACCGGGCGGGGCCTCGGCTCGCTGCTGGTGCTGGACCGCGACGGCAAGGTGGTGCGCGGCTCGGCACCGGGCTTCATCGGGGCGGACCTGTCCGACCGCGACGCGTTCCAGGCGCAGAAGGCGAACCCGAGCCGGGGCCTCTACATCAGCCGCCCCTTCCGCCGCCGCGTGACCGGCGGCGACGAGGTCATCGCCTTCAGCCGAAGCCTGCGCGCCGCCGACGGGTCGTTCGTGGGCGTCGTGGTGGGCACGATCGGGCTCAGCTATTTCCACGAGCTCTTCGCCCGCGAGGACCTCGGCCGGCGGGGCAACATCAACCTGTTCCTGCTCGACGGCACCTGCGTGATGCGCTTGCCCGCCGCCAGCGACATCGGCCGCAGCTTCGCCGGCAGCGCAAACTTCCAGCGCTTCCTCACGGCGCCGTCCGGGACCTTCAGCGGGACGGCCTCCACCGACGGGCTCCAGCGGATCTACAGCTTCGCCCGGGTGGGCAGCCTGCCGATGATCGTCGACGTCGCGATGGCGGAGGACGACGTGTTCGCGGCGTGGCGCGAGAAGACCGCCATCGTCGGCGTGGCGCTGGCGGCGCTCTGCTTCCTGGCGCTGGGCCTGGGATCGAAGCTGACGCGGCAGCTGGAGCGGACGGCCCGGACCGAGCGCAGGCTGTCCGAAAGCGAGGCGGAATACCGGCTCCTCGCCGAGAACGCGCAGGACGTCATCATGCGGCTCGACCCGTCGCTGCGGCGCAGCTACGTGTCGCCCGCCTGCCGGTCTGTGCTGGGCTACGAGCCGGAGGAGCTGGTCGGGCGCAGCCCGCAGGAGATCATCCACACCGACGACTGGCCGACCGTCGCGGCCCTGATCCTGTCGGCGCGCGAAGGGCGCTCCGACGTCGAGGCGGTGTACCGCCTTCGCCACCGCACCGGCCGCATCGTCTGGGTCGAGGGCCGCTACGGCCTGCTGCCCGGAGACCGGGGCTTCATCGCCGTGCTGCGCGACATCACCCTGCGCAAGCACGCCGAGGAAAGGGCCGCCGCGCTGAATGCCGAGCTGGCCCACCTCGCCAACAACGACGCCCTGACGGGCCTCGCCAACCGCCGGCGGTTCGACGAGATCCTGGAAGCCGAATGGCGCCGCGCCGAGCGGGACGACGGGCCGATCTCGCTGCTGCTGCTCGACGTCGACCGGTTCAAGCTGTTCAACGACCGCTACGGGCACCAGGGCGGCGACGGCTGCCTCCGCGCCGTGGCGGATGCGGTCCGGGGCGTGATCTCGCGGCCCGGCGATCTCACGGCCCGCTACGGCGGCGAAGAATTCGCCATGGTGCTGCCCGGGACCGACGCCAAGGGCGCCGCCGTCGTGGCGGAGCGCGTCCGCCGCGCCGTCGAAGCCCTGGCGCTCCCCCACGACGGCAACCCGTTCTGCGGCGGGGTGGTGACGGTCAGCATCGGCTGCGCCACCTCCGGCCCCGCGACGGGACGCCAACCCGACAGGGACGCGCTGGTGGCCGCCGCCGATACCTGCCTCTACGAGGCCAAGCGGACCGGGCGGAACCGCGTGACGGCGAGCCTTCCCGACGCCCCCCTCGCCCCCGTGCCCGCCGACGAGGCCGAGCGTTTGGCGGCGCTCGCCGCCTACGAGGGCTCGGGCGCCCTCGCGCCCTCCGAATCCCTCGACCGCATCGCCCGCGTGGCCGCCCACCTGCTCGACGTGCCGGTGGCCTTCGTGTCGCTGATCGGCCGCGACACCGCGACCCTCGTGGGGCGGCACGGCACGGAGATCGACGCCGTGCCGCGCCGCGACGCCTTCTGCGCCCATACCATCCTGGGCGACGCGCCCCTGGTCGTGCCGGACACGGCCGCCGACCCCCGCTTCGCCGCCAACGCGCTGACCCGCGGCGGGGTGGCGTTCTACGCCGGCGCGCCGCTGGTCGACCCCAACGGGGGCGCCCGGTTGGGGGCGCTTTGCATCGCCGACACGGCACCCCGCGCCCCGCTCGACGACCGCGGGCGCGACCTGCTCGCCGCCCTCGCGCGCCTGGTGATGGAGGAGCTGGAAAGCCGGAGCGCCGCCCCGCGCCCCGACGACAGAGCGCGCGCCGCGTAACGCGCCGCGCCCCCCGCGCCGGGCGATCCCCCCGCGTGCGACCCGAGGCGAAGCCGTCGCGGCGCCGGTGAGCGCAGGGGGCCGAACGCGTCGCGCGAGCCTGCCCGGCGGACGTGCCACCGCGGGCCGCGCGGCTTGCCGCCCTTCGGCGAAGGGAATATGACGATTCCGCCGCGCGGCGCAGGGCGGCGCCCGCCACGAGGACGGCCATGGACCCGACCGATCGACAGGACGGCCCCGCGTCGTCGACCGGCGATCGCCCGAACGCGCCCCGCCCCGAAACGGATGCCCAGGCGCTCGCACGGACCGACCGGCGCGCCGAAGCACTGCGCGCCAACCTGAAGCGGCGCAAGGCCCAGAGCCGCGGCCGCGCCGACGCCGAGCGGGCCGACCCCGCGGGCTGACCGGCTTTTCTTCTTCCCATCAGCGGTCGCGTCCCAGGGCGGCCCGACCACCAGCGAGGACACATGGACCGCATTCGCGTCGTCGGCGGACAGCCGCTCCACGGCATCATCCGCATCTCGGGCGCCAAGAACGCGGCCCTACCCCTGATGATCGCGAGCCTGCTCACCGACGAAACGCTGACGCTGGAGAACGTGCCGCGCTTGGCGGACGTCAACATGCTGGTGCGCATCCTCGGCAACCACGGCGTCGACTACACGCTGAAGGGCAAGCGCCCCGGCGAGGAGCTCCAGTCGGGCCAGACGGTGGATCTCCGCGCCGAGCACATCGTCGACACCACGGCACCCTACGACCTCGTCAGCCGCATGCGCGCCTCGTTCTGGGTCATCGCGCCGCTGCTCGCCCGCATGGGCGCCTGCAAGGTGTCGCTGCCCGGCGGCTGCGCCATCGGGACGCGGCCGGTGGACTTCCTCCTGATGGTGCTGGAGCGCCTGGGCGCCACCATCGCGATCGAGAACGGCTACGCCATCGCCAAGGCGCCCCGCGGGCTCCGGGGCGCCGAGATCAGCTTTCCCAAGGTGACGGTGGGCGGCACCCACACGGCGCTGATGGCCGCCGCCCTCGCGGACGGCCGCACGACGGTGCTGAACGCCGCGCGCGAGCCGGAAATCGTCGACCTCGCGGACTGCCTCAACAAGATGGGGGCCCGCATCACCGGCGCCGGCACCGAAACCATCGAGATCGACGGCGTGGCCAAGCTTCACGGCGCGCGCCACTCGGTGCTGCCGGACAGGATCGAGGCCGGCACCTACGCGATGGCGGTGGCGATGACGGGCGGCGACGTGATGCTGGAAGGCGCGCGCGCCGACCTGCTCAGCGGCGCCTTCGAGGCGCTGCAGCAGGCGGGCGCCCGCCTCGACGCCTCAGACGAGGGCCTGAGGGTGCGCCGCAACGGCAACGGCATCTCGCCCGTCGACATCTCGACGGCGCCCTTCCCGGGCTTCCCGACCGACCTGCAGGCCCAGTTCATGGCGCTGATGACGCGGGCGTCGGGCGCGTCGCGCATCACCGAAACCATCTTCGAGAACCGCTTCATGCACGTCGGCGAGCTGTCGCGCTTCGGCGCGAAGATCCGCCTCGACGGCGATGCCGCCATCGTCGACGGCGTGCCGAAGCTCCAGGGCGCGCCCGTGATGGCGACGGACCTGCGCGCCTCCGTGTCCCTCGTCATCGCGGCACTAGCGGCGGAAGGCGAAACCATGGTCAACCGGGTGTACCACCTCGACCGCGGCTTCGAGCACCTGGAACACAAGCTCGGCCAGTGCGGCGCCGTGGTGGAGCGCATCTCCGGCCACGGTTGACGCGCGTCAGGGGCGTCCCGCCGAAACGGGTCGGCGCCCCGGCGCCGGCCTGCGGGCCGGACCGCGTGCCCGCGGGAGCGGCATCCGCGTCACCCTTTCCACCGCGGATCGGCGCCGCTGGGCGAGATCGCGAAACTGTGATGACACCCGGGGCCGCCCGCGCTTGTGCGACGTCACCGGCATGTCATGCTCCCGTCGTCGCGCCTTCATGTCGCGCGATCGAAAACCGGAGTTCAGGATGTCCGTGCAGGGCCATATCGCTGAATTGAGCCGTCGCCACCAGTCGATCGACCGGCAGATCGAGGTCGAAAAGACTCATCCCGCCTGCGACCCGGTCAGATTGAGCGAGCTCAAGCGAAAGAAACTCCTGCTGAAGAACGAGATGACCAAGCTCAGGCACTGAGCGGGCCGGCCCTTCCACATCGGATCGTCATGGCGGCGCGGGACCGGACTGGGCCCGCGCCGTTTCCGCGATGAGGGCCGCCCCGTCGTCGCACCCCGGATCATCCGTCGATTCAGCGGCGTTGCCATCTGACGCGACGGGAGGGGGACAGCCGGCGCATTAATTCTTAGCCATCTCGCCCTCCGGTCCTAGGGGCGCCACCGCCGAGCCGCTATAAGACGGGGTTGGCAAGCGAGCTCCGAGAGGCGCTTGCCGGGGTCCGCCGAACCGTGGACCCCAGAAGGAGAACAGAATGGCCTACGCGCTTCCGATCATCTCGGGTGAAAGCGGGCTCACGCGCTACCTGAACGAGATCCGCAAGTTCCCGATGCTGGAGCCCCAGCAGGAATACATGCTCGCCAAGCGCTGGCGCGAGCACGAGGACCGCGACGCCGCTCAGGAACTCGTGACGTCCCACCTCCGCCTCGTCGCCAAGATCGCCATGGGCTATCGCGGCTACGGGCTGCCGATCGGCGAGGTGATCTCGGAAGGCAACGTCGGCCTGATGCAGGCCGTGAAGCGTTTCGAGCCCGACAAGGGGTTCCGCCTCGCCACTTACGCGATCTGGTGGATCCGCGCGTCCATCCAGGAATACATCCTGCGCTCCTGGTCGCTCGTGAAGATGGGCACCACCGCGAGCCAGAAGAAGCTCTTCTTCAACCTGCGCAAGGCCAAGAGCCAGATTTCCGCGCTGGAAGAGGGCGAGCTGCGCCCCGAGCACGTCACCACCATCGCCACCAAGCTCGGCGTGTCCGAGCAGGACGTGATCGACATGAACCGCCGCCTGTCGGGGGACACGTCGCTCAACGCGCCGATGCGCGAGGACGGCGAGGGCGAGTGGCAGGACTGGCTGGTCGACGATTCCACCAGCCAGGAGGTGATCCTCGCCGACGAGGAGGAGAAGCACAACCGCCACGACGCGCTGGTCGACGGGTTGAAGGTGCTGAACGCGCGTGAGCGCCGCATCTTCGAGGCGCGGCGCCTGGCGGAGGATCCCATCACGCTCGAACAGCTGTCCGACGAGTTCAACATCTCGCGCGAGCGGGTGCGGCAGATCGAGGTGCGGGCCTTCGAGAAGGTGCAGACCGCGGTGAAGGCCGGCATGGCGCGCATCGAAACCGCCCCGGCCCGCGAGCATGCGGCGCTGGCGGCGCACTGACCGCCCGCCCCTCTCGGCCACACATGAAAAAGCCGCCGGCGGGAACGCCGGCGGCTTTTTCATGTCGGCAAAGGGTGAGGCGGGGGTCGCCGCTGAGGGAAGGCGAACGGATCGTCGAGCCTGCCAGTCCCCTGGGCTCGGGCCAGCATGGCAGCCTTCGCCGACCCCGCTGCCCCGATGAGGCCGGGGGCACCCGGCTCGCGACCCGCTTCGGGGGCGCGGTCCGGGCAACCCCGCGCCGGCTGTGTCACGGCGCTGGGGCGGCGGCGGGCGCCGGCGGGGCCGGGGTCGCGCCGGACAGTTGGCCGTCCGGGCTGTTGAAGAACCGGAAGAAGGCGGAGTCGGGAGACAGGACGAGCTTGGTCCGATCCGGACGCAGGCTCGACACATAGGCCTGCATGGTGCGGTAGAAGGCGAAGAACGCCGGGTCGCGCCCGTAGGCATCGGCGAAGATGCGGTTGCGCTCGGCGTCGCCGGCGCCGCGCAGCGTGTCGGCCTGGTTCTGCGCATCGGCGCGCAGCACCACCACCTGCCGGTCGGCGTCGGCCCGGATCGTCTGGGCCTGCTCCGACCCCTTGGCGCGATATTCGGCCGCTTCCCGGGCGCGCTCGCTCTTCATGCGGTCGTAGATCTTGTCGGACAGCTCGGCCGGCAGGTCCGCGCGGCGGATGCGAACGTCGTTGACCGCCACGCCGAGCCGCGCGCCTTCCGTGTTCACGAGGTCGCGGATGCGGACCATCAGCTCGGCCCGCTTGTCGCTCACGATCTGGGTCAGCGTCGCCTCGCCCAGCACCTGGCGCAGCGCCGAGTTCAGGATCGAGCCGAGCTGGTTGTTGGCCCGGCCGACGGTGCCCACGGTCTGGTAGAACTTCAGCGGGTCGGCGATGTGGTAGCGCAGGAAGGCGTCCACGAGGATGCGCTGGTTGTCAGAGGCCAGCACCTCAACCTGAGGCTGTTCGAGGTCGAGGATGCGGTTGTCGAGGTCGACGACGCTTTCGAAGAAGGGGATCTTGCCGTGCAGTCCCGGCTTGTCGATGACGCGCACCGGCTGCCCGAAGTAGAGCACCAGGGCTTCCTCGGTCTGGTCCACGGTGAAGATCGCACCGCTCGCCACCACCAGGATCAGGACGGCGAGCGCGGCCGCGATGTATCCGCCGATCCTCATGGCTTGGCTCCGATCGCCGAAAGCGCCTTGCCGACGCCCGCGGCACCGCCGTCGAGCGGCAGCACGGGCAGCACGCCCGCGCCGCCCTTGTCGATGATCGTCTTGTCGGCGCCGGCCAGGACGGACTCCATGGTTTCGAGGTAGATGCGCTCGCGGGTCACGTCGGGCGCCTTCTTGTACTGCTCGTAGACCTGCTCGAAGCGGGACGCCTGACCGAGCGCCTCCTGGACGGTCTGGGTCTTGTAGCCCTCGGCCTCCTGCTCGATGGCGGCGGCGGCGCCGCGCGCCTCGGGCACGACCTTGTTGGCGTAGCCCTGGGCCTCGTTGCTGAGGCGCTGCCGGTCCTGCTGCGCCGCCGTCACGTCGCGAAAGGCCGCGATGACCTGCGCGGGCGGGTCGACGGACAGGAGCTGCACCTGCAACACCAGGACGCCGGCCTTGTACTGGCTCAGCACGCCCTGGATGAGGTTCTGGACCTCGGGCTCGATGGTCTTGCGGCCGGAGGTGAGGATGTACTGGATCTTCTGGCGGCCGATCACCTCACGCATGGCGGATTCCGCCACGGCCTTCACGGTCTCGTCCGGATGGCGCAGGTTGAAGGCGTAGAATTCGGGGTGCTCGGGATCGATCTGCCAGATGACGCGGAATTTCACGTCGGCGATGTTGTCGTCGCCGGTGAGCATCAGGCTTTCGGCGAGCACGTCGGTGCTCGAGAGCTGCCCGGAGCGGGTCGCGCCCGACGCGAAGCCGACGTCGGTCGAATTGCGGTCCGTCACGGCGAGCTTGATGACGTCGCCGACCGGATAGGGGAAGTTGTAGTTCAGGCCGGGCGAGCTCGTGCCCTGGAACTTGCCGAACACGAGGTTGAGGCCGACCTCGTTGGGCGACACGGTGTAGAAGCCGCTGGCGAGCCACAGCACGGCCGCGACGAGCACGATCGCCAGGAGGCCGAGGCCGCCCCCCAGGCTGCCGCCGGGGAAGAAACCCTTCAGCCGCTGCTGGCTGCGGCGGATGAACTCTTCGAGGTCGGGAGGCGTCTGACCGCCTCCGCCGCCGGAGCCGGCCCCCTGCCCCCAGGGTCCCGGATTGCCGGGCTTCCACGGGCCGCCGCCGCCACTGTTGCTCCAGGACATCCCGTTCCTCGTCACAGGCGCGCCGCGCCGCAGCCTCGTCACCGCCGCGCCGCGCCGCGGCCTCGCCGACGGCGCATCCGCCCTAACCTGCGATATAGGGGAGTGGGGGCGCGGCAGCAATCGGGCGCGGTCGGGGGTCGCGGCGTCACCGCCGCCCGTAGCCGACCACGGCGAAATCCGCCTCGTCCCGTTCGCCCCGACGCCCCGGCACGCGGGACAGTTCGCGCCACAGCGTGGGATCGATGGCGGGAAAGACGCTGTCGGCTTCGGGGGCGAGGTCGACCTCGGTGATCCGCAGCGCGTCGGCGAAGGGCATGGTGGCGCGGTAGATCTCGGCCCCGCCCGCGACCATCACTTCGCCTGCCCCGCACCCGGCCGCGATGCCCTGCGCGCGGGCCAGCGCTTCCTCGACGCCGGTCGCGCCGACGACGCCCTCCGGCAGCGGCGACGCGGGATGGCGGGACACGACCACGAGGTGCCGCCCCGGCAGCGGGCGGCCGAGCGACGCGAAGGTCTTTCGCCCCATGACCACGGGCTTGCCCATGGTTTCGGCCTTGAATCCGCGCAGGTCGGACGGCAGGCGCCAGGGAAGCCCGTTGCGCAGCCCGATGGCGCCGTTGCGGCCCACGGCCGCGATGAGGACGACGGGCACCGTCACGCCCCCGCCCCCGCCAGCCGCGCCAGCGCGTCGTCGGCGACGCGGCATCCCGTCCAGTCGTCCAGCATCTCGGCGCCGAGCCCGCGGTAGAAGCCGATGGCGGGCTCGTTCCAGTCGAGCACGCTCCACTGCAGGCGCGTCAGCCCTTCCGCGAGGCAGCGCCGCGCCAGCCCTTCCAGCAAGGCGCGGCCGAGGCCGCGCCCGCGGTGCTCGGGGCGGACGTAGAGGTCCTCGAGGTAGATGCCGTGCCGACCCTCGAAGGTGGAGAAGTTGTAGAACCATAGCGCCATCCCGGCCGCCTGCCCCTCCCACGCGACGATGTCGCAGAAGGCGCGCGGCCGCTCGCCGAACAGCGCTCGCGCGAAACTCTCAGGCGTCGAGCGCACCTGGTGGGCGAGCCGCTCGTAGCTGGCGAGCTCCATCACGAAGTCGTGGATCAGGGCGGCGTCGGCGGCGACCGCGGGACGAACGACGGCGGTCATGGCGCGCTCACACCGCCACCGGCGCCCTGATGGCGGGCCAAGGGTCGTAACCCTCGAAAGCGATGTCCTCGAAGCGGAAGGCGAACAGGTCCCGCACGTCCGGGTTCAGGACGAGGCGCGGCAGCGGTCGCGGAGCCCGGCCGAGCTGCGTCCGCACCTGCTCGAGGTGGTTGCCGTAGATATGCGCGTCGCCGAAGGCGTGGACGAAGGTGCCGGGCTCGTAGCCGCAGTGGCGCGCCACCAGGGCCAGCAGAAGCGCGTAGGAGGCGATGTTGAAGGGCACGCCGAGCAGCAGGTCGGCCGAACGCTGGTAGAGCTGCAGCGACAGGCGGCGGCCGCCGCCGGGGAGCGGCTCGGTGTAGAACTGGAACAGGCAGTGGCAGGGCGCCAGCGCCATGCGGTCGAGGTCGGCGACGTTCCAGGCCGACACGATCAGGCGGCGGCTGTCCGGGTTCCGTTGCAGCTCGGCGAGCACGTCGCGGAGCTGGTCGTGGGTGCGGCCGTCGGCGCCCTGCCACGAGCGCCACTGATGCCCGTAGACGGGCCCGAGGTCGCCCCGGTCGTCGGCCCACTCGTCCCAGATCGAGACGCCGTTGTCCTTGAGGTAACCGACGTTGGTGTCGCCGCGGATGAACCACAGCAGCTCGTGCACGATGGACTTGAGGTGCAGCTTCTTCGTGGTGACGAGCGGAAAACCGTCCTCGAGGTCGAAGCGGAGCTGCGGACCGAAGACCGACAGGGTGCCGGTGCCGGTGCGGTCCGACTTGCGGGTGCCGACATCGATGACGTGGGCCAAAAGATCGAGATAAGACTTCATGCGGCGAGACAGTCCCCCGCGCTGCAGGCTAACGACCGACTCACAACAAAGGATGAAGTGGAGGCTTCTGTTGCCAGGTGCCTCCGGACCCCGCCTAGAAGTGCTACCCCCTAGGGCTTGATTCCCAGTACCTTCACCGCATTACGCGGCGACGGCCACCGGAGCATAGTTGTCATTGGCAACTATAGGTTTAGCCCGATAACGGCGGTACAATGCCGAGCAAAAGAGATCCCTTTACACCCACGTCAATCCTATTTCGGGCCCACCGAAACCTTCGACGTCGAAGGCTTAGGTGGACCCGCCCGGTACCGCCCCGGGGTCCGTATGGTTTATTCCGAATTCCGTTTATCGCCATATTGGCCGTAGCCACGAGCGGAGAATAGGCCGGACGGGCTCCGACTTCAAGGGCCGGTTCGCATCGCCGGCCCTCCGCGTCGCCTCAGGCGTCCGATGCCGCGGCGGCGCGGAGTTCCAGGATCTCGGGCGCCGGGGCGGTGTCGTCGACCGTCACGAAGAGGCCCAGGCGATGCGACAGCCGGCCGAGGTCGACGCGGCTCAGCGCCGAGGTCAGCGCGGGGCTGACGATGAGGCCCACGTAGGTGGGGGCGAGCCACAGCGCGTAGGCGCCGCCGGCCATCCAGGCCGTGGCCGCCAGGGCGACGCCGACCGCCGCCTGGGTGGAATGGCAGCGCCAGGCTTCGGCCAGCGTCACGTGGCGGTCGGCGCGGGACTGCGCCACCCAGGGCACGACGCGCCCCACGGCGGTCCACAGCACGAAGCCGGCGTTGACCAGCGACAGCAGCGGGCCGAGCAGCAGCCAGATGCCCTGCTCGAGTGCGGCCCCGGCGGCGAGACGCCCCGTGCCGCCGAACTCGGCCCGGAGCCGCGCATCGCCGAAGGCGCGCACGAGGTTCAGCACGCGCGGCACGAGGATCAGCACCGCCGCCAGGGCGAGGAGCGCCTCGGCGGCGGGCCCGCGCTCCGTCGCCCCGTAGGCGAGGAGCCCGAGGCCGCCCTTGACGCCGAACGCCACCCGCAGCGCGCCGCCGAACAGGAACAGCCACCACAGCGGCGCCGTGAGGTAGCCGCCGATGCCGAGCAGGATGTGGCCGCGGCTCGCCGCCTTGAGGCCGGGGAAGCCGAGGATGCGGGCGTGCTGGAGGTTGCCCTGGCACCAGCGCCGCTCGCGGCCCATCAAGTCGACCGTGTTGGTCGGCATCTCCTCCCAGGTGCCGTCGAACTCGGGGAGGAGGCGCGTGTCCCAGCCGGCGCGCGCCATCAGGGCGGCCTCGACGACGTCGTGGCACAGGATCTCGCCGCCGAACGGGGGTTTCCCGGTCAGCACGGGCAGGCGGCAATGGGCGCGGAACGGCGCCACGCGCAAGATGGCGTTGTGGCCCCAGTAAGAGCTGTCGGCGCCCTGCCAGAAGTCGAGGCCGCGCAGGGCCAGCGGCGCGTAGAGCCGCACGGCGAACTGCTGGATGCGGGCGAAGAGCGTGTCGTGGCCGGTGGCGTAGGACACCGTCTGCACGATGCCGAGCCGCGGGTTCTCCTCCATCAGCCGGATCAGCCGGCGGATCGACGCGCCGCTCATCAGGCTGTCGGCGTCGAGCACCACGGCGAAGTCGTAGGCGTCGCCGGTGCGGTCGAACATCTCCATGACGTTGCCGGCCTTGCGGCCGGCGTTGGCGGCGCGGTGGCGATAGAACACGGGCGGCAGGTCGTCGGACGCCGGCAGCGCGTCCCACAAGCGCCGCTCCTCGGCGGCCAGGGCGGGAAGCCGGGTGTCGCTGAGGACGTGGACGTCCACGTCGTCGACGCGCCCCGTGCGGGCGAGCGAGCGGCGCGCGATGCCGACATAGGCGAAGACCGCCGCGGGATCCTCGTCGCAGATGGGGATCACCAGGGCGGTGCGGCTCAGCCCCGTCGCCACCGGCTCGACCGTTTCGGCGCGCCGCTCGAGCGCCGACAGCGCTTCGGGCCCGCGCAGCCACGCGACGAAGCCCAGGACCAGCTGCCACACGACGAGCCCTTCCCAGGCCATCACCAGGGCGAAGGGGACGAGCAGCGCCCAATCGAGGGCGGAATGGCGCGCCGACGCCAGCACGCCCACCGACAGGGCGAGGGTCAGGGCCGCCAGAGCGACGCTCGGCAGGACGAGGAGGAGGCGGCGATTGCGGGCACCGCGAAGGGACAGGTGGGCGTCGGCGGCGGAGGAAAGGGCAGCGTCGACCAAGGAGGCATCCGCGGTTACGAGGGCGTGCGGCCATGCACCCGGCCGATGGTCCGGGAACCCGCCGGGGTTCAGTGGCAGTTTCGCGTGACGGCGTAATGCGTCACCGCGTCCGCGGGCGCGAAAGCGCGCAAGTGACGCAGGAAAACTGCAATACGGGCTCGTCCGTCAAGGCGCCACTAAGGCGTCCCTCAGTATGACCCAACTGTCGCGGGTGGGGGCGCAGAGCAGGCCGCCCTCGTGGCGCGTCGGCACGTAGGGGGTGCCGTCGAGGCAGGCCGAATGGCCGCCCGCCTCCTTGTGGAGCAGCCAGCCCGCCGCGTGGTCCCAAGGCATCAGCTTGGAATACAGCGCGAAATCGTAGAAGCCGCCGCACAGCAGGCGATATTGGTGGGCGGCGCAGCGGTAATCGCTGGCGTTGGCGACGCGGGGGAAGCGCGACGGCACCCGGAGGCGCTCCTCGCCGGGGAAGAAGGTCCAGGACACGAGGCCCGCCATCTCGTTCAGCGCCGGGGCGGGCCCGACCTTGAGGTCGTGCTGGCGGCCGTCGGCGCGCTCGCGCCACGCGCCCTCGCCGCGCACCGCCGCCGCCCAGTCGTCCTCGACCGGGTCGAGGATCACGCCGGCGACGACCTCGCCGCGCCGCAGCACCGCCGCCATCATGCCGAACAGCGGCAGGTCGGACGCGAAGTTCTTGGTGCCGTCGATGGGGTCGATCACGAAGGCGAGGTCGGGCTCGCCGAGCCGGTCGAGCAGGCTCGGGTCGCGCTCCGTCGCTTCCTCGCCCACCACGGCGCAGCCCGGGAAGGCCTTGGACAGGGCCGCCCCGATGGCGGCCTCGGCCGCCTCGTCGGCGTCGGTGACGAGGTCCTGCCGCGAGGATTTCTCGCGCGTGCGCTTGGGCACGAGGCCGCGGAAGCGCGGCATGACCTCGGTGCGGGCGGCGTCGCGCAGGATCTCGACGACGGTGCCGAGGTCGGCGGTGGTGAAGGTCGACACGTTGCTGCACCGGGCGTGAGGATGGGTGTCCCGCTCGTATCGGAGGCGCGCGACCGCCACAAGGCGGCCGCGGCCGGACCGGATCAGACGATCTGGCCCTCGATGACGTCGCCCACCGCCACGGGATTGCGCATCGCGGCGTTGAGCTTGGTGCGGTCGAGCTCGCCTTCCCAGCGGCTGATCACGATCGTGGCGATGCCGTTGCCCACGAGGTTCGTCAGGGCGCGGCATTCGCTCATGAACTTGTCGATGCCCAGGATGATGGCGATGGCGGCGATGGGGATGTCGGGCACCACCTCCAGCGTGGCCGCCAGGGTGATGAAGCCCGAGCCGGTGACGCCCGAGGCGCCCTTCGACGTCAGCGCCGCGATCACGAGGATGTACAGCTCCTGCGACAGCGACAGGTGGGTGTTGGTGGCCTGGGCCAGGAACAGCACCGACAGCGTCATGTAGATGTTGGTGCCGTCGAGGTTGAAGCTGTAGCCGGTGGGGATGACGAGACCGACGACGGGCTTGGACGCCCCCAGGGCCTGCATCTTGCGGATCATGTTGGGCAGCACCGTTTCCGACGAGGAGGTGCCGAGCACGATGAGCAGCTCGTCCTTGATGTAGACGATGAAGCGCCAGATGGAGAATCCCGAGAACCGCGCGATGGCGCCGAGCACGATGAAGACGAAGAGCAGGCTCGTCACGTAGAACAGGGCGACGAGTTCGCCGAGGTTGACGAGGCTCTTCAGCCCGAAGGCGCCGATGGTGAAGGCCATGGCGCCGAAGGCGCCGATCGGCGCCACGTGGACGATGATGCCGATGATGCGGAAGAACATCTTGCCGGCGGCTTCGATGCCTTCCGAGATGCGCTCGCCGGTCGCGCCGAGCTTGGACACCGCCACGCCCGACAGGATGGCCAGCAGCAGCACCTGCAGCAGGTCGCCCTTGGCGAAGGCGTCGAAGAAGCTGTTGGGGATGATGGCCAGGACGTGGGCCATCACGCTGTCGTTCTTGGCCGCCGACACGAAGTTGGCGACCGACTTCGGGTCGAGCTTCGCAGGGTCGATGTTGAAGCCCGCGCCGGGCTGGACGATCTCGGCCATCAGCAGGCCGAAGGCCAGCGCCACGGTGGACACGACCTCGAAATAGAACAGCGCCTTCATGCCGACGCGGCCGACCCGCTTCAGGTCGCCCATGGTGGCGATGCCGTGCACCACCGTGCAGTAGATGATCGGCGCGATCATCATCCGGATGAGGCTCACGAAGGCGTCGCCGAGCGGCTTCATGGCGGCGCCCGTCTGGGGCGCCACGTCGCCCAGCACGATGCCCAGCACGATGGCGATCAGCACCTGGACGTAGAGGAGCTTGTACCAGGGGCGCCGCGCCGCGGCCGCCAGGATGCGCGGGTCGTCCGCATTCATCGTTCGTTTCTCCCGAATTTTGCGGGACCGTAACGACGGCCCGCAGTCCTGGAAAGGAGTTTCGGCGGCGCGTCGCCGCTGCGGGGAGCCTTTTCCCGCACCGGCGAACACCCGGGATCGAAGGTGTCGACCGGTGGGGAACGCGGGCGGGCGCCGCCGCTCGTGCGGCGCCCCGTTTCAGTCCGCCTGCGCCGCTTCCGCGGCGGCGAGCGCCGTCATGTTGACGATCCCGCGCGCCGTCACCTTCTGCACCAGCACGTGCAGCGGCTTCTGCAGGCCGAGCAGAACGGGCCCGACCTGCAGCCCGCTCGCCGCCGCGCCGAGCAGCGTGAGGCCGATGTTGGCGGCGTCGAGGTTCGGCATGACCAGGAGGTTGGCCGCCCCTTCCAGCGGGCTGTCGCTGACGAGCCGGTCGCGCAGCGGCGCGCTGAGCGCCGCGTCGGCGTGCATCTCGCCGTCGACCTCGAGGTCGGGCGCCTGGGCGCGGATCATCGCCAGGGCGTCGCGCATCTTGCGGGACGACGCGGAGGTGCCGGAGCCGAAGGACGAGTGGCTGAGCAGGGCCGCCTTGGGCACCACGCCGAAGCGGTGCACCTCCTCGGCGGCCAGGAGGGTCATCTCGGCGATCTGCTCGGCCGTGGGCTCGTGGTTCACGTGCGTGTCGCAGATGAACAGCGCGCCGCTCTGCAGGATCAGCCCCGACAGCGCGTAGACGCGGCCGCCGTCGACCACGCTGCGCACGATCGGCAGCGCGTAGGCCAGGTGGCGCGACCAGTCGCCCGTTCCGCCGACGAGCGCCGCGTCGGCCTGGCCGGACTGCAGCAGCATGGCGGCCGGGATCGTCAGACGGGTCCGCATGCGCCGCGCCGCGGCCTCCGGCGGCACGCCGCGCCGGTCGACGAGGCGCTGGTAGTCCGCCGTCAGCGGCCCGAAGACGTGGTCGTCCTCCTCCGGGTCGAGCACGGTGACGCCGGCGCCCGAGCGCAGCCGCAGCCCGAGGTCAGACGCCTTGCGGTCGATGACCTCGCGCGAGCCGATGAGGATCGGCTCGGCCAGCTTCTCGTCGATCACGGTCTGCACGGCGCGCAGCACGCGCTCGTCCTCGCCTTCGGCGTAGACGACGCGCTGGAGCACCCGCCGCGCCGCCTCGAACACGGGGCGCATCAGCTGGCCGGAGCGGAACACGAAGCGCTCGAGGTCGCGCGCGTAGGCGTCGAAGTCGGCGATGGGCCGCAGCGCCACGCCCGACGCCATGGCGGCCCTGGCCACCGCGGGCGCCACCTGCAGGATGAGGCGGGGGTCGAAGGGCTTGGGGATGATGTAGTCCGGCCCGAAGACCGGGGCCACGCCGCCGTAGGCGGACGCCACGACGTCGCTCGCCTCGATGCGGGCGAGCTCCGCGATGGCGTCCACGGCCGCGATCTTCATCGCCTCGTTGATCTCGGTCGCGCCGACGTCGAGCGCTCCGCGGAAGATGAAGGGGAAGCACAGCACGTTGTTGACCTGGTTCGGATAATCCGACCGGCCGGTGGCGATGATGGCGTCCGGCCGCGCTTCGCGGGCGAGCTCGGGCGTGATCTCGGGGTCCGGATTGGCGAGCGCCAGCACGAAGGGCTTCGCCGCCATGGTCTTCAGCCACTCGGGCTTCAGCACGCGGGGCGCCGACAGGCCAAGGAACACGTCGGCGCCGGGCAGCGCGTCGGCGAGCGTGCGGGCGTCCGTGGCGTGGGCGTAGCGGGCCATGTTGGGCGCCATGGCGTCGCCGCGGTCGGCGTGGACCACGCCCTTAATGTCGGTCAGGGTCACGTTCTCGACGCGCAGCCCCATCGACACGAGGAGGTCGACGCAGGCGAGGGCCGCGGCGCCGGCGCCCGACGTCACCAGGCGGACGTCGGACAGCCGCTTGTCCTGCAGCTTCAAACCGTTGACCAGGGCCGCGGCGCACACGATGGCGGTGCCGTGCTGGTCGTCGTGGAACACCGGAATCTTCATGCGCTTGCGCAGGGCGCGCTCGATCTCGAAGCACTCGGGGGCCTTGATGTCCTCGAGGTTGATGGCGCCGAAGGTCGGCTCCAGCGCCGCCACGACATCGACGAAGCGGTCGGGGTCGGTGGCGTCGACCTCGATGTCGAAGCAGTCGATGCCGGCGAACTTCTTGAAAAGCACGGCCTTGCCCTCCATCACGGGCTTGCCCGCCAGCGCCCCGATGTTGCCGAGGCCCAGCACGGCCGTGCCGTTGGAGATGACGCCGACGAGGTTGCCCCGCGCGGTGAGGTCGCGCGCCGCTTCCGGGTCTTCCACGATAGCCGTGCAGGCGTGGGCGACGCCGGGCGAATAGGCCAGCGCGAGGTCGCGCTGCGTGGCCATGCGCTTCGTCGGCTCGACCGACAGCTTCCCGGGGGTCGGGTAGCGGTGGTAATCGAGCGCCGCCTTCTTGAAGTCTTCGGCCAAAATCGCGCCTCCCCCTGCCCTTGCGCGCGGCCCGAGGCCGCGATTCAAGCGCGACCATGCCACGTCGGGCAGCGGGGGTGAACTGGACGCGGCCCGCGCGCGGGCCCTTTTCCGTCCCGGCGGCGGCGTCCCGCGCGGGTTGCGCCGCCCTACTCCATCACGAGCGGGCTCGGCACCTCGGCCCCGACGGCGCCGTCGAGGGCTTCCGCGCGGCGGTCGCGCAGGGGCCGCTCCTCCATGGCGCCCAGCGCGAACCAGGCGAGCATCAGCCCGAGGCAGGCCGCCGTGAACACCCAGCGGAAGGTGGCGGCGAGCGCCACCGGGTCGCCGCCGCGGATCAGGCTTTCCATGTCGTGCGCCACGACGCCGCCGCCCCCCGCCGCCCCGCCGAGCACGATCGTGCCGAAGGCCGCCACGATCAGCGCGCCGCCGAGCGAGCGGAAGAAGTTCATCGCCGCCGTGGCGATGCCGAGCTCGTGGAACTCCACCGTGTTCTGGATCGCGATGGTGGACAGCGGCAGGATGGTGCCGATGCCGATCGACAGCAGCGCCAGCATCACCTCCACGAGCCAGAAGGGCAGCTGCATCTCGAACACGGCCAGCACGGTGCAGCAGGCGAGGCTCACCCCCATCATGATCACGGGCACGCGCTTGTAGTGCCTGAAGTAGAGCATCGAGCGGCCCGACAGGGTCGCGCCCGTGACGGTGCCGACCATCAGGGGCACCAGCGCCAGGCCCGACTGGCTCGCGGTGAAGCCCAGCACGCCTTCGAAGAAGATCGGCACGTAGATCGACAGGCCGATGAAGGTGCCCATGGCGAAGCAGGCCGCGATCGTCGCCGTGGTGACGACTTGGTCCTTCAGCACGCGGGTGGGGATGAGCGGCTCGGCCGCGGTGGCGAGCCGGACCGCGAAGGCGGCACCCAACACGGCGGCGGCGACGAGCAGCCCGGCGACGATGCCCGAACCCCACGGATAGCGCACGCCGCCCCAGCTCAGGGCCAGCAGCAGGCTCGACGACGCCAGCACCATCAGGGCCGCGCCGGGCCAGTCGAGGCGGTGGCGGCGCTCGTGGCGCGGCAGCAGTTTCAGGACGCCGTTGGTGAGCCCGAGCGCCACGAGGCCGAGCGGCAGGTTGATCCAGAAGATCCAGTGCCAGCTCAGGTGCTGCGACAGGAACCCGCCGAGGATCGGGCCGGCCAGCGACGACGCCACGAAGACGCTAGCGATGTAGACCTGGTAGCGGGCGCGCTCCTTGGGCGACATGATGTCGCCGATGATGGTCTGCGACAGGGCGATGAGCCCGCCGCCGCCGATGCCCTGGAGGCCGCGCGCCAGGGCCAGCAGCCCCATGGTGGGGGCGAGGGCGCAGAACAGCGAGCCCAGGCTGAAGAACGCGATGGCGATCAGCAGCATGATCCGGCGGCCGTGGATGTCGCTGAGCTTGCCGTAGAGCGGCGTCACGGCCGTCGAGGCGAGCAGGTAGGCGGTGACGATCCAGGGCAGGTTGCCGGCGTCGCCGAGCGCCAGGCCGATGGTGGGCAGCGCGGTGGCGACGATGGTCTGGTCCAGCGCCGCCAGGAACATGGCGGTCATCAGCCCGACCACGATGGAGCGGATCTGCAGGTCCGTCAGGCGGCCCGGGGGCGCGAAGGCCGGTTGCGGCGCGTTCAAATCTTCGACCCTCCGGGGCGGCGAGCCCGCGTTATGGGCGCGGGTTTCGCCCGGCGCAACCGTCGGACAAGGGGATCAGAGACCGATCCGCCCCACCGCCGGCAGCTTGATCCCCGGCCGCCGAACGTCGATGCCGATGACGCCGCCGAGGAGGTTGAACTCGATGCCCTCCACCCACGCGACCGTAAGGCCGACATAGCCGCCCGCCGACACGCGGAACCCCGTGCGGGACGGCGCCCAGGCCAGCACGGCGCCGTCGACGGGGAAGTCCTTGCCGATCGCGGTGGGGGGCAGCACGGCGCCCGCTTCCGGCACGGCGGCCAGCACGGCCTGCACGAAGGTGTTGGAGTTCGGCCCCGGCCAGGCCCGGTAGTCGCCGCTGTTGCGCCAACGGTAGCCCTCGATCGCGGCGCGCATGCGCGGGATCAGCGCCGCCGCGGCGTCCCCGTCGGCCGCGAACACCGCGTCCGGCGCCTGGCCGAACCAGCGGCCGTCGGGGTCGAAGCCGTTGAGGCGGATCGGGTCGCCCCAGGCCGTGAGGTCGTAGCGGTCGTAGCGCGCCGCGCCCGCGTCCTTCAGCACGAGCCAGCAATGGACCGCGACGATGCCCCGCCAGCTCACCGTGCGGGCCGCGTAGACCCGCACGGCCGCTTCCGGGTTGAGCCGCGCCGCCGGCAGCAGCCCCGTGGCGGACCGGTCCGCGCCCCGCCAGTCGAAGGCCGGCGCCCGCCAGTACAGCGCGGCGCGCACGGCGGCCGGCGCGAAGAACAGGATGAGCAGGCAGAGGGGGATCAGGACGCGGAGCATCGGCATTCGATCGTTGGGGTGGCGGACGGGAGATGGGGACGGGCGCCGAACCGGGAAAGCCCGAGCCGATTGCGCGCCGCACGGGGCGTCCCCACCTTCCTGTCGCCCCCGTCCCGGAGCGAGCCCCATGACCTTCTCCACCATCGAACACGACGCCGTCGACGCCGCCTCGGCGGTCGCCCGCTTGAAGCGCCTGAAGACCATCGCCTGGGCGGTGGACGGGGCGTTCCGCATCCCCGGCACCAAGTTCCGCTTCGGCCTCAACAGCGTCATCGGCGCGACCCCGGCGGCGGGCGACGTCGTTCTGGCCGGCATCTCGCTCTACATCGTCAACGAGGCACGCAAGATGGGGCTGCCCAAGGAGAAGATCGGCCGCATGCTGGCCAATATCGGCGTGGAAGCGGCGGCCGGCGCGGTGCCGCTGATCGGCACGCTGTTCGACATGGGCTTCAAGGCGAACCTCCGGAACATCGCCATCATCGAGCAGCACCTGGGCGTGGCGCCCACCGCCAAGCGCTGGATCTGACCCCGACGGGTCACGGATCGTCAACGCGTTCCGGCGCAGGCTGGCGACCGTCCGAACCGCGAAAGGCCGCGCCGTGCCCCCCACCGAGCCGGCCCTCTCGCTCCGCGCCCTGCGCAAGGGGTTCGGCGCGGGGCTCCCCGCCGTCGACGGCCTCGACCTCGACGTCCCGGCCGGCGCCTTCTACGCGCTGCTCGGGCCCAACGGCGCCGGCAAGACCACGACGCTGCGCATGGTGGCGGGGCTCATGCGGCCCGACGGGGGTGCGATCCGCGTGCACGGCATCGACGCCGTGGCGGACCCGGTCGCGGCGAAGCGGATCACCGCCTGGCTGCCCGACGATCCCCTGCTCTACGACAAGCTCACGCCGCTCGAATACCTCGGCTTCGTGGCCGGGCTCTGGTCCGTGCCGCCGGCGCGGGCGCGCAGCCTCGCCGACGCGCTCGTCGAACGCCTCGACCTCGGCCCCCACCGCCACCGGCGCTGCGAGGACTTTTCGCGCGGCATGAAGCAGAAGGTGGCGCTGGCCGGGGCCCTGATCCACGAGCCGCGCCTGCTCATCCTCGACGAGCCCCTCACCGGGCTCGACGCCGGCGCGGCCCGCACCGTGAAGGCCATCCTGGCCGACTGCGTGGCCGGGGGCGCGACCGTGATCCTGACCACCCACATCCTGGAGGTGGCCGAGAAGCTCGCCACCCGCATCGGCATCATCCGCCGCGGCAGGCTCGTCGCGGAAGGGACGGCGGCGGAGCTCGGCGGCGGCGGCTCGCTCGAGGACGCCTTCCTGCGCCTCACCGAGACGGGGTGAGGCATGGGTCCCGGCTCCTTCCCCTGGCTGCTGCACCACGACCTCCGCCTCGGCTGGCGCGACTTCCGGTCCGGCTTCGGCCGGCTCGGGGCGCGGCCGCTGCTCGGGCTGGTGGCGCTCCTGCTCGCCGTCATGCACGCGGCCGTGTGGGGCCTCGCCGACGAGGTCGGGGCGCTCGCCGATGCCCCCGCGACGCGGGGCGAAGCGGAAGCGCTGGTGCTGCCCGCCGCCGGCTTCGTGCTGCTGCTGATGCTCGCGGGGACGCTGAACGGCGCCACCAAGCTGCTCTACGCGCGCGGCGACCTCGACCTCCTCCTGTCGTCGCCCGCTTCGGCCAGGCGGGTGCTGGGCGCGCGCGCGCTGGCGGTGGCGCTGGGCGCGCTGGCGTCGGCGGCGGTCTTCGTGCTGCCGGTCGCCGACGATGCCGCGCTGCTCGGCCATCCGCGCCTCCTGGCCCTGTATCCGGCGCTCGCGGGCGGCGCGCTGCTGGCCGCCGGCGCCGGGCTGGCGACGACGCTGGCGCTGTTCGGCCTGCTCGGGCCCCGCCGCACCCGCCTCGCCGCCCAGGTGCTGGCGACGTTCGTGGGGGCGGGCTTCTTCCTCGCCCTGCAGGCGCGGCGGCTGATGCCCGGACTGCTGCCGGCCGAGGCGCCCGCCGACGGGACGTGGCTGCGCGCCGCCGTGGGCCTGCCGGTGCGCGCCGCCCTGGGGGATGGCGGCGCGCTGGCGGCGTGGCTGGCCTTGTCCGCCGCCGCCTTCGCGGCGGCCGCGCTGGCGCTGGGCCCCGGCTTCGCCCGAAGCGCCGTCGCGGCCGCGGGGGCCGGGAATGCCCGCCGCCCGGCGCCCCGGCGGTCGCGGTCGTCCGCGCGGCTGTTCGTCGGCGGTCCCCTGCCGGCGCTGCGGCTCAAGGAATGGCGGTTGATCGCGCGCGACCCCTGGGTGGTGTCGCAGGTGCTGCTGCAGATCCTCTACATGACGCCGCTGATCGCACTGATGTGGACGGGCGACGGCGATCCGGCGCTGGGGATCGCGCCGATGATCGTGGTGGTGACCTTCCAGGTGTCCTCGTCGCTGACCTGGCTCGGCTTGTCGGGCGAGGACGCGCCGGATCTGCTCGCCAGCGCCCCCGTGCCGGCCTCCGCCCTGCGGCGCGGCAAGCTGCAGGCGGTCGGCGCCCTGGCGCTCGGCCTCGTGGCGCTGCCGCTCGCCTACCTGCTGTCCGTGTCGGCCTCCGCCGCCGCGGTGGCGGCCGTGCTGGCGCTGCTCGGCCTCGCCGCCGCGGTGGCGCTGCAAAGCTGGCACGGCGCGCCGCGCCGGCGTTCGTCCTTCGCGGCGCGACACCGCGAATCGAAGCTGATGGGCCTCGTCGAGATGGTGATGTCGGTGCTGTTCGGCCTCGGCACGGCCTTGGCCGTGCTGCCCACCGCCTGGGCGCTGGCACCCTTGGCCCTGGCCGGCGGGCTGGTGGCCTGGATGCGCCCGCGGCGCGGCTCGGCCGCGTGAGGGTTTCCGCCCCCGACGCCCGCGCCTAGATACGGGTCGAGGATCCGGAGTTTCCCCGATGGCGCGGCCCGACGACGACATGCCCCCCGGCGTCCCGCCCGCCACCGCGACGGCCGGAACCGTGACGATCGGCTTCGCCGACGGGACCGCGCGGGCGGGCGAGCGCCGGGTCGCCGCCGAAGTGCCGGTCCAGGTGCTGTTCGGCGGCGTGCCGTTCGGCATCATGATGGCGACGCCCGCCGACCTCGAGGATTTCGCCTACGGGTTCAGCCTCACCGAAGGCGTGGTGGCGGCGCCGGGCGAGATCCGCGCCGTGGCGATCGAGCCGGCCGAGGGGGCGGTGCGGCTCGCCGTGGAGGTGGTCGGCGCGCGGCTGCAGGCCCACCTGGCCCGCAAGCGCGCCATGACGGGGCGGACGAGCTGCGGGTTGTGCGGCGTCGACGACCTCGCCGCCCTGCCCCGCGCCGCCGGCCCTGCGGGCGACGCGCCGCGCGTGGCGCTCCGCGCCATCGAGCGCGCCCTGGGGGCGCTCGACGAGGGGCAGCACCTCAATGCCGCGACGCGCGCCGTGCACGGCGCCGCCTGGGCGACGCTCGACGGCGAGGTCCTCGACGTGCGCGAGGACGTCGGGCGGCACAACGCGCTCGACAAGCTCATCGGCGCCTGCCTGCGGGCGGGGCGAAACCCCGGGTCGGGCTTCGTCGTCGTGACGAGCCGCGCGTCGTTCGAGATGGTCGAGAAGGCGGCGACCTTCGGGTGCCGCACCCTGGTGGCCATCTCGGCCCCGACCGCGCTGGCGATCGACCGCGCCCGCGCGCTCGACGTGACGCTGGCCGGCATCGCGCGGCGCGACTCCGTCACGCTGTTCCACGGCGCCGAGCGCATCCTCGCCGACCCGCGCTGACCGCGACGGGACGCCGGGGCGAGCCGCGACGGCCCGGTCGGAGGCCGGCGCGGCGTCAGGCCGTCGCGCGGTCCGCCTGGATCGACGCCATGTCGATCACGAACCGGTACTTCACGTCGCCCTTCAGCAGGCGCTCGTAGGCCTCGTTGATGTCCTGGATGGCGATGGTCTCGCAATCGGGAAGCACGTCGTGCTCGGCGCAGAAGTCGAGCATCTCCTGCGTTTCCGCGATGCCGCCGACGAGCGAGCCGGCCAGCGTCTTGCGGCGGAAGATCATCGGCCCGCCGTTGACGGCCTTCAGCGGCTCGACGGCCCCCACCAGCACCATGGTGCCGTCGCGCTTGACCAGGGCCATGTAGGGGTCGACGTCGTGTCCGACCGGGATCGTGTTCAGGACGAAGTCGAAATACTCCGAGTGCTTCGCCATCGCGTCCGCGTCCCTGGACAGCAGGAACTTGTGGGCGCCGAGCGCGATCGCGTCCTTCTCCTTGTCGGGCGAGGTCGTGATCATCGTCACCTCGGCCCCCATGGCGGCGGCGAGCTTGACGCCCATGTGGCCGAGGCCGCCGAGGCCCACCACGCCGACCTTCTGGCCCTTCTCGACCTTCCAGTGCCGCAGCGGCGAATAGGTGGTGATGCCGGCGCAGAGCAGGGGGGCGACGCGGGCGATGTCGAGCTTGTCGGGCACGCGGAGCACGAAGCTTTCCTTGACCAGGATGCGGTCCGAATAGCCGCCGAACGTGGTCTCGCCGGTGACGCGGTCCTTGCCGTTGTAGGTGAACGTCGGGACCGCGTTGCAGAACTGCTCCAGGCCCTCGCGGCAGGACGCGCAATCCCCGCAGCTGTCGACGAAGCAGCCCACCGCCGCCTTGTCGCCGACCTTGAACGCCGTCACGGCGGGGCCGACCTCGACCACCCGGCCGACGACCTCGTGCCCCGGCACGCAGGGATAGAGGGTGTTGTGCCAATCGTCGCGGGCCTGGTGCAGGTCCGAATGGCACACGCCGCAATGGGTGACCTCGATCGCGACGTCGTCCGCCCGCAGGTCGCGGCGGGTGAAGGAGAAGGGCTTCAGCGGCGCTGTCGCGTCGGTGGCCGAATAGCCGATGCACTGGAACATGGGGTGTCTCGCGCGGTTTCGCTGCAGTGCAGCACGGACCCTAGATGGCCACGCGCGACGCTGCGATAAGCGGGCGTCCGCCGCACGGAGCGTTGAGGAGAATTCATCGATGAGGGTCAGCCGCACCGACCTCGGCGAGCTCACCGTCTTCGCCGCCGTGGCGCGCCACCGCTCGTTCAAGCGCGCCGGCGTCGAGCTCGGCCTGTCGACCTCGGCGCTGAGCCACAGCATGCGGGCGCTGGAGGAGCGCATCGGCGTGCGCCTCATCAACCGCACCACCCGCGCCGTGGTGCCGACCGAAGCCGGCGAAACGCTGCTGGCGCGGCTCGCGCCGGCGCTGGGCGACATCGGCGACGCGCTGGCCGCCGTGACGGGCCGCCGCGACGAGCCCGTCGGCACGCTGCGCCTCAACGTGCCCGGGACCGCGGCCCGCATGGTGCTCGGCCCCGTCGTCACGCCCTTCCTGGAACGCCACCCGCGGGTGCGGCTGGAGATCGTGTCGGAGGAGCGCATGGTCGACGTGGTGGCGGGCGGCTACGACGCCGGCATCCGGTTCGGCGACACCGTGCCCCGCGACATGGTTTCGGTGCGGATCGGCTTCGCGCACCGCTTCGCCGTGGTGGGCTCGCCGGACTACCTCGCCCGCCACCCCGCCCCGCGCGTCCCCGCCGACCTCGCGGCGCACCGCTGCATCCGCTGGGCCTTCACGGGCGGGGGCTTCATGCGATGGGGGTTCGAGCGCGACGGCGAGGCCCTGGAGCTGGAGGTCGACGGGCCCCTCGCCGTCAACGAGCCGGACCTCATCCGCCGGGCCGCCCTCGACGGGCTCGGCCTCGCCTACACGTTCGACCGCAGCGTCGAGGCCGACGTCGCGGCGGGCCGGCTCGCCCGCGTCCTCGAGGACTGGTGCCCGGAGCGCCCCGGCTTCTCGCTGTATTATCCCAGCCGCCGCCAGATCCCGCCGGCGCTGCGGGCGCTGATTGACATGCTCAAAGGATAGGCACTAGCCTCCGCCGGACTCGCGTCTCGTGGCGGCTGCAGGGCGGGGACATCGCCATTTGGGGGTGGAAGTGTGGCAGGCCGGTGACAGCCCATCGGCACGCGGCTTGCTAGCCTCGATGCCGTCAACCGCCAGGATCCGCGCAGAGCCGATGCGCCGAAAGGTATGCCGCCCCTCATGGACATCTTCCTGCAAGCGATGATCAACGGCGTGACGCTGGGGTCCATCTACGGCCTCATCGCCATCGGCTACACCATGGTGTTCGGCATCATCGGCATGGTGAACTTCGCCCATGGCGACGTGTTCATGCTGTCCGCCTTCGTGGCGCTGATCCTGTTCCTGATCCTCACGCAGCTCCTCGGCATCACCAACGTGGCCCTGGCCTTCGTGATCGTGCTGGTCGGCGCCATGGCGATCACGGCGCTGTGGAACTGGGCCATCGAGCGCGTGGCCTACCGGCCCCTGCGCGGCTCGTTCCGCTTGGCGCCGCTGATCTCCGCCATCGGCATGTCGATCTTCCTGTCCAACATGGTCCAGGTGATCCAGGGCCCGCGCAACAAGACCATCCCGCCCATGTTCGAGAAGAACATCGCGCTGACCTCGGGGGGCTCCTACGACGTCACCCTGTCCTACAAGCAGATCGTCATCATGGTGTCGACGACGCTGCTGATGGCGGCCTTCTGGTACCTCGTACAGAAGACGCCGCTCGGCCGCGCCCAGCGCGCCTGCGAGCAGGACCGCAAGATGGCGGCGCTGCTCGGCATCGACGTCGACCGCACCATCTCGCTCACCTTCGTGATCGGCGCCGCGCTCGCCGCCGTCGCGGGCGTGCTGTACCTCAGCTACTACGGCGTGGTGAGCTTCGCCGACGGCTTCGTGCCCGGCGTGAAGGCCTTCACGGCCGCGGTGCTGGGCGGCATCGGTTCCCTGCCCGGCGCCGTGCTGGGCGGGCTGCTGATCGGCCTCATCGAGGTGCTGTGGTCCACCTACGTGTCGACCGACTACAAGGACGTGGCGGCCTTCTCCATCCTGGCGATCACGCTGATCTTCATGCCCACGGGCCTGCTCGGCCGCCCCGAGATCGAGAAGGTCTGACGCCATGCTGATGGACACCAAGACCCCGGTCCCCGGCGCCGCGTCCACCGCCGCCCGCCCGGCTCCCCCGTTCGACGCCGTCGCGGCCCTGAAGAGCGCCGCCTTCTCGGGCGCCGTGACGCTGGGCCTCGGCTTCCCGCTCCTGGCCTACGACACGCATCCGGACATCTCCAACGCGCTGGTGGTGCTGCCGCGCTGGTCCTGGGCGATCTGGGCCGCCGTCATCGTCTTCGCGGGGCGCTTCATCGGGCTCATGGTGGGCGCCCGGCCCCGTGCGGCCAAGCGCCCGCAGCAGCTCCGCGTCCCGTCGCGCTCGGAAGGCTTCGTCAAGGCCAACCTCGCCTGGTTCGCCGTGGCGGCGCTGGTGGCCTTCCCGCTGGTCATGGTGGGGGCGCTCGGCGCCAACGGCTCGCTGAAATGGATCAACAACTACGGGATCCAGATCCTCATCTACGTGATGCTGGGCTGGGGCCTGAACATCGTCGTCGGCCTCGCCGGCCTGCTCGACCTCGGCTACGTCGCCTTCTACGCCGTGGGCGCCTATTCCTACGCGCTGCTGTCGACCACCTACGGCCTGAGCTTCTGGATCTGCCTGCCGCTGGCCGGCATCCTGGCGGCCTTCTGGGGCAT
Source organism: Lichenibacterium minor (assembly GCF_004137685.1). Taxonomy (GTDB): domain Bacteria; phylum Pseudomonadota; class Alphaproteobacteria; order Rhizobiales; family Beijerinckiaceae; genus Lichenihabitans; species Lichenihabitans minor. The sequence goes on along the minus strand of NZ_QYBB01000019.1, from coordinate 17,015 downwards.
GATCCTCGGCTTCCCGGTGCTCCGGCTGCGGGGCGACTACCTCGCCATCGTGACGCTGGCCTTCGGCGAGATCATCCGCATCGTCCTCATCAACTGGACGGACCTGACCAACGGCTATGCCGGCATCTCGGCCATCCCGCGCGCCACCTTCTTCGGCGTGCCATTCAAGGACGGCGAGGGCGGCTTCGCGGACCTGTTCGGCATCGAATACAACCCGATCCAGCGCACGATCTTCCTGTTCTACGTCATCCTGGCCCTGGCGCTGCTCACCAACGCGGTGACGCTGCGGCTCCGGCGGCTTCCCGTCGGGCGCGCCTGGGAAGCCCTGCGCGAGGACGAGATCGCCTGCCGGTCGCTCGGCATCAACACGGTCAACACCAAGCTCACCGCCTTCGCGCTCGGCGCCATGTTCGGCGGCTTCGCGGGGTCGTTCTTCGCGGTGCGGCAGGCCTTCGTCAGCCCCGAAAGCTTCACCTTCATCGAATCCGCCACCATCCTGGCCATCGTGGTGCTGGGCGGCATGGGCTCGCAGATCGGCGTGGCGCTGGCCGCCACCGTGCTGATCGGCGGCACGGAGCTGCTGCGCGAGCTCGACTTCCTGAAGCGCATCTTCGGCGACGGCTTCGACCCCGTGCAGTACCGCATGCTGATCTTCGGCGGCGGCATGGTGCTGATGATGATCTGGCGGCCGCGCGGCATCATCGCGACGCGCTCCCCGTCCATCTTCCTCAAGGAACGCAAGGCGATCTCGGGCGACATGGTCAAGGAAGGTCACGGCTGATGCGCTGGCTGAGCGATCCCCTGCTCGTCGTCGAACACGTGTTCATGCGGTTCGGCGGCCTCGTCGCCGTGAACGACCTGTCGTTCACGGTCGGCCGCGGCGACATCACGGCGCTGATCGGCCCGAACGGCGCCGGCAAGACCACCGTGTTCAACTGCATCACGGGCTTCTACAAGCCCACGGAGGGCCGCATGGCGCTGGCCCGCCAGGGCATCGCGGCGCCCGAGGACGTCCTCGCCCTCACCCGCTCCGGCCAGAAGCACATGCGGGGCGCTTCGGGCGACCTGTACCTGCTCGAGCGCATGCCCGACCAGGAGATCGCCCGCACCGCCAAGGTGGCGCGCACCTTCCAGAACATCCGCCTGTTCACCGGCATGACGGTGCTGGAGAACATGCTCGTCGCCCAGCACAACGCCCTGATGAAGGCTTCGGGCCTCACGGTGGGCGGCCTGCTCGGCCTCGGCGGCTACAAGGGCAAGGAGCGCGGCGCCGTCGACAAGGCGCGGTTCTGGCTCGACACGATCGGGCTGTTGGACCGGGCCGACGACCCCGCGGGCGACCTCCCCTACGGCGACCAGCGCCGGCTGGAGATCGTGCGCGCCATGTGCACCGACCCGGTGCTGCTCTGCCTCGACGAGCCCGCGGCCGGCCTCAACCCGCGCGAATCGCTGGAGCTGAACACGCTGCTGCGCCTGATCCGCGACGACCACGGCACGTCGGTGCTGCTGATCGAACACGACATGAGCGTGGTGATGACCATCTCGGACCACGTGGTGGTGCTCGACTACGGCACCAAGATCGCGGACGGCCGCCCCGCCGAGGTGCGCGACGACCCCAAGGTCATCGCCGCCTACCTCGGCGTGGAGGACGACGAGGTCGAGGACGTGGAAGCGGAGATCGGCGCGTGACCACCATCATCGAGGCGGCCCCGGGCCGGAAGGCCGCGCCCGGCCGCGACGGCGCCCCCACGCCCATGCTGTCGATCCGCGGGCTGCAGACCTTCTACGGCAAGATCTGCGCCCTCAAGGGCATCGACATGGACGTCAACGAGGGCGAGATCGTCACCCTCATCGGCGCCAACGGGGCCGGCAAGTCGACCCTGATGATGACGATCTTCGGCAGCCCCCGCGCCCGCGAAGGGTCGATCACCTACGAGGGCCGCGACATCACGCGGTTGCCGACGCACGAGATCGCCCGGCTGGAGATCGCCCAGTCGCCGGAAGGGCGGCGCATCTTCCCGCGCATGACCGTCTACGAGAACCTGCAGATGGGCGCGGCCATCAACGGCTTCGCGCATTTCGACCGGGACCTGGAACGCGCCTTCACGATCTTCCCGCGGCTGAAGGAGCGCGCGCAGCAGCGCGGCGGCACCCTGTCGGGGGGCGAACAGCAGATGCTGGCCATCGCCCGGGCCCTGATGAGCCGGCCGCGCCTGCTGCTGCTCGACGAGCCGTCGCTCGGGCTCGCGCCGCTCATCGTGAAGCAAATCTTCGACGTCATCCGCGACCTCAACAAGACCGAGGGCCTGACGGTGTTCCTGGTCGAGCAGAACGCCTTCCACGCGCTGAAGCTCGCGGACCGCGGCTACGTCATGGTGAACGGGCTGATCACCCTGTCGGGGACCGGCAAGGAACTCCTGAGCCGGCCCGAGGTGCGGGCCGCCTATCTCGAGGGAGGCCATTGATGGGCGGGCTGTTCTACCCCGACGAGCCGGGGGCGCTCGGCGCCTTCGTGTTCTTCACCGTCGTGCTGGGCGGGCTCGGCGGCATCGCGACGGGCCGGGCCTTTGCGAACTCCTGGAAGCCGCTCCTCACCCTGCCCTTCGCGCTGCTGGCGCTGGCCGCCGCCGTGCGCTTCCTGTCCTACGCGCTGGCGTCGGAAGACCTGCTGTCGTTGCAATACTACGTCGTGTCGCTCCTGTTCGTGGCACTCGGCGCCGCCTACGGGTTCCGGGCCAAGCGCACGGAGCAGATGTGCCGGCAATATCCGTGGCTGTTCGGCAAGGCCGGCCCGGTGAGCTGGTCCCACCGCGGCTGACCGGCCCGCGCCGCCGCGCTACGTGGTCCCGTCGTAGCGCGGAAGGCGGGACGCCGCGCCAGAGCGCCGGTCGAGCGCCACGCTCTTCACCACGGCGAAGACGCGCGACCCGGGCGCCAAGCCCATCTCGGACAGCGACAGCCGGGTGATGCGCGCCAGCAGGGCCGCGCCGCCGCAGTCGAGACGGACCTCCGCGCCGGCGCCGTCGCGGGCGCGGATCTCGGCCACGACGGCCGGCAGCACGTTGAGCGCGCTGGTGCCGACCGGCGCGCCGAGGCTCAGCAGCACGTCGCGCGCGGGCACCTGCACGCGCAGCGCCGTGCCGAGCGGCAGGTCGATGCGCGGCACCCGAAGCGGGCCGGCGCGGGTGTGCAGGATCGTCAGGCCGAAGCCCTCGTCCTGCGCCGCCACGCGGGCGTCGAGCACGGCGCCGGCTTCCCGGGCGCCCGCCAGCGGGGCGACGTCGAGGCGGGACAGGATCTCGCCCGCGGGGCCCGCCGCGGCCACGCGGCCCCCTTCCAGCACCACGAGCGTGTCGGCCAGGCGCGCCACCTCGGCGACGGAATGCGACACGTAGACGATGGGCACGCCGGCCTCGTCGCGCAGGCGCTCGACGTAGGGCAGGATCTCGGCTTTGCGGGCGTCGTCGAGCGCCGACAGGGGCTCGTCCATCAGCAGGAGCCGGGGCTTCGCCAGCAACGCCCGGCCGATGGCGACACGCTGCTTCTCGCCGCCCGAAAGGCCGGCCGGGCGGCGCCCGAGCAGCGGCGCGATGCCGAGCAGGTCCACCACCGCGTCGAAGCCCGCGCCCCCCTCCGAGCGCGGCGCGAACCAGCGGCCGAACAGCAGGTTCTGCCGCACGCTGAGGTGGGGGAACAGCCGCCCCTCTTGGAACACGGTGCCGATGCGGCGGCGGTGGCGCGGCACGAAGATGCCGCGTTCGGTGTCGAGCAACACCCGGTCCCCGAGCGCGATGCGCCCCCGCGCCGGGCGCAGCAGCCCGCCGATGGCGCCGACCAGCGTGGTCTTGCCGGCGCCGGAGCGGCCGAACAGCGCCGTGACGCCGCCCGGCGCCGCGAAGGACACGTCGAGCGAGAAGGTGCCCTGGCGGTGGGTGACCTCGACCGACAGGGCGCTGTCCGACGATCGCGTCACGCGACGGTCCGGGCGGAGGGCGCGCGCGGCGCGATGGGGCCCGTCACGCCAGCATCCGCCGGGACACGCGGCGCGCCAGCACCTCCGACACCACCAGCGCGGTCGTCGACACCGCCACGGACACCAGCGTCAGCTTCAGCGCTTCGGCCTCGCCGCCCGGCACCTGGGTGAAGGTGTAGATGGCGGACGGCAGCGTCTGGGTTTCGCCGGGGATGTTGGCCACGAAGGTGATGGTGGCGCCGAACTCCCCCATGGCGCGCGCGAAGGACAGGATCAGGCCGGCGATGATCCCGGGCAGCACCAGGGGCAGCGTCACCAGGGCGAAGACCGCGACCGGATGGGCGCCGAGCGTCCCGGCCGCCTCCTCGAGTCTCCGGTCGACCGATTCGAGCGACAAGCGCATCGCCCGCACCATCAGGGGGAAGCCCATGACGGCGCAGGCCAGGGCCGCGCCGGTCCAGCGGAACGCCAGGGTGACGCCGAGCGCGTCGTGCAGCCAGGCGCCGACGGGACCGCGCCGGCCGAAGACGATCAGCAGCAGGTATCCGGTGACGACCGGCGGCAGCACGAGCGGCAGGTGCACGACCGTGTCGAGCACCGCTCGGCCCGGGAAGCGCCCCCGCGCCAGCAGGACCGCGACGGCGAGGCCCGGCGGCAGGCTCGCCGCCGTGGCGGTGCCGGCCACCAGCAGGCTCAGCCGCAGCGCCACGAGCGCGTCCGGACCCAGCCAGGCCGCCATCAGTCGTGCGTCGGCACGGGCTTCCGCAGCAGGGTGAAGCCTTGCTTCCCGAAGATGTCGGCGGCCGCCGGCCCGCGCAGGAAGGCGAGGAACGCCGCCGCGTCCGGGCTCTTCGCGCCCCTGGTGATCGCCACCGGGTAGACGATCGGCGGGTGGCTGTCGCTCGGGAACACGCCCACCACCTTGACCCTGGGCTCGGCGGCGGCGTCGGTGGCGTAGACGACGCCGAGCGGCGCCTCGCCCCGCGCCACGAAGGCGAGCGCGGCGCGCACGCTTTCGGCTTGGGCGACGTGGTCCTTCACGCCGTCCCAGGCGCCGAGCTTCTCCAGCGCCGCCTTGCCGTATTTGCCCGCCGGCACGGCGTCGGCGTTGCCCATGGCGAGGCGGCCGCCGTCCAGCGCGTGGCCGAGGTCGAAGCCCGGGCGGATGTCCACGGCGACCGTCGAATCCTTCGGCGCCACGAGCACGATCTCGTTGCCGAGCAGGTCGACGCGGGTGCCGTCCTGGATCAGGCCGGCCTTCTGGGCGGCCTCCATCCAGTCGGTGTCGGCGGAAAAGAAGAGGTCGGCCGGGGCGCCCTGCTCGATCTGCTTTTCGAGGACGTTCGAGGCCGCGAAGGACAGTCTGGGGGCCGCGTGGCCGTCGGCGGCCCAGCGGGCTCCGGCGTCGTCCATGGCGTTCTTCAGGCTCGCGGCGGCGAAGACGGTCGGGCCGGCGCCCGTCTGGGCCGAGGCCGGGGCCAGCGGCATCATCGCCAGGAGGGCCGCGCCGAGCCAGAACCGCCGCGTGATCCGCATGAACCCGTCTCCGTGAAGCGTCATAGCCGAAGAGATATAACGCAGCATCCGGCGAGTCCATGGCGCAGCCCCGGGCCGGGCCCTATCGTCGCGCGGGACCGGGGAGACGATCATGGTGCGGCGGGACGAGATCAGGCCGGGCGAGGTGGCGGTGGAGCCTCCGGCCGCGACGGACGCGGGGCTGGTGTTCATCGGGCGCATCCGCACGCCCTGGACCGACCGGATGGACTGCCCCCGCCAGGGCCGGCGCGACGGCCCCGTGTGCCGCATCGAACTCTTCGCGCCCTGGGACGGCGGGCTCGACGGGCTGGAGCGTTACGCGTCGATCGAGGTGCTCTACTGGCTCGACAGGTCGCGCCGCGATCTCCTGCGCCAGAGCCCGAAGAGCGACGGCACGAGCCGGGGCACCTTCTCGCTGCGCTCGCCGGTGCGTCCGAACCCGATCGGCACGTCGCTGGTGACGCTGGTGGGGATCGCGGGCGGGGTGGTGTCGGTGCGCGGCCTCGACTGCCTCGACGGCACGCCCCTCATCGACCTGAAGCCCGACCGCTGCGGCTTCACCCCCCTGGCGCCCCGCCAGCCGGGAGACGACGACGTCGACACCGGTCGCGCGGGCGTCCCGCCCGCATAGCGGGGGGGGGGGAACGGGGGTGAGACACATCGGGCAATCTGTCCCCACCGAACAGCCTCACGCCGGCTGGCGCTCGCGCGGCTACCTCCCGCATTTCGACTCGCCCGAAACGGTGCAGCACATCGTGTTTCGCCTGGCCGACGCTCTCCCCGGGCCGGTGATGGACCGGCTCGACCGCATGCCCGCGGCGGACCGTCTCGACGGGATCGAGGCGGCCCTTCTGGGCGGTCACGGCGAAAGGCTGCTGGCCGACACGCGCCTCGGCGGCTTGATCGAAGACGCCCTGCTGCACTTCGACGGCGAACGCTACCGCCTCCTCGCCTGGTGCGTGATGCCGACCCACGTCCATGCGCTGGCCGAGCAGGTGGAGGGACACCGGCTGTCGAGCGTCGTCCAGACCTGGAAATCGTTCACCGGCAAGGCCGCCAACGCGGCGCTGGGGCGACGAGGGACCTTCTGGGCGCGCGAATACTATGACCGCTTCATGCGGAACGAGCGGCACCTCGAAGCCACGCGCGCCTACATCGAGAGCAACCCGGTGAAGGCCGGCCTGTGCCGCAACGCCGGGGATTGGCGGTTCTCCTCCGCTTGGGCCGGCCGCAGCACCACAACATGAGAGGCACTGGTGGCGCGGGCGTCCCGCCCGCACCGGCGCAGCGCGAGCCGGCACGCGTGAGCCCAGGCGGGCGAGACGCCCGCGCTACCAGGGACGGTCCCAGCGACGCGCGCCGGGCTTTCAGGACGAGTCACACTGGTAGCGCGGGCGTCCCGCCCGCACCGGCACAGCGCGAGCCGGCACGCGTGAGCCCAGGCGGGCGGGACGCCCGCGCTACCAGGGGCGGTCCCAGCGACGCGCCATCGCGATGCCGAGGGCGTAGAAGAGGACGTTCCAGGGCGAGAAGATGCGGCCGAGGAGAAGCGCACCCGCCAGGGTGAAGCGGAAGGCGTCGAGCCACGGGGCGTGGGCGAGGCGGAACAGCTCGACCAGCACCGCGAAGGCGAAAGCCCCGGCGGCGAGCCGGCCCGGCCGCGCCGCGGGGCGCGAAGCCGCCGCGATCCCGTAGACCATCGCGCCCCACAGCACCGACCCGCCGACCTTCGTGACCGCGAAGGGCAGGCCGACGCCCGGACCCCAGAGGCGGAGCAGGAGCCCGGCCAGGACGACGAGGGCCGTGGCGGCGAGGGCGCGCCGCCGCCGGCCGGAACGGGGCCGGGCGGGGACGACGACCTCCGACAGCGGGACCAGCAGGGCGAAGCCGGCGCCCCGTTCCGTATCGATCAGCGCGACCGAGCCGCCATGGGCGCCGACGAGCGCCCGCACGATGGCGAGCCCCATCCCGGTGCCGCCGTCCTCGCGCCGCGTCGTGAAGAAGCTGTCGAAGACCCGCGCGCGGTTGCCCGGCGAGATGCCGGCGCCGTCGTCGCTGACCTCGATCCGCAACACCGCCCCCTCGGGCCGCGCCGACACGTCGAGCCGCCGGGCGCCGTGCCGCACCGCGTTGTCGGCGAGATGGGTCAACAATGCGAGGAGGTTGTCTGCCGAGATGCGCATGTCGGCCTCCCCTTCGCCCTCGGCCTGCAGCACGAGACCGGGGAAGCGCGCCGCGACGGCGGCGAGCGCCGGCCGCAGCGCGGCGCGGCCGGCCGTCGGCTCGGCCTCGGCGCGGGACATCTCGCGCAGACGGTCCAGCAGGGCGCCAAGCCGTTCGGTGTCGGCGAGGAGATGGTCGAGGAAGCGGCGGCGTTCGTCGGGCGCCATCGGATCCGCGAGATCGTCGTCGCGCAGCAGTTCGGCCGAGCCGCGGATGGCGCTCAGCGGCGACTTCAGCTCGTGCGACACGTGGGCGGCGAAGCCCGCCACGGCGTCGCCCCGCTCCGTCAACCGCCGCGCCATGCCCCGCAGGCTCGCCGCGAGGGCGGCGAACTCCACCGTGCCGTGGTGGCGGTGGGACGCCACCGCGGCGGCGTCGCGCGACCCGATCGCGACCGAAAGCCCGATCAGTTCGCGCACCGGCAGGCTGATGGCGCGGTGGAGGACGAGCCCGGCCATCAGCGCCGCCAGCACCACGGCGGCGGCGGCGAGTTCCAGCGCTGTGCGCTGGCCGTAGAGGCTGCCGAGGAGGTCGACGGGCGTGCGCGACGCGTAGACGACGCCCGCCACCCTGCCCCGCACGACCACCGGCACGGCCACGAAGACCCGCGCGGGCCGTCCGCGGCTGAGCGAGCCCAGCGCCGGATAGCGGTGCTTCGACACGCGCCGGCGCAGCGCCGCGGCGGTGCGGCCGTCCAGCGCCGCCGCCACCTCCTCGACGCCGGCCAGCGATTGCCCGACCTCGCCCCGTCCGGCGATGACGGTGCCGAAAGGGTCGAGCAGCCGGAAGCCGGCCAGCGTCACCGCCTGGGTGGCGGCGAGGTCCGTCGCTAGCCGCGCCCCCACCGCCCGGAAAGCCGGATCGGCCGTCGCCACGGGCTCCACCGCATCGGGGCGCCGCGGGCGCTGGGGGCCGAGGGCGGGGGCGATGACCGGGCCGGGCAGCACCGGCGCGCCGAGCGGCACATCGGGCGGCACGGTTTCGGCGATCGTCCGGCCCGCGTCGGCGGCCAGCGCGGCGGATTGGGCCAGCAACTCGGCCTCGGTGCGCTTCAGCAGTCCGTCGTCGTAGACACCGGACGCGAGCACGCCCGCCAGTGGCAAAGCCAGGACGGTGGCGAGAACCAAAGCCAGCACCAGACCGAGGCTCGGGCGGCCGTCGCGCCACACCGCGGGCCTCACGTGTCCCCGCCGCAGGCACCGAGCCGGAAACCGACGCCGTGCACGGTTTCGACCGCATCGCGGCAGCCCACGGCGGCGAGCTTGGCGCGGATGTTGCGGACGTGGCTGTCCACCGTGCGATCCGACACGGCGGCGCCGACCCCGTAGGCGGCGTCGAGGATGTGGTCCCGGGTGAAGACCGTGCGGGGCCGCACCGTCAGGGCCGCCAGGATGGCGAATTCCAGCGCCGTGAGGGCCACCGGCGCTCCCCCGTAAGCGACGAGACGCGCTTCGGCGTCGAGCACCAGGCGGCCGTGACGGTGCGACCGGTCGGGCTCCGGCGCCGGGCGGCTGCGCTTCAGGATGGCCTTGATGCGCGCCACGAGCTCGCGCGGGCTGAACGGCTTGGTGAGGTAGTCGTCGCCGCCGATTTCCAGACCCAACACGCGGTCGACCTCCTCGTCGCGCGCCGACAGGAACAAGATCGGCAGCTGCGAGCGCTTCCGGATCTCTCCGCACAGCGCCAGCCCGTCCATCTCGGGCATGCCGACGTCGAGCACGGCGAGGTCGAAGCGCCCGCGGCGGAACAGCGCCAGCGCTTCGCCGCCGTCGCGCGCCATCGTGGGCACCATGTCGGCGCGCCGGAGCGCGAAGTCGATCACGTCCCGGATGTGGGGATCGTCGTCGGCCACGAGGATGGAGGGAGCACCCATCGTCCGTCAGCCCTCTTCGCCGCGGCGCACGGCCGGCACGTCCACACCGTCGAAATAGAGCGCGAGTCGCCGGTCGCGCCAGTCGCTGCGCGCCTCCGACCGAGAAAACATTGTGAGCGAAGGTGAAGGCGAAAGGATTTCGGCCCCCGGCCGGCAGGACAGAGGCGGAGCCGGTCCGTTGGGGAGATCGACCATACCGACTTGGACGAAACGAGTCCGAATATCGAGCCGCCAGGACAGTATGTCCAAGGACGTCGCCACGGGTTGAAAATCGAACGCTCCCCACCGATGTCGCAGCACCTCACTCCATCGATCGCAGCCCTCTGTCCGGCACAGGTGGACGCACGGCGTGCCCCGACGATCGTTCGACGGATCAGTCTGGGATATATCCTTCCTGCTTCATCATTTCCCGGTAGTCATCCGACCAGAGTCCGACCCGGTCGGATCGAGCTGCCGCTTCGGCGATCACGACTTTGTCCATGAAGGCATGATACGTGTGATCGTCGATCACGCGCTTCGGGAAGTCAGGGCTGCCAGGATCCAAACGCATCGCATCCTTGATCAAGGTCAGATACTCTACGCCATCAGCCATCATACCTCCTGGCACGATTCCCTGCCTGACGAGATCGATGTTGAGGCTTTCGTTGCCTTTCTCGATCCAGATATAATCGATCTGGCCCAGCTTCGGACCTAATGTACTCTGTTCGACGATCCTTGCCGTGGCGTGTGGATGTCGGTTCAGCCAAGACACCATGAAGGTTTCGATGGTATCGACCCGCGGAGCTCGGAAAGCTCCGGTGCCGACCACCGAATAGGAAACTTTATCGCCATTCCTGCTACAGAAGACATTCTTGAACACGAGCGAGTCGGCATCGAAATTTTCCTCTGCCCGCGCCATGGTGTTCACGGAAACTATAACGCCCAAAATGGCGATCCATCGGATCATCTCTCGATCTCCGTTGCAGCATCGTTGCAATCCAAGCGGCCGCGGCAGGGCGACGCCACAGGCCAAGCGACTCAGTCGACCAGCGCCGGACCGTTCCTCCCTTTAGGTGCGCCCGCGAAGGGTCATCACCGGGACGCCTCGCGTGAGCCGTCGAGCAGCGGTGGCGTGGGGAAAGGAATGATCCTGGCCGTTCGAGAGTCCATCAGGGCACCGGCGAGCCACCAGGCGTCGTCGAGCAGGCGGCGCGGGATCGAGGGGCGAGGGACCGCAAGGCGAGGGAGCGACGGGCGGAGCGGAGGGGGTGTGTTCTGCATGGGGGCAGCATCACCGCCCCGTGTGCAGAAAGATGTCGGTCCCCGTGCAGATCCCGTGCAGATTTTCCGGTCACACGCGCGGCCGGCGCCCCCTCACGACGCCAGCAGCATCTCGATGTCGTCTTCCGTCATGGCGAGGGTGGGCTCGCCGTCGGGGTCGAAGAGCGAGGCCGCCAGCGCCGCCTTCTTGTCCTTCAGCACCTCCATCTTCTCCTCGATGGTGTTGGCCGCCACGAGCTTGTGGACGAAGACGGGTTTGGTTTGGCCGATGCGGTGGGCGCGATCGATGGCCTGCTCCTCGACGGCGGGGTTCCACCAGGGGTCGTAGAGCACCACCGTGTCGGCCGACACGAGGTTCAGCCCGACGCCGCCGGCCTTCAGGCTGATCAGGAACACGTCCGCCTCGCCCGCGTCGAACCCGGCGATGGCGGCGGAGCGGTCGCGCGTCGCGCCCGTCAGGAGGCTGTAGCGGATGCCGGCCGCGTCGAGGCGCGGGCGGATCAGGTCGAGCATGGAGGTGAACTGGGAGAAGACGATCACCCGCCGCCCTTCGGCCAGGAGCTCGCGCAGCATCTCCTCCAGCCGCTCCAGCTTGGCCGAGCCGGCCGAGGCCGCGGCCTTGGTCTTCAGCTGGAGGAGGCGCGGGTCGCAGCAGGCCTGGCGCAGCTTCAACAGCGCGTCGAGCACCACGATGCGGCTTTTCGCCCAGCCCTTGTCCTCGATGGCCTTGCGGATGCGCGCGTGCATCGACAGGCGGATCGTCTCGTACACGTCGCGCTGGGCCGGTTCGAAGGCGACGCGCTCCACCATCTCGGTCTTGGGCGGCAGGTCGCGCGCCACCTCCTCCTTGGTGCGCCGGAGCAGGAAGGGGCGCACCCGCCGCGCCAGCAGGCGGGCGCGGTCCGCGTTGCCGCTCTTCTCGATGGGCGTGCGCCAGTCTATCGTGAAGCGCTTGCGGTCCCCGAGCAGGCCCGGGCAGGCGAAGGAGAACAGCGACCACAGCTCGGCGAGGTTGTTCTCCAGCGGGGTGCCGGTGAGGCAGAAGCGGTGCCGGGCCTGGAGCGACAGGACGAGCTTCGTGGTGGCGGCGTCCGGGTTCTTGATCGTCTGCGCCTCGTCGAGCAGCAGCACGTGCCACTCCTCCTCCGCCAGCACGGCCCGGTCGCGCGCCACCAGCGGATAGGTGGTCAGCACGAGGTCGTGGTCGTCGATCTCGGCGAACAGCGCGTGCCGGGCGGGGCCGTGCAGGGTCAGCACGCGCAGGTCGGGCGCGAAGCGCGCCGCTTCGCGGGCCCAGTTGCCCATGAGGCTCGTCGGCGCCACCACCAGGGCCGGCCGGTCGAGCCGGCCGGCCGCCTTCTCGACCGACAGGAAGGCCAGGGCCTGCACGGTCTTGCCGAGCCCCATGTCGTCGGCCAGGATGCCGCCGAGCCCGACCTCGCGCAGCAGCGACAGCCAGCCCACGCCCTCGGCCTGGTAGGGCCGGAGCGTCGCCCGGAAGCCGGGCGGCAGCGCGACCGGGGGGATGCCGCCCGCGGCGGCGAGCTTGCGGCCGAGGTCGCGGAGGGCGTCCCCGCCCCGCCAGCGCAGGGCCGCGCCGGCCGTGGCCGCCTCGAACGCGAAGAGCCGCGCGGCATCCTGCAGGGACAGCCGCAGCGGGCCGCCGTCGCGGTCCAGCCCGAAGGCGAGGTCGCACATGCCCTCGACGATGGGCCTGAGCCGCCCCATCTGCATGGACAGGACGCGGCCGCCGGGCAGCGGCAGGAACACCGGCTTGTCGTCGTTGTCGGCGAGCGCGGCGAAGCTTTCCATGGAGAAGTCGGGCGACGAGATCAGCGCCACGATGGGCCCCACGAGGTCGACGCGCTCGCCGTCCACCGTGACGCCCAGGTGGAGCTCGAGCCAGTCGATGCCCGACGTGCCCCGGAGTTCGGCATCGAGTTCGCCCTCGGCGCGGAGCACGCGGTAGGGGAAGTCGGGCGCGATCTCGACGACCCAGCCGGCGCGCCGGAGGTCCGGCACCACCTCGGACACGGCGTGCAACCAGTCTGCCGGCTCGGTGCCGGGCAGGAGGTCGCGGGCGTGATCGCGCGGCAGGCCGGGGCGCAGCTCGGGGGCCGGCGCGAAGCCGCGGCGGAGCAGCAGGAGGACCGCCGCCGCTTCGGCGTCGGGATCCCGCGCCACCTCGACGAGGCGGCCACCGGCGAACATCGCCACCGTGGGCCTGGTCTCGCCGAGCGGCACCGCGGCGTCGCCGTAGCGGAACGACAGCCGCGCCAGCGCGGCCGGGGCGGGCGACACCTGCACGGCGGAAGGCTGGCCGGCGAAGCCGCCGAAGGCGGCGGCTTCCCGCGGGCCCGGCAGCGGCGCCACGAACAGGCGCAGGCTCGGCACGGGGGCGAGCCCCGTCCGCCGCTCGACTTCCGGCGTGGGCGGCGTCAGCCCCGCCAGGGCGGGCAGGCGCTTGGCCAGCCTCTCGTTCAGGGCCGCCAGGGCCAGCGGCGCCACGGGCGGCGCCCGGAACAGGGCGGCGGCGAGGCGGGCCGGCTGCCCGGTCTCGACCGGGCCGAGGAGCCCCGCCCCGGGGTCGACGTAGACCGGCGGCGTGCCGGCCAGCGGCATGCCGGCCCCCTCGACGTCCAGGCGCGGCAGCAGCGCCCCGCCCTCGACCTCGGACCAGGCGATCCTGCCGTCGCGCGGCGGCCCGGCCGCCAGCGCGGGGCCTTCGACGGTCTGCCAGCGGGCGCGGCCGGTGTCGAGGATGGCGGCCAGCACCTCGGCGCCGGCTTCCCCCGTGAGGCGATGGATCGCCAGGCCGTAGACGGACGGGATGCGGGCGAGGTCGCGCAGGATGCGGTCGTCCGACGGGCGGAGGTATTTGGCGGTGGCCGTGGACGCGCGGTGGGCCGAATAGGGCTTGGAGTCCGGCAGGAAGGTCCCGTCCTTGCGCAGCTTCGCGGTGACGCATTGCACGCCGAGCTGCGGCATCCGCGGCTCGTCCCGCAGCGGCACGAGCAGGTACACGATGCGCTGGGTGATGCCGGGCGGGTAGTCCTCGTCGACCGTCTTCACGGCGCGGTCGAGGTCGGCAAGCCAATCCGCGAGGCTCGCCGGGAGAACGTCCGGGTCGGCGGCGGGGGTCCGCGCTCCCTGCTGCGGCGCCGCGGTCAGCCGGGCGAGCCGACGCTCCGGCGTGCGCGCCGCCGCCGCCCGGGCGTCCGCAACCCGCCCGTAAGCCTCGAACAGCGCCGCGGCGACGTGCTTGCAGTTGGTTTCGACCGGGCACGAGCAGGTGCCGACGATGCTGAGCCGCCCCTTGCGCTCCTTGATCGTGACCGCCTGCCGGTAGGGTCGCGCTTCCGTGCCCTTGACGGCGGACAGGATGGTGTCGCCGTCCCAGTCGAAGGCGACGACCAGGCCCCGGGCTTGGTAGCGGCGCCCGTTCTCCGCCGCCGCGTGGCCACAGCGCCTGTGGATCTCGTCGAGGTCGAATTCCATCATCGTGTGGTTCCCGCGCCGATCCCGCCCGCGGGGCCGGCGGCGGGGGTTCGGCGCCGAGGGCTCAAACGCCGTAATGCTCCCGGTACCACCGCACGAAACGCGCCACGCCGTCCTCGATCGCGACCGTCGGCTCGAACCCGATGTCGCGCCGGAGATCGTCGATGTCGGCGTAGGTGGCGGGCACGTCGCCGGGCTGGAGCGGCAGGAAGCGCTTTTCCGCCTCGCGGCCGAGGCAGCCTTCCAGCACCTCGATCATCCTGAGCAGGCGCACCGGCTCGTGGTTGCCGATGTTGTAGAGGCGGTACGGCGCGTCGCTGATGCCCGGCCGCGGGCGGGCGCCGTCCCAGTCGGGATCCGGTTCGGCGGGCTTGCGCCCGAGCCGCACCAGCGCCTCGACGACGTCGTCGATGTAGGTGAAATCGCGCTCCATCCGGCCGTCGTTGAAGACCTCGATGGGCTGCCCGGCGAGGATGGCGCGCGTGAACAGGAACATCGCCATGTCGGGCCGCCCCCAGGGCCCGTAGACGGTGAACAGGCGCAGGCCCGTCGTCGGCAGCCTGAACAGGTGACTGTAGGTGTGCGCGATCAGCTCGTTGGCCTTCTTGCTGGCCGCGTAGAAGCTGATCGGGTGGTCGACGTTCTGGTCGACCGAGAACGGGGTGGCGGTGCGGGCCCCGTAGACGGAGCTGGACGACGCGTAGAGCACGTGGCCGGTGCCGGCCTGCCGGCAGCATTCCAGGAGGTTGACGAAGCCGGTGATGTTGCTGTCGACGTAGGCCTGGGGGTTGACGAGCGAGTAGCGCACGCCGGCCTGGGCCGCCAGGTTGACCACGAGGTCGAACGCCGTGCGGGCGAAGAGCGCGTCGAGGCCGCTCCGGTCGACGAGGTCGAGGTGCTCGAAGGTGAAGGCCGGCCAGTCCCGCAGGCGGTCCAGGCGCGCCCGCTTCAGGGACACGTCGTAATAATCGTTGAGGTTGTCGAGCCCCACCACCGCGTCGCCGTCCGCGAGGAGCCTCGCCGCGAGGTGGAAGCCGATGAAGCCGGCGGCTCCCGTCACGAGCACGCGGCGCGTCCTGGTCGGCGTGCTCAAATCGGCTGACCCCTTCGACGAGCCACGGGATCCGGGGCGGCGCGGTCCGACCCGCCCGCGCGGACCCGCGACCACCTATGCGAAGGCCACCGTGGAATTGCAAGCTTGCGGACCGCCGGCTCCGGGTCCAGAGCCTCGGCTCGGCCGTGCAGTTCGGATCGGCCCCGTGGATCGGGTTGAAGATGGATCGTCGACGATTAGCCGTCATCGGGCTGGGCTACGTGGGCCTGCCCGTGGCCGTCGCCTTCGCGCGCGCCGGCTTCGACGTGGTGGGCTTCGACATCGACCGCGGCCGCGTCGCGGAGCTGCAGCGGGGCGAGGACCGGACGCGCGAGGTGGACCGCGACGCGCTGCTCGGCTCGGGGCTGCGCGCCACGCACGCGCCCGCCGACCTCCGCGCCGCCGACTTCTTCATCGTGACGGTGCCGACGCCGATCGACGCGGCGCTGCAGCCCGACCTGTCGGCCCTTCTGGCGGCATCGCGCACGGTCGGGGCCGCGCTGAAGCGCGGCGACGTCGTGGTCTACGAATCCACCGTGTACCCCGGCTCGACCGAGGAGGACTGCCTGCCCGTGCTGGAGGAAGCGTCCGGGCTGGCGGGGGGCGTCGACTTCACCGTCGCCTTCTCGCCGGAGCGGATCAACCCCGGCGACCGCCGCAACCGGTTCGAAACCATCCGCAAGGTCGTGTCGGGGCAGGACGCCCGCACCCTCGACATCGTCGCCGAAACCTACGGCGCCGTGGTGGAAGCGGGCGTGTTCCGCGCCGGCTCCATCAAGGTCGCCGAGGCCGCCAAGGTGATCGAGAACACCCAGCGCGACCTCAACATCGCCCTGATGAACGAGCTCGCCCTCATCTGCGCGCGGCTCGGCATCGACACCGCGGACGTGCTCGCAGCGGCGGGCACGAAGTGGAATTTCCTGCCCTTCACGCCGGGCCTCGTCGGCGGCCACTGCATCGGCGTGGATCCTTATTACCTCACCTTCAAGGCGCAGAAGGCCGGCCTGCACCCTCAGGTCGTGCTGGCGGGGCGGCGGGTCAACGACGGCATGGGGGCCCACATCGGGCAGGAATGCGTGCGCCGCGTGGTCCGGCTCGGGCGGGCCTCGCCCGTCGTCACCGTGCTGGGCCTCGCCTTCAAGGAGGACGTGCCCGACATCCGCAACAGCAAGGTCGTGGACGTGATCCGCGAGATCGAAAGCTTCGGCATCCGCGTGCAGGTGTGGGACGGCGAGGTCGACGCCGCCGACGTCCGGCGCGACTACGGGATCGAGCTCGTCCCGCCGGATCGGCTGGCGCCCGCCGACGCCGTCGTGCTGGCGGTGGCGCACGCGCCGTTCCGGCGGGGCGGGTGGCCGCTGGTGTCGGGGCTGCTCGTGGGGGACGGCGGCTGGGTGTTCGACGTCAAGCACCTGCTCGACCGCGACGCCGTGCCGCCGGGGATCGCGCTGTGGCGCCTGTGACGGCGTCGCGGCGCAGCGCGCGGCCCCGCCGGTCCGGCGCCTCGCCTTGACGGTGTCGGCGCGGACCCGATACAGGGTCGCGTGGCATCGGCCCGG
>NZ_QYBB01000195.1 GCF_004137685.1 Lichenibacterium minor | reverse complement strand
TACGTGGCGGCCTCGGTCGTGGTCAGCGTCGTCTGCTCCGTCGTCGCCATGGCGAGGGCGACGGACCTGACCTCGACAGGCCGGCGGCTCGAGGTCGGCGGATGGCTGACGCTCGCGATCTGCGGGCTTCACTTCACCGGCATGACGGCGATCACCGTGGCACCCGGCACGGCGGAGGCGACGGGGGGCACGATCCTCGGTACGAGCGGCCTCGCCGTCGCGGTGGGTGGCGTCAGCGTCGCCATCCTGATCGCGAGCCTGATGGCGATCATCGTCGAGCGGCACCTAGTACGGCGCTCCCTCCGAGACCTGGGCCGCATGCGCCTCATGAGCAACCTCGCCCAGGAGGTGCTCTTCATCCACCGCGACGGCGTCGTGATCGAGGTGAACAACGCCGGGGAGCGCCTGCTCAAGGCCTCGGCCGAGGATATCATCGGCCGTCCCGTGCTGAGCCTGTTCGCGAACGACAGCGCGCCGGCGCTGATCCGGCGTGAGCGCTGCCCGCCCCTGGAACGCCG
>NZ_QYBB01000194.1 GCF_004137685.1 Lichenibacterium minor | reverse complement strand
TACGTGGCGGCCTCGGTCGTGGTCAGCGTCGTCTGCTCCGTCGTCGCCATGGCGAGGGCGACGGACCTGACCTCGACGGGCCGGCGGCTCGAGGTCGGCGGATGGCTGACACTCGCGATCTGCGGCCTGCACTTTACCGGCATGACGGCGATCAGCGTGGCACCCGGCACGGCAGAGGTGGCCGAGGGCACGATCCTCGGCACGAGCGGCCTCGCCGTCGCGGTGGGCGGCGTCAGCGTCGCCATCCTGATCGCGAGCCTGATGGCGATCATCGTCGAGCGGCATCTGGCCCAGCGCTCCCTCCGAGACCTGGGCCGCATGCGCCTCATGAGCAACCTCGCCCAGGAGGTGCTCTTCATCCACCGGGAAGGCATCGTGATCGAGGTGAACAACGCTGGGGAGCGCCTATTCAAGGCCTCGGCCGAGGACATCATCGGCCGGCCCGTGCTGAGCCTGTTCGCGAACGACAGCGCGCCGGCGCTGATCCGGCGTGAGCGCTGCCCGCCCGTGGACCGCCG
>NZ_QYBB01000193.1 GCF_004137685.1 Lichenibacterium minor | reverse complement strand
AAGGCCGGATACGTTTGTGCAGACAGATCAAGCTGAACCCGAGAAACCACTTGCCGACGGGGCGGGCCATACGTTTTCCGCGCCTGACGCCTTCTGGTGAGCCCGGATGACCGTTCCATCGAGGTACACCAAGCCGAGTGACAGGCCCCGTTCCTGGCACAGCTCCAGCAATCGCTGCCACACGCCGAGCTTGGACCAGCGGATCGACAGTTGTGCAGCCCGCCACCAGGGACCGAGATGGGGCGGCACGCTCCGCCATTTCGCACCGTTGGTATGGCGCCACACGATGGCCGACAGGGTGCGCCGCAGATCCTGAGGCGCCGTCTTGCCCTTCGGCCGGACAGCCTCCATCAGCGGAGCCCATAACGCCCACACGTCATCGTTGGAAAAGTCGATCGCTTCAGACTGGGTCATCCATCCCAGATAGTTGAACGACCCAAGCCCTAACAGACCCTAGCCTAAAGGTCATCAGGTCGATGCGGGTCGAGGTTCTGAGCGGGGTCGAGCGCCGGCGTCAGTGGTCGGACGAT
>NZ_QYBB01000192.1 GCF_004137685.1 Lichenibacterium minor | reverse complement strand
GAGAAGACGATGCTGACCACGACCGACGCCACCACGTAGGCGTGGTCGAAGATGAGGAAGCCCGAGAACGTCATGGCTGCGACGCCGACGTAGTGCATCCCCGCTATCGCGAGCCCGAGCAGCACACCGGCGACGCCGACGCGGGCGGCGAGCGTGGTGGGCGCCTTCGAGGCAAAGAGAGCCATCAAGGCTCCGCCGACGGCGACGACGATGGACAGCGCTGTCAGGCCCAGGTCGTAGGCCATCTCCCGACCCGGCATGAAGGCCAGCATGGCGACGAAGTGGAGCGACCACACGCTGCAGCCCAACACCGCTGCCGCCGCCACGAGCCAGGGGCGCCCGTCTCGTCTCGCCGTCTCGTCTCGCCGTCTCGCCCGCCCGTGCCAGCAGCGTAGTCGTCGTGAGGCAGCCCAGGACGCAGATCACCGCCGAGATGGCACGAGCCGAAGGTCGTGCTCGTGCACTACGCAACCTAGTGCTCTGAACCAATCGGATGATTCACGACGGGTTTGGGATGTGCGAGTCTGGGGCTCATGTCCCAGACCGTG
>NZ_QYBB01000191.1 GCF_004137685.1 Lichenibacterium minor | reverse complement strand
TCTTAAACGTGACGAAGCCCATCTCCCGTAGCTGTTGCAGGCACCGATTAACGTGGACCGGCGACAACCCGATGGAGTCGGCCATATCGATCTGAGTCAGGGGAAGGACGTAGCTGTCGTTGACGACCAAGCCGACCGCCTGCATTCGGAAGTAGAGTTCGCAGAACAGGTGGGCGAGGCGTTTAAGTGCCGGACGCTGTCCCACGTTGAGCAGCCATTCCCGCAAGGTGCCTTCGTCGACGAGCGTCACCCACCAAAGGGCACGGGTGAGTTCGACGCGGTTGGTCATCTCCACAATGCGATGACGTGGGATGTCCACCACCGTGCAGGCCGAAATCGTCGCGATGCTGTGGTCCATGGCCCTGAGCAGGAAGACGTTCAGGTCGCAGAAATCCCCGGGGACAAGGTAGGCGACGATCTGCCGACTTCCATTATCGAGGCTTTTGTAGCGACAAGCCAAGCCGTCGACGATGAGACGGACGGTGTTGGACCCTTGGCCCTCTCGGATGAGATCTGTACGGGCGGCAACAAGGCGGTGTGGGCCAACGATCTC
>NZ_QYBB01000190.1 GCF_004137685.1 Lichenibacterium minor | reverse complement strand
TACCCGGATCCGCCGGCATCCGGCTTTCCGCGGAGGGGTTTCGCGCCGACGAGTTCTCGGGCGTGCCGTCGAACGGCATAGCGCGGCCGGAGACCGGGTCCGCCGCCGCCGATGCGCGCGTTCAGGTCGCGCCCGGGGTCGAGTGGGACCTGTCCGGCTCTGCCGGCAAGTTCAGCACCAACTACTATGCCGACACCGGCTTCTATGCGCCGCTGGACAACGAAGCCTACAGCATCCGCAGCCGGCTGGCCGCCGAGACCGGCCTCGGCCTGGCCCAGCTGGACGTGTACCGGAACCAGAACGCCATCTTCGACGACTTGCTTCCACTCAAGTGGTTGGAGCACGTCACGGTCGTTCAGGCCAGCGACATCTTCAAGATCGGCACGGCCCACACCTTCCGGCTCGGTGCGGAATACCGCGAGAACGCGATCACTTCGGCCAACGCGTTCAACGGCACGCTCAGCGACCGGATCGCCGCCGCCTCGGCCATGTGGGAATGGCAGGTGGCGCCGCAGGTGACGCTCACCAATGCCGTGCGGGTCGACGCGCTGTGGCT
>NZ_QYBB01000189.1 GCF_004137685.1 Lichenibacterium minor | reverse complement strand
TACCCGGATCCGCCGGCATCCGGCTTTCCGCGGAGGGGTTTCGCGCCGACGAGTTCTCGGGCGTGCCGTCGAACGGCGTAGCGCGGCCGGAGACCGGGTCCGCCGCCGCCGATGCGCGCGTTCAGGTCGCGCCCGGGGTCGAGTGGGACCTGTCAGGCTCTGCCGGCAGGCTCCAGAGCCAATATTTCATCGACACCGGTTCTTACGGACCGCTGAACGATGAAGCCTACAGCATCCGCAGCCGGCTGGCTGCCGAGACCGCCTTCGGCCTGGCCCAGCTGGACGTGTACCGGAACCAGAACGCCATTGCGGAGAAGATCATCCCTCCAGTCGACTGGCTGCAGCACGTCACGGTCGTGCAGGCCAGCGACATCTTCAAGATCGGCACGGCCCACACCTTCCGGCTCGGTGCGGAATACCGCGAGAACGCGATCTCTTCGATCGAACTGTTCAACGGCACGCTCAGCGACCGGATCGCCGCTGCCTCGGCCATGTGGGAATGGCAGGTGGCGCCGCAGGTCACGCTCACCAACGCCGTGCGGGTCGACGCGCTGTGGCT
>NZ_QYBB01000188.1 GCF_004137685.1 Lichenibacterium minor | reverse complement strand
GATCGCCTTCGTGGGTCAGGGCCTCGCGGGCGTTCAGGCCGCGGTCGCATCGGGCGTCGGCGTCGGTCTGCTGGCCGAGGGCACCGTGGGGGCCGAACATCGCCGGCTAGGGCTGGAGGAGGGCTTCCCCGTCCCGCCGCCGTCCGAACTGGCGCTTATCGCGGGCAAGCCTCAACCCGCGAAGCCCGTCTCCGAATTGGCCGAGTTTCTGAGCGAAACGATCGGTGCAGCTTTTGCGTGAACTGCCTGTCAAGGGACGAAGAAAGCCCGACACGCTACCCTGGGCGTCGCCGATCGGCGCCACTCCATAGCACCATCCGGAGATGCGCGGGTCACCACGGCAGCGAGATGGCTGCGCATATAGTCGATGAGGGCGCGCAGACGAAGTAGCTGTCGGGTATTGATGCATGCATAATGCTGAGTATTTCCTGTTGATGCGAAAGGGCCCGTTGTGCGAGGCCTTCTGCGACAGACTTTTTGATACACGCAAAAGTCAGGCAGACCGTGCGGAAACTCCTGATCTGATGGTCACAGGAGACGGCAGCGCGTCCACGGACGTCTC
>NZ_QYBB01000018.1 GCF_004137685.1 Lichenibacterium minor | reverse complement strand
CCGCATCAGCGAGAGGCCCTGAATCACAGGAGGAGTCAGCCCGTCAACGACCAACGGTCAAACTGATGGGTGCTCAGCAGGCCAACCCAAAACACGTCGAGGGGTAACAGTGGACGATCGAAGTCGGCGCGCCGTGACGCCTTCTCGACGATGTGCTCCACCAAGATGTCGAGGCCAGCCGACGCGAAAGCCGCAATCGACCGATGGAAGGCGCCGGAAAACGCCTCGCGCCCATGTCATCTCGCGTCGGAGGCGGTGGGCCGAAAACCTTCGTCGGCGAGTTTATCAAATTCATAGCAGGACAAGGTATTGGGAGCGACCGTGCGCAGCGCGCCGAGGACCGTTGCCCTGCCCACCGCAGACGCCCCATGGAGAATGGCAACGCGCGCTATCACGGCCATAAATTGCGGTCTTGCCACTTTGATCGAACGACTCATCTTGTACCTGTCTGTGCGGTCAGTTCGATTCAGGCAAACCCATAGCGGAGCGCCGATGCCCTGTGGCACCTCGATATGGGTGCATGCGCGAGCCGGCCCGAATGGCGCGCTCTGCCGCGCGGGTAGGGGGCCGTGACGTCGTCGCGGAGGCGGGGCGGCCGACGAGGCGAGCGTCCCTCCGGCCATGAGCCGGTCGATAGCCCGCCGACACAGGCTTGGCGAGGCGTCGCGCGACAGGACAGACCCGCGGTCGAACGCGGCACGATCCCGGACCGGGCCGAGGAGAGGCGCCGCGATGGAGGTGCCCCAATGATCCGGGTGCCTCCGATCACGCCGAACCCTGGCCCACCCCCAGCGCGAAGCCTTCGTCGAGCCAGCCGGTGACCCCGCCCGCCATGATCTTCACGGGCCGGCCGAGTTCGGCGAGCCGGAGCGCCCCGCGGGCGGCGCCGTTGCAGTGGGGGCCGGCGCAGTAGCACACGAAGATTGTGTCCTCCGGCCATCGTTCGAGCGCCGAGCGCACGATCTTGCCCTGCGGCAGGTTGACGGCGCCCGGGACGTGGCCCGCGGCGAAGAGGGCGGGGCCGCGCACGTCGAGCAGCACGAAGTCGGGCCCGCGCGACAGGGCGTCGTGGACGTCCCAACAGTCGGTTTCGAACGCGAACCCGGCGGCGAAATGCTCGCGGGCCGAGGCGCTCGGGGCGGGGGGCACGGCGGTGACGGCGGTCGGCATGGGGATCTCCTTCGGTCGACCACGCGAGGGTGTGCGCGGCGCGGCCGGCTTGCAATCGGCGCGAACGACAGACACCGTGAAGATCATGCCAGACACCACCGGCCCCTTCGCCGTCGCGCTCCTCTACGACGGCCTGTGCACCTTCGAGTTCGGGATCGTGGCCGAAGTGTTCGGCCTGCCCCGGCCCGAGATGGGCGAGGGCTGGTACCGGTTCGCCAGCTGCGCCGTCGAGGACGGGCCCTTGCGGGCGCAGGGGGGCTTCCGCTTGACGCCCGACCACGGCGCCGAGCTGATCGATCGCGCCGACCTCGTCGTCGTGCCGGGTTGGAGGGGCGCCGACGCGCCGGTCCCCGAGGATCTGTGCCGCCGCCTGCGCGCGGCCCACGCGCGCGGCGCGCGGCTGGCCTCCATCTGCTCGGGCGCCTTCGTGCTCGCCGCGACCGGGCTCCTCGACGGCGGCACCGCGACGACGCATTGGCGCTACGCCGACGCGCTGCGCGCGCGCCATCCCGCGGTCGCGGTCGACCACGCCTCGCTCTACCGGTCCCACGGCCGCGTCTTCACCTCCGCCGGCAGCGCCGCGGGGATCGACCTGATGATCGAGATCGTGCGCCGGGACTACGGGCCCGACGCGGCGAATTCGGTGGCGCGCCGCCTCGTCATGCCCGCGCACCGCGCGGGCGGGCAGGCGCAGGTCCTGGAGCGGCCGGTGCCGGCGCGGCGGCAGTCCGAGGTCGCGCCGCTGCTGGACCGCATGCGGGTGGAACTCGGGGCGGCATGGCCGCTGGCGCGCATGGCCGGGGAATGCCGCATGAGCGTCCGCACGTTCGTCCGGCGCTTCACCGAGGCCACGGGCTCACCTCCGGGGGAATGGCTCGCGGCCGAGCGGGTCGAGGAGGCCAAGCGCCTGCTCGCGGCGGGCCGCTTGAGCGCCGACGAGGTCGCCACCGCCGTCGGGATGGGCGGTGCCGATACGCTGCGGCACCATTTCCGCAGGCGCGTCGGCCTCAGCCCCCGGGACTACCGGATCCGCTTCGGACCCGCCGAAGCGCGGCCGCGATAGGCGCGCTTCGCCCGCGCCACGCCGTGCCCCCGCGTCCCGGCCGCCGCCGAGGCGGCGGCGAACCAGCCCCCCGAGGTGCGCCCCGCGCCGCCTTCCGCTACCCTGCGCGCCACCACGACCACCGGATTTCCGCGCATGACCCACCCCCTCGAACTCGGCCTCGACACGTTCGGCGACACCACTGCCGGCCCGGACGGCGCGCCCCTGCCGCACGGTCAGGTGATCCGCGACGTCGTCGAGGAAGCGGTGGTGGCCGACGCGGCGGGGGTCGATTTCTTCGGCGTCGGCGAGCACCACCGCGCCGATTTCGCCGTGTCGTCGCCCGAAACCCTGCTGGCCGGCATCGCGGGGCGCACGACCGCCATCCGCCTCGGCTCGGCCGTGACGGTGCTGAGCTCGGACGACCCCGTCCGGGTGTTCCAGCGTTTCTCGACGCTGAACGCCCTGTCGTCGGGCCGCGCCGAGGTGGTGCTGGGGCGCGGCTCCTTCACCGAGTCCTTTCCGCTGTTCGGCTACGACCTCGACCGCTACGAAGCGCTGTTCGAGGAGAAGCTCGACCTCTTCGCGGCCCTGCTGAAGGGCGGCCCCACCACCTGGCGCGGCACCGTGCGGGCGCCGCTCGATGCCCAGGAGGTGTTTCCCACCGTCGAGGGCACCCTGCGCACCTGGGTCGGGGTCGGCGGCAGCCCGAAATCCGTGGTGCGGGCCGCGAGCCACGACCTCCCCATGATGCTGGCCATCATCGGCGGCGATCCGATGCGCTTTCTTCCCCACGTCGATCTCTACCGCCGCGCCTTCGCGCAGTTCGGCCGGCCGGTGCGCCCGGTGGGCGTCCATTCCCACGGCCACGTCGCCGCGACGGACGCGGAAGCGCGCGACGAGCTGTGGCCCGACTACAAGCGCATGCGCGACCGCATCGGCGCCGAGCGCGGCTGGCCGCCGATGCGCCGCGCCGAGTTCGACGCCGAGGCCGACGGCGGCTCGCTCTACGTCGGCTCGCCCGACACGGTGGCCCGCCGCATCGCCGCGACGGTGCGGGGCCTCGGCCTGTCGCGCTTCGACATGAAATACAGCGCCGGCCCGCTGTCGCACGCCAAGATGATGCGCTCGATCGAGCTCTACGGCACGCGGGTGATCCCGCGGGTGCGCGAAATGCTGGCCGAACGGGCGGCGGCATGAGGCTCCTCCTCGCCCTGCTGGCCTGCCTCCTGCTCGCCGCCTGCGCCAACGCGGACGGTTCGCGCCCGCGGCTGGCGTCGGACGCGCCCGCGAGCGCCGCCGGGTTCAACGGCGGCTATGCGGGCACGAACTACGGCTTCAGCAACCTCAACACCAAGAGCGCGCCGTTCTGAGCGCGGTCGCCCGGCGGTGAAGCACAGCCTTCGCCCCGGTTGGAGGGGGTGTCATCGCTCCGCGACGACGCCGTGTCCCGCGGGGAAAGGCGGGGAGCCGATGGTTCGCAGCGCCGTCGCGGCGGCGGCCCAATGGTCGTCGTGGACCCAGGCGTCGGCGAAGGCGGCGCGCTCCGCCGCCCGCCGTTCCGCCCGGGGCAGGCCGTCCCGGTCGGCCAGCGCCTGCGCCTTGAAGGCGCGAAGCACGCGCGGGCACTGGCGCCGCATCGGCGCGACAAAGCGCTCGACCGCGTCGCCGAAGCTTTCGCCGTCCGCCGCGACGGCGTCGGCGAGCCCGATCGCGAGCGCTTCGGCGCCGCCCACCGCCGCGCTCCGCGCCAGCAGCGACAAGCCCCGCGCCGGGCCGACGAGGCGCATCAGGTCCGCGGCGCCGCCCCAGGAGGTGGGGATGTTCAGCCGCCCCTGGATGAAGCCGATGCGGGCCCCCGCCGCCATCACGCGCAGGTCGCAGGCGACGGCGAGTTCCGCGCCGCCGCCGAGCGCGTCGCCGTTCAGCGCCGCCACGACCGGCACGGGGCAGCGGCGCACGGCGTCCAGCGCCGCGTGGGCCTCGTCCGAGAAGGCGAGGGCGTCGGCGTGGGAGCGAACCCCGTCCAATTCGCGCAGGTCGCCGCCGGCCGCGAAACACCGGTCCCCCGCGCCGGTCACGATCGCGGCCCGGAGGGCCTCGTCGTCGCGGACGGCCGCGAAGGCGTCGTGGATCAGCGCCAGCACGCGGCGGCTCAGCGGGTTGCGCTTGTCGGGCCGGTTCACCGTCACCCGCAGCAGGTCCGCGTCGCGGTGGACCAGGACTACGTCGTCGACCATGGCGAGCCTCCCCCGGGATCCGCCCCGAAGGACGCTCTGGCCCCGCCGTAGCGCGGGGCTGGGCGGGCGGTCGACCTCTTTCTCGGCCGCCCCGGCAACCACGTCCTGGTGCTCGCCGCCGACCCGCCGGTCACGGCGGTCGACCCCGCCTGCCGCATCTGCGAGCAGCCCGAGTGCCCGGCCCGCGCGGCGCGGCCGGTTACTCGCACGCTGATGGTCGACGACTTCCGGAAAACGGTGTCGCCTCCCCGTTCGCGCCAGTGTTTTTTAAATAGGTTTGGATTTGTAAATCCGCATACAAATTAATCGCCAAAATCATGCATTATATCACGTGTTGTGAATATGTATCTTATATTTCATGGCCTTTGACATTTTGTAGAGATTTTCACAAATCAAGATACTGTCCAAGAAGCCATTCCTTGCCATTCTTGCGCGCTCTGAAGCCTGTTTAGCCGAAGCAGGAGAGTGACTCGTAGAATTACGATATTGCTTTACAAAGTCTCGAGCTCCGCCAAGGGCAGCTCGGTACGGTTTGAAATTGTTTGTCGCATACAACGCATCAATCTGATCCGCAAGCGGTTTTGAAGCTTGACTATTTGTTAGAATCCCTTTTTTAACCGCTTGGTACACGACCGACGTGATGACGCCCTCGACGACTTGCGCTGCCTCCTGAAGTCCTTGGTTTGTTCGCACTGAGTAAGTTTCATATGCCGACTTCAGAGATGGCTTCAACGTGCTTCCAACGCTACTTATCCTGGAATCGAATTGCTCTTTCGAGATAAATTGAGCCATTGGGATGCACGAATGTTGAACAGTTAAATGACTGTTCTCATCCACTGTTACGATACCAAATCCGTGTTGTTTTAAGGCATTTATTTCTCTCTGCCTTGTGTCTGCTAAATAGGCTTCGAGGGAGCATGCCTGATAGACAGAAATGGGCAGTTCATATATACTGATTTCATGCGCCGAGCCTTTGAGGCTAATAGGATATAGATTATCTTCGACTTCCACTGCAACAATGTGATATTTAGCTGGACGTAAGTAGAATGAGGGTCTCCACGAAATTGAGTCGGCAATGCCATTCTCGATTTTAAGGCCATGAGAGCCATATCGAGCGACGAAATGATTAAGACTGGTTGTGGCGACAGCCTGTAGACGCTCAGTTAGGGTCTCAAATGGCATCGTCCGCCCCTAACACACGCTCAATCATCTCTCGGAGATTTAGCAGCTTTGAGCGAACACTCGGACCAATCGATGTGTGATCATTACTCTCTAGTGTTGCATCCAGATACTCATATATTGAGTCTATATTGATTCCAATTTTTCTTTCATCATATCTTGTCTCAAATTGCTCAGCAAAAATTTCATCGATGCTGATTCCGTTGTCAGCATTAAAAATTTGGCTTATAGCCCTTCGAGCTTTCTGCTCTTGAATACCGATTGTACTAACAGACGTCGCAATTTTTGAAAGCTTACGAAAATCTGTAATGTTGTTAATAGTTTTGTCTCTAAACTTTTTTATCAAAGAGTCTCGAACGTCGTTCATGTCAGATACGACAGAGGGAAGTCGTTTCTGAATAGTCTTCAGAGATCGTTCCATTTCGATAAAGAAGTCTTCCGATAGACGCTGCTTCTGCTTTGGAAGCTCAAGTTCTTTCTCAAGCATTCGCCTGTAGGAAGGTGGTAAACTGAACAGTAAGCGACATCTGCGAATTTGTCCTCGCGTCAAGCCGGTTAGTTCGCTAAGGTCTTGCTCATTGGGATCTTCATCCCCGTTTTCTAACTTATATAGATTGATTACCTCTGGAAGCTTGTTGGCAATGGTCAGATAATCCCACTGCTCTCTAAGAGCATGGATGTTGAACATCAGAAGGAGATTATTTAGTTCAGTTGGCTTTGGTTGTACTAACGCTGGAATGCGTTTCAGATTTAACTTCAACGCGCAACGCCAGCGACGTTCGCCATCGATTAAAACGAAATGATCTTCCTCTTCGTATACTGTGATAGGGACTTGGATTCCATATCGTCTGATGGATGTCATCAGAGTCTCTGCCTCTTCTGACCGAAAGAAGAGGCGAGGGTTCTGGGAATTTCTCTTGACCTTGTCTGGAGAAAGATCCTTTAGTGCGCCATGAGGCTGACGTTCAGTCATTAGTGCCTCGCGAAGAAAAGCTGTTCGACCACAGCATGCTTTGAGGGACCCTTTGATGCTCCGAAAGTGGAATGTGAATGTTCAATTGTAGATAAGCAATCCACTTTTTCAAAGTGCAAACTCAGTATCTTTTCGGGATCAACACCTCTCTGATATATAAGACCATTAGTCGGGTAGCTCAGTACTAAGTCTGACCCTAAATCTGAAATGCCACTTGCTAGCGCGTTGAGTGCTTCAGCGGATGTCGATTTTACAGAGAAGGGAGTTCTAAATCTGTCAGTCCGGTAGCGGCCATGTCCAGATAATTGAGGTGTATCGTAGAGAGCAATTGTCTCGAAAAGATGATAAAATCGTGAGTACTGATCGTCAGTATATGGTGGGTCCGCATAAATTACAGATGGCTTGATGCTGCTGTTTTTTAATTCAGGGATAATCGCAAGGGTGTCACAATTTTAGCATCTATTTTCTAACCGCCAGTCGATAGTCCCCACTGGACGCAATTCATCAATGGCAGCTAGCCATTCTTCCCAGAAAAGACGGCGACGCTGCCTTATAAATACTTTAAAATTATTCTCTTTTGGCTTTAGAAATTGCGCAAAATGTCCAGTGGAGTTCGCGATGCGAATAGCTGCCCGACCCATCGCAACTATCGCCCACCGTAAGCACTCGGCAGTGCGCGAAGAATTACGGTTTTGTCCTCTGACGCTGCATGAGAGTGCGTCGATATCGATAGCTTGTTGAAGTCCAAAATAAGAATCGGAGTAGAATTTAGTGAAGAAGAAAAACTTTTCTATACTGAGCGTATCGATGTTGTTAATTTCTCTTTTCAAGGTCTCCTTATAGTCAGCGTAGATTGTGCTAAATTCTGAAAAGCTCATCTCTGGATTAAAAGATCTCTCAATTTTCAAAGTGTCGGCAAAGCATCTAATTAAGTCGTCTCGATGAGATAAAAACGCCAAATGATATTCATCAGCTGCGTCGGTGCAACTCAAAGGATCTGCTTTTGCTTTAAACAAGCAATGACCGACAAGGTACGCAAAATGCTGAACGTCATTCGTCCAAACATTTCGCCATGGTGCAACAGCTTCTGCTACCGAGCACATTCCCGCAAAAACGTCGAAAACGATCCCTGGCTTAGCTTGACTTAAAACCTCTACGACCATTGGCGCTAAACCGCGCTTCGTACCCATGTAGCTGATGTGTGCGCCCATATCGTCCTCGCCTTGCAGAGACGGTATATGACATCAAGGGTTGTTTGAAGCTGTTTTCGGTAGAGAAGCGCCACAAAAATGTCTTGATATCCTCTGCTTTCGAGCTATTTTGAACCTTCGCCGTAATTTGAATTCGACAACTTGTGTGACATTGCGAGCACAGTCACAGGTCGACTCCGTCCCGCAGCAGGTTGGCCATGAAGATCGTGCGCTCGTGGAGAGCGTTTTCCCCCAGGGGCAGAGCGCTAATCGTGAAGTCTGTGTCGATCTCGATGTCCGACAAGATCGAGGTTTGCCGGCTAAAGTCGACCTCGTCACGCAGGCACACCGCCACGTAGTAGTCCGAATCCGGTCGGTGGTTGCCACGCACCCGCGAGCCGAACAGCACAACGCACGCGATGTGGGCGTCGAAGGCGGCATCGAGCGCCGAACGGAAGCGGAGCATGAAGGGATCGGGGACCATGAGCCCAGCCTACCACCTCCTGCCCGTCAGAACAGCCCGAGCACCATCGGCGCCAGCACGGCCGTCACCAGGGCGTTCAAACCGAGCGCGATGCCGGCGAAGGTGCCCGCCACGCTGTCCACCGTGAAGGCCCGCGCGGTGCCGATGCCGTGGGCGGCGAGGCCGGCCGCGAAGCCGCGCGCGGCGAAGTCCGTCATCCGCAGGGCGTTCATCAGCGGCGTCACCATCACGGCGCCGAGGATGCCGGTGAGGATCACCAGCGCGGCCGTCAGCGAGGGCTGGCCGCCGAGCCGCTCCGACACCGCCATGGCGACCGGCGTGGTGACGGATTTCGGCGCCAGCGAGGCCAGCACGTCGCGCGGGGCGCCGAGCGCTGCGGCGATGCCGAGCGCCGAGCCGATCGAAACGGCCGCGCCGGCCAGCAGCGCCGCCATCATGGGCACGAGGTTGCGCAGCACCAGCGCCCGGTTGCGGTACAGCGGGATGCCCAGCGCCACGGTGGCGGGGCCGAGCAGGAAATGGATGAACTGCGCGCCGTCGAAGTAGGTGCGGTAGCTCGTCTCCGAGCCCAGCACCAGGGCGCCCACGATTGTCGCCGCGATCAGCACGGCGTTGGCGACCGGGTGCCGGCCGGACGCCTTCGCCAGCGCGTCGGCGGCGAGCCAA
Source organism: Lichenibacterium minor (assembly GCF_004137685.1). GTDB lineage: Bacteria > Pseudomonadota > Alphaproteobacteria > Rhizobiales > Beijerinckiaceae > Lichenihabitans > Lichenihabitans minor. The sequence goes on along the minus strand of NZ_QYBB01000018.1, from coordinate 84,951 downwards.
GCCAGCAGCGTGACGGTGAGCCAGAAGAGCGGCGTCGTCGACAGGTAGATCCAGAGGCCGAAGACGGACGTCACGCGGCGTCCCCCCGGTTGTCCGGCGCTTCGTCGGCGGCGCGGTGTCCCATCAGCCGCGACACCCCGACAAAGACCAGCACCGTGACGGCCAGCGTGAGGGCGGTGGAGCCGACGAGCGCCAACGCCAGGGCCAGCGCCTGGGCCTTGAGCAGGCCGCCGTACTGGATCACGCCGACGCCGGCCGGCACGAAGAGCAGGCCCAGGTTCGACAGCAGCCCGTCGCCGACGCGCGCCGCCGGGCTCGCCGCCACCTCGGCATCGGTGCGGCCGCGGCCCCAGACGGCGAAGCCGGCGACGAGCAGGACGAGGCCCAGAACCGGGCCGGGCACCGGCAGGCCGAGGCCGCGCGACGCGATCTCGCCGACCAACTGGCACACCAGGAGCACCGCGAATCCCAAAACCATGCGTCAGCCCCGCCCGTCGACGCGCCGTCGATGCGCCGCCGCGCCGCGAAGCGCAACCTCCGGGGGCCGGACGGACCTTTCGCCCGCGCCGAATCGGTGCAGAATGGGCCCCGGGCGACCACGAGCCGAAAACGGCCGGGCGCCCGCGGCACCCCGGCCGGGGGGCCGGATTCGGGGGGAGGGACCCATGGTGCAGGTTCGGGGCACGCCGCGCGTGAGGCGCATCCAGACCGTCTCGCTGGCGCTTCTGGTGACGGCCGGCGTCGTCAACTACGTCGACCGCGCCACGCTGGCGGTGGCCAACCCGCTGATCCGCGCCGACATGGGCCTGAGCCTCGGCGAGATGGGCCTGCTCCTGTCCGCCTTCCTGTGGGCCTACGCCTTCGCGCAGCTCCCCGCCGGCGCCATCTCGGACCGGATCGGGCCGCGCCTGATGCTCACGATCGGGCTGAGCTGCTGGTCGCTCGGCCAGATGCTCGGCGGCGTCGTGACGTCCTTCTGGGAGTTCGTCGGCGCCCGCGTGGTGCTCGGCGTCGGCGAGGCGCCGCATTTCCCGACCTGCGCCCGCGTGTCGCGCGACTGGTTCAACATCCGCCAGCGCGGCACCGCCACCGGCATCTGGAACTCCGCGTCCTCGCTGGGGACCTTCCTGGCGCTGCCGCTGCTCACCGGCCTGATGGTGAACTTCGGCTGGCGCGCCATGTTCGTCGCCATGGGGGTGGCGGGCCTGGTCCTCGCCGCCACCGTGTTCCTGGTGTTCCGGAACCCGCGCGAGGTCGACCTCACCGACGAGGAGCGCGCCTTTCTGCGCGAAGGCGACGCGCCGGGCACCGCGGCGCGCGTCACCTGGGCCGATTGGCGGCGGCTCTTCGCCTACCGGACGACGTGGGGCATGATCGTCGGCTATTTCGGCTGCATCTACATGACCTGGCTCTACACCGCCTGGCTGCCGAGCTACCTCGAGATCGAGCGCCACTTCACCCTCGGCAAGACGGGCCTGATCGGCTCCATCCCCTTCGCCTTCGGGGTGGCGGGCGGCATCCTGGGCGGGCGCATCGTCGACATGCTGGTCCGCCGCGGCGTGGACCCGATCCGCTCCCGCAAGATCCCCATGGCGACCTCGCTCGTCGCCACGGCGGTTTTCACCGTGGTGGCGGCGCTGACGCCGAGCGACGCCCTGGCGATCGCCTGCATCTCGGCGTCGCTGTTCCTGGTGTACCTGTGCTCGTCGTCGGCCTGGGCCATGGCGTCCGTGGCGGCGGCGGCCAACTGCACGGCCTCGATCGGTTCCATGCAGAACTTCGGCGGCTACATCGGCGGCGCGCTGGCCCCCACCGTCACGGGCTACATCGTGCAGGGGACGGGGCACTTCTCGATGGCCTTCGTCACCGGCGCCGTCATCGCCCTCGTGGCGGCGATCGGCTACTGGACGCTGATCCAGGACCCCATCCCCGCCACGGCCGCGAAAACCAGCGCGCTGGGCGGGCTCAGGGCGGCGGAATAGGGCGGGGCCCGGGTGCCCGGCCGGCCGGGGTTCAAGGCCGCCGCGCGCTCCGGGCGAACACGGCCGCGCCCGCGAGCGCCGTGGCGATGCCGATGCCCAGCCACCGGCGCTGCCCCGTCATGAAGCTGCCCCCGACGAGCCCGGCTCCCTGCAGGATCCACAGGATCCCGACGAGCACGAGGGCGATGCCGAGCGCCCTCACGGCGTCCCGCGCCGGCCCGCGCGGATCTCGGCGCCCTTGCGCTTCACCGCTTCCTGGGCGAGGCGCGCCGCCCGCAGGCGCTCGGTGCGCTCGCGCACTTCCCGCTCGGCGCGGGCCGCCTCGGTTTCGGCCGGGGCGTCCGGTTTCCTGAACCGCGCCTCGGCCCTGGCCCGCGCGGCTTCGATGTCCTGCGTCATCCGTCGTGTCTCCTCGTCGGCCCTCACCCGCGGCGGGCGAGATGCAGCAGCGGCAGGGCGGTGACCAGCAGCAGCGTGGCGGCGACGGCGAACATCAGCCGCTTCTCGTCCCGGTAGGCGTCGCTGGCCCAGACCAGCGGGATCATGCAGGAGGCCGCCTCGCCGAACACGAGCGGGATGGCGTGGGTATAGGCCAGCAGGCAGATCGCGAGGCTGATCCCCAGCACCGCCCACCGCGCCCTGCGATACGTATCGCGATCCACCCGTCCCTCCGCGTCCTGCGATCCACGGCCCCGCCCGTCCCGGCGGCGGCACACCACCACGGCGTTCCCCGCCCGGCAAGCCGCCGCGTCACGGCGCGGCCTCGATCGTCGCGCGGCGGCGCACGAGGCTGCGCCGGCCCGTGACGCTGCAGCCCTCGGTCTGCAGCACGTCGTAGTAGAGGTCAACGCTCCGCCCGGCGCGGTCGAAGTTGCGCGACGGCGAGGCCGGGTCGAGGATCACGGGATAGCTCACCAGCGGGCCGCCGGCCCGGCACGGGTCGTCGTAGAGCGTCGGGCCGGCGAGCAGCAGCCGCGGCGCGCCCCAGTGGAGCAGGTCGGGCGAGGTCGCGGTGTAGAAGCCCGACACGGGAAAGGACCCCGCATCCGCCTTGGCTTGGAAGGCCGCCAGCCACAGGCCGCCCGGCTCGACGCGCACGATCGACCCGACCGGCGCCGGGAAGGGGGCGACGACGGCGCAGGGCTTCGGATGCGGCGTGCCGCGGTAGGGGTCGGCATAGGCGATCGAGAAGCCCCGCCCGTCCCAGGCGCGCCAGGAGCGCGGTTCGGCGGGCGTGGCCGAGCGGAACAGGCACACGCCGGCCCCCTGGTCCCGGCCCGCCTCCGGGGCCAGGCCGGCGACGCTCGCGGCCTCGTCCCAGCCCGTCGTCGAGGCCATGAAATATTCGTATCGCCCGTCCGCCACGATGTTGGACGGGTTGAAGAAGCCGCGGTGGCGGCCCTGGTCGACGTCCTGCCGGAAGGGCGCCGAGGCCACGACGGTCGCGGGGCGCGCGAAGTCGGCGCCGTCGTCCGCCGAGCGCACTTCCAGCACGGTGTTGGACCAGCACTGCATGTAGTCCGGGAAGCGGCAGCGGCCGGGGTGCTCGTTCGCCTGGTATTCGTGGTGGATCAGCGCCGACACGTCCTTCCCGTCCGCCGTCCAGGTGGCGGCGATCCAGCTCCGGTCGTCGTAACGCGCGGGGTCGGGGTCGCCGTGCGACGCGTAGACGACGTGGCAGTCGATCTTGAGGTGGCCGAGGTCGGGGCCCCTCAGGGCTCGGTTGTCGTAATGGAGCCCGAACAGAGCCACGCCGCCGGCGGCGTCGCGAAAAGCCCGCACGGGGGCGTCCGGCACGTCGTCCGGCGTGCAGCCGTCGGCCGGCGCGGCATACACGGTTTCGGGCGCGCCGGGGGCGAGGGCCACCCGCAGCCGCGGCGCTTCGCCGGCGGCGGCGGGGCACGCCGCCAGCAGGGCGAGGAGGAGGGCGGGGACGCGGGGGCGCATCGCGGGGTCCTTCAGCGCGCGCGGGGGTGGGCGGCGCGGTAGGCTTCCACGAGCCGGGCGGAATCGACTGCGGTATACACCTGCGTGGTCGACAGCGAGGCGTGGCCCAGCAGCTCCTGGATGGTGCGGAGGTCGCCGCCGCGCCCGAGGAGGTGGGTGGCGAAGGAATGGCGCAGCGCGTGCGGCGTGGCGGAAGCGGGCAGGCCCAGCGCGCCGCGCAGCCGCTCCACCGTCAGCTGGATGATGCGCGGCGACAGCGGGCCCCCGCGCACCCCGACGAAGAGCGGCCCCGCGCCGGGCAGGGGGTGGGGGCACAGGGCCAGGTAGGCTTCCACGGCGCGGCGCACGGGTTCGATCACCGGCACCATGCGGGTCTTGCGGCCCTTGCCGGTGACCGTGAGGGCGTCCTGTCCGCCCGTCGGCGCTTCGGCGCGGGCGAGGCCGAGCGCTTCCCCGATGCGCAGGCCGGCGCCGTAGAGCAGCGCCAGCACGGCCGCGTCGCGCGCCAGCACCCAGGGGGCGCGCTCCTCGTCGGCGCGCGTCGCGGGGTCGGCCATCTCGATCGCCGCCGGCGCGGGGATCGGCTTCGGCAGGCGGCGCGCCATCTTGGGCGAGCGCACCGCGTCGAACACCGCGGCGCGGCCGAGCCCTTCGCGCTCGACGTGGCGCGCGAAGGAGCGCAGCCCCGCGAGGTTGCGCGCCAGCGACCGGCTCTCGACGCCGTCGGCGCGGCGCCGCGCCATGAAGGCCCGCAGGTCGGCCGGCGTCAGCGCCGACAGCGCGGCGAGGTCGGCGGGCTCGCCGTGGTGGTGGGCGAGGAAGAGGAGGAACTGGCGCAGGTCGCGCCCGTAGGCCTCGACCGTCTCCTCCGACAGCCGCCGCTCGCCGCGCAGCCGCCCGAGCCAGGCCAGCGCCTGCGCGGCGAGGTCCGCGCCGGCCGGGGCCGGGAAGACGGTGGGGGCTTCGGGGGTGGGCCGGTCGAGCATGGGGGCATCCTGCGCGCGCGAGCTTAAGGCCGGGTTGCGCCGGAAGCGCGGCGCCTTGACGGTGCGGGCGCCGGTCCCCAGAACCCGATGGGCTCGGGAGTGCTGCGATGGCCGATACGTTGGACGTGCTGGTGGCGGGGGGCGGCATCGCGGGGCTCGCCTTCGCGGCCGCCCTGCGCCGCGCCGCGCCGATGAGCCGCGTCGCCGTGGCCGACCCGGGCTTCGCGGCCCCCGGCGGCGCGGCCTCCGCCGGCGAGCGCCGCACGCTGCGCGCCGTCGCGGTGGCGGCCGGCTCGCGCCGCTTCCTCGACACGCTCGGCGCCTGGGACGCGGTGGCGGCCTCGGCCCAGCCGATGGTCGAGATGGTCATCACGGATTCGCGCGAGAACGACGCCCCGCGCCCGGTGTTCCTCGACTTCGACGGCGAAGCGGAGCCCGGCGAGCCCTTCGCCCACATGGTGTTCCAGGACGACCTGCGCGCCGCCGTGCTCGACGCGGCGCGCCGCGCGGGCGTCGAGCTCAGGCCCGATCGCGTCGCCGGCTTCGTCCGCGACGGCACCGCCGCCCTGGCGGTCGCGGTAGGGCCGGGGCTGGCCGGGGCGGGGCCGCGCACGCGGCTCCTGGTGGCGGCCGACGGGGGGCGGTCGCGCCTGCGCGAGGCGGCGGGGATCGGCACGGTGGGCTGGGACTACGACCAGTCCGGCATCGTGGCGACGCTGGCCCACGGGATCCCGCACGACGGGCGCGCCACCCAGCACTTCCTGCCCGGCGGGCCGCTGGCGGTGCTGCCGATGCGCGCCGCCGACGGGTCCGAGCGGCGCTTCTCGCTGGTCTGGTCGGCCCCCCACGCCGAAGCGGCGCGCCTCGTCGCGCTGCCGCCGGACGCCTTCGTGGCGGCGCTGGAGGAGCGGATCGGCTTCGCCTACGGGGCGCTGACGCTGGAAGACAGGCCCGCCGCCTACCCGCTGCGGCTCGTCCTGCCGCGCGGGCTCGTGGGGGAGCGCTTCGCGCTGCTCGGGGATGCGGCGCGCACCATCCACCCCCTCGCCGGGCAGGGGCTGAACCTCGGCCTGCGGGATGCCGCGGCGCTGGCCGAGCGGGTCGCGGAGCCGTTGAACCTGGGGCTCGACCCGGCCGACCCCGACGCGCTGTCGGCCTACGAGCGTGCGCGCCGCTTCGACGCCGTGCTGATGGCCGGGGCGACGGACGGGCTGAACCGCCTGTTCTCCAACGACAGCCTGCCGGCGCGCGTGCTGCGCGACGTCGGCATGGGCCTGGTCGACCGCGTGCCGGCGCTGAAGCGGTTCTTCATCCGCGACGCGTCCGGCCTGTCCGGCGCGACGCCGGAGCGGTTTCGGCCCTAGGGCCGGACTTCACCGCTCGGCGTCGCGCTCGCCGCGCGCGATGCGCAGGCGGACGAGGCGGCTCGCCATCACCATCTCCACCGTGAAGGCGCAGAGCGCCGCGATGGTGCAGGCGATCGCCAGCCCGAAGAAGCCGTAGAGCGCCGAAGCCGCCACGCCGTCGTGGAGCGCCCCGTAGAACAGGGTCAGCACGGCCGCGCAGGTCGCCGAGCCGCCGACGGCGCCCAGGATCACCGCCACGTCGAGCGCGCGGGAGCGCAGGCGCAGCCGGTCGAGCCGGTGGCCCATGGCCGCCTTGTCGCTGTCGGACGCCTTGGCGACCGTTTCGGCGATCCGGTCGACCTGGTCGGCCACGCGGGCGAGGCGCGTCGAGAAGACGTTGATCAGCGTGCCGATGCCGCTGAGCAGGAACACCGGCGTCAGCGCCACTTGGATGATGTGGGCGACGTCGTCGAGCTTGGTGAAGGCGGGCGGTGACAGGGGCATCGACGCTGGGCGGGTCCGATCGGGGAAGCGGCTCGGCTCCTTAGAGGCCGCCCCGCCGGGCGGCAAGGGTTCCGGTCCCGATGCCGGCGCGCGCCCGTGCCGGCCCGTCCGGGGGCGGCGGACGCCGCGCGCCTGCGACAGTTGGAACCTCCGCCCCGTCCGGGGGTTCGGATGCAGGATCCAACAGGGAGAGACGACATGGACACCGATCGCATCACCGGCGCCGCCAAGGAACTCGGCGGCAAGGTCCAGGGCGCCGTCGGCAGCGCCACCGGCGACAAGAGCACCGAGGCCGAGGGCAAGGCCCGGGAAGTCGGCGGCAACGTCCAGAACGCCTACGGCCAGGCCAAGGATGCCGTGAAGGACGCCGCGTCCAACGCCGCCGATGCCGCCAAGGACGCCTACAACAATGCCGGCTCCTACACGTCCAAGGCGCAGGACGCCGTGAAGGGTGCCGCCGGCACCGCGTCCGACACCGTCAAGGACGCCTACAACAACCCGGACCGCTTCGTCGGCGGCGCGCGTGACGCCGTGCAGAACGCCGCCGGCGCCGCCCAGGGCTACGCCCAGGACGCGTACAACAATTCGAGCGACTATTACCGCCAGGGCGTCGACACCGTGACCCACAAGGTCGAGGAAAACCCGCTCGTGGCCCTGCTCATCGCCGGCGCCGTCGGCTACGGCCTGGCGCTGCTGATCCACGGCCGCAGCTGATCCACGGCGGCCCGCCACGACGGGCCGCCGCCGAGCCGATGCCGCGTCCAGAACGGCCCGGGACCTCCGTCCCGGGCCGTTCTGCGTCGGGGGCGACATGGCCGAAGTTTAACCTGCCGGCCCGATTTGGACCCCAATGGGCCGGCAGTGTCCGCCCCGACCCGCCCCTCGCCGGAACGATCCGCGACGGGACGCATTGACCGGTTCGAAGGTCACGGCCGCCGCGGCAGGGCGGCCGGAAAGGAGACGAGATGATCACCCATTTCCGGCTCGGCCTCATCGCGGTCGCGTGGATCCTGGTTCAGGCCGTCCTGGTGGCGGACGTCATCTACAGGGTGTCGCAGTCCTGAGCGCCCCGGCGGCTCGCCGCCGTACCGATGCGAAAAGACCCGGAACGAGGGGCCTCGTTCCGGGTCTTTTCGCATCGCGGCCCGGGCTGCCGATGCCGCCCGGGCGAGACCGCCGGCGCCCACCAGGGGACGGCGTCAGACCGACACCTGGGCGCCCAGTTCCACCACCCGGTCCGACGGGATCGAGAAGAAGTCCGTCGCGGTCGCGGCCTGCTTCGACAGCGCGATGAACAGGTGGTCCTGCCATTTCGGCATGAAGGAATGGCTCGACGCCTTCAGGGTGCGCCGCCCGAGGAAGAAGGACGTCGTCATGATGTCGAACTTCAGCCCGGCCTTGCGCAGGGTCGCCAGCGCGGCCGGCATGCGCGGGATCTCCATGTAGCCGTAGCTCAGCGTGATGGCGGTGAAGCTGTCCGACATCGGCTCGATCTTGTAGCGGTTGGCCGGCGACACGCGCGGCGCGTCCACGGTCTTCACCGACATGATGACGATGCGGTCGTGCAGCACCTTGTTGTGCTTCAGGTTGTGCATCAGCGACGAGGGCGCGATCTCGGGGTCGCTCGTCAGGAAGATGGCGGTGCCCGGCACGCGGACGGGCTTGCTCTTCGCCAGCATGGCGATGAGGCCGCGCGTCGAGATCGAGTCGCGATGCGTCTTGGCGGCGAGAAGCGCCGTGCCGCGCACCCAGGTCCACATCAGCAGCATGGACATCGACGCCAGCAGCAGCGGCACCCAGCCGCCGTCCAGCACCTTGGCGAAGTTGGCGAGCAGGAACGCCACGTCGATGCACAGGAAGAAGCCGATGAAGGGCACCGCCCACAGCTTCGGCCAGCGCCACATCTTCGTCACCACGAAATATGCCAGCGAGGTCGTCACCACCATCGTGCCCGTCACGGCGATGCCGTAGGCGTTGGCCAGCGCATCCGACGACTTGAACAGGAACACCAGGAGCAGCACGCCGACCAGCATCATGCGGTTGGCGCGGGGCACGAAGATCTGCCCTTCCGTGGTTTCGGAGGTGTGAAGGATCTCCATGCGGGGCAGCAGCCCCATCTGGATGGCCTGACGGATCAACGAGAAGGCGCCGGTGATCACCGCCTGGCTGGCGATCACGGTGGCGAGCGTCGACAGGATCACGAAGGGGATCAGCGCCCAGTTCGGGACCATGAGGTAGAACGGGTCCTTCACGGCGGCGGGGTCGTGGATCACCAGGGCGCCCTGGCCGAGGTAGTTCAGCAGCAGTGCCGGCAGCACGAAGGAGATCCAGGCGACCTGGATGGGCTTGCGGCCGAAATGGCCCATGTCGGCGTAGAGGGCTTCGGCCCCCGTGACGGCCAGGAACACCAGGCCGAGCGTGACGAAGCCCGTGGCACCGTTGCCGAACAGGAAGCGCACGCCGTGCCACGGGTTGAAGGCGTTCAGCACCACCGGCGCGTCGGCGATGTGGATCACGCCGAGGAAGCCGATCAGCCCGAAGAAGACCACCATCACGGGGCCGAAGAAGGTCGCCACCTTGGCGGTGCCGGAGCGCTGCACCGAGAACAGGGCGATGAGGATCACCACCGTGATGGGCAGGATGTAGGGGACGAGGCTCGCCTGCGCGACGCCGAGGCCTTCGACGGCGGACAGCACCGAGATGGCCGGCGTGATGATGGCGTCGCCCGAGAACAGCGCCGCTCCCATCACGCCGAGCAGAAACACCGCCCCGCCGCGCTTGCCCAGCGCGTGCTGGGCCAGCGCCATCAGCGACAGCGTCCCGCCCTCGCCCTTGTTGTCGGCCCGCATCAGAAAAAGGACGTATTTCGCCGTCACCGTGATGAGCAAGGCCCAGATCAGCAGCGAGATGATGCCGATCACCTCGCCCTGCGACACCGCCTCGGTCCCGTTGTGCTGCAGCGCGGTCTTCAGCGCGTAGAGCGGGCTCGTGCCGATGTCGCCGTAGACCACGCCGACGGAGCCCAGCGTCAGCTTCGCGAAGCTGTCCTTGGCGTGGGTGTGGGCGGAGGTCGCCGGATGCGCCGCGGCCGGGTCGGCGGCCACGCCCGTGCCCGCCGCGGGATCGGCGCCCGGCGCGGGCGCCGCCGCGGCGACGGGTTTGTCGCCCGCGGGCGAGGGGGCGGGGGGAGAAGCCTCGCCGACTGTTTCCTGCGACATCATCGTGCCTTCGACGGCGACCTGGTGGGGCGCCGCGGGAATGGGGGCTTCGCCGGTCGGCCCGTGCGGGGACGGGACGGGCCTGCGAAGCGGGACGCCCATTCCAGCGGGAACCCGTTCACGCCGCGGCAGGGATGCCGAAGCGCCCCCCAGATAGCCCTTATCCCCGATGGGGAGAAGGGGGCCGCCAGGATGCCGCACGATGGCAGCCATGTTGCGATGCATCACGAGGCCCGCTAAGCCGTGCCGCCCCCAAAACCCGCCAGTCCGCCCATGACCCGCCTGCCCATCGACGACGCCCTGCCGGACCTCCTGGCCGCGCTGCGCCAGCGCTCCTCCGCCGTGCTGGTCGCGCCGCCGGGCGCCGGGAAGACGACCCGCGTGCCGTTGGCCCTGCTCGACGAGCCCTGGACGGCGGGCGGCCGCATCCTGCTGCTCGAACCGCGCCGCCTGGCGGCGCGCGCCGCCGCCGAACGCATGTCGGCGACGCTGGGGGACGCGCTCGGCGGCACCGTCGGGCTGAAGGCGCGGTTCGACACCGCCGTGTCGGCCCGCACCCGCATCGAGGTCGTCACCGAGGGCGTGTTCACCCGCACGGTGCTGGACGACCCGGAACTGCGCGGGGTCGCGGCGGTGATCTTCGACGAATACCACGAGCGCTCGCTCGACGCCGATGCCGGCCTCGCGCTGGCGCTCGACGTGCAGGGCGCCTTCAGGCCGGACCTGCGGGTGCTGGTAATGTCGGCCACGCTCGACGGCGCGCGGGTGGCGGGCCTGCTCGACGGCGCGCCGGTCGTCGAATCGCGGGGCCGCGCCTTTCCGGTCGACACGCGCTGGATCCCGCGCGACCCGGACGCGCGCGTCGAGGACGCGGTGGCGGACGCGGTGGTGCGGGCGTTGCGGTCCGAGCCCGGCTCCGTGCTGGCCTTCCTGCCCGGGCAGGGCGAGATCGCCCGGACGGCGACCCTGCTCGCCGGCCGGCTGAAGGCTGGCGAGGCCGAACTGGCGCCCCTCTACGGCGCGCTCGACCGCGCCGCGCAGGACCGCGCCGTGCGCCCGTCGCCGGCCGGCACCCGCAAGGTCGTGCTGGCCACCTCCATCGCCGAATCGTCGCTCACCATCGAGGGCATCCGGGTCGTGGTGGATTCCGGCCTCGCCCGGGTGCCGCGCTACGAGCCCGACCTCGGGCTGACGCGGCTCGAAACCGTGCGGGTGTCGCGCGCCTCGGCCGACCAGCGCCGGGGCCGCGCCGGCCGCACGGAGCCCGGCACCTGCTACCGCCTGTGGGCCGAGGCGGCCGACGGCGCCATGCCGCCCTTCGCACGGCCCGAGATGCTGGATGCCGACCTGAGCGGCCTCGTCCTCGACCTCGCCACCTGGGGCGTGGCCGAGCCCGGAACGCTGCGCTGGCTCGACCCTCCGCCCGTCCCCGCCGTGGCGGAAGCCAAGAAGCTGCTGCGCGGCATCGGCGCGCTCGATCCCGACGGCGCCGTGACGGCGGAAGGGCGAAGTCTGGCCCGCATCGCCGCGCCCCCGCGGGTGGCCCGCATGGTGGTGGAGGCCGCGCGGCGCGGCGCGGCCGGGCTCGGCGGCGAGGTCGCGGCGCTGCTGGTCGAGCGCGGCCTGGGCGGCACGGGCGCCGACGCGGCCGACAGGCTGGAGCGGTGGCGCCGCGACCGCTCGCCGAAATCCGAGAACGCCCGCGGCCTCGCCCGCAGGTTCGCCAAGGCCGGCCGTGCCGCCGCGGGCGGGGCGGCCGCCGGCGCCGAGCCGTCGCCCGGCGCCGTGCTGGCCCTGGCCTTCCCGGACCGCATCGCCAAGGCCCGCGGCAAGCCGGGCGAGTTCCTGCTCGCCAACGGCCGGGCGGCCTCGGTCGAGCCGCACGACCCGCTGGCGCGCGCGCCCTTCCTCGCCGTGGGCGAGCTCGCCGGCCGGGCGTCGAGCACCCGCATCCTGCTGGCCGCCGCGCTGGGGACCGATGAATTCGACGCCGTGGCGGGCGGAGCCGTCCGCACCGCGGACGAGCTGTCCTTCGACCCCGCCCGCGCGGCGTTGTCGGCCCGGCGGACGACGCGGCTCGGCGCCATCCTGCTCGGCGAAAGCAACCTGCCGCTGCCGGGCGACGACGCGGCCGCGCTGGTCCTGGCCGACGGCATCGGGCGGCTCGGCATCGACCGGCTGCCGTGGTCGAAGGCGCTGTCGCAGTGGCGGGACCGCGTGGCTTTCCTGCGCGCCGCGGCCCTGCAGACGGGCGACGGCGAGCCCTGGCCCGACCTGTCGGACGCGGCGCTGCGGGACACGGTCGCGGATTGGCTCGCCCCCTACCTGCTCGGGATGGCGGGCCTGCGCGACGTCGGCGCCGACGCGCTGGGCCTCGCGCTCGACGGCCTGCTCGACCGCGCGCTGCACCGCCGGCTCGACACGGAAGCGCCGACCCATTTCGAAGCGCCGACCGGGTCGCGCGTGCCGGTCGACTATGCGGCGGAGGGCGGTCCCGCCATCGCGGTTCGGGTGCAGGAGCTGTTCGGCCTGTCGCGCCACCCGGCGCTGGCGGGGGGGCGCGTGCCGCTGACGCTGCAGCTGCTGTCGCCCGCGCACCGGCCCATCCAGATCACCCGCGACCTGCCCGGGTTCTGGCGCGGCTCGTGGGGCGCGGTGCGCTCGGAGATGCGCGGGCGCTACCCGCGGCACCCGTGGCCGGAAGACCCCGCCGCCGCCGCGCCAACGATGCGGGCGAAGCCGCGCGGGACGTGACGCCGAGCCGGTCTCTTCCGGCGGGGTCCCGGGCGGGGCCCTGCCGGCCCGTTCACCCTCGCCGCAGCCGCCGCGCTTCCACGGTGCCGTCCGCGATGGCGCGCAGCAGCGGCACCTCGGCGGCCGGCCGCTCGCCGAGGAGCGCCGCCGCGGCGAGCGCGAAGCGCGTCGCTTCCTCGCGGGCGTCGGCGTCGGCGGTGATCAGCGCCATCCAGGCCAGCATCTCCCCCCAGCGGCGGCGGCGCGGCGCCACCACCCGGTCCAGCACGAGGTCGACGCGGCGGACCTTCGACAGGCCCTTGCGGCCGAGCAGCGCTTCGTCGACAGCCGCGTCGTCCTCGAACCAGCTCCCCATGAATCCGTAGCGCGCCGGCCAGGATGCCGCGTCGGCCAGCACGTCGGCGTCCTCCGCTTCGCCGTCCGCCTCGCCCAACGCCGACGCCACGACGTCCTCGGGCCGCGCGGCTTCGGGGTTGACGGTGCCGAGGCCCAGCGCTTCGACGGCGTCGAGCGCGCCGAAGGGCGGCGGGACGCCCTCGACGTTCAGGCTCAGCATGTGGGCGAGCAGCAGCCGCAGCGTGGCGGGCGACACCGGCACGAGGTCGATCTCGCCCGCCACGCGGTCGAGCTGCGCCCGCGCGTCGGTGCGGGTCATGTTGCGGTGCACCCAGGCGTCGCGCACGCCGTGGCCGAGCTTGAACAGCACGGACGCGACGGCGTGGCGCTTGCCGGTCCGCACCAGCGCGAAGACGCTGGCGGCGCCCGACCCGTCGAAGCCCGAGATGCGGAGGTCCTCGACGACCGGCGGCGACAGGGGCGTGGGCTCGGCGCCCTTGCGCCGCGCGGCCCGGACCGCGGCGTCGACGCCGGGCCGCGCCGCCGCCGGCAGCCAGTTGCGCACCGCCACGAGGCGGCGCAGCGTCGTGCCGCCGAGCCGGCCGACCGCCGCTTCCTCGGACAGCGACTGGCACAGCGCGGGGGCGACGCCGGGCTCCGGGTCGAACAGCCACCCCAGCGCCGCGTCGCGGACGGGATCGGACTCGGACGCCAGCATGAAGCTCGCCATGGCGAGGCGGTGGTCGACCGGGAAGGACGAGGCCGTTTCGGCCAGCTCGCCGTGGATCGCGAAGGCGTCGTCGCCGAGCTCGTGGGCGAGCTCGACGAGGTGGCGCTCCATGTCGAGGTCGCCCGTGCCGTCCTCGGCGGCCTCGTCGGACTGCTCGTCGAGCATGTCGCCCATGGCGCCGCGCAGCTCCTCGCCGATGTCGAGCTTGGCCACGGCGAACTGCTTGGTCAGCAGCATCAGCACGGCCGGATCGGCCTGGTCGGAGCGCGCTTCGCGCACGAGGCGGCCCCGCACGGCGTCGAGCATGGCGGAAGCGTCGGGATCCTGGCGCTCGACGCCGTAGCGCAGGGTTTCGAGCGCCTGGCCGCACATGAAGGCGAGGGCGGCGACGAGGTGGGCATCCGGCCGGCGCCGGCGCGCTTCGCGGCCAATCAGCCCGACGATCTCCAGCGTCGCCTGCGGCATGGCGGCCAGCGCGTCGCCGACCGCCCCGGCGGTTTCGCCGTTGTGGCCGGCCCGCATCTCGTCCGCCACGGCGGAGCCGAGCTTCAGCAGGGCGGCGCGCTGCGCGGCCCGGTCCATGCGGGGGGGCATCAGGGGCTCCTCATTCGGCCGCGGCCCGGACCGGCCGGGCGGCGCGCGGGCGGCGCGACCAGAGCGGGCGCGCGACGCGCAGCGCCACGACGGCGAGGCCGGCGATCAGCACGAGCCACACCGGGCGCAGCCCGTCGTCGAAGGACAGGTCGGCGGCGAAGACGTCCGCCACCGCGACGCCGTTGCGGGCGTGATACCACGCGGCCTCGAAGAGCGCCGTCACGGCCGGGACGGCGACCGCCAGGGCGACGAGGGCGGGCAGGCTTTCGCCGCGCTTCGCGCGCTGCAGCACGCGCCACCCCATCAGCCACAGGAACAGTCCCGCCAGCAGCAGCGGCCCGCTCACGTCGAGCTTGGACTGCAGCATGTCGTGCAGCAGCGCCAGGATGCCGATGGGATAGGCGAGGGCGTGCAGCCGGTTCCAGCGCGCCGGGCCGATGCGCCGGATCATGGCGTCCGTGGACGTGGCGCCGAGCGCCGACAGGCCCAGCAGCGCCACGAAGCCGACCGTCAAGTAGAACCGCAGCGCGATCTCGCTCGCCACATGGACGAGGTCGCCCCGCTGCTGGACGATGTAGAGGGCGAAATGGCCCAGCACGTAGAACAGCACCGCCACGCCGAGCATGCGGCGGACCGCGATGAGCTTGTTCCACCCCCCGATGCGCCGCAGCGGCGACACGGCCAGGGACACGAGCAGGATGCGCAGGGCCCACACCCCCGACTCGTGGATGACGGACTTGACCGCGTCGGCCTTCAGCCAGCCGAGGTCGTACTGCACGGCGATCCACACCGCCGGCGCGAACAGGGCCGCGAAGACGGCGAGCTTCAAGGGCGACAGTCGGCCCGAGCGGTCCAGCCAGGGAAGGAAACGCGCCTGCATCGATGGTCGCTCGGGTTCACGGGGCCAATGATGCAAGTTTGGTGCGCGACCGCGTCGCCATCAAGGCGACGCGGCGAACGGCGCCTCGGCCCGCGTCCGAACGGCGGAGCCTTCCGCGGGCGTCAGACCGCGTCGCGGCCGTGCGATTCGGCCGGCGGCGCGGTCGCCTCGACGGCGGTGAGGGTTTCCAGGATGCGGTAGGTGTGGGCCGCCCCCTTCGGCACCACCCAGGAAGATCCCTTCTCGAGGACGGTGGTCTTGCCCTCGATCTCCAGCTCGGCGCGGCCGGAAACGACGTAGCCCACCGTCTCGTAGTCGCGGCGGACGGGCTCCTTGGTGGCGCCGGTGGGCTCGCCTTCCCACAGCCGCATGGACAGCGACCGTCCGCTGGCGAGGTACTTCTGGCCCTCCGGGCCTTCGGGCGCCGACGCCGCCTCGACCTTCGTCCCGCTGGAATCCGCCATGGCCTGGTCTCCGATGCCGCGCGACGGCACCGATCGCCCCCGCAACGGCCATCCAACGCCCGCGCGCGGGGAACGTTGCCGACGGGGCTGCGGGGCGCGTCAGGCGCCGACGCGGCGGCGATGGGGCTCGATGCTGCCGCGGAGCCCGAGGCGCGACGCCGTCGCTTCCGCGGCGGGCCGCCGGCGCGGAAGCGACGGCGCCCGGGCCGGCGCCGCCGGCTCGATCAGCACGGCACCGCAGGCGCGGCCCCCGCCGCCCAGCGCCAGGGCCGCGGCCGACAGGGCTTCGGCGGTCGCCTCGGCGGGGGCGGCAAGGAGCAGGAGGTCGGCGCTCGTCGCCAAAGTCGCGGCATCGTCGCCCACGAGCACGATCGTGTCGAAGGCGTCCAGCCCGCGCAGCCGCGCCGTCCCGGGCCTGGCTGCGGCGGCCATCGCGGCTTCCGCTTCGCCGGCATCGCTCGGCAGCAGCCCCACCGGCGCCCCCGCGGGCCCGAGCCGGTACAGCGTGCGCGTCGTCCCAGCGGCCTCGACCAGGACCGGGGCCGCCGCCGGGGGGACGAAGGTGCCGCGCAGGCGGCCCGCGGCGCGCGCTTCCATCAGCAGCGGGCGACGGCCGTCCGCCGCCGCCGCCAGCGCCAGGGCGAGGGCCGCGGCGTCGGCGTCGGCCCCGGGCAGGCCCGCGGCCGGCGCCACCAGCACGGTCATGCGGGCCGCCGCCGCGGCGCCGAAGCCCGTGCGCAGTGCGGCATGCAGCTCCGCCGCCCCCGTGGTCCCGCCGCCCGGCGCCGCGAAGGCGGCGGACAGCGCTTCGGCCGAGCGCGGCAGCGCCAGGCGGCGCAGGACCGGAACGGGATCGGCCGGAGCCGCGCCGTCGGCGCCGTCGGCGTCCACCGCCGGAGCGGCGACCTCGGCCGCCGGGGTCGCCAGCGCGGGTTCGAGGCGGGGCATCGCGGCCGGCGCGGCACGCGGCCGGCGCAGGAGCCGGAACGCCGCCCAGGCGGCCAGAAGGGCGGTGGCCGCCGCCGCCGCGAGCCCGGCGGCGAGGATGGACCACAGGTGGTGCGCCGGCGCGGCTGCCCGGGTCTGCGGCGCTTCGGCGGCCACCCGGCGCTCGGCGGGCGCGGGCGGCAGCGACAGCGGCGAACTGGTCCGGGCGGCGGGGCGGGGCGGGGCCGCGACGCTGCCGGTGGCATCGGCCGCGGCAACCGCGGCCGAAGCCGCCGCGACGTGGGCGGTCGCGCCGGGGGCGTGGTCGGCTGCCGCGGCGTGGGCGGTCGCGCCGGGAGCGTGCTCGGCTGCCGCGACGGCCGCACGGGCCCCCGCGGCGTCGCGCTCGGCCGAGGCCAGGGCCTTGCGGGTGCCGTCGAGGAGCTGGGCGCGGAGGCCGGCCATCACCTCCTCGGTTGCCAGCAGGGTGGGGTGCCGGTCCCCGAGGGTGGCGCGGAAGCCGGCGGCCCGCCGCTGCGCATCGGCGTAGTCGGAGCGCAGGGCAGCCAGGCCGAAGGTGCGGTCGACCTCCGGCATGGGGTCGGTGAGGTGGCCGGGGGCGAGCTCGCGCTTGAGGTCCTCGACCGCCGCAGCGGCGCGGGCCGCGCGGTCCCGTGCCGTCGGCAGGGCGGCGTTCCGCGCGGCGTCGCCGTCGGCGAGCGACGCCCCGCCGCCCATCGGGAGCGGATCGGCCCGGGCGGGCGACGCCGCCGCGGCGGCGGCCAGCGCCGCCAGGAGCACGGGGGCGGCGAGCCGGAAGGGTGCGGGGTGGGGCTGCATGGGGTGCTGTCTCGTCCGGCGGCCGGAAGGGCTTTCACCGCACGTTAAGGACGAATCGTTACCAGTCCTTCACCTCGCGTTCCGCCGCGTGCCGCCTTGACGAGCGTGGTCCGAGCCGTCACGGTCCCGCGCTTTCCGCCGGGGCCCTTCCCGGCCCGGCCCGAGCGGGCTCCCCCGAACCCGCTCGCCGTCCCAAGCCTGGCAGCCGCTTCCCGCCGCCCGGCACCGTCCCGCGAGTCCCCGGATCCCATGCGCCTCTACCTCGATTTCGAAAAGCCGGTCGCCGAGATCGAGGCCAAGATCGAGGAGCTCCGGCAGGTCGCCAGCAACGAGGACGCCATCCCGATCGGCGACGAGCTGACGCGGCTGGAGGTCAAGGCCGCCCAGGCCCTGGCCGAGCTCTACAAGACGCTGACGCCCTGGCAGAAGACCCAGGTGGCCCGCCACCCGCAGCGGCCGCACTTTTCCGACTATTGCCGCAGCCTTATGACCGACTTCACCCCCCTCGCGGGCGACCGCGCCTTCGGCGAGGACGAAGCCATCGTCGGCGGGCTCGGGCGATTCCGCGGCCGGTCGATCTGCCTCATCGGGCAGGAGAAGGGGTCGGACACCGACAGCCGCATCCGGCACAACTTCGGCATGGCCAAGCCCGAAGGCTACCGCAAGGCGGTCCGGCTGATGGAGCTGGCCGACCGGTTCGGCCTGCCGGTGGTGTCGCTGGTCGACACGGCGGGCGCCTTTCCGGGCATCGAGGCGGAGGAGCGCGGCCAGGCCGAGGCCATCGCGCGCTCCACCCAGACCTGCCTCGAGCTCGGCGTCCCCAACGTGGCGGTGATCATCGGCGAGGGCGGCTCGGGGGGCGCCATCGCGATCGCGGCCGCCAACGCCGTGATCATGATGGAACACGCCATCTACAGCGTGATCTCGCCCGAAGGCGCGGCCTCGATCCTGTGGCGAGACCCCGCCCGGGCCCAGGACGCCGCCACCTCCATGAAGATCACCGCGCAGGACCTGCTGCGCTTCGCCATCATCGATTCCGTCGTCGAGGAGCCCGCCGGCGGCGCCCACAGCGACCCCGAGGCCGCCATCGCGGCGGCCGGCGACGCCGTCGAGGAGGCGCTGGGCGGCTTCGACGGCTGGTCGCGCGAGCAGATCCAGGCGGCGCGGGCCGACAAGTTCCTGGCCATCGGCCGGCGCTGAAGGACCGTCCCGGTGCCGCACCCCTTGCGCCGGGACGCCGGGGCGGGGACAGTCGGGCCATGCCGCTGCACCCGCTCGCCATCGACCGCTTCGCGTCCGCCCTCCTCGACGACATGGTCCCGGGGGACTGGACCACGATGAGGGACGTCGTGTCCGACCTCGTCGCCGCCTTCCGCGGCCAGCGCGAGCGCGGGCGGACGGACGTGCAGCCCGGCCCCGATGCTCGCGAGGTGGTGGGCGACCTTATCGCCAAGATGGACGCCCCGCCCGTCGGCTCGGCCCTGCAGGCGCGCCTCTGGACCCTGTCCGACCGCCCGAAGCACCGGGCGGAAGGCGAAGCCTGGCTCGACGCGAACCCCGAGGCGGCGGCGGAAGCGGACGGCCAGTTCGACGACGACAACCTGCGCTTCGTGGCCGAAGGCCCGCTGACGGACGACCCCGCCTGACGCGCCGCGCGCGCGGAGGTCCGCCGGAGTCACCGCGAAGCCGCATTTCGGCGCGAAATGCATCCGGCCGCCTGGAACTTTTCGGGATCGACCCGCGCGGGTTGCGGTAACGGGGGCTTAAGCCTTAAAACGGCATCCGTTGGTCCGGCATACATCCGACCAGGGACGCGAGCAGTGGACATCGGCGACATGCGGGCAGGACGCGCGTTCAAGTTCCTCGGCCGCTTCGCCCTCCTGGCGGTCGGCGCGGCCCTGTTGGCGGGCTGCGAGGAGGACCTGGGCGTGTCCAGCAACGCGCGCGCCTATTCCCCCATCCCGCAGGCGACGCTGGAATCGATGTCCGCCAAGGGCACGACCAAGAACGCCCCCGTGCTGATCCGCGCCTTCAAGAAGGAAGCGGAGCTCGAAGTCTGGAAGCAGGGGGCGGACGGCCGCTACGTCTTCCTGAAGAGCTTCCCGATGTGCCGCTGGTCCGGCCAGCTCGGCCCCAAGGTGCGCGAAGGCGACCGGCAGGTGCCGGAAGGGTTCTACACGGTCACGCCGGGCTCGATGAACCCGAACTCGGCCTATTACCTGTCGTTCAACGTGGGCTATCCGAACGCCTACGACCGCGCCTGGGGCCGCACGGGCGGCTCCATCATGGTGCACGGCATCTGCTCCTCGGCGGGCTGCTTCTCCATGACGGACGGGCAGATCGAGGAAATCTACGCCATCATGCGGGAAGCCTTCGCGGGCGGGCAGCACGCGGTGCAGATGCAGAGCTTCCCGTTCCGCATGACGGCCGAGAACATGGCCAAGGCCCGGCTCGACCCCAACATCGCCTTCTGGCGTGAGCTGAAGAAGGGCGCCGACGAGTTCGAGGTGACCCGGATGCAGACGCCGGTCGGCGTGTGCAACAAGCATTACGTCTTCGCCAAGGCGAAGGGCGGCGCGAGCTTCGACGCCGAATCGGCCTGCCCGCCGCTCGACCTCGACAACGAGGTGCTGCGCGCCGTCACCGACAAGGAGGCCCGGGACGAGGGCGAGGTGAAAAAGCTCGTCGCCCAGGGCGTGAAGCCGGTCCGCATCGTGTACCAGGACGGGGGGCAGAACCCCGCCTTCGCGCATCGCTTCGCCGAGGTCAGCCGCCCCGACGCCATCGCGACCGCGCCGACCGAGTTCGTGCTCGACGACGCCCCCAAGGCCAAGCCGGTGGCGCTGCAGATCGCCGCCGCCCGCAAGGCCGTGGGGGACGGGTTGGGGAAGCCCGAGCCCGTGGTGGCCCTCGCCGCCGCCATCCCCGCCAAGCCGCCCGCCAAGGGCGCCAAGCCGGTGCTGGCCGCGTCCGCCGGCCGGACCGACAAGGCCGACACCAAGCCCGACGACGTGACCGGCACGGTCCCGGCCGCCTTCGCGGCGGCCCCCTCGGCCTACGCCAAGGACGAGCCGAAGAGCGCCACGCGGTCGTTCTTCGATCGCGTCATGGGCAGCGCCGAAGTCCCCGCGCCGGATGCGGCGCCCGCCGCCCAGGCCGCGGCCCCGGCCGCCGCCAAGCCCGGCCCGCAGGCCTCGGCGGCCAGGAAGCCCGGCCTCGACGCCAGCGCGGTGGCGCTGTCGCCCGCGGGCGAGTGAAGCGCGGACCGCGAAGCGACGCCGGGGGCTCCGCCCCCGCTGTCCCCGAGGGCGATGTCGGACGACGACGGCTCAGCCCTTCACCCGCCACACGCCGCTGCGCTTGACGTCGGCGTCCTCCAGCGAGCGCATCACCGGCACGTCGTAGGAGGCCAGGGGTTCGAAGGCCGTGGCGTCGAAGTAGCTGCGGCCCGGGTCGCCCACGAGCACGCGGGCGCCGCGCCGCGCGAGGCCGCGCAGCCAGGTCGTGACGGCGCCGGCGGTGTCGCGCTCGTAGAAAATGTCCGCCGCCAGCACCACGTCCCAGCCCTCGTCGCGGCCGACGAGGTCGTCGCCCCGCGCGTCCACGTCGACGCCGTTCCCGGCGGCGTTGAGCGCGATGGCGCTGAGCGCGAAGGCGTCGATGTCGGCGGCCTCCACCCGGGCCGCGCCGGCCAGGGCGGCGGCGATCCCGACCAGCCCCGACCCTGACGCGAAGTCGAGCACGCGGGCGCGGCGCACCTCACCGGCGTTGTCGAGCACGTAGCGGCCCAGCGCCTGCCCGCCCGCCCAGGCGAAGGCCCAGAAGGGCGGCGGCAGGTTCAACTGCCCGAGGTCGGCCTCGGTCTTCGCCCACAGCTCCGTGGCGTCGTCGGCGAGGTGGAGGCGGATCTCCGGCACCTGCGGCACGGGCAGGAGCCGCGTGTTGGCGCGGATGAAGGCCGCGCGGTCGAGGATCGGCGTCACCGCAGCCCCTCCGCGAGGGTCCGGTACACGCCGACGAAATCCGCCGCGACCCGCTCCGCCGTGAAGCCGTCGAGCACCCGGGCGCGGGCGGCCAGAGCGAAGCGCTCGACCAGCGCCGGGTCGTGGGCCAGCGTCACGAGGGCGTCGGCCAGCGCGTCCGGGTCGTCGGGCGGCACCACGAAGCCCTCGATCCCGTCGCGGGTGAAGGTGGCGCAGCCCGGCGTCGCGGTGGTGAGCACGGCGCGGGCCGCCGCGGCGCCTTCGAGGAGCGAGCGCGGCAGGCCCTCGCCGCCGCGGGACGGCACCAGCACGACGTGGTGCGCCCGCCACACGGCGGCGACGTCCGCCGCATGCCCGTGCCACGCGATGCCGGGCTCGGCGGACCAGCGGCGGAGCTGCTCCTCCGTCACGGCGCGGGGGTTCTCGGGGTCGGGCGCGCCGTACAGCGACAGTTCGACGGGCGCCCCGGCCGCGCGGGCGCGCCGCAGCGCTTCGACGGCCACGTCGACGCCCTTCGAGTGCACCATGCGGGCCACCAGGGCGGCGCGCAGCGGCGGCATCGGGGGCAGGGGTTGCGCGGTTTCGCGCGCCGGGTCGATCCCGGCGCCCCCCACCACCGTGACGCGCGAACCGTCGGGGTCCATCCCGAGCAGGACGGGGTCCTCGCGGTTCTCGAAGACGTGGTGGGCGCGGCTGCCCCCGAGCGGCCCGCGCAGCAGCCGGCCGAGCGCGGCGCGCGCGGCGCGCGCCTTGGCGCCCCGGCTCGCCCCCATCAGGCCGAGGCCCGTCACGGCCTGCACGCGCCGCGGCACGCCGGCCATCAGGGCGCCGAAGCCCGCGAGCACGACGAGCCGCACCGACACGAGGTGGACGATGTCGGGCCGCTCGGCGCGGAACAGCCGCGCGAAGGCGCGCGCGTGGCCGAGCATGGCCAGCGGCCCGAAATGCCCGCGCTCGTGCGCCGACGGGATCACCCGCACGCCGGCGGCCTCGATGCGGCGGCGCAGCGCGGGGTCGCGCACCCGCACCGTCACGGCCACGTCGAAGCCGGCGGCGCGCGCCGCCACGGCGACCGACAGGAAGTGGGACGCGAAGAACCAGTCTTCCGTCACGACGAAGAGCAGTCGCGCCGGACGGGCGGTTTCGACGGTCATGCGGCGGCCGCGCCCGGAAGCGTCACGGGCCCGGCGGCCGATCGGACAGGACGGGCGGGAACTTCGCTCCAGCGGTTCCGTTTCGCCACCATGAAGAGTGTGTCCCAGCTCATTCGCTCCGCCCTCGGCGGCGAGGCCCCGGCGGACAAGCCCGTGCCGGTGGAACTGCTGCTGCGCGCCGGCGCGCTCAACGGCGAGCGCCCCGGCTGGGACGCGAGGAGCCAAAGGCTGTTCTGGGTCGACATCCGCGAACCCGCCCTCCACATGTTCGATCCCGCGACCCGGAACGACGTGTCCTGGGAAATGCCGGCCTGGATCGGCTGCTACGCCCTCGACGGGGACGGCGGCGCCATGGTGGCCCTCGCCACGGGGCTCTACCACATCAGGCTCGACACCGGCACGCTGACGCCCTTCGCGCATTCGCCCTTCGACGCCCGTCGGTTCGTGTTCAACGACGGGCGCTGCGACCCGCGCGGGCGCTTCTTCGGCGGCACCATGTACCTGCCGCTGAAGCCCGGCGACATGAGCGGGGACGCGAAGAAGACGCCGCTGTGGCGCTACGACGGCGGCGGGCGCTGGACCGCGGTGACGGACCCCGTCGCCATGTCGAACGGCCTCGCTTGGAGCCCCGACGGGCGCACCATGTACCACGCCGACACCGAGCCCAAGACGATCTGGGCCTACGACTACGACCTCGACACCGGCACGCCCACCAACAAGCGCGTCTTCGCCCAGGTGGAGGTGAAGGACGCGTCCGGCGGGCCGGACGGCGCCACGGTGGATTCCGAGGGCTTCTACTGGTCCTGCATCTACGCCAACGGCGAAATGCTGCGCTTCGACCCGGAAGGCCGGATCGAGCGGCGCGTGCCGCTGCCGGTGAAATACCCGACCATGCCGGCGCTCGGCGGCCCTGACCTGAAGACGCTTTTCGTCACCTCGGCGAACCACGCCCTGTCGCCCGAGGAGCGCGCCCTCCACCCCGACGAGGGCGGCCTGTTCGCCCTGGAAGCGCCCGTTCCCGGCGTGCTCCCCAACCTGTTCTCCGGAGACTACAGATGAGCCAGACCGTCGGCGACTTCCTCATCGAGCGCCTGCATGCCTGGGGCGTGCGCAAGATCTTCGGCTATCCGGGGGACGGCATCAACGGCGTGTTCGGCGCGCTGCAGCGGGCCGGGGGCAAGATCGAGTTCATCCAGGTGCGCCACGAGGAGATGGCGGCCTTCATGGCTTCGGCCTACGCCAAGTTCACCGGCGAACTCGGCGTCTGCATCGCCACCTCGGGCCCCGGCGCGTCGCACCTGCTGACCGGCCTCTACGACGCCCGCATGGACCACATGCCGGTGCTGGCCATCGTGGGCCAGCAGGCCCGCACGTCGATCGGCGCGCATTACCAGCAGGAGCTCGACCTCAACGCCATGTTCAAGGACGTGGCGGGCGCCTTCGTGCAGACCGCCATGGCGCCGGCGCAGATGCGCCACCTCGTCGACCGCGCGGTGCGCACCGCCGTGTCGGAGCGCGTCGTGACCGCGCTGATCATCCCCAACGACCTGCAGGACGAGCCCTACGAGGAGCCGAAGAGGGCCCACGGCTTCACCTTCTCGGGGATCGGCTACGCCCGGCCCAAGGTGGTGCCCTACGAGCGCGACCTCCAGGAGGCGGCGAAGATCCTCAACGAGGGCAAGAAGGTCGCCATGCTGATCGGCGCCGGCTGCGTCGACGCCGTCGACGAGGTCATCGCCGTGGCGGAGAAGCTCGGGGCGGGCTGCGCCAAGGCGCTGCTCGGCAAGTTCGTGCTGCCCGACGACCTCCCCTGGGCGACCGGCACCATCGGGCTGCTCGGCACCGAGGCCTCGTCCAACATGATGGCCGAGTGCGACACGCTGCTGATGATCGGCTCGGGCTTCCCCTGGGCCGAGTTCCTGCCTAAGGAGGGACAGGCGCGGGGCGTGCAGATCGACATCAAGGGCGACATGCTGTCGATCCGCTACCCGATGGAGTGCAACCTCCAGGGCGATGCGGCCGAAACGCTGCGGGAACTGCTGCCGCTCCTCCAGAAGAAGGCCGACCGCTCCTGGCAGGAGAAGATCGTCGGCTGGACGGCCCGCTCCTGGGACGTGGCGGCCGCGCAGGCCAAGAAGACGGCGCATCCCGTCAACCCGCAGCGCGTCACCCACGAGCTGTCGCCGCGCCTGCCCGAGCGCTGCATCGTCACCTCGGATTCCGGCTCCTGCGCCAACTGGTACGCGCGCGACCTCAAGGCGCGCCGCGGCATGATGGGATCGCTGTCGGGCTCGCTGGCTTCGATGGGCGCGGCCGTGCCCTACGCCATCGGGGCCAAGTTCGCCCATCCCGACCGGCCCGTGGTGGCGCTGGTGGGCGACGGCGCCATGCAGATGAACAACATGGCGGAGCTGATCACCGCCGCCAAATACCATCACCTCTGGTCCAACAAGACCTTCGTGGTGTGCGTCTTCAACAACGAGGACCTGAACCAGGTGACCTGGGAACAGCGGGTGATGGAGGGCAACCCGAAGTTCGTGGCGTCCCAGCAGATCCCGAACGTGCCCTACCACAAGTTCGGCGAGCTGATCGGCTTCAAGGGGATCTACGTCGACGATCCTGAGAACCTGGCGGATGCCTGGGACCAGGCGCTGCGCTCGGACAAGCCCGTGGTGCTGGAGGTCAAGACCGACCCCGAGGTGCCGCCGCTGCCCCCGCACATCACCTTCCAGCAGGCGGCCAACTTCATGTCGATGCTGGCCAAGGGCGACCAGCGCGAGAAGAACGTCATCCTCGGCGCGGCCCGCCAGGTGATCGGCTCGCTGCTGCCGGGTCACGCCGACAAGTGACCCCGGGGCAGGGCGCGGTCGGGTCGAGTCCCGTGATCGCGTGACGATGCCGGCGGACACAGAGGCCTGGAGGTGGCGGCGCGGGCCGAGGCGAGCGGCGCCCCGGCGCCCCCCCCCACCGGGCTTCGCCCGGCTTCTCTCCCCCGCCCGGTTGGGGGAGAGCCACGAGCGGTGCCCTCCAGAACGTTCTTCCCCACGCAGCGAGGGGAGGGGGACCATGCGGAGCATGGTGGAGAAACGCCTGGGCGCGACCCACCCGAGGATGACGATCATGTCCGGCCCAACCCGCGAGGCGGATTTCGCCGACCTCGTCGACGATCCGGCCCCCGCCCACGTGGCGCGCGAGCCGCGCCCCGGCGCGCCGCTCCGGGGTTATTCCCACAGCGTCGAGATCGGCCAGGTGCGGATGGTGCACGGCGCCGCCGCCATGCTGGCGATGTCGGTGCTGGCCGACAGCGGCATCGAGCACAGCCGCGGCCAGTACCACAACCCGGCGATGTTCACGCCGCTCGTGTCCTCGACGCTGTCGATCCTCGCCAGCCTCGATGGCGCGGCCCGCTCCGAGACGAGCGCGCATCCGCTGCGGCTCGCCTCCTACGGCATCGCCATGGTGGTGGGCCTGGTGGGCACGGCGTTCCACGTCCACAACATCACCAAGAAGCCCGGCGGCTTCAGCTGGGAGAACCTGTTCTACCAGGCGCCGATCGGCGCGCCGGCGGCGCTGTCGCTGTCGGGTCTGCTCGGCCTCGCCGCCGAAGGCATCCGCGACGAGAAGCCGGGCGAAAGCCCGAAGCTGCTCGGGTTGCCGGCCGCTCCCGCCCTGGCCGGCCTGACGGCGCTGGGGCTGCTCGGCACCACCGCCGAAGTGTCGCTGCTGCACTTCCGCGGCAACTTCCAGAACCCGCTGATGTACCTGCCCGTGGCGCTGCCGCCGATCGCGGCCGCGCTGACCGCGGAAGCCGCGCTGCGCCCCCACAAGCGGCCCCGGCCGCAGGCGAAGCTGTGGCTCGGCATCACGGCCGCGCTCGGCGTCGCCGGCGTCGCGGCCCACGCCTACGGCACCCACCGCTACTCGGGCGGATGGAAGAACTGGCGGCAGAACCTGGTCGACGGCCCGCCGATCCCGGCGCCGCCGGCCTTCTCCGGCCTCGCCCTCGCGGGCTTCGCCGCCCTGGCCCTCCTCGAAAGGCACGGCGATGACTGAGCGGTCCTTCCCCGGCTACGACGTCCTCGACAAGCGCGACACCCCGTCCTGGAACGACGCCACGCGCGACGCCATCGACGAGCGCTTGAAGGTGCCGCGCGAGCCGCGCTTCTTCTCCTCCGACGAGTTCGCCACGCTGGAAGCCGTGTGCGGCCGCATCCTGCCGCAGCCGGCGGACCGGGCGGACCCCGTGCCGATCGCCGCCTACGTGGACGCCAAGATCTTCTCCGGCCAGCTCGACGGATACCGCTTCGACAAGCTCCCGCCGCAGGGCGAGGCCTGGAGGATCGGCCTCGCGGCGCTGGACCACGAGGCCCGGGACCGCCACGGTGCGCGCTTCCGCGACCTCGGCCGCGCCGACCGGGACGGCATCCTGCGCGACATGCAGCAGGGCCGCCTCGAGGGCGACCATTGGAAGGGCATGCCGCTGAAGCTGTTCTTCACGAAGCGGGTCGTCCACGACGTCACCGACGCCTATTACGGCCACCCCACCGCCTGGAGCGAGATCGGCTTCGGGGGACCCGCGAGCCCGCGCGGCTACGTGCGGATGGACAAGAACCGCCGCGACCCCTGGGAAGCCGCCGAAGGCAAGCCCGGAGAGGAAGAGCGGGCGCTGAAGGAGAACCGGCATGTCGTCTGATCCCTTCGAGCGCCCCCGTGCCGCGGACGGCCGCGCGCCCGACGTCTTCAAGATGGGCGGCTGGATCCCGATGCGGCAGAACCGCGACGGCGACGAGGTGGACTTCGCCATCGTGGGGACGGGCGCGGGCGGCGGCACGCTCGCGGCGCGTCTGGCCGAGAAGGGCTTCTCGGTCGTGGCTTTCGACGCCGGGCCCTATTTCCGCCCGCTGGAAGACTTCGCCTCCGACGAGACCGCGCAGGAGAAGCTCTACTGGAACGACCCCCGCGTCGTGGAAGGGGCCGACCCGATCGTCATGGGCGGCAAGAACTCCGGCAAGACGGTGGGCGGCTCCATGGTGCATTTCGCCATGGTGTCGCTGCGGTTCCGGCCGGAATGGTTCAAGAGCCGCTCCACGCTCGGGTACGGCGCCGATTGGCCGATCGGCTGGGAAGAGATGTGGCGCTACTACGACCAGGTCGAGAAGGACCTGTCGATCTCCGGCCCGATCAACTACCCCTGGGGGCCGCCGCGGCCCCGCTACCCTTACCGCCCCCATCCCCTGAACGCCGCCGCGGAGGTGCTGGCGCGCGGCTGCGAGGCCATGGGGATGAAGTGGACGCCGACCCCGCTCGCCACCGTGTCGGCGCCCCGCGGCGAAGCGCATCCTTGCGTGTACCGCGGCTTCTGCCGCTTCGGCTGCTCGACCAACGCCAAGCAGAGCACGCTGAACACCTACATCCCCCGCGCCATCAGGGCGGGGGCGGAGATCCGCGACCTCGCCATGGTGGGCCGCATCGAGACGGACGCGCGCGACCGCGCCACGGGCGTGCACTACCACCGCGACGGGCGGTGGCGCTTCCAGAAGGCGCGCAACGTGATCGTGGCGGGCTATGCCGTGGAATCGCCGCGCCTGCTGCTCAACTCGGCGACGGACCGTCACCGGCACGGGCTCGCCAACGGGTCGGGCCTCGTCGGCAAGTACCTGATGACCCAGCCCAACCAGGCCGTCTATGGCAAGTCGAAGGACGAGATCCGCTGGAACAAGGGCCCGCCGTCGCTCGCCATCACGGAGCACTGGAACTACGACGACCGCAAGGACTTCGACGGCGGCTACTGCTGGATGGGGCAGGGTCCCCTGCCGATCGAATGGGCGAAGACCGTCACGGCGTCCCGCGGGATCTGGGGCGATGAGCTGCGCCTCGCCATGCAGGACTACAATTACCAAGTCGGCGTGAAGATGGTCGGCGAATGCATGCCGAGCGAGGCCAACACCGTCACGCTGGCCGACCAGAAGGACCGCTACGGCCTGCCGGTCGCCAAGGTCACCTTCGGCTGGAGCGACAACGACAAGGCGCTGATCCGGCACGCGCTCGACCAGATGGAGATGAGCCTGGAGGCGGCGGGCGTCACCGACCTGTTCCGGCAGGAGGAGGACGCCAACCACCTCGGCGGCACCGTGAGGATGGGCGACGACCGCCGCACCTCGGTCGTCGACGCCGATTGCCGCTCGTGGGACGTGCCCAACCTGTTCGTCTGCGACGGGTCGGTGTTCCCGACCGTCGGCGGCGTCAACCCGTCCCTCACCATCCAGGCGATCGCGCTGCGCACGGCGGACCGGATCGAGCAGCTGGCCGCCCGCGGCGACATCTGACACCGGCGGTCGCAGGTCGCAGGTCGAAGGTCGCGGTCGCCGGGGGGGGAGCGGGGACGCGCGCCGCCCGTTCAGGCGACGCGCCCCAGTTCGGCGGCCATCCGCTCCAGCGCGCGCTCCAGCGCGGCGAAGCAATCCGGATCGAAGGCCCGGCCCACGTCCTCGCGCATGATGGCGAGCGCCTTCGGCACCGGCATGGCGGCGCGATAGGGACGGTCGGCCGTCAGGGCGTCGAAGACGTCGGCCACCGACACGATGCGGGTTTCGGGCTCGATCTCCCCGGCTTCGAGCCCCCGGGGGTAGCCCCGGCCGTCGAGGCGCTCGTGGTGGGCGCCGCCGATCCGCGCCATCTCGCGGAACGGCGTGACGCGCTCGAGGATGCTTTCGGACAGGACGGCGTGGTTGCGCATCTCGACCCATTGCGCGTCGTCGAGCTTGCCGTTCTTGTCGAGGATGGCGTTGCTCACGCCGAGCTTGCCGATGTCGTGCAGCAGGGCGGCGCGCCGGAGCCAGCGGCGGCGCTCGGCGCCGTAGCCCATCTCGGCGGCCACGAGGTCGGCGTAGACGGCCACGCGCTCCGAATGGCCCGACGTGAAGGGGCTCTTGGTGTCGATGACGTGGGCGAAGGCGCGCGCGATGTCGTCGAGGTAGTCGTCGTCGATCGCCGCCGCGGGGCCGGCGGGCTCCATGTCGAAGACCGCGGCGTCGAGCCCGTCCGACTCGAGCACCTCCCAGAAGCCCGGCTCCGCCGCGGCGCGCTCGAACCCCGCCACGATCGCGGGGTCGAACCAGGATCCGCAGCGTTTGCGGGCTTCGGCCATCGCCGCGTCCCGCCCCGTCGAGCGGTGGAACACGTCGACGACCTGGGCCAGCAGGGCGACGCGGGAGGGAACGGGGATCGCGTTTCCGGCGAGGTGGTCGGGGCGTCCGCCGCCGTTCCAATGCTCGTCGAGCGAGTGGATGCCGTCGCAGACGGCCTGGGGCAGGCGCAAACTCGCCGCGATGGCGGCGCCCCGCTGGCACCGCGTCTCGATCAGGCCGTCGACGATCCTGCCGCCGTTCTGCATGATGTTGAGGATCGCCCGCAGCCGGTCCGACAGGCCGGCTTTCATGCCCGTGTGGGAGAAGACGAAGCCCAGCACGCTCGGCAGGCTGTCGTTGACGGCCTTGAAGTCGCGCTTGAAGCCGATGTCGTCCGACAGGTACAGTTCGCAGATCCTGGCCGCGTTGCTCGAACAGCCGAGGTCCTTCATCATCACCGTGTAGTACAGGTTCCACAGGTCGGGCGGCGCGAGGCCGAGCGCACGGCCGACGTGCATGCCGATCCAGGTCGCCCGCACGCAGTGGCCCTGCGGCTGTCCCTCCGTGAGGTCGAGCGCGTGGCTCAGCGCGCCCAGGATCTCGGACAGGCGGACCGTCCCGGGCCGTTCGCCGCCGCCGCGTTCTGACCCGGTCCGCATGTGCCGCTCCCGCCTGATGCCCCGACATGCGGCGGGGACGGTTTCCCCATCCTTGATCGTTTCCGTCCGTTCCCGCGGCCCCCGGGCGTTTCGCCGGACAGCGTGAACCGTTCATCCTGGCGGGGCACCGGCGCCGCGCCACACGGGCTCCGCCCCGGCCGCCGGCGTCAGATGCCGAGGTAGGCCCGGCGGACGTCGGCGTCGGCCGCCACCGCGGCGGCGGGGCCCGACATCACCACGCGCCCCGTCTGCAGCACGTAGGCGCGGTCCGCGATGGCGAGCGCTTCGGCCAAGCGCTGCTCGACGATCAGCACCGTGACGCCGAGCCCCCGGATGCGGGTGACGGCGGCCAGGATGTCGTCGACGAGCTTCGGCATGATGCCCTGGCTGGGCTCGTCGAGCATCAGCAGGCGCGGCTTGGTCATCAGGGCGCGGCCGATGGCGAGCATCTGCTGCTCGCCCCCCGACAGGGTTTCGGCCCGCTGGGCGAGCCGCTCCTTCAGCCGCGGGAACAGCTCGAAGACGAGGTCGAGGGGCCCGAAGCGGTCGGGGTCGTGGCGCCGCGCGTAGGCGCCGAGGCGGAGGTTGTCCTCGACCGACAGGCGGGGGAACAGCCGCCGCCCTTCCGGCACCAGCGCCACGCCGAGCCGGGCGATGCGGTGCGGCGCCAGGCGGCGCAGGCTCTGCCCTTCGAAGGTGATGGTCCCTTCCGTGGCGACCTGGCCCGCGATGGTCTTCAGCAGCGTGCTCTTGCCCGCCCCGTTGGCGCCCACCACGGCCACCACCTCGCCGGCCTCGACCGCGACGTCGACGCCCTGCAGCGCCTTCAGGCCGCGGTAGCTGGCCGACACGCCTTCAAGCCTGAGCATAGCGGTCCCCCAGGTAGGCGCGGATCACCTCGGGGTCGCGCACGACCTCGGCGGGCAGCCCGGTGGTGAGCACGCGGCCGAGGTTCAGCACCACGGCGCGGTCGATCAGGGGCAGCAGCACCTCCATGACGTGCTCCACCATGACGATGGTGATGCCGCGGTCCCGCAGGTCGCGGACGAGCTGGACGCCGTTGCGCGCCTCGGCGGGGGTCAGGCCGGTCAGCATCTCGTCGAGCAGCAGCACGCGGGGCTCGGTGGCGAGCGCCCGCGCGATCTCCAGCCTGCGCTTCTCCGGCGGCGTGAGGGACACGGCCGGCGCGTCGATGCGCGCGGACAGGCCCGCCGTGTCGATCACGGCTTCGGCGCGCCGCATGGCGTCGCGGGCCGCCCCGGCGCGGGTGAAGGCCCCCACCATGACGTTCTCCAGCACCGTCATCGAATCGAAGGAGCGCACCACCTGGAACGTGCGGGCGATGCCGGCGCGGGACGCCGCGACGGGCCCGAGCCCGGAGATGCGGCGCCCGTCCAGCCGGATCTCGCCGCGGTCGGGCGCGACCTCGCCCGAGATGGCGTTGAACAGCGACGTCTTGCCGGCGCCGTTGGGGCCGATCAGCCCCAGGATCTCGCCGGCCCGCACGTCGAAGGAGATGTCGGAATTCGCCTGCACGCCGCCGAAGCGCTTCGACAGTTCGCGCACTTCCAGGAGCTCAGCCACGGCCGCGTCCCCCCGCGAGGCCGCGGGTGCCGAACAGGCTGACGAGCCCGGCGGGCCGCGCCAGCGACACCGCGACGATGAGGCCGCCGTAGATCATCAGGTCGACGCCGCTGCCCGACGAGCCGAGGTAGGAGCGCGACAGCTCCGACACGGGGATCAGCACGGCCGACCCCAGCAGCGGCCCCCACAGCGTGCCGACCCCGCCGAGGACGGCCGGCAGGGCGATGAGGATCGAGAAGCTGCCGGCCAGGATGCTGTCCGGGTCGATGTAGCCGACATATTGCGCGTAGATGGCGCCCCCCACCCCGGTGAGGAAGCCGCTGATGGCGGCGGCGGCCATCTTGGACGGGAACACCCGGACGGCGAGCGAGCGGGCCGCCGTGACGTCGTCCTTCACGGCGCGCCAGCTGTAGCCCCAGCGCGAGCCCTCGACGAGGTAGGCGACGGTCCAGGCCGCCGCCGCGAAGCCGAGGGTGACGTAGATCCACGGCAGCTTCGACACGCCGAACTGCAGGTACAGCCAGCTCCGGCCCGCGATCGGCACCGTGAGGCCGCTGGCGCCGCCCACGAAGTCCCAGTTGATGAAGAGCAGGTAGCCGATCTCGCCCACCACCACGGTGGCGACCGCGTAATAGTGGCCCGACAGGCGGAAGCAGGGCCAGCCGACCAGCAGCGCACCGACGCCGCCGACGAGCCCGCCGGCCACCATGCCGAACACCGGCGGCAGGCCGAGGTCGAGCAGCAGCATCGTCGACGTGTAGCCGCCGAGGCCGAAATACAGCGCGTGGCCGAGCGAGACCTGCCCGCAATAGCCGCCGAGCACGTTCCAGGCCTGCGACAGGCCGGCGTAGAGCAGGACGAGGATGAGCAGGTTCTGGGTGTAGACGTCGGAGATGAACCAGGGCAGGGCGGCGAGGGCGGCCAGCAGGGCGGCGCCCAGGGCGAGTTCCCGCCGCCGGCGGCGCAGGATGGCGTTGGGGCGGCGGGGCGCGGGGGCCGGGGCGCGCGCGTCCGTCATCAGATCTTCCCGAACAGGCCGCGCGGGCGCGACACCAGCACGAGGAGGTAGACGGCGAACATGCCGACCTGCTTCAGCGACGGCTCCAGCGCCAGGGCGGTGAGGCTCTCGACGAGGCCGATGAGGAGCCCCGCCGCCAACGCCCCCAGCATGGAGCCGAAGCCCCCGAGCGCCACCGTGACATAGGCGATGACGGCGAAGTTCAGCCCGACGCTCGGCGACACGTAGTAGAAGGTCGACAGCATGGTGCCCGCCACCCCGACGGTGGCCGCGCCGATGCCCCAGCCGAAGGCGAAGATGCGGTCGCGGTCGATGCCGATCAGCGCCACGGCGTCGCGGTCCTCGCGCGTGGCTTCCAGCGCCCGGCCGAACTCGGTGCGGGACAGCGCCAGCAGGCCCGCGAAGGCGAGGAGGCAGACGAGGCCGGCCGCCACCTGGGGCAGGGGCAGGAACACCGGGCCCAGCGCGACGGTGCGGTTCGACAGCCACCCGTCGTTGATCGACCGGAACTCGCCCCCGAAGGCGAACTGCGCCGCGCCGCGCAGGAAGATGGCGAGGCCGAAGGTGACGAAGATCTGCACCATGCCGCGGTTGGACGCCACCGACAGGGCCCGGGCGATCAGCAGGCGGTACACCGCCACGCCGCCGCCGAACATGATCAGCGCCACCACGGGCAGGAGCAGCAGCGCGTCGACGTGCAGCGCCCCGTGCAGCGCCAGCACGGCGAACATGGACAGCATCAGCATCTCGCCATGGGCGAAGTTGACGACGTCCATCAGGCCGAAGATCAGGCTCAGCCCCGCCGCCACCAGGGCGTAGATCAGGCCCATCAGCAACCCGCTGACGACGGCCTGCAGGACGAGGGCGGTCATGCGGGGCGCCCCCGCGCGCCGGACCGTCCGGCCGCCCGCGCCACGATCCCCTGTCGGGGGAGGCCCACCCGCGCCACGCCCGATCCCCTCACTGGCCGACGGTCCACACCGGCTCGGCGACGGCGACCTCGGCCGGCCACACCGTGCGGTAGGCGCCCTCGTGCACCTGCTGGATCACCGGCGTGCCGTCCGTGTTCTGGCCCGTGGCGTCGAACCTGACGCCCGTCCACGGCATGATGGTGTCGACGCCCTTCACGTCGGTCCTGGTCAGGGCGTCGCGGATGTCGGCCGGCTTCGCCGAGCCCGCGCGGTCGATGGCGTCGGCGAGCACCTGCAGCGCCGTGACCTGGCGCGCCGTGTTGTCGTTCAGGCCCTTGTTCTGCTTTGCCCGGTACAGCGCGCTCACGGGGATGATCGCCGGGCGCGTCTTCACGGCGTCGCCCGCGTAGGAAGAGCGCGACAGCACGCCCTCGGCGAGGTCGCCCGCGCCCGTGATGAAGCTCTGCTCCTGGAACCCCGCCGCCTGGGCCAGGATGGCGGGCGGATGGTAGCCGACCTCGTTCATGGCCCGCATGACCAGGATGGCGTCGCTGACGTAGGACGAGGGCATCAGCACGTCGGCGCCTGCGGCCCGCAGCCGCTGCGCTTCGGCGCTGAGCGAGGGCGAGTTGGCGCGGTAGCGGATGTCGGCCGCCACCGCGATGCCGTTGTCGGCGGCGAGCTTGCGCTGGATGTTGGACGAATCGGTGCCGAAGATCGAATCCTCGTAGAACAGCGACACGCTCTTCACCGGATGCCCGGTCTTCGCGCCGACGTCCTTGTAGAAGGCGAACATGGCTTGGGAGAAGTTCGCGTCGTTCGGCGTGGTGCGGAAGAACCACTTCAGCCCGCGCTGGCTCAGGCTCGGCGACGAATTGTCGGCGGAAATGTAGGGCACCTCGTAGCGCTCGCAGACCTGGCTGATCGTCGCCGCCGTGGCGGACGAGAAGGAGCCGATGATCGCCACCACCTTGTCCTGCGTGATCAGCCGCTCGGCCTCGGCGCGCGCCTTCTGGGGATCGTTGGCGTGATCGGCGTAGACGAGCCGGACCTTGGCGCCGCCGAGCCTCGCGAGCCCGCCGCCCTGGCCCATCAGCATCGGCAGGGGGTCGTGCCGCCCGTTGATGATCTCGGCGGTGACGTCGTAGGCCGCGTGCGCGTCGGCGCCGATCTGGGCGCTGTTGCCGCTCAAGGGATAGACGATCCCGATCGGAACGTCCTCGGCGGCGGCCGCCGCCCGCCCGAAGGCCAGGAGGGCGGGGGCCGCGAGGGCGGCGCCGAGCAGCGTGCGTCTCTGGATCATCGCGGTCTCCGGTCGGGCGCGAACCGCGCCGATGCAGTGAATCGGGCTTGAGCGCAGCAAGGGGCGTGCCGCCGGGCGCGATCACCCCCGCCGCCTCATGCCGCCGCCGTTCGGCGCCTCCGTCGACCTCGCCGGGGCGGCCGGCGCGCCCCGGCGATGGGCGGGCCTCACGCCACCACGGGCATGTCCGCGATCCGGTACTCGTGGCGGATCGTGCGGCCCAGCACGGGATCGTCGAGCTCCATGCGGAACGCCGCGGCGGGGCGGATGCCGCCGATCGCCGGCACGGTGCCGCACAGCATGGCGGTGCCGGGCGCAAGCCCGCCCGCGAGCGCCAGCAGCTCGTCCGGCCGGCGCAGCCCCGCCGCGGCGCCCTCCTGGTAGAGCCGCCAGCCGCCCGCGGCGTCGGGCACGGAGGCCCGCAGCACGATCCTGTCCCAATGGTCCGCCACCTCGGCGAAGCGCCACAGCGCCGACGCCACGGGCTTGCCGCAGAGCTGCTTCGAATGCGGCACCGACCAGGCCTCGGCCTTCCTGTCGGTGTGGTCGGAGCCGACGCCGATCAGCAGCCCGTCCCCGGTCACGACGAGCAGCGGCTCCACCTCCCCCGAACTGTCCGGCCCCAGCACCTGCAGGACGTCGGCCTGGGTCAGGAGGTCGGCCGAAGCGGCGTAGAACAGCGGCGTGCGGCTCGGCGGCGCGATGCCGAGCGCCGCCAGCTCCTCGATGTGGTGCCGGAGAGCCGCGGGGTCGCGCCCGGCCCAGCCGGCGACGACCAGCCGCTCGGGGCGGAAACGCAGCGCCGCCGAGCCCCCGGCGGAGTCCACGCGGAACGAGAGAGCGTCGATCATGGGATCCGGTCCTCCATTTCGCGCCGCCGTTGGAACGGGACGTGCTTCGCCTGCGACGTGTGTCACGCTGGAACCGCCACATGCCAGCCGGAAAGGGGGCGCCCGTCTGCGAACGGGAGGACGAGCGCCGCGCACGATGCTGGCCGCCGGCCTGCGCCGCCCGGCAGGCTGGGCTATACGTCCGTCGGCTGCCGGACGGCGGGCGTCCCGGCCCGGCACCGTTTCCACCGAGATCGAGACCTCCCGCATGACCCATCCCACCGTCCCGGCGTCCGGCTGGCAGTTCTGGATCGACCGGGGCGGCACCTTCACGGACGTGGTGGCGCGGGCGCCCGACGGCGCGCTGTCGACCCACAAGCTGCTCAGCGAGAACCCCGGCCGCTACGCCGACGCCGCCGTGGCGGGCATCAAGGCGGTGCTGGGGCTCGCGCCG
Organism: Lichenibacterium minor; assembly: GCF_004137685.1. Classification (GTDB taxonomy): domain Bacteria; phylum Pseudomonadota; class Alphaproteobacteria; order Rhizobiales; family Beijerinckiaceae; genus Lichenihabitans; species Lichenihabitans minor. The sequence continues at coordinate 48,420 of NZ_QYBB01000018.1, read as the reverse complement.
TCCGAGCCGATCCCGCCCGGCCTCGTCGATGCGGTGAAGATGGGCACCACGGTGGCCACCAACGCGCTGCTGGAGCGCAAGGGCGAGCGCACGCTGCTGCTCGTGAACCGCGGCTTCGCCGACGCGCTGCGCATCGGCAACCAGGCCCGCCCGCGCCTGTTCGACCTCGCCATCACGCTGCCGACGCTGCTGCACGAGCGCGTCGCGGAGGTCGGCGGGCGCGTCGGGGTGGATGGCGCCGAGGTGGAGCCGCTCGACCTCGACGGCGCCCGCGCGGCGCTGGACGCCGCCCGCCGCGACGGCATCGGCGCCGTGGCGATCGCCCTGATGCACAGCTGGCGCTGGCCCGACCACGAGCGGCGCCTGGCCGACCTCGCGCGCGAGGCGGGCTTCGCTCAGGTGTCGGCCAGCCACGCCGTCAGCCCGCTGCTGCGCCTGATCCCCCGCGCCGACACGGCCGTGGTCGACGCCTACCTGTCGCCCGTGCTGCGCCGCTACGTCGACCGGGTGGCGGCCGAGCTCGGCGGCACGCGGCTCTACTTCATGCAGTCGCACGGCGGCCTGGCCGAAGCCCACGCCTTCGCGGGCAAGGACGCCATCCTGTCCGGCCCCGCGGGCGGCATCGTCGGGGCGGCGCGCACCGCCGCGCTCGCCGGCTTCGACCGCGTGATCGGCTTCGACATGGGCGGCACCTCGACCGACGTGGCGCTCTACGCCGGCGCCTTCGAGCGCTCCTTCGAGACCGAGGTGGCGGGCGTGCGGGTGCGCGCCCCCATGATGGCGATCAACACGGTGGCGGCCGGCGGCGGCTCGCTGCTGCATTTCGACGGTCTGCGCTTCCGCGTGGGGCCCGACAGCGCCGGCGCCGACCCCGGCCCCGCCGGTTACCGCCGCGGCGGCCCGCTCACCGTCACGGACGCCAACATCCTGGTCGGCAAGATCCAACCCCGGCACTTCCCGGCGATCTTCGGGCCGAACGGCGACGCCCCGCTCGACGCCGACGCCGTGCGGGCGGGCTTCGAGCGCTTCGCCGGCGAGATCGCCGCCGCCACCGGCACGGCGCGCGACCCCCGCGCCGTGGCGGAAGACTTCCTGCGCATCGCCGTCGCCAACATGGCCCAGGCGATCAAGCAGGTGTCGGTGCAGAAGGGCCACGACGCATCCGCCTTCGCGCTGCAGTGTTTCGGCGGCGCCGGCGGGCAGCACGCCTGCCTGGTGGCCGACGAGCTCGGCATCGACACCGTGCTGCTCCACCCTTTCGCGGGCGTGCTGTCGGCCTACGGCATGGGGCTGGCCGACCAGACGAGCCTGCGCGAGCGTGCCGTCGAGCTCCCGCTCGACGACGCCGCGCTGCCGGCGCTGGAAGCGGTCGCCCGCGACCTCGGCGCCGAAGCGCGCGCCGCCCTGGCGGCCCAGGGCGTCGCCGCCGGGGCGATCGCGGTCGAGAGCACCGTCCACCTCCGCTATGCCGGCACCGCCACCGCGCTGCCGGTGCGGCTCGGGCCGCTCGACGCCCTGCGCGACGCCTTCACGGCCGCCCACCGCGCCCATTTCGGCTTCGCCACGCCCGAGCGCGGCCTCGTCGCCGAAACCGTGGCGGTGGAAGCCACGGCGCCCGGCGAGGCCGTGACCGAGGCCGAGCTGCCCCGGCGCGGCGCCGGCGCCCCCGAGCCGATCGACCGCGTCGCGCTGTGGAGTGGCGGGCGTTCCCACGCGGCCCCGGTGTTCGACCGGCCCGCCCTGATGGCCGGCGACAGGGTCGAGGGCCCGGCGCTGATCCGCGAAGCCATCGCCACGATCGTCGTGGAGCCCGGCTGGGCCGCGGAAGCGACGCCGCTCGGCCACGTGGTGCTGCGCTGCGCCGCGCCGCGGGCCGAGGCCACAGGCGCGGACGCGTCGCGGCCGGACCCGATGCGGCTGGAGCTGTTCAACAACCTGTTCATGCACGTCGCCGAACAGACCGGCGCGGTGCTGCGCAACACGTCGCTGTCGGTCAACATCCGCGAGCGGCTCGACTTTTCCTGCGCGATCTTCGACGCCGACGGCAACCTCGTCGCCAACGCGCCCCACGTGCCGGTGCATCTCGGCGCCATGGGGGACAGCGTGAAGGCGGTGATCCGCAGCCGCGGCGCCTCGCTGAAGCCCGGCGACGCCGTGGCACTGAACGACCCTTCGAACGGCGGCACGCACCTGCCGGACATCACCGTCATCACGCCCGTGTTCGGGCCGGACGGGCGTGCGATCCGCTTCTTCGTCGGCTCGCGCGGCCACCACGCCGACGTCGGCGGCACCACGCCGGGCTCGACGCCGCCCTTCTCGCGGCGGTTGGCGGAGGAGGGCGTCGTGCTCGACGACCTGCTGCTGGTCGACGGCGGCCATTTCCGCGAAGCCGAGTTCCGGGCGCTGCTGGCCGGCGCCGAGTTCCCGGCCCGCTCGCCCGACGTCAACGTGGCGGACATCAAGGCCCAGGTGGCGGCGAACCGGGGCGGCGCGGCCGAACTCGAGCGCGTCGTCGCGCGCCACGGCTGGGATGTCGTGTCGGCCTACATGGGCCACGTCATGGACAACGCCGAGGAAAGCGTGCGGCGCCTGCTGACGCGGCTCGACGGTGGCGCCTTCGACTACGCGATGGACGACGGCACGCCGTTGCGGGTGAGCGTCACGGTGGACCGGGACGCGCGCGAGGCGGTGGTGGATTTCACCGGCACGGGGCCGCAGCGGCCGGGCAACTTCAACGCGCCCGCGGCCGTGACGCGGGCCGTGGTGCTCTACGTGTTCCGCTGCCTCGTCGGCACGGACGTGCCCCTGAACGACGGCTGCCTGAAGCCGATCCGCATCGTGGTCCCGCCCGGCACCTTCCTGTCGCCGGCGCCGGGCGCCGCCGTGGTGGCGGGCAACACGGAGGTGAGTCAGGCCGTGTGCAACGCCCTGTTCGGCGCGTTGGGGGCCATCGCCTGCAGCCAGGGGACCATGAACAACCTGCTGTTCGGCGACGCCACGCGGCAATATTACGAGACCGTGGCCGGCGGAACCGGCGCCGGGCCGGGCTTCGACGGCCAGTCCGCCGTGCAGACCCACATGACCAACACCCGCATGACCGACCCCGAGGTGCTGGAGCTGCGCTATCCGGTGCGGCTCGACGGGTTCTCCATCCGCCGCGGCTCGGGCGGCGCGGGGCGGTGGCGCGGCGGCGACGGCACCGTGCGGCGCATCCGCTTCCTCGAGCCCATGACGGCCGTGGTGGTGGCGTCGCGCCGCACGGTCGCGCCCTTCGGCCTCGGCGGGGGCGCCGACGGCGCGCCGGGACGGCAATGGGTGGAGCGGGCCGATGGCACCACCACGGCGATGGGCGGCTCGGACCGCGCCGAACTCGCGCCGGGCGACGTGCTGGCGCTCGAAACGCCGGGCGGCGGGGGATACGGGGCGGCCGACGCGTGACGGACGCCGAGAGGACCTTCGCGCTCTGCGCGAGCCTGCTGCGCTCCGGCCATCCTGGGGCCGCGGCGGTGCTCGACGGCTGCCTGCGCGCCTTCCCCGACGAGGCCGCGGGCTGGCGCCTGCTGGGCGACACGCTGGCCGACCTCGGCCAGGCGGAAGCCGCGCTGGTGTGCCTCGACCGCGCCCGCCGTGCGGCGCCCACCCCCGACCTTTGCCTGCGCGTCGGCGCGGCCCTGCAGGCGCTGGGCCGCCCGGCCGCCGCCCGCGCCGCCTTCGCCGAGGCCGCCGCGCTCGACCCGCGCTCGGTGCGCGCCCGCTTCCTCGAAGGGGTCGCCGCGCAGGACGCCGGCGACCTCGCCGGGGCGGAGGGCGCCTACGCGGCCGCGCTGGCGCTCGATCCGTCGTCGGCCGAGGCGGCGCTGAACCTCGGCACCGTGCGCCAGGAGGGGGGCGACGTCGCGGGGGCCCGCGCCGCCTACGGGGCGGCGGTGCGGATGCGGCCGGACAGCTTCGGGCGCGCCGCCCAGGCGCTCAGCGCGGCGCGCGCGGGCGAGCTATGGCTCGATCTCGGCGCCCTGCGCCGGAGCTTCGAGGGCGCCTGACCGCCCGCGCCGCGCGCGGTGCCGCCGCCGGTAGGTGCCGGGCGTCGACAGCAGCGCGTGCGCGGTGGCGCCGTAGGCTTCCGCCCCGGCGGGGTCGAGCGCGCCGACGTCGAGGTCGAGCGGCTCCCGCGGCACCGGGAAGCACTGCGCCACGGGGGTGCCGCGCGGCAGCACCCCCGCGAAGCCGGGGTCCTTCCACTGGGCCGGAAACAGGATGCCGACGGCGGTGAAGCGGTCGGCGTCGACCAGGCCGGTCAGCAGGCGGAACGGCAGGTCCTCGCGGTTCGCCGGATGGGTGGCGAAGAGCGACCAGCCGGGCGGCAGCTCCACCGTCCAGAAGCTGTTGAACTTCACGATGGCGCGGTCGGCGCGGTGGAACGGCGAGCCCTCGACCTGGGCGGGCGCGTGGAACGACAGGGGCGAGCGCGGATGCGCTGGGAGCGACGGCGCCGGCAGGTCCCAGTCCCACGACAGCCGCCCGCCCGCCACGCGGACGTCGCAGGGCAGCGGGATCACGAAGCCGTGCGCCATGGCGTCGACGAAGGGCGGGCATTGCTTCACGGTCCGCACCGGGCCGCCGTGCAACTCCGAGGCGGCGGTGGCCGGCATGGCGCGCAGCCAATCGGGCAGGGCGGCGCGGGCCGGCACGGGGGCTGGGATGTGGCCGAGGAGGGCCGGGTCGCAGCGGAAGCGGATCTTCATCGGCGGGGCATGTCGGCGCGGCGTGGCGGCTCCTCGGCCGGCATGGCGGCTCGGGACGACGCGTCCGCGGCGTGGACGCCCTGCGGGACGTCGCTCACGACCTTGTCCCGAGGCTGTCCGTTCTGGGAACGCCGGCAGGCTTCAGCGGCCGTGGCGGGGCGCATCGCCGTCTCCCTCGTCGCTGGATCCGATGTGCCGGAGCAGGACGCGCTTCTCGCTCCCGTCGGCCGCGGTGTTTGGAAAGTGGTGGCGCAGGATCGCCATGGCGCCACCCGCATCGACGTCCAGCATCCGCATCAGCCCGCGGATGTCCGCCGCTTCCCGCTCACCCTGCGCGGCGTCGAGGACCCGCATGGCTTTCAGCTTGAGGGCGAGACGGTAGGGAGCCGTCGGGACGAGCACGTCGAGGCCGGGTGCCCCGCTCCGCGGGAACGAGCCGAATTCGGCGTGGTCCGCCGCGTGGTCGGCGAGCGGGCTCAGGTGGAACGTCACGGCGTCGCCGAGCCAGTCCCCGGACCAGCCGTTGCGCTCGGCGATGTCCCGTACGACCGCCGACAGCCAATCGGGCCAGGGGAGGCCGATGGCGGCGACGTCGACGTCCTCGGGGGCGAAGCGGACATCGCTCGCCAGCATCAGGGCGGCCCCGTCGTAGACGGCCAGTTCCAGGCGCGTCCCGTTCGCGAGGGCCGCGGCGCCGATCGCCTCGAAGGCGGCGATCAACGCCTGCCGGTCGAACATTCGCGCTCCCGACACGCCCGCCGCTCCCGTCGCGCGGCGCTGCGCCGCTCACCCCTGCCGGGGCATCATGGTCCGGGCGACGGCGTCGCGCCAGCCCGCCAGCTTGGCGTCGCGGCGCGCCGGCGCCATCGCGGGCTCGAACCGCCGCTCCAGCTTCCAGCCGCGGGCGAACTCGTCCGGCGCCGGGTAGAGCCCGGATCGGAGCCCCGCGAGGTAGCCGGCGCCGAGCGCGGTGGTTTCCAGCACGGCGGGGCGGTCGACCGGCGCGTCGATCATGTCGGCGACGCTCTGCATCGTGTAGTCGCTGGCGCTCATGCCGCCGTCGGCGCGGATCACCGCCGCGTGGGCGGCGTCGCTCCTGTCGTCGGCCCGCATGGCGTCGACGAGGTCGCGGGTCTGGAAGGCGGTCGATTCCAGGGCCGCGCGGGCGATCTCGCGCCGGCCCGAGCCGCGCGTCAGCCCCGTGATGGTGCCGCGCGCTTCCGCGTCCCAGTGCGGCGCGCCGAGGCCCACGAAGGCCGGCACGAGGTAGACGGGCTGGTCGGGATCGGAATCGGCCGCGAGGTCGCCGGTTTCGGCCGAGGAGCGCACGAGGTGGAGCCCGTCGCGCAGCCACTGCACGGTGGCGCCGGCCGAGAAGATCGAGCCTTCCAGCGCGTAGGTCCGCACCCCGTCGAGCTGGTAGGCCACCGTGGTGAGCAGGCGGTGGGTCGAGCGCACCGGCGTGCGCCCGGTGTTGAGGAGCACGAAGGCGCCGGTGCCGAAGGTGGCCTTGACCATCCCGGGCGCGAAGCAGGCCTGGCCGATCAGCGCCGCCTGCTGGTCGCCCGCGATGCCGCGCACCGGAAGGGCGCGCCCGAGGTGGCGGGGTTCGGTGGTGCCGAACTCGGCCGCGCAGTCGCGGATCTCGGGCAGCATCGCCATCGGCACGCCGAACAGCCGGCACAGGTCCTCGTCCCAGGCGCCCCGGCGGATGTCGCTGAGCGCCGTGCGGGACGCGTTGGTGGCGTCCGTGGCGTGGACCTCGCCCCCCGTGAGGTGCCACAGCAGGAAGCTGTCCACCGTGCCGAACAGCAGCTCGCCGCGCTCGGCCCGGGCCCGGGCGCCCTCGACGTGGTCGAGGATCCAGGCGGCCTTGGTGGCGGAGAAATAGGGGTCGAGCAGCAGGCCGGCGCGGTCCTGCACCAGGGCTTCGGCGCCGGCGCGCTTGAGCTCCGCGCAGGTGCCGGCGGTGCGCCGGTCCTGCCACACCACCGCGCGGTGGATGGCCTCGCCGGTGCGGCGGTCCCACACGAGCGCGGTTTCGCGCTGGTTGGCGATGCCGAGCGCCACGACGGTGAACCCCGCCTCCTCGGCGCGCGCCATGGCGATGCGGGCGGTGGAGATCGAGGTGCGCAGCAGGTCCTTCGGGTCGTGCTCGACCCAGCCGGGGTGGGGGAAGTGCTGCGGGAACTCCTCCTGGGCGGAGGCCACCGGCATGGCGTCCGGGCCGAACGCGATGGCGCGGGTGGAGGTCGTGCCTTGGTCGATGACGAGGATGGCGCCGGGCATGGGGAGACTCGGGGGAAGGGACGTTCGTCGAGGGTGCGTCGCCCGATGGGCCCCCGCCACTCGCCTTCGGATGGTCCCCCTCCCCCGTGCGGGGGGAAGGGGGACGCGAGGTCACGCCTTCTTGGGCGGCGTCGAGGGCCAGGACTTGATCAGCGTGTCGTAGTCCACCGTTTCGCCCTTCGGCTTCTCGTCGGCGAGCTTGCGCTGGGGGGCCAGGTTGCCGTCCTTCTCGGCCCTGGCATACCAGTATTCCGCCGTCTCCTCCTTGTTCATCTTCGGCCCGAGCTTGCCCTGCACGCCGGACTTCTCCAGCCGCGCCATGATGGCGTCCTGGTCGCGGGCGAGGCCGTCCATGGCCTGCTGCGGCGTCACCTGGCCCGAGATGGCGTTGGCGACGTTCTGCCACCACACCTGGCTCATCTTGGCGTAGTCGGGCACGTTCACGCCGGTGGGCGTCCACTGCTTGCGGGCCGGCGAGCGGTAGAACTCGACGAGGCCGCCGACCTTGGGCGCCAGCTCCGTCATCGCCGGATGCCACACGTCCGACTCGCGGATGAGGTGGAGCGTGGTCAGAGCCTTCTTGAGCGACACGGTCTTCGACGTGGTGAACTGGGCGTAGAGCCAGCCCGCCTTGATGTTGGGCATGGGGGCGTATTTCAGCATGGTCCAGCAGCCGACGTCCTGGTAGCCGAGCTTCATGCCCTCCTTCCAGTAGGCGCCGTGCGGCGAGGGGGCCATGCGCCACTTCGGCGTGCCGTCCGGGTTCATCACCGCTTCGGCCTTGCGGGCCGAGTCGGTGAAGGCCGAGTACCAGAAGATCTGCTGGGCGACGTGGCCCTGGCCCACCACCGGGCCGGACTCGAGGAAGTCCATGCCGGCGGCTTCCGGCGGCGCGTATTTCTTCAGCCAGTCGATGTACTTCGTCAGCGCGTAGACGGCCGCCGGCCCGTTGGCGTCGCCGCCGCGGGTGATGGAGGAGCCGACGGGGATGTTGTTCTCGGCGCGGATGCCCCATTCGTCGACGGGCCGGCCGTTCGGCAGCCCGCGGTCGCCCGAGCCCGCCATGGACAGCCAGGCGTCGGTGAAGCGCCAGCCCAGCGACGGGTCCTTCTTGCCGTAGTCCATGTGGCCGTAGACCTTCTGGCCATCGATCTCCTTCACGTCGTTGGTGAAGAAGTCCGCGATGTCCTCGTAGGCCGACCAATTGACCGGCACGCCGAGGTCGTAGCCGTACTTGGCCTTGAAGCGCTGCTTCAGGTCGGGCCGCTGGAACCAATCGTAGCGGAACCAGTACAGGTTGGCGAACTGCTGGTCGGGGAGCTGGTACAGCTTGCCGTCGAACGTGCCGAAGCTGAGGCCCATGAAGTCGGACAGGTCCAGCGTCGGGCTGGTGACGTCCTTGCCGTTGTTCGCCATGAAGTCGGTCAGCGAACCGTCGACGATGTCGTTGTAGCGCGGATGCGTGCCGATAAAATCGGAATCGTTCATCCAGAAATCGTAGATCGGGCGGCCGGACTGCATCTCGACGCCGATCTTGTCGACCAGGGCGCCCTCGTCCATGATGTCGTGCTTGACCTCGATGCCGGTGATCTCGGCGAAGGCCTTGGTCAGCGTCTGCGATTCGTAGTCGTGCACCTTCAGCGACTCGGATACGCAGCTGAGCTTCATGCCGGCGTAGGGCTTGGCGGCCTGGATGAACCATTCCATCTCGGCCATCTGCGCGTCCTTGGACAGCGTCGAGGGCTGGAACTCGGCGTCGACCCACTTCTTGGCGGCGTCGACCTTCTGGGCGTAGCTCGGCGTCGGCTTGATGACGCCGGCGGCGCCCGCGACGCCGAGCGCGGTGGCGCCCTTGATGACTTGACGGCGATCGACCATGGTTTCCTCGTCCTGATGTGGCCCGGTGCGGGATCGCCCTGGGTCCTCTTGGTCTTGGCGCCGCGCCCCGAGGGGGCGGGCGCGAAAGGGGCGACGCTTCAAGCGAAGCGGAACATCAGCGCCGTCGCGGCCAGCGCCGCCAGCCCCGGCCAGGTGAAGTCCTGTCCGCCGAAGCGGATGAAGCCCACGAAGATGAAGGCCGACAGCAGCAGCGACACGAAGAACCTGTCGCCCCGCGTGGTGGCGAAGCCGAGCACGCCGACGTGGGGCGTTTCCGGCCGGTACACCGCCAGCGCCGTCAGGCCCGCGAGGCAGGCCGCGAGCGCGGCGAAGAACAGCACGGTCTGCCAGGTCCAGGCCATCCAGGCGACGGCGTCGGACAACGAATCCATGGTCGGCCCCCTCAGGCGCGGATGGTCACACGCGCCCGAGGGCGAAGCCCTTGGCGATGTGGTTGCGCACGAACCAGATGACGATCGCGCCCGGGATCATCGTCAGCGTGCCGGCGGCGGCGAGCAGGCCCCAGTCGAGCCCGGCCGCCGAATAGGCGCGCGACATCATGCCGGCGATGGGCTTGGCGTTGACGGTGGTGAGCGTGGTGGCGAGCAGCTGTTCCACCCAGGAGAACATGAAGCAGAAGAAGGCCGCGACCCCGATGCCGTTGGCGATGAGCGGGAGGAAGATTTTGACGAAGAAGCGCGGGAACGAATACCCGTCGATCTCCGCCGTCTCGTCGATCTCGCGCGGCACGCCGGAGATGAAGCCTTCGAGGATCCACACCGCGAGGGGCACGTTGAACAGGCAATGGGCCAGCGCCACCGCCCAGATGGAGTCGAACAGCCCCGTCGCCGAATACAGGTTGAAGAACGGCAGCGCGTAGACGGCGGGCGGCGCCATGAGGTTCGACAGCAGCCAGAAGAACAGCGGCTTGTCGCCCACGAACCGGTAACGGCTGAACGCGTAGGCGGCCGGCAGCGCCACCGACACGGAGATGACCGTGTTGATGACCACCATCAGGATGGAGTTGGTGAACGCCGAATGCCAATCGGGATCGGCGAAGATCTTGGAATAGTTCTCCAGCGTCGGGTGCTGCGGCCACAGGCTCAGCCCCGACAGGATGTCGGCGTTGGTCTTGAAGCTGGCGTTGACCAGCCAATACACCGGGACGAACAGGAACAGCATGTAGAGCGCCATGCCGATCGTGCGGCCCTTGGGCCCGCGCGCCGCGCGGGCCTCGCGGGTGCCGGACGTCGCGAGCGGGGCGGAGATCGCGGAAGCGCTCATGCGACGTCCTTCGAATCCGCGTGGGTCGTGTAGGTGAAGAACATCCAGCAGACCGTCAGCGTGATGAGGTTGTAGACCAGCGAATAGGCGGCGGCGTTGCCGAGGTCGACCTGGCCCAGCGCCATCTTGACGAGGTCGATCGACAGGAAGCTCGTGTCCTCGCCGGGCCCCCCGCCCGTCACCGTGAAGGGCTCGGTATAGATCATGAACGAGCCCATGAAGCGCAGCAGCATGGCGATGACCAGCACCTTGCGCAGCTTCGGCAGCTCGATGTTGCGGAACACGCTCCAGCGGTTGGCGCCGTCGATCCGCGCCGCCTGGTAATAGGCGTCCGGGATGGCCTTCAGGCCGGCGTAGCAGAGCAGCGCCACCATCGACGTCCAGTGCCACACGTCCATGAGCACGATCACGGCCCAGGCGGAGCCGGCGTTCTGCGTGACGTTGAAGGGCACGCCCGAGCGGCCGAGCGCCACGCCGAGCAGGCCGATGTCGGTGCGCGAAAAGAGCTGCCAGATGGTGCCCACCACGTTGTAGGGGATGAGCAGCGGCAGCGCGATGGCGACCAGCACGGCGCCGACCCGCCACCCCGATTTCGGGATGCACAGCGCCACCGCGATGCCGAGCGGGATCTCGATGGCGAGCACGGTGAACGAAAAGGCGAAGTTGCGCAGCAGCGCGCCCTGGAAGCGGGCCCCGACCGCGGTGGTGGGGTCGAGCAGGTTCTGGAACCAGCCGGGGCCGTTCCAGAAGAAGCTGTTCTGCCCCATCGAGTCCTGAAAGGAATAGTTCACCACGGTCATCATCGGGATGAGCGAGGAGAACAGCACGAAGGCCATCACCGGCACGACGAAGAGCCAGGCGCGGTTGTCCCAGACGCGGCTGTCCATCAGGCGGCCCTTCCCACGAGGTCGCGCCCGGCGACGCGGCGCTCGTCGACGTAGACGTGGATCTTGCCGGGGTCGAGCCTGAGCCGCGCCGGCCCGGTCTCGACACCCATCCCGTGGGGCACCGTGGCCACCACGCTCTGCCCGCCGCCCAGGCTGGCATGGGCGAGGCGCTTGCGGCCGAGGTCGTCGACCCGCGTCACCGTCACGGGCAGGCCGTCGCCCGCCGTCAGCGTCGCGTAGTCGGGGCGGATGCCGAGCGTCACCGCCATGCCCTGGGGCAGGGCCGGGTAGGCGGCGCCCAGCGGCAGCACGTGGCCGTCGACTCTGGCTTCGGCCCCGGCGACCTCGCCGCGCAGCAGGTTCATGCCCGGCGAGCCGATGAAATAGCCCACGAACGTGTGTTCGGGCCGCTCGAACAGCTCGGCCGGCGTGCCGATCTGCACGGCGCGGCCGTCGTTCATCACCACCACCTTGTCGGCGAAGGTCAGCGCCTCGACCTGGTCGTGGGTGACGTAGATCATCAGGAGGTCGAGCGCGCGGTGCACGGCCTTGAGCTTCGAGCGCAGCTCCCATTTCAGCGCGGGATCGATCACGGTGAGGGGCTCGTCGAACAGCACGGCCGACACGTCCGAGCGGACGAGGCCGCGGCCGAGCGAGATCTTCTGCTTGGCGTCGGCGGTGAGGCCGCGGGCCCGCCGCTTCAGGTCCGCCGTGAGGTCCAGCATGGCGGCGATCTCGCCGACCCGCGCGTCGATCCGCGGCCGCGCCACCCCGCGGTTCACCAGCGGGAAGGCGAGGTTCTCGGCCACCGTCATGGTGTCGTAGATGACCGGGAACTGGAACACCTGGGCGATGTTGCGCCGCTCGGTCGGCAGCCGCGTCACGTCGCGGTCGCCGAACAGCAGGCGCCCGTGCGACGGGATGACCAGCCCCGAGATGATGTTGAGCAGCGTGGTCTTGCCGCAGCCCGAGGGCCCGAGCAGCGCGTAGGCCTTGCCGGCCTCCCACACGTGGTGGATCGGCTTCAAGGCGTAGTCGGCCTCGGTCTTCGGGTCGCCGCCGTAGGCGTGGCCGATGCCGTCGAGGGTGATCTGGGCCATGGCGCGGGGCTCCCTCAGGCCGGCACGGGTTCGCGCCGCGGCGCCGCGGCGGGCCGGGCGGCGATGCGCCGGCCGTCGGCGCCGAACGCGAAGGCGCGGGCGAGGTCGAGGCGCGCTTCGGCGCGGTCGCCGGGCTCGAAGGCGTGCACGCCCTCGACGAGGCACACGAGGGTGCCGAGCCCCGCGTCGGTGGCGATGTGGACGAAGCTTTCCGAGCCCGAGATTTCCGTCACCGCCACCGTGCCCGGGAAGGCGGGGTGCGACGGGTCGCGCCCGTCGCCGCCCACCGCGACGGCGGCGGCGGCGGCGTCGGCGCGGAACCCCAGCGTCGCCGCGCCGTCGGGCAGGGCGCCGAGCGCCCCGTCGCCGGGCAGGCGGGAGCCGTCGGCCAGGGCCGCGACGCCGTTCGACACCGTCAAGGCGAGCTCGTTCAGCGGCGGGTCGGAGAAGACGCGGGCCGCGTCGAGGTTGCCGGGCTCGCGGTACAGCGCGGCGCTGGGCCCCACCTGGGTGATGCGGCCTTCGCGCAGCGTGGCGGTGGAGCCGCGCAGCAGCAGCGCTTCCGCCGGCTCGGTGGTGGCATAGACCAGGATGGCGCCGGTTTCGGCGAAGATGCGCGGCAGCTCCTCGCGCAGTTCTTCGCGCAGCTTGTAGTCGAGGTTGGCGAGCGGCTCGTCGAGCAGGACGAGCTTCGCCTGCTTGACGAGGGCGCGGGCCAGCGCGGTGCGCTGCTGCTGGCCGCCCGACAGCTGCGCGGGCGTGCGCTTCAGCATGGGCTCCAGCCGCATCAGCTTGGCGGCGCGGGCGACGCGGCTCTCGATCTCGGCCTTGGGCAGACCCTGCACGCGCAGCGGGGACGCGATGTTCTCGTAGACCGACAGCGTGGGGTAGTTGACGAACTGCTGGTACACCATGGCGACCGAGCGGTGCTTCACGCCGAGCCCCGTGACGTCGCGCCCGTCCTCGACGAGCCGGCCGGAGGTCGGGCGGTCGAGCCCCGCCATCAGGCGCATCAGGGTGGTCTTGCCGCTGAGCGTCGGCCCGAGCAGCACGTTCATGGAGCCGGCGTGCAACTCGAGCGACGCGTCTGCGATGTGGACCTCGTCGCCGCGCTTCAGGCCGATGCGGTCGAGCACGAGGCTCACGGGCGAGGGGCCCCGATGTCGCTCCGGCGTCGAACGTCCATGCCTCACCCTCCCGGAACGGCGCCTTGGCCGGCGCTCATTCGTGTCACGCAGGGAAGGTATGTCGAAGGCGGAAGGGCTGGCAAGCGAATAAAACGAAGGTCAGAACGAAAGCGAAGGCTGCCCGGACGCGCCCGGGCGGCGTCTTTCGTCCGTCCTCCGGAGCCTGCGCCGTGCCGGGGGATGCGGATCGCGGCTTCGCTCGCGCGCCCATCGCCGATCCGCCCCGTGGCCGTGTCAGCCGGCGGCGGCGATGTTCGAGCGCGCCGGTCCGCTGCCGGATCGTGAAGCCAGGTCGGGGAAGGCCTCGTCCCGATCGCGCGCGGCCGCAGCGCGGCCATGACCCTCCACAGCGTCGCGCGGCACCGTGAGCACCGTCGGCGAGGAGCATCGGCCCGGCCCGTGCCGGGTTTCCAGCCGGGCGGACCGACACCGCTCCAACGAGCGGGCGACCCGCAGGGTCTCCGACATGGTCGCGAGGGCGGCAAACGATTGCGGCCGCATCGCCATCTCGTCCTGGAAGAACGACCACAAGCGTTCGGCATCCGCCGGCGATAACACGAAAAATGAAATCAGCCGGTCCATGAGGTCGTCGACCGGCTTGCTGTTGAAATACTTCATCGTCCCCACCCTTGTTTCGAGCAGACCGCGATCGCCCGATCGCGTGAAGGCATTCTTCGAAAATGGACAGCTTCGACCGATGGCGTCGGCCGGGGCGAACCGCGACGGCTCGACGGATCCCGGCGGAAGGGCCGGTGGCCGACGCTTTCCCCCGGCCCGTCCAGCCGGGCCGCGGATCACAGCGCGAAGGGCTGGTGATGCCGGAAAACGAGCGACGGATGGTCGAAGGCGTCCGGATGCCCATAGGGCGGATGCGTCACCGACAGCCCCGCCGCCGCCATCTCGCGGAACGTCGCGCCGGCATGGATCGCCGCAGCGCCGCCGTGGACCGGACCACCGCGCAGGGCCGCCGCGAGAGCGCCAGCGGCGTCCGCCGCCGCCCCATGCTGCCGGCCCCGACCGGCGCCCGCGAGGCCGGCCCGCTCGGGGACCGCTTCGGTCACGGCGAAGGCCGCCATCCGGGCGACCTCGTCCAGGGCCGCGCCGGCCTGCACCAAGCCGCTGCCGCCGACTTGGGGATCCCACGCGCCGGACGAATCCACCGTGGGGAGGGCGGTGTCCTGGAGGGTTCTGCGGACCTCCGCCGGCGTCAACAGCGGATCCTGCTGCAGCAGCAGGGCCGCGACGGCCGCGACCTGCGGCGCGGCAGCCGAGGTGCCGAAGAACAGGGGATCGCCGTCGGCATCGACACGCCCGCCCCGGCCGAAAAACGACGTCGGGACGCCGTCGCTGCCCGACACCGAGACGCCGCCGACCGCGGGCGACGGGAGCGGGTCGCCGCCGTCGTCGAACAGCCGCATATCCGGGCCCGCCGACGAGAACGGTTCGGAGACCGGGAAAGCCGCGCCGCCCGACGAGGCTTCGGCCGAACGGGCCGCCCCCACCGCGATATCGCCCGGCGCGCCCTTGTGGCCGATCAGCGTGGCGTTTCCGGTGGCGCTGGACACGGCGCCGATCGAGAGCGGCCGGCCGTCGCTGATCGCGACGATCCTGAGGTCGCCCGGCGCTTCCGTCCCGTCGCGCAGGCCGACCCGCAGATCGAAGGTGCCCGTCTCGGGAAGGTGCAGGTCGAGGACCTCGACGGGGTCCCGGCCGACATTGTCGTGGGCCGCCGCGATGCGGTCGACGACGTTGCCGCGGGCGTCGGTCAGGAAGAGGTCGAGGTCGCCCGTCGCCCCCCGGCCCGGACTGGCCGAGGCCGCGGGCTGGCTCCATGCGAGCTGGATCGTGGCCACCTGCCCAGCCTGGCCGCTGATCGGGAGCAGCGTGTCGGCCAAAGGGCCGCCCCCGGTCGAGAAGCTTTGGGCCGTGTAACGGATGCCGTTCCACCTGAAATGGCCGCCGGCTCGGAAGGCGCCCTCGTATCCCGCCGCACCGTTGTTGCCCGCGGCCGAAACATACGCGACCCCTTGAGCCGTGACCCGTTCGATCGCCTGCGCCACGACCCCATCCTGGTAGTCCGGCTCGGCCGCATAGCCGACGTCGTCCACGATGACCTTCGCTCCGGCGGCCGCGAGGTCGAGGATGTGCTGGGCGAAGACGGCCTGCCCTCCCGCGGCGGTGTCGAACAGGATGGACGCGCCCGGCGCGGTCCGATGGACGATCTGCGCCATGGCGCGCCCTTCGTCACTTCCCCCGGCATGGTCGTCGAGGATGGCGAGGTCGGCCGGCAACAGGCCGGCGGCGATGTCGGTGGCGGCGGTGTCGCGGTTCCCGTCTCGGTCGAAGGTCGTCGCGGTATCGAAACTGTCGGACAGGATCCCGACGGTGACGCCGGACCCGTCGTGCAGGTCGGGCAGCCGGCTCACGTCCTCGCTCGCCGCTGCTGGGGAGCGGCCTGTTCTGCCGGGATGCACTGCACGGCCGTCGCCAAAGGAGCGTGCTTCACGATCGACATCCCTCATCCAATGCTGGGCCACGTCTCGTCACTCGTATTTCTCGGTCGATGTCGATCGACGCGCGATCAGTCCTTGGAAGGACTGATGCGCCCGCGAAGTCTTGTCTTCCGGGGGCGCCGTTCTTGTCATTTACGCCATGGGACCGAGGTATCCGTCCATCCCCCAA
This sequence comes from Lichenibacterium minor, assembly GCF_004137685.1. GTDB lineage: Bacteria > Pseudomonadota > Alphaproteobacteria > Rhizobiales > Beijerinckiaceae > Lichenihabitans > Lichenihabitans minor. Next base: position 32,371 of record NZ_QYBB01000018.1, on the reverse strand, counting down.
ATGGGGTAGGGCAGCGTTGTTTCTCGACTCATCAACCTCCATTGCGTTGTCACGATGCCGACGGGCGTGTCGTCAGCCGTGACGTCATGTTCCGGCTATCGATTCCTTGGAGCGACGGGTTGTGTGCAGGTCATCGCCTCCTTTCGATCCTCGCCGATCACATCTACATGGCGGCGATCGGCCCAGAGCGCTGGCCCGTCACGCTGGAGCGGATCGCCGAAGCATTCGATGGACGTCAGGTCACGTTACGCCCTGATGATATCGCCACAATCGATATTCGTTATGATGTTGGCCATATTTTTATGAAGTCCTGCGTACAGGATTTTGCCGCGTCGAAACCATTCGTGCAGCCGGTTGCTCGCCTGTCGACCGGAGCCCAGGCGACGGCAGTCGATATTCTGGGCCCTGCCCAGTACGGGCATGGCGAGTGCTGCGATGAGCCGGTGCTCCCTCGCGGCTGTAGAGCGTTTGTCGCCGCTCGATCGTCCTGTGGCGGGTCGATCCTGAGCGGCATCGCCGTTTTGCGGGGATCGCGCATGTTCGACGCGGCTGAGCGGGATCTCGGGGCTAGGCTGAGCTCGCACCTGCGGCGCGCCATCCAGGTGCATCGTGAGCTCCGCGCAGCGCGACGGGGCAGGGACGGCACCGTCGAGGCGCTGATCATCCTTCGGTCGGCATCGTGCCGGCCGGGACCGACGGAAAGGTGCTGCTCGCCAACCCCGTCGCTGCAACGATGCTGAGGGCGCTCCTGCGCGGAGCGGCCGGACGCGGGCGAAGCGCTTTCGCGGCCCGTCGCCCCAGCGACCGCCGCCGATGGACGCTCGCGTGCCACGAGGGTCCTGACGCTGCCGAACCGCTCGGGAGATCCCATCCCGGTGCTGGTCAGCCCTTGGCCCAGCGGCTTGGCGCCGATGGATGGCGCGCGCAGGACGCGCGTCCCCTCGGCCGATCCGATGAGCGCCTTCCGCCTCACCCCCGCCAGGGTCCGCCGTCTGGCCGCCCTGGTCGAGGGCGCAGCCCCGCTCGCCGAGGCCGGGTCGACCCGGCAGGCCGATCCCATCCGCCGGGTCCTGTCAGGTCCTGTTCCCGCGCGTGCGATGTGACCCGAAGGGTCCGGGTTCGGGCTTCAGCGCGACTGCTCGAAGACGAAGACGTGCGGGGCGTCCTTCGGCAGCGTTTCGGGGGACAGCTCCATCTCCGGGCCGCCGACGCGGGTGATCGACTCCGGGGGCAGGCGGTCGAGGAAGCGGTCGACGGGCTCGATCTTCAGCACGCCCTTCGGGCTGAAGTAATGCATGGGGATGACGACCCGCGGCCCGATCGTCGCGATGGCGGCGTCGAGGTCGTCGAGCGCGATGGTGGCGTGCTCGCCCGTCAGCGCCAGCAGCACGTCGACCTGCCCCTTCAACGCGGTGAGCTGGTCGGGCGCCACCGGGTTGCCGATGTCGCCCATGTGGAGGAAGCGCAGGCCCCCGAGCGTGAAGTGGTAGAGCGCGTTGGCGTCGGGGTCCCGGCCGAACTCCGACCGGTAGTCGAAGGTCCTGCTCTCGTAGGCCGGGAAGGACCGCACCGGGATGCCCTTGACGACCGTGCCCTCGGGCGGCAACTCCAGCGTGTTGACGACGATCGGGTCGCCGCGGACGTGCGACGGGTCGGAATGGAAGTCGTCGGTCGCCGAGCTCATCAGCACGACGTCGGCGGGCTCGTCGATCGGGTCGAACCCGCTGTTTCCGGGCGCCGGCGTGTAGGGGTCGGTGATCACCGTCACGCCGTCCGCCTCGAGGCGGAAGCAGGCGTGGGCGTAGAACTTGATCTTCACGGGGACGGCTCCTCGAAACGCCGGATCAAAGCTTCTCGCCGGTGAAGAGGTCCCAGGCTTCGATCACGTCGTCCTGCTTCTCGCCGAAGGCCACGAGGTGGGGCGACTTCATGTGCTCCTCCCACAGGGGGCGGCTTTCCCAGGATTCCGTGAACATGAACAGGCCGGGGTCGTCGTGGGACCGGTGCAGGTCGTAGGTGAGGCAGCCCTTCTCGGCGCGCGTGGGCCCGACGAGGCTCCCGCACAGCGCGGCGAGGTCCTCTTCCCGGCCGCCCTTGGCCTTCAACTTGGCGATGACGGTCAAGGCGGCCATGGCGTTCTCCCTCGTGCGGTCCGGCGCCGCATGCGCCGCCGTTTCGTCCACGCTACCGCCGCCGCCTCGGGCCGTCCAGGGGCCGGATGTCCGACACGGGGCCATTCGGAAGAGCCCCGGGAGGCTAGCCGTGTCGGGGAGCCCGGCCCGTCGAGTCGCGCAGGCACAATGTGTTGCGGAGGACGGTTCGGCCCGCGTCGACCTCGGAATGTCCAGCGATGATCTGCAACAGCCGGTAGGCGCCGGTCCGCCCCAGTTCGAAACGGGGTTGCCTGATCGTGGTGAGCGTCGGTTCGCAATAGTCGGCGAAGTCGATCCCATCGAAGCCGCAAACCGACACGTCGCCGGGCACATGCACGCCGGCGTGCTTGGCGACCTTCATGAAGGCGATGGCCATTTCGTCCGAGGATGACAGGACGGCGGTCGGACGCTCCAGCGATGCGAGGAAGCGTTCTGCCGCCGCGGCTCCGGATCGGGGGGTGAAATCGCCTTCGATGCGATCGAGGCGGCATTCGTCCTTCTTCGCCTCGAAGTACGCCTTCAGGGCGTCCCAGCGCGACCGGTCGCTGAAGTTCGTCGCCGGCCCGGACAGGTAGACGAAGTGGCGGTGGCCGATGCCGAACAGGTGCTCGGCCGCTTCGACGATGCTTTCACCCTCGTCGGTCAGGACCGACGGGGTGCCCTGGATTTCAGAACAGATCGACACGAGCGGCAGGCCAGGCTCCTTCAGCTCATGGCCGTTCGCGGCATTCGCGACGCCCGCGAGTGCCAGGACACCATCGAAGCGTCCCGACTGCATCATGTCGACCAGATGCCCGTCCTGGCGCCGATCCAGGTCGAGGTTGCCGAGGATCATCGCGTAGCCGTTGGCGGCGAGTTCAGAGTCGATCCCATTGAGCACCTCCGCGAAGAACGGAGCGCTCCAGCGCGTCAGCGTGACGACGAGGATGAGCCTCGACCGTCGTCCCCGCAACCGTTGTGCAGCCGCGTTCGGCCGGTAGCCGAGGTCTCGCACCGCCATCTCGACCCGTTCGCGCAGGGCCGGGCGCACCTGTTCGGGCGCTGCAAGCGCCCGGCTCACGGTCGCGGTCGACACGCCGGCATGCTGCGCGACGTCCACAATGCTGGGCGGCTTGTCTCTCGACCCACCGCGTACCGAAGCCATCTGCAGATCCCTCGAGGTATCGCCATTTTGACCCTTGCGGAATTTCAAGGGTCAATTAACGTTGTAAACGTTTACAGAGGCCAACGTGACGTCACGCAACGTCACGGAGCCCGAAATCGCTCTCTGGGAGGGGACGGATGTCGAAGTCGTTGTGGCGAACGCTGTTGTGCGGTGCATGCTTCGCGCTTTCACCTCTCGCCGCCGAGGCCCAGGAGGCGGTCCCGGCCGAGGTCATCCATTGGTGGACGTCCGGCGGCGAGGCCGCCGCCGTGAAGGTCATCGCGGACCGGTTCGACGCCGCGGGTGGGAAATGGGTCGACAATGCCGTGGCGGGCACGGACAACGCCCGCGCTGCCGCCGTCAACCGCATCGTGGGCGGAAACCCGCCTGCCGCCAGCCAGTTCAACACCGGCCGCCAGTTCGACGATCTCGTCGGCCAGGGGCTTCTGGCCGACCTTTCGGGCGTGGCCGTCGCCGAAGGTTGGGCCAAGATCATTCCAGGGCCGATCGCGGCCGCGGCCACGCGCAACGGCAAGTTCTTCGCCGTGCCGATCAACATCCACGGCCAGAACTGGCTGTTCTACAACAAGGACGTCTTCGCCAAGGCCGGCATCCAGGACGTGCCGACGAGCTTCGACGCCCTGTTCGCGGCCCTCGACAAGCTGAAGGCCGCCGGTGTGGTGCCGATCGCCTGGGGCGGGCAGGCCTGGCAGGAGGAGATCGTGTTCGAAGCGGTCCTGCTCGGCCAAGGCGGCAAGGATCTCTTCCTGAAGGTGTTCCGCGACCACGACCTGGAGGCGGTCCATTCACCGCGGTTCCGCGAGGCCGTCGAGGTCTTCGCGCGCATGAAGGCTTATGTCGATCCGGGATCCCCCGGGCGAGCCTGGAACGACGCCACCGCGATGGTCATCGCCGGGCACGCCGGCCTCCAGATCATGGGTGATTGGGCCAAGGGTGAATTCAACGCCGCCGGCATGGCGCCGGGCGGCCCCAAGGTCGGCTGCAGCCTGATGCCGGGCAAGCCGGGCTACCTGATGGGCGGAGACGTCTTCGTGTTCCCCAAGCTGGGGCCGGGGGCGACGCCCACCGCCGCGCAGGCCCTGCTCGCGAAAACCATGCTCGACCCTGTCACGCAACTCGAGTTCAACAAGCGAAAGGGTTCGATCCCTGTGCGCATCGACGTCGACACGAGTTCGATGGATCCCTGCGCACAGGTGGGGATCGCCATGGTGCGCGATCCCGCCAACCAGGTTCCGTCCAACTACTTCCTCCTCACGGCCGACACGTTGGGGGCGGTGCAGGATGCCGTGACCGAGTTCTGGAACACGCCGGGCGCCGACGCGAAGAGCTTCGTCGAAACGTTCGCGGGCGTCATCAGGTCGGCGCACTGACGCGCGCGACCGCGAGCCGAAACGGCGGCGTGCGCTTCGCCGCCTGAACCCGAGGTCTTCGGGACCATCCCGCGCGATCCCGTGGACGCCGCGTCGAACCCTGTCCACGGGTCCCATGGCGGCAGGCGGCGCCCGAAGTCTTCGCCATGCCGCGGTCGCGGCCGGCTTTGTCCCGGCAGCGGCGTTCCCCGCCCCCCTTCCACCCCTTCCTGCGGTGATCGACGTCATGGCTCAATCGAGGCGGCACGATATCGCTCCTCTCCTCGCCCTCTTGCCCGCGCTCCTCATCGTGGTCTTCGCCTATGCAGGCACGATGGTCTGGACGGTCTGCATCTCCTTCACGGATTCCAGGCTCCTGCCGGTGAGCGACTTCATCGGCCTCGAGCAGTATGCGCGCCTGTTTTCCGATGCGCGTTGGATCCTGTCGGCGCGCAACCTCGTGACCTTCGGCCTGCTCTTCGTGGGTGGGAGCCTGGTGATCGGCTTCCTCCTCGCCGCCTTCATCGACCAGAAGGTCCGTTGCGAGGACCTGCTGCGGACCGTCTTCCTTTATCCCTACGCCATCAGCTTCATCGTCACCGGCCTAGTCTGGCAGTGGATGATGAATCCTTCGCTCGGCATCCAAGCCAGCGTGCGCGGGATGGGCTGGACCTCATTCACCTTCGACTGGGTCGTTCAGCGCGACATGGCGATCTACGCGCTCGTGATCGCGGGCGTCTGGCAATCGTCGGGCCTCGTGATGGCGCTCATGCTGGCCGGGCTCCGCGGCGTCGACGAGGATCTGTGGAAGGCCGCGCGCATCGAGGGCATCCCCACGTGGCGCGTCTACATGTCGATCGTCCTGCCGCTGCTTCGGCCCGTGGTCGTCACGTCGGTCGTGCTGCTGTCCGTCGCCGTCGTGAAGGCCTACGACCTCGTGGTCGCCCTGACCAACGGGGGGCCCGGCAACGCCACGATCGTGCCGGCCAAGTTCGTGATGGACTACCTGTTCACGCGCCAGAACATCGGGCTCGCCACGGCCGCTTCCTCCGTCATGTTCGTCACGGTGCTGGCCGCCCTGGCACCCTGGCTCTACCAGGAATATTTCAAGGCGCACCGCGCGGGAGGCCACGCGTGAGGGCCGCCGCTTCGGCCCCCGTGCCGACCGGCACGCCCGTCGCGAGGCCGCGCCGGCCCATCGCCGGACGCGTGGCGCTCTATGCCGCCCTCGCGGTCGCGGCGCTGTTCTTCATCACGCCGCTCTACATCATGACGGTGACCTCGCTGAAGTCCATGGACGAGATCCGGCAAGGCGGCATCTTCGCCCTGCCGGCCTCGCCCAGCCTCAAGGCCTGGACCGCGGCCTGGAGCGAAGCCTGCACGGGGCTGAAATGCACCGGCATCTCGGACGGCTTCTTCAACTCGCTGCGGATCCTCGTCCCTTCCGTCGCTTTATCGATCGTCTTGGGAGCCGTGACCGGATATGCGCTCTCGCATCGAAGGATACGGGGCGGCAACGTCCTCTTCGCCGCGCTCCTCCTGGGCGCCTTCATGCCCTACCAGGTCTTCATCTATCCCCTGGTCCGCTTGTTTTCGGCCGTCGGGATCTATGGGAGCTTGGCCGGCATCGTCCTGGTCCACGTCATCTTCGGCCTTCCGGTGATGACGTTGTTGTTTCGAAACTACTATTCCAGCCTGCCGGTCGACCTGTTCAAGGCTGCGCGCGTCGACGGCGCTGGGTTCTGGCAGATCTTCTTCTACGTGGTTCTGCCGATGTCGACCCCGGCGCTCGTGGTGGCGGCCATCCTCCAGATCACGGGCATCTGGAACGACTTCATCCTCGGTCTCGTCTTCGCCGGTCGTGACAACCTGCCGATGACGGTGCTTCTCAACAACGTCGTGAATTCGTCGCAGGGCGAAAAGCTCTACAACGTCAACATGGCCGCGACGATCCTGACTGCGCTGCTCCCCCTCGCTGTCTACTTCCTGTCCGGTCGTTGGTTCGTGCGCGGCATCGCGGCCGGCGGTGTCAAGGGTTGATCATGACGAACTCATCGAGGCCTGCCCCGAGCGTTGTCGTTCGCGACCTGCAGATCCGATACGGCGGTCATACGGCCATTGAGGACCTCGACCTGGAGATCCGGCGCGGCGAGTTCCTCGTGCTTCTCGGGCCTTCGGGCTGCGGCAAGTCCACATTGCTCAATGCCATCGCGGGCCTCCTGGACGTGTCCGGCGGCGAGATCTCCATCTCGGGCAAGGACGTCACCTTCGCCGAGCCCAAGGACCGCGGGATCGGAATGGTGTTCCAATCCTACGCCCTTTACCCCCGCATGAGCGTGGCCGAGAACCTGTCGTTCGGACTGCGCATGAACGGCGTTCCGAAGGGTGAGATCGCGCGACGCGTCGAGAAAGCCTCGCGGATGCTTCAGCTCGACCCCCTCCTGCAGCGCAAGCCTGCCGAATTGTCTGGCGGCCAGCGCCAGCGTGTCGCCATCGGCCGGGCGCTCGTGCGCGAGGTGGATGTGTTCCTCTTCGACGAGCCCTTGTCCAACCTCGACGCCAAGCTCCGCGCGGAACTGCGGGTGGAGATCAAGCGCCTCCACCAGAGCCTCGGCAACACGATGATCTACGTCACCCACGACCAGATCGAGGCCTTGACGCTCGCCGACCGGATCGCCGTCATGAAAGGGGGCGTCATTCAACAGCTCGCACCCCCCATCGAGGTCTACCAGCGGCCCGTGAACAGGTTCGTCGCAGCCTTCATCGGGTCGCCGGCCATGAGCTTCTTCGACGGGCGCCTCGACGGGGACGTCTTCGTCCTCGGCCAGGTCCGCATCCCCCTTTCCGGCTATGCCTTCGCCGACGGCTCCCGGGATCCGGGCGCGCCGGTGACACTGGGGGTGCGGCCCGAGCATGTGTCGGTGGCCGGCGCCGCATCCGGCTACGCTTTCGACGGGCGCGTCGCCGTCGTGGAGCCCATGGGCGCCGACACGCTGCTGTGGACCGAACTGGGCGGCCAGCCCATGTCGGTGCGGGTCGACGGCGAGCGCGTCTTCGAGGTCGGGCAGACGCTGCGCTTCACCTTCGATCCCGCGCGCCTGTCCGTGTTCGACGCCGCCACCGGCGAGCGCGTCTGAGCCGGCATTCCGCTCGAGCCTTCCATCGTCTCGACCACGACGACCGCGCCGGGGCCTCACAGGGTTTCCCCGGTCGCCCCCCCATGCTGCGGAGAGAGCTCTCGTGACCGACATGACCCCCGCGACCCTTGTGGACGGCTTGACGCTGGAGGAGCAGGTCAGCCTGCTGTCGGGCGCCGATTTCTGGTCCACCCCGGCCATCGGGCGGCTCGGCATCGGAAGCCTCCGCGTGACGGACGGACCCAACGGGGCCCGGGGCGCCGGTTCCTGGATCGGCGCGATCAGCGCCGCCGCCTTTCCGGTCGGGATTTCGCTCGGTGCCACCTGGGACCGGTCCCTTCTGTCCGAGATCGGCGCCGCGCTCGCCGAAGAGGTGAAGGACAAGGGAGCCCACGTGCTCCTCGGGCCCACGGTCAACCTGCAGCGCGGTGCGCTGAACGGGCGCAACTTCGAATGCTACGCGGAGGATCCGGTCCTCACGGCCGCGCTCGCGGTGGCCTACATCGGCGGCCTGCAAGGCCAGCGGGTCGGCGCGACGGTGAAGCATTTCGTGGCCAACGAAAGCGAGTTCCAGCGCACCACCATGTCGTCCGAGGTGGACGAGCGCACGCTTCGCGAACTCTACCTGGTGCCCTTCGAGGCCGCCGTGAAGGAAGCCCACGCGTGGGCCGTGATGTCGAGCTACAACCGGCTGAACGGGACCTTCACCTCCGAGCACGGCTGGCTGCTCACCGACGTGCTGCGCCGCCAATGGGGGTTCGACGGCGTCGTCATGAGCGACTGGTTCGGTTCCCATTCCACCGCCGAAACGATGCGGGCGGGCCTCGACCTGGAGATGCCCGGACCGACCCGCGACCGTGGCGCGGCTCTCGTGCGCGCCGTCGAGGCCGGAACCGTGCCCCGGGACGCGGTTCGGCAGGCTGCCCTGAACATGCTGCGCCTCATGCAGCGCACCGGTGCCCTGCAGGACGCGCGGCCGCACGAGGAGAAGGCCGTCGAGCGTGAGGCCACACGCGCCTTGATCCGACGCGCGGGCGCGCGCGGCACGGTTCTCCTCACCAACGACGGGACGCTCCCCTTGGCCGGCGTCGGAAAGATCGCCGTGATCGGGCCCAACGCCAAGGCGGCCCGCTGCATGGGGGGCGGTTCCTCCCAGTTGAAGGCTCACCGGCAGGTTTCGCCGTGGGAAGGCCTCGCCGCGGCGGTCGGCGAAGGCGCGCTTCTGTTCGCGCCGGGTTGCGACAACCATCGATATGCGCCCGAACTCGCCGGCCCGCTGAGGGCCGAATGGTTCGCCAACGACGATTTCTCGGGCACGCCCGTCCATGTCGAGACGTTGGCGGTGGCCCACGCCATGATGATCGACGCCCCCGCGGGCGGCAGGGTCGACCCGAAGCGCTTCTCGCTGCGGATCACCGGGCGTTACGTGCCGGAGGCGGATGGGCGCCACCGCATCGGCGTCTACGCCGCAGGCCGCGCGCGCGTGCTCGTGGATGGGTGCGAGGTGGTCGAGGCCTGGGAAAGCTGGACGCGCGGATCGACGTTCTTCGAGGAAGGCTGCGACGAGCGGATCGGCGAGGTCGAGATGGCGGTCGGCCGGTCCTGCGAGATCGTCATCCTGTTTCAACCGGTCGAAACCACGCTGATGGCGTTTTCCGCCTACCATGTCGGCATCGGCCTCCCGATGGCGGACGCGGAGATCGCGGAAGCCGTACGGGTCGCCGCCGAAGCGCAGGTCGCCGTCCTCTGCGTCGGGCGCAACGGCGAGTGGGACAGCGAGGGCGCCGATCTCCCCTCCATGACCTTGCCGGGCCGGCAGAACGAGTTGATCGAGGCGGTGGCTGCCGTCGCCGAGCGCACGGTCGTCGTCCTCCAGACCGGCGGTCCGGTCGAGATGCCGTGGGTCGGGAAGGTGTCCGCGGTCGTGCAGGCCTGGTATCCCGGACAGGAAGCCGGCCACGCCGTAGCCGACGTCCTCCTCGGCCACGTCGAGCCGGGCGGGCGGCTGCCGCAAAGCTTCCCGCATCGCCTCGACGATACGCAGACCCAGGGGGGCGGCGGGCTGTCCTATCCCGGCGTCGAGGGGCGCGTGCGGTACGCCGAAGGGCTGCTCGTCGGCTACCGCCACCACGAGGCGAACGCCATCGCGCCCCTGTTTCCGTTCGGCCATGGGCTCGGCTACGCGGCGATCGACATCGAGGCGATGGTGGTCGAGGGCGACACCTTCTCGGCAAGCGCGACGGTGGCGCTGCGCGTGACCCTCGCCAACCGTGGACAGCGAAAGGGATCACAGGTCGTGCAGGTCTACGTGTCCCCCGACGCGGCCCCCGTGGAGCGCCCGCCCAGCGAACTCAAGGCCTTCACCCGCATCGATCTTTCGCCCGGGGAGACCGGCGATGTCGTGTTGCGGCTCGATCCGCGCGACTTCGCCTGGTACTGCACCCGGAGATCGGGCTGGATCGTTTCGCCGGGCGAGTATGCGTTGCGCGCCGGCCTGTCGGCGGACGATCGCCGCTTCGTCGCGACCGTGGCACGACAGGGCGAACTCGTGCTTCCGGTGTAGACGGACCCTCACCCGTTGCGGTGCGAACAGGAACCGCGGGTTCGATGGGCGATCATGCTTCGGCACGTCCGCCCCGGCGATGCCCGGCGTCGGGACCGGTCGCCATGCGGGCAGCGGGTGGAGGGGCGGTCGTAATCCCCGCCTCGCGCATCCGCCCCTCCCGGCGCGACGCCGAAGCCTGACTGCCTGCGGGCTCGCCGAAACCGATCGGCGCCGCCACGTCGTGCCGCCGGACGGGGCGGGTCCGGGTGGACCCTATCCCGCTTTCCGCTCCTCGGCGCCCATCCCGTATTTCATCCAGATCGCCTTCGGCCCCATGCCGTCGACGAAGGCCGCATGCGCGGCGTCCTCCTCGGCCGTGACGGACGGGGGCAGGGGGACGGAGCGGCGCAGCGGGGCCGCCACCGCCCCGGCCGTCGCCTGCACGGCGGCGCGGGGGCCCAGGCCGAAGCTCGTCTGCCGGCCGCCCGACAGCTCGGCGTAGACCTCCGCCAGCAGCTCGACGTCGATCATGGCGCCGTGCTTCACGCGCTTCGACGTGTCGATCTTGTAGCGGGCGCAGAGCGCGTCGAGCGAGTTCGGCGCGCCGGGGTGGCGGCGACGCGCCATGGCGAGCGTGTCGATCACGTCGTCCATCGGGATCGGCGGCTTCTTCAGCAGCCCGAGCTCGTGGTTGATGAAGCGCATGTCGAATTCGGCGTTGTGGATCACCAGCTTCGCGCCGCGCACGAAGTCCAGGAAGCCGTCGACCTGGACGGCGAAGACCGGGTGCCCCGCCAGGAACTCGGCCGACAGCCCGTGCACCTTGAAGGCGCCCTCCGGCATGTCGCGCTGGGGGTCGATGAAGACGTGGTAGCGGTTGCCGGTGGGGATGTGGTTGATGATCTCGATGCCGGCGATCTCGCAGAGCCGGTCCCCCGTCTTGGGGTCGAGGCCGGTGGTCTCGGTGTCGAGCACGATCTCGCGCATCAGCCTCATCCATCCTTCGCCAGCGCGGCGATCACGGCCGCGACCCGCGCCCGCGCGGCCGCCATGCCCGCGCCGGTGTCGATCACGAAGCGCGCGCGGGCGCGCTTCTCGGCGTCGGGCACCTGCCGGGCGAGGATAGCGGAAAGCCGCGCCTCGGTCATGCCGGGGCGGAGGAGCACGCGCGCCTTCTGCACAGCCTCGGGCGCCGTCACCACCGCCACGACGTCCACCTCGGCGTCGCCCCCCGTTTCGAACAGCAGCGGAATGTCGAGCACCGCGAGCGGAGCCCCGGCGGCCTCCGCCCGCGCCAGAAAGGCGGCGCGCTCGGCCCGCACCAGCGGGTGCACGATGGCTTCGAGCCGGCGCAGCACGGAAGGGTCGTCGAGCACCCGCTGGCGCAGCAGCTCGCGGTCGACGGCGCCGCCCGTCGCCACCCCCGGGAAGGCCGCCTCGATCGCCGCCACGGCGGCGCCGCGGTACAGCGCGTGGACGGCGGCGTCGGCGTCGAACACCGGCACGCCGGCGTCGCGGAACATCGCCGCGGTGGTCGACTTGCCCATGCCGATCGAACCCGTCAGCCCCAGGATCACCACGATGCGCCGCCCCCGCTTCCCTTTGCGCAGGATCGGCGCGAAAACACCGGAACGCAATGCGGCGCCCGCCGGGCGGCCCTGGAGACCGACGCGATGAATGGTGCCGACCGCCTGTGCGACACGCTGCTCGTCAACGGCGTGGACGTGTGCTTCGCCAACCCGGGCACGTCGGAGATGCATTTCGTGGCGGCGCTCGACCGCCGGCCCGCCATGCGCTGCGTGCTGGGCCTGTTCGAGGGCGTGGTGACGGCCGCCGCGGACGGCTACGCCCGCATGGCCGGGAAGCCCGCCGCCACGCTGCTCCACACGGGGCCGGGCCTCGCCAACGGCCTCGCCAACCTCCACAACGCCCGCCGCGCCCGCACCCCGGTGGTCAACGTCGTGGGCGACCACGCCGGATACCACCTCCCCTTCGACGCGCCGCTGACCACCGACATCGACTCGCTCGCCCGGCCCATGTCGCATTGGCTGCGCCGCTGCACGGGCCCGGACGACGTGGGCCCCGCCGCCGAGGCGGCGATCCTGGCGGCCCGCACCCATCCCGGCGTGGCGACGCTGATCCTGCCCGCCGATTCGGCCTGGGGCGGCGTCGACGCCCCCGCCGAGGCCGTGGCGGCATCGGTCCCCGCGCCCCGCGCCGTGCCGGAGGAGCGGATCGCCGCCGCCGCGGCGGCGATCCGCGGCGCCGGGCCGCGCGCCGGGATCCTGCTCTGCCACGAGGGGCTGCGCGCCGGCGGCCTGGAGACCGCCGGCCGCATCGCCGCCGCGACCGGCGCCAGGCTCTTCGCCCCCGTGCAGATCCCCCGCATCGAGGCCGGGCTCGGCCGGGTGCCCGTGACCAAGATCCCCTACGCGATCGACCTCGCCTTGGCGTGCCTGGCCGACGTCGACGTGCTCGTGCTGGTGGGCGCCCCCGAGCCCGTGGCCTTCTTCGCCTACCCGAACAAGCCGAACCGGCTGCTGCCCGAGGGCGCGCGGGCCCTCGTCCTGGCCGAGCCCGGCGAGGCGATCGGCGACGCGCTGTCGGTCCTGGCGGACCGGCTCGGCGCCGGGGCACCGCTCGAGGTCGCGCGGCCCGCGCCCCTGGAGGGCGTGGCCGAGGGCGACCTCACCGACGCCGCGCTGTCGCGCTCCATCGCCATGCTGATGCCCGAAGGCGCGATCGTGATCGACGAGGGGCTGACCACGGCGCGCCCGGTCTTCGACCTCCTCAAGGGCGCGCCGCCGCACGACTACCTGATGCTGACCGGCGGCGCGATCGGCATGGGCCCGGGCGCGGCGGCCGGGGCCGCGCTGGCGTCGCCCGGCCGCAAGGTGGTGGCGCTGCAGGCGGACGGCTCCGGCCTCTACACCGTGCAGGGGCTGTGGACGCAGGCGCGCGAAAAGCTCGACGTGGTGACGATCGTCTTCTCCAACCGCGCCTATGCGATCCTGCAGCGCGAGATGCGCAACGTCGGCGTGAACGAGTTCGGCGAGAACGCGCGCCGCATGATGCAGCTCGACGACCCCGCGGTCGACTGGGTGTCGCTCGCCAACGGCTTCGGCGTCGAGGGCGCGGCGGTCGAAACCGCCGAAGGGTTCCACGCCGTGCTCGAATACGCCCTGAACCGGGACGGGGAAGGGCCGTTCCTGATCGAGGCCGTGATGGCGTGACGGCCGGCCGCGGAGGCCGTCGTCCGCCGCGGGTTTCGCGTGCGAGGCGGGGCATCGAGCCTATCCGCGGAGCGGTCCTCGTGTCAGGGCTTCGCGTCGAAGCCCGCCGAAGGGCGAGCCCCTCGGAAACCTGATCGAAGAGCCACGGTGGAATGGTCGGAAAAGTGGAAGCCTATGCGGCGCTGGGCGCCGCGCTGAAGAACGAGCGCTGGGCCTGGTCGGGCCACGGCGAGGACGGGGCGACGGTGGTGGTCACGCTGTGGGCCGACAAGCTGCGCGAGGTGCCGGGCGGGGTGCGCTACGACCTGTTCGACGCGCCCGACCTCGACGCTTGGCGCACGAAGCGCGGCAACCGCGAACGCATCCGCGACCTCCAGCTCGCGCGCGACCGCGCGGACGGGCTGTTCAAGGTCGTGATCGGCCGCGCCAACGAGGCCGGCGACGCCATGACGGAAGGTTCCGTCTACGAGCCGTCCGACATCGTCATGCGCCTGATCGACCTCGACGAGGCGACGGGGGAGTTCAGCGCCGAAAGCGCGTGACGCCCCCGCTCCGCCGAGGCGCGCGCGGGCGTCACGCGTGGAACGTCACGGCGTCCCGGCCGGCGATCAGCTCCCGCTTGGTCACCCCCGCCAGGCGCAGGATGTCGCCGGTGACCGGATCGGAGATCACGACGGCGCCGCCCACCATGCGGCTGTCGCGGAGGACCTCCGCCACGGAATTGTCGAAGTCCGCGCCCGACAGCGCCAGCGTGTCGCCCCCGTCGCCGCCGACGCGGAACTGCCGCATGACGTCGCGGCCGAAGCCGGGATCGAACACGAAGGTGTTGTCGGGAGCCCCGTGGTTGAGGAACACGTCGAAACTCGACGACGCGAGCGTCTGCCCGCCCGTCAGCACGTCGACCTGGCGGTGCCCGTTGGCCCGGATCAGCGCCACGCTCGTCTGGGCGCCGCCGTCGTAGCTGTCGATCTCGGCCACGAAGCCCGCCCCCTCGGGGGGGCGGGCCAGGCTCGCCGGGGAAGCGACGTCCGATCGTCCGCCGGCGCCGTCGGTCATCGTCGCCACGATGAAGCTCTGCGGGTCGTCGACGGCGTCGGTGAAAGCGAAGCTCCCGTCCGCCGCGACGGCCGCGAAGCCCAGTTGCCGGCGCGCGCCGTCCACCTCGGCGGAGAACGCCACGCTCGCCACGCCGGCCGTGCTCGACGCGTGGCCGGTGAACACGAAGCCGCCGTCGCCCGTGTAGGCGAGGCCGGGGTCGAGGGCGAGCTTGTCCACCGGTGCCGTCGAAACCGCGCGGGACGCCGTCGGCACAGTGGCGACCTGCGCGGCGACCTGCGTGGCGGCGACCGCCGCGGAGGCGGCCTGCCCGTCGCCGGTGCCCGTGACGGCAGGGGCGGCGGCGGGGATCGCCCCGCCGACATTCGTGACCGCGGTTCCGGCAGTCGCCGGGGCGGTGGTCGGGCCGGCCGCCACCGATGCCGCCACCGCGGAAACGGTGGCGGCGACGGTCTGGCCGGCGGTGGTCGAAGCCTGGCCGGTCGGGGCGGGCGCCGCCGAACCGCCGGCAGGCGTCGCCGCCGGGACCGTGGCTGCGGCGAGCCTGAGGTCGACGCCGCCGGACGGATCCGTCGTCGCCACGAAAGCGCCGGACAGGCCGGGCGACAGCGACAGGCCAAGGCCGCCGCCGCTGCCCGTGGCGTAGGTCAGCCGGCCGGTCGAAGCGTCGTAGCCGAAGGAGAAGCTGCCGAGCGCCGCGTCGGTGAAGCGGAGGGTGTCGAGGTTCGTGAAGTCGGTGATCGTGTCGCCGTCGTGGTCGGCGGCCGTGTCCTTGAAGACGTCGGCGCCGCCCCCGCCCGTGAGCGTGTCGTGGCCGGAGCCTCCCGTCAGCGTGTTGGCCACGGCATTGCCGATGACGATGTCGTCGCCGCTTCCCCCGATGGCGTTCTCGATCGTGACGCCGTTCGCGATCAGGAAGCCCCCGGTCAGCGTTTCCGAGGTAGACAGGAAGCCGCCGCCGCCGACCTGCTTGTCCAGCGTCGCCGCCCTGAGGTCGATCTTGGACCGGCTCGATCCGACGTACCGGATCGTGTCGGTCCCGCCCGTGTCCCAGATGGTGGTGTAGCCCGCATCGGCCGCCTTGTCGTCGCCGAACGTGTACACGTCGTCGCCGGTATCGTGCGCCTTCGCGCCGTAGATGTACTGCAGGGCGGCGACGTCGATCGGGCCGTACGAGCCGAGGTTGGCGTTCAGCACGGTCTGCCCGGGGTCGACGGACGGCGTCCACGGGTTGTCCTCGCCCCACACCGTCCCGGAATACGACATGACGCTGTAGAGGGACGAGTTCAGGAAGTGGACGCCGAGGTCCGCTTCGCCCCGGACGCCGTCGTCGATCTCGCCCGCGACCTCGAACGTGTGGCGCAAGCCGAGGCTGTGCCCGATCTCGTGCAGCCAGGAGTTCGAATATTGTCCCAGGAACACGGCGCTGGACGCCGAGGCGGCGGTCCCGGAGATGTCCAGCTCCGTGCCCGTCTGCGTCACGCCCGGCGCGGGATCGGACGATTGACCGCCCCCGCCGCTGCCCAGGATCTGGTTCAGCAGGGCCGCGCTGGCCGCCGTCTCGTGGAACGTGAGGGGGGTGAAGGTGGACAGATCGGCGAAGATCGACCCGTAGAAGGCGCGCCAATTGCCCTCGTCGAAATCGGGCCTGCCGTCGCCGTCGATGTCCGACGCCGTGAAGCCGTATGTCAGGTCGTGCGACGCCCAGGCGTACCGCCACACGACGCTGTCGACGACGCTGTTGGAATCGGGGGCGACGGTCTTCGTCAGGTCGGTCATGAGGGTTCTGAAGGTCCGGTTCCGGCGTCTCGAAATCGCGATCCCGTCCGGTCGACGTCGCCGTCCCGGCGCGGGCGTGGCGGACGCGTCCGATCGTTGCAGGCCCATGCCGCCATGGCACGGAAACCTAGACTGAATAGATGAACGGATTTCTGTTCGGGCGAGCCGTTCTTCAATCGAGAACCGCGCTTCCGGGGCGTCCTATCAACACTCGCCCGGCCGATCAAGGCGGGGCTGGACGGAAAGCCTGCGGCGAACGGCCGTCGCGGTGCGCGCCCGGCCCCCGCCGGGGGCGCAGCTTGCCGGCGCGCCGCGAAGGACCGTAACATGCGGCCAACCGGGCGAGGGCGCCGCGCCGGCCGGCCCGGGGTCGGACAGCGCCCACGGGATGGAAACATGTCGATTGTTCTGCGCGCGGCGGCCTGCGCCGCGGCGCTTCTCGGCGCGACGCCGCTCCTCGCCCAGACGGTTCCGAACCCGGATTTCCCCGCCCTCGAGGCCGCGCAGAACGCCGCCAACGGCGCGCCCGGCCCCCGCTCCGTGCCGGCGAAGGCCGTGCCGGTCCCCGACGACGTCGATCTCGCCACGGCGGCCCTCGTCGCCGCGCCCTACCGCGTGCCGGCCTGGAACGCCAACCCGCCCGACGCCGCCGCCTGGAAGGCGCTGGTCGACAAGCTGGCGCAGGCCTCCCTGCCGGGGCTGGCCAAGGCCCGCGCGGCCCTGGGCGTCACCATCCAGCCCACCACGATCGGCGGCGTGAAGGGCTTCGTCCTGACGCCGAAGGAGATCCCCGACGCCCACAAGGGCCAGGTGGTCTACAACATCCACGGTGGCGGATACGTCTACGGGCCCGGCGAGTCGGGCACCGCCGAAGCCATGCTGATGGCGGCCTACGGCGGCTACAAGGTGGTCGCGGTCGATTACCGCATGCCGCCCGACGCGCCCTATCCGGCCGCGATGGACGACGCCGACGCCGGTTACCGGGCGCTGATCGCCGAAACCGACCCGAAGAAGGTGGCCGTGGTGGGCACCTCGACGGGCGGCGGCATGGCGTTGGCGCTGATGCTGCGGCTGAAGGGCGAGGGCGTGGCGCTGCCCGGCGCCGTCGCGCCCGGCACGCCCTGGTCCGACATGACCGAGACCGGCGACACCTACCGGACCAACGAGTGGGTCGACAACGTGCTGGTCAGCTATTCCGGCTACCTGACCCACGCGGCGCAGCTCTACGCCGCCGGCCACGACCTGAAGGACCCGCAGCTGTCGCCCATCTACGGCGACTTCCACGGCCTGCCGCCGACGATCCTGACCAGCGGCACCCGAGACCTGTTCCTGTCGAACACGGTCAGGACGCAGCAGAAGCTGCGCGAAGCGGGCGTCGTGCAGGAACTGCAGGTCTACGAGGGGATCTCCCACGCGCAGTACCTGTTCGACCCCCAGGCGCCGCTCACCAAGGAGGTGTTCGGCGAGATCACGCGGTTCTTCGACCAGCACCTGGCGAAATAGGCCGGCCGAGCGGGGAGGGGGCGCGGACGCGGTCCGCCGCGGGGCGCCCCCGCGTCGACCGCCGCCCCCACCCTCCGTGTCACCCGAAGATGGTCGCCCCGGCGTCCGCGGCGCCGACAGCGGCGCGGAACGGGGCGAAGAGCTCGCGCCCGCAGCCCCAGTGGGAGTCTTCGAGGTCGCAGGTGGCGTTCTCGCGGGCGTCCCATTCGTCGGCCGGCACCAGCACGTCGAGCCGGCCCGTCACGGCGTCGATCCGCACCATGTCGCCGTCCCGCACCTTGGCGATGGGGCCGCCTTCCGTCGCCTCGGGCGTGACGTGGATCGCCGCCGGCACCTTGCCGGACGCGCCGGACAGCCGCCCGTCCGTCACCAGCGCCACGCGGTGGCCGCGGTCCTGCAGCACGCCGAGGGGCGGCATCAGCTTGTGCAGCTCCGGCATGCCGTTGGCCTTGGGGCCCTGGAAGCGCACCACCGCCACCATGTCGCCGGTGAACTCGCCCGCCTTGAAGGCGCGCTGCAGCTCCTCCTGCGAATGGAACACGCGCGCCGGCGCCTCGATGACGTGGCGCTCGGGCGCCACCGCCGAGGTCTTCAGCACCGCGCGGCCGAGGCCGCCGTCGAGCAGCTTCAGCCCGCCCGTGGCGTGGAACGGCTTGGCGACGCCGCGCAGCACCGTCTCGTCGCCGGACTGCTGCGGGCCCGTGCGCCACACGAGCTGGCCTTCGGCCCCCAGCGCCGGCTCGGCCGTGTAGGCGTCGAGCCCCTTGCCCATCACGGTCTCGACGTCGCGGTGGAGCAGCCCGTCGCTCAGCAACTCGCGGATCACGAAGGCCATGCCGCCGGCGGCGTGGAAGTGGTTCACGTCCGCCTTGCCGTTCGGGTACACGCGGCACAGCAGCGGCACCACGTCGGCGAGGTCGGAGAAGTCCTGCCAGGTGAGCTTGATGCCCCCCGCCGCCGCCATGGCGACGATGTGCAGCGTGTGGTTCGTCGAGCCGCCGGTGGCGTGCAGCCCCGCGATGCCGTTGACGAAGGCCCGCTCGTCCAGCATGCGCCCCATCGGGGTGTATTCGTTGCCGAGCGCGGTGATCTGCATGGCGCGGCGCGCCGCTTCCAGCGTGAGGGCTTCGCGCATCGGCGTGTTGGGGTTGACGAAGGATGCGCCGGGGAGGTGCATCCCCATGATCTCCATCATCATCTGGTTGGTGTTGGCGGTGCCGTAGAACGTGCAGGTGCCGGGGCCGTGGTAGGACTCGGCCTCGGCTTCCAGCAGCGCCGCGCGGTCGATCTTGCCTTCGGCGAAGAGCTGGCGGATCTTCGCCTTCTGGTCGTTGGGCAGGCCCGAGGTCATCGGCCCCGCCGGGATGAAGATCGCCGGCAGATGGCCGAAGGCCAGCGCCCCGATGACGAGGCCGGGCACGATCTTGTCGCAGATGCCGAGGTACACGGACGAGTCGAAGGTCTGGTGCGACAGCGCCACGGCGGTCGACAGAGCGATGACCTCGCGGGAGAACAGCGACAGCTCCATGCCGGCTTCGCCCTGGGTGACGCCGTCGCACATGGCGGGCACGCCGCCGGCCACCTGGGCCACGCCGCCGGCGTCGCGGGCGGCGCGGCGGATCATCTCGGGGTAGCCCTCGTAGGGCTGGTGGGCGGACAACATGTCGTTGTAGGCCGTCACGATGGCGAGGTTGGCGCCGGCGCCCGAACGCAGCATCGCCTTGTCGCTGACCCCGCAGGCCGCGAAGCCGTGGGCCTGGTTGGCGCAGCCGAGCCGCGCGCGGCGCGGGCCGGCCTCGGCCGCCTTGGCGATCCGGTCGAGGTAGCGGGAGCGGGTGTCGCGGCTGCGCTCGACGATGCGTTGCGTCACCTCGCCGAGGCGGGCGTTCGGGGCGCTGGTCGTCATGGGATCCTCGTCGTCCGGTGCGCAGGCTCGGGCCGTCGCGTCCTGATGAGCCGCGGGTGTACCACGCCGCAACCGGGGGGCCAATCGCGCCCGGCCCGGCCCGGCCGGGCGCTTGCGGCGGAACGCCACGCGCGGCCGGTCGTTGAGCGGGAGCCGAGGCGGAGCCGTTCCGCCGTTCGACCGAGGACACCCGCCATGAGCGATGCCAAGCAGGCCGACGCGAAATCCGCCGCCCCCGCCCAGTTCGACCCCGGTCGCGTGCCCCGGATCGCCTACAACGAGGTGCTGAAGGGCCAGCCCGCCATCGTCACCGGCGCCAATTCCGGGATCGGCGAAGCGGTGGCGCTCGGCCTCGCGCAGGCGGGCGCCGACGTGGCGGTGAACTACGTCACCCATCCCGAGACGGCCGAGGAGGTCGCCCACAAGATCGAGGGCTTCGGCCGCCGCGCCATCGTGGTGAAGGCCGACGTGTCGAACGAGGGCGAGGTCGAGGCCATGTACGCCAAGGCCATCGCGGAATTCGGCACGCTGCACATCTCGGTCAGCAATGCCGGCCTGCAGGCCGACTCGCCGCTCGTGTCCATGACGCTGGCGCAGTGGGAGAAGGTCATCTCGGTGAACCTCACCGGCCAGTTCCTGTGCCAGCGCGCCGCCGCGCGCGAGTTCCTGAAGCGCGGCGTCGTGAAAGGGGTGTCGCTCGCCGCCGGCAAGATGATCTGCATGTCGTCGGTGCACCAGCAGATCGCCTGGGCGGGCCACGTCAACTATGCGTCGTCGAAGGGCGGCATCATGATGCTGATGCAGAGCATGGCGCAGGAGCTCGCGCCCCATTTCGTCCGCGTCAACGCCATCGGTCCCGGCGCCATCCGCACGCCCATCAACACCGCGGCCTGGTCCACGCCCGAAGCCTATGCCGACCTGATGACGCTGGTGCCCTACAAGCGCATCGGCGAGCCCGACGACATCGCCCAGGCGGCCGTGTGGCTGGCGTCCGACGCCGCCGACTACGTCACGGGCACCACCATGTTCGTCGACGGCGGCATGACGCTCTACCCCGGCTTCGCCACCGGCGGCTGACGCCGCCCCCCTCCCGTGGCCACACGCGCTCCCGTGCCAGCGGCGGCCTTTCCTCGTCCCGTCCAGGCCGCCGCCGGTTCGAGGAGCGGCATTCCTCGGCCGATGCCCGAAGTCTCGCCGGCGATCCGGCGACTTCCGCCATGCGGGCGGGCATGGGGGAGAGCGTCGCCCGGTCGGCGGGCACCCCAGCTTGCGGCGCCCGGACCCGATCGCGCTGTTGCCGGTGGGGCGGCCTTGCCGCATGATGGCTCACACCTTTCAGCGTTCCGGAGCATCGGCTTGGCGTCTCCCCTGATCCTCATGCCCAAACCGATGGCACCCAAGGTCGTCGAGGCCCTCGGCGGCGACGCCGGCCTGGTGAAGCTGTGGGAGTCCGCCGATCCGGACGCCGAGCTGGCCCGCGTGGCGCCGGAGGTCGGCGCCCTCGCGGTCGGCGGGCACGTCAAGGTCGACGGCGCCTTCATGGCGCGGTTCCCGAAGCTCGAGATCGTGTCGAGCTTCGGCGTGGGCTACGATTCGATCGACGCCGCCTGGGCGGGCGAGCGCGGGCTCTTGGTCACCAACACGCCGGGCGTGCTCGACGACGAGGTGGCCGACACCGCCATGGGGCTCGTGCTGGCGACCGTGCGCCAGTTCCCCGCCGCCGAGCGCCACCTGCGGGCCGGGCGGTGGCTCGACGGCGCCTTTCCGCTGAGCCACACGCTGCGCGGCCGCACGCTCGGCATCCTCGGGCTGGGGCGGATCGGCAAGGCCATCGCGCATCGCGCCGAAGCCTTTGGCCTCGCGATCGCCTATCACGGCCGCCGGCCGCAGGACGGCGTCCCCTTCCGCTACCACGCGACCGCGCTCGAGCTCGCCGAGAACTGCGACATCCTCGTCGTCATCACGCCGGGCGGCGCCGAAACGCATCATCTCGTGGACGCCGCCGTGTTGAAGGCGCTGGGCCCCTCCGGCATCCTCATCAACGTGGCGCGCGGCTCCGTGGTCGACGAGGCGGCGCTGATCGCGGCGCTGCAGTCCAAGACCATCCTGGGCGCCGGCCTCGACGTCTTCGCCGAGGAGCCGAAGGTGCCCCAGGCGCTGCTCGACCTCGACCACGTCGTGCTGCTGCCCCACGTGGGTTCGGCGTCGCACCACACGCGCGACGCCATGGGCCAGCTCGTGGTCGACAACATCCGCTCCTGGCGCGCCGGCGCGCCCCCGTTGACTCCCGTGGTCGAGACGCCGTGGCGCGGCGCCTACAAGGGCTCGGCCGGCCCCCGATGACCGCGCTCCCGAAAGCCCGCATCATGCACGCGATCCGCCCCGCCATCGCCGCCGCGGCGCTGCTGTGCGCCGCCGGCGCGCAGGCGGCGCCGGCGCCGGCCGCGAGCAGCTGGACGCTGTCGGGGGACGGCGGCAAGCAGTGCCGCCTGACCCTGCACGCCGCCGCGGGCGGCAAGACCGCCCCCGTCGCCATGCCGCCGGGCTGCCACCGCGCCTTTCCGGCGCTGAAGGGCGTCGCATCCTGGTCCGAGGTGGGCGACGGCCTCCACCTCGACGACGCGCGCGGCGAGCCGCTGCTCGCCTTCGCGGTCGACGGGGCGGGGTTCCGCACCACGACCCCGCAGGGCGACGCGCTGTCGCTCCGCTCCGCCGACGGCCGCGGCCGTGCGGCGCTGGACAGGGCCGCCGCGGCGGCGCCCGCCGCGGTCGAACTCGCGCAGGCGAGCGCCAAGGCGGCGCCGGCCGCCAAGCGGCCCGCCGCGGCCGGGCAGAAGCCGGCCGACGTGGCCGGCCGCTACGCGGTGCTGCGCGACAGGACGCACGACACCGGCTGCATGGTGACGCTGGACGACGCGTCGGCAGCGGGCCGGACCCTGAAGGCCCGCCTCGCCCCGGCCTGCCGCGACCAGGGCATCGTGATCTTCGATCCGGTCGGCTGGGAGATGGTGGGCGGCAAGCTGGTGCTCACCGCCCGCAAGGGCCACACGACCGAGCTCGACGCCCAGGAGGACGGGTCCTGGATGAACGACCCGAAGAAGGGCAAGGCGCTGTCGCTGAAGCGGATCTGAACGCCGGGCCGGCCCCCGGGGTCAGGGGGCCGGGTTTCCCGCGAAGCCCAGCGCCGCCAGCGCGGCGGCCATGTGGCCCGGCACCGGGGCTTCCGCTTCCACTGCCGCCCGGCTCGGGTACAGCGGCACCGCCACGAGGCGGGCGAGCAGGTGCAGCGTCGTGGTCGACGCGGCGTCGCGGTCGCCGTAGATGGCGTCGCCCACCAGCGGCCAGCCCAGCGCCGCGCAATGCACGCGGATCTGGTGCGTGCGGCCCGTGCGCGGCTTCAGCTCGAGCCAGCTCCGGCCGCCGCCGCGCCCGAGCACGCGCCAATCCGTCACGGCCTCCTGGCCGGCGGGGTCGACCTGCATCCACCAGCCGCGCGACGCGTCCCGCCGCCCGAGCGCGAGGTCGACCGTGCCGGAATCCGCCTCGGGCACGCCCTCCACCACCGCCCAGTAAGTCTTGTCGACGCGGCCCGCCTTGAACAGCGCCCCGAGCTTCTGCAGCGCCTTGCGGTGGCGGCCGAGCACGAGGCAGCCCGACGTGTCGCGGTCGAGCCGGTGGGCCAGGGCCGGCACGCGGGGCAGGCCGAAGCGCAGGCCGTCGAAATGCGCTTCCAGGCTGTCGCCGCCCTTCGGGCCGGGGTGGACCGCGATGCCGGCGGGCTTGTCCAGGACGAGCATCAGGGCGTCGCGGTAGAGGAGGCGGGGGGCGAGGTCTATCGGCTGCACCGGGAAAGGCTTATCGGAACCGGGACGGCGTGGCGAGCCGCGCGGCACGGGACGGGGATGGGCGGATGGCCGGGGACGACGATCAGGGCGGCAAGCGGAAGCCGGGCTTCTTCAAGCGGCTGTTCGGCGGCGGCGCCGTGCCCGAGCCCGCGGCTCCGGCCGAGCCCACGCCCGATCCCGCCCCCGCCGCCGAAGCTCCTCCCCGGCCGGCGCCGGCGCCCGATCCCCTGCCGGCGCCGAAGCCGGCGCCCGATCCCGTCCCGGCGTTGAAGCCGGCGTCCGATCCCATCCCGGCGGCTCCCGACGCGACGCGCCCGGCGCCGGACCCCGCGCCCCGCCTGGCGCCGGAGCCGCCGCGGCCCGAGCCCGACGCGGCTGGCCCCGTCGCCGAAGCGCCGCAGCCTCCGCCCGCCCCCGCGGGGCAGACGCCGCTGGCCCGGCTCGTCGAGGCCGAAGCGCTTCCCGGGGCCGCCCCAGCCGCCGAGCCGCCGCGGCGCAGCTGGCTGGCGCGGCTGACGGGCGGGCTGTCGCGCTCGTCGTCGTCGATCAAGGACGGCATCGTCGGGGTTTTCGCCAAGCGCAAGCTCGACGACGCCACCCTCGACGACCTGGAGGACGTGCTCATCAGGGCCGACCTCGGCATCGCCATGGCGACCCGCATCACCGGGGCGATCGGCTCGGGCCGCTACGAGAAGGGCATCGACCCCGAGGAGGTGCAGGCCATCCTGGCGCGCGAGGTGGAAGCCGTCCTGGCCCCCGTGGCGGTGCCCTTCGCGGTCGATGCCGCGAAGAAGCCCTTCGTGGTGCTGGTGGTGGGCGTCAACGGCTCGGGCAAGACCACGACGATCGGCAAGCTCGCGGCGAAGCTGTCGGCGGAGGGCCTGAAGCTCACGCTCGGCGCCGGCGACACGTTCCGCGCCGCCGCCATCGAGCAGCTGCGCGTCTGGGGCGAGCGGACGAACTCGCCCGTCGTGTCGCGGCCGCAGGGCGCCGACGCCGCGGGCCTCGCCTTCGACGCCATCGCGGAAGCGCGCGACAACGGCTCCGACGTGGTGCTGATCGACACGGCGGGGCGGCTCCAGAACCGCGCCGAGCTGATGGACGAGCTCGCCAAGGTGGTCCGCGTGGTGAAGAAGGCGGAGCCCGACGCGCCCCACGCCGTGCTGCTCGTGCTCGACGCGACGGTGGGCCAGAACGCCCTGAGCCAGGTCGAGATCTTCGCCAGGGTCGCCGGCGTCACCGGCCTGGTGATGACCAAGCTCGACGGCACGGCGCGGGGCGGCATCCTGGCGGCGGTGGCGGAAAAGTTCGCCCTGCCGGTCCATTTCATCGGCGTCGGCGAGGGGATCGACGACCTCGAACCCTTCGCGGCCGCGGATTTCGCCCGCGCCATCGCGGGCCTGGAGCGTTGACGCCGCGCCGCGTCATCAAAAGAACGGGTTCGTCGCTTTATCGGGTTGAAGTTTGAGGCTATTCGGGCGCCGGCGCGCCGGCCGGGGTGGCGAATCCCGGTCGGCGCGCGGAGCCGAGGTGACAGGCGAACGATGACGAGTCTCGATGACAGACCGAAAGCCGCCGGGGGCGCGGCGCGCGCGGCGAAGCCCGCCGGACGCGCGGTGGACCCGGCGCTGAAGCTCGTGCTGGAGCTCGGGCCGCTGGCCTGCTTCTTCGTCGCCTCCTACCGCTACGGCCTCCACGTCGCCACGGGGGTGCTGATGGTGGGCGTGGTGGTGACGCTTGCCGCCTCCTACGCGCTGACCCGCCGCCTCCCGGTCATGCCGGTCGTCACCGCGGTCGCCGTCCTGTTCTTCGGCGCGTTGACGTTCTATTTCGACAACCCGGTCTTCATCAAGATCAAGCCGACGGTGATCAACTGCATCTTCGGCGCGGCGTTGCTGGGCGGCCTGGCGTTCAACAAACCGCTGCTGCCCGTGGTGCTCGATTCGGCGCTGCACCTCGACGAGGCGGGGTGGCGCAAGCTCACCTTCCGCTGGGGCCTGTTCTTCTTCGTGCTGGCGGCGCTCAACGAAGCGGTGTGGCGCACCCAGAGCGACGTGTTCTGGACCGGCTTCAAGGTGTTCGGCACCATGCCGCTGACGATCGTCTTCGCGCTCACCCAGGTGCCGCTAATCATGCGCCACGAGCTGAAGCCGACCGCCCCCCAGGACGAGCACTTCTGACGGGTCGAGGCTCCGCCCGGAGCCGCGCCGCCTTCACGGCTTGGCGCCGGCCCCGCCCGTCGCCGCCGCGCCCGAACCGGCCTTGCCCGCCGGGGACGCGGCCGCGCCGGTCCCGATGCCGTTCGAGACGCCCTGGCCGCCGATGCCCTGTCCCGCCGGGCCGGGGACGCTCGTGCCGGTGCCCGGCACGCCGGCCGCTCCGGTGTCGCCGCTGGGCGTGCCGCTCGTGGCGCCGTTGCCCGACCCGTTCGTCGAACCGCCGAGCCCCGTCCCGGCCACGCCGCCCGCTCCCGGCACGGTGAGGTCCTTGGTGGTGCCGCCGCCCGGCAGGGGCGAGCCCGCGTTCGCGTCCAGGTCCGCCCCGCGGCCGCTCTGCGCCCCGGCGCCCCCCGCCGCGGCGAGCAGCGCCACGGCCGCCGCCGTCACGACCATCGTGGATCGCTTGCTCATGGTGTCGGCCCCCCGTATTCGCCGCGCTTCACGGGGGCGCCTTGCCGGTGGTCCCCGTCATCACCCCGCCGTTGCCGTTGGCGCCGGAGCCGACGATGGGCGTGCCGCTGACGCCGCCGGCGCTGGACCCCGCGGCGGGTTCGGCCGGCGCGGGCCGCCCGCTGCCTTCCGTCTTCACGCCGGTGTGCCCCGTGCCGCCGGCGTCGCCCTGGCCGCCGCTGGAGCTGGCGCCGCCCGTGCCGCCGGAGGTGCCGCCCGTCTGCCCGCCGGGCGTCTGCGCCTCCGCGCTCCCCAGGCCCAGGCCGGCCAGCGCGCAGGCCGCGATGATTCCGAGTGCCGATCGCCTCATGCCGTCTTCCCCCGCCTCGTCCGGGATGCAACGCGCCGTGCGGCCTTCCGTTGCCGACGGCCGACGTCCCCGCAGGCCGTCGTCGCTTTTTGTGGCCGGCGGGCTTGCAAACCGTCCCGGTCTGCGGCAATAACCACCTCGTCGCCGCGCGACATGGATGCGGGTGTAGCTCAGTGGTAGAGCACAACCTTGCCAAGGTTGGGGTCGAGGGTTCGAATCCCTTCGTCCGCTCCAGTACGCGCGACAGCTTATCAGATCGCCGTTGACCGAAGAAGCGAGCCTTTCAGGCGACGCTCCTTGTTCCGGCATCTTTCACATCTGCAGAGCTCGTGGATCCGCAGCCGACACCTCGGCGGTTGCAGCGCGGCGAAGGCCGCCGGGGCGCGGGCGGCACCTGAACCCAGTCTGAACCGCGGGGTTCAGCGCCCGTCGCGGCCACCCCGCTACACCGGGGCATCGCCAACACGGGATGCCCACCGCATGTCCACCTCCGACCCCGCCTCCACCCGCGCCACCACGCCGCGCCCCGGGCTCCCCGGCCCCGGGCTGTCGCGCCGCCGCGGCGTCCGAGCCGCCGCGGCGCTGCTGCTCGCCTTCGGGGCCGGCGGCGCGCTGATCCACTTCGCCGACGGCACGCGGCACACGACCGTGCTGGCCCTCGCGCCCGGCCCCATCGGCAGCGTCAAGGACGGCAGCGCCGCCCTGAAGGGCCAGGTCGCCGACGTGTTCGGCGACAAGTTCGTCCTCGCCGACGACACCGGCCGCGCCCTCGTCGAGACTGGACCGGCGGCGCGGGGCGCCGCGTTGGTCAAGGCCGGCGAAACCGTGACGGTGCAGGGCCGCTTCGACCACGGCACGCTGCACGCGGCCGTGCTGTCGCACGCCGATGGCCGCCAGGACGCGCTCGACGCCGGTCCCGGGGGGCCGCCCCCGCCTCCGGTCCGCGCCGGCTTCTGATCCGGGATCCGGCCGAAGGGGCCGGGTCACGGATCGGCAGCCCGCGCGGCAACCGAGCTAAGCCGCTTCCCGCGTCGCGGAGGCAGCCAACGAAGGGCGGGTTCCCGCCCACCCATCGCGACGGGCCGCGCCGCCCGAGCGGCGGCGCCCGGTCGCGCTGGCCGGCGGTCGAGGGCTTCGACCGCCGGCATCATCGTCAACGAGGAGATCGATCCATGTCCGATACCGTCACGCTGTCCGGCACCGTCGCCGACGTCTTCGCCCACCGGTTCACCCTGAAGGGCGAGGGCGGCACCGTCCTGGCCGACCTCGGCCCGAAGGGTGCCGAGCGCATCCGGCTCGCGCCGGGGGACGTCGTCACCGTCACGGGCGACGCCAAGCCGTCCGAGATCAAGGTCAGGACGGTCCTGCGCGCCGGCGAAACCGTCGAGGTCCCGCAGGGTCCGAAGCCGCACGGCAAGCCGCACGGCCGCCCCGGAGACCGGTCCGAGGCGGCCTGATCGTCGTCTTTGCGCTCGGGGGCCGGGGATGCGAGAGTCGGCCGACCGCGCCCCCGGCGCCATCGAGGTGTCCCCGCGTGCAGACCGACGAACTCCGCCCGACCGAGACCATGGATTCGCCGGAAGCGGCGGTGGACCGCCTGCGCGACCTCCACGCCGGCGCCACCGAAGCGCTGCGGGCGGCGCTCGGGCGCTTTCTCGACGACGGCACGGCGCCCGACATGGGCACCCGCATGCAGTTCCGCTATCCGGAGCTGCGCGTCACCTACGCGCCCGACGGCCCGGTGCCGCGCATCAAGCGCGCCACCGCCAAGCTGCAGGGGCCGGGCACCTACACCACCACGGTGACCCAGCCCGACTATTTCCGCCCCTACCTGCTGGACCAGCTCCGCCCGCTGGTGCGGGACTACGGCGTCTCGATCGAGGTCGGGTCGAGCGCCCAGGAGATCCCCTATCCCTACGTGGTCGAGCCCGGCGCCGACCTCGCGTCCGGCGGCGTCACCCCGGCCGAACTCGCCCGCCACTTCCCCGTGCCTCTGCTGAGCGCCGTGGGCGACGAGATCGCCGACGGGCTGTGGCAGGTCGACGAGCCCGACGGCGCGCGGCCCCTGGCCCTCTTCGACGCCGTGCGGATCGATTTCTCCCTGCGCCGCCTCGTCCACTACACGGGCTCGGATTGGCGCAACATCCAGCCCTGGATCCTGCTCACCAACTACCACCGCTACGTCGACCAGTTCGTGCGCGTCGGGTTGAGGACGCTGGCCGAGAGCGACGGCTACGAGCGTCTGGTGCTGCCGGGCGGCGTCGTGGTCGAGCGCGGCGAGGCGGCCGACGCCGATCCGGCGGCCGTGATCGCGGCCTCGCCCTGGCACCGCTCGCAGATGCCCGCCTACCACCTCGTCGGGCGCGGGCCGGACGGCGCCCCTTCGGGGACCACGCTGGTCAATATCGGCGTCGGCCCGTCCAACGCCAAGACCATCACGGACCACCTCGCGGTGCTGCGCCCCCATTGCTGGCTGATGGTGGGGCATTGCGGCGGCCTGCGCCAATCGCAGACCATCGGCGACTACGTGCTCGCCCACGGCTACATGCGCCGCGACCGCATCCTCGACGAGCTGGTGCCGCCCGACGTGCCGGTGCCGGCGCTGGCCGAGGTGCAGCTGGCGCTGCAGGCCGCGGCGGCCGGCGTGACCGGGGAAGCGCCGGACGCGCTGAAGAGCCGCCTGCGCACCGGCACGGTCGTGACCTACGACGACCGCAACTGGGAGCTCCGCTTCTCGCAGGAGCGGCGGCGGATCAACCTGTCGCGCTCGATCGCGGTCGACATGGAAAGCGGCACGGTGGCGGCCCAGGGCTACCGCCTGCGCGTGCCTTACGGCACGCTGCTCTGCGTGTCCGACAAGCCGCTGCACGGCGAGATCAAGCTGCCCGGCGCCGCCAACGCCTTCTACGAGCGGGCCGTGGGCGAGCACCTGCTCATCGGCCTCGACGCGCTCGACCGGCTGCGCCGCGACCGGGCGGGGCTGCATTCGCGCAAGCTGCGCGCCTTCGACGAGCCGCCGTTCCGCTGATGGGCGGGCGCCGGGCCGTTCCGCGGCCCGGCCTCAGGGGTCGACGCAGAGCGTCGCCCTTTGGTTTAAGTAGCAGGTCTTGTCGTCCGAATCCCTCGACACGACGACCTGGCCGTAGCGCACGAACACCCGGCGCAGGCGCCCGTCGCCGGGGCGCCGCGCGACGAAGCGGCCGCTCATCGCCGCCCGCCTGACCCTGATCGCATCCTCGGCCCCGACCGTGATGGTGACGTCGCCGGCGCGGCCGCTGACCGCGCAGTCCCGGTCGTCGATGACCGGCACGCCCTGCACGGTCATGTGGCAGGTGGCGGCGGAGGCCGGCCCGGCGGCCAGGCAGGCCAGGGTGAAGGCCAGGGCGGCGCCCCGTGTCGTCGTCATGGTGCGATCCTCTCGTGGTGGTCCGGCCCGAACGGGCGACCGTGCGGCGCGGGTCCGTGCGCCCCTGCTGCAATCGGGCGGACGATCGCCTATATCCTGTGGCGATCATGTCCTATGCCGTCAAAGAGATCTTTTACACCCTCCAGGGCGAGGGCCGGCAGGCCGGCCGCGCCGCCGTTTTCTGCCGTTTCGCCGGCTGCAACCTGTGGAGCGGGCGGGAAGCCGACCGCGCATCGGCCGCCTGCACCTTCTGCGACACGGATTTCGTCGGCCTCGACGGCCCCGGCGGCGGCCGGTTCGCCGACGCGGACGCCCTCGCCTCCGCGGTCGCGGCGGCCTGGACCGGCGCGCCCGACAACCGCCTGACCGTGCTCACCGGCGGCGAGCCGCTGCTGCAGGTCGACGAAGCCCTGACGGCGGCGTTGCACGCGCGGGGCTTCGAGATCGCGGTGGAAACTAACGGCACCATCGCGCCCCCGCCGGGCCTCGACTGGCTCTGCGTCAGCCCGAAGGGCGACGCGCCGCTGGCGGTCGAGCGCGGCGACGAGCTGAAGCTCGTCTTCCCGCAGCCCCGCGCCCTGCCGGAGCGCTTCGCGCATCTCGGCTTCGGGCATTTCATCCTGCAGCCGATGGACGGGCCCGAGGCGGCCGCCAACACGGAGGCTGCCGTGCGCTACTGCATGGCGAACCCGCGCTGGCGCCTCGGGCTGCAGACGCACAAGTTCCTGGGGATCGCGTGATGGCCGGACAGGACGAAGCGCGGGCGATCGTGCTGTTCTCGGGCGGGCAGGATTCCGCTACCTGCCTCGCCTGGGCGCTCGACCGTTTCGCCCACGTCGAGACCGTGGGCTTCGATTATCGCCAGCGCCACCGCGTCGAGCTCGACGTGAGGGCGCCGTTCCTCGACGGGCTGCGCGCGGGTTTCCCCGCCTGGGCGGGCCGGCTCGGCCCCGACCACATGCTCGACCTCGCCGTCCTGGGGCAGCTCAGCGACACCGCCCTGACCCGCGACGTCGCGATCAGCATGGGGGACAACGGCCTGCCGACGAGCTTCGTGCCGGGCCGCAACCTCCTGTTCCTCACCTTCGCGGCGGCGCTGGCCTACCGGCGCGGCATCAAGCACATCGTCACCGGCGTCTGCGAGACGGATTTCTCCGGCTATCCGGACTGTCGCGACGACACCATCAAGGCGATGCAGCTCGCCCTCAACCTCGGCATGGAAGCGCGCTTTGTGCTGCACACGCCGTTGATGTGGATCGACAAGGCCGCCACCTGGCGCTTGGCCGAGGGGCTCGGCGGAGCGCCGCTGGTCGACCTCGTGCGCGACGACACCCACACCTGCTACACCGGCGACCGGGCGCACCGCCACGATTGGGGCTACGGCTGCGGGGTCTGCCCGGCCTGCGAGCTCAGGGCGAAGGGGTATCGGGAGTTCAGATCACAAAGCGTGCCGTGAAGTTGAAAGCTACTCCCGTCGAAACCGGTCTCTCCGCAGGCTCCGTAGAGGTGCTGTTCAGGACTTCACGGCTGGCGACCATGATCCTCCGCCGTCGACCGTGCAAGGCCATGCAGGTGGCCGTTCGTCTCGCTCGGTCACGGGCGTGGTGATCCCGCGTGGACCGGCAGCCGCAGGCCGCACGCGACGATCCGCCCGAAGCGGGGCTCGACCTTCGAAGGGCCGTTCCGCTTCTGCCTGACCCGACGACGCCGGGCCTCGAGCGTCGTGCCGCGGGAGCAGGTTTTGGCGTCGACGGCGCGCGGAAGCCAAAGCCGAACGAATTGCCCGGGACGCCAGGCCATTCGGGCGTGCCGCCCGTCCGAGGGGCAGAAACCGAACGGGTCCGACACGTCGAGCCAGACCCGCCCTCGACGCGGCCATCCTGACCCGACCGCGCCGCCCGCACTGGACAGTTCCGAGCGCGAACTGCGACCGACCGCCACACATCGCGACATCATAGGTGGTTTTCGCGCGCAATGGAGGCGCCGATCTGTTCGCCGACGTCAGATCTGTCGTCGGCACAGCCGCAGGCTCCGGTGCCGATATCGATGAGGCCGACCTCAACACGCTATCCGGGTGCCGATCCGTCGTGCTGATTTGATCAGATATGGGAGTTTTATAATATTTTAACAAGTATGGCTCCAGGGTGATGTTGGAATTTATCCAGCAACAGCATCTTGAGCTGCAACAGGCGTGCGGGCAGTATGAGACGGCAAATCCTGCTCGCCCTTATTGGGTCATTGACCGTATTGAGCCCTTGCGAGGGATCGGACGACCTGCCGTCCAGGCAGGATGTGCAGATCATGGGCCGCGTGTT